>NZ_CP046566.1:3052348-4372196 GCF_009740285.1 Phnomibacter ginsenosidimutans
CTGATGGCCAATAATCCACAAAGTTTTTATATCCGGGTGATTTCTTGAAATAACTTAAAAGCCAATCAATCGCCTGAACTTCTCCATAGTTAACTCTGGATGTACCGCTTTTTATTTCCGGTGATACTACATCAAGCCAAATAACATGTGTTTGTTTGTTGGCTGTAACACCATGATAGCGATTCAGCGGATGTGACATATCTTCCGAATTGGCTATCTCATCTGGAATACCACATTCTAAACCTCCGTCAGCAATATAAAACTGTTTTATAGTTTCATTTATCGCTGGATGCATTCTGTATTGGACATTAAATGAGGACTTTAAGTTTTTATCAATTCCAACAAATAACTTTTCAAAATGGGATACTGAAAATTCCTCTTTGTTTTTCTTAATATAACTTATAAGGTCACTGATTTCCCTTCTGTTTTTTTCATCTTTCGTTTTTTTCGACATCATTTTAAGATTATCGATAAACTCAGCAGTATCGACCATTGGAGGCAACTGTCTATGATCGCCAATTACAACAGCCTTTTTTCCGTAGAGGCATGGTAATGCTAATTCAGGAGGTGAGGCTTTACTCGCCTCATCCTGTACAACAAGATCAAACTCAATGTTTCTTTTCTTTAATGCAGCAATAGTGTTCTTATTTATAGAATGACGAAAAGCATCATATTCTTTGGTGTGTAATACATTGCAATAGTCTGAGAAGAATCTTGTAAATTTCTGTTCTGAATTTTCTTTACCAATTGAACTACAAGTTGCTCCTATTACATTAGCATTTTGTATGTAGTTATTAAAAAATAACGACCGTAATTGCTCATTTGCCTTTGTCAGATAGGTTATCCACTTTTCAGATAAATCGCTGTTAAATGTGGTTTGTTTTCTCCTTGCCCTATTACCGATTAAAGTAATCCAGTCTTGTAAAATATTAGTAGCTGATTTATCTTCAGTCAACTCCTTATTGCCAAATAGAACCCATTGTTTGAGGGATTCCAATGAAAATCTTCTTCCTTCTTTATCCAATTTGTCATCAGAGCCAAACCTAATTGGTTTAATTAATAAATGTGTTTGGGCCCGGAGTTTATCTAATGCGTTATCAACAGCAAGGTTAGTCTCTGATGTGACAAGAATCCTATATGGCTCTTTCTTAACAGAAATATTAGAACGGATGTGTTGCCATATCAACTCCGCAATTGCTGTAGATTTTCCAGTACCGGGAGGACCTTGTATTAGAAAAAAGTCATTTGCCAATAGGCACTTTGCAATCGATTCTTTTTGCCGGTCATTAATGTTTTTCGAAAGCAATGAAGCATCAATTTCATTGATTGTTTTTTCGTATTCAGCAGTACGTAAAATATCACCAGGGAAACTTCTGGCCTTTGATGAATCCACTAATATATCCCGGAGGCTTTCATTTAATATCTTCTGCTTAGTAATTGAAAATATAATGTCAATTGTATTTGATAGTCTTTTTATTTTATCCCTTTCGCCCTTTAAAGTGCAGCAAACTTTAGTCAAAGTATCTGGAACACAAATTGTATCCCTCATTGATTCCATTTCAATCACAATATTGGGATAGCTAATCTTTATAATATTCCCGAAAGGGACAGGCTTTTTATCATCCCACAAAGAAATTTCCTCACCTCTTATGTAATTAAATTTGCTATTGATTTCAGCCTCAAATTCTTCTTGTTTAAAGTTTAGAAAATATTTTAGTTTGCCTTCTTGCAGTTCTTCAAATACATACTGCATATTATCATTCAATAGCGGATCAATTGAATCTTTTATTTTTGCAACAAGTAATTGCAACAAGTCATGATTGTCAAAAAAGCAGAAGAATGATAGTTTTAAACCATTGTTAGACAATTTAGTTTTGATGGCCGGTATTTGCTGTAATTCCTCCTGTATTTCCAATAAAGGTGAGGCATATTGTAACTTTATCTTAAAACCATGCTCAGCTCCCTTGTTGTCAATATCTGCAATCTGTAATGCTGATAAATATTCAATTCCAGAAGTTAATTCATCTTCATTAGTGAAGTCAAATGAAACTGTTTCCTTCTCAACGCTAATATTAAAGCGTTCATCCTGAACAGAATTTTGGAAATGTTCCAAAAATAAACTTCTATCAATTTGAAATATGTGTTGGTGCTTTATAGTAAAAGAATCGGGACCAAAATATCGTTCAAATACTTTCTTGTAATGAAATATCTCAAAACGAAAATCTGATAAAGTAATATCTGATTCAAATGTTAGGTGAAATTCATTATTTATTGGTGTTGGGAGAATCACACCCATTTTATCGTTCTTCTTATCTTCAGAAGAAAAGAATATCTTTTTAGATTTTCTTGTATCCAAAAAATTCTGAAATAAATCTTCCTTTATTGTGAATATTAAGCGATGGTGAGATTTGTGATAAGCAGTGTTTTCTTTTATAAAGTTTAGTGCAGGTTCCCTTAAAAATATATCCTGAATAATCAGATTGGCAAAATGACCGTGACAAGAGACAGATTGAATACCTAATGTCTGAATTAAATATGAACTTGCGATTTCATATTGCTTTTGTATATAGTATTTAGAAGGCTGGATTTTAAAGATGCCTCCAATAACAGCTGAACGGGTAAAGCCATTTAGACTTTGTATTTTATCATCAATTCGCTTTATGTCTGAAAGAGTGGCAACTATTTGACCTTCCTTGTTAGGCTGTTGCTCATTTATGTCAGCTAACCATTTGTATGGATTTTCTTTTAAACTTACATGACCTGAAAAACATGGCTTATAATCAAACTCAAAATAATTTGCATCCGCTACTTCTTTTAATTCATCTGTATGCTGTGGACTTCTGGATGAGTTATACAGTAAATAGCCATCCTTAATATTTATATCGTTTTGTAAAATCCCAGGAAAGGATTTTTCTAATGAATGAATAATACTTGAGAGGGGATTTCTTTGTTCGATTGTGAAGTGAGCCAATCCAGTTTTATCCGTCTTTTTAAACTCAATTGCAAATGGTTCTGAATACTGATTAACGAATATTTCTTGAGCTTTAATAAATGCTTTCCAGCTGTTGATTGTTGACATAAGCCTTTTGTTTTTTCTTGATTTATCACTTTATAAAAACCAAAGGATCTCTTTACCGTGGTCGGGTAGTTTGTCGTGGGTGAAGTATGGGAATATCTCGGCCACCATTTCGGGGTACTTGATGGTAACGGGCAGGTTCTGCTGGCTTACGTCTTTCCAATAGATGCTTCATAAATAATTTATTAATAGTATTTTATACTTAGCAAAATGCATACAAATAAGTATTTTAAATTGTAGTTGTATTACCAAATACAATTCCGAGAAATTTTTCTTAAACCAGTTAATGCGAAAGCATCCTTTTACAATGAAATAATAAATATTATACCCTTTCAATTATACTTAGATAATCGCATCTGCCAATTAAAAATAAATAGATAAAGCAATTCATACAGACTATTACAACTATCACCAAAACAAAACTTGTTGCGATTTCAAACAATAATTGTCAGAAAAATATGGTTAACTATTTTAATACACTGCCGGTGAGCTGACACCAGTATTGGGTGAAAGCAAAAAGTGTCAGGCCAAAACATCACAAATCGAATGATAGCAGGGATAATGAGGTTTGTCAAACGCAATTTAAGTGTATCAGGCTGAAGAATTATCAGAAAAGCTATTTTTTACCGCGGATACTTGGCCAGGGTATTTTCAACGTTTTCGCATCATCTTACTCCCCCTCAGCCAGCATTGCGTCGCCCAATTGTTTCTTTGCACTAGCCCCCATTTTCTTCAGCTCCTCCACACGGCGAACCAAATTGCCTTTGCCGGTGCTGAGTTGTTTGAAAGCGATGTCGTAAGCCGATTGCGCATCGCCTATTTTCTTGCCCACATCTTGCAGGGTATCGGTGAAGCCCACAAACTTGTCGTAGAGGTCCCCGGCTTTTTCTGCAATGGCGATGGCGTTTTGGCTTTGCTGTTCTACACGCCAGAGGTCGGCAATGATTTTGAGCACCGCCAGTAAGTTGGTGGGGCTTACTAACAGAATGCGTTTGTCATAAGCATATTTCCATAACTGGGTATCCTCTTTCATGGCCTCCAGGAATGCCGCTTCAATGGGCATAAACATAATCACGTAGTCGAGTGCCAGTGCGTACTTGGGGTAGTTTTTCCGGCTCAACCCATTGACATGGTTATAGATGCTTTGAATATGCTCTTGCATGGCCTGCTTTTGTTCAGCAAGGTCATCCGCAGACACATAGCGATCCCAGGCAAGCAATGATACCTTGGAATCTACGATTACCTTTCGTCCATCCGGGTAATGGAGGGTAACATCCGGCTGCAACCCTTTGCCGTGCTCATCCTTTATGATGTTGCCTGCAGCATCTTTGATAAACTCCTGCGTAAAATATTCCCGCCCTTTGGTAAGTCCGCTATGATCGAGGATGCTCTCTAATAGCATTTCGCCCCAATTACCTTGTTGCTTCTTGTTGCCTTTGAGGGCAGTGGTTAGGTTGTTTGCCTCTTGCCCTATCATTTGCGTGGCATCCACCAGACGTTTTACTTCGGCAGACAATGAAAAACGCTCCTTGCTTTCTTTATCGTAGGTGTCCTCCACTTTCTTCTTAAACTCAGTCATTTCATTTTTCAGCGGCTGCAGTATTTCTGTGATGCGCCTGTCGTTTGTTTCGGCAAACTTCCTGGAGTTGGTTTCTAAAATGTCGTTGGCCAAATTTTGAAACTGAATACGCATGCTGGCACCCATTTCCTGCATTTCCCGTTGCTTGTCTTCAAGCGCTTTGTTGGCTGCAGCTAGCTGCGTTTGCAGCATGGTTGTTTGATTTTGTGCAGCAGCATACGCTGTTTGTAAATCGAAATACTTCTGCTGTTCGGCTTCCAGCAATTGCAGTTTACCCTGAGCCAGGTTAGTACTGGCCAGGTATTCGTCACGTTCCATCCGTAGCAAAACATTGTTTTTTTCGAGCTCCTCTTTTTGGGTTGTTACCTGCGAGAGCATCTGCTCAACGCTGGTAAGCTTTTGCTTCATCAGCATCTTGCTGATCAACCAAGCGGCAGCAGCGCCTGCCATAAGGGCTAATAAGGCAGTCGTCAACAGTTCGTTCGTCATAAGTTAGTATTTGAGAATAGCACAAACTTATTCGGGAAGAATGCAACCTATCTGCGATCTGAGAGATGTATAAGATTAACAGTTTCATCTCTCAGTTTTGAGGTAGCAAAACATAATAAACACCAGCATTGGCATTCCCTTAATTCATAATGAAGATCAACCCAAAGTAGCTTTCGATATTTAATGGCCAAAATGCATGAAGCCATATTGAATTCTCCTATTGCTTATTCATCCAAATACGATCAAAAGTTTCACAAGCCTTTTTTCAACCTGAAGAATTAGCCTGTTGAATACCTTGTCCTTTCCATCCCAAAAAATGGCGGCCCCATTGGCATTTTTAAGTAATAGTTGCATCGATCTCAATGATTTTATTGGATAGCCCCGCCTACAAGCATAACGTAATATCAAACCATTGGGGTCGGTTTTGGGACAAATGAGTACTTGAATCCCGCTATAACCAGATTCTAAGCTGTGAAGAGCTACCCATTCATCAACGGTAGCTGACAGAAATGCGTAATCGTGAAAGCTCTCAGAAGTAGCAATGATCAGTCTAAACATTCGATGGCTGATGTTTTGATAGAATGGTATACCTCGAAATTCTAATTGGCGATTGTAATGAGATTACAATGCAGCGCTACACTTTTACATTCTCAAAAAATTAGACCTATGCCTCAAAATGAAGTAGAATCTCATCCTTATTTGGATATCCAAATGTCTAAAGCAAATTTTCATCATGGAAGTTTCACTACCCTTCTACTGGGCACTTTTCCCATTTATGAGCTCACCAAATCTGAGCCAATTGAAGCAGCAGGTGTAACCAAACGAACAGAATGGACACAACAAGCAAATTTCAAATTCTTCTACGGCAGCAAGGGTAATTCCTTCTGGAAAATACTGGCCAATATTGCAGGAACTGAATTCCCCTCCAGTACAGAATCGTGTCTGAAGATACTTGCACAACAAAATATATTCATAGGAGACGTCATCGCATCTGCCTCAAGAATTGGTTACAGTTCCAAAGACCAAGATTTGACTATTAATAGCCTGAACCGGGCTCTACAAAACACACTTGACTCGCTTACTTCAATTCAACAGATTGTATTTACAAGTGATGTAGCAAAAAGAGTATTCACTGAAATCATAGGAATTCCGAACGCAAGAAGAATTCAGACAATGAACCTGAATAATCGCAACATTAGCATGTATACATTACCCACACCTGCGGGCAACGGTAGATCGGTCCGTAGATTTTTTAAAGATTTCCCTCCAACTGCAGAAGAAATAGTCTTGATTGAAAAAAAGCTCCCTTATGCTTTGGCATATCGTGAAAGACTGTATCGTCAGTTTCTGCAGGTAATCTAACCGTTTATTTTATTGCCATATAGTGTCAAGACAGCCTTGGCCGATGATATCATTTTTTCAGCTAGCCAGGCAGGCTTTAAAACCTTTACTGCAGGCCCGTAGCTGAGAATCAGCATTTCCAATTCTGGACTCGTATAAACATACAAGTCGATTAGTAGCGATTTGCCATCGTTGGTTAAAGTGGCCTTTTGGCTATGATGGAGCGGATTGGCTTGTATTTGTGCTATAAAATCATTGAATTCCAATTGGATCAGCTCGGGGGCTTTTTCATGCCAGTGCCAAACACCTATACTGTATTTGAAATAGTCAGTTGGTGAGAAGTCGGGATCCACAAAATACGGTTCATCACAAGTCTCCACATTTCGGATGGAACTCAGTGAAAAAACAAGTGTTTTATGAGGTGAACTCGATTGGTGAGCATATGCGACTAGATACCAGCGATCATGAAACTGTTTGAGCAAATATGGTGAAACAACCCGTTTCCTTTCTTCCGTATCCCGCATGCTTTTATAGGTCATCAAAAGTGTGCGGCCCTCAATAATAGCGGTCAATAAAGGATGAATCCAAATTGCACCACTATCGTTTTGTGCAGCATTAAAAGCAACAATTTGTTCCGTCACCTTTCGTAAGCTACCAGAAGCATTTTCGTTCAGCACTTTTTGAACAGTCTGAGAAAATTTCTCCTGCAATGGCGACCCTGCGAAAAGGCCAAAAACACTAGCCGCAATAGTGAAGAGCTGTTTGTCTTCGTCGGAAATAAAATCTTCGAATACTTTGTACCCCTTTTGGGTATAATGATACCCATCTGAAACGGTGAACTTAACTGTTACATTATCAACATCGGCCAATTCATTAAGTGACTTGATGTATTTGCTCAACATGTCCTCACCTATTTCATCTCCACCCTTCGCAGTCACCAAATCATTGAGCAACGAAACGAATTCCTTTCGGCTATTGATCTTCCTGCCACTGGACAAGAGATAATCCATAACACGCAAACGGTAGTCGCTGAAGTTCATAATAGACAGTTGTTTGGCTTTTCGAAAAAATTGATACAACAAAGTGATTAAATCAAATATACAGATGTGCCGGTATACGATTCATTTGAGACTCAACACGCATTACATCAATTCCAAAAACATTATACCACAATTTTTTGAAAAGCTTTCTAAACTAATGAGAAGGTGTTTTATCCGCTTTATACCTCGATTCAAACAACCTGGTATAATTAAGTTCATTCAGGCACCTTACATACACAAAGCCTTCTGAAGTAAACACAGCCTCCATGCTTTTGGCTAGCATATCATTGGTTTCCTCTACCCTTTTATGCTGAAACAACAGCCTGGACAAACTGAGATAGCTCTTAGATGAACCTATCAAGAAATGCATGTTTGTGCTATCTGAAGCAGTAATCACTTCGATTAGTCGCTGCTTTTGCAGATTGCTTTTTGCCAGCAGTAAATCAACGAAATCATCTATCACAACAAAAAATGGAGTAAATATTGTATTCGGCTGTTTTGACAACTGACTCCTACGATCTTTAGCCACATTGGTTATTTGCTTGATGAAACTGTCTCTGGAAATGCTCAAATCGCCTTCTGCAGAACGCCACATGCAAATGGCGCCATTGCGTTGAATGACATCTTCACCGACCGATTGCAACACCTTATTGGATGAACAAATGGCTAAGTTACTCCCAGGAATATGAGTAGCTATTTGATGTACTGTAGAGGTAATAATCCGAATCTGAATTTCTGGATTACTGAAAGACAAAAACAGCCTTTCGTTTTCATGGAGGCCAACTGCAAAAGGCTCACCGGTACTTTTTAATCCTATTTCTAAGAATACTTTCACTTGCTGCAAGTTACGTGTGTACTGGCGAATTACTACCGGATTATTGATTGTAATGACATTACAATCCCGTCATATATTCTTGCATTAACCGATTCAAACACACTTGACTATGACGTATGACCAATTGCCAATAGTAGAGCGAATATTCAATCTCACTGAGATGAACGCTTTTCATAAAAAATATAATTTGAATTTCAATTACCCTGAGTACCCTGATTATTTATATTTCATTGTTTACATTGATGGTCATAAGCCAACTATATTATTCTTTCGTTCGGGCACCGAAAATCGGATTGGTTGGATTTGCCCTAAAGGAATGAATGCGGCTGAAGGTCTATCTCTATTGCCGTCACATGATTACCATTCGATGCTTCTATTCGCTTCCTTTTATTTAAGCGAAAGTGCTGATAAGTTTTATACCATCCTCAGAAAAAGCAGTGAGTTATATCAAGGTACTTATTATGATTATGTGTTTGCTCCTACCTATGGCTTTATGGCGTTTGCTGAGCAATTTTCTGAATTATATAGAATTTTCACGGGTGCAAAAAAAGCAGATGCCGATCAAGTTGTTGTGGATTGGAATTTGAATAGATATGATACAAGAGCAACTATAAGAAATACAGCTGATGAAAATGGCGTCCTATTTAGGGACGTGATACAAAATAGATTCTTTGATGGCGCCCATTACGTTTTCAGACCCAACTACAAAGCAGCCCATCAACTATTAGCTTTACTTCATGAGTATAGGCTATTAAAACCATCAATATTGTCAGATACAAAAAGCCGCTACTTCTGGGCATCTTGATTTACATTTTTTGTCCTGAACCATCCAATCAACTGTTATGTATTTAAGAATATACCAGCTTACAATGATTATCGCCTTTTTAGGCTACCATTTTCTGCCAGAATGGACAATACAATCGGGGGGGATTGGCGGACAACAATTGACCACAAAGCACTTGTTTTTTTTGTATATCACTGTAAGTGGATTTTGGTTTATATATAAAATGAGAAAGCACCCACCTTATGACATCATGTGGAACATCTTGCTGATTTTTATAATCGTGCTGACTGGCAGACTTTTAACAGGTTACGTTAAGTACAAATTCAAAGAGAAAGATTAGAAGAAGTTGAAAGATTTTATCACAAATAGCTGGGGTGGTGAAAACAAGTCGACGGACTGGATAGACACACCCGAAAGGGCGGGCCAATGTTGAATGCTGTGTGGTGCACTACCTCTTACAATAAGCTCATGCAGGTTCGATTCCTGCCCCCAGCACTCATATACTTAGAAGACACCGATAAAAGCTATAGCCGTTCACCACAAAAACAAACGTATGCCAATAGAAAAAAAGCTTCCAATGCTCTCGAAATCCGATTATCAACTTGCCTCTGGTTGTGCTAAGAAACTGGTATATAAAAAAGAGGGTTATCCAACGACTAATGACACGAATGAATACATGGAAATGCTTGCACAAGGGGGCTACATTGTCGGAAAGATGGCCACTTTATATTATGAAGATGGAATAGAGATTGAAGGAACTACAAAAGAATGCGTTCAGCAAACACTCGAACTATTGAAACAGGATCATGTAACACTTTTTGAAGCGGCTATTCAAAGCGGTCAAAAAATTGTCCGAATTGATATCCTCATTAAAAGGGGTCAGGAGTTGCAATTGATTGAAGTAAAGTCAAAGTCCTATGCTTCAAACGATCCCAAGTCGATCAAGCAGTTGGATACATACATTGAAGATGTCGCCTACCAATATCACGTACTGTCAGAACAGTATCCAAATCACAATATTTCCAGTTTTCTTTTCTTACCCGACAAATGTTTGTATACCGAAATTGATGGGTTAGCAGGATGGTTTTCAATTGAACCGAACATATCTGAAATAGAAGATGAAAACCCAGATATCATCACGCAACAGCAAACAAGATTTAAAAAACCTGTTGTACGTTTCAAATACGAGCATCACCAAGTTAAGGAGTACTATGTAGCATTTTTGAAACGTCATAGAATACTGACACAACTCAACATAACAGATCAAGTTAAAGCCTTGCAACCAGTTGTCGAACAAAAGGCTGCTAGATACTTGAGGATTCTGAACCAGGGAATAGCCAATGAGGACTTTAAGATTTCGAAGGATTGTAAAGCATGTGAGTTCAACACACCTAACGAATCTCAGAATGGATATGCTGAATGCTGGGGAAACATAGCTTATCAGGACCATCATATTTTCGACTTGTTTTTTGGCGGCGCTGTAAAAAATACACAGAAAGAATACTACTGGAATGAATTAATCAATCAGGAAAAAACACATCTGTTTGATATCGATACAGCTGTTTTGCGTGGAGACAAAGACGAATTGGGCAAAAGGGCTCATAGGCAGCTTTTACAAATACAAAAGACAAAAGAGAATACAGAATGGAAATCGGAAGCTTTACACTCCTTTATTGATTCACTGAAGTATCCATTACATTTTATTGATTTCGAAACGTATACTGGCTCAGTTCCCTTTCACAAGAACATGCGTCCTTATGAAATAATCGCATTTCAATGGAGTTGTCACACGATTCCATACAAAGGCGCAACTCCAATACACAAAGAATGGATACACACTGGTTCGCAATTTCCTGATTCAAATGCTTTTCCCAATATTGAATTTGCCAGAGCATTGATGAAACATATTGGATATACGGGCACAGCTTTTATGTGGGCAACACATGAAAACACTGTTTTGTCAGCAATACTTAACCAAATAGTTAACAGCGACAATAAGGATCCTGAATTAGAGAAATGGCTAACAGACATCACCAGTGATAAAGCCAGCAAACGCAAAGGCCGCCTGATTGATATGAATCAACTCACCATCCAATATTATTTCCACCCATACATGAAGGGTCGGACTTCAATTAAAAAAGTACTGCCGGCAATATGGAGCCATTTCCCATACCTGCATCAGGTTCCTCATTTTTCTAAATATTCACCTGACAACTGGAATACTGGGATTATAGATCCTTACGACAACTTGAAAGCGTTAAACAACGTAGAAGATATAGATAGCGATGATGTTGTGGCTGGAGGAACTGATGCCATGCGAGCCTATCAAAGAATCCGTTTTGACAGCAACCTTTCTCAAACCCAGAGAGCCTCCATCAGAAATCAACTTCTCGAATATTGTAAGCTAGACACCATGGCGATGGTAATAATTGCGTATCACTGGGGAATCAGATAAGTCCCCAAGACAAAAGCAACTCAATAAAACTCTGAGCTGTGTCAGCAGAGCGACTGCCTGAAAGCCGGAGCGTACAGGCCCGCAGCTGAGGGTGGCCAGCCGGCGGCGCACAAAAAAGCGGTGGAGGCCCGATGGCTGTAGCCGTGCCTATCCTGCAGTGCAGCGACCGCTGACTGCAGCTGTAGTGAGAGTGGAGCCAACGAAGCCTGGCCAATGGATGGGTATTGTGCGGTGGGCTTGGCAGGCGCAGTGCAGCGAAACGGAACGGAAGCGAAAGGAAGTAAGGGGGCCAACCAAGGTAGGCTGGGCTGCAGCCAGAAAGGGCCGGACGGCGGCGACCTGAGGGCTGCCAAAAACCATGACAGCCTTCGGAGCTTGCGGAGCACCCGCAGGGCAGCATGGCTCTGCTGCACAAAGCTGCGTGTGTTGGCCTGCAAAAGTGCCATGCCGGGCTGGCGAGGTTTTTGTTGGCCGACCGATGAAAGACCGCCGACCTTTTGTAAGGACACACTCCTGCCCACACTATCCCAGCAGCATAGAGCGACGAAATGTTTGGGTAAGAAAAAGGAAAGATTTGGTAAAGTAAAAAACGATGGGGACTTTTATAGCAACGTATTTGTATTATCGAAAGATTTAATAGCTGAAAACTTTCAGCTATTATGATTTGTACACCAACTTTGGTGACAGTACAAAATGATAAATTGTAAATTGAAAAAAACGAACAAATTTTATGAGAGTTCTTTTGTTTATAGTAGTTATCATCACTTCTATTTCTTGCAACAATTCAAGTAGTGAAAAACAAATACCAAACAAAACTAATCGAGAATCAATACGACAGGATATAATAGGCATTTGGGAGCTTTTTAAAAGAAGCTACAAACCAACCGAGGAGCCAAAACTTGTAGAGCCAAATGATAAAGAATATTTAGAAATAAAAAATGACGGGACTTGCCAGCATGGAAGATATGAAGCAAAATGGTTTTTATCCTATACTGACGACTTTATTATTGACTCAACTTCAAAAGTATTTTTTACCGAGTTGACTTATCTCAGTCCTAATTCATGGGGTGAATACGACAGAACAATTAAACCATACCAAATCAAGGTGACCACTGAAAACAACATTAAATATCTTTATATAACATCACTTAAATCGTCAGACACTAGAGTTTATATAAGAAAAAACTAAGCCAGTGTACAACTGACGGTTTTGCGACAGCAAGTCCGATGGGAAGAAGCCATAACTTTTGCACTACTATGGGCTACAAATCGGGCTTGTACCTAAACTGATGAAAAGCAAAATATGTTCTTATCTTTTGAAACTTTTAACAGCAATAGAAGCAGGCAGGACATTTTTCAAATGCTTTTCAAAATGTAAAATTATGACTGTTATAAAGTCACAGAAAATCTAATTTGATTCTTTTCAAATTTCAGATTTACAATAAACCCATCCGTTTCACCCATTAACAGGTATTTGCCAACGGGTATACGGTGCCTGGCTTCTCTGCTGTAGTTACAATCAATGATACCGGAGGCTTGAAAGCGAAGTGAATCTGTGGGGTGTTCTACTATTCGGTAGATGGTGTATTTCACAAAGCATTTTTCAGAGGTGATGATGAGTTCATCGGAGGCGGTAAGAGTTGGTTTGCTGCAGGAAAGCAGCAAACCAATGACGAAGATGTATTTCATGTGTGGGTGTGATTATTGATGAAAACGGATGGTGTCGGGCATGGGGCGTTTGACGATGCCCAAATCGAGTTGCTTGCCCATGAAACTGCACCGCATGATGAGTTTGCCTTTGGGCAAGAGAAAGGTTAAGGAATCGGGGCTGGCCACACCAGCAATGAGCATGGGCAATCTCCTACCCTGTTCATCAAAAAATGTGAAGCTGAAAGGCGGATGGTTTTGATTGAGGTACACCCGCATGGATACACATTTGTTTTGGGTTGTGCTGAGCAGGCGAAAGCCAGCAGCAGAAAAATGCAAGAGCATGCAACGTTTTTCATAGTTTGTAATTGTGTGATGAGAGAATAGCAACAGTGCCGCAGCCATGCGGCGCTGTTTTTTTTTACCAGTAAATGCGGCATTCGAGGGCCGTAACACTCACGTACATGGTTGGCTCCCGGGTTTGGATAATGAGTTGATCTCTCAACGCCACCCGCTGATACTGCACACTAATGAGAGAATAATCAACCAAGCTGAAAGCATCCCAGGCATGGTGAACTATATCATCCTGTAAACGGGCCAGCTCACTCGGGCAGCTGATTGGCCGCGGCGAAGCCGCAAAGCCAGCAAACAAGCCATTGTATTGCCAGGTGGCCGAACGGCCAGCATCGGCACAGGTAGCGTTGAGTTCGGCCAGAAAGCCATTGGCATTGCGGTAATACAGCCCGTAGCCATCTTGGTAGTAGCTGTACACAATGGGCAGCTTGATGGTGTAGAAACCAACAGCCGGCACTTGCCTCTCGCAGCTTTGTAAGGAAAATAACAGGCATAAAAAAGCCAGCATATAGCTGGCGTAAATGAATTGGGCAAAGCGTTGCCCGGTGCCGCTTAGGGCACTGGATTGAGTGTGTTGCATAACTGTGGTTTTATGGAATAAAGAAAAAAGACAGTGAACTAAGCCCTACCAAAACAAGTAAGGGATTGGTAAATGGATGGTAAGGTGTATTTTAGGAGTCTTAAATAGGTTTTTCATTTTTAGCGCAATCCAGATTGCGCTAAAAATGGAATTGATTTTCAATGAATTTGGATTGTTGAATTTCCCCTATTTCTGAGTTGTGGCAATGCTTTTGGAACACTCTAAACTATGACGAGAAATATGAAGACATATATACGTGGAATTGGTGTTCAAAATTTTAAAACTTATTCCAAATATCAATTTTGTAAATTTTCCTCCATTTCATTCCTTATTGGGAAAAATGGTGTCGGAAAATCCTCTTTTCTACAAGCAGCTCAATTCATCTTTAAATATCTTAAAAACCCAACGGCATTTAGATACTTTCCTGACGATGATTTTCAGATGATTAAAAATGAAAAAGTTGTAAATGATGAGGTTTTCTCAGACAATTTTACTCATCTTACTCAATTCATAAACGATACGTCTAAACCTTTGATAATTGACCTATTGATAGATTTTGGATTTGAAAACGACAAGTTTGTAATTAGCCAATTAAAGTATCGGTTCGTCTTTATCGTTATGACACTAGACGATGAACAATATTTATTCCTTGATGAATTAAATCTATTTGATACTGAAACAAATGACCTTTTGTTTACAAACAATTACAAGCAACATAATGAAAGCTATAATATAAACCTTACAAAAGAAGGCAGAGTTTTTTTATTGACATCGTTCTTAAAATATATCAACAAAGAAGATTTGCCAAAGCCAACCAGAGGCAACTTAAATGTGCTATTGGGAAAAGAAACTATAAATGATAATAAGAACTCATTAAAGACAAAGTTTGGTCACCTTGAAAAGCAATTTCTATATGAAATTGATGAAATTGAATTTTCATCTCCAAAACAGAGGTTTATGCCTGAACATGGGTTGGAGCCAGGCGCTATTCTTACAGAGGTTAATCTTTTTAATGATGAAATCACAAGTTATTTCTCAAACTGCTCTCACGAATTAAAGGAAGTGCTAAATCTAACTTATCAAGGTATAAAAGACAGCTTCCAATTAAACTCAAAAAAGTTGCAAGAAATTGAAACAATTAAAATATCAGAAATCAGTAGTAGGAAAAGGACTTTAAACAAAGATGAAGTGTATTTAAAATGCTTTTCTAACCCTAATTCAATAGAAGACGAGTTCTTAATTAATAATCTCAAACGCTTTCATTTTAAAGGGGTCCCTGAGATATTGCTGATTTCTAAGGACGACAAAAAATATAAAGCTGTATTAACTTCTGACCAAGCAACGAAAATAAACTTGATTGATGAGGGAAGCGGTTATTGGACGCTAACCTACTTAATACTTATATTAGGAAACAAGGTGAACAAGAATAAAATTATACTTATTGAAGAACCAGAAACATTTCTTCATCCAAATTTTCAAGCGAATTTAGCAGACTTGTTTATTGAAGCAACAGAAAAATTTGGTTTACAACTTATCATAGAAACCCATAGTGAATACTTAGTCAAAAGGTTGCAAAGACGTATTTCACAAACACATAGAAAAGACAAGCTAAAAACTAATCTAATTGAAGAACAAGAACCCATTCCATATGATATATTTCCTTCTGACATTTCAATAAACTACATCCATGATGAGAAATCATCAAATGATATAATAAACATTCAGATTGATAAAGACGGCGATTTGGATAGACCTTTCCCTACTGACTTTATGGACGTTTCAATCAATGAAGATTTATTGTTCTTCAAACTAAAGAATTTAAACTGAAATGGAAGCACATTGCATCAAGGTGGCCATAGACAAAGAATGCATCACCAACGAACTTACTAAAAATGGAAATATAGGATTAAATGATATAACCGACCTATTCGTGGGAAAAAAGGTTAAGTATTATACAACTTTTACTAATCAATCAGAACATTACAGAATTTTAAGTTCGCTTACAAAGTCATTATCAAATGAAGAACAATTCCTTCAATTAAAACTCAGAAATTTCAGTAATGGCCAAGAAATAATTGAAATGATACTGAACGGTATTGTAAGTAAAGAAAATATTGAATTATTACCTGACATCATTATTTCAAATGATGAGAAACTCCAAAAATCTTCAAACAAGTTTGGTGTTTTTTTTATAAATCATTTGTCTTTAAAGTATCCAGACAAAGCAAAACTGTCCATTAGAAAAATAGGCGAATATTTCAACATGACAGAGCAGTTGCCTTTTTGGAAAATTAGAATTGAAGACAGATACCTCATAAGAAACATTTGCACTATCCGTGATGCAGAATTACTATTTGACACTTTAAATATTGGTGATAAACATTGCTTAATCGAATTCTATTATTCAGGTAACGATTATGACTACAAAGGTTCAAACCATAGTGAGTTTATTGATAAAACCGAAAGAAATAAACGTATTGAATTTCTAAAAACTATTGGTAAGAAACATATATTGAAATTTTACCCAAAAGCAGGGCATGACAGATATCTCTGTACTAATAGCTCACTTTATATTTTTGGCAACTCTATTACGTCGGACAAAGAGACACACATTACTTATTATCCACTAATTGAGTATTACAATGAGTATTTCAATATACAATAGCACATGCCACCAACAAAAGGTTTGCCGCAAGGCTGGCGGACGGAATAACAATCGGCAGTTATACTACTATCAACTAATATCGGGCTTGACCGAATGCTATTTGGCTTTTAGTTGTTAACTTCATCAACAGTTTTTTAATCGGCTTCAGTTACCGGGCAGACACAGCAATAAACCCAGCCCTGCGGCAAGCCTCGAACGTTATTATTCTCTCCAACTAACATACCCACTCACCATTTGCAGCTTTCGGACATGCAGTTGGTGATGTAAATAACTGAGCCTTGCTTGCAAGGCTTTTTTATTGTTGTACGGTGGTTTGAGTTGTTGTAAAGATGTGCGG
This sequence comes from Phnomibacter ginsenosidimutans, assembly GCF_009740285.1. Classification (GTDB taxonomy): domain Bacteria; phylum Bacteroidota; class Bacteroidia; order Chitinophagales; family Chitinophagaceae; genus Phnomibacter; species Phnomibacter ginsenosidimutans. The sequence goes on from NZ_CP046566.1 coordinate 3,069,531, forward strand.
AGTTTGGCAATGGTACTGGTGGCTTGTTCTTTGGTGGCGAGGTCGGGGCTGCTGAGGTTTTGGGTGGCGGCAGTGAGTAGGGTTTGTAAAGCCTGTTGCTGGTTCAGGTAGGCCGCTTGCTCCTGGTTGGCTTTGGCAATTTCCAGCTGTAGCAATGCCATGTCCTTTTACACCAGCATCAATGCTGTCTACATTGCTAAACGTAAACACCAGACCGAATATATGTTCTACTTCTACTAAATTTTAATTGCACAACTGCGAAAGCAAAAGCCCTGATTACCTAGAATAACGCATGGCAGTAATTTATTTAAATAACAATGCCTTCGGCCTTGTAAAAATATCATCATCGGTCAGCTTTACTCTCCAGGTAGCACAGTTGAGCACCCCACCCTTCTTGGCTAATTCCGGACAAACAATGCCAATAATTTGTCGGCCGCCGAAGACATCCTGATAAGAAATATCTGCTTCCATATCCTCGAAAGTGCCAAACAGGGGCATGAAGATGTATGGCCCTACTTCCAGATAGTTGAGGTAGCAGCCGGTGGCATCATAAGCGTCTTTGTTTTTCCAGGCGTAGTAAGGAAAAGTGCGGCAATGCAAGCCTGCGTTGTGCAGGCTCCACCGCAAGGCAAGGCCAAAATCACGGTACGGTGCTGTGTTGGGATAATGGTTGACCAACACGGTGTTTTCGTCGAGAAATCGCACCATGCTATCGGCATGACCAATAGGATCGTTCGGTTCTTGTGGAATGACGATGAGTTGGTCCACTTTGAGCTGTGCTTTGATTTCTTGCTTCAAAGCATATTCGTGCCATCCTTCGTTTTCCTTGAATATTTTGGTGGTTACAATCGCTTTGTTGCCGCAGGAAACCACATTCCCTCCATCCAGTTTTATGGTGAGTGGCGTAGCCCGCAATTCAATGGCTTCACAAATCGCTTTGGTATTCGAAATGGTCTTTTGCCACTTTTTTGCTTGCAGGTAATCCGGATTGTATTTGTAATGCACAAAATAATCGTCCTTGGTCTGCAACGGCATAAAGTCGGTTACCCAAATATCCTTGCAACCAGGAATCAATCCGTGATGTATACCATACCTCTCGAATTGAAACACCAATCGTCGGTAGATATCCGGAAATTGCACAGAAAAAAGATCGGCCAAAAAAACGGCATTGCATTCTGCGTTCGCAATCATACTAAAAGCGTTTTACAGCAGCTTCTTATCGATACGCACAAATGGAAAAACCACGACCACTAAAACTGCATACACCAAAGATCCTCGCACAGATAGCAATGTATTTGCAATGTGATTCAATCTGCTTTAAAGCGCTTTCTGATAGGATAGTTTCATGACAGGTTGTTGGTCCATGACGTCAACACTGCAGCAAACGAGATATCCGTGTTTTGCCACGCTGTAATCAAGACAAATAGCAACATTGTTTTCAATAGACGGCTTTCCTTTCAGCCAATAGTGTCCGAAAAATACAGGCACATGATCTGTGTATGAAAAAGGTTCGACATCATCCGGTAAGCTTTCATTCGCCAATTCAGGAGGACAATCCATCAGATAGTGATTGAAATCGATTGGAGCTGCTTTTGGCGTCCACCATTTTATTCTGCTTTCATTGCGCACCACTCCTCCTTTATCTACGAAAAAATGCCCCGCAGGCAACGTGTATTCCTTGCCCTTCAGTGTTTCGTTGATGACGGTAAATACTTCGCCCCGATTGCTTTTATCATTGGCCAATCGAAGGATATCGGTATTGATACCTGTATAGTTTTCCTTCAGCCATTGAATGTACTTTGCATCCCAACAAGCATGCACCACTCGTATGTAGCCAAGATCGAGAAACAACGGCAGCGTTTTGAACCAATCAAGAAAATAAAGCCATTCCTGCTCTACGTGTTTAAACTGTTTGAGCGTATCGATGTGTTGCTCAATTTCCGTAAGCGAATGATCCCGGAAAAATCCGCCTTTCTCGATGTGTGGCGTATGAAAACTAATGGCGTTGAATTCATGGTTGCCCATCACCGCCAAAGCGTTGCCCGCATCGCACATGTCTTTGATGAGATGCAATGTCTCCCGTATCATCGGACCTCTGTCAATGTAATCTCCCACAAAAACAGCTTGTCTTCCCAGCGGGTGTGCGTACACCCCTCCTTTCCTTTCGTATCCCAATTGCTGCAACAGTATTTCCAACTCCTGCGCATACCCGTGTATATCGCCGAAAACGTCGTATTTCATGATACAAGTTTACTATGTAAAATACCAACCTATTTGCGAAGCGGATTTTGCCGTTAGCCGAATAGCAGGACTAATCGGCTCATAGCAATAAAAAAATAGCGATCACCTTTATGGCATAACCTGCAAAGGATTTGCAACAGCTATTGGAAATTGGCGCCTTTATACCAGCCGGAAACGCAGACGGAAGAAGTACCAGCTATTTGTTGAATAGGTGAGGATACTTTGCAAATAGACTGCAATCATTTGCAGGGAACTTTGTTCCCTTTCAATAAATCCAACCCGGTATGCTTTTCAACCCGCCACAATGTTCCATACAAACAGAAACCGAAGTACAGGTAGATGAAGCCACCCGTTTGGCCCTCTCGGCTCAACATGCCGAAGAAGGACAGGTTATTTTGCATGTTACTTATAACAGCACTGATGTAATGGAATGGATTCGAATTTGGCCCACTACCTATTTGGTGCCAATTCCAGCAAGCGAAAAAGTGCAACTGATACACGCATACAATATTGGCATTTACCCCAATTGGCTGACAATTCCAGCCAATAAACCACACATCTTCACTCTGGTGTTTGGTGCTCTTCCTAAATCCTGCACAAGCTTCGATTTGTGGGAAAAGATACCTGAACCGGGTGGGTTCTTGATCCGCGATATTCAACGGAATAAGTCAGATGTGTACCACCTCACGATGCATTAATTGCATCTCAATGTACTTTTTTTAAATTACTCCAACGATGTTCTTTCAGTGGTGTTTCTTGTTATGTAATTTATTTTTATAACTGTTTACTACCTACCGGTACAACCCCATAATCTTCGACATATCATCTTTGATTTTCGAGGCTACTACTTTGGCGTAATGCTGCGTTTGTTTAATGGTAGCATGCCCCAGCATTTTACTCACCGACTCAATAGGAACACCATTGCTCAACGTAACGGTTGTAGCAAATGTGTGCCGGGCAAGGTGCATGTGCAACGGCTTTTCAATCCCTGCCATTACGCCGAGTATTTTGATGCCCTCATTCATTTTTTGGTTGGAGGAAACATACCACATGAAATCTCTGATATCGCCTGTAGGGCTGTAAGATTGGAGAATGCGGGCTGCAGCAGGCAGCAAGGGAATAATACTTTGTTCACCTGTTTTTTGCCTTGCTTTGATGATGTAATACGTGCCATCCTTTTCCTGAAAAATATGCTCACCTTTCAAACCCTTTAAGTCTACATAGGCAAGACCAGTATAACAGGCAAACAAAAAGATATCCCGCTTACGGGCCATGTTTCTGTCTCGTAATTCTAATGCCACCAGCTTATCAATTTCTTCCTGATTGAGAAAGCCGGGATACACCGGTTTCAAGCGGAGTTTCAATTCCCGAAAGGGATCATTTTTTATCACACCAGCTCTTATAGCGGGCAGCAGTACAGTTTTTACAAACGACAAATGTTTGACTGCCGTATTGTGTTGCAGATTGCGGGTGGTGCGCAGGTATCGAAAATACTTTTCGAGAAAATGCGTGTTCAAGCGGTTGATGCTATAGTTCCGCACTTTGAATTCTTTCATCAGAAATTCTTCCATGTGCAACACACTGCGCCTGTATTTTTCATACGTGGCTTTGGTAACGTCCACCCCTGCACGAAGCTTTACTTTTTCGGCTCCTTCCCGCAAATAGTCAATAAGTAATTGCGGACGTTCTTCTTTGCCCTTGATTTTATCAATCAATTCTTCCAGGCTAAACACGTCGCCATTGAACCGCAGCTGATCAAATGCATTGGCGGCTTTCCGGTGCAGCATTTCCAGATTGCGGTTGCCTTCGGAAGCCATTTTTGATTTGCGGTCAAATTTTCCCGCGGATACGTTCCAGTCTTTGCGGCTGCAATACAATCCTGTAAAAAGATCCCTTCGCTCATTGCGAAAAGTGATTCTTAAAATGATGGGATATTGTCCCTGTTTGTTTGGCGAGCTGTTCCTCAGCATGTAGCCAAATCGAATGTCCATGAAATCCAACATAACGGTCAATCATTTTGATAATTAAAATTGACGTGTTGGTGGAACTTAGAAACATGCAAAATGAAGCATAACGCAGCAGTCTAAAATGCCCAAAAAAAATGTCTCTAAAATCACACCAAAACGTGGTGTGATTTTAGAGACATTTGCACTTTTCCAGAAACTCAAATAATGTATAAAACGTTGATTTGCAGCGTTTTGCAGCGTTTTTCGCAGTGTAAAAAGCAGAGAGGAAGGGATTCGAACCCTCGATACAGTTTCCCGTATACCCGCTTTCCAGGCGAGCCCCTTCAACCACTCGGGCACCTCTCTGTATGGGGCGGCAAAGCTAAGGTTTGAGAGCCAGTGCACAAAACAACAGAAAATCATCATTATCCTTTTACCTGCCCTATAACTCGTTTTGTGTTTTGCTTTTATCAATATCTTGTCCGCCAACTATGCGATTCGTTTTGTCAAAAAATGGCTGGCTCCAGTTGGGTAGTCTGGCCCTGTTTATTTTCCTGTGGGCTGCCAATCCATTTCAGCTGCAGCCGCTGGCACAAAAGGCCGTAGCCTGCGCCGGGCTCATGGTAGCACTGTGGGTTACCGAAGCATTGCCCATGGCCGTTGTGTCCTTATTGCCCATTGTGTTGTTTCCGCTGTTGGGTATTTGCAGCACCGCCGATGCTGCAGCCCCCTACGCCAACCCTGCCATTTTTTTATTCATGGGTGGGTTTATGATTGGCCTCGCCATCGAAAAATGGGACCTGCATCGTCGCATTGCACTCAATGTAGTGCGGTTTACAGGCACCAGTGGCAACCATATTATTCTCGGTTTTATTTTGGCCACCGGTTTTTTAAGCATGTGGCTCAGCAATACCGCCACTACCATGATGATGTACCCCATAGCCATGAGTGTAGTGCAGGTACTCGAACGCAATCGTGAAAATGACGCAGCCATTCGCAACATGGGCATTTGCCTGCTCTTAAGCATTGCCTACGCCAGCAACTTTGGCGGCATTGCCACCATTATTGGTACGCCGCCCAATGTATCGTACACTGCATTTCTGAAAAAAACCTATGGCTACACTTTTCAGTTTGCCGATTGGATGATTATTGGCGTACCCATTTCCATCATCCTCATGTTTACCCTGTATTGGGTGATGACCCGTGTGCTGTACCGCAACCAAATTAAAAGCAATGCCGCTGCACGGCAAGTAATACAACACGAACTTCAACAATTGGGCCGCATGAGTGTACCCGAAAAAAGAGTGCTCGTTATTTTTTGCCTCACCGCATTTCTCTGGATTTTCAAAGACCTCATTAATGCCAAACTGCATACCAGTTTCGATGACAACCTGATAGCCGTAATGGGTGCCATACTGCTGTTTGCCATGCCCAGTGGCGATACCAAAGGCATTGGCCGACAGCTACTCGAGTGGACCGACACCCACAAAATGGCATGGGGCATTTTGCTGCTGTTTGGCGGCGGCATTTCGCTGGCCAACCAGCTCGATGAAGTAGGCATTATTGACAGCCTGGGTAAATGGATGGCTGCCAGTGCCGGCAGTAACCTGTTTGTATTGGTGCTGGTGATAACGTTGGTGTCCATTTTCGTTTCCGAAATACTGAGCAACGTAGCACAGGTCATTGTATTTGCACCCGTGCTAGCCGGTATGGCCGATGCCATGCAGCTCGATCCATTGCTATTGGCCACGCCCATGGTGCTGGCCGCCAGTTGCGCCAGCATGCTGCCCATGGGTACTCCGCCCAATGCCATTGTGTTTGCCAGCGGCCGCCTCCGCTTGTCCGACATGATTAAAACGGGCCTGGTGATGAACCTCATAGCCGTTATCCTCATTACCCTGTTTTGTTATTACCTGCTGCCCTATGCCGTAGCACACATCCGTTAGCGTTATGTTTTTATTGGGGCTGTCAGCTGTAGTGCAATCAGCAGCTGCAGTTGGGGCTATCACTTGTAGTGGCCTTCGTGCCTCAGGCCAGCTACCCGTTCTATCCCCCAGCCCTTCAGCGGTGTGCTGCTATGTTGCTTACCACCCAAAAATCAACCAGCCCACGGATGTTGCCGTGAGCTGAATGGTTGGTACTAAAATTCTGGGAGAGTAGTTCTGAACAGAAAAATACTACCCTTTTTGTAAGCAGTTGGTTTTGCTTGTACACAGGATGTGAAATAAGAAATAGCGAATAAGGAATAAGAAATAAGGCAGTAGGCAACTTGACTCACCTCGAACACAATCTTCTTTGTGCTCCTTCGTGCTCAAAATAATAGTTTGCAGTAGTCAATTTGGTGCCCTGTAAATTGTATACTGCCAACTGCCACCTCTTGGTGCTCTTTCGTGGTTCAAAGAAACTCCGTGCTCCTTCGTGCCTCCTTAGCGTCTTCGTGGTTTCAAAATCCCTCAAATCTTATACTCAATAAACCCCTTATTAATCGTTGCTATTTTTCTTGTCCGGCGAAATACGCCCACGCCTTCGCGGCTGCCGCCATCATTGGTATTGCCTTCTATCACGGTAATGAATCCACCCTGCACACTTTCTACAATGCCGGTATGGCCCAATCCACCACCAAAACTCATGATGAATATTTGCCCCGGTTTTATCAGTGCCGGATTGTTCACCGCTTCTTCCGCCGTTATTTTTTTGCCGGTGGTTTTATTCCAATGTGCCAGTACGCCGCCGGTTTTTACCAACGGGTTGGGCTTTTCTGCCGCCAGTGCTGTTTCTTCAAAACACCAATACACAAATGCAGCACACCATGCCGCCGGAAAGTTGATATTGACGGTTTGCAAATACTTTTTAATGCGTGGCCCCCAGTTGCTGCCGCTGGGTTGCTCCAGCACCCCAATTTCGCCACGGGCCGTTTGCAATACGGCTTCTATCCACTTGTTGCTGGTGCTATGGTTATCGGGCACTTTGGCTTTGCCAAACAGCGCCTCCCAAGTAATGCTGCCCACTTCGCCATCTATGGTCAGTGGCATGCCTTCCTGATCGATAAAACGGGCCTGAAACAAGCGAATGGCTTGCTCGGTTTTAGTGCCAAAAATGCCGGTGCCATCAAATCTTTCGATGCCTAATTGTTGGAGTCGGGTTTGGATGGCTTTCACAATGCGGGTGTCGGTGTCGCCCTTGCGGATAATACGGCCGGGATATTTCATGAGTTCGATTTACAGGTCAAAAAAAGTGTTGAAACAGTCAACTGTCTTCCCCACACGCCCGGTATGTTTTGTTTCAAACAGCGGTTGCAAGACTGGCAGTCGTGCTTCCGTTGTTCTTACAAGTTTCCGACAGATTGCCCGCAATTGCTATGACATTCGACAGTTTAAAAACACTCCCTTGTCATTCTTTTTACTGCGAAATGACAGCTGCGTCTGCACCGCATCAGCTACATTTGCGCAACCATTTTGGATGTTAGATGGCAGATGACAGATGTTAGGATATACATCTTTTCCTAACATTAACTTGCCCCGCTTTCAACATTCCAACTTGTAAACTTTGGAACTTGTGAACGCTGGAACTTTTTGAACATTTAAAAACACATATATGGACTACCGGATAGAAAAAGACACGATGGGCGAAGTGCAAGTGCCCGTGAATGCATACTATGGTGCACAAACCCAGCGCAGTGTCGACAATTTTAAAATTGCGCAAGACATCAACCGCATGCCCAAAGAAATCATCCGGGCATTTGCTTACCTCAAAAAAGCAGCGGCCATCACCAACTTTGAAGCAGGTGTACTGCCCGAAGAAAAATGCAAACTCATTGGCCAGGTGTGTGATGAAATTCTTGAAGGCAAACTCGATGATTATTTTCCGCTGGTGGTGTGGCAAACAGGTAGCGGCACACAGAGTAATATGAATGTAAATGAAGTGGTGGCTTACCGTGGCCACGTACTCAATGGTGGTAGCCTCACCGATAAGGAGAAGTTTTTACATCCCAACGATGACGTGAACAAGTCGCAGTCATCTAACGATACCTTCCCCACTGCCATGCACATTGCGGCGTATAAAATTTTGCTGGAAGTAACCATCCCCGGCATCGAAAAGCTGCGCAATACACTGGCCGAAAAAAGCAAGGCCTTTATGCATGTGGTAAAAATTGGCCGCACCCACTTCATGGATGCCACTCCACTTACACTTGGTCAGGAGTTCAGTGGCTATGTATCGCAACTCGACCATGGTTTGAAAGCCATCAAAAATACGCTGAAACACCTGAGTGAACTGGCGCTTGGTGGTACAGCCGTAGGTACTGGCATCAACACGCCAAAAGGCTACAGCGAAAATGTAGCGAAGCATATTGCAGCCCTCACCGGTTTGCCATTTGTAACAGCTGAAAACAAATTTGAAGCTCTTGCTGCTCACGATGCGATTGTAGAAGCACATGGTGCGTTGAAAACTGTTGCCGTTAGCCTTATGAAAATTGCCAATGACATCCGCATGCTCAGCTCAGGACCACGCAGCGGTATTGGTGAAATTTTCATCCCCGATAACGAGCCAGGTTCTTCTATCATGCCCGGCAAGGTAAACCCCACCCAGTGTGAAGCGCTGACCATGATTGCGGCTCAGGTGTTGGGCAATGATGTGGCCATCAACATTGGTGGTGCCACTGGTCATTTTGAACTGAACGTGTTTAAGCCGGTGATGATTTACAACTTCCTGCACAGTGCCCGCCTTATTGGCGATGGTTGTGTAAGCTTCAACGACAAATGCGCCGTAGGCATTGAGCCGATAGAAGCCAACATCAAAAAACACGTAGACAACAGCCTGATGCTGGTAACTGCTTTGAACACCAAGATTGGTTATTACAAAGCTGCTGAAATAGCACAGAAGGCCCACAAAGAAGGTACTACGCTGAAAGAAATGGCGGTGAAGCTGGGCTATGTAACACCTGAAGAATTTGACGCTTGGGTAATTCCTGCCGATATGGTGGGTGAACTCAAATAACGGGATAGACAGTTATGCAAAAAGCGACCAACAATATTGGTCGCTTTTTTATTGCTGGTGTCACAGGCCTCCCGGCCCGTGACGATACTGTTCCTCAGCTCCAAATAATCTGTGAATCTGTGGCCATCTTTTCATCTTCACTGTAAGGGGTTAAAACCCCTCCCTAAAAAATCTCGCTTCCTTTCACCACGGGTTGAAACCCGTGGCTATAGAATACAAATCCAGCGACAAACATTTACTCACCCTCGCCAAAGAGAATCCGCGAATCCGTGGCTAATTGAAATATCCAATACCATCAGCGCAAATCCTGCCTTTATCCATTTTATCCGCGTCCTGTATTTCACTCCCTACATCTTCACCAATCGTAAGGCATCCAGCATCGCCGTGTTAACATCCACATTCATGTTAATGTTCCAAGGCTCCAGCTTGAGTTGCAGGTTGTTAGTGCCGGCATTCAAATTCAGGTACCGTGCATTGCTGTAGCCCCATTCGCTCCACTCATCCTTACCCCGTTGTGGAAACACAAAGCTGCCTGCATATTGCGTATTCACATACAAACTGCGGATGGCACATTTGTTGTCCGTATTCCACGGACCACTGCCATTGGCATAGCGAAAATCGACAAGGTAACGACCTGCTGTAGGCACTTGCACTGTGATGTTCAGTGTGGTATTTTCAGTATTGCTGATGGCTACAAAACCCTTGCCTGCAAAGCCTGTATAGGACAATGATGACGGTGCTGCAAACTGTTCCAGTTCCACTTGCAGTTGTTGTTGCTGGCGGCCGAACAATACAGGTTCACTGGTAAATGATTCATAACCTTTTTCATCAATGGAACTCACTTTGTATTCAGCCAAACTATTGTCGCTTATCACGAATCCGGGATCAGCTTGCTTGCTGACAACACTACCATTTTTATACACCCAATACTTACGGGCCCCTTTGATGGCCTTCCAGCTGAGTTGGTTGCCATTCAACGTTACTTGTGGATCGGGCAGGCTGAAATGTACCGGTTGCAGATTGATGCCATCCTTGTCAAAAGACTGATTGTTCATGTTGATGACCACCTGATGTTTGCCAATGGTATTGCCTGGCAAAAAAGCATTTGCCAATGGTTTTCCATCCAGTGTAATGGATTCAATCACATTGCCCGTGCCATTGACCGTTATATCGAGCATGGCATTTCGGTATTTGAAATTGCGCAGCGTTTTGCTGCCTTTGTATGCCGCAGGCACTGCCGGCTGAAAACGAATGCCATTGGCCTCCAAATGAATGCCCATAAACACCCGGTGCACCATCGCCAGATTACCAGCCATGCTCCACAACATGCGGTCGCTGTTGATTTCTGTGCCAGCATAGTCACCAGTTTCGGCTACAAAGTTTTCGTAGTTGGTGAGGAACAAAGCGCCAGCACGATAAATAGCTGCGAGGCCATGCGATAATGCTTGTTCGTTGCCAGCTTTGGCTGCCGCCAAATTCCAAAACGATTGTACAAAAGGCCAAATACCATTGTTGTGATACGGTGGAATGTTAGGGATTTGCGGATAGATACAAGTAACACCGTAAGGTGTGATTGGCGACTTTGAAATAATACTTTTCGCTTTCTCTTTATCCGCCACATCAAACAATACAGCTAGTGCTTCGCCCAAGGCTTCAAAACGGGGCGATACATTGGCGAATGCACGGCCGTAGCTGTACTGTGCGTAATAGCCTTTATCAGCCATCCAAAGTACGTTATCAATACCTGTACGAATATTGAGTGCGGTAGCTGCATGATTGCCGACATCCATGCCCAGTTCTTTCGCCATCAGACTAAGTATGTTGTGTGCCTGAAAATGCACGGCATTCGTACCGAGGTTTTCACTCATGTAAATGTCTTTGTTGTCCATCCAGCGGGGATAAGTTTGCTCCCGCCAATCGAGAAAAGACGACTCGCCACTGTACATGCCCGATGTGGTCAGTCCAACCACTTTGGCATCATCCTGCAAGCTGTTGTTGATGATTTCATAGGCATTGCGCAGCCAAGCTGTATCGCCGGTGGCTTTGTATATTTCCCATGCTGCCAGTGCCCAGGTGGTACGGTCGCTGCTGACAGGCCATGCACCACCACTACCCGTATCTTGTATAATACGACGGCGCTTCACTTTTTTCATGAGGCTGTGCTTGGCCACTTCTGGTTCGTGATAAGCAAAAGCCAGCAAGATGCTGTAGCTGATATCACGGGTCCATACACCACCCCATTTGGCACCTGTACGGAAAGTGGTATCGGGTTCAATATTCTTGAGTGCTTCTTCCAAACTCAGATTGAACAAAGCATCAACAATGGGCTGCTCCGAAGTGTAAGAAGGCTTTGCGGAAATGTCTTTTGAAAGTTTCCATGTTTTGGCAGCAGTGTCTTCGGGGTTGAGCGGATTGAGTTTGAGTTTGATGCTGTACACCGAATCGTTGTCTTCATCCGTCAGCTTTAACCCTTGCTCATCGAGGTTTACAAAATCCCAGGTGAGTGGTTCGCTTCCACCGGCCAAATAAAATCCTTTGAAATCGGCCTTTGCCACCTTACTGCCATCAAATGCTTCAAAATACCCCTGTGCCGCAAATTGACGCAGTACCGGCGCCATATTGATGCGAAATGTATACTCGTAGTTGGGTGGCAAAAAACCCGGATCTTTTGCCGGTACGGCGCCATCATTTTGCCCGAATGTTTTGATATCCGATTCGTGTTCATCACCAATCAGCACCCAGTGGTCCTGGCCCGGCAGCATCTCATTGTCTTTTTCATTGATGCTCACTTTAAATTTTACCAAACGACTATACTGCTGGCTGGCAGCACTCACATAATTGGAACGGACTTCTGTGGGAGAAACCACAGTGGCTTCGTATTTACCCTGCACTACTTTATCGGTATACACGGTAAACTCATCCGACTGATACAAGACGTTGTCGGGCCTGCTGTTGCAGGCGAGCAGGCAACTTGGTCATAACAAGCAAAAAAAGCTGTTTCATATGCAATACAATGAATGTTGTAAATGTACCACCAAACAAATGCAACGGGCCCCGAAAGGCCCGAAGATGATTATGGTTTTTTGGCCACTAACCGCACAACGGCTGCCATGCCCTGATGATAAGGACCTTCATCGAGAGTTGTGAGTACTTCTTCGCAGTACTGCACCTGAAGCGGATGAAAATCTTGCCGCAATGTAGAAGCGGTATACAGCATGGAAATTTCTTTGGGACCACCGCTGTTGTAATGCAATTGTGCAGGCGTAAAGGCTTCCAGAATGAGTATGCCGCCCGGCTTTAGTGCGGCAGCAGCCTGCTGATGTACCTGCCAGCGCAACTCTGGCGGAAAGTGAGCAAAGACCAATGCGATGGCATCATACTTTTCTTCACCGTATAAGAACAAAGCCGCATCATCAATTTCAAAATGAACAGCCACCTGATGCTTGGCCGCCAATTGGGTGCATTTTTCTTTGGCTGTAGCACTCAAATCGAAAGCCGTTACCTGCCAGCCTTGGCGAGCAGCAAACACTGCATTGCGGCCTTCACCTTCGGCAGGCAGCAAGAGTTGACCGGGTGTAAGCCGCATCAATTGTTCGGCAAAAAAAGCATTCGGCTCTTCACCGTAGGCAAATGCCGTTTCAGCATATCGTTGATTCCAAAACTCTGCAGACATCACACTGTTGTTTTACAAAATGGGGCCCTTAGAAGACACTAAATTTCGCACAAACCCCTATGCAGTTCAACAGTTTTTTTTCATCTATGAAAAAAACGAATTCATCGAATATCAGACAACTGTAGCGCTTTGGCGCCTAATTCACGGTAACTTTATGTTCAACAAATCATCGGTCTCAAACCTTGAGAGATATATACACTGCATACATTCTTGTACTGCGTGTAGCAATAATGAGTTAATACCCCAACCCCCTATTGCAAAACGAAAGGAGCCTTCAGCCGGCTCCTTTCTCTTTTTCAGCATTATGTGATAAGTCCTTAAAATGCAGCGGGAAACTGAAAGCCATTCAGAAAATTATTGATCCCCAGTTTTGCAGGTAGCGGGCCTTGCCCCATTACATACAGCACGGCCATTGTTCTGCCTTGTATCCAGCCCATTACTTTGAATTCTATGCCCGTGTGGTCGCTCCAACTGTCGCTTATGGCTTTGGCCAGCTTGCCACGGGTAAGGCCGTTTACTTTTTTGTAGCCTTCTTCATCAGCAATATTGAGGGTGCTTTTGATGTAATCGAGGTATTGAGTAAGTTGGTCGTAATCATCCTCCACCGCATCAGGATTTCTTAGCTGAATTACCTGCACACTATACACGTAGGTTTCTTTGTTGATGATGGTTTCTGCCCTGGCGGTGAAAACTTTATTACTATCAACATCCAATCCGCTTTCAATACCTGTAGGCGCTTTTGGAAAAAGTGCCGCACAGCCGCTGTTGGCAATCTGATGCCGCTGTAAGCCAATATTAGTGACAGTTTGCGTGTAGCCTGCATTACAGCAAGCAAAACGATGTGGTAAGTGCCGAAAAATATTATAGAAGAGCTATTGCAAAAGACAGCCAACTGGCCATTGCAAGGGTAAACCTCGCTTCTATTTTAAACGCTACGGGCAAAAACACCGAAGCCTTGCAGCAACTGCAAATAGCTGCAAAAATTGAACCCAACAGCGACCATATATTCTATACCCTTGGCCTGCTATATGCCGAACTGAAAGAAATGGAACCGGCAGAAAAAGCATTGCAAAAAGCTATTACCCTCAACAAGCAAAACATAAGAGCACAGTATAATTATGGCATACTGCTGCAACAACAAGGCAAGCAGGATGCTGCAGAAAAAGTATATACAACAGCATTAGAACAAGCACCCACCAATGCCGACCTGCTGAATGCCCTAACCATTTTATACATGCAAACCAATCAAAGAGAAAAAGCTATTACTACCGGAAAAATTTTGCAGCAATATCATGGAACCAACCCCGCATACAGCAACTTACTTCAGCAATTGAGGCTGCAATAAAACTTGTGGTCAACCGACATATAAAAAGGCGAACCCGTGAGTTCGCCTTTTTATTGCACAGAGAGCATAGCTCTTATTTTTTGTCGGGGAAGAAAGGCAATGCTTCAGAAACAACCGCCTTAATTTGCGCATCAATATAGTTTTCCAATTGCAAAAACTGAACAGCCTTAATTGGAGAAACAGCCTTTGAAATTTTCTTCAGATAATCGCCTTGCAACTTGTTCAACGCTTTGTTGTAGGCCAATACTGCTTTAGCAATTTCAGTAGCTTTAGCATCGGTCATGGTTTCAAAATTGTTGCTATAGTTTTCGATAGCAGCCATTCTATCCTGGCCCAATTTGTTGCGGGTAGTTTGGTAAGCTTCGTACAAAGGCCAAAATTTTTCGGCATCTTCTGTTTTCAATTGAAGCGCTTCGCTTACTACTGCTTTTTTCTCTTTGCCCCAAATTTGTTGAACATAGGCTAGTTCGTCTTTTACAGTTTGGGCATTTACAGTACTGCCTAAAGCCAATACCAGAACGGAGAATAAGAACTTTTTCATAGTTGGTTTCTAAATGTTTAATGCTGAATAATGAGTGTTAGATTTACTTCTTTTAAAGGAAGTAGGCAAAGATAAGTGCTGCGATACATACCCGAATGCCTTCAAGGCATAATTCCCCTGCTAATTTTTGAGAAAACTGTTGGATTCAAAAGCCGTTGGGGAATTGAAAACTGTTCAGAAAGGCATTGGCCCCTGCCTGGATAGGAATACCATCCTGGCAAAAAACAAACAACACTGCCATGGTACGACCTTTGGCCCAACCCATTACCGAAAATTCCTGCCCGCTATGATCCGTCCACTTGTCGGACAAAGAGCTGCTGAATTTTGCTTTCAACAGGTTGTTGCCTTTGGTATATCCGGCAGACTCAATTATGTTTTGTTGGCTTTTTATATAATCCAGGTATTGGGCAAGCCGGTCGTACAAATCATCGGTTTCGGCACCGGCTCTTATTTGCAAAATATGCACGGCATAGTGGCATTCCTGCTGGCCTACTATTAGTTTGGTTTGGGTGGAGTACACCTTGTTGCTGTCCACATCGTATTGCCATTCGGAGGGCTCGGGTGCAGCGGGCAGGCTTACCTGGCAGCCACTATTGGAAATGGCGTATTTCTTCATGGCCACCACAGCCTGCGCCTCCAAAGAATGAGTACAAGTAAGTGCTATTGAAAGAAACAAAAAGAAGTACCATTTATTTCCGATAGAAGTTACACAACGCATAAGCTTGGTTTTTGAGATTGAAAAAAATGATGGAACCAGGACGGAAATGCCGAACCAACTTTACCAAAGTTCCAACTTCAATAATAAATCATGCCGCCAAATTCCAAGGCAGGCACTTGCTAACAGTTGTGCAAATAGGCTGCTTGCTACAAAAAAAATAGCCGCTGGCAAAATTGTCAACGGCCACTTCAAAATGTTTGTGCTATTTAAACCAGCATGGTTACCGGATTTTCGAGGAACGCTTTCAGTGTTTGCAGGAAAGCGGCACCTACCGATCCGTCCACACTGCGGTGATCGCAACTCAGCGTAAGTTTCATGATGTTTCTTACGGCAAATTCGCCTTTAGCATTGCGGTACACTTCTTCTTTAATTTTTCCAACGGCCAAAATGCAACTATCAGGCGGGTTTACAATGGCAGTAAATTCATCAATATCCATCATACCCAGGTTGCTGATGGTAAATGTGTTGCCGGTAAACTCATTCGGTTGCAACTTTTTGCCTTTGGCTTTGCCACCCAGTTCTTTGGCTTCGGCAGCAATTTGGCTCAAGGTTTTTTGGTCGGCAAAACGAATCACCGGCACAATCAATCCATCAGGAATGGCAACGGCCATACCAATGTGCACATGTTCGTAAGTACGGATAAAATCGCCCATCCAGCTACTGTTTACTGCAGGATGCTTTTTCAGCGCCATGGCCGATGCTTTAATGATCATGTCATTGAAGCTGATTTTGGCAGGGCTGATTTCGTTGAGTTTGGTGCGGGCCGCCATGGCGTTGTCCATGTTGATTTCCATCTTGAGATAGAAATGCGGTGCGGTGAATTTGCTTTCGCTGAGGCGCTTGGCAATCACTTTGCGCATTTGGCTGTTGGCAGTATCGCTGTAGCCTTCGCCGGCACCACCCGGTACAAATGGCGCAACAGTAGCAGCAGGTGCGGCAGGAGCCTGAGCAGCGGTCACAGGGGCAGCAGCAGGAGCACTGGCCACAGATGAAGCAGCTGGTGTATAGTTGTCTACGTCTTGCTTAATAATACGACCGTGGTCGCCACTGCCTTTACATACCGCAGGTCGATGCCTTTGTCGGCAGCGAGTTTTTTGGCGAGAGGACTGGCTAAAATACGGCCGGTGTTTACCACTTCGGGAGCAGCAGCTACTGGTGCAGCGGCAGCCGGAGCAGGAGTAGCAGCAGGCGCAGCAGCTTCAGCCTTGGGGGCAGCAGGTGCAGCACCAGCGCCAGCTTTGGCGGCGGCTACAATCTCATCAATTTTAAAATCGGCGGGGCCAATGATGCAGAGCAAATCATTTACCTGAATTTTTTCGCCGGCAGCAGCACCTTGGTACAGGAGCACACCATTCTTGTAGCTTTCGAGCTCCATGGTGGCTTTGTCGGTTTCTATTTCTGCGAGTACATCGCCTTTGCTTACGGTCTCGCCTACTTTTTTTACCCAGTTGGCAATCACCCCTTCGGTCATGGTATCGCTGAGGCGGGGCATGAGCACCACTTCTTCAATGCTGGCCAAATCGAGAGATGAAGCCGCAGCGGCAGGAGCAGCAGCGGGAGCTTCGGCCACGGGAGCCGCAGCAGGTGCAGGAGCAGCGCCGCCAGCCAGCAAGGCCGAAATATCTTCGCCGGGTGTACCCAGCACTACCAGCAGGTCGTCTACCTGCAGCTTGCCACCGGCAGCAGTGCCGAGGTGCAGCAGGGTACCTTCCTGATAACTTTCCAGTTCCATAGTGGCTTTATCGGTTTCGATTTCTGCCAACAAATCCCCTTTTTCACGGCATCGCCCACCTTTTTGTGCCAGGCGGCAATTACACCTTCTGTCATGGTATCACTCAGTCGGGGCATCTTTATTACTTCGGCCATAATAGATTGCTTGCTTTTTGGAGTTGCGAATTTCGGGGAAAATGACTTACCCCCCAACCTGCAGTGTCGATTGTTGCGGGATGTTTACAAAATGAATGACTGCATCAGCCCAATACACACGGCTCAATCGATTGCACTTGCAGGTATCGGGCAACAGCATTGCTTTGTAAACCTTTGATTTCTTTAAAAACCCAGGTCCAGTTTCAATCGTTCTTTCAATTCTTTTACCAGCGGGTAATGATCTACCATCAGCTTGTAGCGTTCGGCGGTATTGAGGTAGCGGGGCTCCAGCACTTTCGGCTGTTTGGAAGCCTCATCCTCGTTCACTTCAATTTTTACCTTGATGGACACATTGTGAAAATGCTGACGAAATGCTTCTGTCAAATCGGTGGCTTCCTGCTCCAGCATTTTGGCACCGAACACAGTTTCGCTGGTGATGATAACGGTATCGTCTTGCACGGCCAGCGTAGCCAACTGCATGTTGGTAACGGTGCTGTGCTTCTGCATTTCTTTTACTTTAATGGCATGAGCATCCCAGAGTTGCTGTACCTCTTCCAGCACCGGCATGCGGGCTTCCACCACGGCTTTGCCACCATTTTGCTGTACCTGCTGTTTCAGTTTGTCGAGCAAGGAAGTTTTGCCGCCGGCAGGTTTTACTGCAGCAGCTGGCATGGCTGACGGCATGGGTTTGGGAGGGGCAGGTACGGTTTCCTGCACGGGTGCTGCAGCAACCGGAACCGTAGCTACAGCCACAGGAGGAACCGCCGCTTTTTGTACCGGCGCCACGGGTGCCTGCGGCTTGGGCGTTTCTATATCAAACCGGGCTTCGCCGGCAGCGGGTGCTGTTTTAAAAATGGGGGCAACGGGCTTTGTTTTTACTGCCACCGGCGCCGACACTTTTGATTTTTTTACCACATGGCCCGAAGAATCCGCCACCAGTTCCAGTGCTTGCTGCAAATAGCAAAGCTTGATGAGGCACAGTTCTACATGCAGGCGTTTGTTGTGCACGTCGCGGAACTGCATAGAGGCCTGACTGATGACATTGAGAGCACTCACCAGATAACTGAGCGGCAGGCTGGCAGCAGTTTTAGCGTAGCGTTCCTGCATGCCTTCCAGCACATCCAACAGTGCAGCGGCTTTGGGGTCGCGGCTCACCATGAGGTTGCGCATAAATTCTGCAAAACCTTCGAGCACCGTGTTGCCTTCAAAACCCTTGCGGTTGATTTGATCGAAGAGCAACAAGGCAGTAGTTACATCTTGCCCGGTTACGGCATCCAGCAGTTGGAAATAATAATCTTCATCGAGCAGGTTGAGGTGCTCCAGCGTATTTTGATATGTGAGTTTACCATCGGTAAAACTCACAATCTTATCGAGAATACTCAGCGAATCCCGCATGCAGCCTTCACTCTTTTGGGCAATGAGTTGCAGGGCAGATTTATCGGCATTGATGCTTTCTTTTTGCGCAATTTCCTGCAGGTGCTCCACCGTGTCGGCATTGGTAATGCGTTTGAAATCGAAGATTTGACAACGACTCAAAATAGTGGGCAGAATTTTGTGCTTTTCGGTGGTGGCCAAAATGAACTTGGCATAAGAAGGTGGCTCTTCCAGCGTTTTCAAAAAGGCGTTGAAGGCCGCCTGACTCAGCATGTGCACCTCATCGATGATGTAAATCTTGTATTTACCTTCTTGCGGAGCAAAGCGAACCTGTGTTACCAGCTCCCGGATATCATCTACGCTGTTGTTGCTGGCCGCATCGAGCTCATGAATGTTGAGCGAACTGCCATTGTTGAACGACACGCAGCTGGGACATTCATTGCAGGCTTCACCATCCTCTTGCAGGCTTTCGCAGTTGATGGTTTTGGCCAAAATACGGGCACAGGTGGTTTTGCCCACGCCCCTGGGACCGCAAAACAAAAAGGCATGTGCCAGCGTGTTGTTGCGGATAGAATTTTTTAAAGTAGTAGTAATATGCTGCTGCCCCACCACCGAGCTAAAGGTTTGGGGACGGTATTTTCTGGCAGATACAATAAACTTTTCCATGCCCCACAAATGTAGGAGGTTGAGGCATGCTTCGGCAAGGACTGTTTATAAATCAGCCATACAAGTGAGGCCGCTTATAAAATGGGGTGGCGCTTGAACTCTTTGGTTCTGTCGAACAGGTAGCGATAAGTAGCCAACCGGCGGCTGAGCGTAAACCCAAGGTTTTTGGAAATATTGTTCATTTTGGGGTTGAAATCGCCCTGCCATTGCAGCTCGGTGTACAGGTACTTTCCTGTTTTGGGGTTTTGTAAAATTTTGCTGGCTTCCACAATCATATAATAATCCACGCCGGAACCTTGCCACTCGGGCACAATGCCAAACACAATGCCGGTAAAGTTTTTGATGACGCCCCGCCATTTGTAAAAAACAAACTTGAGTTTGGCCCACCAGTTAAACTGCCCATCGAGATACTTGAATACCTGATTCAAATCGGGCAGGCATATGTACATGGCTACCGGTTCGTTTTGGTAGTAAACAAACCACACCAAATCGGTATCCATAATGGGCTTCATGCTGTAAAACATTTTTATGGCTACAGGCAGTGCCATTTGTTTGTTGCCTTCGTGCTGGGCCCAGGCTTTGTTGTACACGGTGCAAAAATCCTGCGCCGCTTTTTCCAGGTTATTCTTATCAGCTCTTTTGGCTACAAAGCCGCCCATGGCCTCAATTTTGGCATGGGCTGTAAAAAACTTTTCTGGCAACCGCGGCCTCACCTCACGGGCATAACAGTTTTGGTAAAAGAAAACTTCGCAGCCATAGTTTTCCAACAGCGTTTTATAATATGGCGCATTGTAATTCATGCCATACAAGGGCGGGTCAAACCCTTCGATCAACAAGCCCCACCACTTGTCCCTTTCGCCAAAATTGATGGGCCCATCCATGGCTTGCATGCCTTGCTCCTGTAGCCAGTTTTTGGCTGTATCCAACAGCAGGTTGGCAGCTTCCTGATTGTTGATGCAATCAAAAAAGCCAAAGCCGCCGGTGGGTTGCTCATCGCCTTTATTTTTGTAGCGTTTGTTTACAAATGCAGCAATACGGCCAATGTACTTACCCGAGTCGTCTTGCAACAACCATCTTTTAACCGAGCCAAAACGAAAGGTTTTATTTTTCGATTCATCAAATACTTCGGCTACGTCCTTATCCAGCGGACGAATAAAGTTGGGATCCTCTTTGTAAAGTGCAGGAAAAACCTCGATGAATGATTTGGCCTGCGCAGCATTGGTTACTTCTATCACTTGCATGGGCGCAAATGTACAGCGTATGTTACTTGGCTGCAGCAAACAAGTGATCGCCAAGTTTTTTATCGTGTCCGTAAATATCGTTGCGGAAATGCAAGAGCCCGTTGGCATCTGTCCAGCAAGTAAAGTAGCCAATGAACACCGGAATTTTTTGCTGCAGCGTAATCGTAATTTCTTTGCTGCCACTCATACCAGAGTCTATTTTTTCTGCCGTCCATTCTTTATTACCTGCCAATGCCCACAATGCTAAATCACGGGGCTTGGCTACCCGAATGCAGCCATGACTGAAGGCCCGTTTGTTTTGCTCAAACAAACTTTTGGAAGGCGTATCGTGCAGGTAAATACTGTAGCTGTTGGGAAACAAAAACTTCACCCTACCCAATGAGTTGTTGGGGCCAGGTTTTTGCCTTACCATAGGCAGGCCATCACTATACTTACCCACTACTTCCATGTTGCGTTTGGAGAAATATGCAGCTGTTCTGCCCATCTCATTTTTCACAATGCTGTACGGCACATTCCAGTAAGGTGCCAACACAACGTATTGCATATTGCCATTAAAAATGACGGTATTATTAGCAGGCTTTCCCACCACTACATTCATTTGCAATTGCAGTTGGCCGCTGTCAAAAGCCCGCAGCATAAATTCAGGAATGTTTACCACTACATATTTTCCATTGCCGGGCTTGGGAATCCAGCGGGCCCGCTCCATATTGATACGGATTTGTTTGATGCGTTCTTCCAGCGGCAAATTGATGGCTTCCAGAAAACCTTTGCCGGCCACGCCATCTGCTGCAAGACCCATGCGTTGTTGAAACTGCAATATCGCTTTTTGTAATGCTGGCGTAAATACATGTCCGGTATCGGCAGCTGCCAAATCGCCCAGCCAAATCAACCGTTGTTTGATGCTGGAAATGTCAACAGCGCTATCTCCCAACTGGTATTTCTTTTTGGCAAAAGCAATTGGCGCCCATGCATGGGCTTTTGCCAATGCCGTGTATTGCAGCAAGGCTTTGCGCAAGCCTTCAAACAAAGGATGTACGGGCAACAAGGTTGTGATGTCTTTACCGCCACTGGCTACTACGGTGTCTAAAAAAGCAACCGGGTCGGTTTTGCGTTTGGGTATGAACCAATCGAGCTCCCGCAAATTGATTTGCGCATCGGCGGCATAAGCTCTTTCTGCATAGCGAAAGAAATGCCGGGTGAGTAATAAATCGGCCTGTACTTTTTCTGACTGGCTCAATAGCTGCGGCAGACTATCGTTGTATAGCTGATTGGCCAATGCATCAAAATCGGGTTGCAGCAAAGAACTGTCTTGTGTAGACGATTGATAGCTGCGATAGAGATTGATAAAATTATATGCCTGTTCCGCCACGCCGCTACTATCGTACCAGGCCAGTTGATAATTGCGCTGTTTGTAAAAGCTGATGATGTAAATACTATCCTGCTCAGTGAGTTTTTGCCGTTGCACAAATGCCAATACCGTGGCAGAATCAGTAAACACATCCATGAAAGCATTTTGTGCCGTGATGCTGGTATCGACGGGTTTCATGTCAGGCATTTTTTTGGCATTGCTACTTTGGCAAGCCATATGTAACAAGGCCATTAGTGCACACAATGCCAACCATTTCATTTTTTGTACCGCGGAGGGGGAGAATCATGCCCAAAACATTTGTTGAAAGATAAGGATGCATGCGTGTCATCCACCACATTTTCAGTAACTTTATAGTGCTTATCAGCTTACCTGTTCAATTACAGGAAAGCCTTCACACGTAAATCATTTTTTATGAAAGGAAGTACAAAAACACTGTTGGGATTTTTGGCAGGCGTAGCCGTGAGTGCAGGGGTTTATGCCTTTCTGAAAAGCAAAAAAGGCAAACAGTTTACCAAGAACATGAAAGACAAAGCCGATGAGCTGAAAGAAGATTTGGCCGACCTGGGCGACAAAGCCAGAAATGCCATGAAAAAGGTCGAAGAAAGTTTACCTCAAAGTAAATAACATGCCCAACCGACAAGAAGAAGGTTTGTATGATGAAGTGCAGCAAACCGTAAAGCAACTGGTAAATGACCGGCTGCTCTTAGCCAAAATGGAGGCAACAGAAAAGCTGAGCATCATTAGCGGTAAAGTAATTATTGCAGTGCTGGCAGGTGTGTTACTCTTTTTTGCACTGCTATTCATTAGCCTCATGGCAGGCTATTTTTTTTCGCAGGTATTCGAAAGCTTTTTTGCAGGCTTTGGTTTGGTAGCGGCGTTCTATGTTTTGCTGCTGCTCATTCTATTGGCTTTTTTAAAAGCACCTTTGCAAAGGTCTATTGAAAACGGCATCATCAGCACCCTGTTTGCCAGCGACGACAACAACGATTAAGTATCTCAGCCATGCCAACAACACGACCATACCAGCTGCAGCAACCCATTCGCAATTTGCAACAACTAAAAGCGGAGAAGCGAAGGTTGAAAGCACATATCAAAGCGGCGGATGAAGCATTGCGCCATCGGGTGGAACGTATGCCTGCGGTAGCCATGCTGCGGGGCTTGCAACATTTTGGCAGCAAAATTATTCGCAGCAAAGCGGGTAGTTATGCTGCCGATTTTTTCACCTCCAACAGCAGCGGCAAAATATGGCCTACCCTGCTTAAAAGTGTGGCCATGTTTGCAGGCATGCAAGTGGCCAAATACTTTTTTGGTAAAAAAGACAACAACGAAACCGACTGGTCTTCGATGTTTACCGATGATGACGACGATGATACTGATGAAGCTTAGACTTTTGCAGCTATCTGCTGCATGATGAGCACTGCATGTTCGCGGCTGTTTTCAATGAACCATACATGCGTATCCAAACCGCCGCAAACCACTCCTGCCAGGTATATGCCTGGCACGTTTGTTTCCATGGTATCGGGGTTGTATTGCGGATGCATCTTATTATCATCACTCAGGCCAATACCGAGTTGTTTCAGTAAGTCGAAATTGGGTTGATACCCCGTCATGGCAATGACAAAATCATTAGGAATGGTAACCAATCCTTCGGGTGTTTGTATATCTACCTCTTGCTCCCGAATGGCCGCAACAGTTGCATTGGTGTAGGCTTTTATGGAGCCTTCGGCAATGCGGTTCACCACATCGGGCCGCACCCAGTATTTCACCCTTTCACCAATATCGTCGTGTTTGAGCACCATAGTAACGTGTGCAGCTTTACGATAGGTTTCCAGCGCCGCATCTACTGCGGAATTATTAGCTCCCACAACGAGTACGTTTTGAAACGCATAGTAATGCGGGTCTTTGTAATAATGCGTCACTTTGGGCAGGTCTTCGCCGGGCACATTCATGCGTACAGGAATGTCGTAAAATCCTGTTGCCAAAATGAGGTGCTTGCAGGTATAGGTCGCTTTCGTTGATGTTACTTCAAACCCTTTGTGGAGTGGCTGCACTTGCTGCACAGCTTCAAACAAACGCACCTGCAACTGAAAGTGCATGGTTACCCGCCGGTAGTATTCCAACGCTTCGGCACGGTTGGGTTTAGATTGCAAACTGGTAAAAGGAACGCCCCCAATTTCCAGCCTTTCGGAGGTAGAGAAAAAAGTCATGTTGGCGGGATAGTTGTACAGGCTGTTGACCAAACAACCTTTCTCCAAAATCACATAAGATAAACCAGCCTTCTGTGCTTCAATACCGCAGGCCAAACCAATGGGCCCTGCTCCTATAATAACGACATCCAACATGCGGCGAAGATACGGCCCTACCCTTTCCTTGCCAGCCAATCGTGTTTGTACATGGCATACACCACATTCAACCGCGACGCTTCGCCAAAGTAGGCCACATTTTCTTCGCCAAGGTTCGTGGCGCCCAACCGCTCCATGGCCTTGCGTGACCGCCCGTTGTTGGCACCCACATGAAAAATAACCGTGTCAACAAATTGAAAAGCATGGTTCAGCATCAGGGCTTTTACCTGTGGATTGTACTGCCCACCCCAATGGCTGCGGGCAAAAAAAGTGTAGCCGATTTTCACTTCGCTGCGTTCGGGTACATAATCATAAAAACGACTGCTGCCAATGGCGGCGCCGGTGGCAGCATCTTCAATCAAAAACGCACCACCTGAGGCGAGTGCTCCTTCAAAATAAGTGCTGAACACTTCTCTTTTATACCTGTCGGGGTTGGGATGCTGCGCCCAAATCAATGGGTCGGATGCAACGGCATACAACCGTTCGAAATCGGCTGGCTGCAAGGGTTGCAGGCGAACCAGTGTATTGTGCAAATGCGTGGGCTGAAGTTGCATGCGTTGATTTTAGTGGCTTTAAAAATACAGGAGAACATCGGTTGATGTTTGATGAGTTCAACAAATCCAACTACAACGCACAGGCATTGCTGCCTGTTAAGAATTGTCTATAAATGACGACCAGCAGCAATAGCAATGAAGCGACAGCTATTTTGCGCCCAACTAACCACACGCCTCTATGAAGTATATTTTTACCCTGATTGTATTGACGTGCACGGCGCCATTGCTGCATGCGCAAACCGAAACCCGCATTGGTGCCAATTTTACTGCCGACCTTACTTTTTCCAACGACCTGAAGCCGGGGGTGGGGCTGGCACTGGAAAGAAAACTGACCAAACACAGCGGCCTCGAAACAGGCGTTTATTATCGCAACAATCCGGTACATTTCACCACTTATGTACAGGTGCCTCCGGGCGGCATGTTTGTGTTCAACAGCACGGTGGCTGAACGATTCATATCGGTGCCGGTGTTGTATAAATTCTATTCCCGCATTGTGAACATCAGCGCCGGGCCAACTTTCGATTTTTTGCTGGATGCCGTGCAAACCAAAGGCGCCCCCAATGTAGTGGTCACCAACTATGAAACCAGCAACAGCTTTGACATGGGCCTGATGCTGAAACTGGGCAAACAAATTAAACTGGCCAACCACTGGCTGTTGGAACCGGAGCTACGCCTCAATCCCTTGTTTAGCGGCGAAAGGGTGTATGGTGGTTTTTCGCTGGGTACACGGTATGTGTTCCGCTAAATACAATCCTTCTGAAAATGGCCCGTCACCATCGGCTGGTACCACTAAGCGAGGTAAAAAGCAGCCGGAAATTCTAGTTTTTTTGGACGCAGCTGTAGCGGATGGAACGGGGTTTCACGGAAGAATAGGCCTTGGCATAGTGGATGCAAAAGCCCTGAATGGACGACCTATTTTCAGGTGGTTTTACATCTTGCTGTAGTAACGGAATGGCACAGGCCGGGAGACTGCGATAGTTTTTTGCAAAACTTTTGTACAACGGGAGAACCAAATAGAACACCGATTGTTCAACATCGGGCGAAAGCTGAAGTGTGCAGATAGCTGAAGGGCTGCCGGATACGCAGGGGTAGCCCCGACGTCCCGATAGCTATCGGGAGTCGGGGCCGGAGCGCAGCGGAGCCCGAAGTAGCCGGAACAGCAGCTGATTGGTGCAGATAGCCGACAGCCCCCATTAAAAAAAATGTAGCACCCGGAATAGAAATAGAAACTGAAGACAACAAATTGTATGACCAAAAAATGCTTGAGAAAATGGATGCTGGCCCTGGTGGGCAACATACTGAGCCTGGTAGTAATAGCACAAGGAACGGCCAGCCTGAGTGGCAACGTGATTGATAAAAATACCTTGCAGCCACAAAGCGGTGCAACGGTAGTTCTGCAGCCCGGCAACAAGGGCACTACCACCGATGCAGCGGGTAACTTTCGGCTCACCAACCTGGCCCCCGGCTCGTACAGCCTGACGGTAAGCTCGGTAAACTATCAGCCCAAAACCATCAGCAACCTGGTGATAACAACAGGTAACGAAACGGTATTGACGATAGAGCTGGAAGCGAAAGTGAATCAGCTGGATAATGTGGTGGTGAGCGGCCGCAAAAACACGGCCAAAGCCACCAGCCTTGAAAGCCCGCTGAGCATACAGCGCCTTACCACAGAAGACATTAAAGCCAACCCCGGAGGCAACTTCGATATCAGTAAAGTGATTCAATCATTGCCCGGTGTAGGCGGCGGCGTAGGTGGCGGCGGCTTTCGCAACGACATCATTATACGTGGTGGCGCCCCCAGCGAAAACGTGTTTTACCTCGATGGTATTGAAGTGCCCATCATCAACCACTTTAGTACACAAGGCAGCGGTGGCGGCCCACAGGGTATTTTGAATGTGAGTTTTATTGAAGATGTAAAACTGAGCAGTTCGGCTTTTGATGCCCGCTACGACAATGCGCTGAGCAGTGTGTTTCAGTTTAAACAGAAGAACGGCAACGCAAACAGATTACAAGGCAACTTTAGATTGAGTGGAACCGAAGCGGCAGCTACGTTTGATGGTCCGCTGAGCAAGAACACAACGTTTTTAGCTTCGGCACGGCGCAGCTATTTGCAGTTTTTGTTTCAGGCGCTTGACTTGCCCATACGCCCCAACTACTGGGATTTTCAGTTGAAAACCACGACCAAGATTAATGCCAAAACCACCTTTAACGTAATTGGCATTGGTGCAATAGATGAGTTCAGTTTTGCAGCGTCGAAAGAAGCCACGCCGGAAAAACTGTATGCTATCAACAGCAGCCCCAGCATCAACCAATGGAGCTATACCATTGGTGCCAGTCTGCGCCGCCTTACCAACAACGGCTACTGGAACCTGGCCCTGAGCCGCAACACCCTCGACAACTCGGCTGAGAAATACGAAGACAACCAGGACCCGCAACTCACCGAGCAAACACTGCGGGTACAAAGTCGTGAAACGGAAAACAAACTGCGCTTTGATGTAACCAACAACTTTGATGGCTGGAAACTGAGCTACGGTGCGGTGGCTCAACTGGTGCAGTTTGACAACTCATTTAGCCAACGCTTTCGTGCTCCGCAATACGATGCCAATGGCAACCTGGTAGCACCTGCACAAATTATCAGCAGTTTTACAGATGCCAACTTTTTGCGCTATGGTGCATTTGTACAGGCTGGTAAAAGAATACTGAACGACCGGCTGGCACTGAGTGCCGGCCTGCGCATGGATGCGAATGATTTGCAGAACAGCGAAAGCAATCCGCTGCAACAGCTGAGCCCACGCATTAGTGCCAGCTATGCGCTGAGCAACCAATGGAATGTGAGTGCCAGCTACGGCATTTACTACAAGCTGCCTAGCTACACCCAACTGGCGTACCTGAATGCCATTCAGAGCAGCATTGTATACAACCCCGGCGATTACATCCGCAGCCGCCACGTGGTGGCCGGTGTGGAGTACCTGCCGAGTAACGCTACCCGATTTACGCTGGAAGGTTTTTACAAAAAATACAGCAACTACCCTGTGAGCCTGCTGGACGGCGTAAGTTTGGCCAACAAAGGCACCGACTTTGGTGCCATTGGCAACGAACCCGTAACCCAGGATGGCAAAGGCCGGGCGTATGGTATTGAATTTTTGCGCAGCAAAAACTGACCAAACGCTTCTTTGGTATTTTGAGCTATACTTTCTACCGTTCTGAATTCACCAACAGCAGCGGCGACTATGTACGTGCCAACTGGGACAACCGCCACCTGCTGAGCCTGACCTGGGGCTATAAGTTTAACCGCAACTGGGAACTGGGTTTGAAGTTTCGCTACCAGGGCGGTGCACCTTACACACCGTTTGACTTGATAGCCAGCCAGCAAAACTACCTGACGCTGGGCACGGGTGTTTTCAACTACAACCAGGCCAATACGCTGACGCTGCAATCATTCAATGCAGCCGATGTACGCATCGACAAAAAATGGAACTTCCGCAGATTTACGCTGGATGTTTTTCTGGATGTACAAAACTGGTATGGTGCTGCCAACCCCGGCCTGCCTAACTACACCTTTAAACGCAATGCAGACAACACTGCTTTTGTAACCACCAACGGGCAACCCATTCAGCAAAACGGCAGCAATGCTATACCTGTAATACTGCCGAATGATGAGGTAAGTATTTTACCTACCATTGGTTTTATCGTAGAGTTTTAAGACTATCTATTCTTAAATATGCAGCTACAGCAGCCCGATAAAATGGGCTGCTGTTTGTGTTTTTATGACCACTGATTATAAGCTGGTGTAAGCAGCAGAGACAATACAATTCACTCCTTAAAAACGACAGTTGACGGAGCAAATTGCTACAGTTGGGCAAAGTGTAAAAACCACAGCCCGACAATTGCTGTCATTACTGCAATTCAAACACAAACACTATGAAAGAAATGCTGTTTTCAAAGAAAATGTTGGTGCTGGCCGCCAGCGGATTGATGCTTGCTGCAACGGGTTGTAAAAAAGACAAAGACGATCCGGCCCCCAACACGGTGGTGAACGCTGTGGTAAATAATGGCTACAGCACTTTGGCCACTTTGGTAACCAATGCCGGCCTGATAGATGCATTGAATGGTGCAGGACCGTTTACCGTATTTGCACCTAACAATGCGGCATTCAATGGTGTAACTGCACCTACCGGAGCAGCTCTCACCAATCTGTTGACGTACCATGTGTTGTCTGGTCAGGGTTTGACTGCTGCACAG
The DNA here is from genome assembly GCF_009740285.1 of Phnomibacter ginsenosidimutans. GTDB lineage: Bacteria > Bacteroidota > Bacteroidia > Chitinophagales > Chitinophagaceae > Phnomibacter > Phnomibacter ginsenosidimutans. The sequence goes on from NZ_CP046566.1 coordinate 3,098,644, forward strand.
GTCATTGCATTGAGCAATGGCAATTTGGTGAAAGTAAACATGCTGAATGGTGACTCTGTATTTGTAAAAGCCAGCAGCGCCGGTGTATTTGTAAATGGTGTACAGGTAATACAAGCCGACCTTACTGCCAGCAATGGAGTGGTACATGGTTTGGGCAGAATACTCCAGCCACCAGTAGGCAACATCGTGGCTACCGCTGTTGCTACACCCGGCTTTGACTCATTGGTAAAAGCCGTAACTCGTGTGAGCACAGGTGCCACCGGTGCCGACAACATTGCTGACGTATTGAGCAATACCAATGGGCTTACTGTATTTGCGCCCACCAATGCTGCGTTCCAGGCCTTGTTTGCCAATGCTGCATTCCCTTTCCGCAATATTGATGCCATACCGGTAGCTACCCTCCGCACCGTGCTGCGCCACCATGTGGTTACAGCCCGTGCATTTAGCAACGACCTTGCCAATGGCAACCTCGGCATGGCCAATGGTAGCAATGCCACCGTTGCTGGCGTAGGTACCAGTGCGGTTACCATCAGCGGTAGTGGTACGGTGTTTAACAATGGTGCCGCCAATATTGCTCTCACCAATATTATGGCCCGCAATGGTGTGGTTCACGTTATCGATAAAGTGATTATTCCATAAGTTATTCCTTACAGATATGACGGCAACATTCCGGGTTCGAACCATGAATCCGGAATGTTGTTTATAACCGATTGCCATGCTTTTCTTCAATCATAAATACCGCTACTGGTTTGCACTGGCGCTGGCCGTGTACACTTACCTGAGCACCTTGTTTTGCAATGTGTACAGCTACTTTGGTATGGATGTGCAATGGTACACGGCATTGGGCAGCATTGTGGTGATTACGGTGGGCACCTGGGAAGCTGGCAGATTATTGTATCCGTTGTTTCATAAACTGCCGCAAAAAGAAGATCTGATTATTCGCAATCTGTTGGTGTACTGGATGGCTGCCGGTGTAGCCAGCGGACTCTTTACTGTTGCCGTTGTCTTTGCCTTCGACCGATTGTTTCACCACGCCCCAATTGATTTGTACAATCCACTCAAACTCACTCTCACGTATGCGTTGCTCATCAATCTGCTCTTTCATTTGCTGCATGCAGTGGCCTACTACATGGAGCGGTACAAAAACAAACAACTGGAAGCAGAAGAGTTGCTCCGTATGCACACACAGGCAGAGCTGCAAAGCATTAAATCGCAGGTGAATCCACATTTTTTATTCAACAACCTGAATGTACTGAGTGCACTGGTGCTGAAGCAAAGTCAGGATGCGAATCATTTTATTGAAGCCTTTTCCAACGTTTATCAATACATCTTGCGCAATCAGGAGAAAGAACTGATAGACCTGCAGCAAGAGCTGGATTTTCTGGAGCCCTACATTTACTTATTGCAACACCGGTTTCCCAACAGCATTCAACTCAACATTCAAATTGCAGCAGAAGCAAAGCAATTGCAGGTAGTGCCTGTGGCGTTGCAAATGCTGGTGGAGAATGCCATTAAGCACAACATTGTTTCGCCACAGCAACCATTGCAGATTCACATAACCAGCAGTGATAAAAAACAATTGACTGTAGCGAATAATTTACAACCCAAACGCAACAAAGCCGCATCGGGAAATGTTGGACTAGTGAACATTGATCAACGATATGCCATCACCACCGGTAAGCACATAGCGGTGAAAAACGATGGTCAACAGTTCAGCGTCAGTATTCCACTCATTCAAGTTCACACATATGCGGGTAGTTATCATTGAAGACGAACTATTGGCAGCCGAAAGGCTTCAACACCAGTTACAGGAGTACGATGATCAGATACAGGTAGTGGCTCATTTGTACAGCATTGCCGAAGCTGTGCAATGGCTGGAAACACACCGGCATCCCGATCTATTATTTCTCGATATACAGTTAGCGGATGGGTACAGTTTTGAAATTTTCAAGCAGGTAGATTACCGCAAGCCCATCATATTTACCACCGCCTTTGATCAGTATGCATTGGATGCATTTCAACTGCACAGCATTGCGTATTTGCTAAAGCCGGTTAGTGCCGGCATGCTGGCAAAATCACTGCAGAAGTACAAAGAACTTTGCACTCCGGTGTCTGCACAAACAGCGGCTGCGTTACTCCATACATTTGAGCAACCGGAATACAAAACCCGCTTCCTGGCTAAGTCGGGGCAAAAAATGTATTTCATTCCCTGCGACGATATCCGCTACTTTTTTGCAGAAGATAAAATTGTGTACCTCGTAGACAGAGACGGCAATAAATTCACGGTAGATTATACCATGGAGAAGCTGGAGAAATGCCTCGATCCCAAAGTATTTTTCCGCCTCAATAGAAGTTACCTGGTGCATCAGCAAAGTATTTTTCAGATAAAACCGTATGTAAACAGCCGCTACAAACTCATGCTGCGCAGTGCCGGCAAGCAAGAAGAAGTCATCCTGAGCAGAGAACGGGTGAGAGACTTTAAAGCCTGGGCAGAAGTGTAATAAAAATCACAGAGTCATTTCAATGGATGATTAGTTTTGTGTCATGAAAGCACACTGTATACATAACACACGTACATCAATTTTATTCAGATAGATTTTTTAGCAGCCTTTGGCTGCTATTTTTTTACCCCACAATCTTTTGGACATGGACGTAGAGATACTTTCCCGGATTCAATTTGCATTCACTATTGCCTTCCATTACATCTACCCGCCGTTGAGTATTGGGCTCGGTGTTGGTTTGGTCATAATGGAAGGCATGTTTCTAAAAACAAAAGAGCCGGTTTATGAAAAAATGACCCGCTTCTTTGTAAAAATCTTTGCCCTCATTTTCGGCATTGGTGTAGCTACGGGCATCGTAATGGAATTTGAGTTTGGCACCAACTGGGCAGTGTACTCTCGTTATGTAGGAGATGTATTTGGCAGTGCTCTTGCCGCAGAAGGTATTTTTGCTTTTGCACTGGAAAGCGGATTCCTTGGCATACTATTATTTGGCTGGAATAAAGTATCACCAAAAGTGCATTTTCTATCCACCATTATGGTTACACTGGGCAGCATGTTTAGCGCCATTTGGATAGTAGTAGCCAACAGCTGGCAGCAAACACCTGCCGGCTACAAAATAGTGGGCGAAGGCATGGAAGCCCGAGCAGAGATTACAGATTTTTGGGCCATGGTTTTTAACCCCAGTTCGGTGGAACGCATTATGCATGTGTGGATAGGGGCATTTCTTGCTGGTGCTTTTCTAATCATGAGTATTGCCGCCTGGTACCTGTATAAAAACAAATACCAGGACTTTAGCAAAAAGGCTTTTGGCATCGGCCTGGTAATAGCGTTGATAGCTGCGTATGCACAATTGGTAACAGGTCATAGCAGTGCAGAGGTGGTAGAACAATACCAACCCGCAAAACTGGCCGCCATGGAAGGCCATTGGGATAGTAGCGGTGCAGCCGACATGTATTTATTTGGTTACATCGACAAAAAGAAAGAAGAGACTGTTGGATTGAAAATACCCGGAGGACTGAGCTTTTTAACGCACCAGGATTTCAATGCGCCAGTTACAGGTTTGAAAGCTTTTAAACCGGAAGATCGTCCGGGTTCTCTCAACATCACCTTTCAGAGTTACCATATTATGATTGCCATCGGTATGCTACTGATATCACTTACCAGCTATGCAGCATGGCTTTGGAGGCGTAACAAGTTGTTTGAAAAGAAATGGCTAATGCTCGTATTTGTGTGGGCGGTATTTCTGCCACAAATTGCCAATCAGGCAGGTTGGTTTGCAGCCGAAACAGGCCGCCAACCCTGGGTAGTGTACAATTTGCTGCGCACCAGCGATGCATTGTCGCAAAGTGTTCAAAAAGAGCAGGTCATGTTTTCTTTGATTTTGTTTTCATTGGTATACCTGGTTTTATTTATGCTGTTTATTTACCTGTTGAATAAGAAAATCACCCACGGCCCATGGCATACCGATAGCGACAAACACAGCAGCCGCCACAGCGATATGGCAACAGAATTGAGCAAACCTTCATCACAATCCTAAACAAACCACAATCATGGATACACTATTGGGAATTGATTATGCCACATGGTGGTTTCTCGTTATTGGTGCCACATTCACCGGATACGCCATTCTGGATGGATTTGATTTAGGTGCTGGGGCAATTCATCTTTTCTTAAAAAAAGAAGAAAGCCGACGCATAGCCCTCAATGCCATTGGCCCTGTGTGGGATGGCAATGAAGTGTGGCTGGTAATAGGCGGCGGCGCTTTGTTTGCAGGCTTTCCCAAAGTGTATGCTTCTGTATTTTCCGCATTCTACATCCCTTTTATGTTGTTTTTGGTTGCCCTTATTTTCAGAGCCATCAGCATTGAATTTCGTAGCAAAGAGCCTATGCTTTGGTGGCGCAAAATGTGGGATGTTTCTTACAGCATTTCCAGCATTGTTATAGCATTGGCACTGGGTGTAGTACTGGGCAATGTAATGGTAGGCCTACCTATAGATGCGCAGGGAAACTATCAGGGTACCACGCTAGATTTTCTTAATCCGTTTGCAATGCTAACCGGCGTAACTACGTTAGCGTTATTCATGATGCATGGTGCTATTTATCTGGTAATGAAAACAGAAAAAAGACTGTACACAAAACTCACCATCATTGTAAAAAACAGCACCATCTTTTTTGTCATCTCATTACTCTTACTGAGCTTTTATACGCTGTTATACGTACCGCACATGGCAGAAAGCATTCGTTGCAACAGTTGGCTATTCATTATTCCCATTGGTATGGTACTGGCTACTGCCAATGTAGCCCGTTGCATTAGTCAACAGCGCTACCGTATAGCCTTTTTCTCATCGGCATTAAACATTGCTTTGCTGCTGGTGGTAGTAGCGGTTAATCTCTTTCCAAATCTGGTACTTTCCAGCATCGACCCTGCGTATAATTTGACTGTAAATAATGCAGCGGCTTCAAATAAAAGCCTTTCCATTATGCTCACCGTGGCTGCCATTGGCGTACCGCTTGTAGCAGTGTATACCACGTTTGTATTCTGGACTTTTAAAGGCAAAGTACACTTGGATGAAAATAGTTATTAACCCTCGTCAAGGCCCTGTTTTACCCGCCACATTTGTATGGCTACTGCCAATGCAATAAATATGAGCCCGGCAAAAAAAGTGCTGTGCAGGTATTGGTTTTCCTGAAAGAAAATAAAGGCGAGAAGAATGCCATACACCGGCTCAAGGTTGTAGGTAAGATTGAGCGTAACGGCAGAAATATGCTGCAATGCCTGAAGTTGCAAAAAGAAAGCCCACACGGTACAAACCAATGCCAGTACCAGCAGCCACAACCAGTCGAGTGGTGCGGGCAGCATGCTATCGCCACGCAGCATTACATAAGCTGGCATAGCTACGCTGAGTGTTATCAAGGCACCGCTCATTTCCCAAAAGGTCATTTGCAAACCATCGGCTTTGGCATTCACCATTTGCTTGTTGAGAATGGAAAACAAAGCACTCAAAGCAGCGGCGGCTACGCCAAGCATTATGCCCGTTTTGTATCTGGTATCAAAATGGAAAATGATGTAGATGCCCGCCATGCACATGAGGCCCAACAGCAGTTCAATCGGTCGCCATTTTCGCCGGGTGATAATGGGCTCCAGCAGGGCAGAAAAAAAACCGGCGGCAGAAAAACAAACCAACGCAATAGACACATTGCCATACTTGACACTGCCGAAAAAACACAACCAGTGAATGCCCACCAAGCTACCAATGCCCAACAGTTGCAGGATGGTTTTGCGGGTAGTGAGCACACTCTTTTTCAACCAGGCAAATAAGAGCAACAAAGCCACCACCGACAACAACAATCGCCACCAAACCAGTGCCGCTTCGTTGAGGGTAATGAGCTTGCCTAAAATAGCGGTAAAACCCGCCAACAATACCGCTATGTGCAATTTGATAAACGCCAACCGCATGTGGGCGAAAATACGCCGCCTGAGGTTTGGCGCAACATTTCATCATTTCAGTGACAGCAGCAGCGCCGAGTTTCATTATTATTGCTATCAACACAAGCTAATGCTATGGAACCCATTATCGTTCTCAAAAATCTTTGGAAAAGTTACAGTGGCACACCGGTACTCAAAGGCATCAATCTATCCGTGATGCCCGGACAGGTGATTGGCTACATTGGCCCCAATGGCGCTGGTAAAAGCACCACCGTAAAAATATTGTGCGGCCTCCTCTCCGACTTTGAAGGCGAAGTGCTGGTGGCAGGCAAAGACATTCGCAAAGAGCCGCTGGCAGCCAAGCAAAAAGTTGGTTTCATTCCAGAGCTGGCTGAGTTGTATGAAACACTAACGCCACACGAATTTTTGCACTTTATGGCCGCTTTGTATGGCATGGATGCACAGGTTGCAGAAGATCGCATGGCCAAGATGCTGGGAGCCTTTGGACTGGCAGGCAACCTGCATCAACGCATGGATACGTTTAGCAAAGGCATGCGGCAAAAAGTATTGATTACTTCCGGCTTGTTACACAATCCAGATATCATCATTATGGATGAACCACTGAGTGGCTTAGATGCCAACAGTGTCATCATCATTAAAGAACTGATAGGCAAACTGGCTGCTGAAGGCAAAACCATTTTTTACTGCAGCCACATGATGGATGTGGTAGAAAAAGTAAGTGACCGCATCATCCTCATCAATCAGGGCGAAGTAGTGGCCGATGGTAGTTTTGAAGAATTGAAATCGCAACAAGGCAACCAAAGCCTCGAAAGGATTTTTGCGCAGCTCACAGCTAGTGATTCCATCAATCAGGCAGCTTCCGATTTGCTGAGTGCTTTTCAATAAGTTCCTGACCATTCATCATGCTCATTAAGCCTTGTGTATGCCCAAGTTGAACATTATCAATCAATCATTACTCGGAGTTTTTATGTTGCCCAAAGCCTTGTACCGCAAGGCGGGAGCCAATACTACTCAACTCCGCACCATATTGGAATACAAACTGATGATGGACGACCGTCGTCCCAACAGCTTTCACCAAACCAGCCATAAAAAACAGGACAAACAAATTAGTATGGCCACGCTGGGCACCATGCTCATGTCGTTGTTCATGGGTTTGCTGTTCATCATTGCATTTTTCGCCAGCGAAGATGTACTCACCTGTGGCATTATTTACTTCAGCATGTTCATCATCATGCTGGCACTTACGCTCATTACAGACTTCACCAATGTACTAATCGATATCCGAGACAATTTCATCATTTTACCCAAGCCGGTAAATGATGCCACGTTTGTGATTGCCCGTATTGTTCATATCAGCATACACGTATGCAAGCTCATGTTGCCCATGGCGCTGCCGGGGCTCATTACAGCATTTGTAAAACTTGGCCCTATCGCTTGGTATTGCTTTATTGGCAGGTGTTTTGCTGTCAACGGTTTTTACCATTTTTCTCATCAATGCCATTTACTTGTTGGTATTAAAAGTGTCATCGCCACAGAAGTTTAAAAACATCATCAGCTATATACAAATTGTTTTTGCGGTGCTCATTTATGGTGGCTATCAAATTGTACCCCGACTGTTTGAAAAAAGTGTGTTGAAAAACACGGTAATTGGCGAAGCGCCTGCACTGCTGCTGGCGCCACCGTATTGGTTTGCTGCCTTACTGAAAGAAAGCACCCAGTTTTCCTCGCATCCTGTTGTGCTGATTGCTGCAGCATTGGCATTGCTCATGCCTGTGCTGGGCATCTATGTGGTGGTTCGTTTTTTTGCACCCACGTTCAACCAAAAGCTGGCGCAGATTTCCGGTAGTTCGGGAGAAGCTGCGGTAGCAAAAAAAGTAGCCGGCAACCGAACCACTTACAGCCAAATGATGGCCAACCTCTTTACCAATAAAGGAATTGAACAAGCATCGTTTTTGTTTAGCTGGCGCATGATGCTGCGCAACCGTGATTTCAAACTCAAAGTGTATCCGGCCATAGGTTACATGCTGGTGATTTTTGCAGTAAGTTTTTTGCGGGACAACAGCCTGAGTGATGTAGCCGAAGGACTTGATTTGTCATCGAGGAAAAGCAACATCACCATCATGATGTTGCTCTATATCACCGGTTTGGTTTCCATCACGTCTTTGGGGCAAATGAATTTTAGTGAGCACTACAAAGCCGCCTGGATGTTTCGGGTGACGCCCGTTGCCACTCCCGGGCCTATTTTGAGCGGCGCTGTCAAAGCATCCATTATCCAATTTCAACTGCCTGCATTTATGCTGGTGGCTGTGCTGCTTACCATCATCAACGGGCCGATGGCTTTGCTGCATGTTGGTGTAGCTTTTTGCAACCTGTCGCTCATGGCCGTAGCACTGGTCATGTTTAGCAATGATTATTTGCCATGGTCGGCGCCTGTCAACAAAAACAATCAGGGTTCATCGGTCATGAAAACACTGGCCCTGATGTTTGCATTGGGTATCCTGGGCCTGCTGCATTCACTGGCCTTTCCGTATTGGTGGGCTTGTGTAGCCTTGGGAGTACTTGCTGGTGCAGCAGCGTGGTTCAGCTTCCGGGATTTGCAAAAAACGGGATGGCATCGGTTGAAGACGTATCAGTATTGATGCTCTCACCACAGAGGTTTAGGAGGTAGCACAGAGGGACACAGAGAATTAGCGGAGTTGGCAGTATGCTCCCGATAGCTATCGGGATTACAAGGCATCGGTCTATCTACTTCAAACTGGACATTGATTTATTGGAACCACAAAGGCTCAAAGGAGACACGAAGGAGCACGAAGAGAAATAATTGAATGCTGTTGACTGCAAACTTGTGAACTAGTGAACTCGTAAACTTGTCAACCAGAAAACTACACCGCATTCCCGCTCCGCACTTTCTTGCGGTAGTTTTTGAACATACTGTTCCATTGAATTTTCAGCACACCAAGTACGCCTTCTTTTACAATGCCGGTGTTCATTTTACTCACACCCACTTTGCGATCTACGAAGGTGATGGGCACTTCTACAATTTTGTAGCCCAACTTCCACGATGCAAACTTCATTTCTATCTGGAAGGCATACCCCACAAAACGGATTTCATCAAAATTGATGTCATCGAGCACAGCACGTTTGTAGCATACAAAACCAGCTGTGGCATCCTTTACCGGAATCCAGGTAATCATGCGGGTGTACAAACTGCCGCCTCTTGAATAAATGTGTCGGTCGAGTGGCCAGTTTTCAATGCTGCCCCCTTTTACATAGCGGCTACCCACGGCCACATCGGCACCATTTTCGCAGGCTGCAACCAGCCTTGGCAAATCAGCAGGATTGTGGCTGAAGTCGGCATCCATTTCGCAGATATAATCGTAACCGCGGCTGAGTGCCCATTTGAAACCGTGAATGTAGGCGGTGCCTAAGCCAAGCTTACCGCTGCGTTGTTCTAAAAACAACGTGCCGTTGTACACCGGCAATAACTCCTGCACAATGGCAGCAGTGCCATCCGGCGAGCCGTCATCAATAATGAGCACATGAAAACCCGCCTGCAATTGCATCACTGCTTCGATGATGCCCCGGATATTGTCCCTTTCATTATAGGTGGGTATGATGACCAGCTTTTTCACAGAATTGTACACGATTGAATATCCGCAAACATACAATATCAACTTTTATGAACCGTGATGAGCTTGTGGCAATGGTTTGGTAAAAATACCAACACCCTGCTGCCGCTTGCTGCCACACCTGCAGCAGGTAGCAAGCCATGACCATTTCGTAGCCCACAAAAAAACGCTCCTGAAAGGCGGGAAATAACAGCCACCGTATGGCAATGACGCCCAGCATGCCGCCGAGCAACCACGGCCATTTAGGTTGTTGCACTGGCCATGTCATCAGCAACAACACAAAAAATAAGGGCAACCAGGTACCGCTCAACTGCCGGAAACTTCTGCCGGCATGTACCACATATTGCTTCAGCGATTGCGTCATGGAATAATTGAAATACCACTCCCAACTATTGCCAAACAACATAGGAATGATAAATGCCAGAATCAACAACAAGCCGCCAGCGATGAGGATTTTAGTCAAATGTTGTTTCCACAATTGAGTGAGTGATGCAGGGGACCACCACAGCAACAACACAGGAATGCACAACAACAACAAATCGATACGGGTAAGTGTGAGCAACAGCAGCAATACAAGCACGATAGCTTTTTGCCGGCCATGCCAAAACAACACATAAAATAAAGTAAGTGTAAGGAATGACGCTAATGCATCGGGTGTGGTAAGCCGGGCCAGTTGCGTAGCATAGCCAAATAACAACAATGTAGTCACTCCCAAATCCCAACCGGGTTTTACCATGCGCCGTACCCACAAATACAATACCGTGGCCATGCCTGCAAAGCCAATGATACCGGGTATCCGCATGGCTGTCCACCAATGCAGGCCCGCCTTATAGCCAGCATACACCATGCCTGTAAACAATGGCTTTACCCTATAAAAACCCAGCTGCGCTTCAAAGAAACTGGCATCATTCAGGCACTGCTCCCTATACGGCACTTCGTGCAACAAAGCAGGCACCACATCGGCAGGCAGTTGCTGCACGTTGGTAAATACTGCCTGATGCAACGCTGCACCCTGCATACCATCGTAGCCCAGCACCACACCGAGGTATGGAATTAAATCCCAGCTAAAAAAGTTGTTGTACAAAGAGAACCACGCTCCCACTGCCGTGGCCAAAACTATGACCAGCAACAACAGGAACGTACGCTGAAAAGAAGCCTGCATGTATCTGCTTATTTTTTGGCCAGCATCATTTTATGCAATATTTCCGTCAACTTTTGCTTGGTATGCTGCGGAAAGTCTCCCTGCATCATCCAATCGTAGTAGCTGCGTTCCATCCGCAATACATCTTCTACAACTTTGCCTTTATGCTTGCCAAAATTGAAAACGATTTTGCCTTCCTGCACAATCATGCGGCGGGCAAAGTCCACAATTTCATCATCACCCACGGCTTTCAAAATACTGTCTACCGTGTTGCCAATTTGCGGATAGCGGGCTACTTGTGCATCCAGCACTTCCCAAGTGGCAGTAGCATCTACTTCGGCACTATGGGCATTTTCCAATTCTTTGCTGCAGTAAAATTTATATGCGGCACTCAATGTACGTGGCTCCATCATGTGAAAAACTTTCTGCACATCTACCAGCTTACGGCCATCTACATTAAAGTCTTGCCCGGCACGTAAAAACTCTTCCACCAGCAGTGGTATATCAAACTTGTTGCTGTTGTATCCGGCAAGGTCACAGTTTTCCAAAAACTGTTTGATTTCGTTGCCCGCCTGTTTAAAAGTCGGCGCATCTTTCACCATTTCATTGGTGATGCCATGCACATCAATGGAAGACTGAGGAATCACCATCTCCGGATTGATGAGTTTCCGCTTGACTTGCTTGGTACCGTCAGGCAAAATTTTGACGATGGCAATTTCTACAATACGATCGGAAGACATGTTGATACCGGTGGTTTCCAAATCGATAAATGCCAATGGGCGGGTGAGACTGAGGTTCATAACAAGTAGCAGCTTTCCTGTGAAAACGATGATTTATAATTGAAGGTAGTTGAAAATTTACTGTGCCGGATTTCCAGTGGGCAATTGCATCAAACCGCCGAACAATTCCAACAGATTGATGCCCTCAAAAGTGCCGCTGCTCATGAGCAATACACTGGCATCTTTTACCTGCAGTTTTTCCATCCATTGCTGCAAAGCCGCAGCATCGTTGAGCACCTGCAAGTTAGGCTTGGCAAAGCCATCGGCTACCACCTGCTTATCCAGTGGCGGCATTTTTTTGATGGCCAATGCATGCTGGCTATAGTACACAGCAGCTTCGTCGGCCGCATCCAACGCCTGTTTGTAATGCGGCATAAAATCGGCATTCAAACTACTGTACGTATGAAGCTCCAGCAAGGCAATGAGTTTACGGTTGGGAAACTGTTGCTTTACCGCATCAATGGTGGCTTTCACTTTGCTGGGGGCATGGGCAAAATCACGATACACGGTGGTATGCTCATTTTGCAACAACACTTCCAAGCGTTTGGAAGCACCGGTAAAACTGCCGATGGCGGCAGCAAACTGAGCCGTGCTCACACCGGCTTCGGCACAAGCCAGCCGGGCGGCTTCCATGTTCAGCAAGTTGTGGTTGCCAAACACTTTGATGGCCGTTTCGGCACCGGGCCACAGCACAACTGTAGCACCGTTATCAATGCGATGCGCCGGCACACCATATGGAATAAACCGGATATCGCTGCGCAAATTGGCTTGCACCAATGCATGCAGCGTTTCGTCGGTTTGGTTGTAAATGAGAACACCGCCAGGTTCTATTTTCTGGATGAAAATGCTGAACTGCTCCAGGTAAAAATCGAATGTCGGAAACACGTTGATATGATCCCAGGCAATGCCTGTAAGAATGGCCACATGCGGAAACAGAAAATGAAACTTGGGACGTTTTTCTACCACGCTGGCGGGGTATTCGTCGCCTTCGCACACAATGATGGGCGCATTGGTTACCTGCACCGATTGGCTGAAGCCGGGCAACTTGGCCCCCACCAGATAATCGAAAGCCAGGCCTGATTGCTGCAGCACATGCATTATCATGGAAGTGGTGGTGGTTTTGCCATGGCTGCCGCCTACCACAATACGCTGTTTGGTTTTGCTTTCTTGAAAAATGTATTCCGGGAAAGAATATACCGGAATGCCGAGAGCCTGTGCCTTCAGCAGTTCGGGGTTGTCGGCACGGGCATGCATGCCCAAAATAACGGCATCGAGGCCGCTGTGAATATTGCTTTCGAACCAGCCGATTTGTGCAGGCAGCAAGCCGGCGGCTGCCAGGTTGCTTTTGGCGGGTTCAAAAATCTCATCGTCGCTACCAGTAATGGTATAGCCTTTGTGGTGCAGGGCCAGCGCCAGCTGGTGCATTACACTGCCTCCAATGGAAATAAAATGAATCGTCATACGTTTGAACTGAAAGCAGCAAAGTAAGGTCTTTAAGGGATGTTAATGAAAGCGCACCACAATTGGTCTTTTTTCAATGATTGAACATTTACAGGCATTCTGCTGTACCTTTAAATCTCAAATTTTATCCATCATGCGTAAAGTATTTGCATTGGCCATGATTGCAGTATTGGCCCTCGGCATCAGCAGCTGCGCCAGCAGCAAGCGTGGCATTGGCTGCCCCGGCAATCCTACGGCTATCCGTCGGTAATTGTTGCACCCCAAAGATTTAGGCTTCCGGATGTCGTGGAATCTACTCCAGTCGGCCGACCAATTGACGCAGCTCATTGCGCAGTCGGCCAGCAAACCGCAACTCATTTTTAAGCACAGTACCCGTTGCAGCATCAGTAGCATGGTGTTGCACAGGCTCGAACGTGCCGGACTGAACGACCAGCTCGACTGGCACCTGCTCGACCTCATTGCCCACCGGCAGCTCTCCAACCATATTGCCGAGCATTTTGATGTGTGGCACGAAAGCCCGCAGGTATTGCTCATCAAACAAGGCGAATGCATTTTTGATGAAAGCCACATGGGCATTCAGATGGCGGAGATTGTAGAGCAGGCTAGCAGTTGATACAACTGGTGATTTTGTCATAACCACAAGGGAATTGAGTTTTCTTTTCTTCCAACCCTTCATAAATCAATGTGGTTCATGTAGCAGCATTGTTACTTTCTTTTTCTTGAAAAAAGAAAGTAACCAAAGAAAATTCAAGGCAAACCCGATGCCTCCGGCCGTTTTGCCCGGCCAGCCCCTCCCCCTGTGTGATTTTTCTTTGAAACACTTTACTTGATTCACTACTTGTCTGCCTGATATTTTATTTTACTAAAGCAACACATAGGTTAATATTCTATTTCCTACCTGCATCCTCCCCTGTCTTTTTTCCGTAGATTTAGCTGATACATCAAAGCAATCGAAGGTATGCAGGTGACAATTTTTGGCGCCACCGGAATGGTAGGCAAGCAACTCATGATTCATGCACTGGCCAAGGGCTGGAAGGTGAACGCTTTTGGGCGCAATGTGGACAGCTTAATTGATGAAGACCTGCGTTCGGAGCAGTTGCACAGTATCAAAGGCTATGTGTTTGATGAAGGTGATGTACGCAAAGCCCTGCAAGGCAGCGATGCGGTACTATCGGCACTGGGCGGCGCTTTTGATGGCACCGACAAGGCCCGCAGCCTGGGCATCAAAAACATCATTGCCCAAATGAAAGCCACCGGCATTCGCCGCATTGTAGCACTCGGCGGGCTCGGCGTGTTGCCCGACGAAAACGGCAATTATGTAATGGATGCACCCGATTATCCTCAGGAATATGTACCCGTAGGGCAAGAGCACAAACAGGCCTTCGAATACCTGAAAGCATCGGGCCTCGACTGGACTTTTGTATGTGCTCCCAACATTTTACCCAAGGAAGCCGACAATCATTTTATGGCACTGGAAGAACACATGCCCAGCAGCTGGGAAATCAATGCCGGCAACCTGGCTTTGTTGATGGTACAGGAAATAGCGTTTCCACAATACCTCCACCATCGGGTAGGAATCAGCAATATTGTGGGCGATTAATACACCCATTTCCAATTACCATCAACCATTTCATTTGCAACTCATCACCACCCCCGACGAAGTAGCTGCGCTGGCTCTCGACCGTTTTGAAGAAAACGAGCATTTCAAAGCCCATCTCAAAACACTGGAACCGGAAGTGATAGATGAAGCGGTGATGCGCCTGAACAAGGAAGCCGAAGCCGGCATAGATTGCCTCGCCTGCGGCAAATGTTGCACCCGATTGATGGTAAATATTGATGACGCTGCAATCGTACGTCTCAGCGAAAGATTACAACTGACCGAAGCCCAATTCAGAGAACGCTTTGTAGAAGGCGGCTCCTTCATGTCTTTTCTCAATGCCATCCCCTGCCAGTTTCTGGACAATAAAGCCTGCCAGGTGTATGAGATAAGGCCCGATGAGTGTCGCAATTTTCCGCAGCTCGACAGGCCCGGTTTTACTACCCGTATGTTCGGCACTTTCAGCCACTACAGCATGTGTCCGCTCATTTACAATGTGGTGGAAGGATTGAAAAAAGAAACCGGATTTTTTACCGCATCGGCTTAGTAGGCTGTCCAGCCGCCATCTACCGGCAATGCAGTGCCCGTAAGGGTTGCAGCCGCATCGCTGGCTAAAAACACCGCCAGCTTGCCGAGTGTTTCTACAGGTATAAAATCTTTTACTGCCTGTCGGCCCAGCATTACTTTTTTCACCACTTCATCTTCGCTCATGCTGTGCACTTTCATTTGATCAGCAATCTGCTTTTCTACAATGGGCGTTTTTACATAACCGGGGCAAATGGCATTGCAGTTGATGTTGAACGGTGCTCCTTCCAACGCCAGCACTTTGGTAAGCCCCACCAGGCCATGCTTGGCCGCCACATACGCCGACTTAAATTCGGAGGCCGTTAAGCCGTGTGCAGAAGCAATGTTGATGATGCGTCCAAAACCATTGGCCTTCATGCCGGGCCATACTGCTTTGCTCAGGTAAAAAGCCGAGCTGAGGTTGATGCCCAAAATGGCTTCCCATTTTTCTGCCGGAAATTCATCGATGGGTGCCACGTATTGAATACCGGCATTGCACACCAGCACATCTATGCTGCCAAAATGTGCGATACCCTGTTGCACCATTTGCGCAATGGCATCGGGCTGCAACATGTTGGCATTCGAAAACAAACCTGCAACGGAATGCGCTGCTGCAAGTTCTGCAGTAATGGCTTCGCCGTTAGGCTCCAATCCGTTGAGGTAAAGATTGTATCCGGCATTGGCAAACTCACGGGCAATGCCCAAACCAATACCACTGGTACCGCCGGTAATCAACACTGTTTTTGGCATAGCAATCAATTGAATGCACAAGCTACAGGTCTGTACATTTTTACAGCACAAAAACTGTAGCCAATGGCCGCATTTTTCTGGTGAAAGTGCAGCCCAATGCCCTTATTACTCTGCTGCTATAAAATGAACGGCCACAATTTTATCGCCGCTGATGGTATAAATAGCGATGGCCGCCAAAGGGGGAACACCTTTTTTAAATACCACCGATTCCTGGTCAATCACGGTATTGCCTTGTACAATTCTGTTGACAAGCGTACAATGCAAATCGGGAGTTTGGGCAAACATACCTGTGTATTCCTGCCGCATGGTTTCCTTGCCTTTGTACAACAGTTTGTTGGGAAACATATAGACTGCCACTGTATCGGCATAAGGTTGTAAAAAAGCATTGATGTCACGTTTGTTGTACGCATCCAATTGCTGCTGTGCCAGCTGTGCCGGCAGGCTGGGCGTAGTTTGTGCAAAGGCATTACCAGCCATCAACAGCAAACACATGCTGAGGAAAAAAGGGATGCATTTTTTCATAGGATAAATTATTGCGAGAATGTAAGACTGCCAACTGTTTTCCACAAGCTTAACAGCATACAATTTGTAAACACGAATTCAAGCACTTTTACCAAAAGAAGCCAACGTGACGATTTCAGCTTTTATACAACGCACCCTTTTTTTGTTGATGGCCGCAAGTCTGGCTGCTGTTGCAACAGCACAAAACAGTAGCCTGCAGCCTGTGTTGCAAACCGGGCATGAGGATGATATTTTGTTTGCAGATGCAGATGCTTCGGCACAAGTATTGGCCACGGCGGATAAACACAACGTAATACTTTGGAACAGCAGCAATGGCCGGCAGTTGCGCAAAATCACCAGCGGGCAAACCATCAGGGGGATGGCCCTGTGCAACAAAGCATCGCAGCTGGCTATTCTTTTGTACGACTACGGCATTGTGTCGGCTTTGTATTGGTACAATACACA
This sequence comes from Phnomibacter ginsenosidimutans, assembly GCF_009740285.1. Taxonomy (GTDB): domain Bacteria; phylum Bacteroidota; class Bacteroidia; order Chitinophagales; family Chitinophagaceae; genus Phnomibacter; species Phnomibacter ginsenosidimutans. Next base: position 3,115,480 of record NZ_CP046566.1, read on the forward strand.
AACCGGGGCACTCACAGACAGCGTCAGCTTTAAACAAACCAATGGATGGGGCAGTTCTTTTCCGCCATTGGATGCCCTCATTAGCAGTGGCCAAAACGATGAAGTAGCCGTTCGTTCTTTCAGCACTTTGCAGCTCATCAATCTTACTACGAAACAGCGCAGCCCGGCAATTGAATTGTTTTCTTACGACAATCAGATAGCCTACAACCCAGCAACACAACGCTGGCAGATTGCTGCCAACCGAAACGACCAGGTGGAGCTACATTACATCAACGACAGCTATACCAAACAGCTTCAAACCATTTACGACCGCAGCGAAAAGCCGATGGCGCTTGGCTTTCATGCATCGGGTAAAATGGCCATGCTACTGGCGCCCGACAAGCTGATGATTTTTAACGACGCAGATACCACTTTGCAGGAAGAAACACTACCCGTCAGTAACAACCTTCGGAGTTATGAGCACTATGATATTCGTTGGAATATTGCGGGCAATTTGTTGCTCTGCAATATAGGGCAAGATGCCCATGTGTATGATGCCCATCAGCAAACATGGATCAACGATAAAAACGATGCTTTGAAATACGCAGAGCATGTATTGGCGATTGATGACAACAATGATAAAATAGCAGCGATAGGCAAGCAATTGCCCTATATTCTTCGCTGGCCACAGCAACAAAACTTTACCAGTTTTGATACCAAAGTGATGAGCCTGCAACAGCTGCGATTTTCACCCAACGGAAAAATCCTGTCATCGGTTCCCGGCATCACGTTTGCAGATTATAGCCATGTAGTTGACCTCAGCACCGGCAGGCTGATGCACAACCGCAATTATCCACTGGGTATTTACCAATGGCTTAGCGATTCGCTGGTGCTCACCACCGTACCCGATGATTACGGTGACAAACCAAAGCTGGCACAGGTTTGCAATTTGTATACGGGCCATGTGTTGCGAACTTTTGTACACCCCAAAGCCGAAAAAAAACCGGAAGCAGCCTTGCTTTCACCAGACGGTAAAGTCTTTGCCAGCATCAATGCATTGTACAAAGAACTGGTGGTATTAAAAGGACCGAATTTCAGTCAGCAAACAAGGATGCTGCTGCCTACTACCACTTCCACGCACATTGAATTTACGCCAGATAGCCGCTACCTCATTGTGGGTAGTGAAAGCCTCCGCATTTATGATATTCAAAGCAACAAATGGAAGGTATTGAGAGACACGGCAAGGGTGTACAGCATCGATAATTTTACGGTAACGCCAGACAGTAAAGAATTGTGGTTTGAGCTGTTGGATAGCAATGTAGAAACCGTCATCTACAGCTACAGCTTTTCAACCGGCGAATACCGATTGAAAAGAAAATCGGACACACTCATCAGCATCATCAAACATCATCCCACCAAACCCATGTATGCTATTGGTTATTTCAATGGTGTGGTGGAAATACGGGATGCTCAAACAGATGGCATTTTGTTTCGGCAAAAAGTGCATGATGCAGTTGTGGATGAAGTATTGTTTCACCCGACCAGAAATTGGGTAAGCACCTTGGGCAGCGACCAATTATTGCGTTGCATCGATATCGACAAACAAAGCCTTCAATACAGCATGGCGTTGCTGAGCAATGCGGCAGAAAAAGGACCTGCCATTTTTACCCCCGACCGCTATTACATGATGCCGCCCACACTCACTACCGAAATGCATTTTGCCAAAGGCTTTCAAACCTACTCCTTCGCCCAGTTTGACCTGCAGCTGAACCGCCCCGACATTGTATTGCAACGCATGGGCGAAGCAGCGCCAGAGCTGATACAGATGCAACAAAAAGCTGCAGAACGCCGCTGGCAAAAAGCAGGCATGACGGCCGCACAAGATTTGCAGGCATTCGACAGCATGGAGCCTTTGCTACTGTACAACCGCAAGGAGCTCAGCAACAGCAGCACAGAGCCGGTGGTTGAGTTGCAGTTTATTACCCGATATGCTGCGGCAAACATCAAACAACTAACGGTGTATGTAAACGGGCAGAAAGCCTACACCGGAAAAGCAGGTACCAACCGCTGGAAAATTCCTGTAGCACTCAGCACGGGCACTAACCTTATTGAAGCTGCGTATCTCAACAACAATGGCACCGAAAGCCTGCGGGAAAGTATCGACATTACTTACGAACCCGTAACACCTGTTGAGGCTCGTACCTATTACATTGGCATTGCGGTATCGCACTACGCCGACAGCAATTACAATTTGCAGTATGCTACCAAAGATGTACAGGATATTGCGCAGCGTTTTCAACAGCAATACAGCAATGCATCTGTGCATTTGTACACCGACACAGCAGTGACGCTGTCCTTACTCGACCGCATTCATCAAATGCTGCAACAAACTACCGTGCACGACCGGGTGATTGTGTCTTACTCGGGCCATGGCCTGTTGGATACGGGTTACAATTTTTACCTCGCCAGTTATGCAACCAGCTTTGAGCAACCAGCCTTGCACAGCATTCCGTACAACAGTCTCACCAATATTTTTACAGATGTACCAGCCAGACAAAAACTCTTGCTGATAGATGCCTGCCACAGCGGTGAAATAGACAAAGAAAATGTGCAGTTCAACTTTGGCAACAGCATGGCAGCCAAACCTGTGGGGCGTAGCAGCATTCGCAAAGTGCAACGCAAAACACAGCTAGGCAATACCGTGAAGCTGATGGAAACTTATTTCACCGATGTGTCGAAAGATTTGGGTGTCAATATCATTTCCGCTGCAGCGGGTGAAGAGTATGCACTGGAAAGCAGTGAGTGGAATAATGGCGTTTTTTCGTACAGTTTTATGCAGGCTTTGTTTGATAAAAAAGCGGACAGCAACTACGATAAAAAAATAACGCAAACAGAGTTGCGCAAATACATGCAGCAGCGGGTACAGGAACTCACCAGTGGCAAACAGCAACCCACCAGCCGCAGTGTAAATGCCAGCTACGACTGGGCGTTTTAAGCTCAGGCTTGCTGCATAGCGGTTACCAGTTTCACGGCTTCAACGGCCTCTTGTACATCGTGCACCCGCAGTATGTGTACGCCTTTTTGCAAGCCAATGGTATTGAGTACCGTGGTGCCATTCAATGCTTCAGCAGCGGTGGTACCTAAGGTTTGGTAAATGGTACTTTTGCGGCTGATGCCCATGAGCAATGGGCGTTGCAATGTGTGCAGCACTTCCAGCTGACGCAACAATTGAAAATTATGTGCCGTGGTTTTGGGAAACCCAAATCCCGGATCGATGATGATATCATTTATACCTGCCGCTGTGCATGCCGCCAATCGTTCAATAAAATAATCCAGGATGTCTGTGAGCAGATTGTTGTACTCGGCCAACTGGTTCATACTGCCGGGCGTACCCTTCATGTGCATGCAGATGTAGGGCACCTGCAGCCGGCCGACAGTCGGCAGCATCTCCGCATCAAGATGTCCACCGCTCACATCATTCACGATGTGTGCCCCGGCCTGAACGGCCGCTTCAGCAACTGCCGCATGAAAGGTATCCACACTTATGAGCAGGTTGGGGCAAGCCGCTGCAATGGCAGCAATCACTGGCACTACACGGTCGGTTTCTTCGGTAGCCCCTACCCAATTGGCACCGGGGCGGGTGCTTTGGCCGCCAATATCCACCATGGCAGCACCCGCTTTTTGCATCTGCATAGCGGTGGCTACGGCTTCTTCCACTTGTGTTTTGCGGCTGTTGGCAAAAAATGAATCAGGCGTGGTATTGATGATACCCATGACCATGGGCAGGTCGATGACGACAAGTTTTCCCCTGCAATTGAGTGTATACATGCGGTTGATAACGAAGCTTTACTTTTGGCTGCCGGTAAAAGTACCACATCGCATGACTAAAACAATTGAACAATACAACGCCGCCATTGCATCTGCCCGAGATATTTTTATGAAGAAAGCCAGCGATTATGGCACTTCGTGGCGGGTGCTGCGGCCCATTTCTGTAGCCGATCAAATCTACATCAAGGCCCGCCGCATACGGCAGTTGCAGGAAAATGAACTGCAGCTGGTGGCCGATGATATTCCCAGCGAATTTCGTGGCATTATCAACTATGCCATCATTGGATTGATTCAGCTCGACATCAACAATGATGAAATTGAAACCCTGCCGCTGGAAGAATGTGCCAGCCGGTACGATGAAAAAGTGAGCATAGTTCGCCAGCTAATGGAAATGAAAAACCACGACTATGGCGAGGCCTGGCGGGAAATGAGTCAGGAAAGTTTTGCCGACCTGATTATGATGAAGATTTACCGCATGAAGCAAATCATTCGCAACGAAGGTAAAACCATCATCAGCGAAGGATTGGATGCTAACTATATGGACATCATGAACTACGCAGTATTTGCATTGATACTGCTGGCAGAAGCCGAGCAGCAATGATGTAAAAGATAATCGTGGCTGCAAACCAGCCATTCATTTACCCAAACCCACATCACTTTTTTTAGCATGAAAAGTATCGTCAACATACTGCGCATTCTTACCGGGCTGTTGTTCATTTTCAGCGGGCTTATCAAAGCCAACGATCCGCTGGGGCTTGCTTACAAAATGGACGAATACTTTACCGTGTGGAACTGGCATTGGGCCAGCCCCTTTAGCCTGTACCTGAGCATCGGCATGAATGTGCTGGAAATAGTGGCTGGCGTGGCATTGCTGCTGGGTTGGGCACCCAAATTCATCACCCGGCTGCTGCTGGTGCTCATGGTCTTTTTCACCTTCCTGACCGGCTATGCGGTACTCAGCGGAATAATAAAAACCTGTGGTTGCTTTGGCGATTGCGTTCCATTGCAAGCATGGCAATCTTTTGTAAAAGATTTGGTGCTAACGGCCATTATATTGTTGCTTGTTTGGAAACATGAATGCATAAAAGCAGTACTACCGCTTCGGGCCAATTTGTTTGCTGTTTTGTTTAGCACCGGCATGGTGTTTTTTGGTCAGCTCAATGTGCTCAGGCATTTGCCGTATGTAGATTGTTTGCCCTATGCGGCAGGCAAAAACTTGCTGCAACAAATGGATCCTCCACCCGGCTCTATTCCGGATAGTGTAGCCATTTTTTATACCTATAGAAAAGCTGGCCAAAACGTGGTGTTTGATGCCCTGCATTTCCCCGCCGACTTTGATGAGTCGAGCTACGAATATGTGAGCCGCGAAGAAAAAGTGGTACGCAAGGGCAATGCAGAACCTGCCATCAAAGACTTTGCACTGTACAACAGCAACAAAACGGATACCACCCGTCAGCTGTTGCAAGCCAGCGGTAAGCAGCTGCTGTTTGTAGCCAAAGATTTTAATGGCTACAAACCCGAATGGCAGGAACTGTTTGTGAAACTGTACACCAAGGCCAGAGAAAAATCCATTCCGTTTTTCATTGTCAGCAATCAGCCCGGTGACGTGGAAGAATGGTTTAACCAAACCAACCACTTCAATATTCCAGTGCTTACCTGCGACGGCACCGTGCTTAAAACCATGCTCCGCAGCAAAGTGGGCGTAGTGGCTTTGCAAGGCGCTACCGTAGCGGCCAAATGGAGTGATGCGGATATGAACGAAGCGGTGAAGTGGATGAACGGGCAGTAACAGCGCATCGTTAAAATAGCGGCCGGCAAACAACGGGGGACTGTTCATTGCAAATAATACTGCAAATTGCAGCCCGATAAAACCTCCAGCGTTGACCAAACTCGATTGGTACATATTGCGGCAATACATTTCCACTTTTGTGTTTGCCATTTTGCTCCTCACTTTTATCACCATTGTGATAGACACCAGTGAGCACTCCGACGATTTTGTAAAAAGCGGCCTCAGCACCTGGGAAATCATCAAGCAGTATCATTTCGGTTTTGTGCCGAGGATGATTACGCTGCTTTTTCCTTTGTTCATTTTCATTTCGGTCATTTTCTTTACCAGCAAGCTGGCCGGCCGTACAGAAATTGTCGCCATCCTCGCCAGCGGCATTTCTTTCAACCGCTTTTTGCGCCCCTACTGGATTGGCTCTATCTTTTTTGCCATTTTGCTGTGGTTGTCTTTTCGATATGTAACGCCGATTGCCAATCAGATTTTCTCCGACTTTCAGAACAAATACATTGACAACCCCAACTATAGCGGCGATTACAACGCCAGCACTATTTACTTCCGCAACGACAGTACTCACTATGGCTCGGTCAGCTATTTTGATACTGCACAAAAAAGAGGCAATGCCTTTGCCCTGCAGGAAATAAAACACAACGAACTGAAGCAAAACATACGTGCCGAAAGCCTGGTATGGGACACTGCTAAAAGACGCTGGAAACTCGAAGTGGTAACCATCCGGGATATCAACGGTGATGTAGAAAAAGTGCGGCAAATAAACGACACGGTGATTAACCTCAACTTTAAACCCAGCGAGTTTAAGAAGGGCCAATACACCAAAGACATTTTAAAAACACCGGAGCTGCAGGAGTTGATACGGAAAGAAAAACTTCGTGGCACTGAAGGTATCAACGATTTGATTGTGGAGCGTCACCGCCGTGATGCAACACCAATAAGCATTGTGTTGCTCACCATGATGGGTGTAGCGGTGAGCAGCCGCAAAGTACGTGGCGGCAGTGGCTTGCATTTGGCCATGGGTATTATTCTGGCAGCACTGTTTATCCTTACCGACAGGTTTAGTACCATCTTCAGTACCAAGGGCAATTTTCCGCCTGCTCTGGCAGCGTGGACGCCCAATCTGATTTTCTTTTTGTAACGATTTACCTGTTTAAAAAAGCGCCCAAGTAACGCTTGGGCATTGCTGCATTAGAGCGGCACAGTTATTTCCAATTTGCAGCCTTCGCCGGGAGCAGAAATGATACGCATTTCACCGGCATAAAACTGAACCCGGCTTTGCATATTGCGCAGGCCAATACCCTTTGCTTTTTCTTTGGTATCAAAGCCCACACCATTGTCTGTTATGGTCATTTGCAATTGTGTGGGGGTAGAAGCCAGCACAATGGTAACAACGGTAGCTTTTGCATGCTTGTTGATATTGCTGATTTGCTCTTGTGCTATGCGATACAGCATCAACTCTTTTTGCTCATCAATGGCGACAGCAGGATCTAAGTGATTGATGAGGGTGATTTCCTGGCCATGGGCATTGGCAAACTGGCGAGACAAACTTTGCAGGGCATCAATCAATCCGGTGTCGCCCAACGTGGGCGTAACCAGCGTGTGAGATAAGGTACGGATTTCATCCACGGCAAGATTGACGCATTCAAAGCCTTGCTGCACTAAATGGTGCGGAATGGCTTCATGTTTTTTGGCACGTGCCAGGTAAATTTTTGCAGTAGCCAAAATCTGATTGATATTATCGTGTAGTTCTTTGGCCAGTTCGTTGCGTTCTTTTTCCTGTGCTTCAATGGTGAGTTGTGTGGTAAGTTTTTGTTGCTCAATTTGCCGGTCTACCAGTTCCTTCTCCAGCCTTTTTTGATCGGTAATATCAATCGACAGAATGAGTATGCCTTCGGGCACAGGCTGAACGCTCAACTCGAACCACCCCTTGCTGCCATCCGGAAACTCAAACTCGTTGACAATGGTTTTTGAAATTCTGCTTTGCATGCAGTTTTGCAACTCAACAAACAACGGCGCTTTTTCAAAACCGGGATACACATCCATCATTCTCCTGCCCAACAATTCAGCTTCTGAAAACTTGCTCTGCCGTATCACCACTTTGTTTAAAAACAGGTAGCGCCAGTCGAAGGAAATGATTTGTATACCTTCCTGCATGTTTTCCAGCAAGCCTTTGTAGTGTGTTTCTTTTTCCAACACTTCACGGGTTTTTTCTTCAACCCTTTTTTCCAGTGTGGCATTCAGTATTTTAATTTCCTGCTCGGCACTTTTGGCTGCCGTTTCATCGCCCACAAAACCCATCAGGAAAGAGGGTTTGCCAGCTTCGTTGTAAAAAATGCGGCTCTTACACCATATCCATCCCAACGTGCCGTCAGCTTTTATAATGCGGCAATCAAACTCAAGGTTTCTTTCTCCACCCGAGGCTACTTCCCAGGCTTTTTGCACTTTTTCATGATCTTCCGCCACCACGTGTTTTTCAAAAAACAGATCGAATGACCAATCCTTCACTAGTGTATCATACCCCATGATTTTATCATGAAGTACCGATACGCTTTATATCACCTGTAATCAAATCAATCGTCCAAGAGCCAATGCCTGCACTTTCCAATGCAAACGCAAGATTTTCCATCGATTTACGCAGCTCCGATTCCGATGCTTTCAATTGTGCTTCTGCACTATTTCGTTCCTGGTTTTTACGGTAGATGATTAAAAACGTGGTAACAATGAGCAACAATGTAAGTCCCTGAAAAATGACAATGATTCGGTTCGAATTCGTAATGGTCTTATTGTTCCGTTCTTCCCTTATTTCGAGCAATGCATTTTCGTGTCGTTGAATATCACTGATTATATTTTTAACTGATCCTCCAAGTAAAATACCTTCATTGGCTGCCACTTTCAGCTTTTCCGGCGTAAGCTCTCCTGCCTGAAAAACGGAAATCAAAATTTTTCTTGAAGCAATAAATCTATCAATCATTTGAGACAATGAATCCACTCTCACCTGCTGTTCTCCATTTATTTCCGTTAGTTTTTTAAACTGCTTTAATTCACGTGAAATAGCTGTTACATGATTATAGAAAGCATTGAGGTATAAATCTTCTTTGGTGACTAAAAAGCCTCTAAGACTACTTTGCATTTCTGCAGTCGTTTTGGCTATCCTTTCCGACATCAGCTGTGTGTCGTAAGTGTGGCGAATCGTTATTTCACTATCGGCCCGTTGCTTGTTGTTATCACTAATGGCAAAAAAAATGAAAATCAACAGTAACAACGACACCGCAAAATAGACGCCCACTTTTTGCTCAAATGTGAGTTTGAAGTTTGCCAAATGCCGGCTCTTCAGCAATGATGTGCTCAGTAATAAAAATAATATGGCCGTAAGCAATGCTGTTTTGGCCAACCATGGAATGGCCTGCAAAAAACTACTGCCGAAAAACTGGTTTAAAAATACCAGTGCCGAAACGATGATGATGCCAATAAGACTGATCACACAAAACCACAACATTCTTTTTGACTGAATGAAAAGTATGACCAACGAAATAATGGCAAAGCTTAACGAAGTGTGCACACTTGGCCTGCCGGCATATTTTGTTTCAACGGGGTTGGGATCATCTTTCCAAATCAGTTCATCAATACCTGCATTGAAATCAAAAATGGTTTGAGAGGCACTGAGCAAGCCAAAAACAAACATGAACAATGCAATGCCTTTTGCCCACTGCAGATAGCGGGGTTCTGCTTTTTCTTCCAGCAACCATACTGCTGTACCCAGCAATAAAAAACCAACAGCCGTATTGAATTTGATGTTGATAATGCCAGGTAAAACCGACTTGAATATATTGACATTGAATATCCAACCATATACTACCAGTATAGCCGCAACAATCACTATTGCCGACAATACTTTACTAGTATGAAGTTTTTTCAACATCAATTGTAGCTGGATTTGAAATGAACTCACCTGTTATGCAAGAGGAGAAGATGAGTCAGTTACTAACGTGTAATGTAGGGGTAAACAAATTGAAAAACAATGACATATGACGCTAATTACCCGGTTTTGACATTCCTGTGAGCTGAATGACCGATTTGTGCCCAAATATCTTTTCCGTCAATGGTCTTTTCTTCATGTTAAACGGTTATTGAATTACACTTTTTCTTTGGCTTGCAGCGCTGCTGCAGCACCTTTATTGAAAATGATTTTATATAAAAAAACAACCGCTGTAATAGCGAAAATGGCGGCAATACTGTATTGCACCACGTTCATGTGGCTATGCATGTTTTGCAGCAGCACCTGCCCGCCTATTACAAACACAGCCAATCCAATAAGGGTGCCAATACCAATGCCCACACTGTACCAATTAAACTGTTGACCATTGGCCTGCAAAATGCCTTTGCTAAACAGCACCGTACTCCACCCAAACCAAAACGGAATTTGCATAGGGTTGAGAGCACTCATGGTTACGCCAAGTATAAACGGGTGCACATCGGCATTCAAAATCACATTCTTTCCATCTTGTGCGGGGTTGCTGGCTGCCATAAAACTGGTAACAGCTAAGGTGGCTACAATGGCAAAAGCCAGCCAATCCATCAGTCGCAGCAGGCCCGCCCGGTGCTGTATCCAGCTGATGCCCACCAACGATACCCGTACATAGGCCACTTCAATTATTGCGGCGCCAACGCCAAACAGGCTGGCAGGCCACACACCTTCGGCAATAGAAATTTGCATGGCCGCCACATTAATGGTGCCCAATGGCAAAGTACCCAAGGCACTGATGCCCAATCCCCAAAAAGCAATACGCAGCAATGCTTTCATTTCTCCCCCATTCTTCAAAGCGGCCAAATATAACCGACCTGAACCAGCCCTGTGAACAAGCCATACAAAATGTGGCAAACTGATGGCGAACAGCTACCTTCAAACCCGCATTTTTGTATATCGGTTGTCTGTGGTTTTTAAGGCCGGCAGACAATGGCTAAGCTTAGACATATGAATGTAAAAACCATGGCCCAATGGGCCGCAGAAGGCACTGCGCCGGATATTTTATTTTGGGTAGGATGTGCAGGCAGTTTTGATCAGCGGGCACAAAAAGTAACCCGTGCTTTTGCTCAAATACTGGATGCTGCTGGTGTGAGCTACGGCATACTGGGCGCCGAAGAAATGTGTACCGGCGACCCTGCCCGCCGGGCCGGCAACGAATTTTTGTTTCAAATGATGGCCAGCCAAAACATTGCTGTGCTCAATGGTTATGGTATCAAAAAAATAGTAACCACCTGTCCGCATTGCTTTAATACGCTGAGCAATGAATACCCCGAACTGGGCGGTCAGTATGAAGTGGTGCACCACACCACGTTGCTGCAGCAACTCATCAACGAGGGCAAAGTGAAAATGAAAGAAGGCGGTAGCTTCAAAGGCAAACGCATTACCTACCACGACAGCTGCTACCTCGGCCGGGCCAATCAAATTTATGAAGCGCCCCGTGCTGTGCTCGAAGCCCTCGATGCCGAGCTGGTAGAAATGAAACGCTGCCGCAGCAATGGTTTGTGCTGCGGTGCCGGCGGTGCACAAATGTTTAAAGAAGAAGAAAAAGGCAATACCCGTGTCAACTGGGAACGTACCAAAGAAGCATTGGAAACACAACCCGCTGTCATCGCTTCTGCATGCCCTTTCTGCAATACCATGCTTACCGATGGTGTAAAAGTGAACGAAAAAGAAACCGAGGTACAGGTACTGGATGTGGCAGAACTGGTGGCGCAAAGTTTGGCATGATTGCTGAAGTAAAGCCCCCGATTGTCAGCAGCATTTTTTTGAAGTAATACCCTACACAAGCATTATGTCGAGCATTTTGATTATTGATGATGAAAGAGCCATTCGCAACACCCTCAGCGAAATTTTACAACACGAAGGCTACAAAATAGATGTAGCTGAGAATGGCGAAGAAGGCTTCGAAAAGTTTAAGAAAAACAGCTACGATGTAGTGTTGTGTGATATTAAAATGCCGAAGATGGACGGCATTGAATTTTTGGAAAAAAGCCGCGAAGTAAACCCTGATGTGCCGCTGATTATGATTAGCGGCCATGGCAATATTGAAACAGCAGTAGAAGCTGTAAAAAAAGGTGCCTACGATTACATTTCCAAGCCGCCCGATCTCAACCGGTTGCTCATCACCATTCGCAATGCCACCGACAAAACCACGCTGGTAGCCGAAACCAAAACGCTGAAACGCAAAATCAGCAAGGTGCAGGAGATTATAGGCGAAAGCGAACCCATTCAAAAAATTAAAGACACGATTGCCAAAGTAGCCCCCACCGATGCCCGGGTATTGGTAACCGGCGAAAACGGTGTGGGTAAAGAACTGGTGGCCAAGTGGATTCATGAGCAAAGCAACCGCTGCCGTGGTCCGTTGATTGAGGTCAACTGTGCTGCCATCCCCAGCGAACTCATCGAAAGCGAATTGTTTGGCCATGAAAAAGGGTCCTTTACTTCTGCCGTAAAACAGCGCATTGGCAAGTTTGAGCTGGCTAATGAAGGCACGTTGTTTTTGGATGAAGTGGGCGACATGAGCCTTGATGCTCAAGCCAAAGTACTGCGGGCTTTGCAAGAAGGTACTATTACCCGTGTAGGTGGCGATAAAGAAATAAAAGTGAATGTGCGGGTAGTAGCCGCTACCAACAAAAACCTGATGGAAGAAGTGGAAGCCCGGCGCTTTCGCCTCGACTTGTACCATCGCCTTGGTGTGATACTCATTCATGTACCATCGCTCAACGACCGCCGCAGCGATATTCCTGCATTGGTTGATCATTTCCTCACCAACATTTGCAACGAATACGGCACAGCCAAAAAACAGATTGCGGCAGATGCAGTAACCATGCTTCAGCAGTACAACTGGACGGGCAACATACGTGAACTGCGCAACATTGTAGAACGACTGGTGATTTTGAGCGACAAAACCATTACTGCGAAAGACGTACAGGAAAATGTACGGATGTAACGCTTTTGCAGTTACGCCAACACACCGCCGAATGGCTGGCGACAATAATGGAGCAAGTCTTGCAAGCTTTTGAGACACCAGGCATTGGGGGCCGTGTGCTGTATGTATTGCACCAATGGCCCGCTGGCTACAATTTGTTTGTTGGGAAAACGATGACTCCACATGTCAAGATATTCCTGAGCATCCATGCGGGTAAAATTGGTAAGCTGGTGGTAGTGCAGTTGTAGTATGTCTTTGCTTTTGCAATATTCTTCTACCGTGGCTTCTGCTACATTGGTGCCTAAGTATATGGTTGGATACCCGTTTTTGCGGAGCAAATAGTAGGTAAACAACAGCGGGATTTCGTGAAACTCTTCTTCGGGACCAAACAGCAAAATACAATGCTGGTGATTGGTTTTTACCATCGGCAATTCATTGATGTGCCGGATGAGCAAATGCCGGATGAGATTGCTGGCAAAATGTTCTTGTGCCGGTTGCAATTCTTCATTCATCCAAAGCAGCCCTATTTTTTCGAGAAAAGGATATAGCACATGCACCACGGCCCTTTCCAGCCCCAGTTGTAAAATGGCCGACAGCAATGTAGAATCGAACAATGCAGCATTCATATCACGGCTGGCCTGCAGCAAATCGGTCATTTGCTCCACAAAAAAAACGCCGCTCCGCACTTCTTTGTCTATCATTTGCGCAATGGCTTCTTCGCTCAGCGAAGCAATGTGCGAAATTTTATACCCCTGATGATACAGCCAGCTTATCCGCAAAATGCGGCGCAGGTCATCGTTGGTATAAAACCGGTGCTGGCTTTCTTTCCGGTGGGGCAATACAAGGCCATAGCGGCTCTCCCACATCCGAAGGGTATGGGCTTTTATTCCGCTTAAACGCTCCACATCTCTGATAGAAAACAGTTGCATTTGGCGAGAAAATTAGGACGCCAACGCCCTTTCAACCCTGACAAAAATCAGTTTCAGTCGTCTGTTGAACCTCTGGTGTCAAATACAAACAAAATGATAAACTATATTGCCGGATTGGCCCGATACCACGAAAAGGTATTTTTGCCGGAACCGCTCTGCACACTTTACTTTGGCAGGCATTAAAACAAAAACCGATATGGGTTGGATCATTTTTTTGATAGGAACGATTGGCTGGCACATTGGTATGTACGGCATGTTTAAAAAAGCCGGCATTACCCCCTGGAAGGCCCTCATTCCATTTTACAATACCTGGTGCATCATCGATAAAATTCAAATTCGCCGGGTATGGTTTTGGCTACAGTTTATTCCTATTGCCGGGCAGTTCATCAGCATTTGGCTCACCATCATTTTTGTGATGCATTTTGGAAGGTTCAATGTATTGCACCACGCAGCCGCTGTATTTGTGCCGTTCATTTATTTCCCCTATCTCGGCTTTTCGCCCAACGAACGCTATGCAGGTCGTGAAGTATTTCACAACTACAAAAAACCTTCGAGCCGCGAATGGGTAGATGCTGCCGTGTTTGCGGTAGTAGCGGCTACACTTATCCGCACCTTCATTTTCGAAGCCTACACCATTCCTACTCCGTCTATGGAAAAGACTTTGTTGGTGAATGATTTTCTCTTCGTTAATAAAGTATCGTACGGTCCCCGTATTCCCAAAACGCCGCTGAGTTTTCCGTTTGTACACAACCTCATGCCCAACTCACAAATACCTTCTTACCTCAAGTGGATTCAACTGCCTTACAGCCGCATACCCGGCTACGAAAAAGTAGAACGCAATGATGTAGTGGTATTCAATTTTCCGTTGGGTGATACGGTGATCAATCATCCAGATTATGGCTCTAAAACACCGTACTACGATGTACTGAGGGGCGCACCATACAATGGCAACCGCGATGCGCTGATGGCCAATTGGGGCGATCAGATTTTGGTACACCCCATGGACAAAGCCGACAATTACATCAAACGTTGTGTGGGTGTTGCCGGCGATACATTGCAGGTCATCCATGGCATTTTGTATGTAAATGGTCAAAAGGCCTACAGCCCTGCAGGAGAGCAAACCCATTACATTGTTCGCACCAATGGCACCCCCATTGACTTCGACAATCTGGAAGACAATACCGGCATTCAGCTGCGTTGGAATGTAAATAAGGAAGCCGACATAGAAGATCTGAACAAGACCTTTAATGAAGGCGGCATTTACTTTTTGAATATGTCGCCCGGCGATGCTGCTGCATTCAAAAAAATGAGCAATGTAAAAGCCGTGGAGCAATACATTATTCCTGCTGATAGCAGCGATACAGGTTTGTTTCCGAATGCGCCGGGTTATGGCTGGAGTGTAGATGAATACGGCCCCATTGTGATTCCTGCAAAAGGCGCTACTGTGTCACTCACATTGCAGAATCTGCCATTGTACGAACGCCTCATCCGCAACTACGAAGAGCATACGCTGGAAGTGAAAGACAAGCAAATCATCATCGATGGTAAGCCTGCAGATAAATACACTTTTAAGTACAACTATTACTGGATGATGGGCGACAACCGCCACAACAGCCAGGACAGCCGCTACTGGGGTTTTGTACCCGAAACACATGTAGTGGGTAAAGCCAGTTTTATTTGGTTCAGTTGGGAGAACGGTCCTCGTTGGAAACGGATTTTCAGCAGCATCAAATAAACCCGTAATTTTAACTGCCACAACAGAAATCCTTCTCCAACATGGGGAAGGATTTTTTATCACTCAACCTGATGAAAGATGGCAAACAAAACACATCAATTTACTTACGAGCTCCACGAGAACGAAAGCAGCCTTTCGCCAGCAGACCAAGCATTACTCCAGGCAGCCCGGGAGCACACTGCTGCAGCATACGCCCCTTACAGTGCATTTAAAGTAGCCGCTGTAGCACAAACCAGCAGCGGACATATTGTAAAAGGTAGTAATCAGGAAAACGCCAGCTATCCCGTTGGTATTTGTGCAGAAAGAGTGTTGCTCTCGGCACTCAGCACTTTGCACCCAACAGAAGCCGTAGCTACCATGGCCATATCTTACCACAACCTGCATGGCAACAGTGGTAAGCCCGCATCGCCCTGTGGCATGTGCCGCCAGGCATTGGTAGAGTACGAGCAAAGGTTTAACCAGCCCATGCGCCTCATTCTCTCAGGTCAGCAAGGCGAAGTAATGGTGATTGCTTCTGCCAAAGACATATTGCCGTTTGGCTTTACAGCAGAAGACATGAAGTAATGGATGATGGATGGTAGTTGGTAGGTATTCTAGCTGATGTTGGTCGCTTGACCAACATCTTAGAATTAGGCCATTGTTGGTCGCCGGACCAACAATGGAATCACGATAATTTCTCTTACTGCTACGAGAACTCAAATCCCGACTACTTTTTCATCGCTTCGTTGTACGCTGCACTGCCGCCCTTGGGCACCGATAAATTTTGCCAGTCATTTTTGCGCAGCATTTTGCCCAACATTACTATTTGCCCAATGTGATAGCCATAGTGGGCCAGTTGACGCAGCAGGGCATCGTAGGCTTTCAGCTTTTCGGTACGGATGGTTACGTCTTGCATGAGTTGCGCATCGTTGAGCGAACCAATCGTACTCAGCACATGACTCCAGCCAGTTTCCCAAAAATCAATCAGGTCTTGCTTGCTTACATTCATGGGCTCAAATTCTGCATCGCGGTTGCGCCAAGGCTTTTCGCCATCTTCTGTCAAAAAATTGCTGAACCGGCTCATCATGTTGCCATACATGTGCTGCACAATAATGGCAATGCTGTTGGCACCTTCCGCAGGCTCCCATTTCAATTCTGCTTCGCTTAATTGTGCAAATGTTTTATCGCCCAGTTGCTTGTAATAGATAAAGCGGGTAATGATGTCTTTGG
The DNA here is from genome assembly GCF_009740285.1 of Phnomibacter ginsenosidimutans. Classification (GTDB taxonomy): domain Bacteria; phylum Bacteroidota; class Bacteroidia; order Chitinophagales; family Chitinophagaceae; genus Phnomibacter; species Phnomibacter ginsenosidimutans. The sequence continues at coordinate 3,131,908 of NZ_CP046566.1, forward strand.
TAAAATCAGCTGCTGTAATCATGCAAGAAAATTATCGGGGTTGGAGAATGAGTTGTTGCGAAAAATCGAGTATCAAACGTATCAAATCATTGGCTTCTACAAGAGGAACTGTGGCGGCAATATCTTCTACATCGTGGTATGCTTTTCGCTTGCCCAAAGTATACCAGAAAAAAGAAGGCACCCCTTTTTCAGTAAACCAATAATGATCGCTGTTTTGGGCCTTGCCCCTGCTGTTGATGGCGGATAGATATAGTTTTTCCGCATTCAGTTTTTGCAGCAATGCAAATGCGTTAGGAAACTCAGTAGCATTCACTACCGTAATGCCTTCTTCGCCATTGCCCATCAAATCGAGATTGAGCAAAAAGCGAATATTTGACAATGGAAAGGCTGGTTTATCTACATACCAAGATGAACCTACCAATCCTGCTTCTTCGCCGGCAAACCAAATAAACACCGCTTTGTAGGGCAAAGGTTGGGCTTGTATGCGGCAAGCCAATTGCATAAGCAAAGCGGAGCCGCTGGCATTATCGTTGGCTCCTGCAAAGAGAGCATTGCCCATTTGCCCCAAATGATCGTAATGTGCCGTAAAAACGATGGTAGAATCATTGCGCAGCGTACCGGGTACGGTGGCAATTACATTATCAGCCTTGAAGGATGGCTGAAAAAATGGAGTGACCTGCAGTTTTATTTTTTTGGGTACAGACTTGATTGCAGCACGACGTACAATAACCCGGCAATGGTTTTGCTGACGAGTAGCCACACTCCAGGTGAGTTTGTCGGCCAGCTGTACAATCAGCTTTTGATCGGGCGATACCCAGGTAACAGAATCAACCTGCAACAAGCGGGAAACAGTGCCATCAAAACCGCCCGACTCTGGCCCAATCAAATAATCAATGCCTTCCTGCAAGGTTTGGCCATTCACCTGCAACAAACTTGGACTGGGAAAAACATTCACCGGATATTCCACCGTTTGTCGTTGCACAAGCAAGCCCTGCTGCTGCATGTTGGCGGCTATCCATTCGGCTGCCTGCTGCATGCCATTTTGCACATAGCCACGCCCATGAAACGCAGGCGCTGCAAGGGTATCCATCCACCGGCGGATAATGGCACTATCCTGAGCCTGTACCTGCAACAGCAAACAACAAAACAAAACGGTCACACAAATCTTTCGCATCCCTAAAGTATAAGGTTTTTCAACCAATTTTCAGCATGAGGAAAGATACCGAAAAGCATGACTTGCCTCATAGTTAGTTGTAGCTACTTGCGTCAAATTTGGTATTGACGAAGGGAAAAAATCGATGTATCTTGATAAACTCCTTGAGTTCTTTTGATCAGATTGCTCACCTTAAAACTTCATGTTATGGTTACCGTAGCCGAACATCAGGCGCTGCTGGCCGAATGCGACCAGTGGCGCAATCAACTCCGCCAGGCAAAAGAAAACATCAATCATTTGCGCAGTGAACTCTACACTGCTGCTGCTGGCAAAACGGATCACGATTATTTAAAAGAGGTAGAACACTACCACAACCAGTTTCACATTCAGCTCATTAATGTGCACGACGTAAAACACGCCATTAAGCACCATGTAGCCGATGCCGAACATCATCCCAACTTTGGTCACAAAATTCCGCACCACAACCTGGAACTACAGGTAAAACAATTGCTGGCCGACATTGACCAACTCACCAACGACTTTCACCGTTTCATTGGAGAAACGGCATAACATGATAGAAAAGGTTGCAGGTATCTACACACTTGCAACCTTTTTTAATACATGTAGTACTTACCCTCATTGTATTCCGATTGCTTAATCATTGCCGTGGCCGGATTTGTTCGGGCTACACGGTTTTTTTCACCATTTACATACTTACGTTATGGCAACTTTTGATACTGCTCACGTAAAAAACATTGCGCTGCTTGGCCATGCCGGCAGCGGTAAAACAACGCTGGCCGAAGACATGCTTTTTGAAGCAGGATTGATTAACCGCCGTGGTACGGTGCGGGAAGGCACTACCGTCAGCGATTATCATGAACTCGAAAAAGAAAGAGGCAACTCTATCTTTTCTTCCCTACTACACACTACCTGGCGTGGTTACAAAATCAATATCATTGACACCCCGGGTTATGATGACTTTGTTGGCGAAGTAATTAGTGCCCTCCGCGTAGCTGATACCGGTGTAATGCTGCTCAACGCCACTGCCGGTGTAGAAGTAGGCACCGACATTATTTGGGACTATACCGAACAGTTTAAAACACCCATGATTTTTGCGGTGAACAAACTGGATCATGAAAATGCTGATTACACCAAAACCGTAGCCGAAGCCAAGGCTCACTTTGGCAGCAAAGTAGTGCAGGTGCAATATCCGCTCAATGCTGGTACAGGTTTCAATCAAATCATCGACGTGCTCAACATGGTAATGTATGAGTACGGAAAAGATGGTGGCAAGCCTGAGAAAAAGCCCATCCCCGATAGCGAAAAAGCAACCGCAGATGCACTTCATCGTGAATTGGTAGAAGCCGTAGCCAGCAACGATGAAAGCCTGATGGAAAAATATTTTGAGTTGGGCGAATTGAATGAAGATGATATGAAAGCGGGCATGCACAAAGCCACGATCAATCATGACATCTTCCCGCTGTTTTGTGTAAGTGCCGAAAAGAATATGGGTAGTGGCCGCATCATGGGTTTTATTGACAATGTGTGCCCAAGTGCCAATGAAATGCCTGCACAAAAAACACAAGCCGGTACCGAACTCACTTGCGATGCCAGTGGTCCCGCCTGCATTTTTGTTTTCAAAACCATCAGCGAACCTCACGTTGGCGAACTGTCGTTATTCAAAGTGTACAGCGGCACTATTAAAACCGGTATGGAACTGGTGAATGAAACCACCGGTGCTTCCGAAAAAATGAACCAGCTGTTGTTGCTCGAAGGCCAAAACAGGATCAACGTAAACGAATTGGTGGCAGGCGATATTGGTGCCACCATGAAGCTGAAGAATACGCATGTCAACAACACCTTGCACGAAAAAGGCAAGAACATTGAGCTGCATCCCATTGAGTTTCCGACCAGCAATTTGACAGTGGCTGTAGAAAGCACCCGCAAAGGCGAAGAAGAAAAGCTGAGCCAGGCTTTGCATACGCTGATTGAAGAAGATGCCACCATTAAAGTAGAGGTGTCGCAAGAGTTGAAACAAACACTACTGCATTGCCAGGGCGAACTGCATTTGCAGGTGATTAAGTGGAAACTCGAACACATTCATAAGCTCGACGTTGCTTTCCATAAGCCACGCATCCCTTACCGCGAAACCATTCGCAAAAAGCAGAAGCCATGTTCCGCCACAAAAAACAAAGTGGCGGTGCCGGACAGTTTGCCGAAGTGCATTTGCGCATCGAGCCTTGGTACGAAGGCATGCCTGACCCCGAAGCGTTGAACGTTCGAGGCCGTGAAGAACATCCGTTGGAATGGGGTGGCAAACTGGTGTACTACAATTGCATTGTGGGTGGCGCCATTGATGCCCGTTTCTTACCCAGCATTTTGAAAGGGGTGATGGAAAAAATGTATGAAGGCCCGCTGACTGGTTCTTATGTACGTGATGTACGGGTGAGTGTATTTGATGGTAAAATGCACCCGGTTGACAGCAACGATATTTCTTTCAAACTCGCTGGCCTCAAGGCTTTCAAAGATGCATTCGGTCAGGCCGATCCGCAAATTCTGGAACCCATTTACAATGTGGAAGTGCTTTGTCCATCCGACCTTACCGGTGCTGTAATGGGCGATTTGCAAACACGCCGTGCTTTTGTGGAAGGCATCGATACCGAAGGACATTTCCAGAAAATAGTAGCCAAAGTGCCACTGGCAGAAATGGCGGATTACTCATCTTCACTGCGCAGCATTACGCAGGGCCGTGCCAAGTTCAGACTGCATTTTCATGAGTATGCACCTGTGCCATACGACCTGCAGAAAAAACTGCACGAAGACTACGCTAAAACAGCGAAGGAAGAAGAATAAATATTTTTTGCAACATCAAAAAGAATGGCCGGCGCAAAATGTGTCGGCCTTTTTTTGGTTAAAGCCATAACGGTAGATATATTGCTGCATAAATCGTTTTTATGGTAAGGGACAATAGCCAACGGGCAAAAGTGGTACAGATACTATTCTTCTGTTTGATGGCGATACATGCCGTGAATGCTTTCGGCAATTACTTACAAATTCAATTGTTGAATCGTTTACAAAAGGGCGTATACAATGAGGAAGAAGCCAGCAACAACGATATACGCCAACAACTATTGGCCATTGCTATTTTAATACTCACGATACTTTCCATTGTTTATTTCATCATGTGGTTCCGCAGAGCTTATTATAACCTTCAATTAGCCGGCGGCCGTACCAATTTTACAGAAGGCTGGGCTGCAGGTGCGTGGTTTGTGCCGTTTCTCAATCTGGTTCGCCCCTACCAGATTATGACAGAAATTTGGAACGATACGCAAAGCTTAAACTATAGCAAAGCCGAACGCAAATCTGGAGCCATTGTTGGCGTTTGGTGGACCATGTATTTAATCAGCAATATCGTTTCCTCGGTTTCAGCAAGAATTTATACCGACACCGAATCCATTGAAGGACTTTTGGATTCTTCCTGGGCCGATTTGTGGTCATCGTCTTTGGAAATTCCCGCTGCTATTCTCGCTGTCGTTATGGTAAGGCAGGCACACCAATTTGAATTGGAGTTGAGTGCTTACCAACAATTGCCCAAAGAAGAAGATTCAGAAAATTTACTCGGAAATATTGTGGTAGAATAAGCAATCTCATTTTTACAGCAATACATGCCACTTACATTTGTAGCATGAGCTATCAGAAATGGGTGATGAGTTTCTTGTGCATAGTCTTTTGCTATCAGCTACAGGCACAAGCATTACAATTCGATAAACTAAAGTTGCCGCAAGCACCACAGGGATGGAGCAAACAAATAACGCCCACTCAATTATCATATTCCAACATGAATGTGCGGGGCAGCACCCCCTTCACGGTGATTTTGTTTAAAGGCGAGTCCTACACCGGAAAGCAAGATGCCGCTTTTGCCCGCCAATGGCGAAGCTGGCTGAACCTGAGCGATACGGCCGCTGTACCCCGATTCAGAAAGCTGTACAATGCATCATCGGCACCGATGGCGAGTGGTGGCATTGAAACGGATGGGCCGCTGGGCAAGGGCTACTACCTGCTCAGCATTTACCAATGTACCGGGTACCTGCAGGCGGTTGGCATTTTTACAACATCACAAAAAGCCTTCAAGGCTGAATACTACGATTGGAACATCTACCTCACAGATGCCGTATGCTTATAGGTTATACAAAGGTTGATTCAGCTTCCATTCATATTCTTTTTAATGCTTATTTTTCATTTTCATCAACATGATTGCTATGCCTGCCAGTTCTCCTGTTCAGCGTTTTTTGCATTGGGCTGATACTTGCCCCAACGATGTTTTTTTGCGTCAGCCAATCAACGGCCAATGGCAGACTTTGACCTTTGCACAAGCCGCGGATCATTGCAAACGCATAGCACAAGGACTGCGCAGTATGGGCTTGCAACCAGGTGATAAAGTGGCGTTGCTGAGCAAAAACTGCAGCGAATGGATACTCGCTGATTTGGCTATGATGATGGCGGGCGTAATTAGTGTGCCCATTTACCCAACGCTTACAGCACACAGTATCGAAAGCATATTGGTGCACAGCGAATCGAAAGCCATTATTGCTGGCAAGCTCGACCAATACGACAAGCAGAAAGAAGGCTTCCCTGCTGATATTCGCATCATTGGTGTCAAAGCATTCAACAGCAAAGGCGATGTGCAATGGGAAGACCTGCTGGTACAAAACGAACCAATTGCAGCGCCCTTCGCATGGGATCTTCAAGATGTCATCACCATTATTTATACCTCTGGCACTACTGGGGCTCCAAAAGGGGTAATGCATACACTGCACTCCATCGACCGGGTAATACAAACTGCTACACCAGAAATTCCGCTGATACAACGCCCTACCCTGTTTTCCTACTTGCCACTCAGCCACATTGCCGAACGCATGGGCATAGAACTAAATGCGGTGTACAACGGTGGCTTTATTTCTTTTGCCGAATCGCTGGACAGCTTTGCAGAAAACCTGGCCGATACACAGCCGGATATCTTTTTTGCTGTGCCTCGCATCTGGATCAAATTCCGGGAAAAGATTTTACAAAAACTGCCGCAGAAAAAACTCAATCTGTTTTTATCTATCCCCATTCTCAACAACTTGTTGCGCAAAAAAATAAAAACCAGTTTGGGCTTATCAAAAGCCTACTTTGTAGTAAGTGCTGCAGCGCCATTGGCCAAAGAAGTACAAGAATGGTACAAGAAACTGGGCATCGATATTTGCCAGGCATATGGTATGACAGAAGACTGTGTATACGCCCATTTCAACCGGCCGGGCAGCAACAAATTTGGCACGGTGGGCAAACCGCTCTCTGGCCTGCAGGTAAAGTTTTCTGACGAAAAAGAAATACGGGTAAAAAGCGAAGGCAACATGCAGGGCTATTACAAAGAGCCCGCCATGACCGCCGACATGTTTGATGAAGAAGGCTACCTGAAAACCGGAGACATTGGCGAACTCGATGCAGATGGTTACCTCATGATTACTGGTCGGGTAAAAGACCAGTTTAAAACGGATAAAGGCAAATACATTGCGCCGGCACCCATTGAAACGAGCATGCTCACCAACCATCATTTGGAACAGGTATGCGTGGTGGGCACCGGTATACCCCAGCCTATTGCATTGGTTACTTTGTCCGACTCTGGTAAAATGCAACAGCAAGAGGCGCTGTTTGCACAACTGGAAGCCGACATGCAAGTACTCAACAAGACATTGGAGAAACACGAACGCATTGAAAAAATTGTGATTCTCGAAAAAAGCTGGACAGTTGAAAATGGCTTGTTGACGCCTTCTCTTAAAGTGAAGCGCAATGAGCTGGAAAAAATTTACCTGCCCCACTACCCCATGTGGTACAGCAAGCCCACGACCATTGTACGAGACAACGGATAACCAATCGTTATTGATAGGCTGTATAAATGCACTCACCAGCCACGGAGGTGCATTCGCCTAACTGTGCAGCTACAAGCAATGGCAGCAGCGATAAGTCTTTACCTTTACTGCCTAAATTGTTTGTTTGCCATGAATGAAGTGTACATCATTTCCGCAGTAAGAACGCCCATGGGCAGCTTCGGCGGATCACTGAAAGATTTGTCTGCTACACAGCTCGGCGCCATTGCCATAAAAGGGGCTTTGGAAAAAGCCGGCGTAGCTCCAGAAGCCGTGAACGACGTGTTGATGGGTTGTGTAATACAAGCCAACCTTGGTCAGGCGCCTGCCCGCCAAGCAGCCAAGTTTGCCGGCTTGCCCAACGAAGTAAATTGTACCACCGTCAATAAAGTATGTGCCAGTGGCATGAAAGCCATTGCACAAGCTGCACAAAGCATTTTGCTGGGCGATGCCGACATCGTAGTGGCAGGTGGTATGGAAAGCATGAGCAATGTGCCTTACTATGCGCCCAACATGCGCTGGGGCAATAAGTACGGCAATGTGCAATTACTCGATGGTTTGGCTAAAGATGGCCTGACTGATGTGTACGATGGTCAAGCTATGGGCATTGCTGCTGAACTCTGTGCCAGCACATGTGGCATTAGCCGCGAAGATCAGGATGCCTTTGCAATTGAAAGCTACAAACGCAGCCAGGCTGCCTGGGAAGCCGACAAGTTTGCCAACGAAATTGTACCAGTACAAATTCCACAGCGTAAAGGCGAGCCCGTTATCATTGCCAAAGACGAAGAACCTTTCAATGTGAAGTTTGATAAAATCCCTTCACTCAATCCCGCCTTTAAAAAAGATGGCACTGTAACAGCAGCCAACGCCAGCACCATGAATGACGGTGCTGCAGCCTTGGTACTCATGAGCAAGAGCAAAGCTGAAGCCCTTGGTCTGAAGCCCATTGCCAAAGTGATTGGCTACGCCGATGCCGAACAAGCTCCCGAATGGTTTACCACATCGCCTGCTCTGGCTGTACCAAAAGCTGTTGCCAAAGCAGGACTGACCATGCAAGACATCAGCTACTGGGAACTGAACGAAGCCTTTAGCGTAGTGGGTATTGAAAATAGCAAACGGATGCAGCTCGACCCTGCTAAAGTAAATGTGCATGGTGGTGCCGTTTCACTGGGTCACCCGCTGGGTTGCAGTGGTGCCCGCATTATTGTAACGCTCATTAATGTGCTGCAGCAAAACGGTGCCCGCTATGGCGCAGCCGGTATTTGCAACGGCGGTGGTGGCGCCAGCGCCATGGTAATTGAAGCCATGCCGCAGTAATTTTCCCCCAAAATTTCTTTATCAAAAAGGCAACGCTTCTCTATTGGTGAAGCGTTGCTTTTTTAATTTCTGTTGGATGAATCAATGTTGGTCAGGCGAGCAACGATGGCTGTAATGCTCATCAAATTTTCACCGCCAATGTTGGTCGCTGACCAACATTGAAAGCCAAACAGCAGGGTCGTTCTCTCATCAAATTTTCACCGCTTTCCATTTGCCTTTGGTAAACAACCACATGGCTACAACAGCGATAAGTGACTCTGCAGAAACGATGGCTACAAACACACCTGTTGGTCCCAACTTCCATGAAATACTGAGTATATACGCCAATGGAATTTGAATGCCCCAAAAGAAAATGAGGTTGATAATGGTGGGTGTTTTTGTATCGCCGGCGCCGTTAAATGCATTCATCATGACCATGCTGATGCCATAGAGCACATAGCCCAAACTCACAATGCGCAAAGCTTCTACCGCAACAGGCCGAATGGCCACATCATCGTTGAGCAATTGCACCAGCCATTCACCCATAAAGAAAAAAAGTAAGGTAACACCCAGCATAAACAACGCGTTGTATTTGGCCGTAAGCCATACACTTTTGGCGGCACGTTCGGCATTGCCTGCACCCAAATTTTGGCCTACCAATGTAGCGGCGGCATTGCTAAGTCCCCAGGCAGGCAAAATAAAAAACACAATCAACCGGATGGCAACACCATAACCAGCCGTTGCATCTTCGCCAAACTGTGCTACCAACCGGGCCAAAAAAATCCAACTGGCAGAGCCAATCAAAAACTGCAAAGTGCCATTGCCGGCCACTTTTGCCAGCGATGCCAGTACAGATTTATCGGGCAAGAAATCGCTCCACTTCAGGTGTATCACACCATGGCTATAATTGAGTTTGTACAACTGATACAGTACTCCGATGGTACGACCAATAGTGGTAGCCAATGCAGCACCCGTGAGGCCAAACGCTGGCAACATGCCCCAGCCCTGAATAAGTAACGGACACAGCATGATGTTGCAGATATTGGCTATCCACAAACTTTTCATAGCAATGGATGCATCGCCGGCACCGCGAAAAATGCCGTTGATTAAAAACAGCATCATGATCACCAGATTGCCGCCCAACATGATGCGCATATACGGTGTACCCATTCGTATCACTTCTGCAGAGCCACCCATTAAACGCAACAATGTAGGTGCCATCGTGACGCCTACAATACTGATGAGCACTGATACCAACAAGCCCAACAGCATGGATTGTGCACCCGCTTTGGCTGCTGCTGCAGCATTTTTTTCGCCAATGCGCCGTGCTACCATGGCCGTTGCGGCCATGCTTAAACCAATGCCCACTGAGTACACAATGGTGATAATGGATTCGGTAAGCACCACTGTAGAAATAGCCACCGAGCCGAGCTTTCCTACAAAGAATACATCCACCAGCGCAAACACCGATTCGAGACTCAGCTCCAGAATCATGGGTACGGCCAGCAGAAAAATGGCTTTGCGAATGCTACCAGTGGTAAAATCCTGCCCTTCGCTGGACAATGACAAACGGATATAATAAAATAAACGATGAAAGAATCGTGTGATGTTCGTCAACGACATATATAAAAAAGTAAGGTGATAAAATAGAATGATGGGAAGACGAAACAGTGAATGCTTCGGTGTAAAGAGCCTTACTTTCCCGGCGTAAGGCCGGCACTTAAAAAATCATATGCGTTGAAAATTGTACAGCGAAGAAAACAAAAGAAGCTGACCTGTGCAATACAAGTGGATGAGCGGCGGATAGCCAATTAAAACGGGCACCACCAAAGTAGTGCCCGTTTTCTATAAACGTATTATGGTTGTTTATTTGTGTCTGCCCCGCAGCACATTCACCACATCAGTGAGGCTATAGCCTTTTGCCTGTAGCAAAACAATGTAGTGAAACATCGGATCGGCGGCTTCGCCCAAGAACAATTCCTCGTTGTCATCTTTTGCTTCTATTACCAGTTCTACCGCTTCTTCGCCTACTTTTTGCGCTACTTTGTTGATGCCTTTGGCAAACAAACTGGCGGTATATGATTTCTCTGTCGGGTTGTTTTTTCTGCCGGCAATCACCGACTCGAGGTACCACAAAAAATCTGCCGGATTGTTTTGATTCACTTCATTAAAACAAGTATCAGCACCCGTGTGGCAGGTAGGACCTATGGGTTGTGCTTTTACCAGCAGTGTATCATTATCGCAGTCAACGGTGATGCTTTTCAGCAGCAAATAATGTTCGCTGGTTTCACCCTTCGTCCACAAGCGTTGCTTGCTACGGCTGTAAAAAGTAACCTTGCCGGTAGCATTGGTTACATCCACCGCTTCCTGGTTCATAAAGCCCAGCATCAATACCTTATTCGTTACTACATCCTGCACCACGGCAGGCACCAAGCCATCTGCGTATTTAGAAAAATCGATTGTCATTGTTTCTCTTTTTGTTGTTTGAGCATTTCCTGAAATTCCTGCATGGCTTTGGCCGCTTCGGCACGGTCTTTATCCAATCGCTTTTTTTCAATTTTGTAACTAAAGCGAATGACCATGATGCCCAGCAGCATGGAGCCTAAAAGAATCAGCCAAATCATAAGCGTACAGGTATTTGTTGTGTAGCAAGATATTGTTTCAATTCGGGAACGGGAATTTCACCGTAGTGAAAGATACTGGCGGCAAGGCCTGCATCGGCTCCGGCTTCCGTAAACACATCTACAAAATGTTGTTTCTGCCCCGCACCACCGCTGGCTATCACCGGAATATCTACGGCTTGCACCACAGCTTTGGTAATGGGCAAATCGAAACCGGTTTTGGCACCATCAGTGTTCATGCTGGTAAGCAAAATTTCACCCGCACCACGGCTGTACACTTCTTTCACCCAGGGAACGGTTTTTAATTCAGTGGCTTGTCTGCCGCCATGTGTATGCACATAATGATGCGCTTCAACAGGATATTTTGTATAGTCCAGCGTTGGTTCGCCGGCTTCATTAAGCAAGCGGGTATCCACTGCCACTACCACAAATTGCGAACCAAATTCCAACGCTAGTTCATCTACCAAGGCTGGTCGTTTTACAGCAGAAGAGTTGATGGAAACCTTATCAGCACCGGCTTCCAACAATCGGCTGGCGTCGGCTACACTACTAATGCCACCACCTACGGTAAACGGAATATTGAGGTGCTTCGCAATTTGCAATACCAGCTCTGCAAAAGTTTTGCGGCCTTCGTTGGTAGCGGTGATGTCGAGAAACACGAGTTCATCGGCACCATCACGTGCATACTGTTGTGCAAGCTCAATCGGGTCTCCGGCATCACGTATGTTCACAAAGTTCACACCCTTCACGGTACGCCCATCCTTGATATCGAGGCAAGGAATGATGCGTTTGGTGAGGCCGCCGGACACTGACCCTCTAAATCTCCCTAAAGGGAGACTTGATGCTGATTGATTTTCCAGTTCACTGACATTTTGCATACTCATTGTATTCTTGGTTACGCATCTGCTACTTAAAAATCCTTCTAAAAATGAACCCAGTCCGAAGTCTCCCTTTAGGGAGATTTAGAGGGTTTCCAATCGTATCGTTCCTTCATAAATGGCTTTACCTACGATAGCACCATGCAATCCTGCCGCTTGTAATTCATGCAGGTCTTCCAGCTTGCTTACACCACCACTGGCTATCAGCGTAATGCCCGGGCACTGCTGCAATATTTGCTGATACAACGCTGTAGACGGCCCTTCCATCATGCCGTCTTTGGCAATGTCGGTACAGAAAAATTGTTGCAGTCCAACCGATGTCAATGCATTGATAAAATCGTACACCAATACATCGGTTTGCTCCAGCCATCCATGTACGGCCAACCGTTCATTGTTGACATCGGCACCAATGAAAAATTTATCGGCACCAAACTCTGCCACCAGATTTAAAAACAATTCCCTGCGTTTTACAGCGAGGCTGCCAATGGTCACTAAGGCTGCACCAGCATTCAACACGGCTTGTACATCTTCTTTTGTTTTAACACCACCGCCAAAATCAATCGTGAGTGATGTATATTCGCTGCCAGTAGTTCCAACACTTTCCAGTTCTGCACGGCACCCGCTTTGGCACCATCCAAATCAACCAAGTGCAATCGCTTGATACCTGCTGCTTCAAACTGCCTGGCTACTTCTAACGGATTTTCATTGTACACTTTTTTCTGCGCATAGTCGCCCTGCGATAAGCGAACGCATTTGCCGTCGATTAAATCGATGGCAGGGATGATAAATCCTCCTATATCCTCCCTAGAGGAAGGACTTTGAGACGGTTGATTATGGTGAATATTTTCAATACCCATCTTCTTTATATTTTGACTTTTTATGTATAGCGTATGAAAGCCTCCCTTTAGGGAGGTTTGGAGGGTTTAAAGTGCTAAAAAATTCTTCAAAATCTGCTCTCCTGCTGCTGCACTTTTTTCTGTATGAAATTGCACTCCAAAGAAGTTATCCTTTTGCAAAGCCGCACTAAACGGCAATGCATAGTTACAAGCTGCAATGGTATGGCTGCTGATTTCGGCATAGTAGCTATGCACGAAATACATGAATGCATTTTCATCCACACCTTTCATGATGGGTGATTGCAGGTTGTACAAACTGTTCCAACCCATGTGTGGCGTTTTGATGCGCTGGCCATCATCATCGGTAGCAGGAAATTTACGCACCGCAATATCAAACATGCCGAGGCATTTCGTATCACCCTCTTCGCTGTGGCGGCACATGAGCTGCATGCCCAGGCAAATGCCTAAAAATGGTTGTGTTAATGACAACATCAGCTGATCCAAACCACGCTCCTGCAGGTAAGGCATGGCACTATTGGCCGCACCCACACCCGGAAAAATAACGTGGCTGGATTGACGAATCAATTCATGATCATCTGTTACGGTTGCTGCTACGCCCAGTCGCTCTAAGGCAAACAATACCGAACGGATATTTCCTGCATTGTATTTGATGATGGCTACAGTTTTCAAGTTTTTGGTTTGTTGTTTTTAGTTGTTGGTTAGAAGCTGTTTGAGAGTTTCACTGTCTTCGTTTCAACGAAACTTCAACTTGTGTACGCTGGAACTACAAAACCCCTTTAGTAGATGGCAGAAATAATTTCGAAGCATCCCGCTTTACTGCCATTTTAATGGCTTTGGCAAAGGCTTTAAAAATACCTTCAATCTTGTGGTGTTCGTTGGTGCCGGTTGCACGAATAATCAGATTGCTTTTGCTGGCATCGCTGAAGGATTTGAAGAAATGGAAAAACATTTCTGTAGGCATTTCTCCAATTTTCTCCCGTTTGAATTCAGCTTCCCAAACAATCCAGTTGCGGCCACCAAAGTCGATGCTCACCTGTGCTTCGCAATCGTCCATGGGCAGGCAAAAACCATAACGCTCCATGCCTCGTTTATCCGCCAAGCCTTTGGCAAAAGCTTCGCCCAAAGCAATGCCCGTATCTTCAATGGTGTGGTGTTCATCAATGTGCAAATCGCCGTCCACTTTCACCGTTAAATCAATATTGCCATGTCGGGCAATCTGATCAAGCATGTGATCAAAGAAGCCCAAACCAGTGTGTACATTGGCTTTGCCAGTACCATCAAGATTGAGGTCAATGGAAATTTTGGTTTCGTTGGTATTGCGCTGATGTGACACCACCCGCAAACCCAGCTTCAGAAATTCATAAATGCGCTTCCATGAAATGTCTTCCAGCGCAACGGTTGTTTCCCGCAACTCCGCCACGTTCATGTTGGTATCATTCAAGCCAAGATTCGGATCCGCATTCATCCAAATGGCTTTGCAACCAAGGTTCTTGGCCAGTTGCACATCGGTGATGCGATCGCCTATCACAAATGAATCCTCGATATCATACAATTCGGCATTCAGGTATTCAGTCAACATACCCGTTGCCGGCTTGCGGGTAGGTTTGTTTTCATGCGGAAAACTCCGGTCAATGTGTACCGCATCAAAATGAATGTTTTCATTTTCGAGGCTCTTCATCACAAAGTTTTGCACGGGCCAGAAAGTATCTTCCGGAAAAGCATCCGTACCCAAACCATCCTGATTGGTCACCATCACCAACTTATAGTCCAACTCCTCTGCAATTTTGCGCAGATAGGTAAACATGTCGGGATAGAAAGTCAGTTTCTCAAAACTATCCAGTTGATACGTTGGTGGCGCTTCGTTAATCAATGTACCATCCCTATCAATAAATAAAATTCGCTTAGCCATTGTTGGTTGCTTTTTCAAATTTGAGTTGACCAATGTAACTACCCAGCGCATCTACCAATGCTGTGTTTTCTTGTTCGGTGCCTACAGTAATGCGCAAGCCACCTTCGCACAAAGTAACCTTGCTGCGGTTGCGTACCACAATGCCTTCGTTCAACAGGTAGTTGTACACCTCATCGGCATTTTGCATTTTCACTAGCAAAAAGTTGGCATCGCTGGGATATATTTTTTCTACAATCGGCATTTGATTAAACACTTCTTCCAAAGCATACCGCATGTCCACAATCATCATAATCATGTCGTTTACCTGATCGGTATTCTCCAATGCCTGCAACACAATTTCTTGTGTGTGCTGCCCGATGTTGTACGGCGGTTTTACTTTGTTGATGATGTTGATGATGGCTTCACTCGCAAACATCATTCCCAAACGCAAGCCAGCTAACCCCCATGCTTTACTAAGGGTTTGCATCACTACCAAATTTGGATACTCTGTGAGTTCTTTCAAGAAAGAACGCTGCCGTGAAAAATTGATGTAGGCTTCATCCACCACTACCAAACCGTTGAAATTGTTGAGTACCGTTTCGATGTCTTCGCGGTTGAGGCTGTTGCCCGTAGGATTGTTGGGCGAACAAATCCAGATGATTTTCGTGTTGGCATCCGCCAGTTGTTCGATATGTGCCAGGTTAAGTTGAAAGTCATCGAGCAGTGGTGCTTTGCGTACTTCAATATCGTTGATATTGGCACTCACTTCATACATGCCATAGGTTGGCGGACAAATGATGACGTTGTCTTTGCCGGGATTGCAAAACGCCCGATACAACAAGTCGATACACTCATCGCTACCATTGCCCAAAAACATGTTTTGCGGCGGCACTGTTTTAATCTCACTCAACTTCTCCTTCACCTTCCACTGCAAAGGATCGGGGTAGCGGTTGTACCACTTCATAAGTGGCGAGCCGAGGCTGTTTTCGTTGGCATCGAGATACACTTTCGCTTCGCCTTTGAATTCATCTCTGGCGGAAGAATAAGGCGTTAGCTTTTTAATGTTTTCTCTTACGAGATTGTTGATATCGAACATGATGATGAACCCTCCAAACCTCCCTAAAGGGAGACTTTAAACAGTAAACTATTGTTGGTTTGTTGTCATTACTAAAAACAAATTCCTGATTCCTTTCCACTTCGTACATCGTACTTCAAACTTCTCACTTACAACCTTACTCTCACTGCATTGGCATGTGCTTCGAGCCCTTCGGCTTCTGCCATGGCAATAACGGTTGGGGCAATGGCTTGCAAACCTTCGGGCGTCAATTGCTGGTACGTTATCTTTTTAACGAAGCTATCTATACTAACACCGCTGTACATGCGGGCATAACCATTGGTAGGCAGTGTGTGGTTGGTACCACTGGCATAATCGCCCACACTCTCCGGCGACAAATGCCCTATGAATACCGAACCGGCATTGATTACCTGCTCTGCAATCGCCGTTGCGTTGTTCATACTAATGATAAGATGTTCCGCAGCATACTCATTCACCAGCTCTAACATGTCTTCGATGTTTGATAACACAACAGCAGTACTGTTTTCCAGTGCCGCTGCCGCCATGGCATTGCGGGGCAAACGGCTGAGTTGTGCAGCGAGTTCATCTTGCAATGCCTGCATATTGAAATCGGGCGTGGCTACCAGCAGCACCTGCGAATCTGCACCATGTTCGGCCTGACTCAATAAATCGGCCGCAACGTACTTTGGATTGGCGCTGTCATCAGCCATTACACATACTTCGCTGGGGCCTGCCGGCATATCGATGGGAATACCTGCTTGTTGTGCCAGCATTTTAGCTGCTGTTACATATTGATTGCCGGGGCCAAAAATTTTGCTGACGGCAGGAATACTTTCTGTACCGTACGTCATGGCAGCAATGGCTTGTGCACCACCGGCTTTGAAAATTTGTGTAACTCCTGCAACCTGTGCACTATACAGCACCGCCGGGTGCACCGTGCCATCTTTTTGTGGAGGTGTACACAACACAATTTCTTTACAGCCTGCCAGCTGTGCCGGCACAGCCAACATGAGCACGGTAGAAAAAGTGGTGCTGTTCCACCGGGAACATAAATACCTACCCGTTCTATACCCACCGACTTGCGCCAGCAGCGTACACCAGGCATGGTCTCTACTACTTCAGCAGGGGCGAGTTGTTTGCTGTGAAAAAAACGGATGTTGGCAGCAGCTTGTTCGATGGCGGCTTTGAGCTCGTTGCTCAACATGTCAGCAGCTTCTGCTTTTTCTATTTCAGATACGGCCAGTTTTTGCAACTCCACGCCATCGAAATGTGCGGTGAAACGCAGCAATGCTGCATCGCCTTCTTGCCGTACGGCTTGCATCACCGGCTGCACTCTGGCATGGATCTCAGAGAGATTCATCACGGGGCGTTTGATGAGACTGGCCCACTCCTGTTTCTTCGGTTCTATTACTGATTTCATACTTTCTGTTACCCTCTATATCTCCCTAAAGGGAGACTTTTGATGGTTGATTTTATTAGATGAAACACTGATTCATATCAGACATCTCACATCAGACATCAACAAATCCTAGACAATCATTTTCTCAATCGGTATCACCAGTATGCCTTGTGCACCACGTTCTTTCAGTTGTTCAATGATGTTCCAGAAATCATTTTCATTCAGCACACTGTGTACGCTGCTCCAGCCGCTTTCGGCCAGTGGCAATACAGTGGGGCTTTTCATGCCGGGCAGCAAAGCAATGATTTCCTGCAGGCGATCGTTGGGTGCATTAAGCAAAATGTATTTGTTGTTCTTGGCCTTTTTTACTGCCTGCATGCGAAACACCAGGCTGCTGAGGATAGCCAGTTTTTCTTCGCTCAACTCATTGTTGCGCACCAGTACGGCTTCGCTTTTGAGAATGGTTTCGGTTTCCTTCAAGCCATTCATGAACAAAGTGCTGCCGCTGCTTACCAAATCTACAATGGCATCGCTGAGGCCAATGCCGGGAGCAATTTCAACGCTGCCGCTGATTTCATGTATTTCGGCGTTGATGTTGTTGTCGTCTAAAAACTTACGTACCAGTACAGGGTAACTGGTGGCAATGGTTTTGCCTTGCAAATATTGTGCACCGGTGTAGTTTTCGTCTTTGCCCACACCCACGGCCAGGCGGCATTTGCTAAAGCCGAGTTTTTCTACAACGGTCACCGCTTTCTGCTTTTCGTAGAGTACGTTTTCGCCTACAATACCAATGTCGGCTACTTTGTCGGCTACGTACTGTGGAATATCATCATCGCGGAGGAAGAATACTTCGAGGGGAAAGTTTTCGGCTTCGGCTTTGAGCTTGTTCATGCCGTTGCGAACGTCGATGCCGCAATCTTTCAGGAGCTTGATGCTGTCTTCGTAGAGGCGGCCGGATTTCTGAATGGCTATTTTGAGTTTCATACTATGCTTTGCGTTTTTCGTTTGTCGTTTTTTGTTATTGGTTCTTCGTCAATTGTCTCTGGTTCATTGAGGCGATGCAGATGCAGTGAGTGACACAACACCGCTGCCACCTGCACTACAGCTCATCAACAAAAAAACAAGAAGGGCTCACCACGTAGGTAAGCCCTTCTTGCAATGTTTTGTATGTATACGTACACAACAGCACCGGCCTACCCGAGGAGGTAAGTATGATGATGATGGATATGTACGAGCTGCTTTTTCATTTGCTGTGCAAAAATAGGCCGACATTTCAAACCGCCAAATTCGGAAACCGGTATTTTCGTTTTCCTGACGAATAACTGACATGAACAAAACCATTGATACCATAGAAACGCTGGCGGCACAAGCCTGTGGCCATGTACCAGAACGCATTGAACTATTGCCCCAAAGTGGTAGCGACAGACGCTATTTCCGGATTTATGATGAAGGAAAAACGCTGATTGGCACGTATAACCTCAACATAAAAGAGAACGACACTTTCATTTATTTCAGCCGGCACTTTTCGGAGAAAGGCCTGCCCGTACCCGCTATTGTAGCTGTAAATGAAAAAGGCACGGCCTACATTCAAACCGACCTGGGCAACGACAGCCTGCTGAACAAACTGGAAGCCCACGGCTACAATGACTATGTAAAAAGCTTGTTTGCTGAAAGCCTCACCCAGCTGGCCCGCCTGCAAGTGAAGGGCCATGAAGGCCTCGATTACAACCGCTGCATTACGGCGAAAGAGTTTGGCAAGCAGGCCATTTTGAGCGACCTGCTGTATTTTAAATATTACTTTCTGGATGCCTTGCAGCAACCCTACGACAAGCAGGCCATGATTGATGATTTTGATGCACTGGCTACTTACCTGACGCATACGGAATACAAGTTTTTTATGTTCCGCGATTTTCAGAGCCGCAACATCATCATCAACAACGACCAGCCCTACTTCATCGATTATCAGGGTGGCATGAAAGGTGCTCCGCAATACGATGCTGCCAGTATGATTTGGCAGGCCCGTGCCGACCTGCCAGATGACTGGAAGCAAGACTTGCTGCTGCATTACATGACCTCTTTGGAAGAAGTACTGGGCCACCCTATTGACCGTAACATTTTTGTGGCACAGTACTATGGCTATGTGCTCATTCGCTTATTGCAAGTGTTGGGTGCGTATGGCTTCCGTGGTTTGTTTGAAAGAAAGGCGCAGTTTTTGAGCAGCATACCACAAGCATTGCGCAACCTGAAATGGTTTATCACAAACCGTCCGCTGGCAATACATGTGCCCGAGTTTAAACGCATGCTCAATCTGGTGGTAGATGATGCCGTGATTGCCCGTTTTGATCCGCCGAAGGCTGATGAAAACACGCCGCTGGTGGTGGAAGTCAACAGCTTTAGCTTTAAGAAAAATGGCTACCCCAAAGATGACAGCGATAACGGTGGTGGATTTGTGTTTGACATGCGGGGCATACTCAACCCCGGCCGCATAGACGAATACAAAACCCTGACGGGTAAAGACAAAGAAGTGATGGACTATCTGGAACAGAAAACCCGCATGCCGGAGTTTTTGAATAGTGTGTGGGATATGGTAGACATCAGCGTGGAAGATTATTTGCAACGCGGTTTTAGCAAACTGATGGTAAACTTTGGTTGCACGGGTGGCCAGCACCGCAGTGTGTATGCCGCCGAGCAAACCGCCCGCCACCTGCGCAATAAGTACAAGGTGAAAACAGTAGTAACGCACATTAATAGTGAGCATTGGGTGAAGTAGATCCCTCACCTATTCAGTAGTCTTTTAGTTGACGCGTTTACTGGTTAACTAGTAAACGCGTCAACTGTTCAACCAACCAACCAACCAACCAACCAACCAACCAACCAACCAACCTACCTACAAACCAACAACTCATGATAGCCATGATACTCGCCGCCGGCCTCGGCACAAGATTGAAACCGTGGACAGATGCGCATCCTAAAGCGCTGGCAGTGGTGAATGGCAAGCCGGTGCTGCAGCGCAATATTGAATACCTGCAACAAGCGGGCATACAAAAAGTGGTGGTAAACGTTCATCATTTTGCGGATCAAATTATGGCTGCAGTGCAAGCAAACAATGGCTGGGGCGCCGAAGTGCTGATAAGCGATGAAACGGATGAAGTGCTGGAAACTGGCGGCGGCATTCGCAAAGCGGTGCCCTTGTTTGGCGATGCTACAGATGTGCTGGTAATGAATGCCGACATCCTCACAGATATGAACCTGCAGGCATTTATGCAGGCACATGCCAGCAACAAAGCCGATGCTACACTGGCAGTGAGCAATCGTTCTTCCTCCCGTTGTTTTTTGTTTGATCTGCAGCACCAACTGGTGGGCTGGCGCAATAAAAACACTGGTGAAACCAAACTGCCTGTTGCTACGGATGCTCCTGTTGAAAAATCTTTCAGCGGCATCCACATCATCAATGAAAGTATATTCCGGCACATGCCTTTTGAAGGTAAGTTTTCGATGGTGGATGTGTACCTGCAACTGTGTGCTACGCACCGTATACAATCGTTTGATCACAGTGGCAGCAAGTTCATTGATATCGGCACGATGGAAAAACTGGCACAAGCGGCGGAAATGTTTATTTAACAATACAGGAACCGGAATTTTAAATCCGTAAAGGGATATTGCAAACCAGACAACCGCATTGTTACACAACACAAACTACTACACATGCAAACAGAACAGGTATTAATGATATTATGCGGGGTAATTGTGATTTCGTATTTGTTTTCCATCGTGAGTAGAAAACTGCGGGTGCCTTCAGTGCTGCTGCTGATGTTTTCAGGTATTATTGGCCGTTACTTCACCGATAAATATCAACTCACTGTTGAGCTTCCACGACTGGTAGTAGAAGGACTTGGCGTGGTAGGTCTCATTATGATTGTACTGGAAGCCGGGCTTGATTTGAAATTGACCAGAGATAAGTTGCCGTTAATACGCAAATCGTTTTTCTCTGCGAGTGTTATCTTCTTTGCTTCAGCTGCATTGATAACGGGCATATTGGTGTATTGGTTAGAAGAATCGTTGATTCAGTGCATCGTGTATGCCATCCCCATGTCCATTATCAGCTCCGCCATTGTTATTCCGAGTTTGCATCACCTGACCAATGCCAAAAAAGAATTTTTGGTGTATGAGGCGTCGTTCTCCGACATCGTTGGCATCATCGTATTCAACTATTTTGTTGCAGAAGAAATTCTCACCTGGGCGTCTGCAGGCATCTTTGTCGGGGGCATTGTTGGTTCTGTTGTTTTATCCATTGCATTTTCGGTGTTGCTGTTTCTCATCATGACCAACACTAAACTCAACATTAAATTTTTTCTGATTATTTCATTGTTGATTTTGCTGTACGCCAGTGGCAAATTATTACACCTCCCCTCGTTGTTGATTATACTTGTTTTCGGCTTAATGATCGAACAACTGGAACCTGGTGAAACTGCCAGCATTTTTAGGCACTTACAGCAAAAAACAAGTACACGAAATTCATGAGATACTCCACTCCATTACAGCCGAGCTTTCCTTTTTGGTGCGTACTTTTTCTTCATTTTGTTTGGCTACACCATACAAATAGAATTGGTGTTTCAGGCAGATGTAGCACTCGTAGGCGGCATGATTGTGCTGGCGTTATTACTGGTAAGGTTGTTTTATTTACGGGTATTTATGAAAGCCAATTTGTTACCCGAATTGTTTTTCATGCCCCGTGGCCTCATCACCATTGTGCTCTTTTACAAAATACCTGAGGTACTAAAACTGAGCAGTTTCAATGAAAGTATTATTGCCTTCGTGATTTTGGCTACGAGCACACTCATGATGCTCGGCAGCATTTTTTACAAAGGAGAAAAAGAGCCCATTCAAGAGGAGCAGTTGTTTGCAGATAATCTGACTCACGAAACTGTATCCGAAGCTAAAACAACTTAAAACAAGGTTGACTGCTTGGGCAAAAACTGAGGGCGTTTGCACAAAATACCGGTTTGCAATTGCAACCGCTGCGCCATGTAATCAATCAGCTCAGGTGCTCCTTCTTCTTCGGGGTGATGCATGAAAAAATATACTTCCCGTACACCATTTTTCACCCAGTGACGTATGCGTTCAATCCATGCATCAATGCGGGTGTAATCTGTAGGATGCAGGTTGTTACCCAAGAATCGCACCAATGCAATATCCGTGGTCAAGTGCATGTGGCACACATCTCGCCGGCCTGGCGCATCGGTTATCACCCAACCAATGCCATGCTGTTGCAATAGCTGCGCTGTTTGCTCTTGAGCAGCTGGCGTGTACCAATCGGGATGGCGGAGTTCTACAAAAAAAGACAAGTGCTTGGGTAATGATGCGAGATACTCCATCAGCGGTGCCTGCATGGCCGGCGACAATCCTTCACTCACCTGCAAAAACGATGGGCCCAAATGTGGCTGCAATGCTTCAATAGATTCGAGGAACTGCTGCGTTTGCTGTGTGGCATTGGTAAACTGGCTGTAATGGCTGATGCTCTGCGGAAACTTCGGACAAAATTTGAATGCACGGCCTTTCACTTTGGCAACCCATTTTTTTACCGTTTCGGCAGGAAAAATGCGGTAGTGCATCGCATTCATTTCAATGCTGTTGAACTGACGGATGTACGTGTCCAGTATCTCCGCATCCTTTATATTGGCCGGATAAATTTTACCCAGCCATGCATCGCATTTCCATTGGGTACAGCCCAAGTAAATAGTGGGTGCAGTGGCCGACTTCCCCTTGAGCACTGCGGCATTCATAGCAGGATCTTTGCGGCAGTTGTAGCTGCGCCATCTGTAGCAATGCAGGATCTATTCGGCCAAACTTCATACAGCAAATTCGTTCTGTGTTCTTCGTAACTCCACATCCGTTATACAACGGCTGCTTCGCAAATCCAGGTGGGTACAATGCCCGTCGATACAATGCGGCTCTCGGCATCTTTGGGTTGTGTGTTGCCGGTAAGCACCAGCATGGTATCCAATCCAAACTTATTGCCACCCAAAATATCAGTAGCGAGTGTATCGCCAATCATCAAAATATCTTTTTTAGAAATGCTTCGCTTGGCCTGCAGCCTTTCGTAGGCAAACATGAAAATCTGTGTATCAGGTTTGCCAAAACGAATGAACTTTTTGCCCACTACTTTTTCAATCATGTGGGCCAGTGCTCCTACGGCTATGCTTACGTCGTGGTTATTTACCGGGTAAGAATTATCGGGGTTGGCAGCAATGGCAGGAATGGTACGGTGGCGCAACAAATTCACGGCTTTGTTCAAATCACGAAACCAATCAAAGCCTTCATCATCCAGCATTACCAAGGCATTCACCTTGTGCATGTTGCTGTCGTCTATTTCGCTCACGGGCATGGTGTGCAAGCCACTGCTTTCAATGTAATGCGCCGAATTTTCAGTACCCAGATAAGCAACAATACCATCATTTACTTTCAGGTCTAAAAATTCTTTGGCCAGCATGCCCGATGAAATAATATGATCGGGTTGAATATTGTACAGGCCTGCCCGGTGAAAGGAGGAAGCCAGCAATTCGGGACTGCGGCTGGCATCGTTGGTAATAATGTAGTATTCCTTTCCCTGCTCTTCCAGCAATGCAAATGTGCGGTCTACGCCGGGCACCAACCCCTGATAAGAACGCAGCACACCGTACGAGTCGAAAAAAATGACATCATACTGATCAATCACGGAACGGAAATCAGACAAATGCATGGTGCAAAAGCAGTTTAGTTGGTACGAAAAAAAAAACTTCGTAAAGCAGCAGTCGTTATTCTTTTCCGGCTATCACTACTACAATCTCACCCTTCACGCCTTTCTCTCTGAAATAGTCGGCTACTTCTTGCAAAGTACCTCTTTTGTTTTCTTCAAACTTTTTGCTGAGTTCCCGGCTCACACAGCATTGGCGGTCGGCACCAAAGTAGGTGGCTATTTCATCCAGGGTTTTTACCAGCCGCATGGGGCTTTCATACATCACCATGGTGCGTTCTTCGGTAGCCAGTTTGGTGAGCATGGTATGGCGGCCTTTTTTGGGCGGCAAAAATCCTTCGAATGTAAAGCGGTTGGTAGGCAATCCACTGTTGACCAATGCAGGAACGAAGGCCGTTGCACCGGGCAAACATTCAACGGCAATATTGTTGCGAACACATTCCCGCACCAGCAAAAAAGCCGGATCGCTGATGCCGGGCGTACCCGCATCGGTTAGTACCGCCATTTGCTTACCTGCCTGCAGTTGTGTTACCAAATGCTGCAACACTTTGTGCTCGTTGTGCTGGTGGTAAGGCGATAGCGGTTTGCTAATGCCGTAATGATTGAGCAACACCGAAGAAGTGCGGGTGTCTTCACACAAAATCACATCCACCTGTTTCAATACCTCCACTGCCCGATATGTCATATCAGACAAGTTGCCTATGGGAGATGGAACGAGGTAAAGCAAAATGCAAGAATTTGAAAATTTGAAAGTTTGAAAATGATTACAACTGATGTGACTTTTCTACAAGGCTTATGTTGTACCTGAGAGAATTGAATAATTTTCAAATTCCCTCATTTTCAAATTTTCAAATTAGGCTATCACCACTTCAAAGTATTCCATTACTGCGTTAGCCAGCACTTTCTGTGCAGCTTCGGTGGCAACGGCTTTGGCAGCTTCGGGGCTGTCGGCTTCTACCTGCAGGGTAATGTGCTTACCAATGCGTACATCTTTGATTTGGCTCAGGCCGAGGTTGCCCAGTCCGCCCATAACGGCCTTGCCTTGTGGGTCGAGCAGTTCTTTCAATGGCATTACGGTGATATGCGCAGTGTATGTCATGTTGAGTTGTTTTGAAAACGAAAATGGCTTAGAAAGCAGCAAAGGTAACCGGCACCGCCCAGCAAGCCAAAACAGAAAGGCCTTTTACCCAAGCGGGCAAATGGCCGGTAGCTGCAACGCATCACGACTATCGTTTTTGCTGTGCTTTCAGCGTATCAATTTCCTTTTTCAATTCCTTGATGCTCTCAATGAGCAACGGCACCAGCTTGGCATAATCCACGCCCTTGTAACCGTTTAATTCCGACACGGCTTCGGGCACCACCAGCTCCACATCCTGTGCTATCAGGCCCATCTCCCGGCCTTGTTTAAAATTCATGTTGTTGAAATCGCCCGCCTTCATGTCGTAGGTCACCCCATTGAGCTGCAGCAGTTTTTGCAAGGGCGAAGCAATGCCGCTAATGTGCTGCTTAAAACGGCGGTCGCTGGCATAAGTGGTACCGTTGGCCCATAAGCTGCCGAAGATGGCAAAGGCATATGCTCCGTTTCGTTCGGCCTTGGCCAGCTCTGCATAGGAGCCATCAGTTTGAATAACGCCCATGCTCACTTTGCCGTTGGGAATGTCGTTTTGCAAACGCAGTTCGCCACCATATACACCAATACCTACATCGCCATAAGTGCCTTTGTACAAAGAGATTTTTGTAAGGCCCAGGTTATTCGAAAACTGCAGTGGTGCCGATGCAGAAGCACCGTTTAGTCCAATACCCACGTAACCATTGTTCGCATTCATGGTCAGCCCCCAGCCCGCACCGTTGTTGCCATAAAAGCCCATCACATTATCGTTGGGTAAACCAATAAAACCCACATTGCCGGTATTAGCCGCATTGGCCAGCCAGAGCCCTGCTGTTTGTGAACCGGTACGAATCTGTAACCTGCCGTTGGTTTGCAACGCTACTTCGCCACTGTTGATGATGCGGGCTCTTTCCGTAAAAGCAGTGCTGCTGCCCCATCCAAAACCAATATTGGAGCCGGCTATATCGGTATACAGCTGCAGCAAATTGCTTTGAATACCCAAGCCATACTGGCTGGTGGCGCTGGAGCCATACAAGGCTACTTTGGCACCCAATGTGTTGGCAAATGTTTGCGTAGCCAATTGTGTGGTAGTGCCAATACTCAGGTTGCCATTGAAATAGCTGTTGCCTTCTACATGCAATTTTGCCATGGGAAAATTGGTACCAATGCCCACTTCTCCCATCAGGAAAGTTTGGCCCTCTACATGCAGCTTTGCTGTAGGCTTGCTGATGCCAATGCCCACATTGCCTTCACCCCGAAAAATATTCATGCCATCGGTTTGCCATTGCGTAGCAGATAATTGCAAACCTGTGGGCGACATGCTTAGGCCATAGGTTCTGTCGAGGGTAAAAAGACAAAGGCGGTTGTTGCCAGAAGACGGAACAGCCAGCACATCGTTTTGGGCAAATAAAATACCCGGCCCACTGATGTTGGTGGTATTGTAGCCACGGGCAACTGGTGCTGTTGGATTGCTGATGTCGAACACAGACACCATGTTGTATTGGCCGTTGGCCACAAACAAAAAATTGCCCGCACCATGAATACTATAAGGCTGGTAAATATTTTCCTGCACAAAGCCGGCTACCGTGGGGCTGGCCGGATTGCTCACATTGAATATTTGAATGCGGTCGTTATCTCTTGACGTAACGTAGGCAAATCCATTTTTTACATACACATGCCGGGCATTGCTCAAGCCCGTATTGGTGAAGCCAAGTGCTGTGATGGACATAGGATTGGAAACATCAAACATGCACAAGCGATTGTTGCCATTGGAAACCACATAAGCGATATTTCCTTGCACCACTACCCCTGTTGGAAAACTCAGGTTGGTCGTTACGATTGATTTAAAAACCGGTGTGGCGGGTACTGAAACATCATATATGGCCAACTCTCTTTCTGCGGTTACATAGGCGAAATTTCCATGTACGGTTACAAAAGTTGGACGCCTTCCGGTGCCAATCATACCAACATAGATAAGGCTTCCCGTAGGGGTAAAACTATAAATCGTAAGTGCATTGCCCAACTCTGAAGTTATGTATACATAATTGCCCTGAACAGCTACGCTGCTGGGCCCATTGATATTGGTATAAGCATTGCTTTTCGACTGCGGATCGCTAAGATTGGAAATGTTATAAGAAACGAGAGAGTTGTTGCTCCAGTTGACAACAAAAGCCAGGTTGTCTTTTAATGCTACGGCGGTTGGACCACCAAGACCCTGTATACCGAATCCTTTGGCAACAATACCATTGGTGCTGGTAACAGCTGTATCCAAACCGGTCCAGCGGCCGGTACTGAGGTAAGAACGCAAAGCCCTTTCGGTGGGCACATTGTTGTGGCTGTTTTCGCTCATCAGGCTATCCCTGCTAAACTTTGACACGGCCGCTCCATCCTGCAATTGCAGGTTCCCATTCACATGCAGTTTTGCTTGTGGTGCATCTGTGCCTATGCCAATGTTTTGAGTCAGCGCATTTGCATAAATAAAAAGTAGTGAGCAACAGAAAAATAAATGCTTCATACGAAATGAATGATAGATTGGAGATGCAGCGATAAGCGTCTTTATGGTAATTGCTGTGCCAACTTTGCTGGCAGGGGGTTGATATTGGGAGGTATAATCCTACACGTAAAAATATTGACTCAGTAACCGTACGGCCTCCCTTAAAAAAGGGATTCTCTTATCCAAAACAAAACAGGCGACCCGAAGGCCGCCTGCGCTAATTCGATTGAAACAATTTATTGAATGGTTTTTTTGAAGACTACTGACAACAGCACGAATGCAGCATACGCAATGGGGCCAGCCCACCAACCGAGCAACACCGCTGCAATGATGGTTACAGCCAGCAGCAACAGTTGTGGCAATAATCCCTGCAGCGTTACTGATTTGGGTTTGTTGCTCATGATGGGCAAATCACTTACCATGAGCCAGCTGAGCAATGCAACAAGGCCATACCAAAACCACTGATTGGTGAGCAGGTTGAGGGTGGTGGCATCATTACTGGTCCAGTAAATGAGCGGAAAGGAAGCCACCATCAATCCTACTGAAGGCACCGGCGTACCCCGGAAGCAATGCGTTTGGCGGGTATCGAGGTTGAACTTGGCCAGCCGATACGCCGCCGCAGCCGCCAGCACAAAGGCCGGCGCCAGCCACCAGAATGACGTATCGAGACCTGCTTCAGTTTTGGCTACACTGAGGCGCAAAAACTGATAGACAATGATAGCAGGTGCCACACCAAAACTTACCACATCGGCCAGGCTATCGAGCTGTTTGCCCATTTCGCTGCTGGCCTTGAGGGCACGGGCCACAAAGCCATCCAGAAAATCTACGACGGCTGCCAATGCTATAAACAATGGTGCCATGTACACGGCTTCGGGCAACAGTTCCAGCTTTTGGCCAATAGGATTTTCGGGTGAAGGATCAGTCTCCACAATGGCAATGCCATTTTGCAATAAGAAAACGATTGCACAACAACCTAGAATGAGGTTGAGTAATGTGAACAGATTGGGAATGATGGAAAGACCACCGACCACCGACGACGGACTACCGGCAGCTTTCGAGACGACAGCCGACGACTGACCACCGGTTACTGAGGACATTTCATTACGACCAGTCATATTATATTGGTTCTATTCTTGCAGTAAAAATTATGGATGGTAAATGTAGGAGCAAAGGAATTACATATCATGCTTTTAATTAGAATGTGAAAAACACATAAAATAGTTTAAAGCATCCTTTTTTTAGAATCCATCCGACAGTATTATTTATAGATTAAGAATACCCTGTGAGCAAACAATTAATTAAAAATAAAAAACGTTATTAAGGTATTAATTTGAATTTGACTAAAGTCAAAAAATTGTTACCGGCATAAATAGTCATGGTTTTCCAGATATAAATTATTTAGATTTATGTATAATTATTTATGAAACATTATTTCCAACAAATTCACTTGCTATTTCAATCTAGATTGAATAGTGCATTGATATTTACTATTATTGCCTTATTCATTTCTACGCTTTATTCCTGTGAGAAGCAATCAAACACCACCGATCAAACAACGACCAAAACAGCAACAAAGGAATATATACAACAATATATTCAACAGCACCCAAAGGGTATTGAACTATCCGGATCAAATACCAAATTAGTAACAACACATGTAAATGAGGACGGCAATCCAATAAGTCAAATTGAAAAAAATAAAATAAATCTACTTGGAAGCGGAACCGGCTGCTACCCTACTGTTGAACCGGAGACCATTATTGAAAGTCAATCCATGATGCGCAATAGCTGTAGTCAAAATGATTGGCAAGTATATGCTTCATTTATTATTAGCAGCGAAAACGCAATAGTAGCATCCAATCCCAACAACATTAATCAAAAAACGAGAGGCCGCGTAATAGTTACAAACACCAGCACAGGTGCCACTGTTGTCAATAATACCAGTATTTTACCAGTAACCATAACTTCAATAGGTACAGACCCTTCCGACCCTGGTAGAACTTTATATCGTGTAACTTTCAACGCCCAAAGTATCGTATTTTCTAATAGTATTCAAAACTGGTCGTTGCGTGTAGGCCTTTTTTTCTATACAGAATGTGAAGAGGAAAGTCAATATCCATATACTGTTGTTGCTAATGAAGCCAACTTAGGTTCATTGCCGGTATGCAGTATTGTTCATCCTGTGTATTATGCCGCTCCACAGTCGGGCATGAATGGATTTATTGCTGGCGTACTTAATTGTGCAATATGCTGTTTTTCGCCTTACCCAACGCAGCAGGAAATCCAAATTTCCGCCAATGCCAATTTCACAGATTTAAGGCACTCAGAAGTACCACAAGGTCAACCGGCCATACCAAACATCATAGGTATTGGCGACTACTACCAATGGCTGCCGCAAAGTGGAAGTCCGAGATATATAAGATTTAGAAATAAGGGTTCAAATGGGTGTATAGGACCATGGAGCAGTACAAAAACAGTTATGGTACCGTAAAGGCTATAGATACAATCATTTACAGGGACAAGAACTCCCACTAAATCAAGTTCTTGTCCCTATATTTTTATGAATTTAAGTATTTACAACCTATGAAATGTAGCCAAATCTGTTGTTTACTGATACTCTTCTATAGTTTTACCCTTATTGAAACTTATGGACAGGTATGCAATGTAAAGGCTGCTACATTTAAACAGATTCCTTATATTAACTCAGAAAGATTAAAAACTATTAAAAACCACACAATAGTTCCTATTGAGGATACCATCAATAAAATCGCATACATTTTTTTCAAAACTACTAGAATTGACCCCAGAGGATATGAGAAACAATGCTTTATGATAGAGTGCAGGGCTTTGGGTACGCATGCTATCATTTGGTCGAAGTTATATGAAGACCCAAGAGACAATGTAAACATTGTTGTTAGTAGTGCCAATCTCAATAACTTTCAACAACTAATTATAGCGACTGTGTCGAGTAAATTTGAAAACGTTGAAATTAACCCTTTTTCAAACGAAGAGATTCAAGCACTAATTCTTAACTCAAATGGGCAACTGCTTGTCTCCAAAAGCTTTCAAAAATCTGGTAATTATTTATCAACCTCAGCCCCACAAGGAGCAGCCTTCATCGCATTGCAAAACAACAACTATGTTCTTTGCATAGACCAATTTAGCCAATCTGATTTGCTAAACCCCTGGAAGCATCTTCTCTATTTAGACAATCAACTAAACATACTTAAAAATGCCTATTATGAAATAACTGAAGACAAAAACACTTACCAATTCACTTTAGACATTTCATCACACAATAACAAAGTAGTATTTATTAATTCTTTGGATTACCGCCAATTTTTAGATTCACCAAGAGGTGGCAATTATCTAACTTTTGAATGGGACCCAGTTAGCGATCATTTTAATCAACCTGTCCGACATTTTCAACCGCTAGAATCTTTTGAGTTTTCTCGTTTGAGTCCACCTATTAGCCTTCCAAGGGGTACACCCTCCTTTAAAATCAATGACTCCTTATTGGTACTTCCAAACAGTTTTAGAGTGAATAAGGAAATAGTGAATCTCAGCTTTTTTAACTTTCGAAAGAATCAATTTGAAAAGTCTCTCTTATTAAAGAGAAAATTAGAAGCATACACCTTTATACATAATATTGTATGTAGTAACAATAAAATTCGAATAGCAGCAGAATTATCAAATACAGAAAAAGAGAGTGGTTACAATATTGATCATAAGACTACAAAAGAGAAGTATCTCATCTTTAATTTAGATAATGGAAATGTTGAAATTGAATGGGAACATCAAAAGCCCATTATGGAAAATAGATATACTCAATCTTCATTTTTTAGTTATTCAGATTCGAATTTTACGGTTACAAGATTACCAATCTATTCTCCACTAGATAACGATCAATACTTAGAATTTCAGACTTTCTCGCAGTCTGAAGTACTCTCCAATACTTGCATTTCTTTAGATTCTTCAACAGAATTCTATACATCGCAACGATCTAACTTTTTAGTTTCGCCAGCGCCATTTACTATTGAAAAAAAAGATACCAATATTATGAAGGAGGCCCAGAGTTATCTTCATAGTATTGATATAACTTATTCATCAGACACCCTTTGCTACGAAACAATTTCTTGCAGCACGCCGGTCATACAGGGTGTGCAAAAGATATGTGATACTTCCAACACATATAGCTATACCTACAGTGCCAGTTCGTGCAAGGGAAACTATACATGGATTATACCTGAAGATGCCGCATTGCAACTAACCAATAATGTTGGGCAAGAGCAACTCAACTTAAAATGGAAAAGGCCAGGAACTTTCGTTTTGTATTTAAAACCAAACTGGTGTACAAACCCGGCAGATTCCATGGTGATAGAAGTAAACCCCTATACACACAAAAACTATGATGCTGCCACAAAAGTGCTGTGCACTGGAGATACTTATACGCTAACTGCGCCTTCGGGCTTATACAACCTTCGCTGGAACACCGGCGAGCAAACCTCGAGTAAAACTGTTCAAAATACCGGTACCTATTGGTATACCGGAAACGACGCCTGTGGTCATTCATTTTCAGATACCATGCTGTTTACAAAAGATGAAAACGATTACCGCTTTTCTACAACTATAGAAATATGTAAGGGTTACGACAGCATATTGGTAGCACCATTGGGGCCAGTGCGTTATAGGTGGACCGGCCCCAATACAAGTGCTTCAGATACGCTGCAAAACCTGAGGATTAATGCAAGCACCAACAGTGCATTTGATGTTTGGATGACAGACAACACCGGCTGCATACAAAAAGGTTTGTTTCGTGTAATGGTCAATAACTGTACTACAAGCATATATGTTCCCACCGCATTTACGCCCAATCAAGATGGTTTAAATGATACATTCCGACCCATTCTTCAAGGCAGGGTTGAATATTATCGGTTTGAAATAAGAAACAGATGGGGGCAACGTATTTTTAGCAATACCCAAGCTGCTGAAGGATGGAATGGAAGAATAAACGGACAGCCACAACCAAGCGGGCTGTACGTTTGGCAACTGGTTATAAAATTCAGGAATGAACCTGAAAAAAAGATGTCTGGAAATGTAAAATTGATTCGGTAAAACAGCTACAGGGTTTTCATTGCTTTTTCAATCTCCTCCACCGTAATCGGAATGCCCTTGAACAAATCCACGTTGCCTGTTTTGGTAATCCATACATTGTTTTCGATGCGAATGCCGAGTTGTTCTTCTTCTACATAAATACCCGGTTCGATAGTAAACAACATGCCTGCCTGTATGGGCAAATGTTTCAGGCCCAAGTCATGCACATCCACACCCAGGTGGTGGCTGATACCATGGTAGAGGTACTTGCGGAAAGCCCGAGATTCGAGCACATTGCGGTCTTCGTTTTTCACGTCTTCTTTTTCAGCAGCCCCACTTTCAAAAACTGCTTCGTGGCTTCGTCACCTACTTTGTTGGTATAGTCCACAATGGTAATGCCGGGTTTCAAAATGCTTTTGGCATAGTTGTGAATGTCGAGGCAGGCGTTGTACAATTCTTTCTGACGCTTGCTAAACTTTCCATTCACAGGAATAGTACGGGTAAGATCGGCGCAGTAGCCACCATAGTTGGCGCCAAAATCCATGAGGAGCAGTTCACCATCTTTACATTCCGCATTGTTACTGATGTAGTGCAGGGTGCGGGCACGGTCGCCGCTGGCAATGATGCTGCCGTATGCTTCGCCACGGGCACGGTTGCGCAAAAACTCATGCACAATTTCGGCTTCCACTTCATGCTCATATACACCGGGCTTCACAAACTTCATCACCCGCAAAAAGCTTTGTGGGTAATGTCGATAGCAGTTTTAACCACTTCCACTTCTTCCTTGGTTTTGATGCCCCGTACTTCCCGCATAATCTTGGCGCTGCGTTCGTACTGGTGTAGCGGATAGCGGCTTTGCATGTCTTGCACAAAGCGATAGTCACGTGTTTGTATTAACGATGCTTTGCGGTCGTTCTCGTTGGTATTGAGGTAAATGGTATCGGCGAGGTGAATCCACTGCTGCAGCAAGCCATCCAAACTATCGAGCCACAACACCGCTGCAGCACCGCTGATGTCTTTTCCTTCTTGTGCACGAAGGCGTTTGCCATCCCATTTTTCTTTCATTTCGTTGGGGCGCACCAGTACCAATACTTCGCGGTATTTGGGATCCGGATTATCGGGGTACAATACCAGCATGGTATCTTCCTGCTCAATGCCGGTGAGCCAAAACAAATCGCTGTTTTGCTGAAAGCGATACAGGGCATCGCCATTGCTGGGTACTTCATCATTGCTGTTGAAAATAGCAATGCTGTTGGGCTTCATTTTTTTGATGAAGCGTTGACGGTTTTGGATGAAGATTTTCGGATTGAGCGGAAGATTTTTCATACGTCATTTTTAAGAGGGGGTAAATGTAAGCAGGTAAGATGGTTTCTGATGGTTTGCGTGACACGAAACATGGCAACGGATTGCAAAAGCAAAGGCCGTCTTCGCAGACGGCCTTGTACTTTCTCCATTTTCAAAAAAACCAAATCCTATTTTTTGCCGGTCACTTTGCGGGGCGACTCTATCGCAGCCTGTGCAGCAGCAAGGCGGGCAATAGGCACCCTGAATGGTGAACAGCTCACATAGTTCATACCAATGCGGTGGCAGAATTTCACACTCTCCGGATCGCCGCCGTGCTCACCACAGATACCCACTTTGAGGTTGGGCTTGGTAATGCGGCCACGTTCGGTACCGAACTTGATGAGCTCACCAATGCCATCCTGATCGAATGGTCTGGAACGGATCGTCCAACAAAATTTTCTGATCGAGGTAGTTGGGCAGGAAGCCACCGATATCATCGCGGCTAAAGCCAAAGCTCATTTGCGTAAGGTCGTTGGTACCAAAGCTGAAGAAGTCTGCGGCTTCAGCCATTTGTGCCGCTTTCAAGGCTGCACGTGGAATTTCAATCATGGTACCAAACAAGAACGGAATTTTCTTCAAACCGGTTTTCTCACACACTTCTTTATACACCTGATCTACAATCTTGCGCTGGTGTATCAATTCGTTTACGGAGCAGGTTACCGGAATCATGATTTCGGGCAATGCCTTTTTACCTTGTTTGGTGAGCTCAGCAGTGGCTTCGAAAATAGCACGGATTTGCATTTCAGTAATTTCCGGATAGCTGATGCCAAGGCGTACACCACGGTGTCCGAGCATTGGGTTGTTTTCGTGCAACGCCAGCACACGACGCTTCAACACACTCATACTGATGCCGAGTTCTTTACTCAGGTGTGTCAGTTTCTCTTTATCGTGTGGTACAAATTCGTGCAGTGGTGGATCGAGCAGGCGAATGGTTACAGGGTGTCCCTTCATCACATTCAGCGTGTTCTTCACATCCTTCTTCACGTACTTGAACAAATCGTTCAGCGCTGCTCTTCTTTCTTTTTCTGTTTTGCTCACAATCATTTTGCGCAGCTGGAACAAAGGCTCTTCGCTACCCTCGCCATAGAACATGTGCTCGGTACGGAACAGGCCGATACCTTCTGCACCAAACTTGAAGGCCACATTGGCATCTTCAGGGGTTTCAGCATTGGCACGTACACCTATTTGTTTCACCTGGTCTACCAGTTTCATGAGGTCTTTGTAGCTCTGGTTTTTCTCGATGTCGATGTCTACCAGTGGCATACTGCCTTCGTATACTACACCTTTGGTACCATTCAGGCTAATCCAATCGCCTTCTTTGATGACTTCACCATTCTTGGCTTTGAATACTTTGCTATCGCTGTGAATTTCGATATCGCCGCAACCCACGATACAGCATTTACCCCAACCACGGGCCACCAATGCTGCGTGTGATGTCATACCACCTTTGGTAGTAAGAATGGCCTGTGCTTTATGCATACCATCCACATCTTCGGGTGACGTTTCTTCACGTACCAATATCACTTTCTCCCCTTTTGCAGCCCAAGCTACTGCGTCTTCAGAAGTGAAGACAACACGGCCTTTGGCACCACCGGGACCTGCAGGCAAACCTTTGGCAATTACGGGTTTCAGCAATTCTTCTTTAGGATCGAGCATGGGCAGCAACAGTTCTACCAGTTGGTTGGGTGCAACCCGCATGATGGCCGTTTTGGCATCAATCATTTTGCTCTTGTACATTTCGGTAGCCATGCGTACAGCGGCTACACCATTGCGCTTACCAACACGGCACTGGAGCATGTAGAGTTTTCCTTTTTCAATGGTAAACTCAATGTCTTGCATGTCTTTGTAGTGCTTTTCCAAACGCTGCTGAATAGCATCCAGTTCTTTGTACTGAACAGGCATCAGTTTTTCCAGCGTATCAAAATGTTCGCTTTGCGCATTTTTAGAATACGCATTGAGCGGCGCCGGAGTGCGGATACCAGCCACTACGTCTTCACCTTGTGCATTTACCAGGTACTCGCCATAAAATTTGTTTTCACCACTACCAGGGTTGCGGGAAAAAGCTACCCCTGTACAGCTGTCGTTACCCAGGTTGCCAAACACCATGGCCTGTACGTTTACCGCTGTTCCCCACTCATCAGGAATTTTTTCGATGCGGCGGTATTCGATGGCCCGCTTGCCATTCCAGCTGGCAAATACGGCACCCATACCACCCCAGAGTTGCTTCATGGGATCGTCAGGAAATTCAACGCCCAATACTTTCTTAACCGTCTTTTTATAATCTGCAACCAGCACTTTCAGTTCGTCTACTGTAAGGTCTGTATCGCTGGTATAACCTTGTTTGTGTTTAATAGCTTCCAGCTTTTCATCCAGCTGTTTGCGAATGCCTTTGCCCTTGGGTTCAATGCCGGCTGCTTTTTCCATCACCACATCGGCATACATCATAATGAGGCGGCGGTATGCATCGTAAGCAAAACGGGCATCGCCACTTTGAGCAATCAAGCCTTCAATGGTTTTTTCATTCAAGCCCACATTCAACACGGTTTCCATCATACCGGGCATGCTCTTGCGGGCACCAGAACGTACAGAAACCAACAGCGGATTTTTTACATCGCCGAATTTCTTGCCGGTGATTTTTTCCATTTTGGCCAATGCCTCTTTCACTTGTGCGTCCAATACTTTAGGATAGGTTCGCTTGTTGGCGTAGTAATAAGTACAAACTTCTGTAGTGAGTGTAAAACCCGGTGGCACGGGCAGTTTCAGTTTTGGATGACCTGCCATTTCAGCGAGGTTGGCACCTTTGCCACCCAGCAGGTTTTTCATGGATTCGTTTCCGTCGGCTTTGCCACCCCCAAAGGAATAGACATACTTGATTGCCTTTTTTACTGTAGCCATTTTATAGGTATTTAGTTTGAATTGATCGGGTCTATTGCAGGCCTACAATGAGGCGTTTGCAATGGATGTCCGTTTAAATGAATGATTGTGGTTGTTCTTCATTGACGAACGTAAAAGTAGACGGAGCAGGATGGTTAGAAAATGATTATTGGCAAGAGAAAACCTAACAAACATCAGGAAATGGATACGCAAACCACCTGGCATACAAGGGTGATGATCAATTCATTTTGCGCTGGCTACAACCGAAGCGGCAATCAAATTGTTACTACAAATAGTGTGGTAAGCGGCCAATCGTATTCCTTTAAATGAAAGGGAATTGGCGCAGAGTAACACCGTTTCTTTCCACAAAAAGTGTACAACTAATTTTGGGTTTTAGGAATAGTAAAAAATAAATTTGAGAGAGTTGATACCGCAATCATCTAAGTTCTTTTTACATCATCGCATCACTAAAACTTACACCATTTGACTGAGACAATCATTAACCTGGAAACCGTGAATCCCATTGAATTTTTTGGGGTAAATAACGGCAAGCTGGATCTGCTGAAAAAGAAATTTCCATTGTTAAAGATCCTTGGCCGCGGGACACAAATAAAACTGAGCGGCAGTCCTGAACAGATCGAGTTTGCAAAAGAAAAGATTGGCCTTGTTGTACAATACCTTGAACGCAACGGGCACCTGAGCGAAAACTATTTTGAAACCATTTTGGGTGGTGATGATGCTGAAACGGTAGATGCTTTTGTGGAGCGAAATCCCAACGATGTGTTGGTATTTGGCCCCAATGGCAAAACAGTACGGGCCCGCACCCACAACCAAAAACGCATGGTAAGTGCGGCAGATACCAACGACATTGTATTTGCCCTTGGCCCTGCCGGTACCGGTAAAACGTACACCGCTGTTGCGCTGGCGGTAAGAGCCCTCAAAAACAAGTCTGTCAAAAAAATCATCCTCACCCGCCCTGCGGTAGAAGCTGGTGAAAGCCTTGGTTTTTTGCCCGGCGATCTCAAAGAAAAAATTGATCCGTACCTGCGGCCGTTGTACGATGCGCTGGATGATATGATACCGGCAGATAAGCTGGGCTACTATATGAGTACCCGCACCATCGAAATTGCCCCGCTGGCGTACATGCGTGGCCGTACGTTGGACAATGCCTACATCATTCTTGATGAAGCCCAAAACTCCACCGACCTGCAGTTGAAAATGTTTCTCACCCGTATAGGTGCCAATGCCAAGGCCATCATCACCGGCGATATGACGCAGGTAGACCTGCCCAAGAGCCAGCGTAGTGGTTTGGAAAAAGCCACCCGTATTCTCAAAAACATCAACGGCATTGCACACATAGAGCTCGATGAGGAAGATGTGGTTCGCCACCGCCTCGTAAAAGCCATCATCAAGGCCTACGATAAAGAGAAAGAAAAAGAAAATGCAGAAGAAGAAGCCTATCAGGCACAGCGAAAAGAATATTTTCGCAACCGTGACAAGCCGCAATAATTTTTCAACGATACTAGACAATGCTAAGAAGAGATGGCACTGGCTGCCATCTCTTCTTTTGCTTTGGTACAGCTGTGCCCAACCCGAACCGAAGCCTGCCGGTTCATCGCTGCCTGCATCGGTGCAACAGCATCAGACCAGTCGACTGCAGCAATACGATACCGTTATATTTCCGGCTCTGGAAAAAGCATTGCAATCAGGCGATGTGTTGCTGCGGCTGGGCACAGACATCACCAGCGAAATGCTGCGACAAATGAACCAAACCGACAAGCGGTACAGCCACTGCGGTATTGTGAATATTGAACAGGATACGGTGTTTGTATACCACGCTATTGGCGGCGAGTTCAATCCCGATCAACGCATCAAACGAGAGCCGTTATACAGCTTTTGTCATCCATCTGAAAATAAGGCTGCGGCTATTGTACGCACTGGCACCACAGCTACACAACAGCTACAAATTGGGCAACAGGCCAAATCACTTTGGGCGCAGGGCATTCCATTCGATATGGCGTTTGATTACCAAACTGATGACCGCTTGTATTGTGCCGAAATGGTGAGCAAAGCCATCAGCCATGTATTGCAAGACAGCAGCTGGTTTCAATTTACCCGCATCAACAACAAAACATTTGTTGCCGTTGATAACCTGTCGGCATCGCCACTGATGCGGTTTATTCAGCAGTTCAGCTATTAACATTACCGGTAGAATTATTTTTTGGCCCTTCACTTTGCTGCTAAATTTTGGCCACTACATTTGTTTCAACTTAATTCCACTCAAATCACAAATCATCTCAGATGAAAAAAGTACTTCTCCCTCTGCTGGCCATTGTTGTGCTGGCTATGGCTGCTTGCTCTGGCGGTAGCGGCGATCCTAAAGGCGTTGCCAAAAAATTCTTTGAGGCATTCAAAAGCATGGACATTGATGAGGCTGCCAAGCATGCCACAAAAGACAGCAAAAGCATGCTGGACATGATGAAAATGGGCATGAGCTTTGCACCAGTCAACAAAGACAGTCTGAAGCAGGAAATGGCCAAGCAGAAAATTGAATACGGTGATGCAGTTATCAACGGCGATGAGGCTACAGTAAGTGTAAGTGTTGATGGCAAAGACAAAACCGATTTTAAATTGAAAAAAGAAGACGGTGCCTGGAAAGTAGCTTTCGACAAAAACACCCTGATGAGCATGGGTAAAGACAAAATGAAGCAGCAAGGTGCCAGTACCGAAGAATTGGAAGAAGCACAAAAAGCTCTTGATGGTTTGAACAGCGACACAGTACGTAGTGCGTTGGAAGAAGCCGGTAAAGCCATTGATTCGCTTTCTAAACAATAAGCGATTACTTCATTGCAATAAAAAAGAGGATTCAATTGAATCCTCTTTTTATTGATGACATCAGCCTTCAGTTTAATAGTAAGCCGATTCTAAATGTGTATTGGCTTTTTCAGCCGCTTCTATACTAGCAAAAGAACTCAGTATATCAGCCTTATCTTTTTGCACGGCTACACTGTGCTCATAGTGAGCAGCTACTTTACCATCTTTGGTTCTGATGGTCCAGCCGTCTTCGTCTGTGTATACTTCTTTCTTACCCAAATTTACCATTGGTTCAATGGCGATGGTCATACCGGCCTGTAGCTTGGCACCGGTACCCCGCTTACCATAGTTAGGCACCTGTGGATCTTCGTGCATTTTGCGACCAATACCATGACCAACCAGCTCACGAACTACACCATAAGGGTGCTGGCGTTCTGCATAATCTTGCACAGCAAAAGCCACATCGCCAATGCGATTGCCGGCCCTCGCTTTTTCAATGCCCTTGTACAGCGATTCTTTTGTAACCCGCATCATGGCTAAAGCGTCGGCATCGGCATCTTTAATGGCAAAAGTGTAAGCACTATCACCATGAAAGCCATTTTTAAACACACCGCAATCAATGCTGATGATGTCACCGGGTTTCAATTCACGATTGTCAGGAAAACCATGTACAACAGCGTCATTTACACTAATGCAGGTATTGTAGGGATAGCCGTTGTAATTCAAAAAACTGGGTACACCGCCATTGTCGCGAATGAACTGGCCAGCAGTTAAGTCCAGCTGCGAAGTAGTAATGCCCGGACGTAGCATGGCGGCAAGTGTAGCAATGGTTTCGCCCACCAGCAGGTTGCTGTGGCGCATCAGTTCTATTTCTTCTTTATTCTTGAGGTAAATCACTTCCTTGTATTTTTTAAACAAACTCATAAAGGTTGCAAAGAAACGAAGCCTTTGGCAAGCTTGGGGTTAAAGACGAATAAAAAATACCTGCCTTTATCAGACAGGTATTTTTATAAAAACATCAAATACAAAATGTCTTATCCAATGGGTGAGCTGCTCACAGCCTGACGGCCCTGAATGCGGCCACCGCTCATCAAACCATCGTACTGACGCATCAGCAAGTGGGTTTCAATTTGCTGGAGGGTATCCAAGATAACACCTACCATGATGAGCAAGCTGGTACCACCAAAGAAGCTGCTGAAGCCACCGGTTACACCCAGCTTTTGGGCTACACCAGGCAGAATACCTACGAAGGCCAGCAGGATGGCGCCTGGCAAGGTCACTTTATCCATTACTGAGCCAATGTAATCAGCAGTAGGCTGACCAGGCTTTACGCCGGGAATGAAACCATTATTACGCTTCAGGTCTTCAGCAATTTGCTTGGGGTTGAAGATGATAGCGGTATACAGGTAAGTAAAACCAATTACCAGTACGCTATAAATCAGCATGTACCAACCGTTGCTATGGTCGTTCAAAATCTTCATGAAATCGCCTGTAGTATCAAACTTGGCGAAAATGGTAGGGATGAAGATGATGGCCTGAGCAAAGATGATTGGCATTACACCAGCACTGTTCACCTTGATAGGCAAGAACTGACGTGCACCGCCAAACTGCTTGTTGCCAACAATTTGTTTGGCATAGTTGATCGCAATTTTGCGAACACCTTGTACCAATACAATCAGGCCCATGATGATAGCAACGAGGATGGCAATTTCAATAATGAATACCAACACACCCCCACCACCTTTTGAGTTCTTAGCGGTAAATTCTTGCAAAAAGCTTTGTGGAAGACGAGCCAGGATACCCACCATAATGATGAGGGAAGTACCGTTACCCAATCCTTTGTCGGTGATTTTTTCACCCAACCACATTACAAACAGTGTACCCGCAGTAAGCAAAATGATGGTGCTGATAACGAAAAAAGGTTCGTAAGCAGGAATCAATGCTTCTTTATAACCGGGGCTCTGCAGGTAGGTGATATAAGCACCAGCCTGAAACACCGTTACCAATACTGTGAGGTAACGGGTCCATTGGTTGATTTTCTTGCGGCCACTTTCTCCTTCCTTCTGAATTTTTTGGAACTGAGGAACCAGGATGGTTACCAGCTGCATAAAAATTGAAGCAGAGATGTAAGGCATAATACCCAAGGCCAAAATAGAAGCCTGAGAGAAGGCACCACCTGCAAACTGGTCGAACAGACCCAGCAAGCCGGTCGTTTTGCCCTTCACTGCTTCCAGTGCATTGGGGTCAATACCTGGCAACACGATGTGCGTACCAAGGCGATAGGTGATCAATAAGGCAAGCGTAACAACTATCTTTTGGCGCAGCTCATCAATCGTCCAGATATTCTTCAGTGTTTCGATAAATTTCTTCACGGAATTCAGTCAATTTAAAGGGCCTCAAATGTAGGTAAAACAAGAGTTCCTTTCGGCGTGGCGAAAGGAACTTTTGTACTGCCCGATTAGTTCAGGATTTCTACAGTTCCACCGGCCGCTTCAATAGCAGCTTTGGCCTTTTCACTTACAGCGTTCACTTTGAAAGTGATGGCGCTTTTCAGTTCACCGGCACCCAGTACTTTTACCAAAGCAGACTGGTTGATGAGACCATTGATGTAGAGATTATCGAGGCTGAATTCAGTCAGACCATATTTTTCAACCAGCTGATCTACCTGACCCAGGTTGAATACAGTGTAAGAAACACGATGTGGGTTTTTAAAACCACGCTTGGGGATACGACGCTGGATAGGCATCTGACCACCTTCATGAGCCATTTTGCTGGCGTAGCCGGCACGTTGCTGCTGACCTTTGTTACCCTTGGTTGAGGTACCACCTTTACCAGATGCTTCACCACGACCTAAACGTTTTTCACTGTGCGTACTGCCTTCGGCAGGCTTGAGATTGTGCAGTTTCATAACTACTAGTTTTTACTTTACGGGGTTAGCGCCCCTCGCTTAAAAAATGAGCATAATTAAATTCCAAATTCCAATACATCGAATGAAGATTGGAATTTGGAATCAAGAATTTCGGTTGCGAATTTAGGCTTGAGCCACTTCTTCCACCTTTACCAGGTGCAATACTTTTTCCACCATTCCCAAAATCTGTGGAGTGGCTTCTTTTTCTACGGTAGCATGCATCTTGCGCAGGCCGAGAGCTTCCATCGTTTTCTTTTGGCGCTCCGGACGGTCGATCACACTTTTAACCTGAGTGATTTTGATCTTCTTCATCGTTATGAGGTTTGAAGTTGAAGGAATGAGGCATGAAATGTGATGATCGTTCGGATCAAAGCACCTCTTGCTTCGCCCGTCAAACTAATTATCCGTTGAATACTTTTTTCAGAGAAACAGTACGGGTTTTGGCTACCTGAATGGGCTCACGCAATGTAGCCAAAGCAGTGAATGTAGCTTTTACCACGTTGTGCGGGTTGGCAGAACCGAGGCTCTTAGCCAGCACGTCTGTAACACCAGCGCTTTCCAGTACGGCACGCATGCTGCCTCCGGCAATTACACCGGTACCATGTGCAGCTGGCTTCAGCAATACTTTAGCAGCACCTTCTTTTACAAACTGCTCATGAGGAATAGTGCCATGCATTACAGGCACTTTCACCAGGTTCTTCTTGGCATCTTCAATGCCTTTGGTGATGGCTTCCTGTACTTCTTTGGCCTTACCCAAACCATGACCTACCACACCATTCTCATTGCCTACCACTACCAGGGCGGAGAAGCTGAAGGTACGGCCACCCTTGGTGGTTTTTACAACACGGTTAATAGCTACAACCTTCTCTTTCAGTTCGAGGTCGCCGGCTTTTACGCGGTTTACGATAGCTTTTGCCATTTTATTCTTTTCAATTGAGCCTGCAGGGCAGGCAAGTTTTACGATTGTTGATGTTTGATCGCTTGGATTGACAAACACTGAAAATTAGAGGGTCAAACCGCCTTCACGGGCACCGTCGGCTACAGCCTTAATGCGACCATGATACAAGAAACCACCACGATCAAATACACATGTAGTGATACCCAGGTCGGCTGCTTTGCGGGCAATGGCGTTGCCTACCAGCTTGCTTTTTTCAGTTTTGGTTACCTTTTGAGCAGCGATGTCTTTATCGCGGCTGCTGGCGGCGGCCAATGTAGTACCATTAGCGTCGTCAATCAGCTGACAGTAAATGTCAGCGTTGCTGCGGAATACGCTCAGGCGAGGCTTGGCAGCGCTACCGATCAAACGCTTACGAATGCGGTAGTGGATTTTCTTTCTTGAAATGACTTTCTTATCCATTTTATATCCTCCGGCTCCGGTACAGGAGCGCTATTTTCTTAATTCAGTTATTACAACCGGTTACCGATGATTATTTACCAGCAGATTTACCAGCTTTCTTACGAACCACTTCGCCAGCAAAGCGAACACCTTTTCCTTTGTATGGTTCAGGCTTACGCAGGCTGCGGATTTTGGCACAAACCTGACCGAGCAATTGATTGTCCATGCCTTCAATTACAATCTCGGGGTTCTTACCTTTTTCCTGAGCTGTAGTCACCTTCAGCTCTTGTGGAATTTCGATAATGATGTTGTGCGAATAACCGAGAGAAAGATCGAGAATGTTGCCAGTGTTTGCGGCTTTGTAACCCACACCTACCAGTTCCATTTTCTTTACAAAACCTTCGGTTACACCTTTTACCATGTTGGCAATAAGGGCACGGTACAAACCATGCAATGCACGGTGGCGGATTTGATCGGTAGGACGACCTACAGTCAAAGTACCTTCAGCTATTTCTACCTGAATGTCACGATCCAACGTTTGCTTCAATTCGCCTTTGGGGCCTTTTACGGTAACAGTGTTATCGCCACTTACAGTGATAGTAACACCAGCGGGGATAGTTACCGGTTTTTTTCCTACACGAGACATAGTCGTTGTTGTGTTTAAATATGTGAATCAAAAGAGTGACCTGCGTTCAGCCCCGACTAAAAGGCTTAAATAAACAGACCGCCCAAATACAATCGATTAATAGATGTGGCACAAAATTTCGCCACCTACA
Organism: Phnomibacter ginsenosidimutans; assembly: GCF_009740285.1. Lineage (GTDB taxonomy): Bacteria > Bacteroidota > Bacteroidia > Chitinophagales > Chitinophagaceae > Phnomibacter > Phnomibacter ginsenosidimutans. Next base: position 3,176,462 of record NZ_CP046566.1, read on the forward strand.
TTCTGAGCTTTGGCTTCTTTGTCGGTCATTACACCTTTAGAAGTGCTCACAATGGCAATACCCAGGCCGTTCATTACACGCTTGAAGTCGGCAGGCTTAGCATACTGACGCAAACCGGGGCGGCTGATACGCTCCAGAGAAGTGATAGCAGGCTGCTTGGTATTCACGTCGTACTTCAAAGCGATTTTGATAAGACCTTGCTTGTTGTCGTCTTCAAACTTGTACTTCAGGATGTATCCTTTTTCGTACAAAATTTCGGTCATGCGCTTCTTCAGGTTAGAAGCAGGAATTTCCACGATGCGGTGGTTGGCCATTTGAGCATTCCGAATACGAGTCAGAAAGTCTGCGATAGGATCAGTTACCATATGATTTCCCTCCTACATTCCGGCTCCTGAAAAACTCAGGACGGAATAATTGGATTTTAGTTTAAAATGAATTGAATGAAGTTGCTTGCTTGTGGCGATTGCCAGAGCAATTACCAGCTTGCTTTTTTCACGCCAGGAATTTTACCTTCCAGTGCCATGTCGCGAAACATGTTACGGCAGATACCGAAATGACGCATGTAACCTTTAGGACGGCCAGACAACTGGCAACGGTTTTTGAGGCGTACAGGCGATGCATTGCGGGGAAGCTGATCCAATGCTGCATAGTCACCGGCGGCCTTAAGGGCGGCACGCTTTTCTGCAAACTTGGCTACGGTAGCTTCACGCTTACGCTGACGGGCTTTAACTGATTCTTTTGCCATAAAAATGAAATTCCAAATTTTAAAATTCCAAATCCTAAGTATGCTTGCTTAGTTTCCTCAGGAATTTGGGAATCATTCCTTTGGGATCTGGTTTTATTAGTTGTTGTCTTTTTTGATGTTCTTGAAAGGAAGACCAATTTCCTTCAGCAGTTCGTAAGCCTCTTCGTTGGTACGGGCAGTGGTTACGAAAGTGATATCGAGACCAGTGATTTTGTTCACCTTGTCGATGTCGATTTCAGGGAAGATAATTTGCTCAGTAACACCCATGGTATAGTTACCACGGCCGTCGAAGCTCTTATCGTTGATGCCTTTAAAGTCACGTACACGAGGAAGTGAAACTGAAATCAAACGATCGAGGAATTCAAACATCTGATCACCACGGAGGGTAACACGGGCACCAATCGGCATGTTGCGACGGAGCTTGAAGTTTGAGATGTCCTTCTTAGACATTGTAGCTACAGCTTTTTGACCAGTAATGGTAGTCAGCTCTTCAATAGCGATGTCTACAAGTTTCTTATCGGCAGTAGCACCATTAACGCCACGGTTCAAGCAAATTTTGGTAAGCTTGGGAGCCTGCATTATGGTTTTGTAACCGAACTTCTTCATGAGGGCAGGTACAACTTCAGCTTTGTACTTGTCTGCCAGGCGCGGAGTATAATTTGTAGTTGCCATTATTTAATAACCTCCCCGGATTTTTTAGAAATACGAACTAATTTACCGTTGTCGCGGCTACGCTTTACACGTACTGCAGCGCCGGCTTTGGCATCCCACAGTTGCACGTTGCTGATAGCAATGGGTGCTTCTTTTTCACAATACCCCCCTGGGTGTTTTGTGCTGTAGGTTTTGTATGGCGGGTCTGAATGTTTACGCCTTCTACCAGCACTTTAGCCTTGTCAGGATAAACGGCCAGTACAACGCGGGGCTTTTTCAGATCCTTATCATCACCGGTGATAACAACAACGTTGTCACCTTTCTTGATGTTGAACTTTGGTTTGAAACGATTAGTCATACTTTATAGCTTGATGCGTAACGCTTAACGCTTAACGCAGTTATTGAAATTCGCTTTCAGCACTTTGCCTTCGGCGTTTTGCATTACAGTACTTCTGGAGCCAGCGATACAATTTTCATGTATCCTTTGTCGCGAAGCTCACGGGCAACGGGTCCGAAAATACGGGTACCACGTGGTTCGTCTGAGTTGTTCAGGATTACAACGGCGTTGTCATCGAAACGGATGTAAGATCCGTCTTTGCGACGCAGTTTGTTTTTAGTACGTACAATAACGGCTTTGGCTACGGTACCTTTTTTCATACCGCCACCAGGAATTGCGTCCTTTACAGTAACCACAATCTTGTCGCCAATACCGGCGTAGTCTTGTCCGCTGTTGCCCAATACACGAATACATAGTACCTCTTTGGCACCGCTGTTATCCGCTACGTTCAACCGGCTTTCTTGCTGAATCATTTTGTTAGCTTTTTAGCTTTAGCACTCGGGCTAATGATGTTACGAATTTGTCAGAGGCTTTTGCTATGTTATACAACACCAGCGAAAAGCTTGAAGCATGCAGCTTGCAGCTGTTAGCTGATTATTTCACTTTCTCAACTACTTCTACCAGTCTCCAGCGCTTTGTTTTGCTGAGAGGGCGGGTTTCCATAATTTTTACGGTGTCGCCAATGCTGCACTCGTTCTTTTCGTCGTGAGCATGAAACTTGGTAGTTTTTTTCACGAACTTACCATAGATAGGGTGCTTCACTTTACGTTCAACAGCTACAGTAATGGTTTTATCCATTTTGTTGCTGGCTACTACACCAATCCTGGTCTTACGAAGATTTCTGGTTTCCATTTGGTTCAATATTTTGCTGAACTACTTTTCAATTAAAAATTAGCCTACCAGTACCCTTTTCTTGAGTTCGGATTTCAAGCGGGCAATGTCGCGACGCAGGTCTCTGATGCTCATCGGATTTTCCAGCGGAGTGATGGCATGCGCAAAAGTGAGTTTCTTCAGGCGCACTTCATCTTCGCTGATGCGAACCTTCGGATCGTCGATGCTTATTTCACTCAGGCTTTTGTTGAAGTCAACTTTCTTAGACATCTTTTTCAATTTGATGATTAGCCAATTTGCTAATCTGCTAATGAATAATTTTTTTCAGCTGCATGCCTGAAATCGTTACATCAGCACATCAGCACTTATTCGCATCATTACGCCTGGTAGTCGCGGCGTACAACGAACTTGGTTTTGATTGGCAACTTCTGAGCGGCGAGTTCCATAGCCTGGCGGGCTACTTCCATCGGTACACCGTCGCATTCGAACAGGATACGACCTGGTTCTACTACGGCTGCCCAAAATTCAGGGTTACCCTTACCCTTACCCATCCGCACTTCGGCAGGCTTGCGGGTAATGATTTTGTCAGGGAATACACGGATCCACACACTACCTTCACGCTTCATGGCACGGGTCATTGCCTGACGGGCACTTTCGATCTGGCGGTTGTTCAACCAAATAGGTTCCTGTGCTTTCAGGGCAAACGAACCGAATGAAATGGTAGCGCCACGCTTAGCCACTTCGCGGATGCGGCCTTTTTGTTGCTTGCGGAACTTGGTTCTTTTCGGCTGTAACATTTATCTACGTATTTGAATATTTACAATTAGTTGAAGCTGGTTGCCTGTTGCAATTAGCGACGGCCTCCACGGTCGCGGCGATCACCACCACCTCTTCTGTCTCCACCACGGCCACCGCGGTCACCACCACGTTCTTCGCCACCACGACGGTCGCTCAGACCGCTGCCAGTGCCTACAAAGTTCGGGTTGAGGTCACGCTTGGTCAGTACTTCACCTTTACAGATCCATACTTTCAAACCGATTTTACCATACACGGTTTGAGCAGCCAGGCTGGCGTAGTCAATATCCATACGGTAAGTGTGCAATGGGGTACGACCCATTTTGATTTCTTCGCTACGGGCAATTTCAGCACCACCCAAACGGCCACTGGCTTTGATTTTGATACCCTCAGCACCCATGCGCATAGCAGAAGCAATGGCCATTTTGATGGCACGCTTGTAGTTGATGCGGTTCTCAATCTGACGGGCAATAGTATCAGCTACAATCATAGCGTCAACTTCAGGACGACGGATTTCGAGGATGTTGATTTGTACGTCATCTTTACCGGTGAGCTTCTTCAGCTCTTCTTTGATACGGTCTACTTCGCCACCGCCTTTACCAATGATGATACCAGGCTTAGAAGTATGGATGGTTACAATCAGTTTATTGAGGGTACGTTCGATAACGATTTTAGAAATGCCACCCTTGTTGATACGGGCATTCAGGTAGGTACGGATCTTGTTGTCCTCGATCAGGTCGGTCGGCATATACTTTCTTGTTGCCGTACCAGTTACTGTCCCAACCACGGATGATACCGAGCCTGTTACCGATTGGATTTGCTTTTTGACCCATTATTTCAATTTGAAAATTTGAACAATTCGTTTAGTGAGAATTAGATGGTGTCTACAGTTACGGTTACGTGATTGCTACGCTTACGTACACGGTATCCACGGCCCTGAGGAGCTGGACGCATCCGCTTCAGGGTACGGCCACCGTCTACCATAATGGTTTTTACCACCAGTGCACTTTCGTCAGCACCATCATTCTTTGCTTTCCAGTTAAAGGCAGCACTCTTAACCAACTTAGCCAGCGGTACAGAACTGTGCTTGGTGTTGTGCTCCAATACAGCCAGGGCTTGATCAACCTTCATGCCACGAATCAGGTCGGCCAGCAAACGCATTTTGCGGGGCGAAGTGGGATAATTTCTCAGTTTAGCTACTGCTTCCATTTTTATTCAGTTTCAGGTTTTTGGTTTTTAGTTTTTGTTGCAGAAGAATCTCAAACAACTGCCAACCAAAAACCACCAACATTTAAACAATTTATTTTTTGCTACCGGCGTGTCCTCTGAAGTTGCGGGTAGGAGCAAATTCACCAAGCTTGTGACCAACCATGAATTCGGTTACATACACAGGGATGAATTTGTTACCGTTGTGCACAGCGAATGTTTGGCCTACAAAATCAGGAGTAATGGTAGAACGACGACTCCAGGTTTTGATAACACCCTTCTTCACTTTGCCTTCTGCCATGTTCACGATTTTCTTCTCGAGTTTGGCATCAACGTAGGGACCTTTTTTAATTGAACGAGCCATATTGAATTCGTTAATTTGAAAATTTGAGGATTTGAAAATTGAATTGGTTTCTGTAAAAGCTTAAATCAATTCTCAAATTACTTAGCCAGTTTTTTACCGTCGCGGCGCTGGAGAATCAGCTTATCGCTGCCTTTGCCTTTGGTACGGGTCTTCTCACCTTTGGCGTACTTACCAGTGCGGCTGCGTGGGTGACCACCAGAAGCACGGCCTTCACCACCACCCATTGGGTGATCTACAGGGTTCATAGCCACACCACGGTTGCGGGGGCGGATACCACGCCAGCGGTTAGCACCTGCTTTACCGAGGCTCTGGAGGTTATGGTCGCCATTGCTTACTACACCTACAGTAGCGTAGCAATTGATGAGGAGTTTGCGCAATTCGCCAGAAGGCATTTTCAATACAGCGTAAGCTTCTTCCTTGTTGGTAAGCTGAGCAGCAGAACCGGCACTACGTACCAGCTTGCCACCTTGGCCAGGCTGCATTTCAATATTGTGGACGTTGGTACCCAAAGGCATGTTCTTCATAGGAAGACAGTTGCCAATTTCAGGAGCTACAGTAGGACCAGAAATTACTTTCTGACCAACCTGAATGCCCTGTGGAGCCAGGATATAGCGCTTTTCACCATCGGTATATTCTACCAGAGCGATGAAAGCTGTACGGTTTGGATCGTATTCTACAGTCAGTACAGTTGCTTCAATGTTTTGCTTGTTACGCTTGAAGTCGATGATACGGTACTTCTGCTTGTGACCACCGCCAATATAGCGCATGGTACGACGGCCCTGTGCGTTGCGGCCACCAGATTTCTTCACTGGTTCCAGCAGGCTACGCTCAGGCTTGTTAGTGGTTACTTCAGCATACGCATTACCAATTTTCCAGCGGGTACCGGCGGTCATTGGTTTGTATTTTTTCAGTGCCATTTTTCTTAGTTCTGAGTTGGTTTATTTCAACACTTCGCGGCGGTTGGTTGCCATTCTTGTTTTTGTTTGAGTTGCAGTGGATTAGATTTCGCCGTACAGGTTAATTTCTTCGCCTTCTGCTACAGTTACGACTGCCTTCTTTTTGGCAGGCTTGCGGCCATTGATAAAGCCAGACTTGGTGAAGCGAGACTTTGCTTTTCCGGGCATTACCAACGTGTTCACGTCAGTTACATTTACGCCATAGAATTCTTCAACCGCTTTTTTAATCTCCAGCTTGTTGGCCTTACGATCTACGATGAAGGTGTAGCTGCGCTTCTTTTCAATTTGCTTGTTCACCTTTTCGGTCAACACAGGCTTTATTAATACATCTGTCAGTTTCATTTCGATCAGAATTATTCGGTTCTTAATTAAGCTTCAGTACCTTCTTCGGTGAAGATTTTAGCAGCTGATTCAGTGAGGACCATTACGTCAGCATTTACGATATCGTAAGTGTTGATGTCGGCCAGCTCAATAGCAGCAGCGTTGGGGATGTTGCGCAGGCTGAGGTAGAAGTTGGTATCCAGTTCAGGATATACAAACAACGTCTTCTTATCTGCTACACCCAGGCCCTGCATTACGCCAGCAAAAGCTTTGGTTTTGGGAGCATCGAACTTCAGGTCTTCTACCACTACGATGGCGCTTTCTTTGGCTTTGTAGCTCAGAGCAGCAATTTTAGCCGGATCCTTCACCTTACGGTTCAACTTCTGGTCGTGAGTAGTAGGCTTAGGTCCAAAAATGGTACCACCACCGCGGTACAATGGGTTACGGATGTTACCCTTACGGCTACCACCAGTACCTTTTTGCTTGTGCAGCTTGCGGCTGGCACCTTGTACTTCGGCACGGGTTTTTACTTTTGAAGTACCCTGACGCTGAGCGGCGAGGTATTGTTTTACAGCCAGATAAATCACATGATCATTGGGCTCGGTACCGAAGATTTCTTCGGGAAGCTCAACTGTTCTGCCAGTTTTCTGACCTGCTGTATTTAAAACTTCGATTGTCATAACTTTTTCGTTTCTCACCGGCCGGGCCGGCACGGTTTACAATTACTTCTGGATTAAAACGATTGAACCATTGTGGCCGGGAACTGATCCGCTGATCAGGGATGTAATTCTTTTCAGGGAAAATCTTCACCACTTTCAGGCCTTTCATTTTTACCCTGTCGCCACCCATACGGCCAGCCATACGCATACCTTTAAATACACGGCTGGCGTCAGATGAGTTACCGATAGAACCGGGGGCACGCTGGCGGTCGTGCTGACCATGTGATTGCTCACCAACACCGTGGAAGCCATGGCGCTTTACAACACCCTGGAAACCCTTACCCTTGGTGGTACCCACAACGTCAACTTTTTCGCCTTCGGCAAAAATGTCAACAGTGACTTGTTCGCCAAGAGCTTTCTCCAGCGTACAGTCACGAAATTCTTTTACAAATGATTTGGGAGCAGTTTGTGCTTTAGCGAAGTGATTTTTCTCTGCTTTAGTAGCATTCTTTTCCTTCTTTTCGCCGTAAGCCAACTGAAGTGCATTGTAACCGTCTACATCGGCGGTTTTCACCTGCGATACAACACAGGGACCAGCTTCTACTATGGTGCAAGCTATTTGCTTACCATTGGGATCGAATATGCTGGTCATCCCGATTTTTTTTCCAATAATACCTTTCATTGATATCGGTTTGTGCCCGGCAGAGTTAAGAGGACATCCGCGCAGAGGCGAATTCAATCCCAGTTTAGCTACCGACCTTTTCCTTTGTTTCCGCCGTTTTGCAGAGGGGAAGTACCGGTAGTAAACAAACCCTGAAAGGCTTGTTCATATGTTTGGCTCACTTGGTAGTGAGAGTTATGTAAAATCAGAGCTCTTTTTTCACGTCCCTTTGGCCGGATTGAGAGATGATTGCTTTGTTGTTCTGATGTGGAGCCTCGCCCCACTTGGTCAGCTTGTTACGCTTTGATTTCAACTTCAACACCACTTGGCAAATCCAGTTTGCTCAGGGCATCTACTGTGCGACTACTGCTGGTGTAGATATCCAACAAACGCTTGTGCGTGTTCAGTTGGAATTGTTCACGAGCTTTCTTGTTTACGTGCGGTGAACGCAGTACAGTAAAGATCTTTTTGTGTGTTGGCAAAGGAATTGGACCTGTTACCACAGCACCTGTGCTCCGCACAGTTTTCACAATTTTCTCGGCTGATTTGTCAACCAGGTTGTGATCGTAAGATTGCAGTTTAATACGTATCCGCTGACTCATAATTCAAAGACCCTTTTTTCGAATTGGGATGCGAAGGTAATGGGATTCAACTATCAGGCAAAAGTTTTTTGAAACATTTTTACCAATCCGGGGGCAAATGTCTGTTTTTCGGGCCAGTTTTCCCACAAATCCCCATTGGGGGGCCACCAGCTGCTGTGCATATCTCAGCTACATATCGGGCTGCTTCGGGGTTCCGCCCCTTGCCGGCACGGGTTGCACCCGCCGGCCGTGGCCAAGCCCTCCACATCCCGGGCCCATCAGCGGCAATACACTACGCAGCTATCTCCACTCAACTCAAACCATTAACTTACAGCTCCCTATATCACATATTTATGAGACATGTATTGATGTTCGCCATTTCGATGGTTGCTTGCTTAAGCTTGACTGCCCAAAACAGCAGTAAAAAGAAAACAACTCCTGCTCCTTCCCCATCAGTAATCTGGAACGACCATTTGCAGGGCATGCAATGGCGAAACCTGGGTCCTACCCGTGGGGGCCGTTCGGTAGCTTGCAGCGGCGTGCCGGGCCAACCCCTCATTTACTATATGGGCAGCACCGGTGGCGGCGTTTGGAAAACCGAAGATGCCGGCATCAGCTGGCGCAACATCTCCGATGGTTTTTTCAATACCGGTTCCGTGGGTGCCATTGCCGTAGCCGAAAGCGACCCTAATGTGATATATGTGGGCATGGGCGAACACGCCCCACGTGGTGTAATGACCTCCGCCGGCGATGGCGTGTATAAAAGCACCGATGCCGGCAAAACCTGGCAACACATTGGCCTTACCAATACCATGCATATTGCAGCCATCCGCATTCATCCTTCCAACCCCGACATCGTGTTTGTAGCGGCGCAGGGAGCCATTCATGGTCCTACAGACGAACGGGGCATTTACAAAACCACCGATGGTGGCCGCAGCTGGGACCGGGTGCTGTTTGTTGATGACAATACAGGTTGTGCTGATTTGAGTATGGACATGACCAACCCACGTATTTTATATGCCGGCATGTGGGATCATCGCAGGCTGCCCTGGCTGGTGCGCAGCGGTGGCCCGGGCAGCGGCTTGTACAAAAGCACCGATGGCGGAAACAGCTGGCACAAAATGAGCAAGGGCCTGCCTGCCAACATGGGCAAGGTCGCCATTGATGTAAGCAGGGCCAACCCCAACCGTGTATATGCCAATATTGAAAGCGAAGATGGCCTGGGTGGCGTTTACCGCAGCGATGATGGCGGCGACTCATGGTCGCAAACAAGCAAAGCAAGGGTAACAGTTGCCCGAGCCTGGTACTACATCGAAATATTTGCCGACCCGCAAGATCAAAACACGGTGTATGTGCTCAATGCGCCGGCACTCAAATCGATTGACGGTGGTAAAACTTTTACCAACCTGCCCGCGCCACACGGCGACAACCACTGTCTGTGGATAGACCCGGCCAATAATAAAAGGATGATTAACGCCAACGACGGCGGCGCCAATATTTCTTTCAATGGCGGGGCCAGCTGGAGCAGCCAGCAAAACCAACCCACCGCACAGTTTTACCGCGTCATTGCCGATAAGCAGTTCCCATACAACTTGTATGCAGGCCAGCAAGACAATTCTGCCGTTATTGTTCCCAGCAAAAGCCCATATGGGGGCGTTGATTGGCAACAATGGACTTTTGGCCCCGGCGGTGAAAGTGCTTTCCTTGCCTTTGACCCCAACAATCCGGTAAAGGTTTTTGGTGGTAGCTACCAGGGTAATATCGAAGTGCTCGACCGCAAACTCAGCAGCACTAAAGACGTGATGGCCAGCCCCACCATTGGATTAGGGGTGATACCCAAAAAACAAGTCTATCGTTTCAACTGGAATGCCCCCATTGTGGCTGATCCGTTTAATCCGGCTATTATTTACCACGGTGGCAACAAAGTGCTCAAAACCACCGACGCTGGCCAAAGCTGGACAGCAATCAGCGGAGACCTCACCCGCAATGACAGTACCAAACAAGGCGATGGTGGAGCGCCATTTACCAATGAAGGGGCAGGTGGCGAAGTGTACAATACCCTCGCTTACATTGCCTGCTCTCCTATTACACAGGGTGAAATATGGACCGGCTCCGACGACGGCCTGGTACACCTCACCCGCGACGGCGGTAACACCTGGAGCAATGTAACCCCTGCAGGTCTTAGCGAATCACTCGTCAACAGCATCGAGGTATCTTACCACACACCGGGCAAAGCCATCATTGCAACCACAGGTTACAAAATGAATGACTTCTCTCCTGCTGTTTTCATTACCTACGACTATGGCAAAACATGGAGCAAACAAATCCACGGCTTTGAAGCCAAAGACTTTTGCAGGGTAGTAAGGGAAGACCGGGTAAAAAAAGGTCTGCTGTATGCCGGCACCGAAAGGGGCCTGTACATCAGCACGAATGACGGACTGGTCTGGCAGCGTTTCCAACTCAACCTGCCAGTGGTGGCCATCAATGACCTCACCATTGCCGACAACGATTTGGTGGCTGCCACCAGCGGCCGTGCCTTTTGGATTTTAGATGACCTCTCACCCTTGCAGCAACTGCAAGATCAATTACCGCCAACCGCTACTTTGTTTACATCGAAACCAACCGTGAAAACAGGCTGGAGCGGCGGCAGTCCGCAAGTGGGCGCCAACCCTGCAGAAGGCGCTGCACTGTATTATTATTTACCAGCAAAAACTGATAGCATTAGCCTCATCATTCGCAATGCAAAAGGCGACACCATACGCCAATACAACAGCTGGAAAAATGATGCCGAAGTAAGTGGCTACCCTGGTGGCCCTGCTCCTGAGCCTTTGCTGCCAACAGAAGAAGGACTGCGCAAATTCAATTGGGATTTGCGGCACGAAAGTTTGCCTGGCATCAAAGGCCAATTCCTGAATGCAGATTATCGTGGCGCTAGTGTACCACCCGGAACGTATAGCGTAACCTTGAAAGCAGGCACTACAAGCAGCGATGCTACGCTACAGGTGTTGCAAGATCCAAGAGTACAAGCATCTGCCAATGCTTTTGATGAGCAGTATGCGTTTTGCAAACAGATTGATGCTGCAGTAACCAACATGCATCAATCTGTAGTACGTATGCGTTCGGTAAAACAACAAGTTGAACAATTGAACACACAACTAAAAGGTATTGCTGATACGGATACGTTGGTAAAAACCGGCAAAACCTTGATTGCAAAAATCAATGCATGGGAAAAACAAATCATTACTACCCAGCAGGAAACATTTCAGGATGTCATTAATTATTACAACCGGCTGAGTGCGGAACTGCTCGACCTGCGTGGCCGGGTAGACAATGCTCAGCAACCCATCGTTCCTGCAGGCCATAAAAAGCAATTACAAACCTTGCTTTCAGCATGGACAAATTATGAAACCGAATTACTCCAAATCATCAATCGTGACTTACCTGCGTTTAATGATTTGTACAAAGCCAAAGCATTACCCGCCATTCTTTTACCGAAATAACAGACGAAAAAAAAGCCGGATAACTCCGGCTTTTTTATTGAACCACAACCTGTTCATCGTTGAGCAATGGCAGCTGCGAAAAACGCAACAAGAGTTGAGCAACGGTCAGTACATCCCGCTGGCAATATGAAACAATTTTGTCCAATGCTTTTTCTTGCCAGTACGCATTACCCACCATGCTACCATCGAGGTCTTGCTTGGGAGAGGCAATGCCCAAACAGGCTGCCAATAATTTAAGCGAGGTAAAATGTTTGTAATCGCCAAACTTCCACAGTTGCAGCGTATCCAATAGCGGCACATCCCAAGGCTTTAAAGCCTGAAAATCGAGCCACTGCGGCAAGGATTGACCTTGCACAAGCAAACGGCGGCAGATGTACGGAATATCAAACTCACGGATGTTGTGACCGGCAAACCACATCCGCATTTTGCGGGCTTGCATCAGCTGTGTTACAGATTGTACAAACATGGTAAGAACAACAGCTTCATCATCGCCATAAAAGGATTTCAACCGAAGCTCAAACTTGCCGGCTGCATCTTTTCGTAAATAGCCTACGCTAATACAAATGATTTTTCCAAACTCAGCCATAATAGCCGCCTTCTCCTGATACAACGATTCAGGGGTTGAGTTTTCCGTTTGTAGCCAGCTGGTTTTCTCTTCAAACAACGACTGCCACTCTGCAGGCAGTTGCTTAAAGTCCGGTTGCTGCGAAACAGTTTCAATATCAATGAAAATACATTGTTCTGGTTGGGGTATTTGCATGGCAGTAAGGTAATGAATTTGCATTAATCAACATATGCGGATAAGTGTGTCATGTTTCGGGTTACCCTAGCTGATATCTTACCACATAAATCCATACAGTTGCCATTAGCCCCACAACTGAAACTACGGTCGCCCATAAGCATTGCACTCTATAGTGCCATGGCGGCTTTTCTTACCTACACCATGATCTTTGGTTTTCGTAAAACATTTACGGTAGCCACTTTTGATGGTTTGCAATATTGGGGTGTTGGATACAAAACATTGATTGTAGTAGCGCAGGTGCTTGGCTATCTGCTGGCCAAGTTTTACGGCATTCGTTTTATAGCAGAAATGAAACGCCAACAGCGTTGGAAAATCATTTTGATACTCACAGGTGTCGCCTGGGTTTCCTGGTTGTTGTTTGCGGTGTTTCCGGCCCCTTACAATATTGTGTTTGCTGCCATCAATGGATTTCCGTTAGGCATGCTGTGGGGTGTGGTCTTTTCGTATATAGAAGGCCGAAGAAGTACAGACTTTTTAGGGGCGGCACTAGCGGTGAGCTTTATTTTCTCCAGTGGCTTTGTAAAATCCATTGGCGGCTGGCTCATGCAGCACTGGGGGGTTACAGAATTGTGGGTGCCCTTTGTTGCTGGTTTGGTATTTGCCATTCCCCTCCTGCTGTTTGTATGGATGATGGAACAAATCCCTGCCCCAACTGCGGAGGATGAAGCAGAAAGAATGCACCGCAAACCACTCACCCAACCAGAACGGCACCAAATATTGAAACAGTTTTGGCCGGGACTCATCCTTGCTATTCTGGTGTACGTATTTGCTACCATCTTCCGGGATATCCGCGACAATTTTAGCGCCGATATGTGGAAGGAACTGGGCTTTGGCGAAAGACCCGCCATTTTCACCCAAACTGAACTCCCCATTACCCTCGGTATACTGCTGATGGTAGGTAGCCTCACCCTTGTACGCAACAGCAGCAAGGCATTTATGATAGCCCATTTACTGATTGCTGCCGGCTTCATCATTACAGGCACCAGTAGTTTGTTATTTATGGCCGGCCATGTACCAGCATTTACCTGGATGGTGGGTACCGGAATGGGCCTGTATATGGTTTACATCCCCTTCAACTCCATTTATTTCGAACGAATGATTGCTTCCTTTAAAATCAGTGGAAATGTGGGCTTTCTGATATATCTGGCCGATTCGGCCGGCTATGTGGGTAGCGTGGCGGTGTTGGTGTCAAAAGAGTTGCTTCAGGTGAAAACCGCTTGGGTACCATTTTTCAGCCAAAGTACTCAGTGGCTGTCGTTAGCAGGTTTGTTGCTCACCATTTTGGCGGCCAGCTACTTTTTTAAAAAGGGGAGAAAACAGGTATTAATAGATGGGACATCCTGAAAAGAAAATCGCCCCCACAAGGGAGGCGATCTTCAAGGAGTTTAGGGGTTTGCTTCAGAATCTGATGTAAAGTAACATCAATGTTTTGTCATAAAAAATACTACAACACACTCAATACCTTAGCAAAAATTGCCTAATATTTTTATCAAAATTTATAACTAATTGATTTAAAAGCAATTGCACGAATTTGACAAATGTCAAAATTTGCCGTAAATCAGGATTTATTTGACAAATGTCAAATTCTTTTTTCCTGAGCCTCGGCATTAGGCCTCAATATTGACCCTCTGAGTCTGCTGAGGGTCTCTAAAGTCATTCCCAAATGGGAAGCAATAAATTTGAGCGATACCCTGTTGAGCAAATCAGGCTTGGTTTGCTGGAAGTAAGCGTATCTGCTACTGGCTTTTGTGAGCCGAACCAAAAATGCCCTTTCCTCTGCCTGGCGGTACATTACCTGTAATACCTTACGGGCCGCCTGATTCAGTTCCGGAAATTTTTGATAGGCAGATTCTAAATCGTCAAAATGTATGCCAATTAGCTCTCCGTCTTCCAAAGCTTGAATATTTTCCAGCGATGGCGACTGGTCGAAAAAGCTGCTGATGGATGAAACAAGATCGTTTTCTGCTGTAATCCAAGTAGTTACCTCAGTCTTGCCATCAAGTATGTAACCGCGAAACAGGCCCTTATTTACCAAAAATAAATACGGGCAGGTTTGACCGCTGCGCAGCAAAAACTTGTTTTTGGGTACGCTGCACTGAAACGCTTTGCTATCGATAAAGCGGGCTGCTTTGTCGCTAATGGGATGGAAGAAACGCAAGAATGCCGAAGGCAGTATAGAACCTGCCGGCACAGCAATTCGAGTTTTTTCTACAAAATAAAGGCCTTCTACAGAAGGGGTCATAAGCCGAATTTTGGTGATCCGGGCTGAGGGCTATTGGCGAATTTAACGTAAAAAAGCCACCACAATTGGTGGCTTTTAATTTATTACTGCTTGAGCAGCTTAGTCTTCTACTTTCAGTTTGCCTTTCTGCTTCGCAATTACCTCTTCGGCAATGTTGTTTGGCGCAGGTGCGTAGTGGCTGAATTCCATAGTGCTGGTGGCACGGCCAGAACTCAGTGAACGCAATTGTGTTACATAACCAAACATTTCGCTCAGCGGTACTTTGGCTTTAATCACCTGTGCGTTGTTGCGGCTATCCATGCCTTCCAGCATGCCACGACGACGGTTCAAGTCACCTGTTACATCACCCATGTACTGGTCAGGAGTAATTACTTCTACCTTCATGATTGGCTCCAGCAATACGGGCTTGGCTTTGCGGCCAGCTTCGCGGAAACCAGAACGGGCACACAATTCGAAGCTCATACCATCAGAGTCAACTGCGTGGAAGCTACCGTCGAATACACGAACTTTCATGTTTACAACAGGATAAGCAGCAAGAACGCCAGTACCCATGCTGTTTTCAAAACCTTTCTGGATCGGTCCGACAAATTCTTTCGGAATGCTACCACCAAACAGGTCGTTTACAAACTGGAAGTACTTGTCAGGATTTTCTTTTTGCCATTCTTCATCCACAGGTCCGATTTCGAACTGGATGTCGGCAAACTTACCACGACCACCAGACTGCTTCTTCAGTACCTCACGGTGCTGTACAGTTTGAGTGAACGCTTCTTTATAGGCCACCATGGGAGCACCTTGGTTAACTTCTACCTTGAATTCGCGACGCATACGGTCTACGATGATTTCCAGGTGCAGTTCACCCATGCCACGCAGGATGGTTTGGCCGGTTTCTTCGTCGGTATTTACACGCAACGTGGGATCTTCTTCTACCAGTTTGGCAATGGCCATACCCATTTTGTCTACGTCGGCCTGAGTTTTAGGCTCTACGGCAATGGCGATTACAGGCTCAGGGATGAACATGTTTTCCAATACCACGGGGAACTTTTCGTCGCACAGGGTATCACCGGTTTTGATTTCTTTAAAACCAACGGCAGCACCAATGTCACCAGCTTCGATAAAGTCAATCGGATTTTGCTTGTTGGCAAACATCTTCATGATACGGCTGATACGTTCGTTTTTACCGCTACGCATATTGCGTACATAGCTACCAGCATCGAGCTTACCGCTGTAGCAACGGAAAAACGCCAGACGACCTACGAAAGGATCGGTCATGATTTTGAAAGCCAAGGCTGCGAAAGGTTCTTTCACATCAGGCTTACGAACCACTTCTTCACCAGTATCAGGGTTGATACCGAGGGTATCAGGAATATCAACAGGAGAAGGCAGGTAACGGCAAACGGCATCGAGTGCTGTTTGAACACCTTTGTTTTTGAATGAAGAACCACACATCATAGGCACAATGCTCAAATCGATGGTAGCCTTACGGATAGCTTCGTGAATTTCATCTTCGCTGATGCTGTCCGGATTGTCGAAGAATTTTTCCATCAACTGGTCGTCGTATTCAGCTACGGCTTCAACCAGTTGGGCACGCCACATTTGCGCTTCTTCCACCATATCAGCAGGAATATCGATTTCATCGAAAGTCATGCCTTCAGTTTCCATGTGCCAAATGATGCCCTTCATTTTAATGAGGTCAACCACGCCCTGGAAATTGTCTTCTGCACCAATTGGGAGCTGCAAAGGCACAGCCTTTGAACCCAGCATTTCACGTACCTGCTTCACTACATTGAGGAAGTCGGCACCGGAACGGTCCATTTTGTTTACAAAACCAATACGGGGTACACCGTAACGGTTGGCCTGACGCCATACGGTTTCAGACTGAGGTTCTACACCATCTACCGCAGAGAAGAGGGCAATCAAACCATCGAGTACACGCATAGAGCGTTCTACTTCCACGGTAAAGTCCACGTGTCCGGGAGTATCAATGATGTTGAAAGAATACTCTTTGGTGTTGGCATCTGCCTTACCTTTTACAGTAGGGAAGTTCCACTTACAGCTTACCGCTGCAGAAGTGATAGTGATACCACGTTCTTTTTCTTGTTCCATCCAGTCGGTGGTGGCAGCACCTTCGTGCACCTCACCAATGCGGTGGATCATACCTGTGTAGCGCAGAATACGCTCAGTAGTGGTGGTTTTACCAGCGTCGATGTGAGCGGCAATACCAAAGTTGCGTCTGAATTTAAGATCGGCCATATTGGTCGTTTTATTGAATATGCGGGGATTTACCCAAAAAATTTCGAGGCGCAAAAGTACAGGTTCTCTGCGGAATAATGATTTAGCTCCGTAAAGAAATTGTAAATGTGGATGCTCAGTGGATTTCCATGGCTGAGTGCCCCCCGCAAAAAAGCCGCTCCAAGAAGCGGCTTTTTACAATTATATATATGGTTATCAAACGGTTGCCTTTGATTTGGCCGCCGCAGAAGCCGTAACTACCGATTGTACACCAAAGAAGATACCACTAAAAAGAATAGTGCCTACCATGCTGGTTTTGAGGAAGGGAAGGCCATCCACATAGGTTTGCATAAGGCCGGCGAGGTTTTTAGCCCGCACCAATCCGCCACCGCCAATCCATACCTGAAAGTTGGACAACAAGAAATACACCACAGGGGCTGCAATGGCACCTGCCAGTATTTGACCGGCTTTTCTTTCATGTATGAAAAAACCAATAACCGTGGTTGACAAAATCAATACATAGTTGATGAACTGACCTTTGTAAAAACCAATGTAAATAGAAGGATCACACTATGCAACAGCTGCATGATTACATCGCTGATGAGCATAGAACCAAGGGGCAACAAGAAAGCCAGTTTTCTGTCTTTGATGATGCTGCCGGCAAAAATAGCCATGGCCAGTTGCGGTGCACCCAGCCACTCAGGGCGCATTTCATAGGGCACAATGCGGTACAGGGTACAAATAGCAATCAGCAATGCAAAAACCAAGGCAACAGATCTGTTCATTTGATTTAATTTCCAGTTTGAAGGAAACAAAAATAGGCCAATTTGAATGCCAACCACATTCTGATCATTCGATAGTATTTGCTTATTGTGGAAAAATCAGCCCAACATAACAATCAACACACCGGCAAACGAGGCGAAGACTTTGCCTGTCATTACCTCTTGCAGCAGGGCTTCGAAATATTGCAACGCAACTGGCGGTACAAAAAAACAGAAACAGACATCATTGCCCGGCGTGAAAAAGTACTCCATTTTATTGAGGTAAAAACCCTCAACACCCCATTTGCTGCACTGCCCGAGCTCAAAGTAAACCAGGCCAAACTTCGGCAAATGAAGCTAGGAGCAGCCGGGTATTTGGAACAGCAGCCCCAATGGCACTTCATTCAATTTGATATTCTGGCCATCAGATTCAATGCCGAAATGGTAGCCGACGTTTTGCTGATTGAAGACGTCTTTTAAACATGATGATACTTTTCGCCACGGATGATGCTGCAGGCTCTGTACACCTGTTCGGCCAGTATTAAACGAACCAACTGATGGGGAAAAACTAACCTGGAAAGCTGCCACACCAGGTCTGCCCGTTTTCTTACAGCATCATTTACCCCAAAGGCCCCGCCAATGACAAAATGGATTTTTTTAGCCCCGTTAATGGCCCGTTGTTCTATAATGGCTGCCAGCTCTGGCGATGACAGCATTTTACCCCGTTCATCCAGCAACACCACATAATCTACAGGGTCCAACGACCGCAGCAACAGGTCACTCTCCGCATCTTTTTGATCAGCAATACTCATGCTGGCTGCGTTTTTGGGCGGCGCCACCAGCTTCCACTCGCAGGGGTAATAATGCGACACCCGCTGGGTAAAATCTTCAATGGCTTTTGCCATATTGCTATCGTGCTTGCCGCCTACCGACCAAAAGAGGATTTTCATCCTGCAAATATCAGTAGCCAAACCCGGCTAAATCCAAAAAACCAATTCAACTGATTTAACAGCATTGTGACCATCAATCCGCTACATTCGCAGCAAATCAGTTTTGTTTGTTTTTATGAAAAATGTTTCTACCATTTTAAGTATTGTGGCACTCGCTGGTGTGGCAGGGCTTTTTGTATTGCATTTTACCAACGGAAAATCATCTCCGAAACCTTTGGGTGGCACAGCCAATGCCGATAGTCATACCCATGGCCAAATCGGCTATTTCGAAATGGATTCTGTGGAACAACACTACAACTTCATCAAGGCCGTAAGAGAGCAACTAAAAAAGAAGAAGACAATATTTCTACTGAACTCGGTGGCTTGAAGAAAAACTACATGGGCCGTATTCAGCAGCTGCAAGCCAAAGCACCTACCATGAGCCAGCAAGAAGGCGAGGCTGCACAGGCAGAAATCAATCAGATGCAAATGACCTTGCAGCAACGTGAAGCACAGCTTACACAAAACCTGCAGGAAAAGCAGTTCAAGAAAATGAAAGAAATCAATGATAAGATTGCTGAGTTTTTGAAGAGCTACAACAGCAGCAAAAAGTTTGCCTATATCATTTCCCGTTCTCCCGGCGACTTCGTGTATTTCGCCGACTCTACCTACAACATTACTGATGATGTAATTAAAGGATTGAACGCCACCTACAAGCCGCAGCAGTAATCTGCAAGCGTTCTATATAAAAAAGAGGAGCTATTCATGAGCTCCTCTTTTTTATTGCTTAGTGTCGTCGTCCTCTTTTTTAAGAAAAATCAATGCTTCTTCTTGCTTGGAAGAAAAAAGTTTGTCGAACTCTTTCCGGTAACTCAAACTCACCCCTGCCCTGTTGCGACGGCCTGCAAAATCCAGTGCATCTTTTTTAAATAAGATAGCCCGCAGCCTGCGGTTGTTGGTAAGAATGAATTCTACACTTACATCGGGCAAAAACTGAAAGCCAGTGGTGGTGGTATTGCGAACGTTGAGGTCGAAATCGCTACCCAAATTCACCACTACACGATTGTTGAAATAACTTTTGTTCAACATGAAATTGAAGTTCACCCGATCGTAACCGGAGGCGGAACTTACCGAGCCACCCACTAATGAATTGGAGTTGTACACTTCTGTACTAAAATCAATATTCAAGCTCTGGTCGCCCGTAATTTCCTGAATAATACTGGTGAGAATTTTACCCATTTGATTGCTCAGCAAATCGCTGATGGTATTCACCGCCAAATCGGTTCCGGGGTTGCGGGCACCCACACCTTCTTTGTAAGGCGCAAAAGATTTGAAAACAATCAGGTAAGTCACCTGCCGAAGCATCTCACTTTTGTCTGCTTCAATTTGCCGGATCATCTGCTGTGCACTTAGGTTGTTTTGCATGGCAGACCCCTGCGGAAACTCAATGCCAAAAGCAATATCCGGCTTACTCAGCAAGCCGGTCAGTCTTGCTTTTACATATACGTCGCCCTTATAGTTTTGCGCTGTTTGATCGAGTACGGTTTGGCCCTGCTCACTGGCCATCAAATCTCTTAAGCTTACGCCTACCGCTTTGTATCGTGCTCCAATGTTCAGGTTGGCATCGTACGGATTGCCATTCCATTCTATATAGCTGTTTTCACCGCCATCCAGTATAAATGGCTTTTTGAATAAGGTTTGAAAACTGAAATTATAACTACCAGATTCGATTTGATAACGTCCTCGCATTTCTGTTTCATCAGAAGTACCGGTTTTAATTTTTAAGTTGCCGGTGCCATTGGCCTTGATAATATCACCAGTCGTTTCATCCATAATCACATCAATCTGACAAAGCGGAGTAGCCGTCAAATCCAGCTCAATATGAATATTTGTTTCGGCACTGTCTATTTCTGCTTGCAGCTCTCTGCCATACTGCTTAAACACAATAAAATCAGCCGTGCCGCTTTCCTTTCCGGCTTTGTTGGCAATAATGATGTGTGAGGTATCGGTAGTGGCGCCGGTAATGCGCATGTTCAGATTGTTCAACGGTCCATACAAATCAAAACTGGCCTTGCCCACCGCCTGACCGTAAAACAAATCGTTGTCTTTACTTACTGTATTCAGCAGCTGCAAACCATTCGACCGCATTTTCATGTTGAAAGAAAGGCTGTCAAAAAACCGGTGATACATCAGCCCTTCCATAGTACCCTTCCGCCCCTTAGCATCTTTCAATTGCACACTGCCAAAGTCAATAAAGTTATCGCCAAACACCAGCTTTGACGGCTCCAGCCAATAAGTGCATTGTGTATACTCTACTGTAAGTTTCCCATCATTCAACATCACTTCACCCAGCAGGGCCGGGGCATTCATTTTCCCTTTCAACGACAAGTTGCCGGTTGCATAGCCATCCACATCTGCCAATATACCGTCCAGGTATTTACGCAGTGGATTGATGCGTTCTTTACGCAAGGTTACATTCAGGTCGATTTGCTCAGCGGCAGAGTCATCCAGATTAAGCGACAGCAACCCTGTAAAATCATGATCGGCATTTCTTGAATCAACCGTTGTTTTCAACAGTTTTTTGGCATGATCGTATTGGGCTGTTCCAGAGACCGTACCAATAGAATCGTTATTGAAGAAAAAGTTCTTAGTGGCAAAAGTTGAAGTGATATACGGCTTACCCATGGGATCCTGAATCACCGTGCGGGTACTCAACAAGCCTTCCATGCGGGGCTCAGGCACTACAAAAGGCAATACATCTCCAATGATGAAATCATCCACATCAACGTACACATCGTTCCAGTATCCATCATCGGAAGGTTGTGTGTACAATTTGATACGTTGATTATCGTTCACCAATTGCAATCCGTTAGATATCAGATAGCCTTTGCGCATTTCGATACTACCATCGCTAATGACCGTCCATTTTTTGTTGTTCAAAATGAAGGAAGATTCATCAAAACGTGCTTCAAACCCATCGGGCTTACTGTAGAAAAACCCATTGATGGCAGCATCGCCCAAAGGACCATTTGTACGGGTAGTGAGTTGTACCTGCGTGGTATCATTTACCGTATTAATCAGTATTTGTGCATTCGGAAATCCCAGGCTGTCGTTTACCCTGAAGTTTTCTATGTTTCCGGTCATCATTAGGGCATGGTTGCTGCCATTGGCCCTGATGGCCGTATTGTTTAGCACAATACCGCCATATTCAAAATAGGGCATATCCAAGTTTACCAGCAGCTCACTTTTGCGGGTGTCTAAACTGCCGATAAGAGACGTATAATTCAGCCCTTTCAACTTGGGATCAATAAAATCGAGGAAGGGCTCCACATTTCTGGTTTCCACCGAAAAAGTAAGCAACTGATTCCGGGGCAGTTTTTTGGGCGCATCAATTACCGATGGATAATAGTTGTGTAGAAATGCCTGAAAGCCATTGGGCAAATCACTCATGTCGAAATCGCCGCTAATGCGGATGTCTGCCTCATTGGTTTGCAATACCAGCGTTTCTGTATTGTTTTCATCAATCGACGATTCGAGGTACAACGAATCGATATTGAGCAACTGTCGTTTGTTATACACTTCAGCATCGTATATCCTTGCATAGCCTCTGAAATCGTCAATATTGGTGCCGCTAAAATTCACATCAAACAAGCCCGACACCACAACAGAATCTTTTGACAAATGCAAGGCATGTAAATTGGCGTAGGCCACAGCACCACGGGCATTGTAGTTCTGTTTCTTTTTGCTGAAATCTAAGACCGTTGTAAAATTTGCACTCAGGTTAGGGTCGGCACTCGAGAGGTTGGCAGACAAAATATCGTTTGTAAAAACAGCATCGGCAATGATGTCGTTATAGGTGTACCCTTTGTAATCAATGGCTGAAATATCGCCCTTCATGCGCAGCGGCGTTTTGCTACTGAATCCGGTGCTGCTTACTTTACCATTAAACCGCATCATGCCTAAGCTGGGTACGCCCAACAGTTTGCCGCCATTGAGCACTGCTTTTTTTATATCGCCTTCAAAACCCTGCCGTGGTCCGCTCATGCGAAGTGCCAATGCTGCATCCATCGAGCCTGCATCGGTGCTGATGAAACCACGAGTGGTAAAATTGTCAATGGTGCCTTCAAAAAATCCGTTGTACCGGATAAGCCCTGCGTTGTACAACGGTGTATTGCGTAGCTCTTTCAGCTGCGGTGCCCATGGTTCCACATCTTTCAAATCGATCCTGGTGCTTTTGGTATCAAAACGAATCACCGTATTGTCGATGTCCGTCAGTCCTTTCATACTGTAAGTACCGGTGATGTGCGAACGGCCCGTTTGCAAATCCACATTGCTCACCACAAAATTGCTGATGGTACCAGATGCTTCACCACTGAGAATGCCTGTTTGACCAATGCCGCGCAGCTCTGTGGCAAAAAAAGCCACATCATCCATGTGCACGGTACTATTGCGCATAATTGCTTTTACCTGCACACTATCCACAAAATCTTCCATGGCATCTATGCTGGTATACCGCATGGCATAGTAAGGCCCGAGGCGGCTATTATTGAGCTGCAAATCCATATTGGAAAACTCCATGAGCTGCGGATGCAACCGTAGGTTGGTATGCAGTTGCTTCACTTCGAGACCGCTTCTTTCTGTGGCCTTCAATGACACTTTTGCCGTAAGCGTATCTGCGTGTAGCAATACATTGGTAAGCTGGCCATGAATGGGCGTTACAATAATATCTCGTTCATCGAAAAGACCAGGAACATAAACGGGCCCGTGCCGGTTGAAAATTTCTACCAGCCCTTCCTGTACCCTTACCGTACCAATGCGCAGCCGCATCCCATTTGGATTCCACGATTCAGGGTACGTACGCAGCGCATCCAACGAATCAATTCTTCGCCAATACCTCGCCGAATCGGCCTGCGACCACAACCCACTTTTTTTGATTTCCCGGTATTCTGGTTTTACCAAATCCAGTTGGGCAATGTTGAAGTCCATGTTGGCCACATCAAACTTATCGGCTTTCAGTGCCAGGTGACCAACACCGCCAATCAATGTTTTGCCCCGCCATTTATCGAGCTGCTCAAATCGCAGATTGTCTATCTCCACTATTTGCAACCGCAATACAATAGGTGAAGCATTGTCTTTTGCGGCCGTATCGGTCTGAGGAGTGGTGGTAGATTTTCCAGCAAATGCATCCGCCAGAAAGCGATGATTCCAAACGCTGTCTGTTCGCTGCAGCCGAATCAATACATCCTGCAGTTTCAGGTATTTCAGTTCAATGCTGTCTTTGAAAATGAGCCAGTCGGTAGTATTAAGTTGCAGTTTGCCAATGGATGCCAGTGTATCGTTTTGCTGATCGGCCACGTACACACCTTGTAATGTAACCCGGTTGAGCCAGCCGATATAGGCACTTTTCACCTGCACCGTTGTGCCCAGCTGTTTGCTCAGCCGGTTGGCCGCTGTATGGGCCAGCCAGTTTTGAAAAGAAGGCGTTTGCAACATCACCCACAACAAAGCAATTAATGCAATGAAGGTTAGTAAGATGGTGCGAAATATGCGAATTGCTTTTGCCAACGGGGTCTACAGTTTTTCTTACATTCAGCCAATAGATAGTGTAAAAATAGTGCCCTGACCACTCCAGTACGTTTTCCGCCCCGGTAAATCAATAATAAACACCATGAAAACACAACCAGCCCTTGCCTTTTCATTTACCCGACTGCTTCGTGCAAGCATGGCTTGTTGCCTGCTGATGGCCGGCACTCTGGAGCAGCCTTTTGCACAAAGCGCAACGCCGTTGCTTTTTGTGGAGCAGGGCAAAATCGGGTACAAAGACGTTTCTGGTAAAACAATTATTGCGCCACAGTTTGGTATGGCCGGCAGGTTTAGCGAAGGCTTGGCAAATGCCCAAATGACCGGCACGGGTAAGTTTGGTTTCATTGGGCTCAAAGGCGAGTGGAAGATCAAAGCAGATTTTGATGCTGCCGGCGATTTTTCGGAAGGAATGGCCCGGGTGCAACAACAGGGCAAATGGGGTTACATCGACAAAACAGGCCAGTGGAAAATCAGCCCCCAGTTTCAACTCTGCTATGAGTTCGTACAAGGTTTTGCCATAGCTCAAAAGGCTGGCAAATGGGGCATCATCGATAAAAAAGGTAGTTGGGTGCTGGCACCGAGCTTCTACGACATCAGCACGCCTGCCAATGGCTGGTATAGTGCCAAACCAACCCTATCCGAGCCCTGGAAAATTTTCAACATGAGACAGCCCCCACCAGCCGCTGGATTTTCAGCCAGCAAAATCAAAGCCTTCTCCACCAACGGTCTTGCGCCTGCCAGAGATGCACAGGATAAATGGGGTATCATTGATACCACTGGCGCATGGGTGGTTGCACCGCAATTCAGCAATCTTGAGCCCTTTGCAGAAGGTATGGCCGCAGCAGAAAAAGATTTTAGCAGCTGGGGGTACATCGATAGCAAAGGCCAATGGAAAATTGCCCCGGCGTACGACCGTGCCGGCACTTTTTGGAAAGCGGCCGCATTGGTGGAAAAAGGAAACAGTATCAGTTACATCAACCCCAATGGCCAGTTGCTGTTCAGCTTCAGCAGGTGAGGCAGGGGCATGAAAAAACCCCGGCCGGAACCGGGGTTGAAATGCGAATTCATTTACGGGAAGCCAAATAACGGGAACGATATATGGAGACCGGAATGATGCAATAGCTTAGTACCTACCGCGACCGCCGCCGTAACCGCCACCGCCGTAGTTTCCACCACCGCCACGGTTGCCGCCACGGAAACCACCACCGCCTGCAGGACGCTCTTCACGAGGACGAGCTTCGTTAACGCTGATGTTACGACCACCAACATCTTTGCCGTTCAGGGCATTGATGGCAGCATTCGCTTCATCGTTGTTGGGCATTTCAACGAAGCCGAAGCCTTTGCTACGGTTCGTCATCTTGTCCTTCACGATTTTGCAAGACGAAACTTCGCCGTAAGCTTCAAAGAGCTGCTGGAGTTCTTCTTCAGAAACGCCCCAGCTGAGGTTGCCAATGTACAAGTTCATAAAATGGATTTCAAAAAAGTCCGGTGCCCGGTTCTTGATTAGTGGACACAAGACGGTTAAAAATACCAACAAAGGTTGCATCAATATTAGCAGTAAACCAAATATTCAGCCGAAAAACAATTGATATCCTGCCAATTCGATGGCCAAAACCAAACTCATGGTTTATCCGCCGGAAGATTGTGGGTAATATTTGGTTTTTTTGTACCCCGCCCTGCCCATATTACAAATGCCTCCCTTACTTTTGCAGCCAATTTGAAAACAGGCATTCCTTGTTTATTTGATCAAACAATGCTTGCCTCCCTCCTTTCAATTTGACCATTATTTCGACAAACAATAAATACTATGGCCAACGTTGGTAAGATCAAACAGATCATTGGTGCCGTAATTGACGTTCAATTCGACGGCAAGTCAAAGCTTCCTGAAATTTACAACGCCCTGGAAGTAAAGCGTGAAAATGGCGATACCCTGGTACTTGAAGCCCAGCAACACTTGGGTGAAGACAGCGTTCGCTGCATTGCCATGGACGGAACCGAAGGTCTGGTTCGCGGTATGGCCGTGGTAGGCACCGGCAAAGCCATTGCCATGCCTACCGGCGAAGCCATCAATGGTCGCTTGTTCAACGTAACCGGTGATCCTATCGACGGATTGCCTGCAGTGGACAAAACCAACGGTCGCCCCATCCACGCCAAGCCACCAGCATTCGAAAACCTGAGCACAGCTACTGAAGTACTGTACACAGGTATCAAAGTAATCGACCTGATTGAACCTTACGCAAAAGGTGGTAAAATCGGTTTGTTTGGTGGTGCCGGTGTAGGCAAAACCGTATTGATTCAGGAACCGATCAACAACATCGCCAAAGGTTATGGTGGTTTGTCAGTGTTTGCTGGTGTAGGCGAACGTACCCGTGAGGGTAATGACCTGCTTCGTGAAATGATCGAAGCCGGCATTATGAAATATGGCGACAACTTCAAGCACAGCATGGAAGAAGGTGGCTGGGATCTGGAAAAAGTAGACATGGAAGGCCTGAAAGATTCTAAGGCAACCTTCGTGTTTGGCCAGATGAACGAACCTCCTGGTGCCCGTGCCCGTGTAGCCCTCTCTGGTTTGACTATCGCAGAATACTTCCCGCGATGGCGACGGTCAGGGTAAAGGAAAAGACATCCTCTTCTTCGTAGATAATATCTTCCGTTTCACTCAGGCCGGTTCTGAAGTATCTGCCCTCTTGGGCCGTATGCCTTCAGCGGTAGGTTACCAGCCTACACTGGCTACCGAAATGGGACTGATGCAAGAGCGTATCACTTCAACTAAAAACGGTTCAATCACTTCTGTACAGGCCGTATACGTACCTGCGGATGACTTGACCGACCCCGCTCCTGCCACCACTTTCGCCCACCTGGATGCCACTACCGTATTGAGCCGTAAGATTGCCGACTTGGGTATTTACCCTGCGGTGGATCCACTGGATTCTACCAGCCGTATCCTTACACCAGCTATCGTGGGCGATGCTCACTACAATACTGCCAACCGTGTAAAACTGATTCTCCAGCGCTACAAGGAACTGCAAGACATCATCGCCATCCTCGGTATCGACGAACTGAGCGACGAAGATAAAATGACCGTAGCCCGTGCCCGTAAGGTGCAGCGTTTCCTCAGCCAGCCTTTCCACGTGGCCGAGCAGTTCACCGGTCTCAAAGGTGTATTCGTAAGCATCGACGATACCATTCGTGCCTTCAACGCCATTATGGACGGTGAAGTGGATGAGTATCCTGAAGCTGCCTTCAACCTGGTAGGTACTCTGGAAGACGCTATTGAAAAAGGTAAGAAAATGCTGGCTCAGGCTCAGGGTTAATTCCCACTTGCTTTTGTGCCCATTTTTCAACGCCAAATCTGTAACACATGAACTTAGAAATACTGACTCCCGAAAAAAAGCTTTTTAGCGACGACGTGTACGGCGTACAGCTTCCCGGTGTAAGCGGCTTGTTCGAAATACTGGAAAAACACGCCCCCATGGTAAGTGCGTTGGGCAAGGGAAAAGTAAAAGTGCTGAAAGACAAAAACAGTACCGTAAGCTTCGACATCACCGGTGGTTTTATTGAAGTTATCAATAACAAGGCCACCGTACTGGTAGAAGGCGCTACAGAATTGTAACCGCTATTTCAGCAATAGAAAAACGCTTCGATACATCATCGAAGCGTTTTTTATTTTAGTTCAACTGCGGATCGGTAGGATAATGAATGATGGGATGGAATGACTTATCCAGCTGCTGCACGGCCAGCTTCCAAATGTCTTCCGGCGCATCATGAAAAACCAAATCGGCACTGCCCTGCACGGTGAGCCAGCTTTGCTCCGCTATTTCTGCCGCCAGCTGCCCGGTACCCCAACCGCTGTAACCCAGGTAAAAGCGTATCTGGTCGAGCTCCAGCCGCTGTGCCATGATCAAATCAATGATGCTGGCAAAATCGCCACCCCAATACACCCCATCCGATACCAGCTGCGCATCAGGAATCAAATCGGGCAGCGTATGTAAAAAATGTAGGGTATCTGTTTGCACTGGACCACCATAAAACAGCGGAATGGTCATGCCCCGCAGCTCCGGAATAAAATCTTCCAGGTGCTGCTCAAAGGGCCGGTTCATCACCAACCCAAAACTGCTTTCTTCACTGTGTTCGCACAGATACACAGCCGTTCGCATGAAATTGGGATCCTTTAAAAAAGGTTCCGAAATCAATACTACACCGGGTGCTGGTTCAATCATGCTTCAAAGTATTGTGCAAATACCGAATTGCCCAAACGGTCTTTCATCTTTTTTTACCCATACCTGTGCAACCATTCACCCTTGCCGGCGTTAAAAAAAACCGCATGATGCGCCAAGGTTGCTTCTACCTGTACATTTGCTCGCTATTATCACCCGTTTATGTCGCTAAAAAAGCTGTTACCTGTCATCATCATTCTGATCACCATCTCGTTGATTGGCATCATTTACATGCAGTACAACCGCATTCAAAACCTGCTGCTCGTAAAGCAGGAACAGCTCTATGAAAAAGTGGTGAAGTCGATTGTAAACGTGGGCAAAGACCTGAGCGAAACCAATACCCGTACCCCCTCGCTGCGCCAACGCCGCAAAAGTTCGCTCAGCCTCAGCAATGAGCTGGTGCCCGTAGAACTGATGCAACCGGCACTGATTTCTGAGCGTTTCACCCAATTTGAAGTACGTGAAAAACTGGAAGCAGCCTTTAAAGCCAATCAGGTACCCGCCAGCCATTTTGAGTTTGCCATTGTCAACAACATCAACCTCATGAACTACGAAATGAAGTCGCCGGGCTTCAACCACGTAGTAGAAGATACCATCAACAACTACATTTGGAACCTGCCCATAGAACCACCCGTGGGCACCTGGGCCGAAGGATTGGCTCCTTATGAAAACATTGTAGTAGTGATTCCTGATTATAAAAAGCTGGCAGTAAAAGAATCCTACTTCGACTTCATCGGCGCCATCATTTTCACACTCTTCATCATGTTTGCGTTTTTTCTCACACTGAGCACCATGCTCAATCAGAAAAAGCTGAGTGAAATCAAAAGTGATTTCATCAACAACATGACGCATGAATTTAAAACCCCACTAGCCACTATCTCTCTGGCGGTAGATGCACTGAGCAACGAGAAAGTACTGAAAGATGAAAGCAAACTGCAGTATTTCCGCGGCATTATTAAAGATGAAAACAAGCGGATGAACAAGCATGTAGAAACCATTCTGCAGGCTGCAACCCTTGAACGGCAAGAGCTGACACTCAACAAACAAAAATGCAGCGGACACCACATAATTCAGCATGTGGTAGACAACTACAAACTGATGCTGGCCGAAAAACAAGGCAGTGCCACCCTGCAGCTCAATGCCCGATACGATGAAATTTTTGTAGATGAACAACACTTTACCAACCTGGTAAACAACCTGATGGACAACGCCATCAAATACTCCAAAGATGCCCCGGAAATTATGATTACCACCCACAGTACCAACAAGTACTTCTGTATCAAAATAGACGACAAGGGCATTGGCATGAGCAAAGAATCGGTGAAGCGCATCTTCGAAAAATTTTACCGGGCTCATACCGGCAACATTCATAACGTAAAGGGATTTGGGCTGGGGATGACCTATGTAAAATCAATTGTGGATGCCCATAAAGGCCGCATCAAAGTGGAGAGCACTCTGGGCAAAGGCAGCTCCTTTTTGGTCGAAATTCCACTGGCCAAAGCCTGAGCCGGCCACTCTTGACTTATATCAAAAAATCGGGAAAATCATAAAAATTTAATGTACACACATTGATTTGCGGAAAAGCTGTTGTACATTGAGCCTACTTACTTACTAACCCACCGCATATTTCTTCCGCATTTCCCACACGTTCCAGCCGTTGCATTTCGCCCCAAAGCCTTAGAAAGAACTATTCGCAATCACGGATTTTTTACAACCTACTGCGCATATGAACACTGGCTACATGCACCCGGTTTTGGCTGAAGCAAGCTTACCTATCAGCATTCCTTCCTGCCATTGCAGAGAAATGCTGCAATACCAGATTTTGTCCAACGTGGGCCAAATCCTTCGTCAGGGTTGGTTCAAGGGCAGCAACATTTACATTTCTACCCGCATGCTGCCCAAAGGCCAGCGCTTTTTGCTCCGCATTGTTTGCAACGATCAGGTGCTGCACGAAGGCCGGTTTGAAACCATGGTAGACTAAGGCAGTAGCAAACTGCTATCGCCATAGCTCAAAAAGCGCCCCTCATGGTCGAGGGCGTATTGATACAGCCGCTGCCAGTCTTCCCCAATCAATGCCGCCACCAACAACAGCAACGTGCTGTTGGGCTGATGAAAATTGGTGACCAATCCTTTACACAACTGAAACACATATCCCGGCGCAATAATGATTTGCGTCCGCAAAATCAAACGTTGCAAGCCCTGCCGCCGCATCCATTGCAGCAAGGCGTTCAGTGCCGCTTCCTTGCCCGGATTTTGCTGCAGCCAGGTATCGTACACTTCCCATTGTTGCATTTCCAGTGCCTGCAAACTAATCCCGGGCTGATGATAGGTTTTCACCCCCATCCAGTACACACTTTCCAGCGTACGCATGCTGGTGGTACCTACGGGAATGATGCTGTCTTGTTGCAGCAATGCCTCAAGGGTAGCCGTATCTACATCTATAAATTCGGCATGCATTTCATGATCCTGCATGCTGTCGGCTTTTACCGGCTTAAACGTACCCGCCCCTACATGCAGCGTTACATACTGAAGCGGATGACCGGCTTTGACAAGGGCCTCCTGAATGGCGGGTGTAAAATGCAGGCCGGCTGTAGGTGCCGCCACGCTGCCAACCTGCGATGCATATACGGTTTGATAGCGTTCCAAATCGGAAGCTTCGGCCTTGCGTTGCAAATACGGCGGAATGGGCATTTCACCCATCAGGTGCAGTATTTGCGCAAAAGCCAGTGAAGCCGGCGTCCACGAAAAATGAATGATGAAACAATCGCTGCGCCGCTCCTGCATGGCGGCAGTAATGAGCACCGTTTCGCCTTCGTGCTGCACTTCTTTTTGTAGCTGCATGCCGGCCTTCCACTTGTTGGCACCACCAACCAAACATTTGTACTCGATGCTGCCCGTGCAGTTCATGGCCGTGGTAATATCTGCGTATTGCTCATGCGGCTCCAGCGCAAACAATTCGATGATACCGCCCGTGGCTTTCTGGAATAACAACCTTGCTTCTACTACCCGGCTGTTGTTGAACACCAGCATGGCATGCGCAGGCAAATGCTGCACAATGGCCGGAAATTTCTCCCGGGAAATCTGGCCTTGTTGGTACACAAACAGCTGGCTATCGTCGCGGTTGGGCAACGGGTAGCGGGCTATGCGGTCGTCCGGCAAATGGTAGGTATAATCAGCGATGGAAATGTGCTTGGGATGCATGCCGCAAAGATGTTGCTAGAAACGGATGTGGCACAAAAAAAATGAGAGCCGAAGGGACACTATTATTGTCATTACCAACAGCCATTTGTGCACTCTTGTAATTGTTGGTGAAAGCACCCGAAAACGGCGACAAAATCAGCTCATTGAAATTAGGAGATAAAAAGTTAGTGGAACAATAGTAATGCAAGCATAAAAGAGCCAAAGATTCCAGTTTATTATTTTGATGAGCAAAACGTCGCTTTTGTTCGCCTTTGTGCTTACTCTCAAAGGAAACCAATTCTCCAATCTAACGCCTGCCGCAACAAATGAATATCTTGTAATCTTCACGCCCTTTCGTTTACACCTCAACATAAGGTTTGCAACAAAAGAAAGTTGCGTTAAGATTACCCACATCAGCCCTAGGTCTTTCATAAATGGAGATGTCATTTACATGCTTAAGAAATCGTAAAGGTAATCTTCAATGGCACTGTTGCTGCCATCACCAACAGCAATTTGTGCACTCTCGAGGTTGCGGGTGGTGCCGCTTTCAACACCTATCAACCTTGAAATTCACAGAATAAGAATAGCATTACTTTATCTTTCTAAAACTGCTCCAAATTAGATAACATATATAATTTATTAGAATCCATAATAAAACATAAATCAAAAATCTCAGATAACTTACTTCCAAAAAATCTGACATTAACCCTGGAGTAGTTGTATCAAATAAACTGATGTGTTTGATATACTTCGCGGTAACAACTGGCAGACCAAATCCAATAATCCCCACGAGTCCAATTAAAGTAGTAAAAAGAAAAAAGGTTCTCCCGTTCATAATTAGATTGATTAGGCTTTATGCTGCAAATGTTGTTATCGCCAACATCAATGGTAATAAATTATAAGCCTGTATTGTAAATGCTCTGCCTTGCAGGCCACTTATCAAGCTTATACTTCCGCTGCCATGGTTCGTGGCTCACGAACCAATTTATCCATACACAGCATTCTAATTTAAATTTCCTGTTGAGCTGTCATTTCGAAGATACCACTGTTGCTGACATCACCTACTTCAATTTGTGCACTCTCGTAGTTGCGGGAGATAACACCCGAAAACGGCGACAAATATCGAATACCCTGACTCTTACTTATCCTCATTTACAATTACTACAATCGACAATGCTTCATTTTTCTTATTCCTCTTCACTTTTTCTGTTGCCGCTAGAATAAAGTCAAATTTGTAGATTCCTACACTATCGAATTGTCGATTAAGTTCAATGGGAGTACTACCTATATTAATTAAACGATTCTCGATAGCTTGTTCATCTTTCTTTACTATCAACTGAAGGGTTGTGGCATATATGGGAGGACTGGCAATGGCAATTTCCAATGCTAAAGAATCGCCTGTTCTTAAAATAACAGGAAAACCTTCCTCTGGATCAGGCCATGCTTTACTTACAAAATTTATTTGGTTAATGAAACGCCCCTTTTCTTTCACTTTCGTACCGCTGCTATCAAAATCAATCTTGTAACCGCACTTTCCTTCCAGATTGTAGAAACAATAGGAAGCCATCTTTCCATTTCGGAAATACCAATAGTAGTTGCCATATGCGTCTCCCTTCCACCAAAATCCTTTTTCCTGGAGACTGCCGTCAGGATAAAACCAACTTGCTGTCCCGTCTTGCTGTCCTTTTTTAAATTGTATGATGCTCTCAAGGTTTCCTAAAGAATCATAGTGGTAGTGCAATCCTTCTCTTAATCCATTTAGATAGAATAATGAATCGGATAAAACTGCATTATCATAGTAATACTTTGCAGGGCCATGTAGTACAGAGTCTGCAGCGTAGTTTAACTCAGCAATCACTACACCTGATTTATTCCGTTCGAGTACCAGCCCCCCTCGAGAAGATTCATTTGGCATACAACTGATGAATGTCTGTGCCACCAGTAGCCCAAAAAATAACCGATGCAGTTGTGAATTCATTGCTACCTATTAGCCGTAGTTATCACCAACAGCTATTGATGCTAATCTACAACAGTTGCCGTTACTATTGAAAACATTCACATTCACATCCCCAGCTACCACAGAAGGGCAACATGAAAAAACCGGAAATCGGTGGAGGCCAGATTTCCGGTCGTTGGTAAATGTGTGTACGCTTGGGTGTGGTGTGGACTTGTTATAGAACGATGCGTTTGCCGGTTTTATTGGCGGTTGGCGGCTCTTCACCAAAATAGACTTTGTACTTCTCCGATACGGCTTTCGATTGTGCCGCTCCGTTGATGTACAGAATACCCTCCTTCCATTCCAGCTGCACTTGCTCCTCATCTTTCAGCAATCCATCTTTCTTCAACTCTTTCAGCCCTTCCTGTGTTTTTTTCAATTGCGCCTCAGCGGCTTTTAGCTGTACTTGGGCTTCGGCCATGGCCTGCTGCATTTCTTTTTCTTTACCCGCAAGGGCCGCCTGCATTTCTTTCATGGCACTGGCCATTTCTGTGGTCTGCACCTGCCGGGCATGGGCCAGCTCCGATTCCATGGCGGCCAAAGCTTCGTGGCTCAGGTGTTTGCTAATGTCCTTGTTCAATCGGATAGCATCGAGTTGCGCTTTGGATGCTTGCAGCGATGCTTCCACGGCCTGCAAATCAAGCTGCTGCAGGGCGGTTTGCATGCCGGCCCGGGCCTGCAGCAGCGCATCTTTCGGCAGGTTGGCCATGGCTTGTTGCAAAGCGGCCATGGCTTCGGCCAACCGGGCTTCAGCCTCCGCCATGTTTACAGATTTTTTACGGGTGGTATCAGCTGCAGCAGGCGGAGCGGCCCTGGGCTGCGCAAAACCCCGAAACGGAGGCTGTAACAACAAAAGGGCGGTTACAACTACAATGGCCGGCAATAGCCAGCGGCGGCGGTACATCATTTGTTGCATGTGTGTTGATTTTTTTTGTTTTACGAATTGTTTCGTAAATATAGTACGATTCAATTCGTACAAAATTCCTTCATCCCTCTTAACAAAGTCTTAGCGCTGTCCGGTACAGCAGGAGCCGAAAAAGCCGGCAAGCTTTTCTCCAACATTTTTGTTCTATTTTGCATCAGAACACACAACTACATGTCTATGAAAAACTGGCTGACACTGGCACTGCTTATTTTACTGGCTGCAAACGCAGTAGCACAAGAAACACCAGCTCCCGAAGAAGCACCCAAAAAGTTCGACAAATCGAAACTGGTATTTGGCGGCAACATTGGCGCCACTTTTGGCGATTTTACCTTCATTCAGTTTTCGCCACAGGTGGGTTATGCGTTTACCAAGAATATAGTGGCCGGGGCCGGTGTCAACTTTTCATATTCCAGCCAAAAATTTCGCTACTTCAATGGCGATGAAAGTGAACGCTTCAATTATGGCTACGCTGGTTTGAATGTGTTTACGCGGGTGTATCCGGTCAACTTTTTGTTTTTGTCGGCACAGCCGGAGCTCAACTACAACTGGGGCAAAATCAAATACAAAAATCCACCGGCACCCGATGTAAAAATTGATGGCGCCTTCATACCTACCCTCTTGCTGGGTGGCGGCGTAGCCATACCTATGGGCAACCGTGGCCAAACCATGCTGAGCCTGCAATACGATGTATTGCAAAACAACCGTTCGCCGTATGGCAAACGTGCTTTTTTCAATATTGGCTTTTCGCTCTAAAGCTTGCTGAGAGACAACACATGATGCATCAGGGTTTGTGGCAAATCAAAAATGCCCACCCGTTCACTCACAGGATCATACAAAAATCCTTGCTGCTGCATGCGTTGCATCATCTGAAATAAATCGGAATAATAACCACCACTATTGAGCACAAAAATGGGCTTGTCGTGTATGGCCAGCTGGTTCCACGTAAGCATTTCAAACAGCTCATCCATGGTGCCAAAACCGCCGGGCAGTACAATGGCCGCATCACACAATTCATACATCATTTTCTTACGGGTGTGCATGTCTTTTACCACATGCAATTCGGTCAGGTTGTTGTGCTGATGCTCCCAGCTGCGCAACTGCTCTGGGATCACCCCAATCACCTTACCGCCCGATTCCAGCGCCGCATCGGCCACGGCCCCCATCAATCCCTTGCTGCCACCACCATAAATCAACCGGATATTTTCTTCGGCCAACAAGCGCCCCAACTGACGGGCATGTATGGCAAACAAATCATTTACGCCATTCTTCGAACCGCAAAACACGGCCAGTGCTTCCATCCTTTTCATAGTGTGTGCAAGGTACAACACGCCGAAAAGTATGCAGCACCGTACTAATTATTTTTTCTTAATAATGTTTCAGCCTAGTGTTGCAAAAAGGCAGTACCCAACCTTATGCTTCACCGCTTCGGTATGTGGTAAATGCCTATTTTGTACCGTCAACCAATTACATGTTTAGCTATGAGTGCATTGCTGTTGTTATCGATTGTGTTTGTCTACTTTTTAGTATTGCTGGGGGTGGCTTGGTACACCAGTCGCAATGCCAACAATGATTCTTTTTTTATAGGCAACAGAAACAGCAACTGGATGCTGGTCGCCTTTGGCATGATCGGCACAAGTCTGAGTGGCGTTACATTTGTAAGTGTGCCCGGCGGGGTGGCCAAAGAGTCCTTTGCCTACTTTCAAATTACCCTCGGTTATCTCATAGGTTACATAGTAATAGCGTATGTGTTGCTGCCTTTGTATTACCGGCTCAACCTCACGTCTATTTACAATTACCTCAGCTCCAGGCTTGGTTTTAAATCGTACAAAACTGGCGCCGGCTTTTTTATACTCAGCCGTACATTGGGCGCCACGGCCCGCTTGTATCTCGTGGTGAATATTTTGCAGGATGCCATCCTCAGTAGTTTCAACATACCGTTTTGGGCTACCACACTCATACTACTGCTCATGATTCTGGTATACACGTACGAAGGCGGTGTAAAAACCATTGTGTATACCGACATGCTACAAACCACTTGTATGCTGGCCGGTTTGGTGCTTTGTGTGTACTTCATTTTATCGCAGCTCAACATAGGTGTGGGCGAAGCCGTAGCACAACTCGGCAATACTATCAACCCCGAAGGCGCCCCTTACTCCAAAGTGTTTTTTGGTGAGCCGGGCAGCAAACTCTTTTTGTAAAACAAATTCTGGCGGGTGCATTCATCACCATTACCATGACCGGTATGGACCAGGAAATGATGCAAAAAAACATCAGCGTACGTACCCTGAAAGATTCTCAGAAAAACGTGTTGGTGCTCGGCGGTATCATGCTGCTGGTTATTCTGTTATTCTTGTTCCTCGGTGGCATTATGCACCTGTATGCGTTTGAAAAAGGCGCTGTGTGGGAAGCTGGCAAACTGATGCTGGATGGTAAAAATGTAACGAATGATAAACTGTTCCCCACGCTGGCATTGCAATACATGCCGCATGCCTTTAGCATCATCTTCATCATCGCCCTTATCAGTGCCTTGTTTCCCAGTGCCGACGGCGCCATTACGGCCCTCACATCTTCTTTCTGTATCGACATTATTGGCCTCAAACGCCGCACCGATTTGGATGAAGCCGCACAGAAAAAACTTCGCCAGCGGGTACACCTCATTTTCGCAGGTATCTTCCTTGTATTTGTGATGCTCTTTAAATGGATAGACAGCCCGAGTATGATTGGGGTAATACTGAAAGTAGCAGGCTATACCTATGGGCCGCTATTGGGTTTATTTACCTTCGGCATCATTACCAAACGCCAGGTAAAAGACAAACTGGTGCCCATTGTTTGCATCACGGCTCCCATCATTTGTTTCTTCATCGATTTTTTTCAGAAAAGCCTGTTTGGCAATTTTGAAATCGGTCTCGAACTGCTCATCATCAACGGGCTGCTCACCTTTATTGGTTTGTGGATGGTATCGCACAAAACCAATACGCAGCCGGTTGTAGCATGATTGTTAAATGATGTACAGGTTGGCCAATAGCCATCAACTTTGACACACAACTTTTGTAATACACGAATAATAAACGACCCACGCATATGAATGAAGTAGTGAAAACCGCACAGCCCCGCCGGTGGGCAGAAAGCAAAGCACACAGCAGCTGGCAAATCTTTAAAATCATGGCTGAGTTTGTAGATGGCTTTGAAGCGCTGAGCCGCATCGGGCCCTGCATCAGCATTTTTGGAAGTGCCCGTACACAGCCCGGTCATCCGCACTATGAGCTGGCCGTAGAAATAGCCCGTGAATTGTCGCAGGAAGGTTTTGGTATCATTTCCGGTGGTGGCCCCGGCATTATGGAAGCGGCCAATAAAGGCGCTTTTTTGGCGGGTGGAAAATCAGTAGGCCTCAATATTGAACTGCCTTTCGAGCAAAAGCCCAACAGCTATATCGACCGCGATAAGAACCTGCATTTTGATTACTTCTTTGTACGCAAAACGCTGTTCATGAAATACTCGCAGGCATTTGTAATGATGCCCGGTGGCTTTGGTACACAGGATGAATTTTTTGAAGTAATGACCCTGGTACAAACCAACAAAATGCACCGGGTACCCATGGTGCTGGTGGGCCGCGATTACTGGAAAGGATTGGTAGACTGGGTAAACAATACCATGCTGAAGGAAAAATATATCAGCCCGGGCGACATAGAATTGTTTACCGTGGTAGATACGCCAAAAGAAGTCACCAACTACATCCTCGACTTTTATACAAAGCATAAACTGGAGCCCAACTTCTAATAAAAAAAGGAGCATCAATACGGTGCTCCTTTTTTTATCAATCGTCATATCGAGCCCTCACTCTGGGCAGTAGCTTCATGCTCTTGCGAAGCGTTTGTTTCATGTGCATTTTTACCACATCTCCCATAGAGGCGCATTTTAAAAAATGAGGTTCATGATAATGATCGGCCAACTCCTGCCGTAGCTGTGCCAGCTTTTCTGGCGGGGCTATTTCATCTTTATGCATGATGTCCAACAGATGTTTCAACCGGTATCTCGATGTCGCCAATCTGAAAGACATCAACGTTCTTTCCTCTGCCTGATATTGCTCAATGCTGTCCTTGTTCAAGTGCTTCAGCGTTAATTCAACCAGCGGGTAATTTTCTTTTAAAAATTGGCAGAGGTATAAATTTTTCCGCCCTTCATACGATTGCTGATCAAAGTCGATGGCCCGGATGCGGTACTGATAATCTTCAACATCGGGCGTAATATTGACCACAAAATTGTAGCTCCGCATATCGCCCAGCAACCGCACAAAGCAACGCTCGTTAAACTTCACAAACTCTTTGGCAAACCTGATTTTATTGAAGTTCGGATCTTCCATGTATTGCTGAATAAACACATCGCCGGGTATGCCGGGTATGTGTTCTTCTATCAGCGTATCGCCACTGGTTAAAAATGTA
This sequence comes from Phnomibacter ginsenosidimutans, assembly GCF_009740285.1. Classification (GTDB taxonomy): domain Bacteria; phylum Bacteroidota; class Bacteroidia; order Chitinophagales; family Chitinophagaceae; genus Phnomibacter; species Phnomibacter ginsenosidimutans. Next base: position 3,215,372 of record NZ_CP046566.1, read on the forward strand.
ATACGGTTGGGCGATAACATATGCTCCAGTTCCAAACCATAAATGCGGGAAGCATCGGCCTGCTTTACATAGTAGTGATCGTAGTTATCGTTGAACTTATTGACAATGCGAATGCGGAAGGGTTGCGAATTGCCGAAAGGACAAAAATCTACCCTTGCCAAATCGAGCTGCGGTACAAACGTGAGGTCGCCTTCGGTACGGAGTGCTGCATAAGTTTCTACCAGCACTTCCCGCAGGTAATCCCAGTCGCGGCTGTCGTACGAAACGGTTTCCCACATTGTATCCTTACCATGCTTGTCTTTCAACGGCGATGAATACGTGAAGCGCCGCAAATCGGTATAATTAACCAGGTACTTTTTTTCGCGGCCATGCTGCTGCAAAAACTGTCGCAAGGCAGAACCGATTTTATACATCGGCTTTTTACGCGACGGCTTCAGCGATGGTGAATGATCGGATTGTGTATCGGGAAAATGCATAGGTAATAAAGATACAGGACGGAAAGTGGATGTTAGATGACAGATGTTAGCAATACCGACTCCGGACTTCCCTTCATTAATTATACCTCTCCCAGCCTCTCCCAAGGGAGAGGGGACGTAGAGCCAGGCTGTGAACTCCGGACTTAACTTCTACGGACTACGGACTTCCGTCTACCAACTCCGGACTTCCGGACTTCCCTTCACTAATTCTACCTCTCCCGGCCTCTCCCAAGGGAGAGGGGACTTAGCGTTTGGCAATGGACTCCCAACTTTCCATCTTCCGGACTTTCCGTCTTTCGGACTTTCGGACTACTGTCTCCCGTCTCCCGACTACTCACTCATCCACTACCTTCGTGCCAATTCAACCAATGCACATGCCACAGGATTTGGAATCTTACGCTTCACAACACTGCAGCCCGTTGGAACCGCTGTTGCAAGAAGTACTGGCCTATACCGAACAACATCATCCCAAAGCGCATATGATTAGTGGTGCAGTGCAAGGCCTACTACTGCAACAGTTGAGCCATATGCTTCGCCCCAAACGCATTTTGGAAATAGGTACATTCACCGGGTTTAGTGCATTGTGTTTGGCCGCCGGCCTGCCCGAAGATGGCTTGTTGTATACGCTGGAAATGCGGGCCGAAGATGCTGCCACAGCGCAATCTTTTTTCGATCGTTCTGAAAAGAAAAATCAACTGCGGTTGTTGCAGGGCGATGCAAGACAAATCATTCCGACACTACAAGAAAGTTGGGACTTGGTGTTTATTGATGCCGATAAAATATCGTACATCGATTACTACAACATGCTGGTACCCCGCATGGCCGCTGGCAGTTTTTTACTGGCCGACAATGTGCTCTTTCATGGTGAAGTTTTACAAGACGAACTGAAAGGTAAAAACGCCAAAGCCATTGCGGCATTCAATGCCCATGTGCAAGGCGACGACCGTACCCAAAATGTGTTGTTGACCGTACGGGATGGGCTCATGCTCATTCGCAAAAAATAACGGAAGCAGATTGCTACATACTACAATAGCTTACTGCAGGCGGAAAACCACATTCTGACTGTGTCGCATTTTTACAGGCCGGTTGTATTGAATGGCCGGCATCCATTGGGGGCCTTTTTGCAACAGGCGAATCACTTCTCTGCTCAGCGATTCATGCGGCGATGATGCAATGCTGTATTCAGAAAGCACTCCGTCTTTATCTACTGTAAAATTGATTTTCACCACACCCTGAATCTCTCCTCGTCTTGCTTCGTCGGGGTAGCGCAGGTTGCTTTGCAAATACCTGTACCAACCATTGGCACCGCCGGGAAACATGGCTTCTCTTTCATAAATGCAAGGTCCGTTGGCAACATTGCCCAGCGAATCATAACATTCACTTATGGCAATAGAATCTTTGATGTACTGCATTTTCATCATTAACCGGTCTTCTTGATAGATGGTCCACTCGCCATGGCGGGCCCCTTTCAGCATTGGCCCCGATTCGTTGAAGCCAGCCCCCCGATTCATGCCTTTTACATAGCCGGTACCTTCTGCATTGAGCACACTTTCATACACCAGTTCGCCGGCATCGTTCCAGCGGCGGTTGGTATCTATCATTACGCCCATATTGTACTGAAACAAGGAGCTTCGTTTACCGTTTTCGTGCCATCCTTCAAAGCGGCCATGGCGTTTGCCATTTTCATACATGCCTTGTTCGGATATATTGCCCGAAGGATGATAACTGGTATACAAACCTTGCAAAATACGCCGGGTACTATCGGCATAATGACGGGTGTAGAGGCGTTTCTGATCGGGATAGCTGTACAAATCGGTGGCCCAGAGTGGCGGCTCCTGCCACACTTTCAGTAGATAGCTGTACGCATCATCAGCATCCATTATCCGGCGTCCCTGATAATCCAGTTTTAAAATATTAGTATCACCTACAGCCTGTGCTGTCAGCTCTACTTTACTCAAACAACAAAGGCTGATTAGGCAAATGAAACGAAAACAGAACTTCATATTCTCCCAATGGTTAAGGTGTCAAATATAGGTGGACAAAGCTGGCAAACGACGCCGTATGTATCAGCGGTGTTCTCTCATCTTTACATTGGCCAAACTGCTGCTAATTTCCTGCGGGGTGAGCCATTTTTACCCGACATTTACAGCCTCAAAAAGCAAACCATTGTTATGAGTTGGAAAGCCTATACCGAAGCGCATAAAGATCGCTTCCTCAACGAACTGCTCGACCTGCTGCGTATACCCAGCGTAAGTGCCCGCAGCGAACACAAAACCGATATGGAAGCCTGCGCCGAAGCGGTAAAAGCCCGCCTGTTGGAAGCTGGTGCCGACAGTGTAACCATCTATCCTACCGAAGGCCATCCCATTGTGTATGGCGAGAAAATAACTGACCCATCATTGCCTACCGTACTGGTGTATGGCCACTACGATGTGCAGCCCGCCGACCCGCTGGAGCTGTGGCACAGCGGTCCCTTTGAGCCCACCATCAAAGACGGTAAAATTTATGCCCGTGGTGCCTGCGACGACAAGGGCCAGTTTTACATGCATGTAAAAGCTTTGGAAACCATGCACCACAATGGCGGCCTGCCCACCAACGTGAAGTTTATTATTGAAGGCGAAGAAGAAATAGGCAGTCCTAACCTGGCTACATTTGTGAAGGCCAACAAAGAACTGCTGGCTTGCGATGTGATTCTCATCAGCGACACCGCCATGATTAGCCTCGATACACCGAGCATTGATGTAGGTGTACGTGGATTGACCTATGTAGAAGTAGAAGTAACCGGCCCCAACCGCGACCTGCACAGCGGTGTGTACGGTGGCGCTGTGGCTAACCCCGCTACTATTTTGTGCCAGCTCATTGCCAGCATGCACGACGAAAACAACCACATCACCATCCCCGGTTTTTATGATGATGTATTGGTGGCTACCGAGGCTGAAAGAGCCAAAATGGCCGAAGCACCTTTTGATGAAGAAGAGTACAAGAACGATCTTGGCGTGAAGGCTCTCTGGGGTGAAAAAGGCTTTAGCACAAACGAACGTACCGGCATTCGCCCCACACTGGAAGTGAATGGCATTTGGGGTGGCTATACTGGCGAAGGCAGCAAAACTGTATTGCCATCCAAAGCTTTTGCCAAAGTAAGTTGCCGCCTGGTGCCCAACCAAAGCAGCCACAAAATTGAAGCCATGCTCATGGAGCATTTCAAAAAAATTGCCCCTGACTATGTGCAGGTAGAAGTAAGGCCGCATCATGGCGGCGAGCCTTATGTAACGCCCATTGACAGCATTCCTTACAAAGCGGCGGCGGCGGCTATTTTGGAAACGTTTGGTAAAGAACCCATCCCTGTTCGTGGTGGTGGCAGCATTCCCATTTGTGCCTTGTTTGAGCAAGAGCTGGGTGTAAAAATTGTGTTCATGGGTTTTGGCCTCGACAGCGACAACCTGCACAGCCCCAACGAAAAATTCAACATCGACAACTATTACAAAGGCATCGAAACCATCCCCTATTTCCACAAGCATTTTGCGGAGATGATGAAAGGGTAAATTGGTGGATTAGTCGATTAGTTAATTAGGAAAACCATTTTGCATAAATAAAAAGGCGTAGGATTTGCTCCTACGCTTTTTTTATTCGATCATTAAATCAGTTACTTATTTCGCTTTCGATAATACAGATTCGTACAAGGCTTCGTACTTCGGTACTATTTGCTGTATGTCGAACTTGCAGGCATGCTCGTAGGCTTGCTTTTTAAAGCGGGCCAAGGTGTCGTCATCTTTCAGCATGCTGATGGCGTATTCGGCCATTTCATCAATGTGGCCAACTGGTGCCATGTAGCCGGTTACACCATGTACATTTATTTCGGGAATACCGCCGGCATTGCTGCTTAACACAGGTACACTCGCCGCCATGGCTTCCAATGCACTCAGGCCAAAACTTTCGTATTCGCTGGTCAGCAAAAACAAATCACTGATCACCATCACGTCTTCCATTTGCTCCTGCTTGCCCACAAATCGAACATGATTGCAAATGTCCAATTCGCGGCTCAGCTCTTCGGCCATGTGGCGTTCAGGACCATCACCCACCATCATGAGTTTGCTGGGCACCTGTTTCAACACTTTGGCAAAAATGCGGATCACATCATCTACCCTTTTCAGCTTTCTGAAGTTGGATGCATGTATGAGAATACGTTCGCCATTTGGCGCCACCGCTTTGCGAAAAGCATCAATCGGCTTTTTTGAAAAACGACTAACGTCAACGAAGTTGTGAATGACCTCGATATCTTTTTTTACATGAAAAGACTTGTACGTTTCTTCTTTCAGGTTGTCTGATACGGCCGTAATGGCATCGCTTTCGTTGATGCTGAAGGTAACCACCGGCTCGTAGGTTTTGTCTTTACCCACCAGCGTAATATCCGTGCCATGCAGGGTGGTAATGACAGGCAACCGAATGCCATCATTCTTCTCCAGAATTTGCCGGGCTATGTAAGCACTCAATGCATGCGGAATGGCATAGTGCACATGCAGCAAATCGAGTTTTTGATTGAGCACCACATCTACAATGGTGCTGGCCAGCGCCGACTCATATGGCGGATATTCAAACAGCGGATAGGTGGTAATACGAACCTCGTGGTAAAAAATATTGGCATTGAATGCACTCAAACGAACCGGCTGACGGTACGTAATAAAATGCACCTGATGCCCCTGGTTGGCCAATGCCATACCCAGTTCTGTAGCAAGCACGCCACTACCACCAAATGTGGGGTAGAGCACTATTCCAATTCTCATACTGAACGGTAGTTGAAATGTTGAACCTGTGAAGTAACGATAAAATGCGTGGAAGGTTCGCTAATATTTGATGAAGCTTTCTTGAACAATCCGGCGACTAAAATTTTAGACGCTGCCGGGTGTTCCTTACATTCGTACAAACCGATTTCCATGCGCAAATTTGTTGGCATTACCACACTCATCATTCTTGTAGCCGCCGGCCTGTTGTTTTGGTGGCGTTTTTATTTTCCATTTGGCGAAAAAGGCGTGAAAGCCGGCGAACTCAACTTTGTGGTGTACAAAGGTTATGTGTTTAAAACCTGGGAAGGCCGGCTGATTCAGGCGGGTTACAAATCGCAGGTGCCCGGTAGTGTGCAGAGCAACGAGTTTGAATTCAGCATTACCAACAATGCCATTGCAGAAAAGCTCCGGCTGTGCAGCGGCAAAATTGTAGAACTGAGCTATACGGAATATTTGGGAGCTATCCCTTGGCGTGGCAATAGTAAGTACATCGTTGACAGCATTATTTCCATCACTGATATGAAAGCAGGACCGCAATCACCCTATTAAAAAAATAACGGGTCTCTTGTGCAGCGAAGGAATGGTGGATTGCCGCCATTCCTTTATTGTTTTGGTGGCCACCCACTCGGTAGGTGCCGTCATGTCGGCAGCTATGCACAAGCGAGTGCTGGGCTGCAGGTGTTGTAGCATGTCTTTCAGCATCGGCTCGTTGCGGTAAGGCGTTTCTATAAACAAATGACAGCCCTGCGTTTTTTGCGCTTCGGCTTCCAGTTGCTGCAGTTTCTTTTTCCGCTCCGCGGCATCTATGGGTAAATAGCCATGAAAAGAAAACTGCTGCCCGTTGAGCCCACTGGCCATCAATGCCAGCAAAATGGAAGACGGCCCCACCAAGGGTTTCACCGTTGCCTGCAGCTGCTGTGCTTTGGCCACCAGCAGTTGGCCGGGGTCGGCTACACCGGGGCAGCCAGCCTCGCTGATGATACCAATGTTGGCACCATTTTTCACTTCTTGTGCAAAGGCATTCAGCACCGATTCTTCTGCTTTGCCAATGGCATACCAGCGGTAATCATCAATCACCATTTCCCGCCACAGGCTTTTGAGATAGCGCCTTGCTGTCCGCTCATTTTCTACAAAAAAAACAGTGCACTGTTTCACCGCATTCAACACATACGGCGGAATGGTTTCATTCACACCTTCGTAGAGATAACAGGGAATAAGATAAACGGACATAAATTTCTGATTGCGGATTTTGGATTTCTGATTTGTGGCGACCATTGGCGAATGCCAGATTTTTGTTGTTCGAATATTCCAGTGTTCAATCGTTCTAGTATTGAATCGTTGGTTCGCCAACTTCTTATGCCTTTTTCTTTGTTGCTCATTTCTTATTTGATAAGGTACTGTTCACAAACATCGAACAGTTTTCCAACTACCAACCAGCAACTATCATCTATCATCTGATTTCTTCCCGATGATACAAACTTATAGTAGCAGCTACCACCGCATAAGCTGGTGCCAGCACCCAACCTATAATGGGCACAATGTGCATGAGATAAAACACCATGCCATTGCCAATGGCCAATCCTTTGTGCTGACTGATAAATTCAATGCTTTGGCCGGCACTCATTTTGTGACGCTCCGCACTATAATCGAGCATGCTGAAACCGTAGTAATAGCATTCAATAAACAAGCCCAGCAATGGCGCTGCCCAACCAACCAATGGCACTAGTGAAAGTAGCATCACTGCAATGATGTACACCGTTTGCCAAAGGGTATTGCGCAATGCCAGTTTGATACCCCGCACCATGTCTTTCAATAATTGCGCTACGCTAAAAGGAAAATCACGGCCCTCGAGAATGGCTTCTGTTTTTTCGCTGAGATAGGCAAATACGGGAGAACCAATGATGAGCCATAAAAACTTAAACAGCGAAAAATAAAACTGCAGCATAATGAGCGTTAGCACAAACTCTGCGAACGACACCAGAAAACTGAGCCAACCACTGTTCATACGATCGAGCCAACTGCGCAAACCCGTGATGGTGTTGAGATAATCCACGGCATCGCTGGCGGTGTTCCAAAAGAAATACATGCTTACGGCAAACAACAGCATGTATAAAATACCCGGTATTAAAATCCAACGCCACAGTTTGTGGGTGGCAATGAACCGGTGTGCCTTGCCGTAGGCTTCAATGGATATGATGATTTCTTTGAGCAAAATATTTGTATCCTATTTTTTCGTCACGCTTTTCCAAACAATATTACAGCCCACACAGGATATTTGATGCATGAAACCTTTGTCCATCTCTTTTTACAGGCAAACAGATGTGGTACAAGTAGCTGCGCAACTCTTGGGCAAGGTACTGCATACCCGTTGGGATAACGAGCACTGCTATGCCAGAATTGTAGAAACAGAAGCGTACAACGGCGTAGTAGACAAAGCCAGCCATGCCTATGGCAACCGCCGCACCAACCGCACAGAAACCATGTACGCAACTGGCGGAATAGCGTACGTATATTTATGCTATGGCATGCATCATTTGTTCAATGTGGTTACTGGTAAAAAAGATGTACCACAAGCTGTACTCATCAGAGCGGCTGAGCCGATGTTTGGCATAGAGCATATGTTGGAACGCCGCAATAAAAAACAATTGGATGCTACACTCACCAAAGGACCCGGCAGTCTGGCACAAGCCATGGGCATTCATACCCTGCACAGCGGCGAAAGCCTTACGGGACAACAGATTTGGATTGCCGATGATGGTTTCAGTTACAACGAATCAGACATTATTGCTACACCCCGCATTGGGGTAGATTATGCCGGAGAAGACGCTTTACTTCCCTATCGGTTCATTGTAAAAGGCAACAAATTTGTGAGTGGAAAAACAGCTCAAAACCGTTAGAACTTCGGACAGTTGATGCCGATAGAACCATCTTTTTTATGAATGTAAATCAGCGAGATTTCAAACCCGCCCCGGCTGTTGCTGGCAGATTTTAATGAAGACGTATTCACATCGTAAGAAGCACCAAAACGCCAGTTGCCAAATTCTAATCCGATGTAAGGAATCAATGCATCGCCAAAGCGATACCAGCTGCCGGCATAAAAAGTAGTGGGGCGGTAATCAATATCATTGTTCAAATTGAAACCAACAGCTGCACCCAGCACTGCTTCACGGGCACCCGCCTGACTTTGGTACAAGCCCGATGTGTATACAGTTGCCGTACCACTGGCCAACGGCCAATACAATCCCCCGTGCAATGTGTAGCGGTGCTGCAAATCGAAATTGGCACCCCGAAATGATTCTTTCGGCCTGTTGATATGGTACAAAGAAGCACCGGCGTAATAGTTCATGTTGCCATCAAACACACCACTGAACAGTACACCGGTATTCAAATCGAAATAATTGATGTTGAGGTTTTGCGGGTTGAAGATTTCATTGGTAATACCCGTAAAACCATCGCTGCGCAATTGGTCTTCAAACTTCAGGTTGGCGGTGTTCAACCGCTTTTGCGCATATGTGCCCTGAAAGCCTACCGTTACCGAATGGAAACCATCTTCATCAAGCCCTTTGTGATACGCAAGGCTGAGAGAGTAATAGGTATTTTTCAATACGCCATCTGCTTGCTCATCGGCAAAAGCCATACCGCCAATGGCAAGCCGGTCTATCTCCGGTAAGCGGCCAGTGAGAATCGGCGCATCTACACTTACCGTATAAGTAGTGAATGCGTTGTTGATAGTCGGCCACTGGTTGCGATAGTTGCCCGCCACCCGCATGCTGCCATCAAATCGGCCAGTGAGTGCAGGATTCAGCGAAAGCGGTGATGCAAAAAACTGACTGAAACGAGGATCCTGTGCATGCGTTGCCTGAAGGGTAAAGAGCAGTATGATGGTGGTGAGAATGCGCATAATTTAATCAGCAGACAACACTAATTTATGGATACGTTGCTTTGCAGCCGCAACAAATGCGATGTTTAACAAATAAAGCGGCGACTACTGCTGTGTTTTAGGGCCATATGCCAAATCACCCGCATCGCCCAAGCCCGGTACAATATAGCCCTTGGCCGTCAGCTCATCATCAATATCACCACACCAGATTTTTACGTTGGGGGCGTTTCTGTGCACATACTCGATGCCCACACTGCAGGCAATGGCACATACAATATGTATTTGTGCAGGCGAGCCTTCGCCCACCAGTTCTTCAATGGTCTTTACCAACGAAGCACCAGTAGCCAACATAGGGTCTGCAATAATGAGCACTTTGCCATCCAAATCCGGACAGCTCACGTACTCGAGTTTTATTTCAAATGAACCATCACGATGATGTTTACGATAGGCAGAAATAAAGGCATTGTCGGCCCTGTCGAAATAATTGAGTAAGCCTTCATGCATGGGCAAACCGGCACGAAGAATGGTGGCCAGCACAGGTTGTTTTTTCAAACGGATAGCAGGGCTGCTTCCCAGCGGCGTTTCTACATCGTAGGTTTCCCAATCGAGTGATTTGGAGATTTCGTAAGCGGCTATTTCGGCAATGCGCTGCAGGTTGCGCCGAAAGCGCATCCTGTCCGTTTGTACGGTTACATCTCTCAACTCTGCCACCCAGGTATTTACCAGGCTGTTTTGCTCACTCAAATTAATGACCATCTGCTGCTATCTAATTGTAAATAAAAAGTAATGTAGCTGCCGCAAAAAAGGGTTTTGCCGGCCTGCAAAAGCCTGCAGGTATTGCGGTTGCATTTATCAAAATCAAATATCAATTATCTGTCCGAACTTTCGGGCCGAAAATTGAAATATGTTTTACAGAGTTATCGGTTTAATGAGCGGCAGCAGCCTTGACGGATTAGATATTGTTTTTGCGGAGCTGGATGAAATCCGGGGTAAGTGGAGCTACCAGATAAAAGCTTCAGCATGCCTGCCGTATAGCGAAACATGGACCCACAAATTGCGCCATGCCACCGACCTCAATGCAGCAGATTACCTGCGCCTGCATACCGAATATGGCCATTACCTCGGCGAACAAGTGAATGCATTTATAGAAACGCATCAGCTTCAGCATCAGGTGCAACTCATTGCCAGTCATGGGCACACCACTTTTCATGAACCACAGCATCGGATGACGGCACAGCTCGGCGATGGTGCGGCTATTGCAGCTACCACCGGCATCAACGTAGTAAGCGACCTCCGGGCCATGGATGTAGCCCTCGGTGGACAAGGTGCTCCTATTGTACCCATGGGCGAAAAATTACTGCTGGCTGAATATCCTTTACTCCTCAACATTGGAGGCATTGCTAACCTCTCGGCTAATGTGGGCGATAGCTATGTTGCCTTCGACATTTGCCCGGCCAACCGGGTGCTTAACTTATTTGCTGCACAAACTGGACTGGCCTACGATGCTGGCGGAGCATTGGCAGCCAAGGGTTTTGTGCGGGATGAAGTGCTGGCCAAAATGAATCAGCAGGCCTATTACAGTCAACCGTTTCCCAAATCACTGGCCAACCAGTTTGGCACCGATGTTATTTATCCATTGCTGAAAGATGCCAACCTTTCGGTGCAAGATGCACTCCGCACTATGGTGGAGCATATTTGCATACAAACTACCCGCAGCCTGGGTAAAGTCTTACCAAAGCTGTCTGCAGAACAACCCAGAAAAATGCTGGTGACCGGTGGTGGTGCTTTCAACGATTTTTTAATTGAACGGCTTCGCCAAAGTTTACAAGCCATGCAGGTAGAAGTAATTGTACCCGAAGCTGGTTTGGTGAACTACAAAGAAGCATTGGTAATGGCATTGTTGGGTGTACTCCGCTGGCGGGAAGAAAACACCGTGATGCACACCGTAACTGGTGCCAGCCGCAGCAGCATTGGCGGTGCAGTGTGGGTTGGCCAGTCGGCATAAACCAATTGACGTTACTGTTGCTTGCTTATCACTAAAGGAATCTTTATTGGTTTTGCAAGATTGTTTTGCTTGATTGTTTGCTGTTCAACTTTTAGTTTATCAGCTTTAATAAACAGTTGCGGATTACTGGTTTCTACCTGTTGTTTCAGCTGCGGATTTTTCTCTAAGAATCCTGCCACAGCTACCACCGAATCTTTTTCGGCGCTGTTGATATCGATGGGTTTGCGGATCACGATTTCGTGATTGTCTTCATTGAAATGCACATCAAAAGCTGCGATGTCGGGATGGTTCACTTCTCGGTTCAGGCTCACCACTCTGTAGCCAGTAATTGGGTTGTACACACAAATCCATTTGGGTGGTTTGGCCGAACCTTGTGTGGCCACACTTCTTTTAATCAATTCAAAACTGCCATCCGGATTTTTGGTGGTAGTGCCATCATCAAAAAAGAAACGGGTGCCTTCTTTTTCTCCGGGCATCACTACGCCTTTTACATGCCAGTCTATCACCGGCGATTTGGCCAGCTGGCTTTTCATCACCGCAATGGCAGAGTCTTGTTCTTTTACTTGTGCTGTCAATGCTTCCAGTTGTTTGGTTTGCTCATTGCCCAAAATGAAATACTGCAACCCAAGGCCAATAAGTACCAATAAAAAATAGCCAGCAAAAGCACCTTTCAACTTCAGGTTGAGTTTTTTGTAAGGCCCCTCTACATTGGTTTCACTTTCGGGTAAAAACTTGTAAATGATGTACGCAGGAATCAATGGCAACAGCAGGATAGCTGAGAGTGCCAGGTAAAAATTGTTAGTCATGTGGGAGTGATTTGAATCGATAAGGTAATCGATTCAAATGCCAAATGCAAGCCCTGCTACACAAAGGAGAAACAATCGCCATCGAAGAGGCCTTTGTCGCTCAGCTTGAGGTGCGGTATTACCAGCAGCGCCATAAACGACAACGTCATAAACGGCGAAGCCAACGTAGAACCCAGCTCCTGCTTTACGAACTGATCGATGGCGGTGTATTTTTCAGCCACAGCATAACCATCTTCATTGGTCATGAGCCCGGCAACCGGCAAGGCCAAAACATGTTGTTGACCATTGCCACAAGCAGCTACGCCACCTTGTGCTGCAATTACCAAATTCACAGCAGCACTCAGGCTTTCATCATCCACACCTACTGCTACAATGTTGTGGCTATCGTGAGCTACACTACTGGCAATGGCACCCGCTTTGAGCCCAAAATTTCTGATGAATGATTTGGCAATGGGTGCCTGATGATACCGGTTGACAACCACAATTTTCAACAGGTCATTTGCAACAGATGCATGCATGGCGTCACCATGTACCGGAAAATCGGTGATAGGCAACGTCAACTTATTGGTGATGAGTTGTCCATCCAATGCTTCGATGGCATACACTTGCTCAAAGTTTTCTTCTTCACCCCATTTATGGAGTGGGTAAGAAAAGTCGGCAGCTGTTGTCGGAGCACAATCAAACTGATTGATGGCATGCCATGCACGTGGCTGAATATGCGAAACGCCATTGCTGGCCACCAGTTCACCATTGATGTAGGTGGCTGCAACTTCAAATTGCTGCAGGTTTTTCAGTACGATAAAATCTGCCGGATCACCAGACTGCAATAAACCCACATCAAGTTTATAGTGCTGCACCGGATTCACACAAGCTACTTGCAATACATGAAAAACATCTATGCCCAGTGCCACAGCTCTGGCGCACAGCTGATTGATATGACCGAGCACCAAACTATCAGGATGTTTATCATCGCTGCAAAACATCATTTGGGCATACCACTCCGGCAACAGCGGAATGAGTGCATTAAAGTTTTTAGCAGCACTTCCTTCCCGAATCAAAATTTTCATGCCCCGCTGTAGTTTATCGAGGGCTTCTTCCAGTGTAAAACATTCATGATCGGTACTGATGCCGGCTTCAATGTATTGCTGTGCCGCATCGCCACGGAGACCGGGTGCATGCCCGTCTACGGGTTTGCCCAACGCATGAGCGGCGGCTATTTTTTCCATCACTTCCGGGTCTTTGTGCAACACTCCCGGAAAGTTCATCATCTCACTCAGGTACTTTATTTCGGGGCGTTGCAATAGCGCCGACACATCTTTAGCATCGAGGGCAGCACCGGCGGTTTCAAAGATGGTGGCGGGTACACAGCTGGGGGCACCAAAGTTGAATTTGAAAGAAACAGTTTTCCCGTTATCAATCATGTATTCCACGCCTTCCATGCCGCATACATTGGCTATTTCATGCGGGTCGCTGATGGTGGACACCGTGCCATGCACCACGGCCAGGCGGGCAAATTCTGACGGAATGAGCATGCTGCTTTCTACATGCACATGTGCATCTACAAAGCCTGGCGTAATAAAGGGAAGCGATGGAAGGATAGCATCGCCCAAGGACTCAATGCTGGCAATGCGGCCTTCAGCAATATGGATATGGGCTGGAAAAATAGAACGGCGGGCAATGTCCACCAGATTGCCGGTAACTGTTTGGTTCATGCTGCCAAGTTCTTGCAAAAGCAGCAGCCTACCAAAATACAAGAGCCTGCATTTGCCGATGTATAAATGCAAAAAATCCCGCACCCAAAGGGGCGGGACCTTTTATTCACCTCTAAAAACCAATTTTAAAAGCGGAGGAAGGTTATACACGGAAGTGACTGAACGCCTTGTTGGCTTCGGCCATACGGTGTGTATCTTCTTTCTTTTTGAAGGCGGCGCCTTCACCTTTGCTGGCTGCTACGATTTCGTTAGCCAGTTTGTCGGCCATGCTGCGACCGTTACGCTCACGACTGTAGCGAACGAGCCACTTAATGCTCAGGCTAATTTTACGGTCGGGGCGAACTTCGGCAGGAATCTGGAAGGTAGCACCACCGATACGACGGCTGCGAACTTCGACAGCAGGAGTAACGTTGGTCAATGCTTTTTTCCAAATTTCATATCCGTCTTCACCGGTGATTTTGGCTACTTTTTCCAAAGAATCGTAGAAAATAGTCAGAGCGGTGCTCTTCTTACCTTCCCACATCAGGTTGTTGACAAAACGGGTAACCAGTTTGTCGTTGAATTTTGGATCTGGTGCCAGGGGCAACTTTTTGGCTTGCGCTTTCCTCATGATATATGATCAGTTGAAATCTTGATAGAAATTATTTCTTAGCCTTCTCTTTCTTGGTACCATACTTAGAGCGGCTCTGCTTACGGTCTTTTACACCGGCAGTATCGAGGCTACCACGAACGATGTGGTAACGTACACCTGGCAGGTCTTTTACACGACCACCGCGGATCAATACGATACTGTGCTCTTGCAGGTTGTGGCCTTCACCGGGGATGTAGGCAATCACTTCCACTTTGTTGGTCAAACGAACCTTCGCTACTTTACGAAGTGCGGAGTTTGGTTTCTTAGGCGTTGTTGTATATACACGGGTACAAACACCACGGCGCTGAGGGCATGCATCCAGTGCACGGCTCTTGCTCTTGGCTTTAATTACTTCTCTACCCTTGCGTACCAGTTGTTGAATAGTAGGCATTCGATGCTTTTTAAAATTGGACGGCAAAGGTAAGTGTGGAGCAGTTAATTCCAAAAAGAAAAACAAAGAAAAATGAGATTTTACTAAGATTAGGTACCTCCACGGTGGAAAAACCCCGCTATTCCCATGTTTTCCGACTGCATTGCTGCTTTGCCGGATGCAAAAGTCAGCATTTTTTACCAGTAAAAAAGTAGATACACAGTCACCAATAGCAAATTACTGAGCCAGTTTACAGCATCGTTTGTCATCCATGCCCAGCCCCGCTGAGGCGATTTGGCCATGGCAAATGGTGGCTGGTCGCTCCAGCTACCGCCGGGCGAAGCGTATTTCGCCTGCGCCAAACTGCCTAATACGGAATCGAACAGCATCCCCGAAAAACCCAGGAAGGCGATGATTAAAATTTGAGACAATGATTCATCTGTTCCCAACCATGCAAGCCCGGCAATAGCACCGGCACCTATGGCCCCGCCCACAGTTCCCTGCCAGCTAACGCCGCCCGATACCCCGGCCGTCAGTTGTTGCCAACGAAGTATATCAACCACTTTACCACCTGCCCATTGGCCGATTTCGCTGCTCCAGGTATCGGCATTGCTCACGGCCAGCGAAATCCACGCTGCCCACAATAGTGATGAATGCCCCGTGGCGGCGTGTAGCAGCAGCAAAACAGCCGCTATACCGCCATTGGCTAACACTTGTACCCAATCTCTAGGCCGGCCCATTTTGGCATCGCTATGGTTGCTGCGGGGCAGTTTACCCAAAGCGGTGCCCGACACAAAAAGAACAACAACCCAACCGACAACCAGAGCCCACCCAGCCACCAAAAAATACAGCCCAGTAATGCCGCAGCCACAGCTCCGGAAAAACTGAGCCAACCTTTTTGATAAGCCAGCCATCCGGCCATGACGCCTAGCAATAGGCCAGCCCAAATATTGTGTACATAATCCATCACAGGCATGCTACAATGCTACAGAAATATTTGGCGTAGCAGCTCACCCCACATTCCCTTTTGGTCCAGTTTCATGCAACAATCATTTCGCATTGCGGCAACGGGTTTCCTTTGCTTCAACTTTTTTTGCCACCCAATCGTATATAGTACAATTTTTTTACATGCAAGTATCACTCGACCAGTATAGAAACGAGATTATTGAACATCCACTGTATGCCCGGCTGCAAACCTTGGAAGACCTGCAGGTATTTGCCAGTCACCATGTATTTGCCGTGTGGGATTTCATGAGTTTACTGAAATCATTGCAGCGCCAGCTCACCTGTGTAACCACGCCGTGGGTTCCCGTGGGTAGCGCCAACACCCGATTTCTGATCAACGAAATTGTAACCGGAGAAGAAAGTGATGTAGACCAGCATGGCAACCGCTGCAGTCATTTTGAACTGTACCTGAAAGCCATGAAAGAACTGGGTGCAGACACTGCTCCTATTGAACAACTGGTGGCTGCCATACAATCTGGCAAGCCCATTGCAAAAGCCCTCGAGCAGGCCAACCTGCCCGAATCGGTACAGGCTTTTTGCAACTTCACTTTTACCTGCATTGCTCATGCACCCTTGCATGCTCAGGCTGCGGTGTTTACCTATGGCCGCGAAGACCTGATACCAGACATGTTCATGAGCCTGGTACGCCGTTTAAAAGAAGCCTATCCGCAGCAGCTGGAAACATTTACCTACTACCTCGAACGCCACATTGAGGTAGATGGCGATCACCACAGCCAGCTGGCCATTCAAATGGTAAATGAGCTCTGCGGCAATGACCCCGCCAAACTGGAAGAAGCCACAGAGTTCGCCATTCAATCATTGCAAATGCGGAAGCAATTGTGGGATGGCATTGTAGCAAACCTGAACTAAAAAATGAATTCATAAAAAAAGAAAAGACGTCCCTGATGAGACGTCTTTTCTTTTTATCCGAATGGGTGAAATGATGCCCTGAACATCATTGCACATTATCACATTTTGTCATTGACAATTCTTACACACCCAACATCCAGCCATGAGTGTCGGCTTCGTGGCCGTAGCGGATGGCGTTGAGTTTGTTGAGCACAGCACTTGCCACAGGAGCATCTTCCGGATTAAAGAACATGTCGGTTTCTTTATAGCGCAGCTCTTTAATCTGGCTGATGGTAGCAGCTGTACCGGCACCAAACACTTCTGTGAGCTGGCCTGCCTGATAGGCTTCCAGTAATTCTTCAATGGCGATGGGGCGTTCTTCTACTTCGACTCCCATTTCTTTCAGCACGGTGATAACGCTGTTGCGGGTTACACCGGCCAAAATGGTACCTGCTTCCAGGCTTGGGGTAAGTGCTTTACCATTGACAATAAAAAACACATTCATTACGCCAATTTCCTGCACATAGCGGTGCTCCAGTGCGTCGGTCCACAGCACCTGGTCGTAGCCTTTGGCACGGGCTTTAGCTGTAGGATACATAGAAGCCGCGTAGTTGCCGGCTGTTTTGGCATAGCCTACGCCACCGGGTACTGCACGTACAAAATGTTCTTCCACATATATCCGCATAGGGGCGGTAAAGTAGGGCCCGGTGGGGCTCAAAATGATGATGAACGTATACTTTTCCGAAGGGCGAACACCAATGGCATCGTCGCTGGCAAACATGAACGGGCGGATGTACAAGGCATGATCAGGGTACTGAGGCACCCATGCTTTATCAATCTCAATCAGCTGGCGCATGCCTTCAATGAAAATTTCTTCCGGCACGGTGGGCATTTGCATTCTTTCGGCGCTGATGTTGAAGCGGTGAAAGTTGTCCATGGGACGAAAAATGGCCACTTCGCCACCCGGGGTCGGATAGGCTTTGATACCTTCAAAAATGGACTGACCATAATGCAGGGCTGCGTTGCTGGGGTCGATGGTAATAGACTGGTATGGTTTGATTTCGGGCTGTTGCCAGCTACCATTTTCATATTGTACAATGAACATGTGGTCGGTAAACATCCGGCCAAAAGGGATTTTTTCGAGGCTTACACCTTCGAGTTTGCTTTTCTCTGCAAGGGTTACTTTTACATCTAATGCTGCAATCATCTTTCAGCGTTTATTTTTGGCAAAGAAACAAAATGCCTACCAACCAGCCGTCATGAGTGAGTCAAAGAGTGAATTTCAAGCCATCCGATTGCCAGATATGATTCTGGCCGACATGTTTGGTCAGCACCTGGTTTCGATAGAAGGCGACTACCAGCCCGTAGCCCGTGCCAGCGCAGCCGCCGCAGTAGCACCACCGCCTGCCGCCCCCGCACAAAAGCCTGTGATGCCTGTGCCGCCTGCACCAGCAGCCGCTCCAGCACCCGAGGAGCCCAAACCTGCTCCTGTGGCCCTGCCAACGCCTGTTGCTGAGCCGGAGCCAGCCCCCGTTGAGGTTGCACCCGCATCATTATCATTGCCGCCTCATGCCGTGCTGGGCAATTTTAAGCAGCAGGTATTGCTGATACTGAACGAGCCAAATGCCGTGCATTGCAAAGACGCAGACCTGGAGTTTTTGCAAAAAGTAATTGCCTCTGTAAAACTGAGCATGGATCATATTGCCATCCTCAACACCCATGGCAAACAGGTAACCTACCCCGAACTAAAAGCGCAGCTGCCCGCCAAAGTGGCCCTGTATTTTGGAGTGGAGCCCGTGAGCATAGGTGTACCCATGCGTATCCCCTATTTTCAGGTGCAGCCATGGGATGATTGCCGCTTTTTGTATGCGCCTTCACTGGCAGACATCAATGGCAACAGCCCCGCACAGGTAGAACTGAAAAAACAATTGTGGATGGCGCTGAAAAAGATTTTCGGGTAAGGGTTGGAAAGACTTTTCCATGAACATAAACCTGCAAACGTTACATCCATCACTGTTTCCTTCGTATATAGATTTTCAAAGACCTTTTATAGAACCAACCGTTTTCATGCAACTCATTTTCGCCACCAACAATGCCCATAAAGTAGCCGAAATACAACAGGCCATTCCCTTTGGTATACAAGTGCTTTCGCTGAAGGAAGCAGGCATTGTGCAAGACATTCCGGAACCGTACGACACACTCGAGGGCAATGCCAGCGAAAAGTCGGGGGTGATACTGGCCCTTACGGGAAAAGATTGTTTTAGCGAAGACACCGGACTGGAAGTTGACGCACTGCATGGTGCACCCGGCGTACGCAGTGCCCGCTATGCCGGCGAAAAAGCCAGCTTTGCCGATAATGTAGCGCTGCTTTTGCAAAACCTGCAAGGCGAAGCCAACAGAAAAGCCCGATTTCGTACGGTTATTTCTCTCCGCTGGAAAGGCGAAGAACATTTGTTTGAAGGCATTTGTGAAGGACAAATCACTACAGCAGTGCAAGGCTCTGGCGGCTTTGGTTACGACCCTGTATTTGTGCCCGATGGTGAAACCCGCAGCTTTGCACAAATGACCTTAGAAGAAAAAAACCAGTACAGCCACCGGGCAAAAGCCGTGGCCAAATTGTTCGAATTTTTAGCTCATCAGTAATTGTCTGTTATGCCCCGTATTAAAATTCCGCAACTGAGCCACTACCCTTTTAGTGTTGATATACCCGTTCGCATCAGCGACCTCAATTATGCCGACCACGTAGGCAACGATTCTTTCTTGTCCATCATGCATGATGCAAGGATGTTGTACCTGATGTCGAGAGGTTATTCGGAAATGAATGTGGAAGGGTTTGGCTTGATTATGGCGGATGCCGGCGTGGAATACAAGGCGCAATTGAAATACGGCGATGTGGTAAAAGTAGAGGTTGGGCTCGACGATTTCAGTAGTGTTGGCTTTGATGTGTATTACCGGCTTACGGTACAGCGCAATGGCCAGCACAAGATTGCTGCACTGGGCAAAACAGGCATGGTGCTGTTTGATTTTCAGGCACAAAAAATGACCCCCATTTCTGATGAACTGAAGGCCAGATTGATTGGTTAATCATTGCCTTTGTTGGTCGCCGACCAACAAAGGGGTGAACGCTGTTGATCAGCGACCAACAGTGGCGGAATCATTTTTACATCCGTCACTTATACTTCATTCCAGATGCGCCAGGCAGCTTCTGCCTGACCTACCAGCATGTCGTAGCCATTTTTGGTAGCAGCACCACGAATGGCACCTTCTTTCATAAACTGTGTTTGCTCTGGGTTGTACACCAAATCGTATAACAGATGATTTGAACCCACCGCATCGTAAGGAATCAACGGCCGCTCCAGCACATTGGGATAGGTACCCAACGGTGTTGTATTGATGATGAGCGAATGACTGCTTACCATATCTGCTGTGAGGCCATCGTAGGTAAGTGTAGAACCATCGTGCAGTTTGCGACTCACCACTTCGTAAGCAATCCCCAATTTGCTCAGCACATACATCACGGCTTTGGATGCACCACCATTACCTAGCACCAATGCCTTGGTATGCTGCGGTTGCAGCAAGGGCCGCAAACTATTTTCAAACCCGATGTAATCTGTGTTAAAACCCTCGAGCCTGCCCTGCCGTATGCGAATGCAATTGCAAGCCTGCAAGGCAGCGGGCAATCCACTGGTATCGTGCAGGTATGGCAGCACGTCTTGTTTATACGGAATGGTTACGTTCAACCCTTCCAGCTCCGGATGGTTTTGCAACAACTCGGGTAGCTTGCCGATATTGGCAATGGGAAACAGCTCGTAGCGACAATCTGTTCTCCTTTCTACTTCAAACTTGTGGGTGAAATAGTTTTTGGAGAAAGAATGTGACAACGGATAACCAATCAGGCCAAACAGTCGCATCAGGCTTGTTCCTTATCGAGGTACAGGTGGAAAGTATCGCCACGCAAGCCAATGCGCATGGCCTCCAAGGGAATGACTTCGTTGGGGGCAATGTTGCCCAGGTTGACGTTGCAACCCAGCAACTCCAGGAAGTATAATTGCTGAGCTTTTTGCGGCGCTTCCCAAATGATTTTTTCGCCGGGAATCTGGGTGAGAATTTCCTGCACCAGGCCTTCCCGCACTTCGCCGCTACCGCGGTAGATACCTACGTTACCTGCTTCACGGGCTTCAGCAATTACGTAGCTGCTACCGGCTTCCAGTTCAGCTTTCATTAGTTCAATCCACTTGTAGGGAGGAATGATATGTGCCGCATCTTTACTACCCACTTCGCTCAGTACTTTGGCATGTTGGGTCAGCTTTTCAATGTAGCCGCATTTTTCGGCGTGGGGTATGGTTATGCTACCGTCGGATACTTCAATCCAATCGATACCGTAGTCTTTACAAATAGCAATGTAATCGTCGAACTGATTGCGGATGGCAAAGGCTTCAAACAGTGTACCGCCAAAATAAATAGGCACGTTCAACGCCTTATAGGTTTCAATTTTTTTGCGCAAATCGGGTGTAACCATCGAAGTACCAAAACCCAGTTTCACAACATCCACATGCGGATGCGCCACACTCATAAAATTCTTCACTTCTTCAATACTCAGGCCTTTGTCCATCACCATGGTAATACCAGCGGTGCGGGGTTTCTGATTCCTGTCGGGCATTTGTGAAAGGGCAAAATTCATAACGTCATTTTTTTGTTTGAACGGCTGCAAACCTAAGTGAAAATCAGGCAGTAGCAGCATGACAATCATCAGGCTTTATACACACAAAAAATGGCCGCTACGCATAGTAGCAGGCCATTGGTTGATTTTATCCGTACTTACTTTTTGCCTTTTTTCTTGAGGTAGGCATTGGCCGGATCTATCACCCTGTTTACCTGTAAAATACCCGGCACCATATCTACCATTTTTTTGAACCCCTGCGGATGCACCGACAAAGCATGCTCTAGTTCGAGCAGGGCTTCTTTGGTTTTGCCCAGGCCAAACAATGCGGCACTATTGCTGTACAAAAACAGCGGATTACCCTTGGTTAGTTCAAATGCATTGCGGCTCTGCAACAACGCTTCTTCATAAAATTCACCTTGCAGCAATACACCAATCAATGCTTCTTGTCCACGAAGATTTTTAGGCTTCGCTTTTACGACGGCTGCATAGTGTTGCGCTGCTTCTTTCAGTTTGTTGAGCTGTGTGTAACAATCGCCCAACAGCAGGTTAAAATCTGGTTGATTGCGATGAATACGGGTTGCAGGCTCCATTTGACGAATGGCTTTGTCAAACTTCATTTCCCGATAGTAGGTAATAGCAATTTTGTAGTAAATGCGGCTATCGTCGGGGTTGATGTGGCTGGCTTTGCGGTAGTAAAACCGGGCCTGCGGATAATTTTCGAGTTTGTGGTAGCAATGGCCGATGGCTTCAAAAATGACTTCTTCGGGCCTGCTGAGTTCCAGTACTTTTTCGAGGCACTCAATGGCATCCTTGTATTTGCGAATGCGGATGTAAGCATCGCCCATGTTGCGGTAGGCAATGTCCAGCTTGTCATCAATAGCCAGCGCATACTGATAAGCGTCGATGGCTTTTTCATACAGCTTCAATCCCTGAAAGGCAGCTGCCAGATTAAACCAGGCCAGTTCGTTGAACGGATGCTCATCGGTAATCCACTGGTGAAGCCGAATGCTTTCTTCGCTTCGACCGGTAAAGTCGGCCCAGAAGCAGATTTTGAGCAAGGCCTCTTCATTGTTTGGATCCTCTTCCAGTATCCATTTGAGGCAGTCGAATACTTTTTGAAAATCTTCGTAGTCATCATATACATCCGCTAGCTCAAAAAGCAGTTCAATCCGTTCCTCTCCTTCAAACAGCTGCACACTTTCTTCCAAAATGCGGGCCGCTTTTTCGGGCTGCTCCAGTCCCAGATAGGCGTCGGTTTGCAAAATGTATAGCGAAATATCAGTAGCATCGTACAGCGCCGCTTTGTCCAACACAGCCAGCGCTTCTTCAAAATGGTGCTGGGCAATCAGGAAATCGGCTTTGCGGTACATGAGCTGTGCTGCAAAGGGAAAATGCTCCAGCCCAAGGGTGGCCGCTTCCAGTGCAGCGGGCACATTTTCCTGATCGTCGAAATAATCGATGATGCGTTCGAAATCCTCCTCTTCCAGAAACGATGCTGCCCTACCCGACTTGAGGTTCTGGTAGGCTCTCAGCAGTTCCTGCATTTCTTCTCGTTCTCGACGGCTTGAATAGTTGGCCATAGGGTTGAAGTAAGTTGTTTAAAGCTACACGTAAGCCCCTACAATTATCAGGGGGTCAATTTCAGTTTTATCCACTTTCTCACAACATTTCAAACAATCCGACGTTCTGTTAATTGACAAATCCATAACTTTTTACGTACTTTCGCAGCATGAAGATGAAACTACATACGAATACTGGCTTTGGGCTAATGGCTTCCCTGCTGTTGGTACTGGCTGTATGTGGTCAGTTTCAACTGTATGCAGCCAAGGGTGGCGGTAAAGAGAAAAAAGGTTACGTGTTGAAATTCAAGACATTCGACATGAAAACCAATTTTCAGCGCCAGTTTACCCTGAAGCCCGGCATGCAATACAAGGGCAGTTTTAATCAGGTGATTAAAACGCCTCAAACAACTACGATTCAATCGATTATTACCTATCAGCGGGGAACGACCACGTTTATTTACCCGTATCAGCATAGGGTTTCGGTGCCGAAGTTTAAAACACCAGAACCAGTAAGAAACTAAAAAGACCGCCATTGCGGTCTTTTTTTATCGCTACCCGAAAATTATTTACTGTTCAAATGTGAGCACTTTTACCCCGGACTTGGGCATTTCAAACTGAGCGGCATTCACCATGGTCATCTGTACGCTTTGCGCCTGATAGTTGACGGTTACGCCATTGGGATTCGAGATTTCGTATTCGAGCACAATGCCTGATAAGCTGCCAAACAGCGGATCGAAACCTGTTGCCATCACCGTGAGGTCGGGGCAGTAGTAGGCCACCACGGTGCTGCCGTCGGCCATTTTGCCGGTTGCTTTTTTACAATTATAACCGGCTATTTGCTTCATCGTTTCTTCTTTGGCAAATACAACGCCATCGTACTTTTTATGGTATTTCTTCCAATTGGCGCCTACCAGTTCCAACAGGTATTTTTCATTTCCACTTTGCTTGAGAATAAAGCCATTGCCGGTTTGGGCATCGTAAATAGTGCTCTGGCTACGCAAGGGGCTTTTGAAATCAAGCCTTGCCTTGCCCGACTTGAGGAGTAAGGTTTGCGTAGCACCATTGAAGGCGCTGGCCACGGATGCATTCTCTCCACCTTTTACCAGCGTAACGTTGTACTGTATAATTCCTTCTGTAATAACCCGCTGTGCCCACAGCATGTGTGTCAGCAGCAAAGCCATTGTCAGAGTCAAAAACTTTTTCATGTGTTGCTTTTACTAAAGTAGACAGCAAATTAGGGAAAATGTAAAATGGCCTGCTGCCAATTAACAAGCCTGCAAGCAAAAGCCGCCTGCAGCATTGGCTACAGGCGGCTTTTATTTAAGCTGAGCTAAAAGAAATTATTTGCCCTGCTTCTTTTTCATTTCATCCATTTTCTTTTGGGCCTCCTGCATGCTGGCCAGCCGCTCCTGCCACTTCGATTGTTTTTGGGCTTCGCCTTGTTGGCTGCTATTTCTGCCAAAATCTTATCGTGGTTAATCACGTAGTTCTGAATCACAAATTGCAGAATCAGCGTAATCACGTTGGACACGGTATAGTACCAGGTAAGAGCCGATGGCAGCTTGTTGAAGATGAACAACATCATGAAAGGGAAGATGTACGGCATGTACTTCATCATGGGGTTGCCAGCATCGGGCGTAGTGCTCATGCTGTAAATGCTGATGAGCAAACTGGTGATGGTAGCGGTGATGGTAAACAAGCTTACATGCGAACCATAAAACGGAATGGCAAAACCCATGTTGAGTACAGAATCGTAGCTGCTCAAATCGCCGGCCCAGAGGAAAGGAATACCCCGCAGGTCGATATTGCTGTTGAAGAAACTATACAAGGCAAAGAAGATGGGAATCTGGAACAAGGCCGGAATACAGCCACCCAGTGGGTTCACACCCGCTTCGCGGAAAAGTTTCATTTGCTCCATGCTGATGGCCTGCTGATCGCCATTGAGGCGAGCCTTCATGGCATCAATCTCGGGGCGGAGGGCTTTCATTTTGGCACCACTGAGGTAGCTGCTGTAGGTAAGCGGCACAATAAGCAAGCGGATGAAGATGGTAAGCAACAAAATGGTCCAGCCACCATAGCCGCCCATGATATTGCCCAAGAAATCGAACACCGGCAAAATGAGCCAGCGGTTGATCCATTTTACAAATGCGAATACACCACTACCAAGGTCTACGATATTGTGCATGCCATTGTCGTAGTCTTTCAGTACTTCGTAATCGTTAGGGCCATAGTACATTTCCAAAGGAACTGTTGCTGTAGCACCAGCTGCCAATGAAGCCTGAGCAGTCATTTTCAAGGTAGCCACCGTGTTGCTATCCTGACCTTCAGCAGGCACCACCACATCGGCTTTCACCGATTTTAATTTTTGGCTGGCAATAATGCTGCTGTTGAAAAACTGCTGCTTCAAACCAAACCATTCTGCCGGCTGCTCCAATGCTTCGCTGGCGCCTTGCATGGCGGTGGTATAATCGTACTCGCCTTCCGTTTGGTACACC
The DNA here is from genome assembly GCF_009740285.1 of Phnomibacter ginsenosidimutans. Classification (GTDB taxonomy): domain Bacteria; phylum Bacteroidota; class Bacteroidia; order Chitinophagales; family Chitinophagaceae; genus Phnomibacter; species Phnomibacter ginsenosidimutans. Next base: position 3,240,607 of record NZ_CP046566.1, read on the forward strand.
AGGCGGGTTTGTGTTTTTTCATATTCTGCATCGGCCTGTTGGCGATGCGCCACCGTGTTCCAGTGCAGGTTGAGTGTTTGGCCGGTTACCAATTGGTTGGCACCATTCAGTACAATTTCGGCCTTGATGCGGTAATCATTGGGGCGAACAGTAAACTTATGCGTAATGCTGCTGCCGCCGTTGCTGCTGGAAGTATAGCTGATGGTTTGGCTGCTATCTGCATTTTTAGCCACGGCTACATTGCCAAAAAACAATTTTGAAGATTCGGTAGACTGACCGGGCAAGGTATTGATAGCATAGCCAAAACTTTCGCCGGCGCCACCACCCATTACCACAGGTTTGCCATTGGCACCTTTATAATTTTTCAACTCAACCGAACGGAGCCAACCGCCTTTGCTGCTGAATGTGGCTTTCAATACATTATTTTCCAATACAGCCAGGCTATCCCTGCTACCGGCAGCCACAAAGCTTCCGGCAGATACTGAATCCTTCAGCAGTGCCATGCGAACGCTATCCGCCTTCCATTGTGCCGAGTCTACCTTGGGCTTCAATGCAGCGATGCTATCCTCCTGGCGCTTTTTCAACTCAGTGGCAGCCTGCTGATTGCTACTTACATACCAAAAGTAGCCCATGAACAACACCGCCAGTAAAGCAAACCCAATGACGGTATTCCGATCAAATCCCATATTCGTTTATTAAAATGAGCGGCAAAGGTAACGGCTGGCACCCACATAATGATAGCCGCTTACACCTTAACCGCTGGTAAAAGAAAACCGGCCGAAGCCGGTTCAATTCTTTGAAAAAAGCTGTTCTAAGCTTCCTGCTTTTTCGCTGCTGGCTTGGTGCCTGCCTTGTTTTCGCCATATTCTTTGGCTGCAGCCACAAAGCTTACAAACAAAGGCGCCGGTGCTTCCACGGTACTCTTCAGTTCGGGGTGGTACTGAACACCGATAAAGAACGGATGCGATGGCAATTCAATTACCTCCACCAAACCGGTTTCGGGGTTGTGGCCACTCAGCGACATGCCATGTTTTTCGAAAGCTTCGGCATAGCCGCTATTGAACTCCCAACGATGGCGGTGACGTTCGCTAATATTGTTGCTGCCGTATATTTTTTCGGCCAGCGAACCGGCTTTCAGTTCGCAGGGATACGCCCCCAAACGCATGGTACCGCCCATGGCTTTAATTTTCTTTTGCTCCTCCATCATGTCTATCACCGGATCGGTTGTTGTGGGCATCATTTCGGTGCTATGAGCATTGGCGAGGCCCAACACGTGGCGGGCAAATTCTATCACTGCCATTTGCATGCCCAGGCAAATACCAAAGAAAGGCAAGCCACTTTCACGGGCATATTGAATGGCTGTGATTTTGCCTTCGATGCCCCGCAGGCCAAAGCCCGGTGCTACCAGCAAGCCATCGAGGTGGCCCAGCTTTTCGGCCGCATTGGTTTCGGTAATGTGTTCGCTGTGGATGTTCACCACATTCACTTTGCACTCGTTCAAAGCGCCGGCATGTACAAAAGCTTCGAGGATGGATTTGTAAGCATCCTGCAGTTCTACGTATTTACCAATGAGACCAATAGAAACGCTGGCCTTGGGATATTTCAGTTTATCAAGAAACTCTTTCCAGCGGCCCAGTTCGGGTTCTTTGTACTCGGTGATTTGCAGTTTTTTCAAACAAATCAAATCGAGCTTTTCCCGCATCATGGCCAATGGCACTTCGTAAATGGTGGGCGCATCGGCAGCTTCAATAACAGCTTCTGTTTTTACATTACAAAACAGAGCAATCTTGCGGCGTAGTTCAAAGTTCAATGGCTTTTCGGTACGGCACACAATGATATCCGGATGCACACCTTCCTGGCTCAGCAGGCGTACGCTATGCTGTGTAGGTTTGGTTTTCAACTCCTTGGCAGCCCGCAGGTAAGGAATGAGCGTCAAGTGTACTACCAGACAATCTTCTTCGGGCAACTCCCACTGCAGCTGGCGAACGGCTTCGATAAAGGGCAGGCTTTCGATATCGCCCACGGTGCCGCCTATTTCAGTAATCACCACATCGTACTGGCCATTTTGCCCCAGCAGCAGCATACGGCGTTTGATTTCGTCGGTGATGTGGGGCACCACCTGTACGGTTTTACCCAAATAATCACCTGCACGTTCTTTATTGATGACCGTTTGGTAAATACGACCTGTGGTTACGTTGTTGGCCTGACTGGTAGGAATATTTAGGAAACGTTCGTAGTGGCCAAGGTCGAGATCGGTTTCGGCGCCATCGTCGGTTACAAAGCATTCGCCATGCTCGTAAGGGTTGAGTGTACCCGGATCTACGTTGATGTAGGGGTCGAACTTTTGAATGGTAGCCCTCAGGCCACGGGCCTGCAACAGCTTGGCCAAACTGGCCGCAATAATGCCTTTACCGAGTGAAGAGGTCACACCACCTGTCACGAAAATATACTTCGACATAACAAAAATTTTTCCCGCCACCCGAGCCGGTACCTGGCAATAATACCATAGTAAAAAGCTGCGAGGTGTGGGATTCGCTTTTAAAACTTACAATCTTGACCTGGGAAAATATTAGAGGTCGTGCAAACATACAGGAATAACCCACTGATGCAAAATGACCGCACAGCAGCTGCCCGTGCAATGTGTGAAAAATGTGTGTTGAACCATTTGATTAGTTGGCGAGAAAAACTGATAGCCTTTTTAGCGGAAATGAAAAGTGCAAAACGCCAAAACAAACAATTGTTGCCAGATGGCTGTATGTTGTACATAAAATCCCGAGAAAAATGAAATATCTCCTGTTGAGTGGCAGTCTCTTTTTCGCTGCCCTGGTACAGCAAGTACTCTTGCCAAAAGAAGAAAATCCACAAGCCATTCTCGACAGAGTGGCCGCTTCGGTAGTATGCTGTGGCGCCGATGAAAACCTGCTGAGCACCGATGCCCGTTTTATGGCGGTTGTAAACGAACCTGGGTTTGCAGCCCTGCATCAAAGTCCGGTTGCATTTGAATACAACAATGCATTGGGCAGCATGATTCAGTTTGGCACTACAGATGGGGCACCGGCTCAAGCCTACGCCATTGATGCCAAAGTAAAAACCAACAAATACCTGATTGTAATTCAGGAATGGTGGGGCTTGAATGACCACATCAAGAAAGAAGCCGACAAATATTACACGGCGCTGGATGGTAAAGTAAATGTGCTGGCTGTAGACTTGTACGATGGCAAAATTGCAGCAACACCAGACAGTGCCATGAAACTCATTCGGGCAGCACTCAGCAACACCCGCAAAGAAAACATCATTAAAGGAGCATTGGCTTTTGCAGGCCCAGATGCGCAGGTTTACAGCGTAGGCTGGTGCTTTGGTGGCATGATGAGTTTGCAAACCGCCATCATGGCCGGCAACAACATGAAGGCCTGCATTATGTTCTACGGCACGCCAGAAAAAGACAAAGCCAAACTGGCCAGCATTCAGTGTCCTGTGTTGGGCATTTTTGGCACACAAGACAAAAGCATACCCAATGAAACTGTGGATGCATTTGCCAGCAATATGAAAGAAGCGGGCAAAAATTTCAGCCTGCTGCGCTACGATGCGGTGCATGCATTTGCCAACCCCAGCAACCCCGGCTACAACAAAACTTTTGGAGATGAAGCTTTTAGCAAAAGCATTGCCTTTTTGAAAAGCAATATGTAACGGACATGTATGTACGAAAAGCGGCGAACAAATTTTGTTCGCTGCTTTTTTTATGTTCGAATGATTGACTATCTACTTACCTATTTTATCATAACTGGTAATGATACCCCGAATGAGTGAGGAACTGAAACCCTGATGTTCCATTTCATTCAAACCAACAATGGTGCAACCTTTGGGCGTTGTTACTTTATCAATTTCATGCTCCGGATGATTGCCCGTTTTCAACAATAAATCTGCCGCACCCAATACCGTTTGTGCGGCGATGAGTGAAGCTGTTTTGGCATCAAAACCAATTTCGATACCGCCCTGAATATTGGCACGGATGTAGCGCAACGCATACGCGGTACCACAGGCGCCGAGCACAGTTGCTGCATCCATCAGTTTTTCATCGATTACTGCTGTACGGCCCAGTTGATCAAACAGCTGCTGTACGTAATTGAGTTGCTTGGCGTCGGCACCGGCATTGCTCAGGCAGGTCATGCTTTGCTGTATGGCAATGGCCGTATTGGGCATAGCCCGAATAACAGGCACCGGCTTGCCAATGGCTTTTTGCAACTGCTCCGTCCACACACCGGTGATAACAGAAACCAGTACATGTTTTTTGGCATTGAGTACCGATTTAAAACCTGCCAACACTTCGTTGTAGTTGTACGGCTTTACGGCCAGTATAATGATGTCGCTTTGCTGTACGGCTTTTTTATTGTCGCTCAGCACCTGGCAGCCTTGCTCTTGCAATGCTTTCAGCTGTTGTACATTTCTTCGGGTAATGCTGATAGCCGATGGCTTGCAAAAGCCACTGCTGACCAGTCCTTGAGCGATGGAACCTCCCAGATTGCCGCCGCCGATGATGGCGATTTTCATAAATCGATTGCTTGTGATTGGTGATGGCCAAATATACTGGCTAAAAAAACAAAGCCCGGCTGACGCATCAGCCGGGCCTGTGTAAAGCAGCAAAATGAGATTAGTACAAATAAGCCAGCGCCACTTTATCATTGGCGTTGAACGGACGGTTTTGACCGCTACCGATACAGGCTAGCATCCAGCTGTTAGGATCGGGGCCTGAAGGTGTACCAGGAATGAGGATAGCACCAACTGTTGATGCGCCTTCATTTACAGGAGAACCACCGCAGCTGTATTGGCGGCTCATGTAATCGGTATGGCGGAAACCAATACAGTGACCAATTTCGTGGGCCAATATAGAAGCTACTGTAGCCTGAGGCTGGCTACCAATTTGGCGGGTAGCCACCAAAATGCTATTGTAAGGCTGACCAGTCGAAGTAGGGAAACCCGCAGAAGCGAGGTACTGTGCATTTTTAGGTGCAGCACTCAATACGATATTTCCACCAGAAGTTACACGCTGAAAAGTGATTTGCAGATTTTCAGCATTGTAACGGGCAATGGCTTCGTCTGTAGCTGCAATGTAGCTGGTAGGCAAACTGGTAGCCACCCTAACGGTGATTACCCGGGGCAAACCAGTAACCAGATTGGTAGTGCGGTACTGTTCTTCATTGGCAACGCGAAGAATGGATCCGCCTTTGCCGGCGTTGTTCAACTGATCGTTGGTAAGTACAATGTCACCTTCTACCAAAAAGCCTTCTTCATGCTTTTGTACATTGGAAGTACCAAAACCAAGAGCGGCAATTTTTGCCAGCGTGGCATCACCAATCGGTTCATCAGGGCTGTTGAGTGTGTTGTCTTTGGCGCAGGATGTAAGGAGGCCGGCCATGAGGCCCAGCGTCAGCAGTCGGGATGTTAACTTCATACGTGTTGTAGTTTTAGATTTCCAAAATAGGCATCTCGCCAGCGGAAAAAAACTTTAGAAAAAAAATTAAAAAAAGCAATATCCCCTTCCGTGTATCGCTGAAAATTATCGAAGCGAATGGCATCAAAAATCGGGTTCATTAAAATTTCGTTAACACCCCTTTTCAAGTTCTACACATTAAGAAAATGCAACTAAGTATCGATAAATCAATAAGTTGCGAAATGTAAAATTTTGATTTTTTCGTATGTATTTACGAACACTCTCCATTTTTGGAAAAGGGTAAGGATGCGTTTGGCGGGTAAATGGAAAGCCGCATCTTTGGAAGAACACATGCGTCAATACCGGTCATATATACTTTCACTCCAGCTCTTGCTTACCCTGCTGATGACAGGCCTGGCAGATAGCGTGGCACAAACATTTTTGCCCGATACGCTGGCCGAAAAAATGCCGCTGAAAAAACTGTCGCAGGCACTGCAACAACGAAGTAAACTAGATGGAGCTGTACTTATTTATGTTCAATACAATCAAGCGGATAGTTTGCTGCGTTGGTTCACCGATAAGCCAGTGCAACTGCTGGCACACGATACCAGCTGGAAAGTAATGACCTTGCAAATGCCTGCTTACTTTCTTATTCCATTATCAAAGCAGCCATCAGTTCAATTTATACAAGCAGCCAACAGAAGAGCCAAACCCGAACTGAGTGTGCCCGGCTTCGATCCATCGGCCAATGGCATAGCACTGGCTGCCACCCGTTTTGCAGCCAGTAATGGAAATGGCATTCGGGTTGCCATTAAAGAAGAACGTTTTGATACGCTGGACATAGACTTTAGCCAACGTTTTTTTACCACTGCAAGAACGGCTACCCGCAGCACCAACCATGCCAGCATTATGGCCAGCATGCTGGCCGGCAGCGGTGCATCTTCCATCACAGGAAAAGGCGTAGCACCAGCTTCAATCATTACCAGCACCAACTTCGACATCTTGCTACCAGAGCCACTCGATTTTTACAACACAAATACCATCAGCGTTCAAAACCACTCTTATGGTGTAGGCATCGAAAATGAATATGGCATTGATGCTGCTGCTTACGATGCCAGCACTGCCGCACTCCCCTATTTATTACATGTATTTAGTGCAGGCAATGCAGGTACACAAAGCTCCGCCTACGGCAAATACCAGGGCATAGTCAGCTGGGCCAACCTTACTGGCAGTTTTAAAATGAGCAAAAACAGTTTGGTATTGGCCGCCACCGATTCTTTCAACAAAAGAGAAATAGCCAGCTCCCGTGGCCCTGCCTACGATGGCCGTATCAAACCTGAATTATCGGCCTTTGGTGAAGATGGCAGCTCAGGCTCGGCAGCTCTGGCATCTGGCGCTGTGGCTGTATTGCAGCAATCAATTCAACAACAATTAGGAAGCCTGCCAGATGCAGCGCTGGTGAAAGCCATCCTCATCAACAGCAGTACCGATGTGGGTGCAGAAGGCCCCGACTTTAGTGAAGGCTACGGACAGTTGAATGTATACAACGCACTACGTATTGCTGCTGGCAAGCAGTACGTCACAGGATCCATTCGGGCAGGCGACACAGTTCGGATAAACATACCTGTTGCTGCCAATGCACAAAGCCTGGCGCTTACCCTTTGCTGGACAGACCCTGCAGCAACAGCAGGCAGCAGCAAAGCGTTGATTCACGATTTGCAATTAATGCTTCGCCAACCCGACCAGCAGGTTGTACATCCGTGGATATTGAATAGTGCGGCACATGCCGACTCATTGCAGCAACCCGCCAAACGTGGAATGGATACCCTCAATGTAGTAGAGCATATCAGTCTATTGCAACCAGCGACTGGCGAATATGAAGCCATGATTGTAGCACCAACCAATGTATCCGGCACACAAACATTTGCATTGGCATGGCACAGCAACAGCAACAACGAGTTGGTATTTACGCATCCGACGAATACTTATCATGCCGACAGCCGAAATGGCGTAAGCATTAGATGGGAGCATAATTTTCCGCATGGCCAAACAGGTGTGTTGTCGGTAAAAAATTTGGCTACGCAAAGCACCAGCCTTATCAATAACAACATAGCTCTCGATAGTAGACTGTTTGTCTGGCGACCTGCTGCGAATGCAGTTTATCCTGCACAATTACAACTGCAGGTTGGCCAGCAAGTGCTGTTGTCCGATAGCTTTTGGGTGCATCCGGGTATACAGCCACGCATTGGTTATGTATGTGGCGATACGCTTGCTGCTCTATTGGCAACACATTGCACTAGCAAGTAGTTACCGCATTTACCATGTACAAAATGGCCAAATGCAAGTGCTTAGCACAACTGCAGATACGTTATTTCGCATCAGGCGTTCTTCATTGGAAAAGGACTGGCTGGCTGTGGCGCCGATTTTTGGCACCCAGCTAGGCAACCGCAGCTATGCCATCAATTATCTCAACCAACAAGTGGGTTGTTATATTCAGCAGTTTACTGCTACTGCCGGCAACAACAATGTGCTGCTGCAACTACAACTGGGATCCAACTTTGGTATTCAACAATTACAATTTGAAAAAGTAAAGAACGGCCAGGCTACAATGCTGTCAAGCATTTCCAACATCACCGGCAACAACTTTACAGCCGAAGATGCACAACCCCTGAGTGGCGAAAATTACTATCGTATTAAAATTACTTTGAGTAATGGTAGCGTGGTGTACTCCAACATTGAAACCGTATACATACCGGAAAGCAATGGTTTGGCGGTGTACCCCAATCCTGTAGCATTGGGCCAGCCCATTCGCATCATTAATACCATGAGCGGAGAATTTCCTATAGCTGAACTCTATGATTTTACCGGCAGAAAAATCCGCAGTACTGCATTGGAAGGTTTTATCAATACCGTCAATACTGCATACTTACATCGTGGTATTTATCTCCTGAAACTTACCCAGGCCGGCAAAACCATCAGTGTAAAAAAGATAACGGTCTTGTAGTGCTGTTACAACCTACGGAGATAGTTCCGCACATAGTCACCCACGCCTTCTTCTAATGAAGTGAACGCTTCTGCATAGCCGGCTTTGCGCAGCTTATCCATATTGGCTTCGGTGAAGTATTGATACTTGTCGCGGATATCTTCCGGCATATCTATGAACACAATATTCGGTTCCGGATCCATCCCCCGGAAAGTAGCCGCAGCCAAATCGTAAAAACTGCGGGCCTGCCCGGTACCAAGGTTGTACAAGCCACTGCCTAAGCCCCCTTTAGGGGGTTTGGGGGTTTCTAACATCCACGCAATCACCTTCACCACATCTTTTACATAAATAAAATCCCGTAGCTGTTGACCGTGCTCAAAATCGGGGCGATGGCTTTTGAACAATTTAACCTGCCCCTCTTTTTTGATTTGATTGAATGCATGCCAGATAACCGAAGCCATTCGGCCCTTGTGGTATTCATGCGGGCCGTATACATTAAAAAATTTGAGGCCTGCCCAAAAGGGTGGCGCACCTGCAGAGTCCGGCGTATGGGCGCCATCATCTCTCACCCAGCCATCTTCATCCTGTGTATTCAATCGCACATCGCCTACTTTTTCCAACACCCACTTGTCAAACTCATTTTTACTGACGCCATAAGGATTCAATGGCTTCAGCAAAAAAGGCAATTCATGATTGTCATCGTAGCCCAACTCGCCTGCTCCATACGTAGCAGCACTCGATGCATAAATAAACGGAATTTGCTTTTCGGTACAGTATTGCCACAGCATTTGGCTATACTCCACATTCAATTCTTCATGAATGGCATAGTTAAATTCAGTGGTATCTGTACGAGCACCCAAGTGAATGACTGCCGCTACTTCCGGCTGGTGCTCATTGAGCCAGAATGCCAGGTTGTACCGCTCCACCACATGGTCATAAGCAATGCTTTCCCAGTTGGCCCGCTTGTCTTCTCTGCCAAAATCATCCACCAAAATCAATTGTTCGTAGCCTAAAGTATTGAGGTGACGAGCCATTTCGCTGCCGATAAAACCAGCGGCGCCGGTAACAATGATGTATGGTGCTTGCATAAAAAAGTACAATTGATTGGGACAGCAAAAATGAGATTAAGTTTTGAAACAGCGGACATACGTCCAAATACGTATTTTACAGCAATGTGAAGCCCCTATTTTTGAAAGATGACGAACACACCCAAAACCATTTGTATAGTAGAAGACAAAGATGACCTGCGGGAAGCGCTGAGCATGATGATCAGACTAACGGACGGTTATCAAATGACCGGGGCATTTAAAAACGCAGAAGATGCGATTCACCATATACCGGATATTCATCCTGCTGCTGTGCTGATGGACATCAACCTGCCCGATGCCAGCGGCATACAATGCGTCGTTACATTAAAATCAAAGTTTCCGGATATTTTATTTTTGATGTGTACTGCTTACGAAGACAATGATAAAATTTTCAGCAGTTTGAAAGCCGGCGCCAGTGGCTACATTTTAAAAACCGACGGTCCTGCAAAAATTGTAGAAGCGCTGGATGAACTTTTTGCCGGTGGCAGCCCCATGAGCAGCAGCATTGCCCGCAAAGTGGTGGCCAGTTTTAGTGGCTTGCCCGCAGGCAATCATTTGGTACAACGATTATCGGACAGAGAAGAAGCAGTATTGCATTGTCTGGCCAAAGGATTGATGAACAAAGAAGTAGCCGACAGTTTACAAATCAGTCAGGGTACAGTAAAAAAGCATATCCAACACATTTATGAAAAGCTACACGTAAACACCCGTGTAGAAGCCGTGAACCTGTATCTTGGAAGAACAAAATAACCATTCGACACATTTATAACATATTACGAACTAGTGCTACAATGCTGGTTATTTGTTTATCAAGCATTGGCGCTTTGTCGCAGCAATCAATTACAGATTCGCTGCAACATTTGTATGCTGAAACCAAAGAGAACGAACAAAAAAGTCATCAGGCTTTGTTGCTGATTGAAGCTTGGATGGATTTGGAAAAATTAGACTCGGCTCAATTCTGGGCCAACGAACTATTTTCTGTATTGCCCGGCAACAAACAGGATGTGGTACATTATTACTACAATAGCAGACAGAGTGAAATTTATTACTACAACAATTTTCCCAGGTTGGGATTGCAAAATGCTGAAAGAGGTTTACAAATAGCATTGTCGCTTAATGACAGCGTATTTATTGCTGATGCTTACAATTTCAGAGGTCTATTTTTGATGAACCTCAACAGAATTCAAGAAGCCATATCATCTTTTAAACTTGGATTACAATGGTCTGTCTGGAAATCGAATCCACCCAAGTATCTTTCTCTTACGCAATACTATCATCTGTTAGGCAATTTAGCTGAGGCATTATTAAAAAATAATGAACCTGCAGCTTCATTACACTATGCCTTTTACTCGTACAACGAAGCTGTAAAGCACAATAGAAGGAGAGCCATAAGCGTTGCTCAAAACCAAATCGGCAGTTGCTATGATGCTTTAGGAAAAACTGATTCTGCCCTCTATTTTTTTAAAGCATGTATATCAGGCATAGATAATGATATAGATGTATTGTTGTTGAACTATGCTTCTTTGGGGCAGCATTTTAAGCACCTGCAACTTAATGAACAGGCAAACAGCGCTTTTAAAGAAGGTGTACTCTTGCTCACCAAAAGACCAGATATCAATAGCTACTTCAGTATTGAGTTCTTGAACAAAGCCATTGTTTTTTTTAGAGAAACAGCACAAGAAAAACTGCTGCAAAATTGCATCTATAAAAAAATGATGATACTTGACAAAGTGCAGGCCGACTACAATGTGCAAATAAATGAAGTGATGGAAGCTGCGTTGAAAAATGAAACGCAACTGCTCAATCTCAGAATAGCCAATGAAGCTCGTAAAGTAAAACTCGATCAGTATAAAATCATTGCCCTGTCAACACTGCTTGTTTCGGTTCTACTCATCTTTTTATTGTACCGGAACCGGTTGCTGAAAAAACTGGAACTGGCCAAGCTACAAAACAACATTCAGCAAGACCTGCATGATGAGTTGGGTGGTAGTCTTAGCATCATTCGCATATTGAGCGACCTAATGAGCAGCAAAAAATTATCGCAGGAAGAGATCGCCAGTCTTTCACAAAAAATAAGTGGCACCGCCAGCGAAGCAGCCCAAAAAATGAATACGCTGATTTGGGCACTCAACACCGAAAACGACTCAGTAGCCAACCTGTGCGAATATACCCGGCAGTATAGCATTGCCTTTTTTGAAGGCACAACCATCGATATTCATTTCGAAGAGAAACTGTCGCAACCCAACAGTAATATTTACGGTACTGCCCGCAAAAACATTTTCCTCTGTATCAAAGAATCACTGCACAATGTATTGAAACATGCCAACGCCAGTGCAGTCCATATCCGATTTGAAACTACCAATGCTCAACAGCTGATTGTAACCGTATCAGACAACGGAAAAGGGATGCAACAAAACAATCAATTTGGCAACGGCCTTAAAAATATGCAGCAGCGAATGGCTGCCATCGGGGGTACTGCCAGCTTCACCAACAATGCTGGCTGCACCGTTGTGTTTGAGTGTTCCTTGCACTAAAGTACTCACTAGGTAAAGACATCACCCCTACGCATACTCCCTATTACGTATTGCCAGCGGGCACACAATACAGGATTTTTACAAGAGACTTTTTTACCCTTTATCCTGAATACCCAAGCCAACGCACCGCACATGAGACTTCTTTTACTCCTTTCCGTTTTGATGGTTCGTTTTTCAGCCATTGCTCAATCCAATTTTAGCAGCACCAACTTTCGGGTGGGCCAAAGCACTTACACCGACATTAGCAGCACCGGCACCGCCATTGCCATGACCAACAATGAAGCTGGAGTGAGTACCGCCCCTCAAAACATTGGCTTCAACTTTCAATTCAACGATTCTGTATTTACGCAGTTTCGCATACACGCCGATGGCATACTTCGCCTTGGCACCGAAGCACCTGCTGCCGCTACAAATATTAGTGTGAGCCCGGCCAATTCTCATGCCGCAGTGTTCACATCTACTGCTGACAGTTTTCAATACGTCATTCTTCCATTTTTCACCAACCTCGTAGCTGCAGGCTCACCGGCATTTCATGTACAAACCAGCGGTGTGGCCCCCAACAGAGTATGCACCATACAATGGAAAAACCTGCGGGATGCCGACAATTCGAACGGCGCTGTGTTGCATCAATTTACGCAACTGGAGTTTCAGGTAAAACTGTATGAAGGAAGTAACGATATTGAATTTGTGTACGGCAGCTTTATACCATCTGCCAACACCCTCAGCACCCGCAATGCAGCCGTGGGTATAAAAGCAGGCAGCAATAGTTTTGCAGCCAATTACAAAGGGGTAAATACAGCCCCATTTAGTGCCATGGTTTCTTTTAACCAACGCAACAATGCCCGGCTGGCCAATGGCGTGTTATTCAGAAGAGATGTACCGCCGGCTAACGGATTTACACAGCGTTTTTTTGGCAGAATAGTGAATGACATTTCGGTGGCCAACTTGTATGCAGACAGCGTAAGCCAGGTCACCAATCAATCGGGCAATAGAATTGAAACATTGGTAAAAAATGAGGGTACCGCTGCAGCAAGTAACATTGTTGTAAGTCTTCAAATAAGCGGATCCAATACGCATACAGCGTCTGTCAATATTACCAGTCTTGCAGCAGGTGCTACACAATTGGTAAGCTTTCCTGCATTTAGTACCAGCAACCCTGGTATGCAGCAAATACAAGTTTCTGTAACGGCAGATGCCGATGACAGAACAAGTAACAACATGCTTGCTGCTTCGCAAAAGATTTCGGCTGGTCACCAACAAACTCCGAATCTGAATAACGCAGGATTTGGCATTGGCTTTAATGGTGGCACTGGCTTTATGGCCACGAAAATTTATGGAACCGGCACCAGAAAAATCAGACAAATCCGCATCCCATTCAATACCTACCGAAACATTGTAAACATGCGGGTATATGAAGATGGAGGTGCTGGGGGTTCTCCATCATCCTCCGCACTTATTAGCAGTAGCAACTTTTTTACTACCAACGAAAACAGCATCATTATTTCATTTACCAATGCTGCAGCAAGTGTAACCGGCGATTATTACATTGCTGTACAGCAAACAAGCACCAGCAATATGGGATGGCGTAGCACTGCAGCACCTCCCATTCGTACCAACAGATTGTACACCAGCTCTACTGGCGCTTCATGGGCTGCTCAGGTAGACACTTTGCCCTGGCAGCAAATGGTAGAAGTATATGAAGAAACCACCGGGCCCGATGTAGGTATTGAGTACTTAACAGCACCCGGTTGCAACTACAGCAATGCAGCTGACGTGACAGTAACACTTCGAAACTTTTCGAACACAACTATTGATTTTGCAGCTACGCCAGTTACAATAAGTGGCAATGTTCGTAACCCGCAGCAAACGGAATCGCCTTTTTCATTGACCAAAAACACCGGCACATTAGCAGCTGGTGCCAGTGAGCAAATTACGGTGCTGAGTAACTATGATTTTACCAAGCGGGGCTATCATTTATTCAGCGCCAAAACAACACTGCCCGGCGATGTAGAAAATGGCAATGATAGTCTTCGTTTCTTTTTGGGTAATCATGTGCCTGTAACCGGATCCATTACCGATTCTGTGTGTCCGTTGACGCCCATCACACTTACCGGCCCTGCTTACCTCGCCAATCTTCAATGGACCTTGAATGGTACGCCTTCATTTGGCACTACGCTTAATGTGAGTCCGATACAAACAACTACTGTGTATGTGCAAGGCACTGACTATCGGGGCTGCGTATTGCAAGACAGCGTTGTGTTGTTGGTAAAAAAAGATTACGGTGCTGCCGCAAAGCCTGTTATCCTGTTTGGCGACACACTGCTCAGCCATCGCAATGCATTTAAAGACACTTTGCGTGTAACCAAGCTGGCTGGCCATAGCATACGTTGGCTGGGTGGTTTTGGTACCGTTTCAGCAGATAGTTCGTTGCTGCTGACGCAGGTTGCAGGTTTACAAAATGCCAAAGTATCCGTTGCATACATCCGTGATAGTGATGGCTGCGGTACACTGGGCGATACTCTCACCTACCGCTATGCTACAGGCCTGCTGCACAATACCAACGATACGCAAGTTGTATGTGATACCAGCTATTACGATGCAGGTGGTAGCACCGGTATCACTGGCAATAGTATTACCAAAGTATTTACACCGGCTACTGCTGGCAAAAAAGTGAAGTTCACCTTGTACAATACCGATTTGGCAGACTTTGCCAGCATCATGGTGTATGACGGAAGTTCAACATCTTCTCCACGCATAACAGCAATTGATGGCAGCAAAAACGGAAATACAGTGATGGAGTTTATTGCCTCCAATGAAACAGGAGCACTCACGGTTCAATTCACCAGAGGTACATTCAACACCAGTGGTTGGTGGGCCGGGCTTACCTGCCATACTCCCGAAGTGTACCGCAGTGTACAAAACGGTTTGTGGACTGCTGCCAACACTTGGGAAAAGAAAATACCCGGCGGCAATTTTGTACCTGCTACGAGAGCACCATTCAAAGGTGATGACAGCATTTTGGTAAGACACGAAGTGTTGCTCAATGAGAGTGTACAAACAGATCAGCTAATTATTGAGCCAACCGGTCATTTACGTTTTGAATCGCCAACTAGCAATTTCATTTCGATGAACCTGTTTAAAACAAATGAACAGCCCCCTATTGAAGTAAAAGGAAAGCTGTCAACAAATGCCCCTACACAAATTTTTGGCGCCGATAAAATGATTGTAACCGGCGAACTGGCCAACGAAGGAAAGATCGATCTTGATTCGGTAATGATGGTAGGCACCAGCTTGCAGACCTTGGGTAAAAGCGGCGGCGGCGCAGGCATCATCAAACTATTACACCTGAACAATGCAGCTGGTGTACAAGTAGCAGGCACCCAAAATGTACTGAGTATTCGCTTTGTACAAGGCTTACTCAATACCACAGCACAAGCATACATTGATGTTACAGGCACCGTGTTTGATGCAAGAGATGCTTCGCATATCAACGGCCCTGCGGGTGTTACCATCTTTGGATCCGGCGATCGTTTCTATCCCATTGGCAGCAATGGTCAATATCGGCCTGTAACCATCACCAACAGCAACACCAACAGTTTTGATAATTCAGAAACCATTGTGGTAGAAGCAAAAGCTGGGGGTCCTGCAGCAAGAACATTGCCTGCTGGCATCAGCAACGTTTCGCAAGTGCGGCATTATCGCATCACCCGCATTGGCAATAACGGCAGCGAGTATCAGGTTACACTGCCTTATGGAAGTGATGACGGCGTCAATGAGCCATCCAACCTCACCATTTTAAAAGATGATGGCGGCAGCAACTGGATTGATATTGGCGGAACAGCTACAGGTGCTACACCAGGTAGCATTACCAGCAACAGCTTCAATAACTTCAGCGATTTTGTACTAGCCAATAAAACAGGTGGCACAAATCCGTTGCCCGTTACCTGGGTGAATTTCTCTGCAACTGCCCTTCAAAAAGATGTACAACTGAAATGGCAAACAGCAAACGAAAGTGATTGTAAAAAATATATCATAGAAAGAAGCAACAACGGCAATCAGTTTATAGCAATTGAAGAGGTTGTTTGTAACAATAATAACAGCAGCACCTACAAGTACACAGATGTGCAACCCGGCCATGGTACCTGGTACTACCGCATTCGCCAGCAGGATACAGATGGCAGCTTTACTTACACTGCAGTGAGAAAAGTAAACCTGCAACATGTGGCAACTATCAAACTCTATCCCAATCCGGCTAACAATGTACTCCGCATCAATCAGCTTCAAGGCAAAGCAAACATTGTAGTGTACGATGCAGCTGGCCAACAGATAGCACAATACCTCGCTACAGGCAGCAGTATAGATATTTCAGTTGCACACCTGAGCAACGGGCACTATACCATTCACATTGTTCAACCCACAGGCAACACACAACACAAACTCATCATCTCACACTAATAAGGCCGTTGAGAAACAGCAACCTGCATATACATCGGTATGTGCAGGTTTTCTTTGTGTACAACATGCTACATTCACTGCAAAATTAATTGTTGCAAACTCACCGTTATTTCATCATCCACAAACCCCGCAACATGGTCTCCCAATTTGTGAGCAGCCATGATGTGAGGCTGTTGGGCGATTTAGATTTCGATTTTCCTGAAGGCACACACGCCATTGGCCGCTTAGACAAAGATTCCGAAGGCCTGCTGCTGCTCACTACCAACAAACGCATCACCAGATTGCTGTTTGAAGGCAGCACCCCGCATACACGTAGCTATTTGGTGCAGGTAAAGTATGAAGTGCCCGATGTAAAAATTGAACTGCTGCGGGCAGGCATTGGCATCAGCCATACCAACGATAGTATTTATACCACACAACCCTGTTTGGTAGAACGTATTGCTCATCCTGAAACTTACATCAGCAATGCAGGTGAGTTACAGTTTTACATTCCGCACAGCTGGCTGCTCATCACCCTTACCGAAGGCAAGTTTCATCAGGTACGCAAAATGGTGAAAGGCATTGGTCATCCATGTAAAAGACTGATTCGCATCAGCATCGAAAACCTTACACTGCAAGGCTTAGCACCGGGTGAGGTAAAAGAGCTGACCGAAGAAGAATGCCTGGAAAAGCTGTGCATTCAACTATAAAAAAAGCCTGTCACTTTACAGCAACAGGCGTCATTGTTTTACCAGTTCATATTTTACAAAGCACTTAATGCATGCTCACTTTCGTGACCTGCAAGCAGGTTGGCAATGGCATTGTCGTAATTTTCTTTCCATGCATCAATATTGCCCCAGCTGGCGGCGTCTACAATAATATCGCCGCTGGTTACTTCGCCTATTACTTCGTAGTGCTGACCGTGACTTTGCAGTGCTTCTTCCAACGTAGCGAGTGCATCCCGTTTTACCGTTACCGCTACACGGCTTTGTGCTTCACCAAACAGGAAAGCATCTTTACGTACTGATGCATTTGTGTTGACATCAAAACCAAGATTGTTCCAGAAAGCACTTTCGCAAAGGGTAATGAACAAACCACCTTCACTCACATCATGTGCACTGCTGATGAGTTTGTTTTTGATGAGGTCGACCAATACTTTTTGCAAATGGAATTCTTCTTCCAGCTCAAACTGCGGTGCGGGGCTAAACTCCACGCCATGCATTTTGTGCAGGTATTCGCTGCTGTTGATGTCGTTGCTGCTTTTACCCAGCAGTACAATCACATCGCCTGCCTGCTTAAAGTCAAGCGTCATTTTATCGTTCACATTTTCCAACAGGCCTACCATACCAATGGTGGGTGTTGGATACACCGGTCCGTCGGGGTTCTGGTTGTAAAAGCTCACGTTGCCACCCGTTACCGGTGTATTGAATTTTCTACAAGCATCGCCCATGCCTTTAATGGCGTTTACAAACTGCCAATACACTTCGGGGTCATAAGGATTACCAAAGTTGAGACAGTTGGTGACACCCAACGGCTCACCACCACTGCACACAATATTGCGGGCAGCTTCGGCTACGGCAATCATCGCTCCTTTGTAGGGGTCGGCAAACACATAGCGACTGTTACAATCCGTGGTTACTGCGAGTGCTTTATTACTTGGCTTGGCCAGTACCACAGCCGCATCACTTGGCGCATTGGTTTGGGTATTGCCCGTACCTACCATGCTGTCGTACTGTACGTACACGGCACGTTTGCTGGAAATGTTTGGGATGGTCACCAGCTTTTCTGCCACCGCTTTTAGGTCAGCGGGTTCGGCTACAGTTGATCGATCAAAAGCATTTACCTGTGTAAGGTATTTTGGCTCGGTGTATTCACGGGTGTATTGCGGCGCACCGCCACCCAGTACCAATATTTCTGCTTCAATCTGTGCTTCCAGCTGGCCGTGCATGTAAAAGCTCAGCAAGCCGTCGTCGGTTACTTCACCAATATTGCTGCAGGGCAGGTCCCATTTTTCAAACACTTTCAAAATGGCATCTTCCTGACCTTTTTTTGCCACCAGCAACATGCGTTCCTGGCTTTCGCTCAGCAGCAGTTCCCAGGTTTTCATATTGGCCTGGCGGGTAGGCACTTTGTCAAGGTCGATGCGCATACCGCTTTTGCCCTTGGCACTCATTTCGGCCGTAGAGCAAATAATGCCAGCAGCACCCATATCCTGCATGCCTACTACAGCACCGGTTTTAATTACTTCGAGGCAGGCTTCCAGCAATTTCTTTTCCTGAAAGGGGTCGCCCACCTGCACGGCCGGCAAGTCTTGAGCACTCTCTTCGGTAATGTCGGCACTGGCAAAGCTGGCACCACCGATGCCGTCTTTACCCGTAGCGCTACCCACAAAAAACACGGGGTTGCCCACGCCTTCTGCTGTGGCACTCACGGTTTCACCCGCTTTTACAATGCCCACACTCATGGCATTTACCAGCGGATTGGTATGATATTTCTGCTCAAAATAAATTTCACCGCCTACGGTAGGTACGCCAAAGCAGTTGCCATAGTGACCAATGCCGTGCACCACGCCACCCAGCAACCACTGGGTTTTCTTCTCGTTCAGGTTGCCAAAGCGCAGGCTGTTGAGTGCCGCAATGGGACGGGCACCCATGGTAAAAATATCGCGGTGAATGCCGCCCACACCCGTAGCAGCTCCCTGAAAAGGTTCGATGGCACTGGGGTGGTTGTGGCTTTCAATCTTAAACACCACGCCCCAGTCATCGCCAATATCCATCAGGCCGGCGTTTTCTTCACCCGCAGCCACCAGCATACGGCCACCATCGCGGGGCAGGGTTTTCAGCCACTTGATGCTGTTTTTGTAGCTGCAATGTTCGCTCCACATGCCGCTGAAGGCGCAGAGTTCATTGAAGTTGGGCGTACGGCCCATTTTTTCCTTAATCAGTTCATATTCCGCTTCCGTAATCCGGAGTTGCTGGAGCGTTGCGCTGTTTATTTCCATGAAAAAGTTTGTGAAGGCTCGATAATGAGCCGCAAATGTAACCCATGCCAGCGGGAATGCCGAAGGGTAATTCGGCGGGGCTGTGAACAGCTGTGCATATCCGGGCTGCGGTTCGCTCCCTTTCACACTCCGCTTCGCTCCGGCCCCGACCGAAGCGTCGGGGCTGGCCCCTGCCGGGCCCATGTTTCAGGCAGCGCAGCCCTTGGGCTACAGGAAAACAATCAGCAGGATTGATCCAACAAAAAGAGCAACCATCTTGGTTGCTCTTTTTGTTGATTAACGTTTCATCAGTTTCAGCACTTGTGTGCTGCCATCCGTTTGTAGTATTCGAATTACGTACATGCCATCTGGCAGGCTGGCAATGTTCAGTTCCATTTGCGGAGCAGTTACATTGTACCGCTTCACTATGGCACCGGCAGCATTGGTCAGTACCAGTTGTTTGGCATTGCCCAGGCCTGTAACCGTTACTTTACTGCTGGCAGGGTTTGGCAGTACTGCTACCATGGTAGCATTTACATTGCCCGTAAGCATTGCTACATTACTGTAGCTCACTTTGCCATCTTTATCCACCAGCTTTACTCTGTAGTACCACTGTGCACCAGCAGGTTTGCCAGTCACGTATTGGTATTTACGCAGTGTATTGCTGTTGCCAGCGGCAGCTACCTGTGCCAGTTTTGTAAAGCTGGTACCGTTGTAGCTCAGTTCTACTTCGAAGTAAGCTGTTTGCTGCTCCGTAAGCGTAGACCACTGCAGCAATACCTGCTGGTTGTTTACGCTGGCCTGCAGTTGTAAGCCCGTAGCGGGCAGCGCAACACCTAATACCATGTTGTAAATTACTGCATCGCCCGGTACACCTGCTGCATCTATTGCAGTGTAACCAAAACTGGTAGACAATACGCCCAGCTGGTTGAAACGGATGTTCAACTTGGCAGGATCATAATTGGTTATGACGAAGTTTGGCGTGGTAATGTCAACACCATTATAGTTGAGGGTGGCATCGGCAGAAGGTGGCAGTGTAGTAATCATAAAGGTACTACCCGTTCCTAATGTACCATCTTCAGCATCGGTGGCCGCCATTGGGTTGTTATCCAAATCGTAAGTTTCACCCACATCCAGCCCTACGCCAATCAGGTCGTTTTGGGCCGTTGCTACAGGTTTACGATCGAGGCCGAAAATGAAGTTGCCGAAACCGGTAGTGCTTGCCGTAAATGGAAGTTCTGCATTGTTCACAACATCAGCAGCGCCACCATAACCGTTTTTGTTTTCACCCGTTGCTGCCCAGCCGGTTGGCAGTGTAGTAGCAGGTTTGGCATTGCCCACAACACCCATGGTAGTGCTCAGCTGGAACTCGAGGTTAGCAGCAATAGCGGGCACGGTAGTAACAGTGTATGAGCCATCGGCTTGTACTGGAGCTACAGCCACAACTTTACCATCGGGGCCAATCATATTTACATACAATACAGCACCGGGCAATAATCCGCCACCACTATTGGTACCATTCAGTACCGTTTCACTTCCGGTGAGGGTTTTAGTACCATCATAGTCGTTGATAACAGAACCTGAAATGGTTACGTAAGTCAGGGTTTGGCGCCAGTCTTTATCACCACCGGGGTTTTGAGCATCGGGGTAGCTGGCAGGTGTAGTACCATTGGATGGATTGATGAGTGCATCGTTGATGTCGTATTCATCCAGCAGGCCATCGCCATCGGTATCAGTGGTACCTGTGTAGGCCGTTTCGCTACCATCGATGATGCCATTGCCATTGGTATCCCAACCTTCGAGGCGGTCGGTGCGGCCGTCATCATCCGCATCTGCATCGAGATAATCGGGGTTGCCGGTACCATCGGTATTTACAGGTGTAATACCATTGCCGCCAAAACCAACGGTGTTATCAAAAGCATCGGCCAAACCATCGCCATCCGTATCAGTAGCCGAATAGGCTATATAGCCAGCGGTACTTTGTCCTTCAATGTTGTCTACAATACCATCATTGTCGCTATCAATATCAATGTAGTTCGGTTTTGCATCAGCATCGCTGTTGGTTAATGGTAAAGCAGCACCGTCCACGACATCGGCCAGCCCATCATTATCGGTATCAGTAATACCGGTACCGGTGCCGCTGCCTATTTGGCCGTTGTTATCAGGGTCGGAGCCGCCAGCTTCAATCACATCGGTTATGCCGTCGTTATCGCTATCCAAATCGAGATAGTTGGGTTTGCCATCGCCATCGCTATCGGGTGTTGGCAGAGGGGTGCCGCCCGATAGAGCATGGACGTCCGTTAAGTCAGAAATGCCATCGCCATCAGTATCTGTGATTGGACCAGTGCCAATTACACCATCTCCGTCGGCATCGGGGCCACCGGCTTCAATTACATCTGCAATACCGTCGTTATCGCTATCGCGGTCGAGGTAGTTGGCGTTACCATCGGCATCAGTATCCAACACGGTAACAGCAGTGCCACCAGGCAATGTGCCCCCGTAAGAAAGGCTATTGATTTCATCGGCCAAATCGTTAATACCATCTGCATCAATATCGATAAAGATACCTGCACCAATTTGCCCATCACCATCCGCATCGGCAGTGGGGCCAAAAGCTTCTACTACATCGGCAATACCGTCGTTATCGCTGTCCAAATCAAGAAAATCTGGCAGCAGATCGCCATCAAAATTAGCTGGTGAAAGCGGTGTACCACTGAGTACCAGTGGCAAACCGTTGGCATCTACCAATACAGCATAAGCCGCACCATTCACGGTTGATCCATTGTATACACCCGGGAATCCGTCATCATCCGGATCTGAACCGCCAGCTTCCAGTACGTCGGGTATACCATCATTGTCGCTATCCGGATCGAGGTAGTTGGGCCAGCCATCTAAATCAGTATCGACTGTGCCTTCTACGGTATCGAGTATGCCATCGTTATCGTCGTCCAGGTCTATGTTATCTGTAATGCCATCCAAATCGCTATCGGGTGCTTCCCGCCAGTCTCTGTTGCTGCCTGCTGCAGGGTTTTGCAGGTTGGGCATGCTGAGGGGCGTTTGGTTGTTGTTGATATTGTTGGCTGTACCAATGCCAGATACCAAATCGAAAATGTCAGCAATACCATCATTGTCTGCATCGGTAAATGCGGAAAGATCAAGTACGCCATCATTGTTAGCATCAATTTCGCTGGGGTCTAACACGCCCGGCGGCACTTTGCCATCACTGCTTGGTCCGAGGAAGTTTTCACGGATGTCGCGGAAACCATCGTTGTCAGCATCAGTATCAGCATAGTCGGCAGCACTACCACCATCGGTATTTACATACCCGGCCGGTTGGCTGCTTCCACTAAAGTCTACATCATAGGCATTGTCCACTCCGTCACCATCGTGGTCGAGGCCGGTTGGAGCTACCCAGCCTTGGGTAGGTTGCCCTTCTATGTTATCTACAATACCGTCGTTATCTATATCAAGGTCGTACACGTTGATGAGTCCGTCACCATCGCGGTCGGCATTGTATGGAGTATTAGCGGTAGTAGTAACGTTGATTTTACCCGGTGTATACTCAGCGTTGGTGAGGTCATTCCATGGGTCGAGGGCATCTCCAAGGCCATCACCATCAGTGTCTACAAATACGCCGGCCACATCCAATTTACCATCCTGATTCGGATCGGACAGGCTATAGAAAAGTGCTTCCCAGTTGTCGAGTACACCATCATTATCGCTATCCAGATCGAGGTAGTTGAGTTTTCCATCGAGGTCTTTATCGCCGGGAGAGAGTGCCGTACCTCCGTTGCTGGCATCAGTCAGGTCGCTCCAGCCATCGCCATCGGTATCGGCCCAGGCACCGCCACCAGCAGGGTTTATTTCACCATTGCGGTCGCTGTCGGTACCGCCCATTTCTATAACGTCTACCAGGCCATCATCATCACTATCGATATCGTAGGGGTTGGGGCGGCCGGTACCGTCAATATTATCATTGGGGTAATTATCAGGTGCACCATTGTTGTTGGCATCGGGGCCGGTGGTAAGCAGTGCATTGGCTGTGTTTTCGGCAGTGCCATCATTGTTGGTATCACCATCAACGTTTTGGCTAAAGCCGTCGCTGTCGGTATCGGTAAATCCATCTACCCGTCCATCGTTGTTGGCATCTGTACCGCCAGCTTCTTTAATATCTTGAAGGCCATCGTTGTCACTATCCAGGTCGAGGTAGTTGGGCAAATTGTCTCTGTCGCTGTTGGCATCTGTTACCACAGGGTAGCTATCGGGCACACCGTTGCTGTTGGCATCGGGGCCGGTAAGGAGCAATGCGTTGGCTGAATTTTCTGCAGTGCCATCGTTATTGGTATCGCCATCTACCTGCTGGCTCAGACCATCGCCATCGGCATCGGTAAATCCATCAATGCGGCCATCGCCATTGGCATCGGTGCCACCGGTTTCTACCACATCGGGTATGCCATCATTATCGCTGTCTAAGTCGTAAATATTTTTAATGCCATCGCCATCGCTATCGGCATTGGCAATCGCATTACCACCTGTTGATACATCGTACAAGTTGGCAAGGCCATCGTTATCACTATCAGCAAATACATCCACACGGCCATCGCCGTTGGTATCTACACCACCTGCTTCTACAATATCAGGTATACCATCGTTATCGCTATCCAAATCGAGGCTATTTAAAACGCCGTCTTTATCGGCGTCATACGCATCGTTGATGCCGTCGGCATTGGTATCAACAAATGCTGGCAAACCCGTGCCCGGTGTGGTATCGAGGTAATTGGGAATATTATCGCTATCGGCGTCGGCAAAAGGATCGTATCCGCCATTCTCGATAATATCGGGTATGCCATCATTGTCATCATCAATATCAATATTATCTGCTAATCCATCATTGTCTGAATTGCAGAAAGCAAAAACCGTTACATCATCAAAAGTGGTTTGGCAGTTAGGGGCAACAATGGTCCAGCGGAAAACATAAGTGCCGTATTTAGCACCGTTTACCGCTGTGGTAGCAAGATTTGCATTGGCAAAAGAAGAACCAGCCGGGCCGCTTACCAATGTCCAGGTACCTACACCCGAAGCAGGTGTATTACCAGCAAGCGTGATAGCAGTAGGGCAAGTGGTAATGTCTGTACCAGCAGCTGCGGTTGTAGCTACCAGCGATGAAGCTCTTGTGTATGTTGTGCTTAGGCCACTGGCTCCTCTGGTAGCACCGTTAGGTGTAAATTCTGTAACGCCATTTGAATTAGTAATTCCGTTGGCTGCCCCAGCAATATTGCGGGTAGGTGTACCAGCTGTAATGGCAATATAGCCACCGCCACCACCACCACCGGGGCCTTCGCTTTCGTCGTTGGTGATGAGCTGATTACCACCGGCACCACCGTTGGCTGTGAGTGTAATGGTATTGGCCACTGACCCAGTGGTAGCGTCAATTACAATGGAACCGCCGCCGCCGCCACCGCCGGGAGCATCATTGTGGCTACCCGTGGTACTTCCACCTGCATTACCACTGGCTACAATACTACCAGTTCCGGTTACTCCGCCGCCTGCTTTTATTATTACCAGTCCGCCGCCAGCACCACCGGCACCACCGGCATCATTATTGGCATCGCCGGCACCGCCGCCGCCGCCCAGGAACAAACGGTCGCCCGTTACACTCAATGGCCGGCCGCCCAGGCCACCTACATTATCTCGGTAATCGCCACCCCAACTGCTGTTGCCGGGAGCTACGGTTAATGCATTCTGATTGCTTGACGCAAAAGCATAGCCACCGCGGCCACCACCGCTGGATGTAGAAGTTGCAAAACCTGCAGTTTCGAGGTTCCAGGCATTGGCCCAGTTGGCCGTTGATGTACTAGGGTTGCCCATGCCTGTCCATGTAACGCTGTTGTTGCCATTGGCACCACCACCACCACCGGCATTGTGGCCATTACCGCCGCCGCCGCCATTGGCTGCTGCACCGCGGCCGTAACGTCCGTTCAATCCATCATATTCTGTTTGAAAGCCGGCAATACTTTCTCCTTTTTCGGCACCATCATTACTACTGGTAGTTCTGAAGGTACTGGTAACAATAGTACCATAAGAACTGGTATTATTATCCAACACACCTCCTCTGAAACCTAAGCCCGTTACATTAATTGCTGGTGAAGTAGATAATGTAACCAATCCCGTTGTTTCTAATGCCACTATACCACCCGTATTGCCATTCCATGCAGGTGCGGTAATGCTACCGGAACCACTTACAGTAAGGGTAGTAAAACGAGGAACACGAACGACTTGTGTATGCCCGGCTGCAGTATAGCTATTGATTAATGGGGTAGTGACGTTGATAGTAGTGCTATTGGGTACTGAGGCAACGCACACAAACTCATAGAGGCCAGCACTGTTGTAATTTAAAATGCTGCCATAGTCCACCGTATTACCGGTATTGATGGTAGCGCCTTGCATTTGCATGATCATAATGTAGTCTCCGGCAGCAAGGTTACCTGCAAAAGCACCACCATTGAGGGCACTACTCGCTACAGTGAGGGTAGTAGTACCAGCTGCTGCGTTGGCAGAAACCCGGGTGTAGGTGTTGAGCACCGTGTTAGCGGTGGTTACTGTTCTGGCACCTTCTTTGCCAGCTTGGGCGTAGCCCTGCATAACAGTACTGAAGAGTGCTATGAATAGCAACCAAAAAAAGGAGCGTTGATGTTGATTTCGCTTCATACAATTCAATTTTGGATTACAGGCCCTGAAAACTCGATGGCTAAATATTATTTTGTACATCATGATTCTTTTTCATTATCAATCTCAGCAACTACATCCCATAAAAAGCAGAAAAACCATACTTCGGCCTCCGGCTGATATGAGTAACCTGCTGGCTAGAGTGTGTATATTGCTTTTTTTACCGGGGAAGTTGCAATACGAAAAGGGGGTTTATTCATCCTCCTTTTACCGATAGTGCAAAAAGTGCATCATGTATGCAGGACAGTATTTTGCTAACATAACATTACGATGCAAACATCCCCCCTCTTTCCATTTCAATACATGACATTGGTCACCTTTGGATCGTGATCTTCAAACACCAATTGCCCAACTACAGGCAGGCTAAGTTTATTTGGAATAGCCTGCCCTCTGTACAAGCTGTCAAGCGTTGCTTTATTGCTTGTATAGTTTCACTACTTCTGTACTACCATCGGCAAAAGCTACTTGTAGTATGTACACCCCAGTAGCCAATGCTGAAACATCTACCTGCATGTTTTCGGCAGTAACTGCTATTCTTTTCAATTGCATACCATTCATGGCCAGCACTGATATTTCTTTTGCTTTTGCAAGCCCCGACACCCACACGGACTGACGGGCAGGATTGGGCAACATGCCTACCTTGGCAGAAGCGGTTGCAGATGCAGTCAGGCTGATAATATTGCTGTAGCTCACACTACCATCCGCATCGGTGAGGCGTATGCGGAAGTACCATTTTTGTCCGGCAGGTTTGTTGGTATCAAACTGGTATTTACGCAAGGTGTTGCTGTTGCCAGCTTCAGCTACAAGGCCTGCCTGCTGAAACAAAACACCATCGTAACTCATTTCTACTGCAAATGAACGTGTTTGCTGTTCGGTAAGTGTTTGCCGACGCAGCTTCACTTTTCCATTTGCATAACTGCCCGATAGTGTCAAACCGGTAGCAGGAAGCAATACAGAGAAAGTC
Source organism: Phnomibacter ginsenosidimutans (assembly GCF_009740285.1). GTDB lineage: Bacteria > Bacteroidota > Bacteroidia > Chitinophagales > Chitinophagaceae > Phnomibacter > Phnomibacter ginsenosidimutans. The sequence goes on from NZ_CP046566.1 coordinate 3,267,744, forward strand.
ATATTCACCTGTGCAGGCACTGCATTGTCAAATCCGGCATTGTCTCTCACCAAAAAACTAAAACTTACTGTGGTAGGCCCTACGCTTGCAGTTGGGTTAATGAACACATTGTCGTTGTTAAAATTGCTTATGACCGTAGTACTGGTAATTGGTACAAACAGTGATCCATCGAAATAAAACAACGTACCGCCGACGGCAGGATTCAGCGTAACTGTACGTCCGTTGAGGTTGTTGGCATATGTGCCATCTTCAGCATCACTACCAGAGAAAGCTGAACTGGGCACATTTTCGAGGGAATTGCCCGGAGGCAGACTCCAGCCACTGGTGTTGTAGTTATTGGCCACCGGCCGGCGGTTGATGCCGTAGTTCAAATTGGTTAGTGCTTCACATGAGCTGGTACCAATAACAATACCATTGATGGTTCCGTCTCCTGATGCTGTACTTCCTTCGGCAGTATTTACCACGCCTGCAGGTAGTGCTGCTGTAGCCTGTCCCGATGCATTGTTATGCAGCACAAAATTGTACGTACCAGGTGCCAGCGATGCAAAACTGTAAGTGCCATTTGCCTGAACCGGAGCGGTAGCAACTACAACTGAACTTTGCACGGCAGAAATGTATAAAGCGCTGCTCAGATTTGTACCAGTTCCATTTACGAGTGCATCCGTTTATCCGTTGGCATCATTCAATACAGTGCCACTTACAGGTATAAATAAAGAACTTACAGGATTGTACGTAAGAAGAGAGCCACCAGCACCAACGGTAGCACCATTTGGGGTAAATTCTGTAACTGCAGTAGATGTGGTGGTACCATTTGCACCACCGGCCACTGTACGGGCAGGTGTACCTGAGGTAATGCCTATGTAACCACCACCTCCGCCATTGGCAATGGCGCCTCTTCCATATCGGCCATTCAATACGTCATATGCGGTAGCAGAACCGGCAATGCTTTCACCTTTTTCTGCACCATCATTACCACTGGTAGAACGATAAGTTGTTATTGGACCACTTCCAGCTGTGCTGGAGTTATTGTCTAACGCACCGCCACGAAATCCACGGCCAGACACATTGATAGCTGAAGCAGTAGAAAGGGCGATACTACCTGTAGTTTCAATAGCAACCACACCACCCGTGGCCCCATTCCATGCCGGGGCTACAATGCTACCAACAGTAGCTACCGTAAGCGATGTAAAGCGAGGCACACGAATGACCTGCGTATTGCCACTGGCGCTGTACGCATTCATAAGTGGCAGTGTAACAGTTATTGAAGTTGTGCCAGGCACTGCACTAACGCAGGCGAACTCATACAATCCTGCATTGTTGTAACTGGTAATTTCACCGTATGCCGTTGTATTGGTTGTATTAACACTGGCGCCCTGCATTTGCATGATGAGAATCAAATCGCCTGGTGACAAGCTGTAGCCATACACCCCATCTGTAAGGTCGCTGTTGGCAACAGTAATGCTGGTAGCGCCAGCTTGCTACGTTGGCTGTTACCCTGGTATACGTATTCACAGAAACAGTAGATGTAGTTACTGAGTACACGCCGTTTTTACCCGGCTGAGCAAAGGACTGCTGCGCCATGGCCAATAGAATGACAACGCAGCCAATGCTACGCAAAATGGATTGTTTCATCTTCTTCAGGGGATTTTATCAACGCTCGTAAATCAACTACCCTTGCTTACGAATTACAGGTAGCAATGCCCAACTGAGGATAAAGCTTACCAATCAATAATGGAGTGCGTTATCCAAATTGCAATCATTGATACATGTTGCCTCGTGGCAATAGTATTGTGCATTGGTTGAGATTTTCCTTCGGAAAAACCTAAGGCAACCAAATACACCAGTTTGTTCCTATGCAAAATTATTGGCGCTGCCAGGCGTTCAACATGACAATTATCATACTGAAATGATTGGTAAGTCACATAAAAAAAGCCAGCCATTATGTGTGGCCAGCTTTTTTTATGACGATTGAAAACGCAGTTATCGCTTGTGCAATTTCAGGGCTTTTTTATGCCCGTCTGCATATTGTATTTGTACAATATACAACCCATCGGCAAATGCGCTGATGTCGATTTGTACATTTTCTGAAGCTACCTGCTTGCTGCAGCAGTACAGCCCCGTTTACCGCTGTGAGTAAAAGATTGGTAGCGCCTGTCAAACCTGTTACCCAAACTTTTCCTCTGGCCGGATTGGGCGCCAAACCAATGCTGGCAGCACTTGCAGCTGTTTGCAGCACGGCTACATTACTATAACTCACTTTACCATCAAGGTCTATCAGTTTTACCCGGAAGTACCATTTGCTTCCCATTGGTTTTGCTTGCTGCAAGCTGTATTGACGCTGCGCATTACTATTACCGGCTGCTGCTACCTTACCCATGCTTTCAAAACTTACACCATCATAACTCATTTCTACCTGGAAATAGGCTGTTTGCTGTTCTGTAAGTGTCGACCAGTTGAGTTGCACTTTTCCTGACTGATGCAGAGAGGCTTTTAACTGCAACCCTGTAGCAGGCAGTAATACAGCAAAGCCCATGGTAACAGTAGCAGGAGTTGCATTGAACTCACCGCCATTGTCTCTTACACTGTACGTGAAGCTCACTGTTGCAGGGCCTGAGCTGGCAGATGGATCGAGGTATACATTATCGTTGTTGAAATTGCTGATATCGGTTGCAACGGTGATAGCCTGGAAAATACTGCCATTAAAATAATACAATGTACCTCCAACTGCGGGATTCAAACGAACGGTTCTTGTATTTAAGTTATTTGCATAAGTACCATCTTCACCATCAGTACCATTGAAAGCTATACTGGGTACACTGGCCAAATCTGAACCGGGAGGAAGACTAAAACCACTGCCCGTGTAATTGGTAGAAACCGGTTGTCTGTTTACCCCATACAACAACCCTGTAACCGGAGCACAGGTAGTACTTGCTCACCACAATACCATTTACCGTACCATCACCGGCTGTTGTAGCACCTTCTGCTGTTCTTCTTGTGTTAGCCGGCATGGTAGAGGTAGCCTGACCAGCCGCATTGTTGTGCAATACCACATCATAAGTACCGGGAGGCAACGTGGTAAAGGTAAATGTGCCATTTGACTGAACCGGAACGGTAGCAATAACGGTAGCTGATTGTACAGCAGAAACATATAAGGTACCGCCGAGGTTGGAGCCTGTGCCATTGATGAGGTTGTCGGTATGTCCATTGGCATCGTTGAGCACTGTACCACTTACGGCAATAAACAAGCTACTTGCAGGCGAATAGGTTTGTGACAATCCGCTGGCACCTGCCGTGGCGCCATTGGGTGTAAACTCTGTAACGGCAGTTGAACTGGTAGTACCATTGGCTGCACCATTTACCGTGCGGGTGGGTGTACCGCTGGTAATGGCAATATAGCCACCACCGCCACCACCACCAGGGCCTTCGCTTTCGTTGCTGGTGATGAGCTGGTTTCCACCCACACCTCCATTTGCCTGAATAGATATTGTATTGGCCACGTTGCCGGATCGGTTGTAGATTACCACAGAGCCACCACCGCCACCACCGCCGGGAGCATCGTTGTGCCCACCAACAGAGTTTGCACCTGCAGAACCATTGGCTGTAATGCTGCCGCCACCAGTAATGTTGCCACCAGCTATAATAAACACCAATCCGCCTCCGTTACCTCCGGCGCCACCTGCACTGTTGTTGGCATCGCCGGCTCCACCGCCGCCGCCCAAAAACAACCGGTTGCCTGCTACGTTCAAAGGCCGGCCGCCAAAGCCGCCTACATTATCCCGCTGATCGCCGCCCCAACTGTTATTTCCGGGGGCAACAGTAAGTGCATCCTGATTTGCAGAACCATATGAATAACCACCTCGGCCTCCACCAGAAGAAGTTGAAGTAGCGAAGTTGATTGCTTCTAAATTCCACGCATTAGCCCAGGCAGCTGTGCTGGTGCTTGGATTGCCCGTACCTGTGTACGTTACCCCATTGTTGCCATTGGAACCACCACCGCCGCCGGCGTTGTGGCCATTGCCACCACCGCCGCCATTGGCAGCTGCACCGCGGCCGTATCTTCCATTAAGTGCATCGTACTCTGTTTGATAGCCGGCAATACTTTCTCCTTTTTCAGCACCATCATTCGAGCTGGTCGAACGATAAGTTGTAACCACTGTTCCATCTGCTGTACTGGTATTGTTGTCTAATGCACCGCCTCTAAAACCAAGTCCGTTTACATTCACAGACTGCGTTACGTTTAACGCAATGGCACCTGTTGTTTCAATTGCTACAACGCCACCTGTTGTTCCATTCCATGCAGCAGCAATGATAGAACCCGGTGAGTTTACTGTAAGTGTTGTATAACGGGGAATCCTTACGATTTGTACTTTACCTGTAGCAGTATAGGCATTTACAGTTGGTGCTGCCAATGTAATACTGGTTGCATTGGGCACTGCACTCACACAGGCAAACTCATACAAACCTGCGTTGTTATATGAGGTTATGCTTCCATAAGCAGTTGTGTTAGTAGCATCAATGCTGGCACCCTGCATTTGAATGATAAGAATGTAATCGCCAGCAGCAAGTGCTGTACTACCAAATGCACCACCGGTTAGGGCACTGTTGGCAACGCTGATGCTAGTAGCACCAACAGCAATATCTGCCGTTACATTGGTATAGCTGTTAATGGTGGTAGCAGCAGTAGTAATGGTTGCTGCTCCGTTTTTGCCGGGCTGTGCCAGCAGGGGCATTGCGCCAATTGTTGCCAGCAATAGTGGCAGCAATCTTTGCTTGTACAAGATTCCTTTCATAGGTAGGTATTAAAAGTGTGAAAAAACGCTGTGCATTGGCTGTATGGTGAGATGTGGGAAAGGCTGCAAAGCAGGCTGGGTAAGGGTATTGTGGTCCGGTTTGGGACTCCGGATGGTATTTGGTCAACAAATATGTTGTGTATGCTATCGAACGCAAGTGGCTAGTTTTTCGCAATCGCTAAAAAAATGTGTATAACCAATCAGCCAGCCTGTTCCTGACCCTTGAGCCGGCTAAGATGCGTAGGCGTAACCCGTAAATAATTTGCTACCAGGTGCTGGGGAATGCGATGGATAATTTCTGCATGATGCAACATGAATTTTTTAAACCGGGCGGTAGCATCTCCGGCAAATAAAAACGTAAAGTCATCCAACAAACGGAGATAGTATTTTTCCAGCAATTGAAAGTTCATTTGCACCATGGCCGGCACTTCCTGAAACAGCATTGCCAAATCTGAAGCTTGCAATTTGTACAACTCTCCGTCTTCCAAGGCTTGGATGTATAATTGCCCCGGCTCCTTGCGGATGAGGCTCCTATAGTCCGTTAGTATTTCACCTTCTTTCCTGAAAAACAACGTGTAATCCTTACCGTCTTCTTGCGTGAAACACCGAAACAAACCCGCTTCAATTACATACAGCACATTGCATACACTTCCCGGTGTGGCTATCAATTGCCCCTTCTTTACAAACTGTCGTTCTACTTTTGATGAAATCATTAATAAGTCGGCTGCTGATATATTAGTACCGCTATACAAAGCCAATAATTTCTGCATAATGAAAGCTTGCCGGGTAGAAGATTACAAGTATGCTGCAGATTGGGTAAGAGCTACAGCTGATGTAATTCAAAAATAGAAGTCCGTTGCAGTGAACAATTGCACTATCGTTCAACGGCGGTTATATTTCGACAAATGCCGACCTGCTACAAATAACTGTCAACTGAAAGCTGCTTTGTTGCCAACCCGCAATACGCATGTTGATTACTTCGGCAACACACTCCAATAAAACAACACAATTCTCCGCCGTTCATCATCCACCTGATAATCCGTAATTCGGCTATTCGGATATTGCTCGCCCATCCCAATGATGATGTCTACCGCATCGAGCAATTCAGGATTCAGAAAGCGACTCTTGCGTTGCTCATACAACTGATGCAATGCTTTGCTCATGGCTTCTGCCCTCAATCGGCTCAACTCTCTGTTGAGGTCTGCCGCAGTTGGTTGTTGCAGGTTGCCCAGGCTCGTAAGCGTTTGTGCCAGTGCAGATTCCGGATGGATGGGTTGACCATCGGCATAGCCGTAAAATGACAAAGTAGCTTCCCGAGGCAATTGCGCATACTTGTTGCTGAAAACTATCAGCGAATCGAGCAGTGGCCCAAACATCGTATCTACCAATGCCATGCTGCTATCGGGTATGGTAAACTCGCCGGGAGCAAAAAATGCAGCGAGGTTAAACATGTTTTGCTTCGCCTTATCCAGCACATCATCAACCATTTTAAATACCACTTGCTGGCGATGACTCATTATAGAATCAGTAATCACAGCGGCCAATGATTGTGCTTCTACGGTCAATATTTTCTTATATGTTTTACGAAGAGACTTGCGTTTGCTCATCAGGCTATCCATTACAATCACCCGCTTTTGCAAACTATCGTTCCTGTATTGAAATTGCTGAATAGTAGAGCCCACCCTATTAGAAATGCCGGTGTCAACATCAGCATTTTGTAATTTGAATTGCATCTTTTCTTTCAGCACATTCAAGCTACTGTCTTTTGCCCGAATCTCTGTTTTCACCGGTTGTAATTGCTCACTCAGCTGTGCCTTTCTTGATTGATAACAACCTGCCAAAACCCCACTACACAAAATCATCCATAAAAAAAACGGTTGCCGGTTATGCCTCATTGTGGTACTGGTTTAATGTCAAACTTTACTTTCAGTTTGTATTGTTGATCAAATCTCTTTCCTTGTGCAGTTGTGTTAGGCTGCACCACTATACGACCCTGCATTTGAGTAGTACCGCCACTTTTCACTAAGGCCGCATCATATTCATGCAACAACTCTTCCACCGAATACTGACTCTCGAAATATTCCAGAAAAGCAGACTTGGAATGAAAGACGAGTAATTCATTGTTTAAATCGATGGAAGTGGAAGAAACAGCCCTTTCTGCCGGCATAGGCACTTCTGGCTCCACTGGTACAGAAATGCCGATGGTTGTGCTGAATGCTACACTGTCTGCTGTTGCTTTTCCATGCACTACCACTGGACTTTCAGGCGATTGCAGCAACATGAGAATGGCCAAAAAACCACCCGTCCAGATGAGTATGATAAACCACCGGGCAAAAGTTTGCAGTTGCTGATGCGAAAAGTCCAACCGAAGAAAATTAATAAAAAGGTTTAGGGTTTTGATTGCCTGATGGCGTTGACAAATTTAGCTACTACATGATTTGTCATAAGCGTAATCCGACCAAGCGGTACTTTTTTTAGTTCAACGCTGATTGCATGTATTTTTCGCAACGGTCAATGTCTTCGAGAGCCAATTGTTTAAACTGCATAAATACAGCCATTGCATCTGCCAAACAGCCTTGCTCGGCCAGCAATGATCGCAATTGCAACAACTGAAATCCCGCAGCAGATTCTGTACCAATGGCAGCAAGTGTACCCGACATTTTATGCGCCAATGCTGCGGCAGTTATACAATCTTCGGTTTCCATAGCGGCCTCCAATTGCTGCAGCATTGCAGGAAAATGTTGTAAAAAAATGGGGATGACTTTTTGTACAACTTCTACTGGCAGCCCGCTGGACAGTGGCCATACATCCGTGTTGGAAGGCAATGCATTTCCATTGATCTTATTCGGTAAATGCTTTTGCAGCAAGGTCAATAATTGCTGCTGCTCAAATGGCTTGGGCAAACAATCGGTAAATCCGTCTTCCAGCAAATCTTTGTTGCCGGAGAGTTGTGTATTTGCAGTCAAGGCTATAACCGGCATTTGCAATTTCAGTTGCTCCCGAATAACCCGCAGGGCCTCAGAACCATTCATTACCGGCATGCGAATATCCATCAAGATTAAATCGTACTGTTCGCCTTCGGTTAATCTATCTATTACGTCACCACCATGCTCTGCCAAATGCCAGGCTATCTTCCATTCTTCAAACAAATACTGCAGAAGTAATTGGTTAATCTCGTTGTCTTCTGCCACCAAAATGCGGGCATTGCTCAGCCATTGCTCATCGGCTACCGTTTCATTTTCATTAAGCTCACCTTCTTGTATTGGTGCTGCTGCGTCAAAAGGAATGGTTAGTTTAAAAATTGCCCCCTTCCCTGCTTCACTCTCCAGCGATATTTGTCCATTCATAAGCATTACCAGCCCCTGAACAATTGATAAACCCAAGCCTGTGCCTTCTATGCTATTGGACTGCCGAAGCTGCTGTGGCGCCTGTTCAAACCGGTTAAAAATGAGTTGGTGATAGGCTTCATCAATACCAATGCCGGAATCTTTTACTTCGAAATAAACCTGATGATTGGGCCCGACGGAGGGTAGCAGTCGCACTTTCAATTGTACATAGCCGTGGTCTGTAAATTTGATGGCATTGCCTACCAAATTGAACAACACCTGTTTTACCCGCACCGCATCGCCCATTACTGTATCCGGCAATGCAGGGTCTACATCTACATTCCAGCTGAGCCCTTTATCTGCAGCCGCCTGATAAAACATGGGATATACCTGCTTGCATAACTCTGCGAGATTTACAGGTCGTTTTTCAATACGCAACCGGCCTTCTTCCAACTTCGAAAAGTCAAGTATATCATTCACCACATTGAGCAGCAATTCTACTGCATGCCCCATCACATTCACTTGCCGGTGCTGGCGGGCATTGAGGTCCGATCTTTTCAGCAAATCGGCATACCCTTTAATAGCATGGAGGGGTGTTCGAATTTCATGACTCATGTTGGCCAAAAATTCTTCTTTCACCCGGGCCAGGTTTTCCAGCTCCAGCTTTGATTGCCTTAGTTCTCGAATGAGTTTATCGTGCTGCAGTAAGCGGCGGATAAGTAAAGTACCCAGTGCTGCAAATGCAATAACAGCGATAACAGATAAAATGCGGCTAAGCAATGAAATGCGTTGCGACAAATTATTTCCTTTCGACAATGTTGCTGACAAATTCAGCTCCAGCATCGTTTGCATTCGCAGCGCATAATAGTAAATGCTGTCGTTTAGTTGCTTTTCTATTGGTGTCATTGCCACGGCAGATACCGCTTTTCTACCGGGCTTTTCCAACTGCTGCAGCAGAGTATCCAAATAAACCGACCGCTCATGCATAAGCTGCAGCAATTGCTGCTGTGCATGGTCTTTTTTGGGTGTTGCCATGATGGCTGTTTGCAGGCGTTGCAATGTTTTTTTTACATGCAGCACACTGTCTTTCAGCATCAATAAGTTGTTTTGTTGATGAGGCCGCAGCATCCGCTTTCGCAATGCCAAATCCACTTGATTGGTTTGATTCACTACATCTTGCAGCAAGCCATTCATCCTAAATGTATTGGCTGCTTCCAGTGTGTTTTGTTGCAGGTTGGCAATGGTACTGTTGGTAACATAGTGTGTACTCATAATGGCAGAAATGAGTACAATCAAAATGAGAAAAACCAGCAAGAAGGAACGTACTTCATTACCGGTAATTTTTTGCCAGGCGGGTATGGGTGAAGCCCGCTTCATTGCAGGGCTACTTGTTTACAGCTACTCACAGTTTTTTCTGATTGATTTCTGCGAATAACTCGGCACGATACGTGTCAGACACAGGCAGTCGCTGCTGGCCAATAATAATATTGCCGGCTTCTACACCACTTACGGCCCGTAGTGCTACCATATAGCTGCGGTGTATGCGCATAAAGCCATAGGCTTTTAGTTTTTCTTCCATTTGCTTCATGGTGCCAAGCATGGTAAAAAAACGGTTGCCGGTATGCAATTTCAAATAATCGCCCAAGGCTTCTACATACAAAATATCTGCAATGGATAATTTGACCAACGCTTTGTGATCCCGTACAAATATGCAGGCATCATCTTCTGACCCGGCCGCCGGCTTTTCTTGCTCACAAGTGCGTTTTATTTTTTCTGCTGCCTGCAAAAAACGCTCCTGCGTAATTGGCTTCACCAAATAGTCGGTAGCCTCGAGTGCAAAAGCTTCCGGGCCATACTCACGGCTGGCGGTAGTAAATACAATCAATGGTCTGGGCGATAAGGCTTCGGCAAGTGCAATGCCAGACATGCCTTTCATATTGATATCTAAAAACAACAAATCAACCGGGTGCTTTTGGAAAGCAGCCGCCGCAGTTTTTGCATCCTCAAATTCACCTTGCAGGTGAAGCCAGGACAACTGTGAAATGTAATACTGCAGAATAGCTCTGGACACGGGCTCATCATCCACAATGTAGCAAGTTATCACGCTCATGGCAAGTAAAGGCTCTTTCAAAAGAGCAATATTTTAATTCTTCTGGTAGGGTAGGCGCAATATATTATTAAGCCCAATACCCGCAAAAAAGAATCGACAAATACCGCTGATTTTTGGATGGCGCAACATTCTTATCTGGTGCGGGTATTCGTCATAGTACGCCTCCCTTTTTCCCCAATGGCAAAGGTTATCCGGCTATCCGAACCTGGTGCTGTTGCATACTCAATCGTTGTACCTTTTGCAACATTTTTATAGCTCCCAGTTCCTTATGTATACAAATACCAACCTTCGCAGCCGGGTCCTCGTTTTAGGTGGCACCACCTTCGATCATATTGTGTACCTCGACGAACTGCCCAAGGGCAATCCCGTTACCATCCATCAATGTCGCTTTCAGGAAACGATTGGCAGCACCGGCACCGGAAAATCGTGGGCTTTACACAAGTTGGGTGTTCAAGTACACCTCATCAGTGCTGTTGGCAATGATAGCTGGGGCCAACAAATACAAACTGTGTTGCATAAGCAAGGCATCAGTCATGAACTGATAACAGATGTTACCGGAACGGAACGACACATCAACCTGATGGATAAATATGGAAAGCGCATCTCCATTTTTGTTACCACAAGCAGCAACTCTATCAACTTTTCTACACAAAATCTTCAAGCACAGCTGGATGACCATGATGTAATAGTGCTGAACATTATCGGCTATTGCCAGCCCTGGGCTGATCAGGTAAAAGCATGCAACAAACCCGTTTGGACAGACCTGCATGATTTTGATGGCAGTAGCAGCTACCATCAGCCTTTTATCGACGCTGCACAATACATTCAACTTAGTAGCGATAACCTGAGTGATTACCGCAGCCTGATGGAAAATTTAATGGCCACGGGCAAGGAGCTGGTGGTATGTACCCATGCAGAAAAAGGAGTATCGGCCATTTCCAACACTACCGGCTGGATTGATTTGCCAGCCATGGAAGTGCCAGTAGTAGATAGCAATGGAGCCGGAGATAACTTTTTTGCAGGGCTGCTGTTTGGCTGGCTACAACAATTGCCACTGGTTCAGTGCCTGCAACTGGGCACCAAAGCAGCTGCACTTTGTGTACAATCTCCACAATTGGTTTCGGCCTCACTCAACGAAGCCTTGCTTACTTAGGCCAATTTCGATTTTAGCATTCGTGTAAAGCCTTACTTTCACGCCTCCTTTTAAGCATTTTTCAAAGTGTACTTGCAGATATGAAAAACAAGCTGACCATTTACATCCTCGTAGCTATGCTTATTGGCGTAGTTGTAGGCTATTTTATACACAATACCGGCAATGCCGACCTCATTAAGAGTTTCAGTACCAATATCAAATTGCTGGCCACCATCTTTATCCGGTTGGTGCAAATGATTATTGCGCCATTGGTATTTAGTACGCTGGTAGTGGGCATAGCCAAACTGGGCGACCTCAAAGCGGTAGGCCGCGTTGGCGGCAAAGCCTTATTATGGTTTGTAACGGCGTCGCTTATTTCTCTACTTATTGGTATGCTGGTGGTAAACGTAACGCAGCCGGGCGTTGGTATGAATCCTGCCGGGGTAGACGCCAGTGGCGTGGCCGATGTAGTAGGTAAAACCAAAAGCTTTTCTCTCCAAAACTTCGTAGAGCACATTGTACCCAAAAGTGTGTTCGAAGCCATGGCCACCAATGAAATTTTGCAACTGGTGGTGTTCTCCATCTTTTTGGCGTAGCCATGGCCGGCATGGGCGACAAAGCAAAGCCACTCATCAAAGCCCTCGATGTACTGGCACATGTAGTGTTAAAAATGGTTGGGTATGTAATGCTGACGGCACCGCTGGGGGTATTTGGCGCCATTGCAGCTGCCATTGCCATTAATGGTCTCGATGTTTTGATTGTTTACATAAAATACTTCGGTGCTTTCCTATCTGGCATTGCATTGCTCTGGGTGTTTTTGCTGATAGTGGGTTACATTTTCTTGGGTAAAAGATTGGCACCGCTGGTAAAGCGTTTGGGGCAGCCCATGCTCATTGCTTTCAGTACCACCAGCAGCGAAGCAGTGTTTCCGAAACTCACAGAAGAACTGGAACGCTTTGGTTGTAAGGATAAAATTGTATCGTTCATTTTGCCTCTCGGATATTCCTTTAACCTGGACGGCAGCATGATGTACATGACTTTTGCCAGCATTTTTATTGCACAGGCATATGGCATTCACCTCGATTTGGGCACACAGCTCACTATGCTGCTGGTGCTCATGCTGAGCAGCAAGGGCGTGGCTGGTGTACCAAGGGCCAGCCTGGTGGTAGTAGCTGCTACCTGTGGCATGTTTAATATTCCGGTAGAAGGCATTGCACTCATTTTACCTATCGATCATTTCTGCGACATGTTCAGAAGCGGTACCAACGTACTGGGCAATGCATTGGCCACAACGGTGGTAAGCAAATGGGAAGGCGAACTGGCAGAAGAAGCACCGTTGGCTGCATAGCATTTGCAGTTAAACAGGTCTTAACAAACCATCGTGTAATAAAGCCTTTAATTTGCGACTCAATGTCATTCCCCATGTTGCCCAATTCTCTCAAACGATTTTTCGTTGTCTTGTTTTTAATGGTTGCTGTTTCTTCGGGCCTGCTGGCTCAACAAGATTCTTTGTATTTGCACAACCAGTACAGCCCCATTAAAAATACCGGGGTAACCGTGAATGGCAATGCGTTGGAAACAAACGGCAGCGGTCTTGTGATCATCAAGGGGTTGAAGGCTTCGGACAGTTTGCGCATTGAAGCACCACATCACGATGCTGTATCGCTGGCCGCTTCCACGGTGAGCAATGGCCAAAAAATTTCGTTGAACAAACATTTCACCTGGCAAGACCTGCTCACCCCCATGTTCTACATCATTAATGGTGGGTTGTATCTGTTATTGTTCATCATTTTTGCAGAAACAGGTTTGTTTGCCGGCTTCTTTTTACCCGGCGATAGCTTATTGTTTGTTGCAGGTATTTATAGTACCGAACTCGCATCCGAATTCCCCATTCATGGTGGTGGCGATGTGGTAAACCTCTTGTTGCTTTGGATTCTGATTTCTGCCTGTGGCATTTTGGGTAATATGGTAGGCTACTGGACCGGCCGTAAGGTGGGACCTGCCATGTACCATTGGAAGGAAAATTTCTTTTTCAAAAGGAAGTACCTCTACGAAGCACACGACTTTTTTGAAAAGCATGGCGGTCTGGCCATTATTGGTGCCCGCTTCCTGCCCTTCATCCGCACTTTTGCGCCTATTGTAGCCGGCATAGTAGATATGAGCCGCCCTAAGTTTATGTTTTACAACATTACTGGTTCGCTGCTGTGGGTATTCAGCATGTTGTTTGCCGGTCATTATCTGCAAAAATTTATACTCAGTCAGTTTGGTTTCGATCTCAAATCTCATCTCGAAGTAATTGTAATAGGTATTGTACTGGTAACAACAGCGCCTGTTATCTGGAAGATTTTTTTCAGCAAAAAGAAAGCAGCAACCCCGTCAGATTCCGCAACTAAACAATAGATTGCGAATTCTAACAAACTGATTGCTGTGAACGCTTCTCTCTCCAACAAACAAGCCGGTATTTTTTCCATTCCGGTGCTGGTGGCTGCATTAGGATACTTTGTTGATATTTATGATTTGCTGTTGTTCAGCATCATACGGGTGCCCAGCCTGAGAGATTTGGGTCTTACCGACGAACTCATTAAAACCGATGGTGAACGGATCATCAGCTGGCAAATGGCCGGCCTCATGATTGGCGGTGTGCTATGGGGTGTGCTTGGCGATAAGAAAGGCAGGCTGAGTGTACTCTTCGGTTCCATCCTGTTGTATTCATTGGCCAATATTGCCAACGGCTTTGTTACCACTACCGATCAGTATGCCATCATTCGTTTTATTGCGGGTATTGGTTTGGCAGGTGAGCTGGGTGCAGGCATTACCCTGGTAAGCGAACTTACCCCAAAAGAAAAACGCGGCGTAGCGACCTCGCTGGTAGCCGGCATTGGATTGACCGGCGCAGTGGTGGCCTTCATCATGAAAGAAAACTTTGGCTGGCGTACCTGTTATTTTATTGGTGGCGGTTTAGGCTTTTTGCTGCTGATACTCCGTATCAGTGTATTTGAATCGGGAATGTTTCATCAGGTAAAAGAAATGAATGTACAGCGGGGCAATTTCTTCATGCTCTTTAGCAAATGGGAAAGATTGAAACGCTATATGCTTTCCATTTTTATTGGTTTGCCCACCTGGTTTGTGATTGGCATTTTGGTTACTTTCTCAAAAGAGTTTGGCGAAGCCTTTGGTATTAAAGAACCTATCGACAGTGGCAAGAGCATCATGTTTGCTTACGCAGCTATTGCTATTGGCGATATACTGATTGGCCTTATCAGCCAGTGGTTTAAGAGCCGCAAAAAAGCATTGTACCTTTTTTATGGTATCACCATTGTATTTATGATACTCTTTTTTACCAGCCTGTGGAATGGCAGTGCCAATGCGATGTATTGGATTTGTGCAGGGCTTGGTTTTGGAACGGGCTTCTGGGCCATTTTTGTAACCATGGGTGCCGAGCAGTTTGGCACCAACATACGGGCCACCGCTTGCTACTACCATTCCCAACATGGTGCGGGGCATGCTCACCGTAATGATATTGCCCCTGTTCAAATTTTTCCGGGAGCAAACCGACTACGTAACCGGCGGTATCATTACCGGCGCCGTCACCATGGCCATAGCCATTATTGCTGCGGTACTGATAAAAGAAACCTTTCATAAAGATTTGAACTACGTAGAAGTAGAAGAAATGATGCCTTAGCATCATTTTTGCAGCAGAGATTCCGCATTTATTTTTTGCTACCATAAAAGCACGTGCCATTGGCCAGATTTCTGATTGTTCGTTTTTCTTCTATTGGAGATATAGTGTTGACCACGCCGGTAATTCGTTGCATCAAAACACAGTTGCCCGATGCCGAAGTGCATTTTTTGACCAAGCAATCATTCAAATCTATTCTGGCCCACAACCCATACATCGATCACCTGCATTTGGTAAAAGAAGATTTGAGCGAAGCCATTCAGCTATTGCAGGCTTATCAGTTTGATTACGTTATTGACCTGCACCACAATCTGCGTAGCCTGCGGGTAAAGCGGGGCCTGCAGGTAAAAAGCTTTTCCTTCAATAAACTCAATATTGAAAAATGGCTGTTGACCAATTTTAAAATCAACCGCATGCCGCCGGTGCACATTGTAGACCGCTACATGCAAACCGTAAGCAGTCTGGGTGTGGTAAACGATGGCAAAGGCCTGAATTACTTCATTGCCAAAACAGACCATGTGTCCGCCGACGATATACCTACCAGCCACAGTGCGGGATACATTGGTGTAGTTATTGGCGCAGCATTGGCTACCAAAAAAATGCCGGTTGAACAACTCAAAGCTATTTGTGCAGGCATCCATCATCCTATTATATTACTAGGCGGACCAGAAGATGCTGTTGAAGGAGACCAGATTGCTGCTGTCGACCCCATAAAAATTTACAATGCCTGCGGCAAGTTCAAGCTCAACGAAAGTGCCGACCTGGTAAGAAAGGCCAAAATCATCATCAGTCACGATACCGGGCTAATGCACATTGCAGCCGCATACCAAAAGCCCATCATTTCTATTTGGGGTAATACCGTGCCGGAGTTTGGCATGGGTCCATACTATGGCAGCCTGCCCGCCATGCATCAGGCATTTGAAGTAAGCAGCCTGCGGTGCCGGCCATGCTCCAAAATTGGTCATCGCCAATGCCCAAAGGGTCATTTCAACTGTATGAACCGCCAGGATATTCCGGGAATCGTGGCCGCTGCTCACCAAATGCTTAGCCAACTCTGATTGGTAGCCTGTTGATTGTTAATTTCATTTAACATTCTGTAAATCAATACGTTAACGAAAGTTAATGCGTGTAAATATGCCCCTTAGGGCTTACCGTTCGTGTTGGCGTAATGCATTTCATCAGGCAAAAGACACCATTCTTCACTAGATTATTTTAGTACTATGTATTGTATAGTACTTTTACATCATCAAACAAACACAAACACACACCATGAAAACACTAATGATTTCTCTGATGGCACTGACCCTGGGTTTGGGTAGTGCAAAAGCTGAAAAAAGCACTACAACCGCCAGCCACAAAGCCAGTCACGCTGTAGTTGCCGCCGAAGCCTACAAAACGGTACTCGAAGAAAACCGTCGGCTGAAGCTGCAATTGGAAGAACTGGAAAACCTGCAGGCAGAAATGCAAAGCACCCTTGCCTACAACCAAATGATGGGCAATATGATGCTGAAACTGGAGGCCCAAAAGCTGGAAGAGCAGCAAGCCGACATGGAAGCCATCAACAACTATAACAAGATGATGGCTGCTGCTATCCGTTTTGCAAAGCTCAAATAAAAAGTACCGCTTGACAGGGCTAATAGCCGCTGATAAATGAACAAGCAAACTGATGTAACCAAATGGGCTAACGCCCGTCAGATAAGCACACAACACGCCAAACACCACACACCAATCACCACACAAACACGCACCAAACACCAACCTAAAAAAAGACACTATGAAAAAGATGCTCACTCTCCTCGCCCTTGTAACCCTCACCGGCACTGCTGCCCTGGCTCACAGCCACAACACATCCAAAGAGGCTGTGGCCAGCAAACCAACCATTGCCAGCCTGGCTACCCCAGCTGAAGTAGCCACGGAAAATGCTGCGCTGAGAGCCAGCATCGACCGTCTGACCGACTTGCAGGCTGAGTTGCAAAGCCAGCTGGCTTATCAGCAAACCATGGCAGGTATGTTTCAGCAATTGCAAGCCCGGGAAATGGCTGAACTGAACGCTGAATTGGATGCTTATAACGGCTACGACCGTACCATGCAGCACACCATGCAGTATCTGCAGGCACAGCGCCAGGCAGATGCCAAAGCAGATGCAACAGCTTTAGCCAGCTACGAACAAATGATGGCGAATATGCTGAAGCAACTGGCCAAATAATTCCACTATACACAGCACCCATTCAACATATGAGAAGGCAGCCAATGGCTGCCTTTTTTGTTGCTTATTGGGTTCGGTTTTATATCTGCCGGACTCGTTTGTGGCCCCTTTTGTTAAGGATTGGCTAATCAACATCAGAAATCGGCTTTTGAATAAAATTTAATCATCAGTCAATTTTACCCTGAATAATACACATATTGACACAACACAAAGGCAAAGCTTTAGACAATATTCAACATTTTCGAAAGGCCGTTTCAGGTTAGCTAAAGCATACGACCTATCCAATCCAACAGGCTGGCGTACTTTTGTGTCATCAACACAAGCAATAAATTTTTAGTTATGAAACGCTATATTATCACACTACTCCTGATGACCAGTTTTACTGGTATTGCCCTTGCTAACAACAACAATAACAAGGCTGAGAAAAAAGTAACTGCCTCTGTACCAGCTCCTGCCGAAGCCAATGCAGTGGTTTCTGTAAAGCAGTTGCAAGAAGAAAACAGCACCCTAAAGCTGCAATTGCTGGCCATGTACAACGAAAATGAGGAACTGAAAGGTGTTCTCTCTTTCCAAAACACAATGACCAATTTGTTTGCTACCCTGTCGCAGCAAAAGTTGAACGATCAACTGGAAGAAATGAATGCACAGATTAGTTACAACAACATGATGGCCAATATGCTGCTCAAGTTGAAAATGTCAGGTAAATAACACCAGAATCAAAATAGGTGCTTGTTGATATAAGCACACTAAAAAAGCGGTCGCAATTGCAACCGCTTTTCTTTTATAGCTCACCTCTGGTTTAGAGTGTTTTCAATACGTCGTTCATATTACGAACGGCATCGGCACTCTTTGCAAAGGCTGCTTTTTCTTCTTCGCTCAGTTCAATCTCCACGATTTTTTCCCAACCATTGCGACCAATCACAACTGGTACGCCAAGGCAAATGTCCTTCTGGCCATATTCGCCATCGAGGTATACGCAGCAGGTTTGCAGTTTCTTCTCGTCGCGGAGGATGGCTTCTACCAGCATGGCTCCTGCTGCACCGGGTGCATACCAGGCGCTGGTACCAATAAGCTTGGTCAATGTAGCGCCGCCAACCATGGTGTCGGCAACAATTTGCTGTTGCTGTTCTTCGCTCAGCAATTTGCTTACAGGAATGCTATTCCAGGTAGCATGCTTAATCAACGGAATCATAGTAGTGTCGCCATGGCCACCAATGACAATCGCATTCAAATCGCTGGCACTGCAGCCCAGGTGCTGGCTCAGCTGATAGCGGAAACGGCTGCTATCGAGAGTGCCGCCCATACCAATGATTTTGTTTTTGGCCAAACCGGTGCTTTGCAGCGCCAGGTACGTCATGGTATCCATAGGGTTGCTGATCACAATGATGATCGCATCGGGGCTATATTTCAGAATGTTTTCTGCAACAGCTTTTACAATACCAGCGTTGGTACCAATCAGTTCTTCGCGGGTCATACCGGGCTTGCGGGGAATACCACTGGTGATTACCACCACATCGCTACCAGCAGTTTTGCTGTAATCTGCAGTGCTGCCGGTAATTTTTGTATCGAAACCCAGCAGCTGAGCTGTTTGCTGCATGTCTTGCGCTTTGCCTTCGGCCAGTCCTTCTTTAATGTCGAGCAAAACCAGTTCGTGTGCCAGTTCTTTGCGGGCAATGTTATCAGCACAGGTAGCACCTACGGCACCAGCGCCTACAACCGTTACTTTCATAATAGTTTGGATTTATAAATGAGGTAAATCAAATTTCGCGGCAAAGGTAGGTGGTAGCAATGGAGCTGCCACTAATATTACCTTGGAATGACGTTCATTTTACTCACTCGTTTGCGGATACAATGAGGTCTTCCATTTTTACTTTGGAGTCGAAAGATTTTTTGAGCTTGCCATTTTTGCCATACACAAAAATGCTGGGTATTTCCTTTAGCTCATAAAAGCCCCCGAGCTTGAATTCGGGATCCTGTCCGACAGTAAAATTGGGCATCTTGGTAAGCCCACGGGTAATGGCGAAGGTTTTGATTTCTTCCACCGAATACGCCGACACAAACAGGAATTGTACATTCTTAAACTGCTTCAATTTTCCCGTAAGGCTTTCTGTAAATTCCAGGCAGTGGCTGCAGGTAGGGCTAAAATAAACCAGCACCAAGGTTTTGCCGGCCGTCTGTACTTTATTGGAAAAAAATGGCTGCTTATTCCAGCTTACCAGTTGTACGGCTGGAATGGTTTGCTGGGTTTTATAGCTAGCCGCTTTGCCGGGTTGTGCCCATACCGGGCTTGCAGCCATCAATAACAATAGCGAAGTAAACAAGGTTTTCATATGCCCAAATGTACAGTAACAGAAGGCATACTCATGGCTTTACAGAATGCTAAAACGCATTGCCCTGCAGAAAACCAGCCCAAATAAGTGCCGGGTGTTTTTGGTGGAAAAGCATTCACCTATATTTGCCGCCCAAACACAAGAACCTGCGCCAACCGCCGGTTCAATGCTTAAAACTTTTTTATGGCAAATACTTCCGACATCAGTCAGTGGCATTATTCTCAAGCTCGATGGTAGCTTGTATAAAGTGGTGGAATTTGGCGAAAACAAAACTGCCCGTGCCGCCGCTAAAGTGTGGGCAAAACTGCAGGGTGTAGACAACAACCGCAGTATTGAAAAAACATGGAACAGTGGTGATACCATATACCCCGTTCGTGTAGAGCGTCGCAACTTTCAGTATCTCTACAAAGACGACACCGGTTACAACTTTATGGATCAGGAAACCTTTGAGCAAATTGCCATTGCCGAAACCCTGATTGATGCACCTCAGTTTTTGAAAGACGGCCAGGAGGTAAGTGTACTGGTAAATACCGAAACCGAAAGCCCCATGAGTGTGGAACTGCCCGATAAAATTGTGGTACGGGTTACTTACAGCGAACCCGGCCTGCGTGGCGATACCGCTACCCGTACGCTGAAGCCCGCCACCGTAGAAACCGGTGCCAACGTAAACGTACCCCTGTTTGTAAATGAAGGCGAACTCATTCGCATCAACACCAAAACAGGTGAATATGTAGAACGGGTAAAAGAATAATCCTACAGCATAGTATAATAGTTGATACAGCTAAAAAAGAGCCTCGAACGGGGCTCTTTTTTTATACTTTCCCCAGAAATAGCCAAATGTGCAAAAACGATTGATTTTGACTAAAAATGGTCGTTTTTTCCCCATTTTCATGGGAAAATGATGAAAAATGGCCTCATTTCGACTGCTTACCTTACTTTAGCCGACCCTTTGAAAAAGGGTATATTTTTTCATCTTTAACAGTTGCAGTATGGACATTAAAATCATTCAGGATTTGGTGAAGATTATCAACAAAACCAACATCGCTGAAATCAGCATCGAAGAAGCTGATTTTAAGGTAACCATCAAACAAAAGGAAGACAAAGTAGAAACAGTTGTAGCTGCCCCCGTAGCCTACGCTGCTCCTGCTGTGGCTGCCCCCGCCCCTGCACCCGCTGCCCCTGCCGCAGCTCCGGCAGCAGCACCTGCCCCCGCTGCCCCTGCCGCCAACACCGTTACTATCAAAAGTCCCATGATTGGCACTTTCTACAGAAGCTCAGCTCCCGATAAACCCTCTTTTGTAAACGTAGGCGACGAAGTAGCTCCCGGCAAAGTAGTATGTATTGTAGAAGCCATGAAGCTCTTCAACGAAATTGAAAGTGAAGTAAAAGGCAAAATCGTAAAAGTACTGGTAGAAGACGCCAGCCCCGTAGAATACGACCAGCCCCTGTTTTTGGTGGAACCAGCGTAAATGCAAATGTGCCAATGGGCTAATTTGCTAATGTGCTAATGACCAAAACTCATGATAACTTTAAGTCAAACGGTTATCATGCAAGAACTAAGAATCGCAGAGAATCCTCTCCTCAAAAGCACCTTCGCATTTTCGCTACAAATCATTGATAACTGCGGACAACTTCAAGCATTGAAGTATTATCCCTTGGCCAATCAGCTCTTTAAATCAGGCACTTCCATTGGCGCAAATGCCATTGAAGCGCAAAACGCAGAAAGTAAAGCTGACTTCATTCATAAAATGAAGATTGCTGCCAAAGAAGCCGATGAGGCACAGTATTGGTTGAGGCTTTGTAAATATTCTGAAAGATTTCCCGATTGTACGGCACTGCTCAATCAGTTGGATGAAATCACCAGAATACTTGGAAAGATTTTAACTACCTCCAAGCAGAACAAAAATCGTTCTACCGACCAGTAAATACGGTGCGTATCATTTGCCAATTGGCACATTTTCACATTAGCACATTTAAGCTCATGTTTAAAAAAATATTGATTGCCAACCGGGGCGAAATTGCCCTGCGCATCATTCGCACCTGTCGCGAAATGGGCATCCGTACAGTAGCTGTATATTCTACTGCCGATAAAGATTCCCTGCATGTAAAGTTTGCCGACGAAGCCGTGTGCATTGGCAAACCCCAAAGCAGCGACAGCTACCTCAACATGCCCCGCCTCATAGCGGCCGCAGAAATCACCAACGCCGACGCCATTCACCCTGGTTATGGCTTCCTGGCCGAAAATGCCCTCTTCTCAGAAATCTGTGCACAGAACGGCATCAAGTTTATTGGCCCTCCGCCTGAGCAAATCAAGGCCATGGGCGATAAAATCACTGCCAAGGAAACCATGATTAAAGCCGGCGTACCGGTTATTCCCGGCAGTGATGGTTTGCTCGAAAGCCTCGAACAAGCTTACGATCTCGCAAAGAACACAGTGGGCTACCCTGTTATTCTGAAAGCGACTGCCGGTGGCGGTGGAAAGGGTATGCGGGTAGTGTGGAGAGAAGACGAAATGGAACGGGCCTACAACACGGCAAAAGCTGAAGCTCTGGCCGCCTTCAAAAATGATGGCGTGTACATGGAGAAGTTTGTAGAAGAACCCCGCCACATTGAAATACAGGTAGCCGGCGACCAGTTTGGCACCGTATGTCACCTTAGCGAACGGGATTGCTCTATCCAGCGCCGTCACCAAAAGCTAGTGGAAGAAAGCCCCTCACCTTTCATGACGCCTGAGCTGCGTAAAGCCATGGGCGAAGCTGCTAAGAAAGCCGCTCAAGCCATCAATTACGAAGGTGTAGGTACCATTGAGTTTCTGGTAGACAAGCACCGCAATTTCTACTTCATGGAAATGAATACCCGTATTCAGGTAGAACATTGCGTAACCGAAGAAGTCATCAACTTCGATTTGATTAAAGAGCAAATCAAAATTGCGGCGGGCATTCGCATCAGCGGTCGTGATTACGAACCCACTATGCATGCCATTGAGTGCCGTATCAATGCAGAAGATCCGTACAACGATTTCCGCCCAAGCCCTGGTAAAATTACCGTGCTTCACACACCGGGTGGCCATGGTGTACGGGTTGATAGCCACGTGTATGCCGGTTACACCATTCCGCCATACTACGACAGCATGATTGGCAAGCTCATCACCATTGCCCGTACCCGTGATGAAGCCATTGATACCATGTACAGAGCCCTGAGTGAATATGTGATTGATGGCATAAAAACCACCATCCCCTTCCACCTGCAGCTCATGAAAAACGAACAATTCAAAGCCGGTGATTTCAATACCAAGTTTTTGGAAAGCTTTGAAATGAAATAACGGACAACGATTGTTGTTCCAATAAAAAGAGCTACGCAATTGCGTAGCTCTTTTTATTGGCATTGATACAACGAATGAAAGAAACAGCCGTCAGGCATACTTAGCAATGTCAGAACCAATTCATCCGTGTATCTTGCTGCCATGCAACAACCACTTTCGCTGAGCCTGTACGAGTATTTCCTCAGCGATCGGATTGCTGATATAGTGCCGTTACAACCAGCCAACGCTCAAGGCATTTTTAAATGGCTGGCCACACAACCCATTTTTGGTTGGCACCGGCAGCACAATTTTTGTGAAGCCCGCGCCGAAGCCGCATCGCTGCTGCTGAAACATGCAGGCATACCGCATGCCAAGTGTTGGGTATTTGGTGCCGCTTTTTTACGCAAGGGTTATGTGGGTGGTTTGCTCAATAATTGGAACTATCATGTGGCGGTGGCGGTGCCTGTATTAGAACAAGGCCAACTCTGCTGGTGGATACTTGACCCCGCCGCTTGTACAGCACCCATACCGATGTTGCAATGGGCCGAGGCAGCCACTGCCTATCCGCACAGTTATCATTGCATCAGGCAGCCGCAGTATTTCATTTTTCCAGACAGGAAACCCTACAAAAAAGATTGGTACAAACGCAATCAGCGCAACTACCGGTGGACCATTCAGGGTCTTGCAGGTATTTACAGCCGCAATAGTATTGGTCGGGCCAAGTTGGCTTTTTGCAAAAAAACCATTCGGGGTTACAAGCAAGCCTTTGAACAGCTCGCCCCACTTTTGACAGCAGATGTACAAGCAAAATGATGGCCAAGAGTTGGTGGTGGCAACCATTAACTTAGTATAAATTTTTACCATGAAAGGGAAAGCATTGCTCTGCCTGTTGTTGACAGTAAGTGTAGCGATGGCGCAACCAAAAGCCAGCCGCTATTTTCAGCTGAATGTATACAGCTATTCCAACCAGACACAAGAGCAAGTACTGGAGCAATACTTGCAAAATGCTTTTGTACCTACCGCACATGCACTGGGCATTGCATCGGTGGGTGTATTTAAAGCCATTACCAACGATACTGCTGTGGTAAAAAAACTGTACGTGTTTTTGGCTGCAAAAAGTGCAGCAGCATTGCTGCAACTGCCCGCAAAAATGCTGCAACACAAACCATACACAACACAGGCTGCCACCTGGTTGAACCATGAGCAACAACAAACAGCTTACGACAGAAAAGAAACCATTTTGCTGCAAGCCTTTGCTATGTCGGAAGGCTTGGTAATGCCCAACCTGACTGGACCACGCAGTGAACGGGTATACGAACTGCGCAGTTATGAAAGCAGCACCGAAGCTTTGTACCGCAATAAAGTGCATATGTTTAATGAAGGTGATGAAATTGGCTTGTTCAAACGGCTACAATTCAACGCTATTTTTTATGGTGATGTAATTGCAGGCAGCCACATGCCCAACCTGATGTACATGACCAGCTTCAACAATATGGCCGACAGGCAGGAACACTGGAAGCAATTTGTAGCCGACGCACAATGGAAAACCTTATCATCGATGCCTTTTTACAAAGGTAATGTGTCGCACATTGACATTAGTTTCCTGCGGCCAACAGCTTACTCTGATTATTGATTGATGATAAGCCTTTGCTATCAATCATTTCATCATTGAAACATACTCGCTATGCTCACTACCGTCCACCCGAAACTACCCATGCGCAGCAAAGCCGCTACGCTGGCTTACTACACGCAACTTGGTTTTACCAGCATGGGCAGCCACGATTATCCCGGTTATCTGATGCTGCAAAAAGAAGGTATTGAAATCCACTTTTTTGAGCACCCGACTTTGGAGCCCTCGGAAAATTATGGTCAGGTGTATATCCGCTGCAGCGATATTGAAAAGCTATACAACCAGTGGATAGCAGCCGGTGTTGCCATTCATCCGAATGGTGCTTTAGCAAGCAAGCCTTGGGGGCAAAAAGAATTTTCGCTACTCGACCCCGACAATAATTTGCTGACGTTTGGCGAATCTCTGTAGCAGCAATAGAAAGCCGTTATCTTTTCTCTTCTGGCTGATTGAGGGCCTTAATTTGAGCCTTGTATGCAGCGGGCAAAAGCAAATGCTTGATAAGCCCGTCCAGGTGCAGCAGCCTGCTGAATTTGTACAGCGGCACCACCGGACCCAACCAAGAATATTTGGGAAAGCCCAGCAACGCTTTTACTTGTGTAGGCACTACCAATTGCTGGCCTGCCTTTAGCACCGTATACCGGGTACTACCCAAGTGTTTTTTGTACTGTACGAACAAATCGTCAGTGTAATGGCTGCGCTGCAAATCGGCATTCAGGTGTGCTTCTCTTGATGGCAACCAGTTTGCATAACCCTGCGGTAGTTGTGTAAGCCCCATGCCGACTCCTACTCT
Organism: Phnomibacter ginsenosidimutans; assembly: GCF_009740285.1. Lineage (GTDB taxonomy): Bacteria > Bacteroidota > Bacteroidia > Chitinophagales > Chitinophagaceae > Phnomibacter > Phnomibacter ginsenosidimutans. Next base: position 3,293,038 of record NZ_CP046566.1, read on the forward strand.
GTAAAACACATCGTACACTTCTTCTTTTTCTTCATCGGTAAGTGGGCGTTCGAGCAATTCGAAAGCAGCAATGGAATAATGAATGAGCATGTATAGTACATCGCGGTAGGCCCAGTCAGGAATAGTATCGCCGCGGCTTTTTTCTACTGCCGCATGTATGTGGCGCATTTGCTGAATGGCCTGTGTGGCTTTGTCGTGGGGCGAAAAAATAATCCACCGGGCATACTGCACGGTAGAAAACAAACGGCCCAAAGGATCTTTCGGCAGCTTGCCGGTAAAGTACAACCAGTCAACCGCTTTATTCAACGCAAACTCTGCGGCAGCACCGGCAAAGATGAACAAGATGGTATCGCTGTTGCCCCAAATGCGGCGCATAACAGACTGCGGATGAACAAAGGATTGCATGCAATAAAAACTTGAATTAAAGATACAAAGCACCCCCTAACCCCCAGCGGGGGAAAATGAGATGGGACGCGGATTTTCACGAATGATGTTGCTGTCGCAGGCCTCCCGGCCTGTGACGATGTGTTACTAATGCTGCAAGAAAAGACAGCTACAAAGCTTGGCCACAGATTCACGGATTTGTAAACATGAATTTTTGGGACGCGGATTTGAACGGATCTTGATTGATGCAATGGATTCTTCTTGTTTCAGCCCCGAAGGGGCGTAATAACGGTAGCCACGGGTGATAGCCCGTGGTGAAAAAGAAAGTGTTGAGTAGCAAAGCCCCGAAGGGGCGAAAGAGTATATCACAACCTTTCAAATGAATTGATGAAAAGTACTGCTTGAAGACGAGTCACAATCTGTCACAGGCCGGGAGGCCTGCGACAGATAAAGCGTATAATTCATGGCCACAGATGCACGGATTTTTCTTGGAGCTGACGGTTGATGTACAAGACGAGTAACCGGCTGTCACAGGCCGGGAGGCCTGCGACAGAAAGTGGATAGCAGCATACAGCTGACGGGCTGCCCGACGGACGAAACTACCCCGCAGTACCGTGCCAGCGAAGCGGCGCCGGTACGAGGAGTAGTGAGGACGGCGGGAACCACAGCTTCATAGCTGCACTACAGCTGACAGCCCCAAACATGTATTTCAAATACCATGTGTAGCATGACATGTAGCAACAGGTAGCTGATGATTCATCGTCTAAACGGCTGTATATTTCCCCTTCATTTCTAAACTGCAACACTCGTATGAGAAAAGTATTGCTCGCCTGTGTGGCCTTGTTGGCCCTGTACACGCAGGTATTGGCGCAAAAGAAGAAAGCAGCGCCACCTGCTCCTGTAGCCGAAGCGCAGGAAATTCCTTTCTTCAAAAACCTGAACTACCGCCTTATTGGCCCCTTCCGTGGTGGCCGTAGTGCAGCGGTGGCCGGTAGCTACAAAAACAAAAACACTTTCTACTTTGGTGCCACGGGTGGCGGCGTTTGGAAAACCACCGACGGCGGCAGCAACTGGAGCAACATCAGCGATAAATATTTTGGCGGCAGCATTGGCGCCATTGCCGTAGCCCCCAGCGATGAAAGTGTGCTGTATGTGGGCGAAGGCGAAAACAGCATGCGGGGCAACGTGAGTGAAGGCCTGGGTGGCATGTGGCGCAGCGATGATGGCGGCAAAACCTGGCAAAACATTGGCCTCAAAGATGGTCGCCATATCATCCGCATTATTGTGCACCCCAAAGACCCCAACACCGTATGGGCTGCAGTGATTGGTCATTTGTTTGGCCCCAATGAAGAAAGAGGCGTGTACAAAACCACCGATGGTGGTAAAACATGGAAACGTACCCTGTTTGTAAACAACCAAACCGGCGCCAGCGATTTGGTAATGGAGCCGGGCAATACCAAGGTATTGTACGCCGGTATGTGGCGGGTGATTCGTCAGCCGCATACACTGGAAAGTGGTGGCGAAGGCAGTGGCCTCTGGAAGAGCACCGATGGCGGCGAAACCTGGAAAAACATTACGGCCAACAAAGGATTGCCCAAAGGCACTTGGGGTATTGTAGGTGTGGCAGTAGCCCCCAGCAATACTGATAAAGTGTATGCCATTATGGAAAATGAAAAAGGTGGCATGTACTGCAGTGAAGATGCCGGCGAAACCTGGAGCCTGCGCAGCAGCGACAACAACATTCGCCAGCGGGCCTGGTACTATACCAAAGTGTTTGTAGACCCGCAAAATGAAAACCTGGTGTATGCGCCCAACGTAAACTTTATGCTGAGCCGCGATGGTGGCCGCACTTTCAGCAGCCCCTACCAAACACCACACGGCGACCACCACGATTTGTGGATCGACCCGGAAAATGGCCGTCGAATGATTGTAGCCGATGATGGCGGTGCACAGGTAAGCTTTGATGGCGGTCAAAACTGGAGCACTTACGAAAACCAACCTACCGTGCAGGTGTACCGGGTGAGTACCGACAATGCTTTCCCTTATCGCATTTTGGGTGGTCAGCAAGACAATGGTGCCTTCCGCATTAAAAGCCGCACTTACGGATGCGCCATTACAGCTGCTGACATGGAAGATGCCGCAGGTAGCGAAAGTGGTTACGTGGTAGCCGACCCCACCAACCCCGACATTACTTATGGTGGCAACTACATGGGTATGCTGCAGCGCCTCGACCATAAAACAGGTGAAAGCCGCATGATTAATGTGTGGCCCATCGACAACATGGGTGCTGGTGCCGAAGCGGCCAAATACCGTTTTCAGTGGAACTATCCCATCTTCTTCAGCCCCAACAACCCAAAGCGGTTGTATGCCGCAGGCAATCATTTGTTTGTGACCGAAAATGAAGGCCGCAGCTGGGAAATGATTAGCCCCGACCTGACCACAAATGATAAGAGCAAGCAAGGTCCGAGTGGTGGTCCCATTACCAAAGACAACACCACTGTTGAATATTACTGCACCATTTTTACCGCTGCAGAAAGTGCTACAGAACCCAACCTGCTGTGGACAGGTAGCGATGATGGTTTGATACACATCAGCAAAGACGGTGGCAAGAATTGGGAAAACGTAACGCCCAAAGACATTCCGGCGCAAATGATGTGGAACTGTGTGGATGTAGACCCTGTACGCAAGGGCACGGCTTATTTTGCCGGTACCCGCTACAAGCTCGACGATTACACGCCATATCTTTTTAAAACAACTGACTACGGCAAAACATGGCAGCGCATTGATGCAGGCATCAACCGCATGCATTTTACCCGTGCCATTCGTGCCGATAAAAAACGTGCTGGTTTACTGTATGCCGGCACCGAGTTTGGCATGTACATCAGCTACAACGATGGCGCCAGCTGGAACAAGTTTCAGCTGAACATGCCGGTAGTACCCATCACCGACATGACCATTAAAAACAACGACCTGATTGTGGGCACACAGGGCCGCAGCATTTACATTCTCGACGACCTGACTACAGTGCAGCAATACGAGCCCGTTATAGCCGAGAAAAACTTTGTCGCATTTACACCAGCGCCAGCCTACCGCATGCAAGTAGCTGGCCGTGGATGGCGCAATGCCGGCGCTGCGCCTCGCAATGCCGGTGCCAACCCTATGCCCGGTGCTGTGATTCCTTTCTACATCAAAGGCGGTGCTGATACGTTGAAAGCAACCGTGGTAGTAATGGATAAAAACCGCAACGTGATTAAAACATACGGCACAGCAGAAAAAGACAACAAGATCGAATTGAAGAACGGCTTGAACCAGTTTGCCTGGGATTTGAATTATCCTGAAGGTGAACGAGTACCTGAAGGCACCATTTTGTGGAACCGTGCCCGCATGGTGGCCATGGCGCCTCCCGGCGAATACATAGCCAAAATGAAAGTGGGCAAAGACAGTGCTGAAGTAACCTTTACCGTACTGGCCGATCCCAACTACAACGTGAGTCAGGCGGAGTACGAAGCACAGTTTAGCTTTTTGCGCAAGGCACAAGCCAAGTTTGACGAGGTGATGAAGGCGCAGAAAGACATGACTGAAATTCGCAAGCAAATGACCGACCTTACTGGCCGTTGGGGCAAAGATTGTCCGAAGGAAGTGAAAGACCTGACAGAAGCGATTGGTAAAAAGCTGACGCCGATTGAAGAAGCGCTGCACCAAACAAAAGCCAAGAGTGGTCAGGATGTGCTCAACTACCCCATTAAGCTGGATGACAAGCTGAGCAGCGTGTACCGTACGGCTGCTGTAGGCAATGGTGCCCCTGCCAAGCAAGTGCTGGAAGCCTACGAAGTGGTGGCTGCACAAATAGATGCAGAGTTAGCCAAACTGAAAGCAGTGATGAGCGAAGAACTGCCGAAACTGAACACAGTGATTCGGGAGAAAAACCTGCCAGTGGTGGGTGTGAAGAAGAGTGAATAGTGGGCAATGAAAAAATAGGCAATGATGATTGCCCATCTTACAATAAAACGGCGCCAGTGGAATACTGGCGCCGTTGTTTATTTACATCCATGCTGCTGTATATACTGCAACGGAAGCTATTTTCACCAGTTATTCCCAACCAGAAAGATGTACAAAAAAATTAATCTGCACATATCACATAATTCCTATGTTTGAACGTACACTACTTCATCAATCAACTAACTATGGAACAACAAATCATTCCGCCACCCATGCCAAAAAACTGGCTGGTTGAATCCATCCTTGTAACACTGTTTTGCTGCTTGCCTTTCGGTATTGTAGGCATCATCAACGCTGCACAAGTATCTAGCCGTTACGCAGCACAGCAATACGATGCTGCTGCCGATGCTTCACGTGAAGCCGCCAAATGGACCAAAATTGGTTTTTGGGTAGGCATCGCTGTTATTGCTCTTTACGTACTGTTTTGGGTAGTATTGGGCGTTTCCTTTGGCCTGTCTGAAACACTGGATTAAGGCACACAACGCAAACAATGGCTTTTCTCAGAACAGCATTTGTTGCGTTAATACTTGCAGTGGCAGGATGGTTGTACTTCAACTTTAATCCTGCCACTGTTTCGTTTTTTCCCAAGTGCCCATCGTATAGTTTGCTGGGTTTTTATTGTGCCGGCTGTGGATCGCAGCGGGCCATACATCAGCTTCTGCATGCCCGTATTGGGGCAGCCGCCGATTACAATCTACTGGCCATTATTTACACGCCTTTTCTGTTGGCTTATTTTGCCGAATGGCTATTGCACAAATACACAAGCGTGGCCAAGAACCAACCGGTCAGCAAATTGTTTCATCGGCCATGGTTTGTATACGCCACACTGGTGTCAGTTGTTCTCTTCACTATTGTACGCAATGTTCCATGGCATGGCTTTGACTGGCTACGGCCATAATTATGCGTCAAACAGTTAATGACCTTCCTTGTCTGTTTCCTATTCAAACTTTTTAAAGTTCATATGTATGAAATTCATCTTGACAATACTGGTTTCACTGATTTTCTTTAACGGAAATGGTCAGCGAATAGTTGAAGAACTAATCAGAATCAACGACAATTACAGTCCGTTATTTGGTAACAAATCAACTGATGTAGATATCATGTTTGTGATGTCGTATGAGCACTTAAAAAGCGATACAGTATTTAATGTTGTTTTCCAATTGAATCAGCTTGAAACTGAAAAACAAGGTGAATCATTTTCAACAGGTATTTTTGGCAGAAGTATCGGTTTTGCCTCAAGTAGTTATTACTCATCCGAACGGAATAAAGGCCACTTAACACTTAACTATCAGGAATTAGATACACTTCTCACTAGTTTTAATAAGATGTATGAATTTACAAAGCAGACTTACGGAAGGAACAGGATTGTTACATACTCGTTCAAGAATTTAAAATTATCAGTTGAAGTCAACTATGTTGGAGGCGTTGATCCAACGGGTGCATTTAAAAGTTTCTTCTATCTCAGCATCGACGATGCAACTTTCAGGCTTTCTACATCACAATTTTTTAAACTTACTCAAAAGACAATCTCCGAGTTAAAGAAGATTTGGGACGATTGGTTACAAAATCGATTATTACCGGTGCCGATTTATTACTAATTAATCAAATAATCAATATCTCAAAAAAAGAAGCGTGTTACAAATGATTGACAACACGCTTCTCTTAAAATTAAATCATTCAAATTATTACAACTTCACGCCTAATGTAAGGCTCAGCACCCGATGCTTGTTGCGATCGTTGGCATTGCTGTTGCCCTCGGAGGCAATGTTAGCTAAGCCATAGCCATATTGCAAGGTGAGCAAAAAGGCGTCGGCCTCAAAACCAGCCACACCATTCAGTCCATAATCAAAACGGCGCATGATACCAATGCCCGCTCCCTCTTGTGTGGAAGTAGTAGGATCATCATTAGAAAACTTGATGTTTTCTGAACTGTTGAAAGCAACACCAAAAACTTTGCCTTCTACTTTGTTTTTACCGGCAATGCCCATGGCCGCATACGGACCGGCACCAACAAAAAAGTTGTTGTCTTTGCTGAGTGGCAGTTTGAATACAGCATTCAGTGGCAGCTCAATGTACATGGGATTGGAGCTGGCTTTGTAGTACGTGGCATCGCTGGAACTGCCAACACTGGTTTTGGCACCTTTGCCGGTAAAATACAAGCCGGGCTGCAATGAAAAGAATTTGGTGATGGGCAAATCGGCCTGTACACCCGCCTGAAAAGAAGTGAGGGTTTTGGCATCATCAATGCTGCCATTGTCGGAGATGGTGACGTTGGCCAGATTAACGCCGGCCTTAATGGCCACACTCGCATCTTGAGCATGAACGGTTGTAGTAAAGAATAAAGCGCAGGCGAATACGGGAATAATGTGCTTCATAGGAATGGTTTTGAAGCGACTCTGCCAAACACCATGCCAACCTGAAAACCGGTTGTGTTCTTTGCATTTTGTTAGGAAAGTGAACAACCGATTTTTTTTGTCATCCAAATCGGATTTATGCGTTTACAAATACCCCACACAATTACTCGCCCCGCAGCGGCAGGGCAATTTGCCATCGTGGTGCGTAGGGCCGTAATTGCAGGTGAGCTCCTCTCCTTTTTTAATGGGGCGCAGGCTCCAAAACTCCACCCGGTTGTTGATGCACCGCATATAACAATTGGGCTGGCAGCTATGATTGAGATAGCGCAACGCATTTGGATTGATGCTGGCATCCAGTGCATACCCATTGCCAAACTCCACCATGGCTACCCGCTTGGTTTTGGCAGCACGTTTACGTGCCTCCCGCAATGAAATCACTTCGCCACCAAGGTTGCCAATTTTACGCCTTGCAGGTATGCGCTGGTTGGCAAACACGCCGGTGCCATCGATATTACTTGCTGCATTGAATACAGAAAACTGAATCATAAGGGCCAATATACAGCAGCAAACAACAGATTGGGTAAAACAATGAGAGCAGCGATTATCTCGCTGCTCCCGGCCCTTAATACAACTAAACAAAATACACTTATATAAAAGACGCTATTGCGGCAACAATCTGTCGGGCTCCTTCGCCATACAACATGGTTTGATGATTGCCTTCCACTATTTCAAACTGAACATTCGGCAATAGTGCAGCCGTTTCACGGGCATTGGCTTCGGGTAGCAATGGTGCTTCCATTGTATAAATGCCCGGAGCATTGACCATCAGTACCGGTTGTACTACCTGTGGCAACATATCGGCCCAAGGTTCGGCCAGCACTTTGGTGGCGGCTTCCGTCATATGTTGTGCATTGGGTATGGTAGCCACACTACCATCAGCGGCAGTATGCACATCTGCTTTGTAATAACTGGTCATGGCTTCTTCCCAAATATGCAAATAGGGAGCGGTTTTCACCAGTTGCAAATACGCATCAAAAGAGCCAAATACTTTGCCCAAGCGGCCCAATGCAGGGCCCAGCATTTGCAATGTATTTGGGTGCATACGCATGGCCGCATCCAAGGCTATTACCTTGCTAATGCGTGTTGGATAATGCGCCGCCAGGTACCAACTTAAAAAGGCACCATAAGAATGGCCGCCCATTACTACCTGCTCCAACTGCAATACATCCATGAGGGCAATGATGTCTTTTGCCGTTTCTGCCATGGTATAACCCTGATCGGGGGCCTCACTTTCGCCACGGCCACGTAAGTCTACAGCTATTACCCGGGCATACTGTTTCAAACCAGCTGCCATCAATCCATCAAAAGCATGCGCATTGGCAGTAAGGCCATGCGCCAACAACAATACGGGTCCCGTTCCACCCCAGTCTACCGCATGAATTTTTAATCCATTCGCAGACACATACACATCTTGCATATCGTTTTTGTATTTGTGCATTGAATAAAAGAACATGGGCTCCCACAAACTTTGCCTGGCAGCATTGTTGCAGAAGCCCAATGACCGTTCAACCAAAAAGCAGCATCGCTATTTTTTACTTCCGTTAGGAATATGCACTTTCAGTTCGGCGCTGATGAGGCGACCAATAGATGGAGAGCCTACAAACTCCCGCATTTCCACATCAAACAAATTGCTTACGCCCACACCCAGCGACAGCATGGGATTGAAACGATAGCCAGCGCTGACATCGATGGTTGTAAAGCCACCCAACGCACCCCAGTTGAAGTTTTTAGCATAGAAACGTGGTTGGTTGTTGAGCGGATTGATACCACCATACACCGAGCCACGCATGCCTTTGCCTGCAGCAGTTCCAATTTGGCTGCCGCTATAAAAGTCGTGCTCCTGCACCCAACGGGCACTCAGGTTTACAAACATTTTGCCCTTGGCCAAATTGCTGAAGCTGAGTGTACCGGCAATGCGGTTCTTGGGTGCGTTCAGGCTCTTTTCTTCGGCACTTACAAAACCGTCGCGGTTGGCATCGTTCTTCATGTTGTCTTTGGTAATGTCGCTGCCAAACCATGAGTATTTCACAGCAAGAGAAACCATATCGCTGAAGAAATAATTGATACCGAGGTCAACACCATAGCTGGATACTTCGCCGTAGTTGAAGTAAGTGCTGAAAGCTGCACCACTCAGTACACCTGTTTGCGCATTTACCGTACCAGGCAGCAACAAACCAGCAGTAGGAATAGGAATAGCACCTACACTCAATGCACGGCCACCAACGGTAATAGCTGGGCTCAGGAAGTTTTTGCTGTTGCCATAGTAACCGTTTACATCTACATACAGCTTCTTACCAATCTTACCCTTGTAACCAATTTCCCAGGTACCAATTTCTTCTACTTTCAATTTCTCTGTTACACTTACGCTACTAAGCTGTGCACCATTGGGCACGTAGCGAACACCATCACCGTTGCCAAACACCAAACCAAATACGCTGGCACTTTGGAACAGAATGATGGGCGCTGCATTAGCACGACCATAGGTCACACGGAAGGCACCACCAGGAACCGCTTTTACTAAGCCCATTTTGGGAGCAAACAAGTTGCCAAACACACTATGATTGTCTACACGGGCTGCTGCATAGAGCTTAAAGCCGGCAGGCAATTTTTGTTCTAATTGCAACGCACCGCCAAATTGAGTTACTTCAATTTTTTGTGTGGCATCGGCCAGGCTTGGTACCAAATGTGTTGGGGTTGTCTTTCTGATAATTCAGGCCAGCTACCAATTGCAAACCAATTTTTTCAAACTCGTAGTTGTACTGTGCTTCGGCATTCAAACGCTTACTTTCTTCTTTAAAGCGGTTGCCCAGTCGCAATGCGAAAGCTTCTGCTTCATCGGGAAACAAACGGCCTACTGCAGGAAACAACGGATTGGTAGGATCGGTGATGGTGCTGTGCGTACGGTTCCAGAAGTCACGGGTGTAACCGGGGATACCATACGAGTTGCCTACGTTTGTCCACGTATTATAGATTTGTGCAAAAAAACGTGGGCTCACATACCTTGCCTGCAAGTAGCTAAACTTCCAGTCAACGATTTGGTTGCGGCCCACATTGTTCACACTTAAAAAGCGGTTGGTGCTACCACCGTACGAAACAATGATGTCGCTTTTTGGCGTTACACTGTAGTACAAATGGCCTTCGCCACGAACGTGACGGAAACGACGGTCATTCTTTTCTGGAATGGCTACTGCAGGGCCGTACACACTACCACCTGCGTAGATGCTGTCTTGAAAAGCGAAATCTAAACCAGCGGTGTATTCACCCGTGATTTTATACGCCCACTTGTTGTTGATTTTAGTAGCCTGACGAAAACGTCCACTGAACACTTCTTGTGTACCACCACCCAGCACTACAGTTGTACCCTGGTGTTTGCGGGGGTCTTTCGTAATGGTGTTGGCAATACCGTTGTGGGCATTAGGACCATACAAAGCACTGCTGGGGCCCAGCACTACTTCCATGCGGTCTACGTCTTCTTTGATGATGGTATTCATAATACCGGCAGCCAAACCGCTACCACCAGCCATCATACTGTTACGGCCATCGGTCATCAGCAATACCTTTGCGTTAAAGGCATTGTTGAAACCACGGGCATTGAAGCCAACGCCGTTTACACCGGTACGTACAAATTCTACCCCCTGAATTTTAGAAGCGAGTTCGCCAATATTGAAAGAGGCACTCTGATCCAAATCTTTGGAAGTAATAACACTGATAGAAGCTGGTGCTTCAGTAATTTTTTGTGGCCTGCGGGAAGCGGTTACTACCACTTCATCGCCAAGGCCGGTGCTTTCGCTCAGCTCAAAGCGAAGGTATTCGCCAGCAGCTGTGAGTGCCTGCTCGGCGTAGCCAATATAGCTGGCCACCAGCGTATGGGTGCCGGCTGTTTCGGCAATGAGGGTAAACTCACCGTTGGCATCGGTAGCCACCGCATTGGTGGTTCCCTTCAGGGTAACAGTAGCGCCCGACAAAGGCTGTCCGTTCTTTTTGTCGGTTACCTTACCCTTGTATGTAGCCTGCGCCAATATGGCGTTTGCGCAGACGACCATGAGGAAGCACATGAAAAGAATTTTTCTCATACGACATCGTTTGTTTTAGTGAAGAATAGTTATGGTTATTGATGGATAAATGTGAGCAATGCGTTGTGGAATGCTGCTGGCTGTTCCCACTGCAACATGTGCCCGGTTTCTTCGAGCCATACAGCTGATACAGTTGGAATGTGTTGCAATGCCACGTTCATAACGTCGGCATGTTGCATTTGTGGATGTAATAATTTGTTAGGAATGGAAGCATCTTGCTTTCCAAAGACTACTAATACCGGTACACGTATTTGTGACAGTTGATCGACTACAGGTGCGCCAAGCATGCCGGCCACACCTGCAGATATGGTTTTACAATAATCATCGAACCCGGCACAGCTTTTCATGCTATTGCGTTCCTGAATCAACGCAGCAGCAGATGCAGGCATGTTGTAAAAACTTGTTTTCACATTACGGGCAATTGTTGCACTATCCTGCTGTTTGAAAAACGCAGGCGTTGCATATTGCTTGAGGAGCGACGCTTCCTGAGCAGTAAACGTTTCCAACCCTGCAGGAGCTGCCAATACCAATTTTTCCAGCCACTTGGGTTGTTGCAAGGAAATGAGCATCGCTATTTGTCCGCCCATGCTGTGCCCGGTGAGCAATACCTTTTTCAATGCAAGTTTTTCTACCAATGCTTGCACCACGAATGTATAGTTGTGCAATTGTTTTGCCGCATCATTTGCCAGCATGGGCTGGCTGCTGCCATAGCCCGGCAGGTTAATAGCAATCACCCGATGACCGGCTTTTACCAGGCCATCTATATTTTGCAACCAATGCGCAGCATGCCCGCCCAAACCATGCAGGAGCACAATGGGCTGGCCTTTGCCTGTATCGAAATAACTAACTGAAAGTTGATTGGACAGTTGTGCCGTTTGCATGCGCCAACCCCAGTTGAAGCTGCAGTTGGTTTGTGCTGAAGCAGTTGTTACCATCAGCATCAATACAAAAGCGATACCGGTTAGTTGTTTCATACTGCTACCTCCTTTTTGGTTTGGCGGTAAAGTACCAAAACAACGGTTCCAACCAATAGCGAAATGAGGATAGCCAAGGCAGCGGCAATGCCCGGATTGCGGGTGCCGGTTTCCATGTATGGCGTTAGGCGGCCGTAGTAAATACCGAAGTGTGCTACCACCGCTGCAACAGATGCACTGAAAGCAGCCTGCACGGGTACATTTTTCAAAAACATACCAAATAATAATGGCACAAAGGCGGCGGAGAAAGATGCATAGACGCCGTTTTGTGCCAGTATTCCCACACTCAAATCGGGATTGACCAACTGCTGATAAGACAGTGCGATGGTGACCGCAGCCATTACAGCAATAACTAATCTATTGACGAACAATTGCTGCTTGCCAATGACCTTGGGTGCAAATGCCGCAATAATATCAGTGGTGATGGTAGTGCTGATAGATTGAATGAGGCTCTCCAGTGTAGCTACACCCGATGCCAGTAAACCTACTACCAAAAACAAACTCACCACGGGAGAAAAATACGTGGTCACGTAAGCACTCATTACCGCATCGAGGGGCAATGGTTTGCCTGCTACCATCAAATCAGGAAACAACACACGGGCATACAAACCGGTAAACACCACCGTAAAAAACAGGATGAGTAAAATGACTGCTACCCACAAAAAACGGTTCATGCCTTTGTCATCTTTCAACAGCAATGAACGGGTAATGATGTGTGGCTGACAAACAATCGCCACACCTACAATCAACTGACAAATGACAACTTCAAAAAGTCGCGGTACAAAGGGCTATCTGTATTGAAAGCGGCGGTCAATTTGGGATCGATCTGTTGCAGTTGCTGAAAGAAACCAGCATCTGCATTGGTAAACAATTGATACCCGCTGAACAGCAACACTACAGCAACTACAACTTTCAACAGTGCCTGAATCATGTTGGTGTACACCAAACTATTGGCACCACCAAACATCATGTACCCAAAAGTAAACAGTACAATACCCGACAAAGCCGGCAATGCATCTACATTCAACGCTCTGCTGAGCACCTGCGTTAAACCAACGGCTATCAACACAATGAACGTAAGATGAAGTACAGACAAGAAGGCCATATACAATCGAAACGATGCACTGTTGTAGCGAATACCTACCCATTGCGCAATGGTTTTAGCATTGACTGCAGAACCAATTTTGCGAAAGCGTTTGGAAAAAATGATGAGTGAAATAATAGCACCAATGGGTAAAAACACCGCCATGCTTAAGAAAGCACTGATGCCGTAATAAGCAATAAATCCCGGATTGATAATGAAAGTAGCGGCACTCGTCATACCTGCAGCAAGCGACAGCCCAATGGCAGCAGGCGAAAATTGAAACGTGCCGGTGGCATAGTCGGCCATGTTGGTCGTTCGCCGTGCTCCACGCACCACGAAGTACAGAATCACTCCCATGTACACAATGAGTGATATCCACACAGCAGTCAACATTCCCGGAGTAGCCAGGTTATTCATTCGGCAAGCATTTTCAATTTCAACATTATTATTTGTTGATGGAAATGCGCCGTTTAACTTGGTGAATGGAACCCTTTTGCGGGGTGAATGGAAAACCCTGAATGGCCAAGGCCGTGAAAACACAATCGTCGGAAACCCTTGCCGGCACTACAATACCTGCAAGCGGCTCATCACAGGCTCCCGAAATGTTTTACCAATTGGAATAGCCCTGCCAGCCAGCATCAAATCGTTTTCTTCAATGGCTTCTATCTTGTGGGTGTTCACAATAAACGAACGGTGGACACGCATAAAATGTGACGCCGGAAACTTTTCTTCTACCGATTTTAAACTGTTGCTCAACAGGAATTTGCCATGCACGGTAAACATCATGGCATATACATCAACCGCTTCTATGTACAACACATCACTTAGTTGTACTTTCTCCAGCCGCTTTTTATTTTTTACAAAAATGCCTTCTTCGTATTGCAGTGGTTTTACCAGTGGCTCGGCTGGCAACACATCGGGCACTTTGCGTTGCGACGCATTGTGCATGGTGATTTCAATAGAACTGTACAAGCTTTCGGGGCTCACAGGTTTTACCAGATAAGCATACGGTTCTGTGAGCTTGGCTTGTTCCAATGTGCTCTGATCGGCCAGCGCTGTCAGAAAAATATACGGCACTTTGAATTGTTGCTTTAGTTGACGGGCAGTATCAATGCCTGTCAAGTCGCCACTCAGGCCAATATCGAGCAATACCAAATCGGGTTGCAATACCGGCATTTGCCGAATGGCTTCTTCGCCGCTATCAATGGTGCCCACTGGTTCAAAGCCCATGTCTTGCAAACTCAGCGTAATCTCTTTGGCAATAATCCAATCGTCTTCTACCAATAAAATTTTGATACCCGCCATAAAAGTCCATTAATATTGAAGGATGTAACGAAACTTGACAAACCTAACAATTATCTCATTGGATGCGTGGGTTGCTGGCCATAATCATTGTTTTTTTTGTACATGTGTTGCAGGCGCAACCGGTGCACAACCCAATGCTGCAATGGAAGGCCGGCGATAGAATGCAACAGCTGTCTTCCAAACAACTGCACTGGACAGACAGCCCTCAATTACATACGCAATTCAGCATTGTAAATACTCAAACTACAGCCAGTACGCTGCTCATTAAAACGCCCAATGTTTGGCAGGTGCAGCTCTCCAGCCAATCGGCACGTACCGGAAAATTGCAATCTTCTGTCATTTCGAGAAATGAGCCGGTGATTAATAGGACCGTCCCTCATTATCAACCCCATTTTTTGGTTGAACTGCAGCCCGGTGATACCGCACAAATACATATTGCGTTGTCTGCAGGTTTTAGTATTTATCAGAAAAGTCCTTTGCAGGTAGAAGTATTGCAACAAGACCAGTTTGAGCAAACCGACCGCGACCGCCACTTTTGGCAGGGCATGTTTTTAGGCGTCATTCTGGTGATGGCGTTGTACAATTTGTTTTTGTTCTTTTCGGTGAAGGATACCAGCTACCTGCACTATGTACTCAGCATTGCAGGCATTGGCTTGTACTTTGCCTACTACTACGGTTTTGGCATAGAACACATGTGGCCCAACAGTCCTCGATGGGATACCTGGAGTTATACCATCATCGTTCCGTTTACCAGCCTTGCCCGTTTGTGGTTTACCCGTACTTATCTCAACACTCCTGTGTTGTTGCCACGCACCAATGCTTTGCTCACACTGCTCAACATACTCATGAGCGGCACATTGCTCATTGGCATTGGTACTTATGTATTAAATATTGATTGGCTGGCGCCATTGGTTACTATCATTGGTATTCTAAACACCCTCATACTTGTATTGATGCTGGTGGCAGGTATTGATGCCTACAACAGAAATTACAAGCCTGCTTTGTATTTCATTACGGCCAACGCATTACTGGTAGCCGGTGCCATCCTGTTTATTTTTAGAGAAATGGGGCTTGCCGGCGACAACTGGTTTACCCGCTACTTTGTACAGGTGGGTGTGGTCGTGCAGGTAGTACTGTTTGCATTGGGCCTGGCCAGCCGCTACAACCAAACCCGGCAGGCTTTAGAAGAGCAGCGATTAGAAAAAGAACGCATTGCACTGGAAACAGAAAAAGAAAAAAAGCAGTTGATTGAAGAACAAAAAATTCAATTGCAATTGCAGATAGAAGCACAAACATTATCGCTGCGCAATCAAAATGAAAAACTGCAAGAGCTGAATAGTTTGAAGGATAAACTATTTAGCGTTATCACCCATGACCTGCGCAATCCGCTGGCCACCATGCAAAGCTTTTTAAAACTGCTGACCGAGCATCACGAAAAACTGAGCGAAGCAGAAAAGCAAAAACTAATGGCCGAAGCACAGGACTCCTTAGATCATTTGAATCGGCTGTTGTTTCACCTGTTGCAATGGAGTAAAAGCCAGATGAATTTGCTGGCCTTTCAACCAGAACAGCTGGATACCAGAGAAAGCCTGGAAAAATGTGTCCGCATTTTGCACCTGCAGGCTCATTTGAAAAAAATAACGATTGAAACGGATGTCGACAATCCATGTCCGTTACATGCCGATCAGCAAATGATAGATTTTATTTTGCGCAACCTGTTGAGCAATGCCATCAAGTTTAGCCACATGCAAGGGCACATTTTACTCAAAGCATGGGTAGCCCAACAACACACCTATATTTCCATTCAAGACAGTGGTATTGGCATTAGTGCCGATGTAGTTAATGAAATTTTAACAACTCATGTGGGCGCCACCAGACGAGGTACGGCCAAGGAAAGAGGCACCGGATTGGGCCTGTTGATCAGCCGTGAGTTCATTGAAAAACATGGGGGGCAATTGTTTATTGAAAGTCATCCTGGCAGCGGCACCCTTATGACCATTGCCATACCGCTAAAGCCCAAGCCACAAGGCATTGATACACAGGTATAAAAAACAAAACCGGGTAAAAACCCGGTTTTGTGGTAAGTCCTTTAATGATGGGATTTTGAAAATGGAATTGGGGGTAAGCGAGTGTGAGGGGTAAATGAGCAGGGCGATGGTGTGATTTTCGCCCCACTCATTTAATGGACTTAATGGTAAATGGTCAGCAAATCTGTAGACATTCCGAGGATAAGCCAATAGTCGAAATGACTATTTTTACAGTCACCTTTGGAATCTATTGATGCAAACACCTGCCGAAGCACACCAAAAAGTGGTGGACATTTGGGGGCAATACTACCCAACACTACCAGCACCTGCACAACTCGAAGAGTTTCTGCAACAGTCTAAAATATTAGACCATTCAGACCTCAACAATTTGCGCACCGTGATTTTTGCGTACCACGATTTCAGCATTCACCACATCAACACCAGCACTGCCCGTTACTTTGGTTCTGTACCCGAAGAAATTCTGGAAGTTGGGCCTACGTATATCATTGGCTGTCTTTTACCCCAACAGGTAGAAGCTGCGGTAAACAACACCCGCATCATCTCCCGCCAGTTGCACAGAGCCAGCCCCGAAGAAAAAAGACGCTATCAGTCTACTTACGTGAACTGCAACATTACCTGCCGATATGGTAATAAACATCGCAGCATGTTTCATTCCATACCGGTGTTGTGGGATGAACACAACAACCCTTTGTTGGGCATGTTTCTCATTCACGACCTCGAACCTTTTTTGGTAGATGGCACCTGGTGGTATCGCTATCAGATTGGCGATCGCATTTTTACCTACCACAGTGCTCACCCCGAGTTGCAGGAAACAGATATTCTGACGAGCAGAGAACTGGAAATTTTGAAATTGATTGCCGAAGGTGCCAGCAGCAAAGAAATTGCCGCTTCGCTTTTTTTAAGTGTGAATACGGTAGACAATCACCGCCGCAACATGCTCAAAAAAACAGGCGCTGTTGATACCAGCGCCTTGATTCATGTGTGCAAGCTTTGCCACATGATTCAGTAAGTCATTCCTTACACGTTGATCCAGTAATTGAGTTTTAATACCAATGCCCGGTTCTTGTTTTTGAGCAAAGGATCGGTGAAGTAGTTGTCGGTGTACACCAGGTACAAATCACTCATGGGCCGGAATCGCCATTGAAAACGACTGTTGATGTTGAAGTTGTTGGCCTGTGTATTGTATTGCAAAAAAGTGGTCCAGAATACGCTGGTGGTAAAATTGATATCGATACGGGGAGCAATCAGGAAAATTTCGCCGCTACCATAATTGCCCGGAAAAACCAATTTGTTGTACTCGGCACGTACAGCCACACTCACATGGGGCAAATGACGCACCGTAAGCGACGCCTGCAATGAGGTGTACTGACCATTGTAAAAATCACCCGCTACTACACCGGTACTCCAAGCCACTTTCTTTCTAAAATCGGATTGATACTCGGCAAAGCCCCGCCAATACTTGTATTCGGCAGCAGGCAACGGAGTACCACCGGTAAATGAAATGGGATACAGCAATTGCACCTGACTGTAAGAACCACCTACTACAAAGTTGGAAGTATTCTTAAACTGCATGCTGTAATTGCTTTCATGATTGCGTTCGTTGAGTGTACCATTGGGGTTCCAAACCACATACGTTTCGGCACGTAACCTGTGCGTATTGACGATGCCTTTTTTAGGAAAAATGCGGTACTGGATTTCGTTGAACAAATGCTTAAAGCCAAGGCGTACCACGGTATCTCTGGCAGCATCATAGTTTTCGATGCGCTGCACATAACCCATATCGGTATAGTAGTTGGTACCCACATTTACCCAGTCAATCACAAACTCAAACTTGCGGTCGTTGTATGCAAATCCGGCGTTGGCAAATCCATCTTTGTTGCTAATGGTTGGCTTGAATGATTTGTGATATGCACCCCATGCATTAAAGGTTCCTTCCACATTGGTGTATACCCATTCTGTACCCACATTTCTGCCATAGGCAGCCAAAGGGTCTTTCGCTTTTTCTTCGCTACTCAAAAAGCCCTGGCGGTTCAATCCGTATGCCCGAATAGAAGACCGTTTCAATACCCGTTGATTCACAGAAACAGCGGTAAAGTTTTCCATGCTGTAGCTGCCTTTGTTACCCGTTTGCATGTTCATTACACCAATGCGTGTACTAGGTGTAACACTGCCGGTAACCCTTGCACCGCCAAGTATTGGAATGGGTTGCCCGTTTTTATCTAAGCCAATGCTGCGGCTGTAAAATGGCCGGATGGGATCCATGCCAAAGCTGGAAAACAAGTCGGCATTTTCGAGAAAAAAGGTACGCCGCTCTGGTAAAAAGATATTGAAGCGGGTGAGGTTGGTTACTTGCCGGTCTACTTCAATTTGTGAAAAATCGGGATTCACCGTCAGGTCTAAATTGAGTGATGAAGTCAAACCGATTTTGGCATCGAAGCCTGCATTGCCTTTGCCCGTATAATTGTTTTCGCCATTGGTTTTGCTGGATTGAACCTGCCCGGTAGTATAAGGCACCAGCACCATATTGCTACCTGCTGGTGGCGGTGGTGTTTCCCAATGCAATGCACCGGTTTGGCCCAGGTCCCAGCTCGAAAAATTAACCGGCACTTTTGTCCAGCAACTGTATTCGTTTGTTTTGGTATCGATGCGTACAAAATTCAAACCCCACACAGCCTGCTCCGGTTTGTAGCGCAGCGTTTTAAATGGAATCGCTATTTCAGCAATCCAATGATCGTTGTGGCGTGTGGTAGCCGAAAACCATTTGTTATCCCAGCTAAAATTGGGACCATTTGTCGTCGTCAGCTGGTCTTCCGATTGGGAATTAAAAGCATTTACCACAAAGAAAAAACCATTGGTATGCTGGTTGAGCGGATCGACCACTACCGCAAAACCATCGCTGCCATCGTGGCCAAAATCCCGCTTCAGGGTTTGAATAAATGCCTTGCCCGAATCGTAAGCAATAGCAGCTACGTACAGGTTTTTATCATCGTAAGTAATGCGAACGGTGGTAGGCCGGATGGGTTTGCCATTGTCGGTCGGAAACTTGCGCCAGAAATCGGCGATGCCGGGCGTTTCCTGCCACACGGCTTCATCCAGTTTACCATCTATGGTAATGGGAACGGATGATTTTCGAATGCCTGTTTTAAATTCTTGCTGCAATGGCGTAATACTACCGGTATTGGCAGTATTGAGAGGGGTGGCTGGCTGGGCAGCCAATGAACCAAACAAGCTGGAGGCCAGCAAAGCAAGCAGGCAGTGGTATAGTCGCATAGCAGTCAAAAGTATTGGGCTGTTGACAGCATTGGACGGTCAAAATGGGCAGAACATTCAACAAAATGATGAGCGGCTTTATTCATCGCCCAACATATCGGGGCGGCGCTGCTCTGTACGCAGCAGGGCCTGGTCGTGGCGCCAGTCGGCCACTTTGATGGGGTCGCCGCTCAGCAAAATATCGGGCACTTTCCAACCGCGGAAATCGGCCGGGCGGGTGTATACCGGTGGCGCCAACAGTCCATCCTGAAAAGAATCGAACAGCGCAGAGGTTTCATCATTGAGCACACCGGGCAGCAGGCGGCCAATGGCATCCACCACCAATGCGGCAGGTATTTCGCCACCACTCAGCACAAAATCGCCGATGGAAATTTCACGGGTGACAAAATGCTCCCGCACCCGTTCATCAATGCCCTTGTAATGGCCGCAAATGATGAGCAATCTTTTTTGCAGGCTCAATTGGTTGGCATCGCGTTGCTCAAAACGTTTGCCATCGGGTGTCATGTAAATGATCTCATCGAAAGGACCGCCTTCGGCCTGCAATTGCTCAATGGCATTCACCAATGGTTCACACATCATCACCATGCCGGCGCCGCCGCCATATTGGTAGTCGTCTATCTGGCCCTGATTGTTGACGGCCCACTGGCGCAGGTTGTGCACCCGCACTGTGAGCAGGCCTTTTTGCTGGGCCCGCTTCATAATACTGTGGTTGAGCGGACTTTCGAGCAACTCAGGCAAAACAGAAAGTATATCGATGTGCATGGGATAATGTGCTGATTAGCGAATGTGCAAATGTGCCAATGAAAAGGCAATAAGCAATAAGGAATAAAGAATAAGAAATAGGAAACAGGCAGTAGCACTACAAACTGCAGGGTATGCAAACATGCATTGAATAAATATCGGAACAACCGAAACTGAAAAGCGTGGACGCTGGAACTGGCAAACTCGTCAACTTGTGAACGCTGGAACTTGCCTTACCCCTCCATCAAATCATCCAAATCCCGGCGTTGCTTTTTGGTAGGCCGGCCAATTTTGCTGAGGCGTTTGCCGGTATGAAAACTCTCGGCCTGCACTCTGGCTTTTTCCAGCTCTTCGGGTGGGGTAAGGTCGAGGTAATATTTAATGGCCTCGCTGTAGGCCTGCCGGGTATGCAACAAGCCGGTTACCTGTATAATCCAACGGCGGTTTTCGCCCCGCACATCGTACACATCGCCCACCCGTACAGTACGGCTGGCTTTTACGGCATCCTCTTTCAGTTTCACCCGTCCTTTTTCACAAGCTTCTGCTGCAGCGCTGCGGGTTTTAAACACCCGTATGCTCCAGAGATATTTATCGAGCCGTAGTTTTTCTGTGGTTTCCATAGCTACTGCGAAGAAAATGAAAATGCAAATTTGAAAAACTGCTAATGTGCTAATTAGCAAATGAGGAAAAGCGATTGCTTGTTGAGATGTTTTGGTTTATTAGTTATTCCCAAATCGCCACACGTTTTGCTAACTACCGGACATTATTAACCTCTCCCGGCCTCTCCTTAGGAGAAGAGACGTAGAATTGGATGGTTGATATTGGCATTTTTCTCTGGACTTTCAGACTTTCCGACTTGCCGACTTGCCGACTTTCTCCCGTCTCCGGCCTACAGACTTCTCGTCTTCCCAATTCGTATCTCGTACTTCTAACTTCCCTACTTTCCGCCCTTCGACAAGCTCAGGGCTGCATGCTACTGACTATCCTTATCTTCGCCGCAATCATTATCAAAATGGCATTGCTATTACAACAGGTGACCATTGCCGACCCAAGATCAGCGTACAACGGGCAAACAACTCAGGTGCTTATTATCAACGGCAGCATTGCCGCTATTGGAGATGACATTCAACCTTCGGCCGACACCCGTGTGGTAGATGCCCAAGGCCAGGTGTTACTGCCCGGCTTTACGGATGTGTTCAGCCATTTTTGCGACCCCGGACTGGAATACAAAGAAACGCTGGAAACCGGCGCCGCCGCTGCTGCTGAAGGTGGCTACTGCCGGGTGCTGGTAGTACCCAATACACAACCCGCAGTGCACAACAAGCCGCAGGTAGAATACATTGTACAAAAAAGCAAAAATCTGCCGGTCAGCATTTTGCCCTACGGCGCCATCAGCAAAAACTGCGAAGGCAAAGACCTGGCCGAAATGTACGACATGCGCCAGAGTGGTGCCGTGGCTTTCAGCGATGGTATCAATCCCATTCAAAACAGCCAAGTGCTTACCAAGGCGTTGCTGTATGTAAAAGCGTTTGACGGAGTAGTCACCCAGGTGCCAGATGAAATTGCCCTCAGCAAAAGCGGGCAAATGCATGAAGGCGTGGTGAGCACACAAATGGGCCTGCCCGGTAAACCCGCACTGGCCGAAACTTTATTGCTCAACCGCGACATAGAACTGCTGCGCTACACCGGCAGCAAATTGCATGTAACCGGTGTGAGTACCGCTGCCAGCCTCGACCTTATTCGCCGGGCAAAAGCAGAAGGCCTGCAACTTACATGCTCGGTTACGCCTTACCACCTCAGCTTTTGCGACGAAGACCTGCAGGAGTACGACAGCAACCTGAAAGTAAATCCACCGCTGCGTACCCGCCAGGATGTGGATGCTGTACGAGAAGCCATTATGGATGGCACGGTAGACTGCATCGCCAGCCATCACCTGCCGCATGAATATGACAGCAAAGTGTGCGAATTTGAATATGCCAAATACGGCATGAGTGGTTTGGAAACCTGCTACGCTGCGGTACAAACAGCACTGCCTGCTCTCAACGCTGCACAAATTGCAGAGTTGTTTGCATTGGCACCTGCCCGCATTTTCGGTTTGCCTTTGCCGGTGATAGAACCGGGTGCTGCAGCCATGCTCACAGTGGTAGCCCCGCAACAATCATGGACACCCGAAAAAGCCGCTCTTCATTCTCTTGGTAAAAACAATGCCTTTATTGGACGAACATTGCAAGGCCATATCAAGGGCATCATTCACCATCAATATTCCAGCATCTAAAAAAACACCCGCCATGGAAAACAAAGTAACCACCCCCGTAATGAAAGGCCTTATCATCAGCCTCATACTGATTGTAT
The DNA here is from genome assembly GCF_009740285.1 of Phnomibacter ginsenosidimutans. Classification (GTDB taxonomy): domain Bacteria; phylum Bacteroidota; class Bacteroidia; order Chitinophagales; family Chitinophagaceae; genus Phnomibacter; species Phnomibacter ginsenosidimutans. The sequence continues at coordinate 3,315,682 of NZ_CP046566.1, forward strand.
TTGCCGTTGTTGTTACCATTTTCAAATTGGAAACCAACAAAGCTTTAGGTATTGTACCTCTGGTTATATTGATTGGCGGAATCATTTGGGCGAACTTAAATTTTGCTCAGCAAATGGATGGCAATGTGACTTTCGGCCAAGTATTTGGACATGGCTTCAAAGCGACTGCTTTGGTGGCAGGAATTATGGGTATGTGGGTAGCCTTGTCTTTAACTGTATTGTTTCCCGAATCACTTGATCGGGCAATGGAAATACAACGCACTGCAATGCTGGAGCAGGGCATGAGTGAAAATGAAGTAGACAAAGCATTGGTGCTCGGTAAAAAAATGGCAGTTCCAATGGGCACTATCGTTTCTGTCATATTGTACATCATTGTAGGCGCTATCGGTTCTTTGATTGGTGCAGCTGTGGCCAAAAAGAATCCAACCCCAACTCCTTTCCAATAATTTGCGCATTCGTTGCTCATGGATTTATCGCTTGTAATACCGCTGCTCAATGAAGCAGAATCGTTACCCGAACTTACACACTGGATACACGATGTGTGCCAGCGGCAAGGCTATGCCTACGAAATCATTTTTGTAGACGATGGCAGCACCGACAACAGCTGGGATGTGATTGAATCACTTCGTCAGCAATACATGCAGGTGAAAGGCATTCGTTTTCAGCGCAACTACGGTAAGAGTGCAGCCTTAAACGAAGGTTTCAAAGCAGCACAAGGCAACGTGGTTATAACCATGGATGCCGACTTGCAAGACAGTCCCGACGAAATACCTGATCTGGTGCGTATGATTCGGGAAGAACAATACGACCTGGTAAGTGGCTGGAAGAAAAAACGCTACGACAACAAGCTCACCAAAAATTTACCTTCCAAACTTTTTAATGCGGCCACGCGTAAAGTGAGTGGCATTTACCTGCACGACTTTAACTGCGGTCTGAAAGCCTACCGCAAAAAAGTAGTGAAGAGCATTGAAGTGTATGGTGAAATGCACCGCTATATTCCTGTCATCGCTAAGTGGCATGGCTTCCGCAAGATTGGTGAAAAAGTAGTGGAACACCGTGCCCGCAAATACGGCACCACCAAGTTTGGTTGGGAGCGATTTGTCAATGGTTTTCTCGATCTGGCTTCTATCACTTTTGTAGGCAAGTTTGGCAAGCGACCCATGCACTTTTTTGGTTTGTGGGGCACACTCGTTTTTCTGCTGGGCTTTGGCATCAGTGCATTTCTTATCATCAACAAACTCATTGATCCTACATACTACCTCACCAGCAAGCCCGCATTTTACATTGCGTTGGTACTGGCCATTGTGGGTGTTCAATTATTCCTCGCTGGCTTTGTATCGGAGCTCGTTTCCCGCAACTCACCAGAGCGAAACGTGTATGGTATTGAGGAAAAACTCGGCTTGTGATAGGACACGGATTGCGATGGAATTAAGAAAAGGCAAGGACGCGGATAAAACGGATTTTCCGGATTGACGCCGTTTTTATTGTTGATTTCGTTGAACACTCAGTATCGAAAACCATGTTGATTCATGAGGCAATAACACAAGAAATAATCCATTGCTTTTTCCATGTCTACAACTATTTAGGTTATGGCTTTTCGGAAAAAGTATATGAAAATGCTTTGTGTATTGAATTGGCAAAGGCCGGACTTAATGTGAAGGCGCAAGAGAAGATTGATGTCTTTTATGAACAAGAATTAGTAGGCACCTATTACGCCGATCTACTCGTAAACAATAAAGTGATTGTTGAATTGAAATCAACCGGTTACCTGAAACTGGAGCATGAAGCTCAATTACTGAATTACCTGAAAGCAACCAACATTGAAGTAGGTCTTTTACTGAACTTTGGAGAGAAAGCAGAATTCAAAAGAAAAGTTTTTGCCAATATCAACAAGTGAACGATGTACAGCAAACTATTTATTTAAACGACTTTATTACGCAACAGCAAATCCGTCTTATCCGTTTCATCTGCGAAATCCGCGTCCCATAAAAATCTAGTGCAATAAAATCCGTGTACCAAAGCAAATCTAAAAATATCATCATCATAGGTCCGGCGCATCCGTTGCGGCCGGGAGGCATTACCACCTTTAACGAGCGACTGTGTAAAGCACTCAACGATGCAGGACATACATGCAGCATCTGGTCTTTCAGCTTGCAGTATCCTTCGTTTTTATTTCCCGGCACCTCACAGTTTACCGATGCACCGGCACCGGAAGGTTTGCAGATTGTAACGGCCATCAATTCTGTGAATCCACTCAACTGGTGGCAGGTGGGCAACCGCATAAAAAAAGCCAAACCCGATGTAGTGATAGTGCGGTACTGGATTCCATTTATGGGGCCTTGCCTAGGCACTATTTTGCGCCGCATCAAGGGCAACAAGCACACCCGCATTGTGTGCATCGCCGACAACATTCAACCCCACGAAAGCCGCCCCGGCGACAAGTGGTTTACCAAATATTTTGTGCAGCCTGTTGATCGCTTTTTGGTGATGAGCCAGCAAGTGCTGCAAGACCTGCGTCTGTTTAGCAACAAACCCGCCCAACTGTTGCCGCATCCTTTGTACGACAATTTTGGTGAACGTGTATCCAGCATCGAAGCCAGAGCCTGGCTGCGCCAACACAAACAACTCGACATTCAGGATAACGATAACGTATTGCTGTTTTTTGGATTGATACGCCAGTACAAAGGGCTAGACCTTTTGCTCGAAGCCATGCAACAATTGCAGGCAACCCATGTGAAGCTGCTCATTGCCGGCGAGTACTACGACGACCCATCGAAATACGAAGCGCTGTTGCAACACCCTGCGGTAAAGGACAAACTGCTGTTGCATACCCGCTTTGTAGCCAACGATGAAGTAAAATATTTTGCCTGTGCTGCAGATTGTATTGTGCAACCTTACCGTCATGCTACGCAAAGCGGCGTTACTCCAGTCGCCTTTCATTTTGAAGTACCCATGCTGGTAACCAATGTAGGTGGCCTGCCCGAAATGGTACCCGATGATGTAGCCGGTGTGGTATGCGAACCCAATGCCGACAGTATAGCCGAAGGCATTCAAACCTATTTGCACAAAGGCAAAGCACATTACATGCCTGGCCTGCTGCAAGAAAAACAACAACTAAGCTGGGAAAAACTAGTAGAACAGATTTTGGAAGTTTGATGTCTGATGTCTGATTTGAAACACTGAATCATTGAAACTTGTGAACTCGTAAACTTATCAACTCGTAAACTCCCAACATGCACTTCCGATCGAAAGCTCCATTGCGGTTAGGTTTTGCCGGTGGCGGTACGGATGTCGATCCGTATGCCAGCCGCTTTGGTGGCGCCGTGCTCAATGCCAGCATCGATTTATTTGCACATGCCAGTATAGAACCGCTGCAGGAAAATGCCATTGTATTGCACGACCTCGATAACAAGCAGGAATTGCGTTTTGCATGGGCGCCGCAATTGCCCACCCTGCATGCGTTACCATTGCATGCAGCAGTCTTTAATCGCATACATGCACAGTATGGTTTACCATTATCGGGCTTCTCTCTCATTACTTCAGTAGATGCGCCCATTGGCTCTGGCCTTGGAACATCCAGCACACTTGTGGTAGCCATCATTAGTGCCTTTGCCGAAATGTTGCAGCTGCCACTCGGCGAATACGACATTGCACGACTAGCCTACGACATTGAACGCAACGACCTGCAATTTGCCGGCGGTCATCAAGACCAATATGCAGCCAGTTTTGGTGGCATTAATTTCATGGAATTTGGCCCCGGCGAACAAGTGATTGTAAATCCACTCCGCATTCGCCACGAAGTACTGCAAGAACTGGAGCACAACCTGGTGCTCTACTACACTGGCCATGCCCGCCAGAGTGGCCGCATTATTGAAGAACAGCAAGCCAATGTGCGGAATGATGCACAGCCAAGTATTCAAGCCATGCATCATTTGAAACAACAAGCCTTGCTCATGAAAGAAGCCTTGCTCAAAGGCCGCTTGCAAGACATGGGCGATTTGTTTGATATTGGTTTTGCCTACAAAAAACAAATGGCCAACGGCATCAGCAATCCACATATTGAGGCCTTGTATGCCGCAGCTAAAAATGCGGGCGCTACAGGAGGTAAAATCAGTGGTGCCGGTGGTGGTGGTTTTGTTTTCTTTTACTGCCCCAACAATACCCGCCACCGGGTGACAGAAACTTTGAATAGCTTTGGCGGCCAGGTATATCCGTTTCATTTTTGCATGCACGGTGTACAATCCTGGACCATTTAAGCAAGAACACATGCAAGCAACCATTCAACAAATATTTCAATCGTCGATTGATGCCAAGCAACAGCTGCTGGCCAGCGAACGATTGTTGCAACTCACCGAAACAGTGAGTGTACTCATTACCGAAGCATTTCGCAATGGCCATCGCCTCTATTTCTGTGGCAATGGTGGCAGCGCCGCCGATGCACAACATTTGGCAGCAGAATTTACCGGTGCCTTTTACAACCGCAACCGGCCAGCCCTGCCTGCAGAAGCCTTGCATGTAAACACATCGTATATCACCGCTGCTGCAAATGATTATGATTACAACAGCATTTACAGCCGATTGGTGGAAGGCATCATGCAGTCCGGCGATGTGCTGGTGGGCCTGAGCACCAGTGGCAACAGTGGCAATGTGGTAAAGGCTTTTGAAGCGGCCCGTGCCAAAGGTGTCATCACCGTTGGTATGACCGGCGAAAAAGGTGGTGCATTGCGCCCCCTTAGCGACTATCTTTTTGATGTACCATCGAACGATACGCCACGCATACAAGAGTGCCACATGCTCATTGGCCATACCATTTGTCAGCTGGTAGAAGCACAGATTTTTCCTGCATAAATACATGCCCGATTCTTCACATAGCGTCATCTTTCTGGCAGGCGGTGCCGGCACCCGTTTGCAATCGGTAACGGGGAGCACACCCAAATGTTTAGCGCCGGTAGATGGGCAACCTTTTTTGTACCACCTGCTGCAAAGGCTGTTGGCACAAGGCTTTCAGCACTTTGTACTGGCTTTGGGTGTTGGTGCTAGCGAAGTAGAAGAAGCTGCTGCAGCATGGCAGCAATATCATCCCCATATCCGTATCGACTTTTCAATTGAAACTACTCCACTCGGTACTGGCGGTGCTGTGTTGCAGGCTTTATCGTTGTGCAAAAGTGATGATGTGCTGATACTGAATGCTGACAGTTATTTGGATTGCTCTTTTGCGGATGCATTACATAAACATCAGCAATACAAAGCCGTGGCAACCGTGCTGCTCAGCCACATGCAGCATGCCGACCGCTACGGATTGGTGCAAGTAGATGCGCAACACCGCATCGTTCAGTTTCATGAAAATGAAGCCCATAGCAACGGGCTCATCAACGCAGGTGCCTATTGGCTAAACAGACAATTGTTTGATGTATCAGCATTTCCCGCTTCCTGCTCTTGGGAAAAAATCATCATGCCACACTTGCTGGTACAAGCACAATTGTATGGTGTGGCCACAACAGGTTACTTCATCGACATTGGCATACCCGAAGATTACGCTAAAGCACAAACCGATTTCGCTCATTCTTTTCCTATGCTACAACCCGATAAAAGCTGGACACTTTTTCTCGACCGCGACGGCGTCATCAACATTGAAAAAGTGAAAGATTATATCCATCATTGGGATGAGTTTCAGTTTTACCCCGATGCTGTAAAAGCCATTGCTGTATTCAGCAAGATTTTCAGTCGCATCATTATTGTCACCAATCAAAAAGGGGTGGGCAAAGGCGTAACGCTGCAAGAGAATCTCGATGAGATTCACCAACGCATGACGGCGGCCATTGAAACAGCCGGTGGCCGCATCGATGCCATTTACTATTGCCCCGATACCGACGACAAAAGCCCGAACCGCAAGCCCAATCCGGGCATGGCTTTTCAGGCCAAAGCCAATTTTCCTGAGATTGATTTCAGCCGCTCCATCATGGTCGGCAACAATACCAGCGACTTGTATTTTGCCCGCAATGCCGGCATGCAAGCTGTGTTTTTGCGCAGCACTCAACCCGACTTGCAATTACCTCCTGCCCTCGCCGATATGGAATCGCCTAGTCTGTCGCATCTTGCCCAGGTGTGGCAACGCCAGCCAATTGGCTAAGCTGTTAAAATATCCACAGCCCCGCAGCGTTGTTATGCATGTTAGATACCTTGCAACCATGCGTATTTTCTTTTTGCTGATACTGATGTGGCTGGCCGTTCCCAACGAAGGTGCAGCGCAACGAATCACATCGTCCAACTTCAAGATGTTGCAACGCATCGATGATTCGCTGCAAACCTATGGCGACCGTATGTTGGATGATACGTTTGCTACCGAACGCCTTCGTGCCGACAGCATGTTTACCCGCTTGTTGGTACGTGCCATGCGGGTGCCCTACTCCTTTTATTTCAGCTTCGATTCCATGCAAATGGCGCCGGTGTTGTACCCCGAAGACAGCAGCTTTCGCATCATCACCTGGCACATACCAATGAATGATGACAACTACCGGCAGCGTGGTGTGATTCAATACAACACACCCGATGGCAGCATTAAGTTTACGCCGCTATTTGATGTATCAGACTACAGCGAACAACCGCAAGACAGTATTCGCAACAACCAAAACTGGATTGGTGCCGTGTATTACAAACTGCTGCAACACGAAGTGAACCAACAAAAAGTGTACACGCTGTTGGGCTACGATGAAAACAACGACCGCACCACCCGCAAGTGGATAGATATCCTTCGTTTTGATGAAGACGGGCAGCCACAATTTGGTGGTGATTTTTTCTTCTTCAACAACGATTCTATTTTTCCCAGAGGCAGTAAGCGTTATGTATTGGAATACAAAAAAGAAGGCCGTGCCAGAATTAATTATGATGAAGTAGACAGCCTGATTGTGATTGATAACCTGGTGAGTGAATCGAACGAACCGGAGAAGAAATATACGCTGGTACCCGGTGGCGATTACGAAGCTTTGAAGTGGGACAAAGGCGGCTGGCAGTACATTGACAAGCTGTTTATGAATAACCGTGGCGATGGCAACGAACCCAAGCCCATGCTCATTTTAAAAGATGATGGCAGCTTTGACGATGAAGCCCTCGATAAGCAAACAGAAAAAAACCTGAAGTCAGCTGAAGAAAAAGAAAAGGCAAAAGCGGCACCAACAACCCCTAAGAAAACAACGCCTGCAAAACCCACTGCACCCGCAAAAAGAAGCCGGTAACGAAAACGGGTAACGGATAAAACATCAACTGACAATAAAAAAAGCGAACAACATTCAGAATGCTGTTCGCTTTTTTATAAGTATTCGTTATACCTATTTCAACACAATAGCACCCAGTGCCGGTAAGTGTAATTTCAGCTCGTACCGCTTGCTTTCTTTGTCTACCAACGTACAAGGTATGTCGGGATTGAATACATCGCCTGTGCCCCAGTAAGCTTTGCTGTCGGAGTTGAAGATTTCTTTCCACTGCTTTTTGCCGGTTGCATAAATCGGAAAGTCGTGACGCACCACGGGTGTCATGTTGAACACCACTATCACATCATCTTTTTCTTTTTTAGCCCTGCGGCGGAACGCCATCACACACTCTGCCCTGCGATTGATTTCCACCCACTCAAAGCAATCGGCATCAAATTGTATTTCATAAAAAGCAGGTTCTTCTTTTACCAGGTGCAGCACATCCCGCACACAATCTTTCAGCAGGCGGTGGCAGTCGTATTGCAGTAACTCCCAAGGCAATTCTGTTTTGTGGTTCCACTCCTGTGTGCTGCCAAATTCGTTGCCCATAAACAACAGCTTGCCGCCGGGATGCGTAAACATGTACGTGTACAGCAAACGAAGGTTGGCAAACTTCTGCCATTCATCACCAGGCATTTTGTAGAGCATGGGGCTCTTGCCATGCACCACTTCATCGTGGCTGAGTGGCAGCATAAAGTTTTCGTCGTGGTAGTACATCATGCTAAACGAAAACTGATCTTGCTGAAACTGCCGGAAAATAGGGTCCTTTTTGAAGTACTTCAACGTATCGTGCATCCAGCCCATCATCCATTTCATACCAAAGCCAAGGCCATCGGCAAAAGTAGGTTTGCTTACCCCCGGCCAGTCCGTTGCTTCTTCGGCTATGGTTTGTGTATCCGGAAAATCGCGGTAAATCATCTCGTTCATTTCCTTCAAAAAAGCAATGGCTTCAATGTTACCGTTGCCGCCAAATTCGTTGGGTTCCCACTGGCCTTCATTGCGGCTGTAATCGAGGCGCAGCATACTGCTCACCGCATCTACCCGAAAGCCATCGATGTGGTATTTATCAAACCAAAAACGAGCCGAGCTGATGAGGAATGATTTTACTTCAGCCCGCTTGTAATTGAAAATGTAGCTGTTCCAATCGGGGTGATAGCCTTTGCGCATATCGGCGTATTCGTAGGTATGCGTACCATCGAACATAAAGAGGCCGTGCATGTCGTACGGAAAATGCGAAGGCACCCAATCGAGGATGACACCAATGCCTGCCTGATGGAAAGCATCAATCAACCCCATGAATTCCTGCGGCGTACCAAAGCGGCTGGTGGGGGCAAAATAACCGGTGCCCTGATAGCCCCAGCTACCATCGTATGGATGCTCCATCACGGGCATCAATTCAACATGCGTGAAGCCCATTTCTTTTACATAGGGCACCAAACGCTCGGCTATTTGTGTATAGGTATTGTAGCTCTCTTCGTCGTCTTTTACGGGCCGCATCCAGCTGGCCAAATGCACTTCATACACATTCCACGGTGCATTCAGCGAGTTGTGATTTTTACGTTTTTTCATCCACTCACTATCGTTCCATTGATAGTCATGAATGCTCCATGCCACCGAAGCCGTTTTGGGGCGCTTCTCCCAAAACAAAGCATACGGATCACCCTTATCCAAGCGTACGCCCTGAAAGCCTACCACATGAAATTTATACGCATCGCCTTTTTTTACACCGGGAATAAATCCTTCCCAAATGCCCGATTGATCGAGGCGTACAAACAACTCGTGGCTATGTGCTTTCCATTGGTTGAAATCGCCCATCACACTTACAGAAGATGCATTGGGTGCCCACACTGCAAAGTAGTAACCATCGGTATCGAGCACTTGCATGGCATGTGCCCCAAACAAATCGTACCCACGGTACAAGGTACCCTGATGCAGGTTTTGCAAATCTTCGGGTGTAAAGCGGCTGTAGTTCCACACAGGTTTTGTGCTGTCTACAAAATGCTGGTCTTCGTATCGCAAGTGTATGGTGGTTTTAGTGTTCTTTTTCTTTGGTGTTGCTTTTGCTTTTACAGCAGGAGCAGCATGTGGTTCATCTTTCAGCGTGGCTTTTGCCGGTGCCTTTTTGGCTTTGGCTATGGGTTGCTTTTGAGCATGTGCAGCCACTTTTTGCGCAGGCTTTTTATGTTCGGCACACATATCAATCGTTTTTCTTTAAATGTAACACATAAGGCAATGCCACAGCAGCATTCACTCATTTACCCGACACTTTAGAACGAGCCTTTTGCAAATCTGCTTCGGTTACTTCGTACAACAGCACCACGTGCATGTAATGTCCGATTGGCTTTTTCAATTGTAGCAACCATTGCAATCCCCTTGCATTGAGCGGGTTGGCCACCGCTTCCAGCTCTACAGCAAACTTACCTGCAGCAGGTGTAGTACCCGGTCTTTTGTATTCGGGATGTTTTTGCAAAAATGTTTGTAAGAAAGCCTCAGCCTGACAATAACTGACAGAAGAATCATACAGCTTTTCATACACCTGCTCCTTGTGCCAAATGAGCTCGTTGGTGTACGAGAGCATATTGGGCCAGTACGACAACCAACTGAGTGCATAAAACAACAACAGCAATTGCATCAATCGCTTTTTGGTAGTCCAAAAACGGTTGGCTGAAAAGCCCACCAAAAAATACAGGCCGGGCATCAACAGCATGGCATGCCGCATGCCTATCTGAAACGGATTGGTGAAACTGAGAATAGCGGCGTAGGCCACCAAAGGCAACCAGATGAATACATATTTGCGCCAATGCTGCACACTCAACAAATGTTTGCGCAGCAGCCATAGGGCGGCCACCAACAATGCCCAACAAGCCAGTGGCCACTTGTACACAAATACGTATGCGTAGTAGTACCACACGGGCCCTCTGGTAAAATACTCACCGTTGAAGTACACACCGATGAATGAATTGATATCGTTGGCTCCGCCGCCCAGTTCTTCATTGAACTTCAGCAAATCGAAGCCACTTACATAATGATACGGCAGTGGAACCGGCCAGGAGGAAAATGCTTGCAGCTTAGCCGCCAACTGCTGAAAGGCCGCACTTTTTTGTGGCAATTGCGACAGCGGAAAAAAGCTTCCTTCAAACAAATAGGCTACCTGAATGCAGAGCCAAATGCATAACAGCAATAAACCCCAACGCTGCCATGCTGGCCAACGGATGGCTGTTGTTTTTGCTGCAGGCGCCAGCCAAAAAGCCAGCATCAACATAGGCAGCAAATACACCATGGAAGCCTTGGCCAAAATGGCCAGCGATACGGCCATACACATCCTCACCCAATCTCGTTTTTCGGCTGATTGCCAATAGCGCCAGGCAAAGTAAAAGCTGGCCAGCAAGAGTGACGTACTGGGCAAATCGCTACCCACAATCATGCTGTAGCTAAATACCAGCGGGTCGTATAAATACAGCAGCAAAGGCAGTACCCATTTGTAGCTGCCCCACAACCGGTACAGCCACGCAAACAAAACGAAAGCCCCCAGCAATTGGTAGATGTACATGAACCACCGGCCAATTTGCAACAGCATAAATCCATGTGCGTCATCAACAGGCTGCAGCCATTTTTTAGCTACAATCGGCACCAACGATGGAGCTACAATCGGCGTTTTAGAATCATCAACCGGCAGTATTCTTTCCTGATGGCCTTTTGCCCAACGAACGGCCCAACCATAGTAGCCATATTCATCGCAGGTAAAATCAATGCGGCTGACCATCCAGCCCGACAGCAAAAAGTGCAGCAGCAGTATACCGATGAGCAATCGCTTTTCGGGCACACTGACCTGCTGCCAGGTAGCACTGCTACATAACGAACGACAAAAGGCAAAAAAGGCTTTCATGCCTTACAAAGATGCCCGCAATCAGGCATCTACCAAAAACGTACCGAGGTAAATGATTTCGCCTGTACCCCGCTTGTACAATTCAATGGCATCGAGGTACACATTTTCCATCACTTTACTTTGAAAATGCACTTCACCATTTTTATACAACACAAAAAAGAAGTCAGGCATTTTATCATCCAAAAAGCCATCGTGCAGTTTGGATGCGGGAAAGCGGAAATGAGCATCGCCATGTTCATCCAATCCTGATTCGCCCAAATATTCATCATCTAAAAAGTCGCGGTCAAACAGGCGTACTTTATAGGCAGGTCCTTGTAGAGGAGCGTCCTGCCCCCGTGCAATAAATCGGGCATTTACTTCCAGGTTCATTTCGGCATTTAAGGCAAAGTCATTCATGCAAACAATTTTAAAAAATGAGGCAGGAAAAATTAGGTCATAAAGTTCGGGAATCTATGCCCACCAGAATGCTGAGCGAAATCATACCCATAGGTACGGACAGTCACTGCTGCAAACAAAACCGCCACCTGCGTATGTGCAGGCGGCGGGAAGTATTACTACAATAGAATAAAAGATTAATCATCGAGTTTCAGTACAGCAAGGAAGGCTTCCTGTGGCACTTCTACGTTACCGATCTGGCGCATCCGCTTCTTACCTTCTTTCTGCTTTTCCAGCAGTTTACGCTTCCGGCTAATGTCGCCACCATAACACTTGGCGGTTACATCTTTTCGCATGGCGCTGATGTTTTCTCGGGCCACAATTTTGGCACCAATGGCGGCCTGAATGGCAATCTGGAATTGCTGACGAGGCAAGAGTTCTTTCAGTTTTTCGCAAAGCTTACGGCCAAACTCCCTGTGCACGGCCACGGTGAATAAGGGCACTCAATGCATCCACTTTATCACTGTTGAGCAGGATGTCCATTTTTACAATATCACTTTCGCGGTAGCCAATGGGATGGTAATCGAACGAAGCGTATCCACGGGTTTGACTCTTCAGTTTGTCGTAAAAGTCGAACACGATTTCGGTGAGCGGCATTTCGAAAATGAGCTCAACACGGGTAGGTGTAAGATAGCCCTGATTGATGAGCATGCCCCGCTTGCCAATGCACAAGGTCATGATATTGCCAATGTACTCGGGCTTGGTAATGATTTGTGCTTTGATGAATGGCTCGTCTATTTTTTCAATTCGCACCACTTCGGGCATATCGGCCGGGTTGCTGATGGTAATGACTTCGCCCTTGGTAGTGGTAGCAATAAAACTTACGTTGGGTACGGTGGTAATTACTGTTTGGTTAAACTCCCGCTCCAGTCGCTCCTGAATAATTTCCATGTGCAGCATACCCAGGAAACCGCATCGGAAACCAAAGCCGAGGGCTTGTGAGGTTTCGAGTTCGAAGGTGAGAGAGGCATCGTTGAGCTGCAGTTTTTCCATGCAATCCCGCAGTTCTTCAAAGGCATCGGTTTCTACAGGGAAGATGCCCGCAAATACCATGGGCTTTACTTCTTCAAAACCTTTGATCATTTCCGCAGGGCGGCTGGCCAGGGTAATGGTATCACCCACTTTTACTTCTTTGGCATTTTTAATACCGGTAATGATGTAGCCTACATCGCCGCAGTTGACTACCTGACGAGGTGCCAATCCCATTTTCAAAATGCCTACTTCGTCGGCTTCGTACTCGGTACCCACGGCAGCAAATTTTACTTTGTCGCCTTTTTTGAGTGTACCATTTACAATACGATAATATACGATGATGCCACGGAAACTATTGAATACACTATCGAAGATGAGTGCCTGCAACGGCGCTTCGGGGTCGCCCACCGGTGCGGGTATGCGTTCTACAATGGCTTCCAATATTTCGGGCACACCCAAACCCGTACGGCCACTGGCACGAAGAATGTCTTCCCGCTTGCAGCCAATCAGGTCGATGATTTGGTCTTCTACTTCCTCCACCATGGCGCCATCCATATCGATCTTGTTGATGACGGGGATGATTTCGAGGTCGTTTTCTAATGCCAAATAGAGGTTGCTGATGGTTTGCGCCTGAATACCTTGGGCAGCATCCACCAGCAGCAGGGCGCCTTCGCAGGCAGCCAGTGCCCGGCTTACTTCGTAGCTAAAGTCTACGTGGCCGGGGGTATCAATGAGGTTGAGGGTAAATTTTTGGCCAGCCAATTCGGGCTTGCTGCCGGTATAGTTATAATCGAGCTGGATGGCGTGGCTCTTAATGGTGATGCCTTTTTCCCGCTCCAGGTCCATATCGTCCAGCACCTGATCCATCATTTGTCGTTCGCTGATGGTATTGGTGGTTTGCAACAGTCGGTCGGCCAGGGTGCTCTTACCATGGTCGATGTGGGCAATAATGCAAAAATTCCGTATCTCCTTCATAATGCTTATAAGGCGGCAAAGATAGGCGGGCAAGGGGTTTGAAGCCGTTAATTGTTGAATGGCTTTTCAGCATTAGCATTAGCGGGTGGAGGCCAGCAAAAGCGGGCTGAGTTGGGTTATTTGTCCGACAGGAAGCCACAGCAAAGTAGAAATACTACTACAAATGTGTAAATCATTGGGCCTTTATCTTTAGTTATTCTTACAGAGTGGAATGAGCCTGCTGGAGGTTTCGCATTTTACCCTTAAGCCAAATACCCATAGAAATGAACGTGAAACCTGGATTTACTCAAAATACAGGCGGAAAACAAACCAGTAGTGTGATGTATCTGCAACAAGCAGTCAATAGTATTGATGATGGCCTTCTTGTATGCCAAGAAGACCTTACAGTTGTATATGCCAATAACAGCCTGTACAGAATTTTTGATTTGCACCCCGTACTGGTAGTACAACAATCCGTTGCCCAATTACTATTCAAAATTTCGAATACCGATTTATCAGCGTCTTTAACCCAGGCATTTGATGAACAATCCTCCTTTAGCATTGAGTTTGAATACCGCCAGTCGGGCACCTGGTACATTGCCGAAGTATTCCCTTTTGACAAGGGGCTTACCATAAGGCTGAGAGACGTAACGCCATACAGGGAAGCCCACGAAGAATTATTGAAATCAAGAAGATTGTATGCATTTATCAGTGAGGTAAATGAACTGATACTGCGGGCAAATACCGAAGAAGAAACCTATGCATCGCTGTGCGACATTGCTATAGAAACTGGTGGCTTTATGATGGCGTGGATTGGCATGCCCGATCAAACAACCGGCAAGGTAGAACCAGCATTTAAAGCAGGCACAGGTACCGATTATCTTACTAGTATTAAAGGCATTGCACTGGCCGATGTGCCCGAAGGCAGAGGCCCATCTGGTACAGCCATGCGCAAGGGCATACCGGTATTTTGCAACGACATTGCTACCGACCCCATGATGGCCATTTTTCGGGATGAAGGCCTCAAACGTGGCTTCCGCTCTTCCATTGCATTGCCGCTTACGGTTGACAACAAACCGATTGCTTTACTCAGTTTATACTCTGCATTGCCCAACTTTTTTGCCAATGAAGAAGTAACACTGCTGGTGCAGGTAAGTAAAAACATCAGCTATGCTTTGCAGGCTATTATCTCTGAGAAAAAACGCAAAGCGGCTGAAGGGCAGTTGTACAAAATTTCAAGGGCCATTGAGCAGAGTTCTGCTTCTGTGGTAATAACCGATGTAAATGGCAGTATCGAATATGTGAACCCAGCCTTTTGCAAACTCACCGGCTATACCGAAGCTGAAGCCATTGGACAAAACCCCAATATTTTAAAAACGGGCTACACCAAAGAAGATGAATACAAACAACTGTGGAATGATATTTCGCATTTGAAAGACTGGCATGGTGAGTTTAAAAACAAAACCAAATACGGCGAAGTGTATTGGGAGTCGGCAACCATTTCTCCCATTACCAATAAGCAGGGTGAAATAACCCACTATGTAGCAGTAAAAGAAAACATTACCGAAAAGAAAAAACTGGAAGAAGAACAGCAGGCACTGGTAAACCTGATCGAAAACACCACAGCCTATGTAGCCATTGGCGATCTAGAGTTCAATTTGCAATATGCCAACCAGGCTACTAAAGATGTGCTGGGCCTTACCGAAACAGATATCAGCAATCACATCAGCATCGACGAATTCATTCCGGAAAGCATGGATGAAGCGTCGAGAATGGCTGTGATTGAGCAATTGCAAAAAGACGGAAAATGGTCGGGTGAGTATCGCTTTAAATCTCGCCGTGGATTTGAAATAGTGGTGTGGATGGTAACCATTATGCACCGCCATAAAGATGGCTCGCCATCTCATTTTTCTGCCACAGCGGTAGACATTACTAAAGCAAAAGAAACCGAGCAGCAGCTGCGCCAACTGACAAATGAACTGCGGGAACTTTCCATTCACCTGCAAGACCTGAGCGAAATTGAAAAGAAAGAAATAGCCCGGGATATACATGATGAAATGGGACAGCAGCTTACCGCTTTGAAGTTTGATGCCAAATGGTTGAAACGCCACATGGAAGACATGCCGCCAGAAGTAGAAGAACGTTTGGATGCATTGATTGAAAATGTAAACGAATTGTCGTCTTCATTCCGGCGCATTCATAGCTCATTGCATCCGAATATTCTGGAAGATTTGGGATTGCAAGGTTCTCTCGAATGGCTGGTGAGCAACTTCACCCACAAAACCAATATTTCTGTTCAATTTGATTGCTACATAGAGCCGCACATTTTTCCTGCTGAAATCAATCTGATTGTGTACCGCGTAGCTCAGGAATGCCTGACCAACATTGTACGCTATGCACAAGCCAATAAAGTGCACATAGTGCTGCTTGTAAACGACAACCAGGTAGAGCTGCGCATTTCTGATGATGGCGTCGGCTTCAATTATCAGCAGGTAGACACCAGGCTGCACCACGGATTGCTGGGTATGCGAGAACGACTCAATGCAGCCAATGGTCATTTGAACATTGCCACGGCGCCAGGCCTGGGCACCACTGTAGAAGCAAAAATTCCATTGACAATTACGACAAATTAGATTGGCCACTAATGCAGCGGCAAATACCTTCGCAGCATATCTAAACTCATAATATGGATTTGAAAGCGCAATTTGAAGCAGCCGTAGCCGATAGTAAGGAACTCAGCAGCCGTCCTTCTAACGACATATTGCTGAAACTGTACAGCCTTTACAAACAAGCGGTTGATGGCGATGCTCCTGCCGAAGGACCTACCGGTATGTTTGATATTGTAGGCAAAGCCAAACACAATGCATGGGCTGCTCTTAAAGGCAAAAGCAGCGAAGAAAGCATGCAAGCTTATATAGACTTGATAAAGGAATTGAAAGGCTAATTAGCTTCTTTAGATTAGCGCCTGCAGCTGTTGGGTTAATTGTACAATGCCCACGGTTGCAGGCGCTTCTATTTGTACCAAATTACTGAGGCCACTAACTGCTGGCAGCTTTTTATCTACCACAAAAGTGGGTATGCCTGCCTGCGTATAATGCAACAACCCCGCAGCAGGATATACTTTGCAGTGATGTTCCCATTACCGCAAACACATCAGCCATGGATGTAATATCGGCAGCAAGTTCAATCATGGGTACCGCTTCGCCAAACCATACAATGTGTGGCCGCAGCTGCGCACCATCTTCAGCGCTGTCACCGAGTTGTATATCGCCAGTGATTGGGGATATCAATTCGCTATCTCTTTCGCTGCGCATTTTTAAAATTTCGCCATGCAGGTGTACTACACGGCTACTACCCGCCCGTTCGTGCAGGTCATCAATGTTTTGAGTAATGATGGTCACATCAAACCAATCTTCTAAAGCCACCAATCCAACATGTGCCGCATTGGGCTGAGCCTTCACCACTTCGGCCCGGCGATAATTGTAGAAGTCGAGTACCAGCTGCGGATTTTTGCGCCACGCATTGGGTGTGGCTACATCTTCAATATCATAACCGTTCCACAAGCCATCTTCGCTGTCGCGAAAAGTTTTGAGGCCACTTTCTGCACTTATACCAGCACCGGTTAATACTACGAGCTTCTTCTTATCGTTCATGCAGCAAAGTTAATCGCAGCCATTCCAAAAAAACTTAGAACCTGCGTATGGAAAATCATGAAAACTGCATCCGCTACACATGAAATCACTGCTGCTACCTGCTGCGTTGCTGTTACTGTTGGCCTGCCAGTATGAGCCGGCCAAATCTGATACCGCATCCCTGAAAAAACCAACCAACGAGGACAATGAAACGCTGTGGATTCAGCAAATACAAACACATCGCTTTCAGCAAAAAGAGATAGCCTGCGGGCCATATTACCACAATGGCTGCGCAGCAAAAATTTCAATACCACAGAAGTCATCATTGCCGACCTGAGCATGCATAGTGGTCTGCCCCGTATGGTGTTGATGGATGTACTAACCGGTAAAGTATTGGACAGCGGCATGGTGGCTCATGGTGCCGGTGGCGATGCATTCGCGGCCACAGCCCGGTTTAGCAATGTGCCCAACAGCTACTGCAGCAGTTTGGGGCGGTACCGCATAGGCGGTTCGTACAAAGGCAATTTTGGAAAAGCCTACAAACTACATGGGCTGGATGCCAGCAATAGCAACGCCTTTGAACGATTGGTGGTGTTGCATGCCTATGACTGTGTGCCCGATACCATTCCATATCCTGATATGATTTGCAACAGCCTCGGATGCCCCATGATATCCTATGCTTTCCTCAACCGGCTGAGCAAAAAAATAGCAGCATCAGACAAGCCAATGCTGCTATGGATTATCAACTAACGACCATACCACTATGAAGACTGTTTTACAACAGATGTTGCTGCTCTCCTTTTGCGTATCCAAAATATTAAACCGGCAACTACTAACCACAATGGCCAGAGCGTAAGCAACACAATGCTGAGTTCAACAATGCCGCTGCCACCTTTGCCCAAGGCATCGAGCATGCGGGTAAATACACCGGGTTCATTGTAGCCATTGGGTGTTTCAATGGGCTGATAATACGTGAGAGTAATGGTGCTCACCGCCGCTTGTGCCTGCATGTTTTTGATGTTGTACGTAGCACTTTCTATCTCTTCCGTAATCGAATTAATTTGCTCCTGCACTTGTAAAATGTCTTCCATTTTATTCGCCTGTTTCAACAGCTCCATGTAGCGGGCACGTGTTTGCCGCTTGGCTTCTAAGCGGCCCTGCACATCCACAATGGCATTGGTTACATCTTCGCTGTTGGTTTTCTTTTCCCGCACATCACCCTTGAGCGATGTGATGGCTTGCATGAGTGCATCAAACTTTGCCACAGGCACTTTGATGGTCATTACATTTTGACGGCGGTAGTCCGATTGTGTTTCCTGATCACTATCCAGCCAGGCGCCATTGCTCTTTACAACGCCATACAGCTGTGCACTGAATGATTTGAAGTCAGCACATTCCATTTCTATTTGTGCGTTGCGAATAATTTGCCGATTGAACGGTGCAGGCGGAATGGCGTTGCCACTGTTGAGCACTTGTTCTTCTTCGGGTGCTGGAGGAGCTGGTGCTGCAGCAGAATCTACAGCTGCGGCAGTATAATCAATCTTGTTTTGTTGTCCTTCTGCCAGTTGAACATCGGCAGTAGTAGCAGTTTCCTGATTGGCGCCGGTACTACAGGCTACAGCAAGGGTAGCCAGCAGCATGATTACATGCAATGGTTTCATACGGTTGGTTTTTAGCAATGAGATGAATAAGACTATCTGTTTACACAAATAGCCATAGGTGGTGGTGTTGCATGCATGCTACAACCCATAATTCGCATCCACTAACTGATGTAACCACTGGCATACGTTAATACAAACAAAAACCGCATTTCTTTCGAAATGCGGTTGCATAAATAGCTGTTCGTGTTGTTTACTGCATGTTGCCCATTTCCATAATGGTATGCCACTCCGCTTCAGTAACGGGGCAAACCGACAAACGTCCTTGCCGGATAAGTGCCAGATTGGACAAAGCCGGCTCTGCTTTCATTTCGGCCAGTGTCACCGGCTTTTTAAAAGCTTTCACGGGCTTCAAATCCACCACTACCCAGTTGGGGTCTTCGGTGGTCGGATCCTGATAATGCTCCTTCGCCACTTTGGCAATGCCTACAATGGCCAGGCCTTCGTTGGAATGATAAAAAAATACTTCATCCCCTTTTTGCATGGCCTTCAAATTGTTGCGGGCCTGATAGTTGCGTACACCATCCCAAAAGGTTTGTTTGTCTTTTACAAACTGATCCCAGCTGTATTTAAACGGTTCTGATTTTACCAGCCAATAAGCCATAGTTATAAGTAGTGGTTATGTGTAAATAGAAGTGCCAAAATTAAGAGAATGCGAGAGTGTTGTGGTACAAAACAACAGGAGCATCCCGTTTAGCTTCAACAGTTATTTCCATTAACAAATATTTTCCAATCAGGTTCAATCCAACCTGGAGCACCGGGCGTAATTGGATGCGTTGATTACATGTAAACATCAATCCTCCATTAAAAATCATTCTAAAAAAAACGGTATGAAACTGACCAAACAATTTTTCGCAGCGGCTATTGCTTCTTTGCTTTTTGTAGGCGCACAAGCACAAAAAGAAAACACCAAAATGGTAGGCGGCGCTGCCATGTACCCTTCTAAAAACATTGTAGAAAATGCGGTAAACTCAGCCGACCACACTACTCTGGTGGCTGCTGTAAAAGCTGCCGGACTGGTAGAAACCTTGCAGGGAGCTGGGCCTTTCACAGTATTTGCGCCGAACAACGCAGCCTTTGGTATGCTGCCAGCAGGAACGGTAGAAACACTGCTGAAGCCTGAAAACAAAGCCACGCTGACAGCTGTACTCACTTACCATGTAGTAGCGGGTAAGTACGATGCCAAAAGCATTTTGGGTCTCATTAAAAAAGGTAACGGTAAGGCAGTGCTGACAACTGTTCAAGGTGGTAAACTCACCGCTACAACCGACGGCAAAACCGTCATGCTGACAGACGAAAAAGGTGGCATGTCGCATGTAACCATTGCTGATGTATTTCAGAGCAACGGTGTAATTCATGTGGTAGACCATGTGGTACTGCCGAAGTAAGATGTTTGATGTTAGATGTACGATGTCTGATAGCTGATATGGCTTTCAGTTTTTACTAGTAAGTTCATTACAACGCTACATCATCTCCTACTAAAAGCGGCTGTCTCAACAATGTGAGACAGCCGCTTTCAATTGATGCATATCAACAATTAACTTCATTGTATTTCATGGCATATTAGCACATTAGCTAATTCGCACATTTGTTGTTTACTCACTCGCCAGCACATCGGCCAAATGCAGCACTTGTAGCTCAATTCCTTTTTTCTTAGCTACACCATCTATGTGCATGAGGCAACTCATATCGGTGCTCACCAGGTATTGTGCGTTGGTAGCTGCAGCATTCGTTACTTTCTGATCGGCCATGGCGCCGCTGATGGCATCAAACTTCACGGCAAAGCTGCCGCCGAAGCCACAGCAGGTTTCTACATCGTTCATTTCAGTCAGCGTCAATCCACGTACGTTAGCCAGCAAGGTGCGTGGCTCTTGTTTAATGCCCACTTCCCGCAAACCTGCGCAGCTGTCGTGATAGGTAACCACGCCTTCAAACCTGGCACCTACATCGGTGATGTGCAATTGATTCACCAAAAAATCGGAGAACTCAAATACCCGCTTGCTCAAAGCATCGGCCTGACCACTGTACATACTATTGGCAAAGAGCTGCGGGTAATAATTTTTTACAAAGCCAATGCAACTGGCGCTGGGTGCCACCACCACTGCATCATCCGCAAAATCTTGCAAAAACTTTTTACAAACGTCTTTTGCATCTTCCTGAAAACTCGGCGTTGAAAGCCGGCTGACCACAGCAGGTTTGGTTGGCATTGTAGCTTACATCGCAGCCTACTTTGCGCAACACTTTCACCATATTAAACGCCACGCCGGGATACAACTGATCTATAAAACAAGGAACGAACAATTGAACTTTCATGATGATAGGGATTGCAGAAATTGGTGAATGTATTAACTCGTAAACCCGTGAACTTGTGAACGTTTCAACTATATGGCTGATTATCCTTCTAATCCTCTTTTCGCCGCAATCATTTGCAAAGCAGTAATAGCTGCCTCTTCCCCTTTGTGACCATGCTTGCCGCCAATGCGTTCTTGTGCCTGCTCATCTGTTAGCACCGTCAGCACACCATAAATCACAGGCGAGGGTAACATAATATTGAGTTGAGTAATGCCTTGTGTGATGCTTTGGCATACATAATCGAAATGCGGTGTATCGCCTTTGATGACACAAGCAAACGCAATGTAAGCATCAGCATAATCGTTGGCGCTGTTGGCCAGTTGATGCACCATGTAAGGCACTTCTACAGCACCAGGCACAGTGTACGAATGCACATCAGTAATGCCTGCCGCAGCCAGCACCCGCAAAGCGCCAGCTTCCAGTTTGTTGGTGATGGCCGCATTCCATGCGGTTTTTACAATGGCGATACGCACCGGTGAAATCAATTGTGGTACCGATGCCAGCAATGCTGCATTTCCTATACTTGCCATATCTGATATTGCGAGGGTTGAATTGTTTGCTAAGAACAAAAATAGCGACCCACACTGAGCCGCTATTTGTTGAAAATATTTTTCGCCGGCATTAATCTACCGAACCCAAACGAGCCAGGTATTTGTCTACCTGAAAACCACGGTCGGTGCGGGGATATTTGCTTTTGATTTCTTTGTAATACTTGATAGCGTCGTCGTTTTTGCCGAGGGTTTCGCTCAGCAAGGCAGCACGAAACAGGTTTTCGGCACTCAACGCCTGCTGCTCAGGATAATGCGTACCCGCTTTGGCATACATACCTACAGCTTCCGCCTTTTTGCCCTGCTCTGCATAAGCATCGGCCAAACGAGAGTAAGCCAGTGCCTGAATTTCTTTAGCATCGGTGCTAAAGTCTTTCAGATAGCTTTCTGCTTTTTTGAAATCGCCGAGACGCAGGTTACAAACGCCAGCATAAAACTTAGCGAGGTTGCCCACTTTGGTGCCGCCATAGGTGCTGGCCACTTTTTCAAAACCGGGGTACTGACCGTCGCCGTTCAATGCCAGCTTCAGGCTATCCTGCTGAAAGTATTGCTGCGCATGCCAGATGGCATCGGCAGCTTTTTCTTCCTGCGGTTGTGCATACAATTTTTGATAGCCATAATAACCACCAATCAAAATGATGATGGCGCTGCCAACATAAACAATGGGCTTGCTGAATTTTGCCCAAAAGCCCTGTGCTTTGGCAATCACTTTGGCTGAGTCGTCGACTACTTCTTCAAACTGGATGTTCTTATTATCCGACATGATTAATTGTTGTGCTTAGAAATGGAATAAAACAATCGTTGAAATAAAAGGCTTAATCGTTTACGAACAAATAAGGTTCGTCCACGGCATATACATCTTTCAATACTTCGCTGTCATCGGGCCATGGGCTCTCTTCTGCAAACTTCACACTGTCTTCTACCACGGCATCTACACGTTGGTGAATGGCGTCGAGTTCTTCTTCGGTAGCCAAACCTTCGGTACGGATGGTCATCAAAATTTGCTCGATGGGGTCACGCTGCTTGTATTCTTCTACCTCTTCTTTGGTCCGGTATTTCTGAGGGTCAGAAATAGAGTGGCCTTTGTAGCGGTACGTTTTCATTTCGAGCAGTGTGGGGCCGCCACCTTCACGGGCACGTTTTACAGCACGTTCTACGGCTTCGTGTACGGCTTCGGGGTGCATGCCATCCACCGCATCGCCGGGCATATCGTATGCATCGGCCAGGGTGTAAATATCTCTTACGTTAGAAGTACGCTCTACCGAGGTACCCATAGCGTAGTTGTTGTTTTCGCAAATGAAGATCACGGGGAGCTTCCAGGTCATAGCCATGTTGAACACTTCGTGCAACATGCCCTGACGGGCAGCACCATCACCAAAGAAGGCGAGGGCTACATTATCGGTGCCTCTGTATTGCTCGGCAAATGCGAGGCCAGCACCGGTACCAATTTGGGCACCCACAATACCGTGGCCGCCAAAGAAGTAATGCTCTTTGCTAAAGAAGTGCATGCTACCACCTTTACCCTTGGCACAGCCGGTGGCTTTGCCGTACAGTTCGGCCATGCACGACTGAGGCGACATACCCTTGGCAATAGCCAAACCGTGGTCGCGGTAGCCGGTCACAAATGGATCTTCCAAACGGGTGGCGGTCATACAACCGGCGGCAATGGCTTCCTGGCCAATGTAGGCATGGAAAAAGCCACGGATTTTGCCGGCCATTTTATACATTTCTTCTGCCTTCAGCTCAAACTGACGAATCAACAACATCAGTTCGTACCAGTACAGGTAGGTTTCTTTGGTGAATTTCTTGGCCATACTCCTTCAAAATGAGCCGCAAATATAGGTGGGAAGACCGAAACTGAAGAGCACTGCCCCCGCTAGTTTTCATGGCTACGTTGCCGGATGTGGGGTTTCGGGGAAAAAGCGGCTTTTTTTGAACCACGAAGACGCAAAGACAAGCAAGGAGCACGTAGTGTTTCTGAAAAGTTTGTGGTTTGAGGTTTTTAGTTTGTCGTTGGCAAAGCAATCATCATATCAACCACAAACCAAAAACCAAAAACATTGAACCATCCCGCAGCTCCACTACCAACTACCATCTACCATCTATCAACTATTCCTCTACCTTGCGCCCCATGCTCCGGCTGCAGCACATATCGGCATTTCAGTTTAAAAACCACTTTTCGGCACAACAGGCTTTTGCCAAAAAAGTGGTGGGCATTTGTGGCGCCAACGGGGCTGGCAAAACCAACCTGCTGGATGCCATTTACTACCTCTGTTTTACCAAAAGCTATTTTGCCGGCAGCGATGCCGCCCTGGTGCACCACGGTCAGGCGGGCTTTCGGGTGGCGGGCAAGTTTGCCATTGGCAGCAGCACCGCACAAGTAGTGTGTGTGCTCCGCGAAACGGGTAAAAAAGAAATCAGCTGGAACGAAGAGCCCTACCCCAAAGTGAGTGCCCATGTGGGCCGGCTGCCCGCTGTCATCATTGCGCCGGATGATGTAGAACTTATTACCGGTGGCAGCGAAACCCGCCGCCGCCTGATGGATGGGCTGCTCTGCCAAATCAATCCGCAATACCTGCAGCAACTGATGGAGTACAACAAGCTGCTGCAACAGCGCAACAGCCTGCTGAAACAAATGGCCGAAACTGGCAGCAAACAAAACAGTCTGCTGGAAATTTTGAACGAACAACTGGCCACGAGAGCTGTATTTGTGCTGCAGGCAAGGTATCAATTGTTGCAACAGTTTTTGCCGCAGGCAGAACAACATTATAAACTCATTGCTGGTGGACAAGAACATGTAGCGTTTAGCTATCAGGCTTGCTTACCTGCCAACACCGACAGTAGTAACTACCTTGCATTGCTGCAGCAGGCTTTGCCCAAAGATTTGGCACTGCAACGCACTACAGCAGGCATACACCGCGACGACCTGCAACTGCTATTGGAAGGCCAACCGTTTAAACAACTGGCCAGCCAGGGCCAACGCAAAAGTTTGCTCTTTGCACTCAAGCTCACCGAATACGAATGGCTGCAACAACACAAGGGCTTTGCACCGCTGCTGCTGCTGGATGATGTGTTTGAAAAACTCGACAACCACCGCATGACCAATCTGCTGCGGGAAGTGTGTGTAGAAAAACAAGGACAGGTGTTTATTACCGATACCCACCGCGACCGGCTGGAGGCACAACTCTCCGCCATCGGTGCCGATTACGACATCATTGAAATTGCCCCCTGAGCAACTGGAATTTTGTTACTTTGATTTCTCAACCGACCGACCACATGAACAGCGAAATGAATATGGGTGAAGCCATGCAGGCCTTTTTGAATAAAAGCAAATTGAAAAAAGGCATACAGGCTCAGCAACTCACCGAAGTGTGGGAAAACATGATGGGCAAAACGGTGGCCCGCTATACCGAGAAATTACAATTGGTGAATCATACATTATTCATCAGTACCCATGTGGCACCACTGCGCCACGAACTGATGTATCAGCGGGAAACCATCATGCAACGGGTAAATGAAATACTCGGTGCCGATACGGTGAAGGAAGTAGTGATTAGGTAAGAAGTGGGTAGTACGAGGTGCGAAGTAGAAGTATGATGGCTGATGTACGATGTCGGATATAGGTGGAAAGCATTTCAACGCACTATTCACCTCATTCATTGATGGTCATTTTCTATGCACTCCATTATTGCCTATTGCTTACTGCCTTTTCCCCAATTAACTAATCAACTCTTCAACCCGTCAACTCCATCTCCTACCCCTGCAAGGCTGCATCAAAATCGCCACGGGGCGAAGCAAAGAATTCTTCCAGCGAGAAGGATGGATAGAGCATCGCTTTCAGCAAATTGTTCATAGAGATAACACCTGCAAAGCGGTAGCCATCAAACACTGGCAGGTAGCGGGTGTGGTGCGAAATCATCAGCTGCATCATTTCGTGGCGGCTGCTATCGATAGATGCCGCAGGTAGTTTGGTGTCCATTACATCGGCCACCGTTTTTTCGGCTGCCTGCCAACCCGGCGTTGCCATCTTTTGCACCAATGCATGTTCCGTGAAAATGCCTTTGTATGCTCCTTTTTCCATCACCACCAAAAACTGCGGTTGAGTGAGCTCAACAAATGAATGGCCTCCAGCACATTGTATTGCGGATGCACATAATTGAAAGCTGTAGATTTTTGACGGAGAATAGCGGCGGCGGTTGTCATGGCAAAAGGATTTGAGGAATGCTTAAATTTCCCCAAAAACTTTTCCTGTCCGGGTGATGTTGCTCACCGGATTTCTGCTCATTTTTCCGTATATCAACAACGGCTGATTAGTACACCGATCCCTCTTCTATCAGGCGGTCGGTAAGGCTGCTGTCGAACAGCGCTTCTTTGCTGCGCAAAGCTTCCCGAAGAATATCATGAATGGTGATGACGCCCAGCAACTGGCCGTTTTCTTCCACCGGCAGGTAGCGGCACTTATTGTCCAGAATGAGCTGGATACATTCTTCTACCGTATGTTCCGGACTAATTTTTACCAGGGCCTTGGTCATGGCTTCTTTTACCGGACAGGTAGCGCTGCTTTTACCTTCCAGCGCCACATTGCGGCTATAATTTCTTTCACTGAAAATACCTTTCAGCACATCGCCATCCATCACTATCACATAGCTCAGATTCACCTGTTTCATCAGGTGCAGGGCTTCTACTACCATGGCATTCGGAGCAATGATGTTGTTGGGCTTCGTCTTGTTGGCGAGCATGTCTGCAACAGTACGCATAATTGATTCTCGATTATTGTGGGAGGGTAAACTTACGCCTTTGGCCAACGCACACCATCATGTGGTTTCGGCTTTTCGGCCAACAGCGGCTTGTTCCCGGTTACAGGCGTGTTTTCAGCACCGGAATCATTGCCCTTCTCCAGCTGTCGAAATCGCCGGCAATGATGTGCTCCCTCGCCTGCCCAATCAGCCACAGGTAAAAGCTCAGGTTTTGCATGCTGGCCAGCTGCAAGCCCAGTATCTCGCCGGCCTTAAACAGGTGCCGCACATAGGCTTTCGTGTAGTAATTGCTCACCCCATTGTCCAGCACTTCATCGAGTACAGAAAAATCTTTCTCCCATTTTTTGTTATCGATATTGATAACGCCCTTGCTGGTAAACAACATCGCATTGCGGCCATTGCGGGTGGGCATTACGCAGTCAAACATATCTACCCCATGGCTGATGCACTCCAGCAAATCCCAGGGGGTACCCACGCCCATAAGGTAGCGGGGCTTTTGCCAGGGCAGGTGCTCACAGCTCCAGGCGCAGTACTCGTACATCATTTCGGGCGGCTCGCCTACGCTGAGGCCACCAATGGCATTGCCCACCGCATTTTTGCTACTGATAAATTCTGCAGAAGCTTTGCGCAAATCTTTGTACGTACCACCTTGTACAATGGGAAACAGGTTTTGATCGTAGCCGTATTTCGGCTGCGTATCGGCCAGGCGGCCAATGCAGCGGTCGAGCCAGCGATGCGTCAGGTGCATGCTATCCATAGCATACTTGTACTCGCTGGGGTACGGCGGACATTCATCAAACGCCATGATAATATCGGCGCCAATGCTGCGCTGAATATCCATCACCCGCTCCGGGGTAAACAGGAGTTTGCTGCCATCAATATGGCTGCGAAACGTAACGCCTTCTTCTTTGATTTTGCGCTGCGCCGCCAGGCTAAACACCTGATAGCCGCCACTATCTGTCAAAATTGGTTTGTGCCAGCCATTGAACTGATGCAGACCACCCGCTGCTTCCAGTACCTCGAGGCCGGGGCGCAGGTACAGGTGGTAGGTATTGCCCAAAATAATTTGCGCCTGCACCACATCGTGCAGTTGCTGCTGGGTAACGGCTTTTACCGTACCCACGGTGCCGACGGGCATAAATATGGGCGTCAGTATTTCGCCATGGTCGGTGGTTATTTTTCCTGCCCGGGCCTTGCTGGCGGCATCGGTATGTTGAAGCTCAAAAGATAATGCTGGCATAAGTGGGCAAAGGTAAGGGGGCGAGGGAAAGGTTGAGGTTGATGTTGAGGACGAGGCTGAGGACAAGAACAAGGACAAGGATAAGGATAAGTTTGAGGGCAAGGACAAGGTTGAGAGAAAGGACGAGGACAAGCAAACGTTTGAAGTGAAGGTGGTACAGGAACTGCTGCGCCAAAATCGAAAGCGATTGCAGCAATGCAAAATGTATAACCAGGTGAATTGCACTAACAACAATACAAAATGTATAACACTAGAAGATTGAAATTCAATGATGTTACGTTAGGCCTTTTTGGATAGGAGTATCATATTTTTACGTGTTGCCTGCAAGCATATTTACACCCTAATCAATTGAAGTGACCTATGTTGACAGAACAAGAAGTAAATAAGATATTTTCTTGGCTTCCTTACAGAGACAATTGGAGTGCTGACAGAAATCGAATTGACGACAACAAACATGCTTACTATGGCGACCTTATTTCAAAGTTGACAGAGAATTCACTCTTTGACACTTATTATTCTGAAGATGGAGGTTTAGGAAACTACCTTGAATTTATATGCTATCCAAAAGGACACGTCAGCTATCAAGGTAATGCTATAATTGTTTGCATTAGTTTATGTGCTCCCATTGCTGCTTATGGACAGACTACATTTAGCAAGATGTATGACTCTATTGGTTGGGGCGGCTTGTTCACTGCAGACAAAATTGGCGACATCACAGACACTTCCTTGACGAATATTGAAAATGAAATAAAGGCTCTCTTACTTCAACATAATCTTACATTGCTTGACAAAGAATTTGCAAGCAAACAATTACCAGATGAGGTTATTGAAGCTATGAGACATGAAAATCACAATGATGGAAACCAATATTTGCAAGGAATATTTCAAAAGACTGACTAATGCCAGCAGGCAACATGCAGTTTTGCGGCAGCGGGGGGCGACGCAAAGCGTCGGTCATCACCTGTAATTCTATTTTACTTTTGTACCGGTTGACATTTATCTATTAAGCTTTTGAATAAATTTTTATCTTTATTAGCACAGCTCAACACTCGTCGCCAGGGGCGACGTAAAAGAATTGCCCCGCCGACCTCAAAGCTGTGAACGTTGCCTGCCATTTTTAGACAAACCTCATACTCATGCCTAAAACACGAGAAGACAGAGTAAATACCGTTATGGGCGGTGGCGGACATGTTGTTATTCTTGGAGCTGGAGCAAGCATTGCGGCAACAAGACGCAATCCACTTTCAAATGGTAAGGTTCTTCCGTCAATGGACAATTTCATCGAGGTTGTAGGACTGACTGACATAGCTGATAAACTATCGACAAACCTAAAAGCCAAAAATTTTGAACAGTTATATAGCAATTTGCATAAAGACAACCCAAATTCAAAAGAGATAGTTGAAATAGAGAAACGAGTTCATGCCTATTTCAAAGACATGAAATTACCAGACGAACCCACTATTTACGACTACTTGGTTTTATCGCTACGCCCCAAAGATTTAATCGCCACGTTTAATTGGGATCCGTTTTTATATCAAGCGTTTGTTAGAAATGGTGATAAAGCTAAGATGCCTTTCCTTTCATTTTTACATGGTAACGTCGCAATCGGTTATAGTGCAGAAGAAAAAAGATGCGGACCCGCAGGATGGTATTCTAAAGCAACAAAAAACTATTTTGAACCGACAAGACTACTTTATCCTGTAGAACAAAAAAACTATACGGACGATGAATTTATTAGCACCGAATGGAAAAGGGTAAAAGCTTGGTTGAACTCTGAAAGCACAAAACGAGTGACAATTTTTGGTTATGGAGCACCAGCGACAGATGTTGAAGCTGTAACGTTATTGAATGAAGCATGGGGTACATCGGACGACAGAAACATGGAGCAGTTTGAAATTATTGACATCCGACCAGAGGAAGAAGTCAGAAATCAGTGGGATACATTTATTCATTCGCATCATTACGACTATGCTACGGACTACTTTTCGTCTTCATTGGCTGCAAATCCCAGACGGACAAGTGAAAGCTATTTTCAGCACATTGAACCCTTAACGCCTGACGAAGCATTTAGTGCGTCAAATCCAGTTCCCAAAACCTTTAAGACATTACAGGAACTTTGGGACTGGCATCAGGAATTAGTTGATGCTGAAAGAGCATGGGAAGTTGAACACGGAGAGCAATAAAACGGCAGGCAACATCGGTTTGGCGTTATGGCGGCTGACTCAACGCAGCATCAACATTTGTTTCGCTATTGGGCTGCATATTCAGCTTGACGACATGCTATTGAGCAGTAGAAATAAACTTGTACATTAGTTCACCAATCGGCTTCAGTTGTCGGCGGACGGAACACAGAATATCGCCACAACGCCAAGCCGCAGGACGTAGCGGTTATTTTATGAAATACCTAAGTAGTCTAATTCTATTTCTTTTATCTGCATTTGTTTCTTTTGGACAAACCAATGAGAAGATAAATGAGATGAATTATTTCATAAACACTATTATTGACTTTTTCAAAGCTGACAGATATTTATTACCCGACTCAAACAATATATTTCTTTCATCTAATGCACCAGGATATTTTAGAGATTACATATTGACAACAGATACATTAAAAGACATCAACAATAAAAAACCTTCTGATTATTTTATTCTAACTAATGAAGAAAAAAATCAAATTCTTGTTGACACTATGAAATGGACAAAACTTTCTCAAAAAATGTTTCAACTTGATAATATAAAACTAGTTAGCAAAGACACTGTAAAGAATAGATATGATCCATCTTATCTGATTTACAAACCAATTTTCTTGAGAGACAATACAGTTTGTTTATTTTATTATGACTTCATTTGTAGTTTATGTGGACACGGGACATTTTGGCTTTATAAAAAGACAAAAAAAAGTTGGGAACCTTGGATAGAAATTGGTGGCTGGACAAATTAAAACAACCGCTAAAAATAGGTTTTACGTCAGCAGGGCTGACTGGTCAAGCCTGCCAACTTTTTCCCTTTATCAGTCGGAGTCCTCTCCACTGAAATCCTATATCACTTTGTTTCGGATTGGGAGGACAGCAATCTTTAAAACAAGTTTGCTTAAATATGAATGATGAAGCAACTCGCTAATATAAAAGCACAATTATCACAACTGAAACCGGAAATGTCCCGTCGGTTTCATGTGCAAAGTATTGGCCTGTTTGGTTCCCTAGTTCGTGACGACTTCTTTGCCTCAAGTGACATAGACATTATTGTAGAATTCAATCGCCCCATCGGCATCGAATTTGTTGATTTGGCGGAATTCATCGAACAAAGCCTTCAAAAGAAGATAGACCTGGTATCCCGCCAAGGCGTTAAAGACAAATACTTCAAAGCCATAGAGCGGGAGATTGTTTATGTCTAAACGTGAACCCAAACTGTTGATTGGTGACATTTTGGAAAGTGCTCACAAAATCCTCGAGTAAACAGTGGGACAAAGTTTTGAAGAGTTCAAAAATGACAGCAAAATGGTGGATGCCGTAATCCGCAACTTTGAAATAATAGGAGAAGCAGCAAACCGTCTTCCAGAGGATTTTAAAGACGGTTTTCCCAATATTGACTGGTACCGAATCCGCGGATGTAGAAATCGCATTGTTCATGATTATTTTGGTATCGACTATTCCATTGTCTGGACAATCAAAGAGTCCTTTCTGCCAATCATGATTTATCAATTAAAGCCACTCTCAGAAAGTTGACGTAGTTCTTCGCTATGTACTATTGCGACGCTTTCCCTTTATCAGTCTGAGTCCTTTTCCACCGCAACGCACCTCCAACGCTACCATTCATCAAATTCCCCACAGCAAGGCTTGGCCATTTCCATTTTCGCTTTAACTTTGAATTTCAAAGCACTTTTGAAATAACCGAAAATCTACTTTGTATGACCTCTACCGTATCTACTACCAACAACACATCGACCCTTCTGCTTAAGCGGGTGCTGATAGGTGCCGGCATTGCCCTGCTGCTTATTACCGTGTTCATCATGCCATCAATCCTTCACCCCAAACCAGAATGGAGCAAGCTGTGGATGCTGCGCCCCCTGCTGGTAGTACCCGTAGCCGGCGGATTGGCGGCGGCCATTATACATGTTTTGTTGGGCTGGCAGGCCAAAAATGGCTGGCCCAAAATACTGGTGTACTTCGTGTGCCTGCTGGGCTACATCATAGCCCTGTGGTTGGGTACCGTGGTCGGATTGGATGGCACCCTGTGGAATTAAACCCAACGGCATCTTCTTGTATGCAAAAGGTTCGCAGCTATCCACTGCGAACCTTTTTCTATTGCGTCCTTCTATAATCGTTCTTTATTCTTTACTGCGTAGCCAGGCTGTTATACCGCCCTCCAGGCTGAATACGGGTATAACCATGCCATGGCTTTTGGCCAGTGCTATGGCTTCGGCACTGCGGGTGCCGTCCTGGCACACAAACACAATGGCATCGGCATCCAGCTCATCCAGGTAACTGGCCAGCTGATCGAGGGGCAAACGCCTGTCGGCAAAACCATCAATCACCGGTTGTTCGTCGTAGTTGCGTACATCTACCACCAGCACTTCGTGCTCATCGAGCAATGTATAAAAATCGTCAATCGTCAAGTGGCAGGTTTGTTCTATCAAAGGTTCAGCAATCATGTGGGTATTCATAACACGCATTTACAAGCATGCAATAGCTGAGTAAGTAGCCGGCAGCAACCAACATCAACTGTGTACTGCAATTTACTGGTTTCAGGTATTGCATTTCTGTTTGGAGCCAAAATGAATGGAATTTTATGTCGTATATCACAGCCGTGCACCGCAGTTTGTTTCGCTATTTTCCACTTACTTTCGGTGCTGTATTTTTTTGATTATTCATCCATCAACATTGCTCTCATGAAACGCCACCTGCTTGCTGTACTTCCAGCATTGTTCATCACTCATTTGGCCATGGCCCAACGCACCGGCGACCCGAAAATGACCGAACTCTGGGAACCCAAAGCACCCATTGTTACCCCGGGCAAAACCGCTGCCGACGCCCCTTCCGACGCCATTGTACTGTTTAATGGCACCAACCTTAGCCAATGGGAAAGTGAAAAAGGCGGTGCCGCACCATGGACCATTGCCGATGGCGCCATGACCGTAAAACCACAAAGCGGCGGCATTAAAACCAAGCAGGGCTTTGGCGATTGCCAGCTGCATGTAGAATGGCGTACCCCAGCTGTGGTAAAAGGCGAAGGACAAATGCGGGGCAACAGCGGTATCTTTTTAATGGGCCGCTACGAACTGCAAGTGCTCGATAGCTACAACAATACCACCTACAGCAACGGCCAGGCTGGCAGCATTTACAAACAACACATTCCACTGGCCAATGCCAGCCGGCAGCCCGGCGAATGGCAGAGCTATGACATCATTTTTACTGCACCCCGGTTTTATGCCGATGGCCGGGTAAAAGCTGCTGCCAGAATTACGGTCATTCACAACGGAGTGCTGGTGCAAAACAACGTAGAAATATGGGGGCAAACGCAATACATCGGCATTGCCAATTATGAAAAACATGGTGATCTCGAACCCATTTTCTTACAAGATCATGGCGACCTGGTCAGCTTTCGGAATATTTGGATTCGGCCGTTGTAAGTAAAAGATATAAGGGTAACAAAAAGCTGATTTGTAATTGTACAAATCAGCTTTTTCATTGAGATGAAATGCGAAAGAAAAGCAATAGGCTAAAATATTACCATTACTTACTTTCTTCTGCCGCCAAAGCTTGCATGATGTTGCTGAGTAGTGTTCTAAAAGATGGATGCGCATTGTTGCACAGCACAATGACTGTGTAACGTTTATCTACGCAACGAATGATTTGAGTGCTGTAACCCGGATTATCGCCATTGTGTTTTACAATATTGCCGAGCACAGGATGCGTTTCTATTTCCCAGCCAAAACCATACATACTGAGTTGTCCGTTGTTGAGTGTTGCCGGTGTAAACGCCTGCTGTAAAGTGCTGTGCTGCACCAGTTTGTTTTTGTACAAGGCTTTATCCCAGCGGAGGAGATCGGCAGCAGTGCTGCTAATACGGCCGGGGCCTTTGCGATTGCCCAACCACACCGTGTAATCGCTGCTGTGAAATTTGTTCGCATTGATGTAGGCGCCTGTTGAATCTTTCAAATGCCCAGCTGCGAAATTGATTGTAGCTGCTTTGGCTTCCAGTGTACGTATAGCCGTTTGCTGCATTTTGAGTGGTGTAAAAATCCGCTGCTGCAAATAGGAAATGAAATCTTTCCCACTTACTTTTTCTACCACACTGGCCAGTAGCAAATAGCCGGTATTGCTGTAGCGGTATTGTGCACCGGGTGTAAACAACATGGACGGTTGATACTGTCGCAACAAACGGATACAATCTTCATTGCCTGCCACTTTCGATTTGTCCCAATGCGCATCCATTACCGCTTGGTAGTCGGGCAGGCCGCTGGTATGATTGAGCAGCTGCCTGATGGTTATTCCATTGTAAGGCAAGTCAATGTATTTCGACAATGAATCATCGTATTGCAAACGGCCTTCTTCCTGCAGCATCATAATGGCCATGGCGGTAAACTGCTTGCTTACCGAAGCCAGCTCAAACACATCACTCAACTGCAAGGGTGCTTGTGTTTCAAAATGCCGATAACCCGCAACACGATTTGCAATGGGCTTTCCATTTTTGGCCACCAACAATACACCGCTGAAGCCTTGCTGCACCGCAGTATCAAATGCAGCATCAATGGCTGTGCGTTGTGCTATACCTACAACGGTAAAACACAGCACTGTAATTATCAAGCAGACTTTTTTCATAAGCAAATACTAAACGGGGTTATCTCATTTCTTCGAAAAAACTTCATGCATTCAAGATACATAGATTGCAAGCAATGCTTACAACACAAAAAGCGGCTGCCTCATTTGAATGAGACAGCCGCTTTATAAAACGATTCTACCATTACTCCGGTACCTGTGTGGTTACTTTTGGCGCTTCTTTCGTCCATACACTCACGTCTAGTTTGCGTGGTGTCGGATAAATTTCGTCCAGCGTATTGCCATCATACAAGCG
Organism: Phnomibacter ginsenosidimutans; assembly: GCF_009740285.1. Taxonomy (GTDB): domain Bacteria; phylum Bacteroidota; class Bacteroidia; order Chitinophagales; family Chitinophagaceae; genus Phnomibacter; species Phnomibacter ginsenosidimutans. Next base: position 3,350,437 of record NZ_CP046566.1, read on the forward strand.
ACCGTTTTTCACTACATAGCGAATGGTATTGGTGTTGCGGATGTTCAGCAATGGGTTGGCATCCATAATCACCAGGTCGGCCAGTTTGCCGGGTTCTACACTACCCAGTTCCTGATCGAGGCCCAGTGCGGTAGCACCCAAAATGGTCGCCGTTTTCAAAGCGTTGAGATTGCTCATGCCACCGCTGGCCACACTCCACAATTCCCAATGGTAACCCAATCCCTGCAGCTGACCGTGGCTACCCACACCAGCCAATCCGCCTTTGGTTACAATGCTGTTGACACCCTTGGCATGCTTTTGAAACACATGATCTTCCGGTGTAAACCAACCACCCAAACCGCCTACTCTGCGGCGGGACTTTGCACTCAACTCTTCGTAAGGCGTAAAGCGGTTGAGTTTGGCATCGTGCACGGGGCTCTCGGTAGTGTAATAATAGTTTTCGGCCCAAGGACCACCGTATGATACCAGCAATGTTGGAGTGACAGCCATCTTGCTTTCGGCAATGGTGCGGGTGACATCGTTGTACAACGGATGAATGGGAATAGCATGCTCATGACCGGGATAACCATCAAACAATTGCGTCATGTTGAGCTTGTAATCCAAACCGCCTTCGGTTGTAGGCATCAGCTGTTGTTCTTTCGCAGCTTGTATCACCCACTGCCTGTGCTGGCGGTTGCCCACCAAATACATTTTGATGTATTGCGTATTGAAATACTTACTGTATTGCTTCAGCACATTTTTGGTTTGCTCGTAGCTCTGCAGGTTGTACATCCAATACCCCACGCCGGGGCCGGTGCTGTACACTCGTGGGCCAGGCATCATGCCGGCTTCCACCATATCGCTGTAAGTGAGCACATCGGTGGTGGCGGTTTGCGGGTCGCGGGTAGTGGTTACACCATAAGCGAGGTTGGCTGCATAAATCCAAACTGAGTTCTTGTGCATGCCCCACTGCGGCCACATGTGCGAATGCGTATCTACAAAGCCAGGCGTAATCGTTTTGCCGGTGCAATCTATCACCTGTGCACCCGCCGGCACTTGCAGGCTTCCTGTTTTGCCAACTGCTTTGATGCGATTATTGACAATGAGTACATCGCCATTTTCAATCACTTCATCGCCCTTCATGCTTACAATGCGGGCATTTTTCAACAGGATTGTTCCGGCAGGATTGTCTTTCGCAAAAAATACTTTCACCTGTGTTTCTTCAGGCGTGTATTTCTCTTTCTTTTTCAAATCGGCTTTCGCAATGCTATCCGCTTTGGCTTTCGCTGTATCGGCTTTGTACAAAGCAGTCAGTGAGTCTTTGGCTTTTTTCGCCAGACTATCGGCCAGCTTTTTAGCATCGGGTCCTTTGGCCAGCAACGCTTTTACACTGTCGGCGGCACGTAGGCTTTCGGCCTTTTTAGCAGCCTTCACCGAGTCGTCTACAAACTTGGCACGGGCCACATCATACACCCAGTGACCGTTACCCAAACTCCAGTGTACTTTTTTGCCATCGGCTTCCCAAAACGGCCATTCGCCTCCAATTTCTGTGAGCTGTTTAGAAGGGAATGAAGCCGCAGAAGGCTCACCCACATTGATGCTGGGCACTTTGCCGGTTTCAGGAATCGTCACTACATAAACGTTGTTGTTGACCTGAGCAACGGCCATATTGCCTACCGGTGCCATAAGGATGGTACCTGCAGGAGTAGGCATTTGCTGTGGCTCTTTCATGCTGGCGCCTTCTGGCAGCATGCAATAGCTTACCGCATCGTATTGCATCATGGGTTTGCCCATTACATAGCGAATGCCGGGCTGTGCTTCATTGGCAGCCGGCAATTCACTGGTATGGCCGTGGCTGCTATGGTCATCGGCTTCTGCTACCGAACCAAAAGTGGTGATGCCGCTAATCCGCACATGTGTTTTTTCATCGTGGCCTTCCCAGTTTACACTAATAAGGGTACCGCCACCGCCGTTCATAAATACACGGTTCGTGTCTTTGGTAAAATGCACATTGCCACGGTCGTTTGGCACATCAATTTTTTTAGGCGTACCACCGTTGGCTGGTATCCACAGCAGTTGTGCTTCCGATCCGTCGAAAAAGGATCTTCAGAATCTTTAAACACCCGCTTGGCTGCTTTGAAATACGTAATGCGGTTGTTGAAGCTCCACGCAGGTTGCATGTAAAATGCGGCTTCGCTGGAAAGCTTGCTCACTGCGGATTTCGGAGCCAGCACGGCTTTCCAGAGATTACCGCCATCCTTTTCATCCCAACTCACAAATACAAGCTGGTTGCCATCAGGACTCCAGGCTGGCATGGCTTCCACAAAGTTGTGCGTTGTAACCCGCTTGGGTGTGCCATTCGGATAATCCATCACGTACAAACGGTTGAGCACCGTAAAAGCCAACTTCTTGCCATCGGGGCTGGGTACCGCATCACGTATTTGTGTAGCCAGTTTGTGAGAAGTGTCTTTGATGGCGTAGTTGAAATACAAGCGTGGTCCCATTTCCAATCGTACATCGGCATTGAAAGGAATTTCCTGTGCAGCGCTGCCGTCAACGGGCAGCTTCCAGATTTTACCACCGTAAGAGGCAATCACAAATTTGCTGTCGGGAGTAAAACTCATGGCAGGCAATACACCTTGTGGCGCAATGCTTTCCTGCTCATCCCGCTGCACGGGATAGGCCAGCCATTTTTCATCGCCGTTTTTCATATTGCGCAGCACCAATCCGGTTTTGTCTTGCCAGCGGCTACCATACACCATCCAGTTGCCATCTTTACTCAGCGTAGGTGTAAAGGCCGAACCGTAGCGGGTGGTTATGCTGGTGATGGTGCCTTTGTCTCTGTCGTAAGTACCAATCTGATATTGCGGCAGCAGGGCATTATAATTCCATGAGCCGGTGCGCCAGCTGAAGTAAATCTTTTTACCATCGGGACTCACTACGGGGTCGATGGTTTTCATGCTGGCCGGTGCATCGTTGAGCTGGGTGCCGCCGCCACCGTCTTTGTGGTAGAGGTAGAGCTTGCTCACCCTGCGTCCTTTTGATACCACAATGTAATCGCCATCGGGCGTCCATGCAGCACCGGGCACATCGCCCTGGCGGTCGCGGGTTACCTGCACGGTATCTTTCTTTTCCATGTCGATGTACCACAGGTTGTCGTTGCCGCTGCGGTCGCTGGTAAACAACAACTTTTTGCCATCGGGGCTAAACCTTGGATGCGTTTCATAGGCCATGCCGGTGGTTACTGGAGTGGCTTTGCCGCCTTCAATAGGCATGGTATAAATGTCGCCCATCAAATCGAAGGCAATGGTTTTGCCATCGGGGCTTACATCCACACTCATCCAGGTACCTTCCTGTGTGTTGAACTTGATTTCCCGTTCGGGCTTGAGCGGCAAATCTTTGAATGCCGTGTAAGGCATTGTATCCTTTTTGGTGCTGTCTGCAGCCTGCTCTTGCCAATTATCGGCAGCCATAATGGAAGGCAATGGCTGACCGGCCATCCACCATCCACCTGCAGCCAGTGCCAGCAGTGCAGCAGCAGCGGGAAGTTTGTTTATCATGCAACAACAATGGTTTTAATGAACGACCAATGTAGTGAGGTTTTTGCTGAAAATGATGCGTTACTGATTTTACCATCAGATAAACACTTCACGAAGCGCCATTCACAATTTAAAGCACCGAAATCAGAGCAGCCACTGACTATAAATGTGCATCGTCCAATTGCAGGCACTCGGAGCCCGCAGCACACCATATGCTTACAGCAGGTATCCAGCTATACCTTTAGCCACATCGCAAGGTCATTCCAAACTAATTCCCCAACGTGGTTTTGCAATTTTAGTTTTTCCCAGCAGTGTCCTCTGCCTGAAACATTGTTGAATAGCCAAACCCGTTTACCTATTTCAAGCGCCTGAATTATTTTATTTCGCTTTGTGTGTCAAGAACTCTGGCGGAGGGGAAAGGAACTTAAGAAAAAAATGTTTAGAGACAACCGGCCGCCTGCCATTTCCGATGTAAGGGTAGGAATAAAACAGCAGCTGCTTTTTTGTAGAGTCCCAAAATAACCGATTCTGTATTTTTGTACATATGCGCTTTACCAATCAAATTACCTCAAACAGGTTATCCTTCCACTGTAGACATATCGGCGTCACACTCATACTATTCATATTGTTTAGTCCTCAGTTGGCGTCGGGTCAGTTCTCCCAAATTTTTGAAGCCAATCCACAGATAGTGGGCCAATTTAGCAGCCTGACCGGCAGCCACTTTGCTTCTCCATCTACCGGCTATATCTGCCATTCCAGCGGTGTGGCATTTACTAGCGACTCCGGCCGTTCTCAACAATTCAATCGCATTTGGCTGAGCAATCTCAATCTGAGCCGCTACCCGGGAGAAAACATCAATCTCACAACGCCGATGAGCTTAAAAGCTATTTACGCCGTTAGCGCAGATATGGTAGTGGCAGTGGGTGACCCTAAACTTTAATGCCGCCATTGCTGTATCAACTAATCGGGGGCAAAACTGGCTACTCACTTACTGGCACAGCGCAATTTCAGATGGACTAACCGATGTTTCATTTAGTGGTCAAACGGGCTTTGCAGTAGGGTCGGGCTACTTGCTGCGTACTACCAATGGCGGTATCAATTGGCAGCAGCTTCCCAATCCCAATGGCCAACCGCTTAAGCAAGTAATCTGTTTCGGCAATCAATCTGTATGGGCCGTCACACAGGCAGGACAGTTGTATCGTTCCGCAGACAACGGTGCTTCCTTTGCCCTCGTTACCCAAGCCCCCGCCTTGATTGCCGATATCGCATTTGTAAATCCAAATTTTGGATTTGCCGCTGCCAGCGGACAGCTGTTTCGGACTACTAATACCGGCCTTACCTGGCAGCAGTTAACCACTGACGACACCAGACCCGGCAACTTTGCCGGCCTACGGTTTGCCAGCGAAACAGTTGGATTTACCAACGGGCACATTTCCACCGATTCAGGTCGCCATTGGGAGGAATTGCCCAACGGACCCGACAGAGGCTATAGTTTTGTGGCACCTTCGTTTGTGTGGGCGACTGATGGGATATACAAGCTGTATAAATCAAATACGCTTGCATTTCAAGGCATACCAAACGCCCGTTTTCGAATTGATAGTACTGCACTGGCCAGCGCCAACCAATTACGACTGATTTCTACATCTGACAGGCGATATCAGCATCGCTGGTTTAGAAATGGCCAACTTTTGGCAAACAGCTTCGAGGTTGATTATCAGCGAGATTCCTGTACCGTTACGGATACTTTTCGACTGGAGGTAAGCAACAATGCCGGCAGCCGAAGCCATGAAGTACAAATCAGTTACCGGTTGCAGCAGCCTATCATCAGTAGCTTCTTGCCCACATCTTCAGTAGCAGGTGGTACCGTTACCATTACAGGCACCAATTTACACATGACACGCTCCGTTTCATTTGCCGGCGTTCCGGCCCGGAGTTTCAGCATTCTCAGTTCCACTACCATCACAGCCATCGTAGATACAGGCGGATCAGGCGCTGTTCAAATCAGCAGTCGTTGCGGCATTTCCAGTCGGCCGGGTTTTACGTTTATACCCCCCTCGGGTATGGCTATTTTGCGCATTTATCCTGATAGTGGAAAAATCGGTGACGAGATATTGATTGAAGGATCAAAGTTAAACCTGGTAAAGCGGGTCTTGATTGGCGGAGCTGAAGCTCAACGTTTCAGTATACTGGATAGTACCAAAATAGTAGCCGTTGTAGGTAAGGGTCAAACCGGACTCGTTGAAATTCGTTCTGTTTCAGATGCCAGTACGCTTGGAACATTTACGTTTGTTCAGCGACAAGCTCCCCCGAAAATCATTAGCATTTCTCCAAACAAGGGGCTGGTTGGCTCTTTAGTGACTGTAAAACTGGAAGGACTTAGCAATACAAACTCCCTTCGTGCACGATTTGGAAGTTTTCCCGCAAACATTGTCAATGCAAATACAGACAGCATCACCATCGAGGTTCCACCGGGTACCTTGGTTCGAACGATTGCATTGCAAACCGAAAGTGGTGTTATTCATGCGCCAACCCCATTTGAGACCATATTTAATGGCGGAGGCGCAAAAGCCCTTGGAACTACCTTTCAAAAGCCTGCCCAATTCTCTAATCTTGTTCCTCGTGGCAAATCCAGATTGGGATTCTATGAACAATTTTATTTGCCTGTATTGGTGGATGATTTGGACGGAGATGGTCAGGCTGATATGGTGGCAACTCCGGCACCGAACAGCGGTCATGGGCTTTGGGCGATGAAGCTTCAGATGAAGAATGGAATAATTGAAGAAGGTCAAAAATTACAACTGGCTGGCAATACCGGCAGTTTATTTGCGGCATTAGGCGACTTGAATAACGATGGACTGCCTGAGATTGTTGTTAGTGATAGTGCTGGACTGTTGGTGTACACAAATTTGTCGACAAGGGGTGATATCAAATTCGGATCTCCTGTAAAACTGGTGAGTAAGCTTGTTGCTGACGGAAGCCATTCCATTCACATTATGGATTTTGACAACGATGGCTTCAATGACATTCAAGTAGGAGTAAGTATAATTAGAAACCTCAGTGCCAATAGTAATGTGATCAAGCTGAGTGAGGTGCCCTACATAATCAACGAAATAGCATCCCTCTACCCTGATTATCCAAGATATTATCCGCCCGTTGTCGTATGTCGCTCATTAAGTAATCCCTACAAAGGGAAGGCCAGCCTGCTCTTCGGGCTGCCAGGGCAGCGCCAAGACAATCGGATAGTTTTTTTGACAAATGAAAGCGAGCCAGGTATCATCAAACTTGTACGACAAATTGATCATCCAATACTGCTTGATGCACCCGCAGAAACATGGGAATCGAATATCAAAAGAATACCATTTATAGAAGACATTGACCGTGACGGTATACCTGATTTACTGCTCAGCGGCTTTAATAATTGGGGAATTCCTTTTGGTCTTGATTATTACAAAGGATACTTTAATCAAAACAAGTGGGAGTTTATGGTTGACCCAATAAAAGTTCTTATGAAGGATTCATACGATCAGCCATCAGCTCTTTCAGTTTTCATATTTGGGGATGCAATATCAAAAATGGTTGATCTCGATGGAGATGGTGCCAAGGAAGTGTATTTCGGAAATCTTCAGTCGACTCCAATCGTTCTTAGGTTTGAGAAAGACAGTTTGGGAATGATATATGCGAAACAGGAAGAACTGCACCTGAATAGCCATCGTTTTAATTACCGTAACGATTTCTTTTATTTTGATGGTGTAGATGATCTAAATGGTGATGCAAAACCAGATTTGGTTGGCCGTACCAGGAGTGGCTACTTTTCGGCAGTACCTGATAATTATGAGCTAAAAGATTACCAGTCAGTTGCTGTAAGCCTTAACAATCTTGGAAATGATAATGTCATTCCCATTTGCCCTGCCGAAACCGATATCATTTTAGAATCGCCGCTAAGTGGTAGCGAGTATATCTGGCAAGTTGACACTGGTACTGGCTACATAGCGGCAAAAGATTTGCTTGGCATGGAGAATGCCCATACCAAATTACTTACGATAAAACTCATATCAGCTTCCTGGCGCAAGGCTGATTTTCGTTGTTTAGCAGATAGTGTTCCGGGGAGTACCTTTAGTATGCGTTTTGAAAATAGCTATCTCCATAATGATACCGCGGCGCTAAGCAATGCCCATTGGCATAATCCCAATGTGTGGAGCTGTGGTGTAGTACCTAACGAATATACACACGTTGTTATTCCGGCCGGATCAGCGGCAGACATCAAAACCGGTGATGCCAGCTCTAAATCTATCACCATCAAAAATGGCAGCTCGTTGATTATTCGACAAGGTAGGCGATTAATTACGCAGCAATAGCGGCTACCATGTCTTACTTACTCAAATAAGCGTCTACAAATAATAAGCATAACGTGGTTGGCCATTTCAGCTGGACCGTGATTACTTTACATTCAACGCCTTGAGAATCCTGCTACAAAAAGTAGCAGGATTCTTTTTTCAGGTACGAACAAGACCTGCGTAAAAACATGCATAGAAACCAACAAGGGTAATGGTTAATGCCTATTTTCGGCAGTCAACATTTTTTCTCATTCTAAGCAGTACTCATGGGTCGTTTTCATGGTATTATTGGCATTGTGCTGATCCTCGGCATCGCCTTTCTTTTTTCGAACAATAAAAAGCGCATCAACCTTCGGGTGATTGCCAGCGGTATGCTGTTGCAGGTTATCATCGGCATTCTTGTATTACAGGTACCGTTCATGACGGCCATGTTCCAAAAGCTTGGTCATGGCATGCAAAAAATCGAAGAGTTTGCCAAGGCCGGCGCCAACTTTGTGTATGGTGGCATTGCTACCGTTGGCTTCGATGGACAAGCCGCCAACTACACGGCACCGGGCATGTTTGTATTTGCATTCAATGTGGTGTCTACTATTATCCTCGTAACCGTAATTGTGGCGGTGCTGTATCACCTCCGTGTCATGCAACGCATTGTCTCCATCATAGCCAAGGGCATGAACTTCATCATGCGGGTGAGTGGTGCCGAGTCGTTGAGCAACGTCGCCAGTGCCTTTGTGGGCCAGGTAGAAGCGCAGGTAATGATTCGCCCCTACCTCGCCGGCATGACCCGCAGCGAACTGCTGGCCAGCATGAGTGGTAGTCTGGCTTGTATTGCCGGAGGTATTTTGGTGGTGTATGCCAACATGGGTGCCAAAGCCGGTTTAGATCCGGCACCAAAACTCATTACCGCAAGTTTGATGGCGGCACCGGGTGCATTGGTCATTGCCAAAATTGTGTATCCCGAAACGGAAGAAAGCCAAACCATGGGCAAGGTAAAGCTCGATGTAAAGAGCCAGTACAGCAACCTGATTGATGCCGTAAGCCATGGCGCCAGCGATGGAATGAAAATTGGCATTAACGTGATTGCGATGCTCATCGGTTTCATTGCCCTCATCACCATGATTGACTATCTGCTGGTAAGTGTTGGCCACCTCATTTCTCCCGATTTTGACCTTAGCCTCAACTATATTTTTGGTAAGCTCTTTACACCATTTGCCTGGGCCATGGGTGTACCTTCAGAAGACGTCACCAATGCAGCTACGTTATTCGGACAAAAACTCACCATCAATGAGTTTGTGGCATTCAACAACCTCACCACCAAAGCCATTCCGTTGGTTACTGAAAAAGGCCTGCTGATTGTGAGCATTGCCATTTGTGGCTTTGCCAACTTTAGCAGCGTAGGTATGCAAATAGGTGGCATTGGAGAGCTGGCGCCTACCCGCCGTGCCGATCTGGCGCAGCTGGGCATGCGGGCATTGCTTTGCGGCACACTCGCCTCTTACTTATCGGCTTGTATTGCAGGTATTATTATCGGTTAAAACAGCACACATGTCAGACTTACTCGTTTATGCCAAACCTGTGCGGAGTACTTTTCTCACCATTCTCTGCATCCTTACCATGGTGGGTAGCAGCTACTCCATTATCAGCAATGTGTTCTTGTATGTAAGTGCGGATAAAATTTCCCGCATCGGCAAACAAAACATTGACCGCAGCCGGGCAGCCAATATGCAATCGAACAGCAAGCAGCGAAGCAACCGCATCATCGAAGATTCGCTGGCCATGCTAGACGAAAGTAAAATGCGGTATCAGGCCATCGGCTTAATACTGGCCAACCTGCTCACCCTGGCTGGAGGCATTGTGATGTTTACCATGCGGCCATGGGGCTTCTGGCTTTATCTGGCCGGTTCCATATTGCACATTGGCATGCCTTTGTACTTGTTTGGCTTCAACACCATACCGGGCATTATTGCAGGCGTGGCACAAAGCATGATTAGTGCCGCTTTCATCATCATGTATGCATTTCAATTGAAAGACATGCGGCCCAAAGAAATTCTGGATGATGGGTTACTCAGGTAAATATTGTACAGCAAAAAATAAAGCGCCGCTTTCCTATGGAAGCGGCGCTTTTGTATGATAAAACCTGAGCCTATTACTTCTTCAGGTACATAACTTCTTTTACCAGTTTCACGGCACGGGGCACATCTGGAATGGCCAGGGCTGCGAGATTTGGCGCATAGTGCATGGGGGCATCTGCACTGGTGAGGCGCAGAATGGGTGCATCCAGGTAATCGAAAGCTTCTTTCTGAATGCGGTAAGCAATTTCAGAAGATATAGAGCACATGGGCCACTGTTCTTCAATCACCACCATGCGGTTGGTTTTCTTTACACTTTCAACCATCGTGTGCCAGTCGAGCGGACGAATGGTACGGAGGTCAATCACTTCAGCGCTGATGCCTTCTTTGGCCAGTTCGGCAGCGGCACCCAAGGCCACTTTCACCATCTTGTTGTACGATACAATCGTCACATCGGTACCAGCACGTTTTACATCGGCCTTACCAATTTCAATCAGGTACTCTTCTTCTGGCACTTCACCCTTATCGCCATACATCACTTCACTTTCCATGAACATCACGGGGTTGTCGTCGCGGATGGCGGCTTTCATCAAACCCTTGGCATCGTATGGATTGCTGGGGCTGATCACCTTAATACCGGGAATATTGGCGTAGTAGCTTTCGAATGCAGTAGAGTGCTGCGCACCCAGCTGACCGGCACTACCGTTAGGACCGCGGAATACAATCGGGCAACCTACCTGACCGCCACTCATGGCCATCATTTTAGAAGCCGTATTCAAAATCTGGTCCATGGGCAGTACTGCAAAGTTCCAGGTCATGAACTCAACAATGGGGCGCAAACCATTTTGCGCAGCGCCTACGGCAATAGCCGCAAAGCCCAGCTCAGCAATGGGTGTATCAATGATACGCTTGGGGCCAAACTCGGCCAACATACCCTGGCTTACTTTGTAAGCACCATTGTATTCTGCCACTTCTTCACCCATCAGCAATACCCGCTCATCGCGGCGCATTTCTTCGCTCATGGCTTCGCGGAGTGCTTCTCTGAATGCAATTATACGTCCCATGCTTGTTTGTCTGATTTTTAGGATGGCAAAAGTAAAGGCTGGGGGGCAAAAAGAAAATTTTGAATTCCACGCAAACGTGCCCACAAAAAAAGCCGGCTGTGCAAGCCGGCTTTTTTATGCAAATGCAGTGTCATTATTGAGGCAATAAAACAGCGTCTACAATGTGTACCACACCGTTGATGGTGTTCACGTCTGCAGTTATCACTTTGGCAGCATACGGTGTAGGCGGCGTAGTGGGCAGATTGTTGCCGGGGCCACGTACGGTTACGTTGGCACCAGTTACATTAATTTGTTGCGCTACACCCATAATGCTGGCAGCAGTGCTGTTGCCGGCAGCCAGGTTTACAGAATAGGCGCGGCTACCCAACACGTGGAAAGCTACAATACCCCACACAGTTTGCGTTGGCAATGCACTGATGGTGGAAATACCTGTAGGCAGACCCATAGCAGCAAACAGGTTTTGGAAAGCCTGATTGGTTGGAGCAAATACGGTGAGGTTAGCTGCGGCATTGCTCAAAATAGGAATGAGCTGAGGGGCGCCTGTGGGAGGTCCGGCATCGGCACGGGCCAATGCAGCCATCAGGTAGGTTAAATCAGGATTGGCAGCAGCCACCTGAGCAATCACCTGAGAAGGCGGAAAGAATACCCGGGCAATGTCATGAATCACACCATTGGAAGCGTCGATATCAGCAGCCTTTACAGGTATGTTGTTGAACCAGGCGCCAGCTGTGCGGCGGCTGGGGAATACCGGCATGCGATACGGTACGGGCGGCGTGGCAGACAATACCAATCCACTCTGCATATACATGTTGGGGAAAGCAGTGCTCAAATCTGCTGCTTTCAGTTCGACACCAGGAATAACATGGGCATTCACAATAGAAGCAACAGTAGCTGCAGGAAGGCCGCTCACCGCTGTTTCGTTGGGAATACCGCTGGCAATGAAAGCATCATTGTCTGGTGCAAACAACGTGTATACCGCAGTAGGATCAGATGGGTTGAATGTAAGATTGGAACCGGCACGGGTAATGGCGGCACGGAGAATAGAATACTTGGCGTTGGCTGCCAGCACCTGCGTCATGGTTTGTCCGCTGGGTGTAGGAGGCACAATGGCCGTGGGTTGAGGCAGCTCTTTGTTGCAAGACGCCAGCATGGCTGCACCTGCAACAACAACGGCAGCCGATCCCCACCATTTGCTGAAAATATTTTTCATACAGTAGTAGTTTTAAATGCTTGGTTGATGGTTACAGAACGTTGTAGGCAAAACTTACATAGTACAGGCCGCCAATGCTTGGGTTGGCAATAGCTGTACGATAATAAGAGTTCAACAGGTTGTTGGCGCCCAACTTGATAACCGATTTGATTTTAGGCGCTTTAAAGTTCACGCTGGCATCCACAGTGTGGTATGCTGGCAACTGACCCTGAATGAAGTCGCTTTCGTAGAAGAAAGACTCCTGCCAACGCCACATCAGATTGAAGCCAACCAGCTTTTTCTTACCAAAGCCCGTATTACCTACTGATACGTTGGTGCGGTACTTAGGAGCATTGAAGAAGGCACGGAAACCTGCAGGCACATCGTTCAATACATCAGATGAAGCGTTCAAACCGAGGGTGAAACCTTTAGGCAACAGGTAGTCGATGCTGGCACCCCAACCGTAAGTTTTTACTTTGCCGGGGGCATTTACAACAAGGCTGAAACCCTGGAATGCACCAGAGGCAGAAGGCACACCCGATGCAAACTGAATACCATCGCGGCGGCTCAGGAAGTTTTGATACGTACCTACATAACCATACACATCAAACAGCAACTTTCCTTTAACCACAGTTTTGTAACCCAGTTCAAATGAGGTTACACTTTCTGGCTTGGTCTTCACATACTGAATACGTTCGCTCAGGTTAGTGGGGTTGTACGGCGCATTGTTGATGAGGTTGTACCGCTCATACAATGCACGGTTTTCACCCAGCAAAATGCCGTTACCAACGTTGAGGTTGATCCAATTGCTGCTGTGTAGAAGGGAAACGATACGCTGTTTGATAAGAGAAACGAATGTTGTGGTTTTTAGCAGGCTTGAAGAGAGCTGTAACCCGTGGGGTAAAGCGGCCTTCGAAATTTTCATTTTTATCGTAGCGACCAGAAGCCAACAGGCGGAGTTTTTCGCTGAACAAAGACTTGGCAATCTGGATATAACCACCGATTTCGTTGATTTTGATGGGCTCACCTACTTTATCGGCAAACAAAGTACCCTGGCTGTTCAATACATACTGCTTCCAGTTGCCACCAATCATGATGTCGGCAAACTTGATGATGTCAGCAAAATTGTACTGGCCTTCTACCATGTACAAATCGCTGCGGTCGAGGAACAAACCACCTTGTGGGATAGGCTTGCGACGTACCTGATCGAAAATGTTGCGGAACTGGGTAGAACCTGCTACAGGACGACCAGCATCGGCTACACCACGGGCTATGTTATGGGCTTCCAAATCCGGACGGCCGGCCAGCTTTGCATTCATGAAAGCAATGGCATACTCAGGATACCAGGTGGTGCTGGGCTTCCATGCTTCGTTGAACAACTGGGTAGTTACAGTCAGGTTGTAAGATTCACCAGAATTTTCTTGCGTAGTAAAGCCACGCAGGAACCAGTTTTTACCCTGGAACTCCAGCTTGTACTGCCCAATTTTAAAATCTTTCAAAGAGTAACGCTGGCTACCGGTATACACGCTGTTGCCTGTACCCCAGTGACCGGCCAAAATAGCTTCTACATTCTTTGCAATTTTATAGTGCAGGGCACCAGAAAACTTGAAGTTGAAAGTATTTGGATTGGTTACTTCTTTTTCGGTATAGCCGGTACGGCTTACAGGAATATTTGCAGGCAATGTATTGATGAAGCCTTGCCAGAAAGGCACCTGAGCACCTACAGCATTCAATACGCTGCGGAGGTTGGTGGTGGTTTCATCGCCATACACGTTAACACCATCATAGTTAGGATCGGTGCTGCGGGTACCATCTACCAGGTCGCCAGAGGTAGAGCCAATGCGGCGGTAGTTGCGCATATCGTCTGCCAACCAGTCTTTGGCTTGAATAAATTCGGCACCAATTTTATAAGCGAACTTATCGCTGACTTTTTTGCCAAAGCGAACAGCCCAGTTATGATAAGATGAAGTAGGACGCTGACGCTTGTCGGCATGCATCAAACCCGTTTTAATCTGGAATGACAAACCCTGATACTTAAATGGATTTTTACCATTGATCAGAATGGTACCATTCATGCCACCGGGGCCATACAGGGCTGATGAAGCACCTTGCAGCAGTTCAAAGTTGTCTACATCCAGTTCGGTAAGGCCGATAACGCTACCTACCGAAAAGTTGAGACCAGGCGCCTGGTTGTCCATGCCATCCATCATTTGGTTCACACGGGTGTTACCACTACCGTTGAAACCACGGGTTGCAGGCGTTTTAAATGTAAGAGAGCTGGTTACCACGTCTACACCTTTCAGGTTGCTGATCATGTCGTAGTAGTTGGCTGCAGCAGCAGTGCGAATGGCAGTGTTGCCTACACGCTCAATACTTACGGGAGATTCAAGAATGCGAGACGGCGTACGGGTGGCACTTACTACCACTTCCTGTCCCAGTGCCGAGCTTTGTTCGAGCTCAATCACATTGCCATCGGCAGTGCTGATGGTTACAGTTTTGGTGGCAAAGTTCACCGCAGATATTTCGAGTGTGACAGGTAACGACTGAGAGGTAGTGAGTGTGAAATTACCGTTGTCGTCTGTGTAGGTACCAGTACTGGTGCCCTTAATAACCACAGACACGGCAGAAATTGTCCCTTTTGTGGTGGCGTCTTTTACGGTGCCCTTTATGGTCACCGCCTGAGCGATGGCTGCAATCGTGAATGCATGAACCATGATCAGTACTGCCACAAGTGGTAGCACTTTTCTCATAAGTATGTTTTTTAACTAAGCAAATATGGGGTTTTTAGGTTCAATTGCTAAACATAGTTTACAAATGGCAGTTATCAATGCACAGCTTATACAGATTTAGCACGAACACAAATCATCACATGGTGCAACCAACCGAATCGTTTTTCTTTGCGGCATGAGCAATCTTACCATTTCTAATACAACCGCCTATTACAAAGGAAAGGTGCGGGATGTTTACAGCATTGGCCAAAATTTACTGGTGATGGTGGCCAGCAACCGCATTTCTGCCTTCGATGTGATTTTACCCAAGCCCATTCCTTACAAAGGACAAGTGCTGAACCAGATAGCGGCCCACATGCTGCAGGCCACGGCCGACATTTGCCCCAACTGGCTGCTCGATGTACCGGCACCGAATGTGAGCATTGGCAAACGTTGCGTTCCTTTTCGGGTGGAAATGGTGGTGCGGGGCAACCTCACCGGCCATGCCTGGCGCACCTACAACAGCGGCTTGCGTACCCTTTGCGGCGTGGCACTACCCGAGGGCATGAAAGAAAATGATTACTTCCCCTCACCCATTATTACACCCAGTACCAAGGCCGAAGCCGGCCACGATGAAGACATCAGCCGCGAAGACATCATTGCACAAGGCATTGTAAATGCCGAGGATTATGCGGTGCTGGAGCAATACACATTGGCATTGTTTGAAAGAGGTAAAGCCATTGCAGCCAAGCAAGGATTGATACTGGTGGATACCAAATATGAGTTTGGAAAAATTGGCGACACCATCTACCTGATGGATGAAATTCATACCCCCGATAGCAGCCGCTATTTTTATGCCGATGGCTTTGAAGAAAGACAAGCCGCTGGCGAAAAGCAACAGCAACTCAGCAAAGAGTTTGTGCGGGAATGGCTCATCGCAAACAACTTCATGGGTAAAGAAGGCCAAACCGTACCGGAAATGACTGATGAATGGATTGACACCATTAGCCAGCGTTACATTACCCTGTACGAAAAAGTAGTGGGTGAAAAATTTGTACCCCAAGCATGGAGCGATGAAGCAACAGTGGAAGCTATCGAAGCTTCGCTGGCAAAGTTGCAATAAGGATTAACTGCTACTGAAATACAGCTACGTTACTTTGCGAAAATAGTTTACTGAATAGCAAAGGGAGTCATTCAAATATTGAATGACTCCCTTTTTGTATTGAATACTTCAATCCATCCTCTTATCTGATGGAAAACAAAATGCCAGAAAGAAAAAATCCTCACTCGCCTTTCTAACATCCAACATCCGTCATCTAACATCTCTTCCCATCAACCATCAACCACCAACCATCAACTATCATCTGTCATCCAATCTCGGTCTCAACCGCTCCCGGCTCTTGCTGAAAATATGAGCCCCATTGTCTTTGCCTTTGCGCAATTCTTTTTGTGCTTCTTCGGGTAAATGAATCACTTCCTGGCAAGCTGTACTGCAGCAGCCTTCATAGGTTGCTTTGCAGGCATCGCATTGTATAAACAGCAGGTGGCAGGCATCGTTGGCGCAGTTGGTATGCGTGTCAGCGGGCTGTCCGCACTGGTGGCATTTGGCTATCACGTCTTCCGTTACTCTTTCGCCCAGGCGATTATCGAACACAAAGTTTTTACCAATGAACTTTTGTTCCAATCCCTGCTCTTTCACCTGATGCACATAGTTGATAATGCCACCTTCAATGTGAAACACATTTTTAAAACCCCGGTGCAGCATGTACGCACTGGCCTTCTCGCAGCGGATGCCGCCGGTGCAATACATAATCACGGGCTTGTCTTCGCGGCCCTTCATCATATCTACCGCCATGGGTAGTTGCTCCCGAAAAGTATCGCTGGGAATTTCAATGGCATTGTCAAAATGGCCTACTTCGTATTCGTAATGGTTGCGCATGTCTATCACCAAAACGTCAGGGTTTTGCATGAGTTCATTTACTTCTTTCGCTTTCAGGTACTTCCCTTTTCGCTCCATGCTGAAGTTGGGATCATCAATACCATCGGCCACAATTTTTTCCCGCACTTTTATGCGCAGCACCCAAAAACTTTTACCGTCATCTTCTACAGCAATGTTCAGGCGCATGCCATTCATCCATTCGTAACTGTACAGGTATTGCCGCAATGCATCAAAGTTGGAAACAGGCACACTAATTTGTGCATTGATGCCTTCATGTGCCACATAAATGCGGCCAAACACTTTGAGGGCATGCAGGCCCTTCCAAAGCTCATCCCGAAAAGCCTGCGGATTGGCAATAGGATGGTACATGTAAAAACTGATGGTAGTACGCGGCTCGGTTTCTTGCATCAGCCGCTCTTTGAGTTCCTTGTTGGAAACCCGGTTGTGGAGTAACGCCATGGTCAATAAAATTTTAAGGTCACGCCGAAGCGAGATGTTGCATCCAACGCCAGTTGCAGGCTGGCCAAAATTTTTGGAAATGCCGCGAAGATACAGGATGCTGATAAAGAAGATTCAGCTTGCACCCAAAGATAGCTGGCGGTGCAGTATCTTTCAATATTGACAATGCGGACCTGTAGCTTGTGCATCAATGCAGCAACCATTCGCATTCTTGTAAAAATTATTGCTTATGCAACCCCATCTTCCAGCACAAATAGCCGTTCATTTTCAGCAAGTATACCATGGTGGCAACTGGGCCAGCAGTCATTACAAAGCCGTGATGGCTGATATTGACTGGACGATGGCCAACCAAACTATGGGCGGTTGCAACAGCATTGCCAGCTTGTTTTTTCACACGCAATATTACATTGGCATTGTGCTTAAAGTATTGGAGGGCGGCCCACTGCAAGGCAGCGACAAAGAAAGTTTTGTACACCCGCCTGTACACAATGAAGCGGAATGGGAAGCCTACAAAACACAAGCCTGGCAGCAAGCTGAGGCATTTGCAGCGGCATTGGCCAATTTGCCGGAAAGCCAATTGTGGCAAGACTTCATCAAACCAGCATACCATACTTATTACTGGCAAATGCATGGACTGATTGAGCACTTGCATTATCACCTCGGGCAAATTGTTGTGCTCAAAAAAATACTCCGCCATCAGGCATGACAGACACGGACAGACAGCCCGGTTGCAATGCGCAAATTTGATACACGTAAATGCTTTGCCATGGGTAAAAAGAAATTGTCCCGCCGCTTGTTTGTACAGCAAACTTCCCGTCTTGCTATAGCCGCCCCTGTTGTTGGTTCGCTGTCCTCCTTTGCGGCACCCTCATCTCCCAAAGATGAAGGAATATACATTCCACTCCGCTGGATTGATGAACAAGAAAAAACAAACTGCGTGGGCAATACCTGGGGCGTGCCATGGCCAAAAGGTGTGCTGACTGATACACGCAAACTGCAGGTAAACTCCGGCACCGAAAGTATTCCTACACAAAGCTGGATTACCGGTCGCTGGCCCGATGGCTCTGCCAAATGGACAGCACATAGTATTCCTGCAGGCACGTATACCAACAACCTTGTATTGGTGCAGGAGCAAAAAGAAAGCAGCAGCAAAACATTACAAGTTTCCAAACAACAAAATGGCTGGACGATTGACACGGGTGTGATACAAATAACCGTGGCGAATAGCGGCAACGTACTCATCCCTTCTTTGCTGCGCAATAACAGAACAATTGGGCAGCATGGCCGCTTGGTATTGCAAAGTCAACAACAAGCAACTGCTGCAGCTCATCAAGCATTGACCACTACCTCTTTTGAAGGCATTATAGAACAAGCCCAACTGGAACAGCAGGGCCCCATAAGAGCCGTTGTAAAATGGACAGGCAAACACAAAAGCCAGCAAGGCCGCAGCTGGATACCATTTATGGTGCGTATGTATGTATATGCCGGCAGCGATTGCATTCGGTTGGTACACAGCATTGTGTTTGATGGCAATGAGCAACAGAATTTTATCAGTGGCATTGGCATTCGCTTTGATGTACCTTTTGATACGCCAGCCTACAACCGGCATGTGCGTTTTTGTGGTGCCAATGGCGGTGTATTTGCAGAGACTGTGCAAGGCCTCACGGGGTTGCGCCGCGATGCAGGCCCGAACATTCGTTCTGCACAAATACAAGGCAGTGCTGTACCAGACAGCAACAGCTGGCCAGAGCCCATTCGTAAAGGATTGCCCTACATTCCACAGTTTGGCGACTACACACTATGCCAACCTACAGCAGATGGCTACAGCATCAAAAAAAGAACGGGCGAACAATTTGGCTGGATACAAAGTACTGCCGGGCACAGGGCCTTGGGCACAGCTTACCTTGGCTCACCCAATGGTGGACTGGCGTTGGGCCTGCGGCATTTTTGGCAAAGCCACCCTGCACAAATAGACATTCGTCATGCACACAGCAGTGTAGGCTCAATCACTTTGTGGATGTGGGCTCCCGAAGCGCCGGCCATGGACCTGCGCTTTTACCACGATGGCATGGGACAAGACAGCTACGAAAAGCAACTGGCCGGATTAGACATTACTTATGAAGATTATGAACCGGGCTTTGGTACGGCCATGGGCATTGCCCGCACCAGCGAATTGTTTTGCCAGGTATTGGCCGCTACGCCCGATAACGAAACCCTTGCACAAATAGCAAAGCGTAACGAAGCACCGCCGCAGTTGCTGGCCACATCAGCCTACATGAAATCCGCAGCAGCATTTGCCGGATTTTGGAGCTTGCCCGATCCAGATAATGCTGCCATCAAACAAATAGATGAGCAACTCGATTTTTATTTTGCGTATTACCAACAGCAGGTAGAACAGCGCAGGTGGTATGGCTTCTGGCATTTTGGCGATGTAATGCATAGCTATGATACCGACCGGCATGTTTGGAAATACGATGTAGGCGGCTTTGCATGGGATAACTCAGAGCTGAGCACTGACCTCTGGTTGTGGTTCTATTTTTTGCGTACCGGTCGTGCCGATGTATATCGATTTGCAGAAGCCATGACACGCCACACAGGAGAAGTAGATGTGCATCACTTGGGAAAATTTGCACCATTGGGCAGCAGGCACAATGTGCAACACTGGGGTTGTAGCGCCAAGCAATTGCGCATCAGCACCGTGGCCAACAGGCGCATGTATTATTACCTTACTGCCGATGAACGGGTGGGCGATTTGATGGACGAACAAGTGAATGCTTACAAAACATTAGCGCAGATAGCTCCCGGCCGCAAACTGCCAAAAGGCGATGTTCAACAAGTATCGGCAACTGCCAACCATGTAAACATGGGCTTTGGCACCGACTGGGGTTCGGCTGCAGCCGCATGGCTGATGCATTGGGAGCGAACCGGCAACGCAAAGGTATTGATGCTATTGCGCAACAGCATGGCCAGCATTTCCGCACAACCCAAAGGCTTTTTCACTGGAGGCGCCCCCATGGATATGGATAGTGGTAAATTCATCATCGACAAAACGGGAAAACTGTCTGTATCACACCTTAGTGCTGCGTTTGGATTACCCGAGGTTTGTGCAGAGCTCATTCAAACTTTTGAAGACAAAGCATTTGAAAATGCATGGCTGCAATACTGCCGATTGTACAACGCTTCAGCACAAGAACAACAAGCTGAATTGGGACAGGCTTTGAGCAAACTGAATCTGGCGCAGGGCCATTCCCGATTGACGGCGTACGCAGCGCAACGCTTGCAGGATGCTGCATTAGGTAAGCGGGCCTGGCAAGAATTTTATGCAGGCGGTGCGGGCATTCGCAAACCCGTTTTACAAACCAACAAAATACTACCACCAGTAGTGATGAATGC
Organism: Phnomibacter ginsenosidimutans; assembly: GCF_009740285.1. Classification (GTDB taxonomy): domain Bacteria; phylum Bacteroidota; class Bacteroidia; order Chitinophagales; family Chitinophagaceae; genus Phnomibacter; species Phnomibacter ginsenosidimutans. Next base: position 3,371,110 of record NZ_CP046566.1, read on the forward strand.
CATAGACGAAGCACCGGGCGTAAGTACCAATGCAGTGGCACAATGGGGCTTGGCTGCCATGCAATGCCAGGCCTGTGCAGGCGATGTTGTGGAAGAAAAATAGCATCTGGTGGCAATATGATTGGCCTACGGTATATTGCAGCAACAGACAATTAACCCCATGGCAAAAAGAACCGATTACATCAGTTGGGATGAATACTTTATGGGCGTGGCGCTGCTGAGCGGCCGGCGCAGCAAAGACCCCAGCACACAAGTAGGTGCCTGCATTGTAAACAAGCAAAATAAAATTGTAGGTGCGGGCTACAATGGCTTACCTATTGGTTGCAGCGATGATGATTTTCCATGGGGTAAACAGGGCGATTTTTTGCAAACGAAATATCCGTATGTGTGCCATGCAGAGCTCAACGCTATCCTCAATAATATTGGCATGGACCTTACCGGCTGCCGCATTTACACGGCGTTGTTTCCTTGCAACGAATGCGCCAAAGCCATCATTCAATCGGGTATTAAAGAAGTAGTTTTTCTGAGTGACAAATACGCCGGCAATGATTCATTTGTCGCTTCCAAGCACATGTTTGATACCGCTGGAGTGAGCTATCGGAAAGTAAACACACAGGTTAAGAAAATTGAACTCTCCTTTGATGAAGGAGATGTGTAAGAAGACCATGCATTGTCAAAATAAAATAGAGCAAGGACATCATATCCTTGCTTTATTTGTTTGTATACTTTTCAGTAAATGCCAGCATTTACTTGTTAGAATCGCAGCTCCTGCTCTCCCACTTGCCACTGGCCAAGTGCTTCTCCTTTACACCTAAGAATTCCACTTTCATCATCCGCTTACTACGTGGTCCGCTGATGCTGATGCGACCGTAATTCTGCAACTTATCAATGCCCAGTATACGCCAAGGATTGTTGGCTTCTTTGCCAGCAAATGCATGTGTACCACTGGTGAGTGGCGAACAAGTGATATCGTACATCGGATACAAACCGTCATGCTGTACTTTAATGATTTCTGTATGGTGCCTGTCGCCGGTGAGGAAAAGAATGCCCGGTATTTTTTCTGTTTTGATGAACTCCATCAACTCATTGTACTCAATCGAAAAATCGAGCAACTTATCAAACGGGCTGCCGGGATTGAGCACCTGGCTTCCGGTTACAATCACACGAAAACTGATATGTGGATTGTTTTTAGAATAGCGCAATTCATTTTTCAACCACTCCAATTGTTGCTTGCCATACATGCGTTTGTCTGCATTGGGCTTGCCATTGATGCTGTCGGGCAGCTCATCAAAATCACGCCACCAACGGTCATCCATCATAAAGAAATCGACGTCGGCATAAGTATACTTGCCATAAATCCCTTCATTGTTTTCTCCATAAGTCGGGTTCATCCACATGTGGCGAAACACCTCACGACTGGTTTGTTTGAATTGAAAACTTTTGCCATAATCATTGGGACCATAATCACGATCATCCCATATAGCGAGGTGCGGCATGTTGGCCCAAAGTTGTTTTAATGATGGACTGCTGCGGTCGCGGTAAGCACGGTACCACATGCCCCATTCATTGCTGTAATCCACATCGCGGGTATACCAGTTATCGCCGAGCCACATCATGAATGCAGCTTGTTCTTTGGCCATCGTTTCAAAGATGCTGCTATCGCCGCCGTAAGGTTTTCCGGGCCTGTCGAAGCGAGGTTCATTGAAGTACGCACAACTGCCTGTAATGAAACTAAAATCCGGTGCATTGCTTCGCCACTGAAACAAGGCTTGTGTTGTAAATGAGCCCTTGCCCATTACAACGGGCGGCTGGTGCGTGGGCCCATCTTTCAGCGTCACTTCGTATTCATACGTTGTAGCAGGTTCCAGATTAACGACCTCGAATTGCTGAAAATGATAGGGCGCATTTTTATCTGTGGGCAATGTTCTTACCACTTGCTTTTGTTGTGGTTTTCCTTTTGCCCATACTTGCACTGTGGCTATTGCTGTTTTGCTTTCTGTTGCGGCCCACAATTTTGCAGTCCGCATCGATACAGGCCCCAACACCGGACCAACTGCTGTTTGTGCCATGAGCCACAATCCGCTGCACATGGCCAACAATGTTATCCCTAACCGTTTCATTGTACTAAATTTTGTGGCAAGCTACTGCATTGTGGTGAATTACGGGAAACAGCAAAACCTGTTAAAAAAATGATGCATTTGTGCTGCTCATCATTCATAGAAGGACGACGACGAATCAAACAGTATCAAACTGTTTCAGCACTTTATCATGAACAGAAACACCTATTGACCAGCTGTTAAAATATAGTCGCAATACTGCTACCACTTGTTGCATCAGCTTGCCTAAAAAAGGCAGCTTGGCTATATTCGTTTGTATCCAACGTAGCAGCCTGAATGTATGTGTTGATGTTTTACGCATACATGTTCCCTTGTATTTTTTGCAGTTTTCGCTACTGTACTTTTTTGTATTACCGGCTGCTTCACATCACTCACCTGCATGCCCATGGTATGCCCACACTAAAGCAAATGTTTTCTTCACCAAAATCCCTTTTATCCAATGGAACAAATGCTCGACAACATCACCAACAGCATGAAGTACAAATCGTACGCCTTACACAATTACAAAGCCATTCCACAGGTACAGGCACTGCCGGAAGAATTGTTAGAAGCCATTGAAGTGGTTGGCCATGTACTTCCTTTCAAAACCAATAACTATGTGGTAGATGAATTGATCAATTGGAATCAAGTACCTAACGACCCCATATTTACGCTGACATTTCCACGCAAAGAAATGTTGCAGCCGCATCATTACAAAAGAATGAAAGCTGCACTGGATGCAGGCTTGAGTAAAGACGAGATAAAAGCAGTTGCGAATGAAATACGCATGGAACTAAATCCGCACCCTGCCGGGCAGGATAAAAATGTGCCGATGCTGGGCGATGTAAAACTGAGTGGTGTACAGCACAAGTACCGCGAAACAGTGTTGTTCTTTCCCAGCCAAGGGCAAACCTGTCATGCTTATTGCAGCTTCTGTTTTCGATGGCCACAGTTTGTGGGCATGGATGAAATGAAATTTGCGATGAAAGAAACCGATCAGTTGGTGCAATACCTGAAAGAACATCGTGAAGTAACGGATGTGTTGTTTACCGGCGGCGATCCTATGGTGATGAAATCAAAACTGTTGCGGGCTTATATCGAACCATTGCTAAGCGATGAATTGTGGAATGTGCAAACCATTCGCATTGGTTCAAAATCGCTGGCATACTGGCCCTACAAATACATTACAGATGATGATGCAGAAGATACACTGGCTTTGTTTACAGAAATTACCCGCAAAGGGAAAAATCTGGCCTTCATGGCACACTTCAATCATCCCGCAGAGTTGGATACACCTGCGGTAAAAGAAGCCATCATTCGCATCCGTTATACCCGTGCACAAATACGTACTCAGTCACCCATATTGAGAGCCATCAACGACAAGCCTGAAATATGGACAGAAATGTGGCGCAAACAAGTAAACCTGAATTTGATTCCGTACTACATGTTTGCAGTGAGAGATACAGGTGCTCAACATTTCTTCGGCTTACCATTGGTTGAAGCACAGGAAATTTGGCGGCAAGCATGGCAACACGCCAGTGGTGTTTGCCGCACAGTGCGTGGTCCCAGCATGAGCTGCACACCTGGCAAAGTTCAAATGCTGGGCACTGCTTCAATCAACGGTCAAAAGGTAATGGTACTGCGTTTTTTACAAGGCCGCAATCCTGATTGGGTAGGTCGCCCGTTCTTTGCTGAGTACAACGAAAAAGCCATCTGGATAGATGAATTGAAACCGGCTTTCGGCGAAAGCAAATTCTTTTTGAAGATGAACTACAGGAAATATTAGCAGGCAGAATCAGTTACAACTGTACAACAGATGAACCGCTACTATTGACAGTATAAAATATGTAAGCGCCGCATTGATACATCATCAATGCGGCGCTTATATTACATATCTATCCCAATTTTTTTCATGAGGATGGAGGCATTCAAACTCTGGCAAATACCTTGTTTCAAGTGGTAATCGAAGTACAATTCTTCGCCCGACACCTGCACATCAAAATGATAATTATGAATGTGATCGGGATATTGATGTACGAGCTCCGCCAACGCTAAATCATGCGTGGCTATCATACCACATGCTTGCTGTGCAATCAGCTGCTGAATGAGTGCCGCAGAACCAGCATGCCTGTCGCCGCTGTTGGTACCACGCAGTATTTCATCCAGCAACAAATACACAGGCTGCTGTGCTTTCACCGCATCAATAATGCTTTTCAACTTTTTGAGTTCAGCATAAAAGGTACTGGTACTTTCTGCCAGGTTATCTGCAATGCGCATGCTGCTCATCACCTGCATGTAACTCATGCGGCAATGCAACGCACAAACTGGTGCGCCAGCCTGCGCCATCACCATGGCCAAGCCTACGCTACGCAAAAAAGTACTCTTGCCCGCCATGTTGCTGCCGGTGATAATATTCACCTGTGCAACACCCTGCGTAGCGATGTCACTCACTACTCTTTTGTCAGCTGCAATTAATGGATGACCCAATGCCTTGGCTTCAAAACTGCCGTGCCCTTGCAGCATTTGCGGAAAGCACCAATGCGGCATATTGTACGCCAATGCCGCTAATGATGAAGCCGCTTCCACTTCGCCCAATACCTGCAGCCATTGTGTAGCAGTTGCTGCATGTTGTTTTTTCCATTGGGCAAAAAGGAGCATTTGTTGCAAGTCCCAAAAAAGCAGGATGTTAAGTGGAATAAACACCACAGGATTGAGGCGATAATCAAACCGGTTGAGCAACTGATTTAAACCAGCCACTGCTTTGCTGGCCATGGGTTCGCCATTCACAACGAGCACAGATTGACGCTGTTTCAACCAATGGCTTTCTCCCGTCTGCATTTGCTCCACATATTTCAGCGAAGCAGCGAGTCCATTGATTTCTTTACTCATACGGCCCAGCATTTGCCAGGTAGGTGTAGCCAACTTGCTGATGTAGCTTGTACCCAAAAAGAAAACCAACAAATACAGATTGAACCAAAAGTTTGGCAGATAATCAAGCCAATATGCTGTAAACAAACCAATAGAAACAACTGGTCCCAACCAACGCAACAAGTACCAACCTGTTGCAGTAAACACATCGTCTTTCGATTGCATCCACTGCTGTAGCTTTTGCGCAGTAGCAGCACTCACCGGGTGTTCGCGGCCACTGGCTTGCAAATGCTGCCGCCAGGCTACCTGCGGCGCTAATTGTTGCACTGCCGCTTGCCTTGCCGGCAATTCTTCGGGCAATGCAGGCTGCAGCAACCACGCTGCTAAGGTGTTTCTTCCTGCATCGCTTTCTGCCCGCTGCAGGTATTGGTACAGCGAGGCCTCGCCAAACACATCGAGGTCGTGGGCGTAGGCATGATTAGGCGGCATATATGCAGCGCCATCATAACGGTCTTTGTAGTGGTGTTCTTGCAACTGCCGCAGCTCTGCCTGATTAATAATGAGGAATTGTTGTACATGTTGCAGTTGCTGTTGCACATTCATACTCAGTACCACCAACCGCAGAAAAACCGCTACAAGAATAACCGATGGCAATACCATCCACCCACTACTGATTGGCCATTGCCAATACAACCAAACAATAGCCAGCACCACACTCAGCAACCGGCTCCACGACAACCAGCTACGTTGGCGACGTAGTTGTGCTGCTGTGGTTTCATATTCGGTAGCGAATTGCTTGTATTGCGCAACAGGATCGTGGAAAGAAGTAACAGGCATGCTGCAAAGAAACAAGTTTCACTGTTGTATTGATGCTGGCTTATACAGGTGCAAATGCCAATGAAAGAATCCTGTTTGCCACTCATCAATAACAGTTGTAGAAAAAGAGAAATTTCGACAACAGCCATGTATTTTACCACTCATGAAAGCAATCATCTGCACACAATACGGACCACCTGAAGTACTGCAATTACAAACGGTAGCCACCCCCACACCACGCAACCATGAAGTGCTGGTAAAAATTCATGCAACGGCTGTAAACTCAGGTGATATTCGCATACGAGGGTTGGCAGTAGAAGGCATGATGAAGTGGCTCATGCTGTTGGTGATGGGTTGGAATGGTCCACGCAAAAAAATATTAGGCAATGTTTTTTCGGGAGAGGTAGTGGCCACCGGCTCAGCGGTGAAGCAATACAAAACAGGTGATGAAGTGTTTGGTATGACGGGCTTTGCAATGGGCACTTATGCGGAGTACATATGCATTGCCGAAACCAAAAACCTGCTGCTGAAACCGAAGAATGCTACACATGCTGAAGCAGCAGCCATTGTGTTTGGCGGACAAACGGCCATTCACTTTTTATTGAAAGCAGGCATTCAAGAAAGATCTTCTCCAAAAGTGTTGATTATTGGCGCTACAGGTGCCGTGGGTACTGCAGCTATTCAAATAGCGACGCACTTTAAGGCAGATATTACAACGGTGTGCAGTAGTAAAGGCTTGGCATTGGTGCAGCAGTTGGGTGTAGAAAAAACTATGCTTTACGACAAAGCAGATTTTACTACCTGCACTGAAAAATTTGATATTGTATTTGATGCTGTAGGCAAAACCAACAAAAAACAATGCCAACCACTCTTACTGCCCAATGGCATTTACAAAACGGTTGGCGGATGGGAAGTAGCCTCGGAAAACATGGCACAACTGCAGCTATTGAAAGACCTGTTTGAGCAAGGTGCTTACCAAGCGGTGATAGACAAAGTTTACAATATGGAGGATGTAGTTGCGGCACACCAGTATGTAGACAGCGGCCGTAAAAAGGGAATGTGGTACTCCTCATACATCAGGACTCAACTGAGAAAAAGTAATACCAGCATGAAACAAAAAAGCATCGCTGGCCAAAACCTAACGATGCTTCGTCAATATAGACACGTGATGAAGTTACGCTTTCTTTTTCAGCTCCATGCCACACTTGCCGCATTTGCCGGGCTTGTCTTTGGCAGGCTCACACTTCATGGGGCATTCGTATTGTGCTGTAGCTTCTTTTTGCTTTTTCAGTTCCATACCGCATTTACTGCATTTACCGGGCTTGTCGCTAGCAGGCTCACACTTCATGGGGCACTCATATTTAGCATGTTCTTTTTTGCCATGCTTGTGTTGCTTTTCCTGAAAAGCAAATGCAGCTACAGAAACAATGGCCATTACAGCCAGCAACAGTACACGTAGTTTTTTCATATGTCCGAAATTTTGATTGTACAATCTGTTTCGACAAAGGAACAATCTTTGTTTGTTGCAAGCATGTGAAAACGCAGACTCTTTTTGCAACATTGCAGCAAAAAACTATCCTATACTAACTGTTTTCACTGCGGTATTCCAAAATATCGCCGGGCTGGCAGTCGAGTACTTTACAAATGGCTTCGAGGGTACTGAAACGGATGGCTTTGGCCTTACCGGTTTTAAGTATCGACAGATTCGACAACGTGAGGTCTACTTTTTCCGACAGCTCATTCAACGACATTTTGCGCTTGGCCATCATCACATCAAGGTTTACAATAATGGGCATGGCTTAAATGGTTAAATCGTTTTCGGCTTGCAATTCAATGCCGCGTTTAAAAATTTGCGCAACGATGAACAGTATCACTGCCATAAACAACCATACATCGCCGCCGGCAATACTGAGGGTTTGAATGGAGGGGAGTTTTGCACCCAAGGTTTCTAACCATAGCGTATGCTTCACCGCCCACAAGGCAAAAATGCCGATGCCCAAACTGATGTATGCTGCAGTAAGTAAGAAGCGACCTGTGGCTGCGTTGAACGGTTGATTCATGTTGAGCTTTTCGTCGTGTAGCAGTTTTACAATCATGTAAAAGAGGATGGCCTTGAGTACTGCCGGAATCACAATCAGGATGATTTCGGTGAAATAATGCCCTTTGTCGAAATGGTACAGTTGATGGATGCCCGGGTACATCACATTGCTTTCGCTGTAGTACATGGTTACAACGGGGTTGAACACCCAAACGCCGGCTTCATAACATAGCCCAATGAAAATGATCCAGGCCAGCACATAGAGGGCTTTGAGGATGTGGCGGGTGGTAATGACAATTTGCATACGATACGTGTTTGTTTGACAGGGCAAACATAAATACATTTATTGAAAAACAATAAATTTTATCCTTTTTTCAGAAATATATTGTTGAGTAAAGGCGAATGCTTTGTTGTAGCTGACGGGCTGCGGGTGCCGTGGGCGGCGACGCAGGAGCCGGCCCCGCTGCTGTTTTTTGGCGGGGCGATACCCCAAAGGCACCCGAACTGTTGCCTGGATTTGCAGTGCAGCTCACAGCCCCAACAAAAAAAGCCACCGCCCGAAAAGGCGATGGCTGTGTATTGAAATGTTGGAAAAAACGGTGCTTAGCTGCAACCACCCTGGTTGCCACAGTTGTTGCACTTGTAGCAAGCGCCACTGCGCATCATAATGGCACCACAAACGTTACAAGCGGGGGCATCACTCTGGTTGCCTTTCATTTGCTCGTTCATTTGCTTGAGCACGGTATCGGCGGCGCTTACCACAGTCTGCGGCTGCTCAGCCTGCACTTTGGCGGGCTTTACATGGCTTGCTGCTTTGTGGGGTAATGCGTACGCTACTCAAATCAGGCGTTTTTTTTCAGCAGCTGGTTCTGATTTTACGAGTACCACCTCGCTGCCGTCATCGTCGCCGGTGTTGCCAATTTCGGGGCGGTCGAGTACGTGTACCAAATCAGTGCGGTTGAGGTATTCGTAAGCCAATGCACGGAACACAAAGTCTACAATAGAAGTAGTGGTCTTAATGTTCGGGTGGTCAACCATACCAGCCGGCTCAAACTTGGTGAACACAAACTTTTCTACAAACTCTTCCAGCGGCACACCATACTGCAGGCCTACAGAAATAGCAATGGCAAAGCTGTTCATCAGGCTGCGCAGGGTGCTACCCTCTTTGGCCAGATCGATGAAGATTTCTCCCAGGGTACCATCGTTGTATTCGCCGGTACGCAGGAAGATGGCCTGACCGTTGATTTTGGCTTTTTGCGTAAAGCCACGACGCTTGGCGGGCAGTGTTCTGCGTTCTACAATTTTGGCGAGTTGACGCTTCAATTGTGTATCGGGGCTGGCTTGCATCCGCTTGGTTACTTCCTGCAGCAGTTCTTCTACTGTCAGCTGGCCAAGGTCTACAATGTTGCTGCCTTCTGCACTGGCTTCAGCAGCATCTTCAGCTTTGTCTTTTTTCTTATCGTCGCTCTTGTTGCTCAGCGGCTGGCTCAGTTTAGAACCGTCGCGGTAAAGGGCGTTGGCTTTGAGGCCCAGCTCCCAGCTCATGCGGTAGCAGTCAGCAATTTCTTCTACGCTGGCCTCATGTGGCAGGTTGATGGTTTTGCTGATGGCACCGCTCAGGAAAGGCTGGCAGGCACCCATCATTTTGATGTGGCCATGTGCATGAATGTAGCGCTGACCTTTTTCGCCGCACTTGTTGGCGCAGTCGAATACAGGGTAGTGCTCCAGTTTCAGGTATGGGGCACCTTCGATGGTCATGGTACCGCAGATGTACTCATTGGCTGCATCAATTTGCTCTTGGGTAAAGCCGAGGGCTTCGAGCATGTTCCAGTTCCAGTCGTTGTACTCTTCTGGCTTGAAGCCCAAACGCTCCATGCAGGCTTCGCCGAGGCTGTATACGTTGAAAGCAAACTTGATGTGGAAGGCTGATGCCATACCTGCTTCGAGCTTGGCAATTTCTTCGCCAATCAGGCCTTTTTCGCTGAGGCTCTGGTGGTTGATGTGCGGTGCACCATGCAAGCTGGCAGAACCCTTGGCGTAGTTGACGATGCTTTCGATTTCTTTTTCGTTGTAGCCCAGCTTTTTCAAAGCAGTGGGTACACTCTGGTTGATGATTTTGAAGTAACCACCACCGCTGAGTTTTTTAAACTTCACCAGGGCAAAGTCTGGTTCTACGCCGGTAGTATCGCAGTCCATTACCAAACCGATGGTACCAGTTGGGGCAATAACGGTGGTTTGGGCATTGCGATAGCCATGTTTTTCACCGAGAATAACGGCTTCGTCCCATGCTTTGCAAGCCGCTTTCAGCATGTAGTCGGGGCAGTATTTGCTGTCGATGCCCATGGGCTTAATGCTGAGGCCTTCGTAAGCATCGCTGGCGTCGTAAGCTGCAGCACGATGGTTGCGCATTACCCGCATCATGTGGTGGGCATTTTCTTCGTAGCGGGGGAAGGCGCCCAATACTTCGGCCATTTCAGCAGAAGTTTTGTAGGCTACGCCAGTCATGATGGCGCTGATGGCGCCGCCAATGGCTTGTGCTTCGGGGCTGTCGTAAGGAATACCGCTAACCATGAGCATGCTACCGAGGTTGGCAAAGCCAAGGCCAAGGGTACGATAGTCGTAGCTCAGTTGAGCTACTTCTTTGCTGGGGAACTGCGCCATCAGTACGCTGATTTCGAGTACCACCGTCCACAGGCGGCATACATATTCAAAACCGGCAACATCGAACACCTGTGTTTCTTCGTTGAAGAAACGACGGAGGTTGGCACTGGCCAGGTTACAAGCCGTATTGTCGAGGAACATGTACTCTGAGCAGGGGTTACTGGCGTTGATACGGCCACCTTCGGGGCAAGTGTGCCACTCGTTGATGGTGGTATCATACTGGGTGCCGGGGTCGGCACAGCGCCATGCAGCATAGCAGATTTTATTCCACAGTTCGCTGGCTTTGATCTTCTTCATGGTATGGCCATCGGTACGGGCTTTCAGTTCCCAGTCGCCGTCTTCATCCAATACCTTAAAGAAATCGTTGGGAATACGAACAGAGTTGTTGCTGTTTTGGCCGCTTACAGTACGGTAAGCTTCGCCTTCGTAATCGTTGCTATAGCCGGCAGCTACCAGGGCAGCTACTTTCTTCTCCTCTTCTACTTTCCAGTCTACAAATTCTACAATCTCGGGGTGGTCCAAATCGAGACATACCATTTTGGCTGCCCGGCGGGTAGTACCACCACTTTTAATGGCGCCGGCTGCACGGTCGCCTATTTTCAAAAAGCTCATGATACCGCTGCTGGTACCGCCACCGCTCAGTTTTTCGCCTTCGCCACGAATTTGGCTGAAGTTGGTACCTACACCAGAACCATATTTGAAAATGCGGGCTTCCCGAATCCACAGGTCCATGATACCTCCATCATTTACCAAATCATCGCTAACACTGAGGATAAAGCAGGCATGGGGTTGAGGACGTTCGTAAGCCGAGGTTGATTTTTTCAGCTGGCCGTCTTTGGCATCTACATAGTAGTGGCCCTGCGGCTTGCCTGCAATGCCGTAAGCAGAGTACAAACCGGTATTGAACCACTGGGGGCTGTTGGGCACCGCCATTTGATTGAGGATGCTGTACACCAGTTCCTCATAAAATACCTGTGCATCCTGGCTGCTGGCAAAGTAGCCATACTGCTCACCCCACTGGCGCCAGCAATCGGCCATGCGATGCGCTACCTGCTTGCTGCTGGTTTCGCGGCCGGTGCTACCGTCGGGCTGGGGTACGCCAGCTTTACGGAAATATTTTTGTGCTAAAATATCAGTGGCAATCTGGCTCCAGTGCTTGGGCACTTCCACATTGTCCATCTGAAAAATGATTTTGCCCGAAGGGTCTTTGATCATTGAGGTACGGTAGTCGTACTCAAACATGTCGTACGGGCTGATACCCTCCCGGGTGTACTGGCGGGAGAAAGCGAGGCCCTTAGCAGCGGATTTTTTAGCAGCCATTGTCAATCAGTTTTTTAGCGGGTTAGCGAGGAAAATTACCTGTTACCAAAAAGTTAAGTGGATAACGAAAATATCCCCCCAACTCCCAAAAAACCCAATGTTAATCTGCACATTTTCCACGTCCCGTGTGGATTTCGCAGCCCAGCCTTAGCCCTGTGGGCATTCCGTGAATTTTCCCCAAACCATGTGAAAAAATAGGCCCTGCACAAGTGTTCATCATGTCAAAAATCCCCCTTAAGCGGCCAAACATCAACCCCGCCAAACAGCAGCTCAAACCAAGAAGCAACCTTTTAACCTTCAATGCCAACCAGTTACATAGTTATGGGTGGTAGAAGTGGGCCTGCCGGTAACTTTATCCCAAGCCGGCACTATACGCATTCAATCCTCATTTGCCAAAGCATTTAGGACTATTTTGCCGGTCATTTCAGCACTTATGTTTAAAAGGAAACTACCATATTACTGGATTGCGCAATTTGGCGGCTGGGGATTTTATGTGTTGTTGTACACCTTTTACTACTACACCATTAGTGCCTATTACAGCGATTACGCCTACTATTTCCAAAACATGTTTACCGAGGCAGGCACCGGCTTTTTGATTTCGCACCTCATGCGTACCGTCATCAAAGAAACCAAGCTCCTCACCCTATCGCTGGCCAAGCAAATAGGCTGGATGGTAGTTACCACCCTCATCTTCGGTTTCATCTACAGTAGCGTGGTGGTGGTGATTGAAGAAAAAATGGGTTGGGAGCCAGAGTATTATATCGGCGCCACTTTTGCCTACAAGCTGGCCCGCATGGCTGTGGGTGGTGCCTTGTTTTTTACCATCTGGAGTTTGCTGTACCTGATGTATCATTATGTGGTGAGTACGCAGCGGCAGCGCATCAATCAGGTAAAACTGGAAGCCGTTGTAAAAGATCTGGAACTGAAAACCATCAAGGCACATATCAACCCGCATTTTATTTTCAATGCGCTGAATAGCATACGTGCTTTGATTGATGAAAATCCCGACCGGGCAAGAACTGCCGTTACAGAACTGAGCCAATTGCTGCGCAGCAGCATGAATGCCGATAAAGAAGAATTGGTGAGCCTCGAACGAGAGTTGAAAATCGTGAACAACTATCTGGCCCTAGAGCAAATCAGGTTTGAAGACCGGCTCAGAGTACAACTCGATATAGACCCCGATACACTCAAGCAAAAAGTACCGCCCATGATGCTGCAAACCCTGGTGGAAAATGCCATCAAACATGGCATCAGCAAAGAGATGCATGGCGGCGAAGTATTTATTGGTTCCGACTTTGTAGCCGATCATCATGAACTGGTGGTACGCAACACCGGCCACCTGGTAAGTACAGATTCTGAAGAAGGCTTCGGCATCAGCAGCACCACCAACCGGTTGCAATTGCTTTTTGGCAACAAAGCGTCTTTCAATATTCAAAACGTAGCAGGGCATACTGTAGAAGCAAAAATTATTATGCCGGTTACTGTCAACTAAACTTGCATCATTCCAAAACCGTTACAAAAACATTTTCTTATGACAAAGAAAGCCATCCTGATAGACGACGAACGCCTGGCCCGCAACGAGCTCCGCAAAATGCTGGTCGATTATCCGGACATTGAAATTGTAGATGAAGCCGGCAACGTGCAAGAAGGTTTGGAAAAAATAGACCTGCACAATCCTGATTTAATTTTTCTCGACATCAACATGCCGGGCAAAACAGGTTTTGATTTGTTGCAGGAACTCGATCGTTCACCGTATGTCATTTTTACTACTGCGTATGATGAATATGCGGTAAAAGCGTTTGAAGTAAATGCATTGGACTATTTGTTGAAACCCATTGATCCCAAGCGTTTGGCCGATGCCATACACAAAGTGGGCGAATTGGTGCAAAAAGAAAAACAAGCGGTGCAAGAAGCTGCACAACGCGGCAAACTCACAGAAGAAGATCAGGTGTTTGTAAAAGATGGTGAACGCTGCTGGTTTGTAGCCCTCGGCGATATTCGCTTGTTTGAAAGTGTGGGCAACTACGCCAAAGTGTTTTTTGGCAACAACAAACCCCTCATTTTGAAAAGCCTGAATGCATTGGAAGAACGACTGGATGAAAAAGTATTTTTCCGTGCCAACAGAAAACACATTGTCAACCTTCGCCTGGTAGATAAAGTAGAAAACTACTTCAACGGTGGGCTGCTGCTCGAACTGAAAGGAGGCGACAAAATTGAAGTGAGCCGCCGGCAAACCGTGAAGTTTAAAGAGATGATGAGCCTGTAAGAAGCAGAAGGCGGAAAGCAATTTGCAGAAAGCAGTTTGCAATTTGCAAGGCAAAAAACTTCAATCAAGAAATACCAACATCAACACATACCATCGAAAAACTTTGTGAGCCTTTATTTTCCATTGTGTCTTCGTGGTTCAAAAAAACATTCATGAAATTCATTTTATCTACTGCTATTGTTTTTTCTGCAGCATTTGCCTGCACAGCACAAAAAGCCGACGATGTAATCACCCCGGCTGAAGTAAGCCGTGTATTGGGCACTCTCAGCAGCGATGCCATGGAAGGCCGCCGCACTTTTACACCCGGCATCGAAAAAGCAGCCGCATTCATTGCCGAAGAGTTTAAAAAAGCGGGCTTGCAACCCGGTGGCACCAACGGAAGCTTTTTGCAAAGTTTCAGCATGTATCAGGCTTCGGTAGCTGGAGGCACTGCCAATGTTGATGGTCAAACCGTTGCTATCACAGATATCATTTGCCAAACAACTTCACCCAAAGTAACGGTTAGCAATACCGGCAATTATGAAGTAGTAAGTATTAACGCCAAGGATAACTTTTTTGCTCAGTACCGCACCCTGCGCAACAAAACAAACAACCTTATCATTTTTGTAGACACCGCACACCGCAACAGTTTTCAGCGGTTGAAGTCGTTCGCAGGTGGCCCGCAGTTTGCCAGCAACAACAGCCAGGTGTATGTGCTGAGCAGCCAGGTAAAGCCTGCTGCCTTTCAGCTTGACTTAACCATGCGCATCGAAGAAAAAAAGCTGGCAAACGTGGTAGCTGTGCTGCCCGGCAAAAGCAAGCCCAATGAGTATGTAATCTTCAGCGGCCACTACGACCACCTTGGTTATGGCAAGCCCAACGAAAAAGGTGACAGCCTGTACAATGGCGCCAACGATGACGCTTCGGGCACAACGGCTGCAATTTTGCTGGCGAAATATTTTAAAGCCTTGGGCAATAACGAACGCACATTGGTGTTTGCAGCATTTACTGCAGAAGAAGTGGGCGGCTATGGTGCCACTTACTTTTCAAAGCAGTACAAACCCGAACAGGTGATGGCGATGTTCAACATAGAAATGATTGGCACCGACAGCAAGTGGGGCACTAACTCTGCTTACATTACCGGTTATGAAAAAAGCAGTATGGGTACCATTTTGGAAAAGAATCTGCAGGGTACAGCGTTTAAGTTTTACCCCGACCCCTACCCCGACCAGCAACTGTTTTACCGCAGCGACAATGCTACACTGGCCCGTTTGGGTGTTCCTGCTCATACCATCAGCACCAGCAAAATGGATAGCGAACCTCACTACCACAAAGCCAGCGATGAAATTGGCACACTCGATACTAAAAACATGGCCGAAATCATTCGGGCCATTGCGCTGAGCAGTCGCAGTATTGTAAGTGGCACCGACACACCTACAAGAGTAGATACTCAAAGCCTTCGTTAATCGCATTTGCATACATCAAAAAGGGCTGTTCACTTACGTGGCAGCCCTTTTACCATTTACCAACATCCATCAGCTTCATGCGCCTGAAACAGCCATTGCCGGTGAGGCAGGCTCCATTGCCTTTGCCACCAGCTGCTGTACGGTATTGGCCAATGCAGGAATTCGCTCCCTGATGGTTGAAGTCATTTCAATGCCTTGTTGCTGCAGCGATTCTATGCTAATCACCACCAGCCATACATCTGGCATTTTACCCAGTATTTGTAACGCATTAATGAGGTCTCGCATACCAATGTCGTGAGTGCTCATGGCCCTTGGAAAATCGGCTGCAAATTTTGGCCGTATTACCCGAATGGTGCCAATGTCGTAATTGTCCAGCGCAGCGTCTATAAGGATGACCACATCATACTGTTCAAAAAATTCGAGCAGGTGAAAGCCGCCTGTGCCGCCATCAATTACGTCTACTCCTTGGGGCAAAAGCTGCTGTTGCTGCAGGTATTCAGCGAGGTGAACGCCTACGCCTTCATCGCCCATCAGGTAGTTGCCAATACCCAACACCAATATGCGGGGAGTTACACTCATACAGTTGTTTCTTTTTGTGCGTTGTCTGTGTTGTCTGTGTTGTCTGTGTTGTCTGTTCCGGCAGCATTGGCTTTCTGCTCTTGGTGATGATCGAAATATTCTTGTTCAATAAACTTCCAGCCACCACCCATGCTACTGATTTCGCCACGGCCTTCTACATAATCGTGGTAGAAAACCAGGTACACATGCACCACAGAAAACAGTACAAAAAACCAGGTAGCCCAATGGTGAATCTGGCGCATCATGATATCACCACCAAAGATGACTTGTACCCAGCCAAACATTTTTGGAAACCACCAGGTGCCCATACTGCTGTATAAGCCAAAGCCTGTGAGGCACTGAATCAGAAAAGCAATAAACGTGAGAAAATAAGTGAAGCCCGCCACTGCATTGTGTCCTACTTCCAGGTGGTGGCCTTTGTCTTTCATCATCAGCACATCAATTTTGATGACATGCATAAATTCTTTCCAATACTTTTTGGTGGTAGGAATAAAGTTGCGCCAGTTGGCGTATTTGTTTCCTACAAAACCCCAGTAGATACGAAATACAAAATTGAAAAAGAAGATATACGCAGCAATGAAGTGAATGATGCGCATATAGCCCATGTTGAATGTTTCGGCAGCTTCGCGGTTGCTTTGCACCGCCAGTGGGTTGCCTATGTACAATCCGGTAACGATGAGCACCAGTATCGCCAATGCATTCAGCCAATGGTAAATGCGCACCGGCAATTCCCACACAAACACCCTGCGCAGGTATTTGATGTGTGGCTTTTTTGTATTTACAGTTGCGTCCATACAAGTTGATTTAAAACAATCAGCAATGAAGTTGAAACCAACCCAAGTGCTGTGCAGCATACACAAGGCATGCCACACAACGAATTGGTTTGGGTTAGTTTATACCGTGTTATTCGCCCAGCACAGATACCCGTGATACATGGTTGCCGTGCTCATCGTAAATGTGTACACTGCAAGCCAGGCATGGATCGAAGCTGTGAATGGTGCGGATAATTTCAAGTGGCAAATTGGGGTCGTGTACAGGCGTATCGAGCAATGCTGCTTCGTAAGCCGACCGCTGACCTTTTCCATCTCTTGGCGAGGCATTCCACGTAGTAGGCACTACCAATTGATAGTTGGCAATTTTACCGTCCTTTATATTGATGTAATGTGCCAATGCACCCCTAGGCGCTTCACCAGTGCCTACACCTTTGGCTTCAGCAGGCCATGTAGAAGGATCGAACTTATCGGTATTGGCCATGCGGGTATCGCCCTTCTTAATGTTGTCGATGAGCTGATCATAAAAATCGAGTGCCCATGTAGCTACGAGCTTACATTCTAAGCCACGTGCCGCCGTACGACCGAGTGTAGAAAACAGTGCGGTGGCAGGCACTTGCAACTGTGCCAATGCAGCGTCCACTACTTCTTTAAACGCTTGGTACACCTTTGGCATAACCAATGAGTACACGGGCCAGCGGACCTACTTCCATGGCATGCCCTTTCCAACGTGGTGTTTTCAAAAAGCTGTAAGCCTGCGACACATCGAGTTGCTCAAACGGAGGTTTTGGTCCGGTATAATTGATTTTGCTTTCGCCTTCCCATGGATGCAATCCTTTGTCTTTTCCTCCCTCATAATCGTACCATGAGTTAGTGATGAATTCTTGTATTTCATCATTTTTTCTAACATCCACTTCATGCACTTTCGACAAGTCCTTATTGAGAATAACACCCGAAGGGAACAGGAATGTTGCCGGGTCTTTACTGCCATTGGCACTCAAATCGCCATAAGCCATAAAGTTGCCCAAGCCACCACCAATGCCGCCCCAGTCTTTGTAGAAAGAAGCAATCGCCATTAAATCGGGGATGTACACTTGTTCAATAAATTCTTTGCCCTGCTTCAGCAAATGATGCACGTAGGCTAAGCGTTCTGCATTGATGCCACTTACATCATCGGTAGCAATGGCGCAAGCCATACCACCCACCAAGTAGTTGGGGTGCGGGTTTTTACCACCGAAAATGGTTTGCACTTTTACAATCTCTTTCTGCCAGTCCAGTGCTTCCAGATAGTGGGCTAACCCAATCAGGTTTACTTCGGCAGGAAGCTTGTAGGCAGGGTGGCCCCAGTATCCATTGGCAAAAATGCCCAACTGGCCACTCTCTACGAACTTTTTAATTCTGTTTTGGATATCGGTGAAATATCCAACAGAACTTTTAGGCCATTTAGAAATGCTCTGTGCCAGCTCCGAAGTTTTCTTTGGATCGGCTTTCAAGGCATTCACCACATCTACCCAATCCATAGCATGCAGGTGATAGAAATGCACTACGTGGTCGTGCATGTACAAGGCACAAAACATGAGGTTGCGCACCAGCTCTGCGTTGGGCGGCACTACAATACCGAGTGCATCTTCCACACACCTTACAGAAGTAAGCGAGTGGGTAGAAGTACATACACCACACACACGGCCTACAAAAGCCCAGGCATCACGAGGGTCGCGGCCCTTGAGTATTTCTTCGAGCAGGCGTACCATGGTACCACTGCTGTAAGCGTCTTTTATTTTCCCGTTTTCAATTTCAGCTTCTACCCGCAGGTGTCCTTCAATACGAGTAACGGGGTCAACAACTATACGTTTGGTCATAACAAATGAGTTAATCGTTCAATGAATTATTCGAGGTCTTTTTCGCTTTGCTTGCCTTCTTTTTCCAGATTGCTCACCAGCTTTTGCTTGCGCAAGTTGGTAGCTACTGCATGCACGGCCAATGCACCGGCAGTAACGCCAAGGGCAGCCATGCCTACTTTATCGGCATCGGCTTCAATACCAAAGCCGGGGAAAGCAGAAGCTCTTTCATACAAACGACCATTATCCCAATAGTTTTCTTCGCTACAACCAAAGCAGCCATGCCCGCTCTGAATGGGGAAACTCACCCCGTTATTCCATCGCATCACTCCACAAGCGTTATAGGTGCTTGGTCCTTTGCAACCCACCTTGTACAGGCAGTAACCTTTCTTCGCATTTTGATCATCGAATGATTCAACATACAAACCTGCATCGTAGAACGGACGACGGTAGCAGGTATCGTGTACACGCTTGCTGTAGAAGGCTTTCGGACGACCGATATTGTCGAGTTCAGGCAAACGATCGAACGTAACCACGTGTACAATTACGCCAGCCATTACTTCACCAATTGGCGGACAGCCGGGCACTTTTATTACTGGTTTTCCTTTCACCAATTTATGTATAGGTGTAGCTGATGTAGGATTGGGTTTAGCCGCCTGCACACAACCATTGCTGGCGCAACTACCCCATGCAATAATTGCTTTGGCATTTTCTGCAGCTTCTTCCAGTATTTGTAAGGAGGTTTTACCACCAATCATACAATACACACCATCTGCAGCGGTAGGCACACTTCCTTCTACGCAGAGGATGTATTCGCCTTTGTGTTTTTCCATGGTATGCTTCATGGCTTCTTCTGCCTGAAAGCCTGAAGCAGCCATTAAGGTTTCGCTATAGTCCAGCGAAATCTGATCGAGCAACAAATCGGCCACCATAGGGTGCGATGACCGAATGAAACTTTCGCTGCAACAGGTACATTCCTGAAAATGCAGCCAGATAACCGGCAAACGCTTTTTGGTTTCCAGCGCTTGGGTAACCTGCGCCACACCCGATGCCTCCAATCCCATGAAGGCGCCCATCATAGTACAAAATTTTGTAAAGTCTCGGCGGGAGTAGCCCTTGCGGGTTGCCTCTTCTAAATAAGTAGGCATTTCCCTGGAAGGAAAAAATGGCATAGACAAAAGTTGGAAGTGATAGAAGTAATACCATAGTAAGATTACAACCGGGTGCGAACGCCGATAAATGAGAACAATCAAATTGAGGTATGACATTCGTCAGCAATTGCAGGTGAGGGCAGCTGGTAACTTAGAACCATTTTAATGTATTGCCATATGAAAAAAGCCCTCATGCTTGCTTTTGCAGCTTCTCCATTATCACTACTGGCCCACGAAGGTCACGGACATGTAGCCGGCAACAATCCACTTCACTATGTAGCTGAGCCCATGCATGCTATGTTATTGGTAGTAGCCATTTCAATTGTAGCCGCTGCAGTGTATGCCATTAAAAAGCAACGCAACAAATCATAAGCGATGCATGAATTGTCCATTGTACAAAGTATTGTACAGATTGTAACTGCTGAAGCTACAGCCGCCAATAGCCGGCAAGTAGATGAAGTGGAACTGGACATTGGCACCATGAGTGGTGTAGAATTATCAGCCTTTCATTTTGCATGGAGTCAGGCTGTAAAAAACACGGTGATGGCTGATGCAAAACCTATCATCAACAGCATAGAAGGCAAAGCCAAATGCATGATGTGCGACACTACTTTTTTACTGGACCATTATGCTACGCCCTGCCCCAACTGTGGCAGTCATTTTATAGATATTCAACAAGGAAAAGAACTGAGGGTGAAAGCCATCAGTGTTCGATAACGGAAATTTTAAAAGCCCCAACTTATGTGTACCACCTGTGGTTGCGACGCCGGCGCCAGCATTACCTATCATGCCATCGACCCTGCCCAACAAGCAGCTCCGCATGAGCATACGCATGACCACCATCATGAGCACCATCATCACGACCACGACCATTCGCATGAGCATGGTCATCATCATCACCACCATCATGGAGATCATGCGCATTCGCATCATCATGAACATGCACATGACCACAGCCATACGCACAGCATACAGCTGGAGATAGATGTGCTGCAACACAACAACAAACTGGCCGAACGAAACCGTGGCTATTTTGAAGCCAAGCAAATACTGGCTATTAATTTGGTGAGTTCGCCTGGCAGTGGTAAAACCACTTTGCTGGAAAAAACATTGGCCCGGTTAAAAGTCAGCATGCCTTGTACTGTGATTGAAGGCGATCAGCAAACCATGCAAGATGCCAACCGCATAGCTGCAACCGGCGCTAAAGTGGTGCAAATAAATACGGGTAAAGGCTGCCACCTCGATGCAGATATGGTAAACAATGCCTTAAAACAATTGAAGCCGGCTGACAACAGCATCGTGTTTATTGAAAACGTGGGCAACCTCGTTTGTCCTGCTATGTTCGACCTGGGCGAACAAACCAGAGTGGTGATTGCCTCTGTAACGGAAGGCGACGACAAACCGTTGAAGTATCCCGACATGTTTCATAGTGCACAGCTCTGTATCATCAACAAAACGGATTTGCTGCCGTACGTTCCTTTTGATGTAGCAGCATTTAAAAGCAATGCACTGAAAGTGAACCACCACTTACAATTCATTGAACTGTCGGCTTATAAAGAAGAAGGGTTGGAGCCATGGCAAGAATGGCTGCACAGCCAGTTGCATGTTCACCATGTACATCATCATTAATCTACAACCGTTACACTTATGTGCTTAGCCATACCCGGAAAAATAGCCAGCATTGCCGGCCAGCTCGATGAAACCTTCAGAACTGGCAAAGTATCTTTTGGCGGTATTGTAAAAGAGGTCAATCTGTGCATGGTGCCCGAGGCGAATGTGGGCGACTATGTAATGGTACACGTAGGTGTAGCCATTAGTGTAGTAGACGAGGCTGAAGCGCAACAAACCTTTCAGTACCTGCAGCAGATGGGTGAAGTGGAAGAATTGGAACCCGATAAACATTAAGCGTAAAGCGCCACCATATTGTGTTGGTAAATTTGGTAATTGGTTAGTGCTTGCTAAAACTTAGCAAGCACTTTTTTCATTTCAGCGGTAATATCATCCAGACACAAATTGCTGATGCTGCCTTCATGCGTATGTAAGAGCTGCTTGTAGTCGTAACTGAAAGTGCCGGCATCTACCTGATTGCCCACTTCGCGGTAAGCATCACGGTAAGAAACACCTTTGTTCACCAAATCATTCATCGCTTCTACCGTAAAGAGGTACTTGTATTTTTCATCTTTCAAAATATCTGCCTTCACTTCCATGTGGCTCAACATGAGGCAGGTCATTTGCAAGCAAGCTTTCAAATCGCTGATAGCAGGATACAAAATTTCTTTGGTCAGCTGCATATCGCGGTGATAGCCGCTGGGCAGGTTGTTGATGAGCAGCGTCAATTCGTTGGGTGTAGACTGAATGCGGTTGCACTTGGCACGAATCAATTCAAACACATCCGGATTTTTTTTGTGCGGCATAATGCTGCTGCCCGTGGTGAGCTCATCCGGAAACTTGATGAAACCAAAATTCTGGTTGATGTACAGGCAACAATCATACGCCAGTTTGCTCAACGTGGCAGCAATATAACTGATGCCTGTGGCCACCGCTTTCTCAGTTTTACCACGACTCATTTGCGCATACACGCTGTTCCAGTTAAGGGTAGCAAACTGTAATTTTTCAGTAGTACTTTTTCTATTCAATGGAAAAGAAGAACCATACCCGGCGCCACTGCCCAATGGGTTTTTATTGGTGATGGCATAAGCTGCAGCTAACATTTCCATGTCATCTACCAGGCTTTCGGCGTAAGCACTCAGCCACATACCCGCAGAAGAAGGCATGGCGATTTGCAAATGCGTATAGCCGGGAATGAGTTTGTCTTTGTGCTGTTCGCTCAGGGTGATGAGCAATGAAAACAAGGTTTCGGTTTCCTGCTTCACTTCTTGCAGTGTAGCCCTCAAAAACAACTTGATATCCACCGCCACTTGGTCGTTGCGGCTACGGCCGGTATGAATTTTTTTACCTGCTTCACCAATGCGTTGGGTGAGCAGCAACTCTACGTAAGAATGAATGTCTTCTACATCTGCAGGCAGCACAAATCCCTGCTGCAATACTTCTGTATGAATATTGGTCAGTTCTTTTTGTACCAGTTCATTTTCTTCGGCAGTCATCAAACCTTGCTCCGTGAGCATGGCTACATGTGCCATGGAACCTTGCACATCAAACGGTGCCATCAGGGCATCAAATTCTTTGTCTCTGCCTACTGTAAACTGCTCTACCAGTTGTGAGGTTGCTGTAGCATCTTTCGACCAAAGCTTCATGATTGTAATTTTTAGCTGACCACTTTTGATACCAATTGAATATACGTATTGATACCATCTTCAATTTCCGACAGATAAATAAATTCATCGGCAGTATGGCTGCGGGCACTGTCACCAGGGCCAATCTTCAATGTTGGGAAAGGCATCAGGGCTTTATCGCTGGTGGTGGGTGAACCGTAATACCCTTTACCCAATTCTAAACCAGCTTTTACCAGCGGATGATCCAACGCAATGGAAGTACTTTTCATGCGGGTGGTGCGTGGCTTAAAACTGCTCTTCAAATTTTGCCTGAGCATCTCCAGCATTTCTTCAAACGTGTACAGTTCATTTACCCGCACATCAATCACAAACTTGCAGGTAGAAGGCACCACATTGTGTTGCACATTTTCTGTACCAATGACAGTAACGGTCATGCGACTGGGACCGAGCAAATCACTCACTTTATCAAATGTGCAATTGCGAATCCAGTTGATGTCATCGAGTGCATTGTACAAAGCATTTTCGCCTTCATTGCGGGCTGCGTGACCTGCTCTGCCTGGCGCTACACAATCAATAACCATCAGGCCTCTTTCGGCCACTGCCATTTCGAGTTTGGTGGGTTCACCTACAATGCCAAAATCGATATGACCTAAATAAGGCAACACCAATTCAATACCGTTAACGCCACTGATTTCTTCTTCGGCACTGGCTGCAAACACTACGTTGTGCGACAAATTTTCTTTGTCGACAAAGTACAGGAAAGTAGCAATCAACGATACCAGACAACCGCCTGCATCATTGCTGCCGAGGCCAAACAGTTTCCCTTCTTTCTCAATAGGTGTAAAAGGATCGATAGTATAGCCCTTGTTAGGCTTCACTGTATCATGATGAGAGTTGAGCAGCACACTCGGTTTTGCAGGATCGTAGTGGCGGTTAAACGCATACACATTGTTGCCTACACGCTTGTAGGTAACACCATGTTTTTCAAAAAAAGCACAGATGATTTCTGCTGTTTCATTTTCTTCTTTTGAAAATGAAGGCGTAGCAATGAGCTCTTTGAGCAGCGCCACGGCATCTTGAAAAAGAATGGAATTGTCCATAGTTGGTTAGAATAAAGAAGTGATATGATGTGTGGCAAGCGAACAATAATCTTTGATAACTTTTTGTACAGGCAATTGCTGCATGGCTTCTTCCGATAAACTGGTAGCCACACCAATTACTTTCATGCCAGCTGCTGTGGCTGCCTGAATACCAGATGCAGTGTCTTCGAATACTAAACAATTGGCGGGATTTACCTGCAACTGTTGTGCTGCATACAAATACACTGCCGGCGACGGCTTTCCTTCTTTCACAATATCACTCGTTACAATGCAGTCGAAATAATGGCGGATATGAATGGCATCTACAGTAAAATCAGCATTAGAAAAATCAGCTGCTGTAGCCAGTCCGACTTTCAATCCCGTAGCTTTTAATTGTTCCAACCAATCAATCAATCCATCGATGGGTTTGATTTCATCTTTGTATAATTCTCTGAAAGCCGCTTCTTTCATGCTGCCCAGGCGAAACGATTCTTCATCCGTCAAATGATCGCCAAAAATGCGGGGCATAATGTCGAACAATGTGCCATGATGAATGCGGTCAAATTCTTCGGGTGTCATGTGAATGCCTTGCTGCGCAAAAACACTTCCCATGACTGATGGTGATAAGGCAAACTATCTACCAGTGTGCCATCCATATCGAATATGACTGCTTCTAATGCCATCGTTTATTTTATCAATGTACCCGATGTTTTTTCAGTTGTGTTTTGTAACAGGTCATCTGCATGGCCAATCAATACTTCGTGCACACCAGCATGTATGGCAGCAAAAGCATTGTCAATCTTTGGCAATATGCCCGCAAACAATTTGCCTTCATCTTTCAGCTGTTGGTAGTTGTGCTGGGTGATGCTGGCAATAACAGAATTGTCATCATCCACATTTTCCAATACTCCTTTCTTTTCGAAGCAATACAACAACCTTACAGTATAGTATTCACTCAACGCAATAGCCAAAGAAGATGCAATAGTATCTGCATTGGTGTTGAGTATGTGTCCTGCACTGTCGTGAGTGAGTGGTGCAAACACAGGCTGCAAACCCAGTTGCAGCAAGCCTTGCAGCGTAGTGGCTGCAATTTGTTGCGGCGTTACATCGCCCACCCAACCATAGTCAATGGTTTTTACAGGACGCTTGGTAGCCGGCATCATGTTGGCATCGGCACCGGTAAGGCCAATGGCATTGCAACCCAAAGCTTGTAACTGTGCTACAATTTTTTTGTTGACCAACCCACCGTACACCATGGTTACAATATCAATGGTATCATCATCCGTAATTCGTCGACCGTCTACATAGTTTGATGCAATGCCCATTTGATCACCAATACGGGTCGCAATTTTACCACCACCATGTACCAAAATGCAGGGATGCTGAATGCGGGCAAAATCTTGCAGAAACAAAGCCAGCTTGGCTTCATCATCTATCACATTGCCGCCTATTTTGATGACGAATAATGGTTGCTTCATTCTAAAAGTTTCACTTATTGACTTAAAGATTTTACATGATAATCATGTTTCATTTTTTCTTTGCCCATCTTTTACCCTGTCCACTCCATACCTGCGGTCACAATTTGTGACCGGATGTTTCCCCGTTTCAGATTATTGATATAAATACAATATTGAATGGTTAATGATTCGTCTACTTACTTAACAATGCTGCCAGTACCGCTTGTGCTGCCCATACCCGGTTGCCGGCTTCTTCTGTAACCAAACTATTCGGGCCATCCAAAATTTCATCACTCAGTTCCACATTGCGGCGCACCGGCAGGCAATGCATCACTTTGGCATTATTCGTCAGCGCCAGCTTTTCATTGTTGAGCATCCAGTCCGGATCATTGCAGTAAATTTTTCCGTAGTCGTTGTAGGTGCTCCAGTTTTTTACATACACAAAGTCGGCATCTTTCAATGCTTCATCCTGATTGTGTGTAATGGTTGCGCCTTTGGTAAACTGTTCATCCAGTTCATAATCTTCAGGATGAGTAATCACAAAATCAACGCCCTCTCCATTGGGGCCATCCCATGCATTTACCCATTGGGCAAAGCTGTTGGCCACACACTGCGGCAGTGGTTTTACGTGTGGTGCCCAGGTGAGCACAACCTTGGGCTTACGACCTGCAGGCAATGGATTTTTCCGCAGCGACTCCGTCATAGTGGTAATATCCGTGAGAGATTGCAATGGGTGCAACGTAGCACTCTCCAAACTCACAATAGGTATGCCTGCGTATTTGATGAATTGATTGATGTAGAGTTCGCTGTAATCATCCGCTTTGTTTTGCAAGGATGGAAATGTGCGAATGGCCAGCATATCAAAATACTTACCCATGATTGGGGCGGCATCTTTCACGTGCTCTACGGTATCGCCGCTCATAATGGCTTCGTCTTCAAATTCCAGCTTCCATCCTTCGCCACCTACATTAAACACGATTGATTCCATGCCCAAATTAGCCGCAGCAACCTGTGTGCTCAATCTTGTACGCATCGACGGATTGAGGAATAACAAACCGATGCGTTTGTTCGCACCCAGTTGTTTGTCTTGCAATGGATTGGCTTTGTAGGCCAGCGCCTGCTCCACCATTTCCTTCACCGAAGGCACATCATGCACGGAAATAAACTGTTTCACAATCAACTATTTTAATGTCAGTTACACGAATTACACGGATTATACTAATTACACGAATCAAAGCAAAGAAGGGCTGTTACCAAGATCTCAATCGCACTGCATTTCCCGCAAGCATCTACTACACCACCATTCAATCAATCAACTCATTAACCAATTAACCAATCAACCTACTCCTCCTCTTTCTCCTGCACAGCCGCAATCGCTTCCTGCAGGGCTTCCAAAAATTCATCGGCCTGTTTGCGGCTCAGCGCCAGCGATGGCAGCAATCTAACAACGTTGGGTTTTGCTTCACCTGTAAATACATTGAAATCATTGAGCAATACTTTGCGCAGCTCTTTCAACGACTCGGGCGGATCAAAGCCAATCATCAAACCACGACCGCGAATGTTTTCTATACCGGCAATTTTCTGCAACTGACTTTTGATGTACATGCCGCGTTGCTTCGCCATGCTGATGAGGTTTTCTTTCTCTATCACTTCCAACACCGCCAAAGCAGCAGCGCATGCCAAATGATTGCCACCAAAAGTGGTACCGAGCATGCCATGCTTGGGCAAAATATGTGGTGCAATTAAAATACCTCCGATAGGAAAACCATTGCCCATTCCTTTGGCCATGGTATAGATGTCGGCATTGACGCCAGCAATATCATGCGCAAAAAACTGACCGGTACGGCCATAGCCACACTGCACACTATCAGCTATGTACACGGCACCATGTGTATCACACAATTCACGAATGAGTGTCAGGAAACTCGCATCAGCTTCTACAATTCCACCTACGCCCTGAATACCTTCGATGATAACGGCTGCGATGTCTTCGCCTTGTTGTTGAAAGCAGGCTTTTAATGCTGCCGCATCGTTAAAGGGAAGAAAAATAACATTATCAGTTTCGTTGACTGGCGCTACAATTTTCGGATTGTCGGTAACGGCTACTGCCAGTGAGGTACGACCATGAAAAGCTTTGCTGAAAGCAACGATTTTCTTACGACCATTGTGAAAAGATGCCAGCTTCAATGCGTTCTCGTTAGCTTCTGCCCCACTGTTGACCAAAAACAATTGGTAATCGGTTTTGCCACTCACCTGAGCCAACTTTTCTGCCAACTGCTGTTGAATAGGAATGCGGACAGAATTGGAATAGAACGCAATTTTATTGAGTTGTTCTTCTATGCGGCGCACCCAATGCGGATGTGTATGGCCAATGCTGATGACTGCATGGCCGCCATACATATCGAGGTACTGTACACCATTGTTATCCCACACATAGCTGCCGGCTGCTCTTTCAATGGTGATGTCATTAATTGGATAAACGTCGAAAAGTTTCATGTTGAATGCTTAAGTCTAAATGCTAAAAGCTGAAGGCTAAAAGCTTTTACCGAAGTGATTTAATTAAGTTTATGAGTTGTGCTTTGACAATGCCTATTTGTAGCTTTCTGGCCCCCTAATCCCCAGAGGGGGAAAATCTTTTTGCCTTTTGCCTTAGGCTTTATGCCTTCAGCTAGAAATATGTTGCTTTAAGATTGAGTCCTGTTTTTTCATCTAAGCCAAATAGCAGATTCATGTTCTGCACAGCCTGGCCGCTGGCGCCTTTCAGCAGGTTGTCGATCACAGAATGCACCACCAGTTTGTTGCCGATTTTCTCCAACTGAATGATGCACTTGTTGCTGTTGACCACCTGCTTTAAAAACACAGCTGAACGGGTAACATGGGTAAATGCCGCCCCTGCGTAAAAGTCTTCATACAAAGCATAGGCTTCTGCCAGTTCGAGGTCGCAGGGCAAGGTGCTCGAAATAAAAATACCTCTGGTGAAATCGCCCCGCCAGGGCACAAAATTTACACCCCCAACTTTGTCAAAAGAGGATTGCAACTGCTGTAACGATTCGGTGATTTCACCCAAGTGCTGATGCGTCAGCGTTTTGTACGCCTGTATGTTGTTGGCACGCCAGCTGAAATGCGAAGTGGCACTCAGGCTTTGGCCTGCACCGGTGCTGCCTGTGATGCCCGTAGTATAAACTTCTGTCAGCAAACCGGCTTTTGCCAGTGGCAATAACCCCAACTGAATGGCGGTTGCAAAACAACCGGGGTTGGCTATGTTTTGCGCTGTTGCGATTTGCGCCTTATTCAATTCGGGTAAACCATAAATAAAGGTGCGTTCACCTTGCACCGCATCGGCATGCAAGCGAAAGTCGTTGCCAATGTCAATCAGTTTTACAGTAGCAGGAATGTCATTTGCCTGCACAAACTTTTTGGCTTCGCCGTGACCGGCGCAGAAAAACAGTACATCGATATCGAAGTGATGCGTAGCGGCAAATGTTTGATCCGTATCGCCCAGCAAATCGGCATGTACCTGATGCAAAGGATTGCCGGCATTGCTACCGCTTTGCACAAAGCTCAGTTCTACCTGCGGATGGTTGATGAGCAAACGAATCAGTTCGCCCCCCGTATATCCTGCACCACCAATAATGCCTGCTCTGATTTTCATGATTGTATTTTTTAAACGGCTATCCTGTCGGTACCAACAGCGGGCTGACTGGTCACCACAAAACGTAGAGTGCTACTGCCATGGTTGCAAATGCGATGCTTTGCACCCGGCGCTATCAACACGCCTTCACTTTGCTTCAACTGAATGGCGTCGTTATCAATTTCCATGCTGGCTTCGCCGGCCAATACATAAAAAAACTGCTGACAGTGACGGTGAAAATGTACCAGCTCACAAGCACCCACCGGCATTTGCTCCAGCTTCACACTCAACTCAGGTTGATCAACCAAAACATACGCATCACAATCATTGCCCCACTTGTATTGCTCAAGCGGTGCTGCGTCGGATACGATAATGTTTTTTCTATTACTCATCAAGCCTGTTTGTTTATTTGTGGTTTGTTGTTTATTGTTTTTGGTTATTCAAATACTAAACAGCAATCCAATGTCCGCATTGGCACATTGTCAAATTAGCTAATTGGTACATTCTCTATTCTTCATTCACCTTGTGCCAAATCACTGTTTGGTTGCCAAAGATTTTGCTGAAGCCACGCACATCATCGCCTGTAAAGCCGGTGTTCATTTCACCGTACTTGCCAAACTTGCTGCTCATGAGGTCGTAAGCACTTTCAATACCAGTCACCTGGAAATGGTATGGCTGCAATTGCACAAATACCTTTCCGGTTACATTGTGCTGTGTGCTTTCAAAGAAGGCTTCAATATTGCGCATCACCGGATCCATAATCTGCCCTTCATGCAGCCAGTTGCCGTAGAACAATGACAGCTGATCTTTCCAGCTCAGTTGGTTTTTGGTGAGTACGTGTTTTTCCAACAGGTGGTGTGCTTTGATGATGATCATGGGTGCAGCAGCCTCAAAACCCACCCGGCCTTTAATGCCAATGATGGTATCGCCCACATGAATATCGCGGCCCACACCGTAGGGTGCAGCAATGCTGTGCAAATGGTTGATGGCATCTACCGGATGAGCAAACGATTGACCATCTACACTGATGAGCTGACCTTTGTCGAAGCCCAACTCCAAATTTCTGGTGCCGGTTTCTGTTACCTGTGTAGGCCAGGCGCTTTCGGGCAACCACTCTTTGCTGTTGAGGGTTTCGCGGCCACCCACGCTGGTGCCCCACAAACCCTTGTTGATGGAGTAAGCGGCTTTCTCAAAATTCATGTCCACGCCTTTGCTTTTGAGGTACTCAATTTCTACCTCACGGCTCAGCTTCATGTCGCGGATGGGCGTAATGATTTCTACACCGGGAATCATGATATGAAAAATCATATCGAATCGCACCTGGTCGTTGCCGGCACCGGTGCTGCCATGTGCTACCGCATCGGCCTGCAGGTTTTTGGCATGCTCGGCTATGTGCAGGGCCTGCATCAGGCGTTCGGCACTCACACTCAGCGGGTACGTATTGTTTTTGAGCACATTGCCATACACCAGATATTTGATAATGCGGTCGTAGTAAGGCTTTACCGCATCTACGGTAGTGTGGCTTTTTACACCCAGCTTGTACGCATGGGCTTCAATCTGCTGCAGTTCAGCAGCACTAAAACCACCCGTGTTTACAATCACACTGTGTACTTCATAACCCTTGTCTTCACTCAGGTATTTTACGCAGTAGGTGGTATCGAGGCCACCACTAAATCCCAATACTACTTTTTTGGCTGTGCTCATGTTGGTATGTCATTAAAGGTTGAAATCAAAAAAAGGCAGGCAATCGTACAGCAACCCTGCGGTTACCAATGCAAAAACAAACTCATCAGCAAAGACTTTTTCTCTTTGCCGGCGGCTTCATTTTTTTTACCCAGTATACCCCGCCAAGTTTGCTTAATGCGCAGCCAGCGTTCGTACACCTTGCTGTTTTCCCGAAACATTTCGGCGGTTTCTTCTGGCTGATAATGGTCTTTGGGATCGTAGAGCATGGCAGTGCACATGCAGTTTTTGCGTTCCTTACTCATCAGAATGTCGTAGTTCACACAGCTTTTGCAGCCAGCCCAAAAGGCATCATCCTGTGTCAGTTCGCTGTAGGTAACCGGCTCGTAGCCCAGGTCGCTGTTGATTTTCATCACTGCCAGTCCTGTGGTGAGGCCAAAAATTTTGGCTTCCGGATACAGTTTTCTGCTCAGCTTAAAAATCTCCGCTTTAATGGATTTGGCCAGTCCGGCCTTGCGGTATTGTGGCGATACAATGAGGCCACTGTTGGCCACATACTCGCCGTGGCTCCAGGTTTCGATATAGCAAAAGCCTGCCCAAATACCGGTGGCTTTTTCAAAGGCGATGATCGATTTGCCTTCCAGCATTTTTTGTTTTACGTAGTCAGGACTGCGCTTGGCAATCCCCGTGCCCCGGGCTTTGGCACTGCTTTCGTATTCGTCGCATATGATTTGCGCAAAGTCTACATGCGTAGCATTGGCTGGTATAATCAAGAAGTCATTTTGCTGCATAACCCCAAAAAGAAAATTGGTAATGGAAAACGGTGAACGAACAAAGGCTACGCCCCGGCGCAGCTACCAACAAAACCTATGTGTTGATATACAAATGGGGAAATTATCGTCGCACCGCCACGGGGTATGGACGTACGAAAAAACCCGGCCTGCACGGCACAGTAAAAAACCCACGCTTGTTGAAGGCGTGCATGATCATCTCGGTGATCAGCTGTATGGGTGAGTTTTTTGACATTTTCAGTTCAGAATCAAAGAAGTCTGTAAAATTTTCGATTGCGGGGCAAAGAAACTGAAATATTTCGATGCAGGACCCGTTTTTTCTCTCTGCGTACGAAAAAGTTTTGTGAAAGGGGCCGTGAGCTGCACCCCATTTTTCAGCTGCAGTTCCGGCTGCTGCGGGGTGCCGTGCCCCCACTGCGTTGGGGTCACCCACGCCTCGACTAAGTCGAGGCGTGGCCCTCCGCATCCGGCAGCCCATCAGCAGCAGTACTATCAAATACGATTTCATCAAACTCGAATGCAGAGGAAAACAATAACATGAGGAAGGGCTACTTAGATTTTCGCTAAGTAGCCCTTATACTTTATTCCATTGATTTAGATCAGTGAGACAGTCTCTATCCTAAATAAACAGGCATTAACAAACCCTGTTTTGATGACTAGCATATTTGGTTCGCATCTATAAATTCAAGCCCAGTAAAACCCTTATTGATTATGGTACTTTTAACTTCATCGCTTACGTAATAAGCCCAACCACTACTTACTCTGCTCAGAAAAAAGAATTCTGCACTAAAATTTCTATTGAAATAAATTGGGTCCATGCATAAACTTAGCGGTGGCTTTAGCGTACGCTCCAACTCCAGAAAGGAATTCAAGTTATCTACTTTTACCAGCTGATTATTTCGCTTATCACTTGAAATTGTGCTCCATCTTATTGTTGTTTTTTCAAAGTCTACCAATTCATACGAAGATTCATAGCAATTCATGTAGAAATAATCATCTATCGCGATAGAATTATGCCAAACAGTACTAGGAATAAATTGAACTTTTCTGTCTGCAACAGATTTCAAAAATTCCATTAATTGCTTACTTACCAGCGGCATACTTCTTGTACCCGCAAATGAACATGGCATGTAATCCGTCAAGTTGGATTTTGGGTTGACGATTGGTTCTGGAAATACCATCTTTTCAATATCAGCTTCTTGAAACCAAAAGTTTTTTGAAGACCTAGGATCACTATCAAGATTGACTGGAAAATGACCCGTCTCAATTTGAGGATGCTTGCCAATTATTCTCAGGTTGCTTGTAGGTATAATTTTATAATACATCTGTTACTTAAATAGATTTCCTACAGAACTTCATCCAATTCCATATACCGAATACCTGTGATTTTGTTCTGCAAAAGAATCTCTTTTAATCGTTCGCTAATAAAAAAAGTTGGAACGCCATAAGTATAATCTAATCTTATAAAATCATAATTACATTTTTCTGATATCTTGAAGGCAGAAATCTTAATACCTTGAGGAAGGCGAGTTGATTCTACGAGGATTTGAAACTCATTCAAATCCTTTACCTGGATTCTCTTTTCCTCTTCCCAAGTAGTCTTCATTATCGAAATTGTAGTATTAGAAAAATCAATACACTCCATACACACTTTTAAAGCACGAAGAAGAAAATACTGATGCGCTTCATCTTTCTTGAATATATAGATGGGAATAAACTGTACATTATCAATTTCTTCAGCTTCGAAAGTACTTTTAAATCTTTCAGACACAATCCAATCACTATTTATTGGAAACGAAATAACATCTGTTAATTTGGCTTTACTTCTAAGTCGAAAAGAAGGAACATACACTTCCTCTGAAAGTGCTCCAATATCGGGTTGATTAAAAAGATGCCGAGGATCATCCATGTGTAAGCCATCAGACATTTCTCCCCTTTGGGGAACAATTCCGACTTCTTTTAAATTCGTGCTATCTTCAATTCTATAGAATTTCATACTCAGAATATTTTTCTTTCTTTATTTAAGGGGGGCGATAGTTTATCTCATCAAAATGTATTGAGTGAAAGTACCATATACTAACTCAATGCCAATTCCCAAAAAGGAACCACGAATTAATGTGAGTGACTGTTTAGGTTAGTCGATGTGCTTTTTTAGTTAACGGCACTATCTTTTAAGTAAAGAATATTCTGTTTACTCTTTCTATTATCTATTGATAACGTTCCTACTTAAACATTCTGCACATTTGCCCGTCTTACCCACCTATTCTCGTTTACCCTCCTATGAAAAACCAAATCACCTGCTGCCTCGCCGGCTTGCTGCTTTTGCTGGCCGCCTGCAAAAAAGATGACACACCTACTACCCCCAAAGTATACCGCTTCAACAGCAGCATACAGGTAGATGGCCTCACCCGTACTTACACTGTCAACCTGCCCCCCAATTACTACGAAGCCAGCAATTTGTCGCTGGTGATAGCCCTGCACGGAGGCGGTGGCAGCGGTGCCCAGTTCGAAAGCACCAATAACCTCACTCCCAAAGCCAATGCTTCCGGTTTCATTGTGGTGTACCCCGATGGTACCGGCGTCATCAACACCTGGAATGCCGGCCGCTGCTGCGGCTCCGCCATGAACAACAAAGTGGACGATGTAAAATTCATCAGCCAACTCATAGATAAACTGCTGGCCGATTACAAAATCAATCCCAAAAAAGTGTACGTCACCGGCCACTCCAACGGCGGCATGCTTTGCTACCGCCTCGCCTGCGAACTGTCCAATAAAATTGCCGCCATTGCACCCAATGGTTGCAGCATGGTGATGTCTACCCCCTGCAACCCCGCAAGGCCAGTACCCATTTTGCACATGCATTCCAAACTCGACCAGCATGTGCCTTATCAGGGTGGTGTAGGCAATGGAGTAACCGGCATTTCAGTGCCGCCACTCGATTCCGTATTTACCGTGTGGTCGGGCAAAAACGGATGCACCAACCCCAACCAGCTGAGCTTTAGCAACAGCAGCTACAGCCTTACAAAATGGCTGAGCTGCAGCAACAACAGCAGCATTCATTTTTACCTTACCAACGATGGCGGCCACGGCTGGCCCGGAGGATTGCCCGGCGGCCCCAGCTCCGATATACCTTCCACCGCCATCAATGCCAACGATTTGCTCTGGGATTTTTTTCAGCAGTATCAACTACCCTGACAATCGTCTTTGGCCACAAGCCAAATGGCGTTGTTACAAAGGGCTTAGTAACTGTAGCAACGGTGTGGGGTTGTATCAAACCCTGGCTACTTTTGAAGCACCTAAAAAGTGAGGCGTATGAGAAAGCATTTGTATGTATTACCCCTGCTGCTGCTGAGCATGCATGCAGCCATGGCGCAGGGCATGAAGGAAGCCCCGGCCGACAAAGCCCTTGTGTATTTTCTTCGCCCATCTGGCTTAGGGGCACTCATCAACTTTAGTTTTTTCGACAGTGCACAAGTCATAGGCCGCTTCAATGGCGAAAAATACATGCTGTACGAATGTGCACCGGGACCACATATTTTTTGGGCCCGTTCAGAAAACAAGTCGTTTATCAGTGGGCATCTCGAGGCTGGCAAGGTTTATTTTATTGAGGCACAACCGCAAATGGGCGGCATTAAAGCCGGGGTTGAACTGGTACAGGTAGACCCGGCAGACAGCAAGCGAATGACACGGTTGCTAAAATTCATCAACAAACGTAAACCACGCACATTTACGCAAGAAGAGTTGACGGAACTCAGCACCGATTTGGAAGATGTACTTCGCCGCGGCATGAAAGAGTTGCAAAGCATGCGTAGCAATGGCGACATTATTCCGGTGATTGACAACAACAAACACATTGTTGTACCCGCACCAGCCACCCTGTAATTTTCCTTTTTACAACGCCATGCATTTCTTACAGCATGGCGTTGTATTTTTCAGCCCATCCATCAAACAACTGCTATGCAAACACTTTCTTTTTCCATTGACATCAATGCTGCACCTGAAACCGTTTGGTTTGTACTCTGGAACGATTTGCTCTACCGCAAATGGACAACGGCTTTTTGCGAAGGCTCTTATGCCGTGAGCACCTGGCAGCCAGGCAGCCGCATCCATTTTTTATCGCCGGGCGGCCGCGGCATGTATGCCGATATTGTGGAGATGGAAGCACCCCGCAGCATGCGGTTCAAACACTTGGGCGAAATAGTAGATTTTGAAGAAACAACGCCTCCGGAAAATTGGTCTGACAACATTGAAGCTTATCAATTGGAGGCAACTGCTGCAGGCACCAAGCTGCATGTGTCGGTAGATACACTGGAAGCATACTGCGGTCCATTTGAAGACATGTTTCCTAAAGCTTTGGAAATAGTAAAAGCATTATCGGAAGATTTTCAGATACACATCAGCACCCATGTACTGGCTGATATTGAAACCGTATGGCAGTGCTTTACCCAGCCCGAACACGTTACACAATGGAATCAGGCATCGGACGATTGGCATACTCCACATGCCGAAGCTGACCTGCGGGTGGGCGGCTCCTTTACCCACCGCATGGAAGCCAAAGACGGCAGCATGGGATTTGATTTTATCGGCACGTTTGATGTGGTAGAACCTTTTACCCGCCTGGCGTATCACATGGAAGATGGCCGTAAGGTCAACGTTACTTTCACGGAAACAGATACGGGCACACAGGTACACGAAGCTTTCGATCCGGAATATGAAAACAGCTTCGAATTGCAATACGCCGGCTGGGGTGCCATTTTGGAAAGTTTCCGACAGTATACTGAAGGCCAGCACGAATAGCAAGATGATGTTTGCATGAAAACTACACCCCGTACGCTTGGGTTGGCTACGGCCATTAGTTTGGTAGTGGCCAATATGGTGGGCAGTGGCATTTATACCAGCCTTGGTTTTCAGTTGCAAAACATGCAGAGCCTGTTTGCCGTACTGATGCTTTGGGTAGTGGGCGGTTTGGTGGCATTGTGTGGCAGCCTGGTATATGGCGAGTTGGGCGCTGCGTTTCCGCAGAATGGCGGCGAGTATAATTTCTTGTCGCAACTCTATAGTCCGTTATTGGGCTTCCTTAGCGGATGGATCAGTGCGATTGTAGGTTTTGCAGCCCCTGTAGCGGCAGTATGCATTGCATTGGGCAACTATCTGCACAGTGTATTTCCAACTTTACCTGTTTTGACCACTGCTGTGTTGGCGCTGCTTTGCATCACCGCTATACATGCCTATAAAACCTCGTTGGGAGCAAGGTTTCAGCAGATAAGTACACTGCTCAATGTGGGCGTAATGCTGTTGCTCATCATCAGCGGTCTGAGTGTGATGCATCCGCAAACCATCAACGTAGCACCAAGCAAAGCCGGCTGGCAGGAAATCTTCAGCAATCCAAACTTCGTGACCAATTTGTATTGGGTAAGCTATGCGTATACCGGTTGGAATGCGGCTAGCTATATAGCCGGCGAAATAAAACAACCCGGCCGCAACTTGCCATTGGCGCTTATCATTGGCAGTGTGCTGGTCATGTTGCTGTACCTGTGCATCAATTATGCGTTTTTGTATGCCGCTCCTGTCAGTGCTTTGCAAGGGCAGCTTGAAGTAGGATTTGTAGCCGCACAATACATGCTCGGCAGCAATGGCGCCCAATTGTTTGGCATCATCATTTCCATTTCTCTCATCAGCACGATTAGTGCCATGACCTTTGCCGGCCCAAGGGTTACGGCCCGGCTTGGCCACGAAGTACAAGCCCTGCAAGTGTTGGGGCGCATCAACAGACATGGTGTACCCGGCATCGCCATTGTGGCACAAAGCCTCATTGCATTAGTGCTTGTCTTATTCAATCAGTTTCAATTGGTGATTGACATTATTGGTTTTACCCTAAGCCTGAGCACCAGCCTTACGGTAGCCGGTGTGTTTATATTACGACGCAAGCATGCTCATCTGCAACCCGCTTACCGCACATGGGGTTATCCTGTTACACCCATCCTTTTTTTACTCATCAATGCATGGATACTGTACTACGGATTTATGCAAAAATGGCAAGCAAGTTTGGGCGGATTGCTCATCATCGTTTTGGGTGCTGGGCTATGGTGGTGGAATAAAAAAAGCGGAACGCCAACAAGCATTCCGCCGAACAAGGGGTAAGCAATCGGACTTATTGACTGACGGCAGGTGACTTGCCGGATACAACAGGATCTGCTTGCATTAGAAAAGGACTTTTACCATCGGTAATAATCACTTTGGCATTGTTGCTTTTCGACAACTCTTTAAAGGCTTCAATAGCCCGCCATTGTATGAGCAAGGGATTCAATCCTTCGCTGATAATTTTTTGTGCATCTCTGATGCCGGCAGCTTCCAGCTTTTTACGCTCCGCTTCCTGTTTTTCTCTGTCCAGTACAAACTGCATTCTGAAC
This sequence comes from Phnomibacter ginsenosidimutans, assembly GCF_009740285.1. GTDB lineage: Bacteria > Bacteroidota > Bacteroidia > Chitinophagales > Chitinophagaceae > Phnomibacter > Phnomibacter ginsenosidimutans. Next base: position 3,409,242 of record NZ_CP046566.1, read on the forward strand.
GCTTCTTGCTCTGCCCGCAATCTTTCTTCAATGGCCATGGTGAGTTCCTTGGGCAGCTTCACACTTTTCAGCAACACGCCTTCTACAATAATGCCTCTGGGTTCGAGGTATTTGGCCATATCGGCCTGCATCGTTTTTTCAATATTGGCCCGCTCGGCTGTATGCAAATCTTTTGCATTAAAACGGGCACTTACATCCCGTACCACACTTCTGAAAACGGGCGATATCACTACTTCTTCATAATTCTCGCCCACGTTCCTGAGCAGGTCAGGAATTTTTGCCCGATCGATCCGGTACAAAATGCTCATTTCACTTTGTACGGTCAGCCCTTCTTTGGTAGGCAGGTCGGCATTGGTAGCCAGGTTGATGGTACTGATGGGCACTTTAATGATGCTGGACCATGGCCCCACGGTGTACATGCCACTGCTTCTTACTTTGTCTTCAATGGTGCCAGTGCGGCGTTTTACACCAACTTCATTTTGTTTTACAGTCACACAACTGCTTAATGTAATGAGTGGTAATACGAGTGTCAACAATTGCTTCATAATCGATACAATTTTGAAAGTGATGGATGTGAAAATTACAAACGCATGTACTGTATAGATGAGCCAGCACCGCCCTTTTGCATAATGGACAGTTATACCAAGCCAGCAATTAACAGGTGCTTAGCACTTGCAGCATGTAGATATAAATAACGGGAATAAAATGCCGGATAACGGTCAGGCATTTACGCGACTGCTGTGTACGGCAGCAGCAATCTCTTTAATCAGCAAAGGATCTTTTTCGATGGCATTGCCCACCACAATCACATCGGCTCCGGCTTTGCAATTGCGATATGCTTTTTCGGGCTCGGTGATGCCGCCACCAATAATGAGCGGCGCTTCAATGGTACCAGCCACTTTTTCAATCATGCTTTCGGTAATGGGCTTTCGGGCACCGCTGCCGGCATCCATATAAATAAGCTTCATGCCCAGCATTTCGCCGGCCATGGCAGTACACATGGCAATCTCATTTTTATCGGCAGGTATGGGTGCTGCATTTGAAATGTAGGATACCGTTGTTGGCGCACCACCATCAATCACCATGTAGCCGGTGGGCATTATTTCGAGGCCGCTTTGTTTTACTACCGGTGCACTGATCACATGCTGGCCAATGAGCAACTCCGGATTGCGACCACTGATGAGGCTGAGGTACAACAATGCATCGGCATACTTGCTTACCTGACTGGGGCTACCGGGAAAAAGAATAACGGGAATGTCGGTTTGTGCCTTGATGTGCTGTACACAATCATCCAAATGGTTGCTGATGACCAGACTGCCTCCCAGCAAAAAATAATCGACCCTCGCATCCATAGCCAACCGCACCAGCTCATCGAGACCGCTGCGGTTCACTTTATCGGGATCTATCAGCACGGCAAAACTCTTTTGGCCTTTCTGCTTCCTCTCTACAAATATGTCGTACAGCCTGTGCTTCATTCGCATTGAGTGTGCAACAAAAATGCAATAAAAAACGGGACGGCTAACCTTCCCCCTCAATTTTCTTTACCCAAAGCCCCAACAACCCACTGAAATTCAGTGCTGCTAACAGCAAAGGCTTACTGCTGCCAACGGTCTTTTCCCCAATGCTTTATTAATATTTGGTGGCGGTGCTGGGTTTGGCGTTTAAATTGTACAAGCAAACCCATGATGCGTTATTTTTTCCTTACCCTGATGATGAGCCTGCTGCTGCAGGCGGCTTCGGCACAGTATGTCATTACCGGCAGCTGGTATGGCCGCGGCGAATCGAAAGCCGGCCTCACCTACAACACTTACCTCTGCGAACTCATTTTGCTGAAAAAAGGCAACAACATTACCGGTACCCTCAATTACTTTTTTGGCCAGCACGAATACAGCACCAAGGTGAGCGGTGTGTACTGGCCCGAATCGGGCACCATCGAGTTCAAACCTTTTAAGCTCATCAGCTTTTTTGCCAAAGACAACAATGCCCCCGATTGCCAAATGGATGGCTCCCTCACCCTTTATACCCATGGGCCCGACAGTGTACTCTACGGCCAGCTCAACCCGCTGGAAAACTACCGCTATGGCTGCCCCATAATTAATATCAGCCTGCAAAAAGCCAAGCCCCAACCCACGGCCAGCCTCAAAAAAACACAGGCGGGTGCTGTAGCCGCCATTCCTGTAATAGCCGCCAAAAATGCCGACACAGCTCTCAGCCAACAGCGGCAAGTGCCGGCATCCGTTTCAGCCCTGCAACAGCGAACTTTTGTAAAAGGCCAGCTGATTGAAGTGGATACTGATACCATTATGCTGCACCTGTACGACAATGGCAAAATGGATTTCGATACGGTGTCGGTTTTCTTCAACCGGCAGCCGGTGGCCGAGCACAAACTACTGGGCCTCACCCCCATAGAAATTCCATTGGTACTCGCCGCCGGCGAAAATGAAATAGCCCTTTTTGCCGAAAACCTGGGCGAAATACCGCCCAATACCGCCCTCTGCATTGTATATGCCGGCACCCAGCGGTACGACCTCAACCTCTCCAGTAGCCTCGCCACCAACGGTACCATCCGCATCAAACGCAAGGCCCCGAGGTAACGTAAAGCACCCATCCTGCTGACAATTATCATAGCAGTTCGCAGGCAACTAAACTTTATTTGTAAAAGTCTGTTTAACCGATTGCTTGAATTCTCAGCAAAAACTATTACCTATTTTCGCCTTTTCGTACCCACATGAGCATGGAAATAACTCCCGGAACATTACTCAAACAAATAGACAGCCCGGCCGATTTGAAAAAATTGAGCCGTGAGCAACTGCATCAGGTGTGCAATGAACTGCGACAATACATTATTGACGTGGTAAGTGTACACGGCGGCCACTTTGGCGCCAGCCTTGGCGTAGTAGAACTGTCTGTGGCATTGCATTACGTATACAATACGCCTTACGACCAGCTGGTATGGGACGTAGGCCATCAGGCTTATGGCCATAAAATACTCACCGGTCGCCGTGATATTTTTCCCAGCAACCGCAAGTACAAAGGCCTGAGTGGCTTTCCCAAACGCAGCGAAAGCGAATATGACACCTTTGGCGTGGGCCATAGTTCTACCTCTATTTCTGCAGCCTTGGGCATGGCCCTGGCCGCTAAGTACAAGGGCGAAGACCGCAAAAGCGTAGCCGTAATTGGTGATGGCGCCATGACTGCCGGTATGGCTTTTGAAGCCATGAACCACGCCGGTGTCAGCGACGCAGACATGCTCATCATCCTCAACGACAACTGCATGAGCATCGACCCCAACGTGGGTGCGTTGAAAGAATACCTGACAGACATTTCGCTGAGCCCCACCTACAATAAGCTGAAAGATGACGTGTGGAATGCCATTGGCAAACTGCCCGTAGGCAAAAGCTTTACCCGAGCCATGGCCCACAAAGTGGCCGAAGGCATTAAAGGCGCCATCAGCAGCAGCAGCAACCTGTTTGAAGCATTGAAGCTCCGCTATTTTGGCCCCATCGACGGGCACAACATAGCCAAGCTGGTAGATACACTGGAAGACCTGAAGAAAATTCCGGGACCAAAAATCCTGCACATTGTTACGGTAAAAGGCAAAGGCTATGCCCTGGCCGAAAAAGACCAAACCTTGTGGCATGCTCCCGGTTTGTTTGATAAAGTATCGGGCGAAATCGTCAAGAAGAAATTCAATACGCCTCAGCCGCCCAAGTACCAGGATGTGTTTGGTCACAGCATCATAGAACTGGCAGAAATGAATCCGAAGATTTGGGGAGTAACACCAGCCATGCCCAGCGGTTCTTCGCTGAAGTTTATGATGGAAAAAATGCCTGACCGTGCCATCGACGTGGGCATTTGCGAACAGCATGCCGCCACTGTGAGTGCCGGTTTGGCTACACAAGGCATGCGGGTGTTTTGCAATATCTACAGCAGCTTTATGCAAAGAGCCTACGATCAGGTAGTGCATGACATTGCCATTCAAAAACTGCCGGTAACGCTTTGCCTCGACCGTGCCGGTTTGGTGGGCGAAGATGGTCCTACGCACCACGGCGCTTATGATATTCCGTACTTCCGTTGCATTCCCAACATGATCATCAGTGCCCCGATGAATGAGCAGGAATTGCGCAACCTGATGTACACTTCGCAACTGGAAAGCACCACGCTGCCCATGGTAATTCGCTACCCCCGTGGCGAAGGGGTGATGCCTGAATGGCGTACACCATTTGAAGCCATTGAAATTGGCAAGGGCCGCAAGCTGAAAGATGGTGAAGAGGTAGCGATTCTGAGCTTTGGCCATCCTGGCAATTTTGCCAAAAGTGCCATCGTAGAACTGCATCAATACGGCATCAACCCCGGCCATTACGATATGCGTTTTACCAAGCCGTTGGATGAAGCCTTGCTGCACGAAGTATTCAGCAAATACCGCAAGATTGTAACCATTGAAGACGGCACTACTATTGGTGGTTTCGGTAGTGCTATACTAGAATTTATGGCACAGCATGGTTACAGTGCTCAGGTGAAAATGCTGGGCATCCCTGACCGCCTGGTAGAGCATGGCACACTGAAAGAGCTGCATGCAGAATGTGGTTACGACGCCAATGCGATTGTAGCTACTGTAAAAGAACTGATGAAAGACAAAGTACAGGTAACCAGCGGCGCATTGCTGCAATAAAGACCTGCTAGAATAATACGATACAACGCCGGCCATTGGTCGGCGTTGTTGTTTTTGCGCCAATTGGTTTCCGTTATATTCGTAGCCATGAACATGGCAAATCTATCAGGCTTCTCCCGTTGGCAATATGCTGTGGCGGCGCTATTGCTTTTGCTCATCGAAATAGCGATAGCCCTGTTTGTTCACGACCGCTTTGTACGGCCTTACATTGGCGATGTGTTGGTGGTTGTCCTCATCTATTGCAGCGTTAAATCTGTGAAACCTTCTTTGCCATGGCGCAGCACCGCCATAGCAGTATTGCTTTTTGCCTTTGCCATTGAAGGCCTGCAATACTTGAAGCTGGTACGTTTACTAGGTTTGCAACACAACCGGCTGGCCCGCACCATCATTGGTACCGATTTTGCCTGGGCAGATATGTGGTGCTATGTAGCCGGCATTGCATTGGTTTGGTGGATTGAAGTTGTTCGGGAGAAAAGAAACCGCCTTTAACCAAACTATATCATCTGCATTGTATCATGTACCTATCGTGATTCGTTTTTACAGAAACGAAAAACATGATGCGAATAAGAATGCTGCTATTGCTCAGCGTTGTTTTTACCCAAGTTTTTGCCCAACAATACAGCACTGCTGCAGGCATCAGATTGGGTGGCGACATTGGACTTACCTTACAACAACAGGTGGCAAAAAATATAACGGTAGAAGCCTTACTGCAACAGCGCATTTTACATCGCCAAACCACCGGCACTCTCTTGCTGGAAAAACATTTCCCATTGGCAGGCAAAGGCTTTAACCTCTATGCCGGGGCTGGTCCGCATATTGGACACTGGGGACGACGCAACCCCGAAGCAAACAGCAACAATCAATTGCTGTATGGTGCCACCGTAATTGCGGGCCTCGAAATCAAACTCGGCAAGCTACTACTGAGTGCCGATTACAAACCAGCCGTTAACATCAAAGGCGGTTGGCAAACCTTCGACAGCCAGACCGGATTGTCGGCCCGCTACATTTTTATTAAAAAAGCACGGCCTGCCAAAAAGCAACGACAACCTATCCATTGGCCATGGCAGCAAAAGCAGGCATAGCTTACCATTTGTCATTTCGTTGGGAAAACGAAAAGTGTAACGAACTTATATTTAGGCGTACAAACTTTCTGCATGAAACAACTTTTTGTAGCCACATTCGCCAGCCTGCTGCTTGCCTGTAGCAATGGCCGTGAGGAAACACCGGTGGAGAACAACAATAATAACAACACAGCAACTGAAATCGTGACAGATACTGAAGTAAGCAGTGCAGAAGTGATACCCGTGGCTACCAACAACTGGAGCATAGACGAAATAGACAGCAGCGGTTGGATGATGATGAAACTCTACCTCAATGGCAGTTCAGTCGACAAATCAGACAGCAAGATTTCGCTGTATGGCAGCAGAGAAACATCGGTCTGCTGGAATATTCTTTTTTACAATAGCCGTACCGGCGAACAACATTTGCTTACTGATCAGCGCATCATTCTAACTGCTACCGAAGCAAAAGCAGCAAGTGACTATCCTACCGCATTAGACTCTGTCATTCTTTATCAATGCATTACCGATGACCTGAATAAAGATGGACAGTATGACGACAATGACGGTGCTTCATTATTCATCAGCGACAGAACGGGCAAACATTTCCGCAGGATAACACCCAAAGGTTTACACCTCAATCATTGGCAGTACATAGAAGCCAGCAACTCTCTGTTGCTAACCTGCCTACGGGATAGCAACAAAGACTTGCAATACAAACAAGCAGAAGATGAACGCCTGTTGTTTCAATGGAGCCTCACACGGCAAGACGGGCTGAAACCAGTGCTCTCCAAAACAAGTCAGCAACAAATCAATGCCTTGATCAAACAGCACTGGACTGTGAAACAGCAATAGTCACCCATACTTTTTCTTTTGCATTGTACCTTCATGATAACCACATCATGAAACGCAACCGCCATCAGTTTTTATTGAGTCAGTATCACCACAACCATGCCGTGCAATTGGTGCATGGTGGTAAAACATATTTTGATAAGCTGATTGCAATGATTGATGGTGCCAGCAATTGCATCCATTTACAAACATATATTTATGAAAATGACGCAACAGGGCAGCAGGTTACGCAAGCCCTGATAGCAGCTGCGGGTCGTGGTGTAGCAATATATGTATTGCTTGATAGCTATGGGTCTGAAGGCTGGAAACAAAGCTGGCCTGCCGCACTGGAAGAAGCGGGTGTTCATTTTCGTTGGTTTAGCAGCGTTGCCAACAATCAGCATTTTTACCTTGGTCGCAGGCTGCACCACAAAGTGGTAGTGGCCGATGCGCAACGCTGTTTGGTAGGTGGAGTAAACATCAGCAACCGCTACAATGATTTGCCCAATGACCCCGCCTGGCTCGACTGGGCGTTGTACTGCGAAGGTCCTGCCGCAGCTATACTCGATGTAGTTTGCCTGCGCATTTGGCAGCGGGATGTGAGCCGCAAAAAAGACTGACCGCTCAACAATTTGACTGTGACACCAGCTTGCACAACTGCATGACCGTAAGAGTACGCAGAAACGATTGGGTACGAGGTCATGTGCAAATTACCCGCAGCTATTTGGAAATGTTTCGGGAAGCGCAATCTCACATCATCATGATGTCGAGTTATTTTTTGCCCGGCAGAAAAATGCGCAAAGCCATGCAGCAAGCTGCCAACAGAGGCGTCAAGGTTTGTGTGATTACTGCAGGAAAATCAGATGTAAAAACCGCAAAAAATGCAGAGCGGTATTTATACAATTGGATGCTGCGCCACAACATGCAGATTTATGAATACATGCCCCATATCTTGCATGGCAAACTCAGCACCTACGATGGCAAATGGGTAACTGTCGGCTCATTCAACGTAAACAACATCAGTACTTTTGCCAGTGTAGAATTAAACATGGATGTATTGAACGACCGCTTTGCACAAGACGTGGAAGTGCAACTCAAATACATCATGCAGCACCAATGTACGTTGGTCGACAATGACTCGTTTACCCGACAAACCAAGTGGTATCATCGCCTGTGGTACCGCATCAATTACGATTTCATCCGCATCACGTTCTTCTTATTTACGTTTTACTTCAAACAAGAAAAGCGTCAACGCTAGCTACTCTCCCATTGTTCTCTTGACCAACCCCTTTGCCACCTGCCAGTTCCAGCCTTTAAAACGACCACGCTGCACAATCACTTTGTTGTCATCGGGATGTTGTAAGAAATAATGGAACACAAAACGACCCCGTGGGTTTTGCCAGCCCAGCATTTGGCCAAACCGAAGGTCGTTGAACACCAGGCTGTCATTCCATTGTTCTACAGTATAAAACTCTTGTGAAAAACGAATGAGCTGCTGCACATCCGTATGATCGGCTATTGTATCGAGCAGGTGTTGATTGCGGGGAAAATATTCGAAGTGTATGCTGTCGGTTTTATCAAATAAAGAACGGAAGCCTACATGATAGCCGCTATCGTTACCAGCCACCACAAACCACAGCCAGTTGTTGAGCGGAGCCGGTGTGGTAAAATATCGTTGGTGTGGAATGTGCTGTTGCACAAAAGCCTTCTTCACCGTACTATCTATCGTCCATTTATTGAAGCTGCAATACACGAGGTATAATGCGGGCATGAGTAAGCCCATCATCCACCACATTTTTCTTTTTGCCGCAGGCTTTTTGCTCCACCAAATAGCCCCACAAGCCAATGCCGGAATGAAGCTGAAAAACGGATCGGCCACATACACAGCATTGAAAGAAATCCGCTCATGATTGAATGGTTCAAACCAACCGATGCCATAGTTATTAAACGCATCCATAAACAGGTGCAATCCAACTGCCACCCCAAAAAACAACAGCCACTGTGCCATGCGAATGTTGTGTGGGCGGTGCAGCCTGTCGGCGGCCAACGCCAGTGCTGGCGTAGCAATTAACCCAAACAATAGCGAATGCGTAAAGCCACGATGAGCTAGCAATTCTTCCGCAGTAGGCATCCAAAAGCCAGCTACAAAATCGATGTCGGGCAGGCTATTGGCCAGTGCGCCCCACAGCATGGCTTTTTTGCCCAGCTTTTTGCCCAGCATGGCTTCGCCAATACAGGCACCAATGGCTATGTGCGTTAAAGAATCCATGCCGCAATGATACAACGGATTTTGACCATGCCCCGCTAATCGAGGGTGAGTACTTGCACACCGGTGCGTTGCTCCATGGCTATGATGATGCGTTCGATGGTTTTGTTGTTGTAATAAAATTCAATGCTGCCTTCGTCGAAAGGTTCGGATAAAATAATGGCGGATAAATACATGGACAGCTCCAGCAGCGATGAGCGGTAAAAACTAAACTTAGGATTGCGCAGGTTGACCCAACCTCTATGCCATGCATGCCAGTTGAACTCGAACACCACCCCATAACTCAGCAATAACTGATGCCATTTTTTAAACACCGGATGATGAAGCACATTAATAGTAATACCTGTATTGCAAAAATGCAGATAGCCTTCAAACAGTTGCTGCCATTGGGCTGGCGTTATATCGCTCAGCAATTGACGCTGCCGCTCAAACACCGGATCTTTTGCATTGAACTGATGCCGTTTGTAAGCCTTGTAATGATCGTACACTTCGTGCAGGTACCATTCCAATGCCCAGCTGTCTTGCAATACAAATGTTTCATCGGGTACGGCTTCTTCTGTTTCCAGCTTCATGGTTTCTGTGAGTAGCACAGGCGATTCAAAAGCCGTGATGGCTGGCTGCACCTGCCCATTGCCCCGCCAGCGAAGTATGCCGGCGCTATTGCCCTGCAGCACAATTTGCAGCCGGCTCTGCGGACATTCCAGATAGCCATCGTTGTTGAGCTGCATGAGCACTTGCTCGCCATGCAACAAACATTCGGGGCAATATCCATCAAATTGTACCATGTGTAAACGTCAGTAATTTATGCATTTTCAACCTGACGCAAACTACAGGCCAATCCTGTTTTACAAAAAGACCTTCATCATCTTTTTAAAAAAAACATGCACAGACCAAAGTCCGTGCATGCTGTCATTAAAACCACATTGTTAGTAAAACGCTTATTGTTCTGTAGCCGTTTGGCCCAGCAATTCTTTATCAATTACTGATTTGAGCACATGCTTGGGCAATGCACCAGCCTGCATCATGGGTTTGCCTTCCATGGGTATGAACAGCAAAGAAGGAATGCTCTGAATACCAAACACCATCGAGAGTTCTTGTTCGATGTCGGTGTTCACTTTGTAAATGTCTACTTGTCCGGCGTACTCATCACTCAGTTGCTCCAGCACGGGTGCAACGGCTTTGCAGGGACCGCACCAGTCGGCATAAAAATCAATTACTGCGGGCTTATCGCCGCTGAATGCCCATTCGTTGGCATTGTCGTAGTTAAACACTTTGGCCTTAAAATCGGCGGTGGTAAGTTTTATGGTTGCCATAATAAATCGTTTACAAATGTTTGATTTGGTAATGATGTAGCACAAATGTAGCCCCCATAACAGCAACTGAAGGGGATATTCGTCACACAGAAAGCGCAGCAAAACATGTAGGTCCCATTAACAGGCCGGTTTGCAGCGGCCACAAAGCGGGCTATGGCAGGCGGTGGGTGTAAAGAACTGCAAAAGGGGGAGCCATAAGTATCAAACATTACCCATCGGTTTAACAAATACACCTTTCTTTGCCATCTAATTTATTCTGACAAATGAACAAGCTGATTCTGGCACTGGCCGCCGTAGCGCTGTTGGGTGCATGCAAACAAAAAGACGCCAACAACCTGGAAGGTGGTACGGTAAAAATCGAAGGCACCATTGCCGGAGTAGAAAGTGGATGGATGGAAATGATTGTTCCTTCAAGAGAAAGTGAGAAAGTTGATTCTATTAAAATTGAGAAAGCGGCTTTTTCGCACAAACTCGACGTAAAATCGCCCGACCTGCTGGTGATTCGTTTGGCCGGTACCCAAGGTTCTGAACTGGCATTTTGGGGCGACCCCGGTACGGTAAAAATTACCGCCAACAAAGACTCTATGTGGACTTCTAAAATTGAAGGTGGTGCCACACAGGGTTTGTTTAAAGATGTAGAAGGCAAGGTACGGGCCATCATGGAAAAAGGTCAGGCACTGTACCCCAGCTATATGGCTGCACAGCAGCAGCAAAACATGCCCGAAATGCAGCGCATAGAGCAGCAGCTGATGGGCCTGCAAACACAAGCCAAAGACGAAGCCATCAAATTTGCCAAAGCCAACAAAGGCAGTGTATTGGCGGCTTACCTCGGCTTGGTATACCTCGGGCAGCCGGGCAACGAAACCAGCTTGAAAAGCCTGTACGACAGTCTGGCTCCCGGTGTGCAAAAAACATTCTTCGGCAAAAAAATCAGCGAAATGGTAACAGCCAGTGCTGCTACAGCTGTTGGCTCACCTGCTCCTGAATTTGCCATGAACGATGCCAGCGGCAATCCTGTATCGCTGAGTTCTTTTAAAGGCAAAGTGGTGCTGGTAGATTTTTGGGCCAGCTGGTGTGCTCCCTGCCGCGAAGAAAACCCCAATGTAGTGGCTGCTTACAATCAGTTTAAAGACAAGGGCTTTACTGTGTTTGGTGTATCGCTGGACAAAGACAAAGCAGCGTGGGAAAAAGCCATTGTTGATGACAAGCTGACCTGGACACATGTAAGCGACCTGAAATACTGGGACAATGCTGCTGCCAAGCTCTACAAAGTGCAGTCTATTCCTGCCAACTTTTTGCTGGACAAAGAAGGCCGCATTATTGCCAAAGACCTGCGTGGCGCAGCCCTTACCGCCAAGCTGGCCGAAGTGCTGAAATAAGCAAGCGTTACATTTTGTATCTTATACAACAACAGGAACTACCGAGGTAGTTCCTGTTGTGTTTTGTGGCAGATGCACACTTACTAATAAGCTTGCTTTTGCATGGGATACTCCTACCCCTTTACAGCACCAATATCTTTTTACCAAATTTCAAGAGCGGCATACCATAGCCCGGCATTGCACAACTGCCGATGGGCTGCCCGACCAACGAAACTACCCCGCAGCCCCGTGCCAGCGTAGCTGCGCCGGGGCGAGGAGTAGTGAGGCGGGCGGGAAAAATTGTTGCGCTATGCACAAGGCTGATAGCCCCAATGCTGGTACATTCACTAACGGCAAGCACTCACCAGTGGTGCAGCCGGCTGTATTGATCCACAACAAAACCATTGGCTATGCTGAAGAGCTCTATTTCGCAACTACCCATCACCAATCAGGAAGCTGTAAAAGGCAGCGAGATTCGAACCAGCATCTTTTCGCTGATTCGGGAGAAGCACCCTGCCTTTGACCAAGACAGTATTTTATCGTTGGATGAGTTGAATGCCTTTCGGCGGATGTACCTGAAGCAACTCATGGAGCAGGAAAAAGGCGAACTGGCACAAATTGACCTTGATGTAATGACGGCCATTCAGCACAATGCCATCCTCAGCGAAAACATAGAACCTGAAATGGAAGCCACGCTGACCCGTGGTCAAAAACTGGCCGACATGATTGCCAGTTTTGGTGGCAGCTGGACTTTTATTCTTTCTTTTTTCTCGTTTTTAATGATATGGATGGCAGTGAATGTGTGGGTGCTCAGCAGCAAACCTTTCGATCCGTTTCCATTCATCTTGCTCAACCTTATTTTGTCGTGCCTTGCGGCCATACAGGCGCCCATAATTATGATGAGCCAAAACCGACAAGAACAAAAAGACCGCTTGAGGGCGGAGCATGATTATAAAATCAACCTGAAAGCAGAACTCGAAATAAAATTATTGAGCGAAAAGATTGATCACCTGTTGGTGCATCAAAACAAAAAACTGCTGGAAATACAAGATGTGCAAATAGACTATCTGGAAGATTTGATGAAAAAAATAGGACAGCAACCACCCCGTGCCTGATGGCATACATGCGTTGGTGATGGCGCAGCATCCGGTTAGCAGGCCTAATGGCCGATAGTCATGAAATGTTGGGCAAATGCAGTGGAGCACTTATTTTCACTACATGGCACACGTACTAGAAGTAAACAACCTTGTAAAACACTATGGCCGCATACAGGCACTCAAAGGCGTAAGCCTGACGATACCCAAAGGCACAGTGTATGGCATTCTTGGCCCTAACGGCAGTGGCAAAACCACCATGCTGGGCCTTATCATGAACATATTGCAGCCCACCTCGGGCAGCATTCAGTTGTTTGGCGAAACACCCACTGCGGATCATCGCAAAAAGATTGGTACGCTATTGGAAACACCCAACTTTTACCACTACCTGAGTGCGGTGCAAAACCTGCGCATTGCGGCCGCCATTAAAGGGGTAAGCAACCCCGATATTGATGGCGTACTGGAAAGAGTAAACCTGCTTCAACGCAAAGACAGCGCTTTTCAAACCTACTCGCTGGGTATGAAACAACGCCTGGCCATAGCCAGTTGCCTCATTGGCAACCCGGAAGTGATGGTGTTTGACGAGCCTACCAACGGCCTCGACCCCGTGGGCATTGCAGAAATACGTGACCTGATTAAAAAGCTGGCACACGAAGGCAAAACCATTATTATGGCCAGCCACCTGCTGGATGAAGTAGAAAAAGTATGTACCCATGTGGCCATTTTGAAAAGAGGCGAACTGATAGCCAGTGGTCATGTAGATGAAATACTGGCGCATGATGATGTGGTGGAAGTAGGTGCCGCTAACGCAGCCGCATTGATGCAGGTGCTACGCAGCATGCCGCTCAACACCGGTGTGCACGAAGCAGAAGCCGGCAAATGCAGCATTCACTTTGCACCGGGCACCGCCGATTTGGCCGCTGTCAACAAATACTGCTTTGAACAGGGCGTAGTGCTCAATCATTTACAACAGAAAAAGAAAAGCCTCGAAAGCAAGTTTATTGAACTGACAGGATGAGCTGGAAATATGGAAAAAGAAATAAGGAATGAAGAATAAGAAATTGAAAAACTTACTCTGATTTATTTGCCTTTTTGCATTTCGCTTTTTGCTTTCAGCCTTCTGCTTTTAGCCTCTTAAAAAACATATTATGAAATCACTATTACAAATAGAATGGATGAAAATAAGGCACTACAAAACCTTCTGGATTTTGTTTGCTCTGTTTATCATCTCCGTGTTTGGTTTGAACATGATTGTGTTCAAAGTAAAACAAGCCATTGACGAAGCCGACCCTTTGCTGAAAGCCATGACCAGCGGGCCTTTCGGCTTTCCTGATGTTTGGAAAACCGTAGGCTGGCTCACCGGCTGGCTGCTGTATTTTCCGGGCTTCATTATGATCTTTTTGGTGACCAATGAATTTACCTACCGCACCCACCGGCAAAACATTATTGATGGCTGGAGCCGCAAACAATTTGTGAGTGTAAAACTCGTGATGGCCGCCATCCTCGCTGCCATTTGCACCCTTATGATGGTGCTGGCATCGTTGGTGTTTGGCTTTGCTTCGGGCACTTCCTTTTCTGTAAGCAACCTCGAGTTTATTGGCTACTTTTTCCTGACCAGTTACACATATATGCTCTTTGCATTTATGCTGGCGTTGTTTCTGCGGAGAGCAGCCTTATCGGTGGGCATCTTCTTTATCTATGCCCTCATTTTCGATAACCTGATTAGTGGTTTCATCAGCGGACAAACCAATACACCAATCGGCAGCTATATAGCGCCCTTACAGGTTGCAGATGATTTGTTTCAGATTCCGTTCATTGGCAAAATGCTGCCCAACCGGCCAGAGCTGTGGATACTGCTGATCATTATTGCTGCATGGATTGTGTTCTACCACTTTATTTCGCTGCGCAAATTTGAAAAACAGGATTTGTAAATCAAGAATATTTGTGCAGCATGCCTCACTATACATTTATACTATGCCTTTTGATCATCGCACAAACCAGTTTCGCACAAACACCCACTGAAACAAAAGGTCATCAGGAGACTGGTTCCCAGCAGCAACCAGTATATATCATTTTTGGAGTGTATTGTGGCGAATGCTTGGGGCACTGTGCAACTATGTATAGTTACAACATGAAAAGTGACTCAAATCAATTGTTTGTAGACACAACTGATAGTTTTTTTAAACTTAACGGTCGCATTATTTGCAAAACACCAATTCAAGATCCTACAAAACTTCTTATCGTTAATAAACTTGTCCAACAAATTCCGAATACTTTTCTAGATACCGATGTTAGAGAACAAAAGCTTGGGTGTCCAGACTGTACGGATGGGTGCGGCATTTACTTCGAACTTGGACAAAAAAACATCTCCAAGAAATTTTATATCGACCTCCATTCCAAACATCTTACAAAAGAAGTAAGCGCATTTTGCGACCGCATCAAAGAGACTTTGAATTTGTTATATCAATAGAAATGGCTTTCTCTTAAAATAATATTGGTGAAGAAACGTTGAATTTGATGCTTACTTCCCTGCCAAATCTTGCAATGCTTTTTCTATGGTTGGAAACTGAAAAGTAAAGCCCGCTGATTGAATTTTATGTGCCGAAACATTCGTGCTTTTCAATACTTCCACACTGCGTTCGCCCATCATGGTTTTGAGCACAAATTCGGGTACGTTCATTTTGATGAACGCTTTGCCGTGCATAGCTTTTGCCAGCGTCAGCGTTAAAGCTTCGTTGCTTACAGGATGTGGTGCAACGGCATTGTACACTCCATTTACCGAAGGTTCATACAAGGTATAAATGATCATGCGGCAGAGGTCGTGAATGTGAATCCAGCTCACCATTTGCCGGCCATTGCCGAGTACACCTGCCACCCTGAATTGCAGCGGTTTTTTAAACTCCGCCAAAGCACCGCCATCTTTTGCCAGCACAATGCCAATGCGTGGAATTACCAGTCGACGACCCATGCTGGCAACAGGTGTTATTGCGGCTTCCCACAAACGGCAGGTTTCGCCAAGGAACTGCGCATCTGCAGGATCGGTTTCTACAAATGCCGGATGACCTGACACATCGGCACCATACCAACCAATGGCTGATGCACTCACTACTGTGCTTATTTTATTGTCGAGGGTACGCAAAGCTTCCGCAATGAGCTGCCCGCTTTGTACACGACTGTCAACAATTTCTTTTTGTAAGCATCGGTCCATGGCTTGGCTACCACAGGGGCGCCAGCCAAATGCACCACCGCATCTGCTGCAGCCACAGCCGCAGCATCTATAAAGCCAGATGCTACATCCCATTTGGCAAAAGACAATCCTTGTTTGGCAGGCTGATGGGCGGGCTTGCGGGTGAGCACAATCACTTCGTGACCGGCCGCCAACAACATGTTGGTAAGGTATTGCCCTACCAAGCCTGTGCCACCAGTAATCAATATGGTTTTAGGATGCATGTGTACGATTTATGATATAACAGCAACGCAGCTACACTGTTCGGCAAAGATGCCCACAAAAAAATTGCCCCGCTAAAAATAGCGGGGCCTTACTTCAACTAAAAACACAATCTAAGCTAATACGACTAATCAGGTTTTTCACCATGCAGGAAGTTGTTCAACGTACTGATGGTGGCCTGGTTGTTATCATCTGATTTTACCTGAGCACGGCTGTAGAAATCTTCTACATTGGCAATGCTGTTGTGCAGGTTCATGTCACGGCGCAAGTAAGCAGGCACCTGCTCAAACTCGCTGTTGGTATCGAGGTGAGAAGGGTTGTAGCTCAGGTTGCGCAACCGGTTGATGCGTTCCTTTGCCCGGCGCTTTTGCTCTTCATCTTCAGATAAATCTTGTGCACTGCTGTTGTCGAACATGCTGATTTGGCCATGCTCTGCCACAGGTGAAGTTGACTCTTCGAAAGAAAGGCTAATGCCAGATACTGCAGCGGCTTCTTCGTTGTACTCTTCCTGCAAAGTAGGCTTCCAGGGCTCTACCGGCGTTTCCGTTACAATGGGGGCTACCGGTGCAGCAGGCACTTCTACCTCAGGCATTTCCTGCATGGTGGGCATTACATTTTCCTCAGCAGGTGTTTCCTCTTTCTGCACGGCAGATGCTTCTGCATAAATCTGTGCTGGTCTGCTCAAAAAAACAGGGGTAGGAATCACCACTTCTTCTTTCACTTCTTCTACTGAAGGAGGAATAACTGTAGCTGTATCTTCTACCTGCAATTCGAACATGAATGGCATGCTGGCTTCTTCTACAGCACGAAGTGTTTCCATTACCGTTGTTTCAGGAGCAATGGCTTCTGGTGCCATGGCTACAATAGTTTCCTCCACTTCTGTTTCCACTTCAGGCGTGGCAGGAGTTGCTACTGTTGCAGTCAGCTCGGGTGTTTCCAGTGTAAACACTTCAGCTGTTTCTTCATTCACAACTGGTGCAGCGGGAGCTACTTCTGTTGGCTTATGAAAAAATACTTCTTCAGTTTTAGCCTCAGTAGCATTCATGTCGAGGGTAAGCACAATTTGTGGCTCAGCTACCGGCATGGCTTTGGGAGCAGCTGTTTTTACAGCACTTGCTTTTTCAAAAGGGTCTTTGTGATCAAAACCCGTAGCTATGATGGTTACACCCAGCTGGTCGCCCAGGTTTTCATCGTAACCCATACCCATGATGACATCGGTGTCTTCACCACTTTGCTCACGAACATAGTTCTGAATAGCTTCCAGTTCTTCCATGGTGTATTCATACTCACCTTCAGCAGAACTGATGTTGAGCAGAATCCACTTGGCGCCGCGGATGTCATTGTCGTTGAGCAATGGTGAATTGGTAGCAGCTTCAATCGCTTTGATGGCACGGTTTTCACCAGCGGCAGTAGCACTACCAAGGATGGCCACACCACCATTGCGCATTACAGTACAAACGTCTGCAAAGTCAACGTTGATGTGACCGTTGGCGTTGATCACATCGGTGATACAACGGGCCGCAGTAGTCAATACATCATCGGCTTTTGAAAATGCTTCTTTCATTTTCAGGTTGCCAAACTGACTGCGCAGTTTATCGTTGCTGATCACCAGCAATGTATCTACATGCTCTTTCAGTTCTTCGATGCCTTTGCGGGCTTGCGCCATACGCTTAGGACCTTCAAACTGAAAAGGCGTAGTAACAATACCAACGGTAAGAATGCCAAGGTCTTTACAAATTCTGGCTACAGTTGGTGCGCCACCAGTACCTGTACCACCACCCATACCGGCAGTGATAAAAGCCATCTTGGTATCGCTTTCGAGAATGCGGCGAATTTCTTCGAGGCTTTCTTCGGTAGCTTCTTTACCAACTTGAGGATTGGCACCTGCACCCAAACCTTGTGTGAGGTGTGGGCCCAACTGAATTTTATACGGAACGGGTGAACTGTTCAATGCTTGTGCATCGGTATTGCAAATGATGAAATCAACATTCTGAATTTGCTGCCGAAACATGTGGTTCACCGCATTGCCGCCACCACCACCAAAACCTAAAACCTTGATGATGTTGGACTTTTCCTGGGGCATATCAAAGTGGATCATAATGTTTGTTTTTTGTTGCCTTCTTCACAGGCGGGTTAGTAAGTAAAAAACGAATGGATATATGGGGAGGGTGATTATTTTAATTCTGTATCGTCCTCTTCTTTAAAGATGTCGTAGATCGAATCCTTGAGCTTATCCCAGATGCTCTTGCGACCTTCCATGGTGGCAGGAGGTACTGGTGTTTCTTCAGGAAACTCATCGGTTACGATGGTCACTTCCGGTGCTTTAAACTGCTCGGGCACTTTAATTGAAAACTCTGCGTTCGACGTCACGAATTCTTTCTTCTTCCGTTCGAAATCTGAGTAGCCTTTTAAAATCAAACCAATACAGGTAGCATACATTGGCTTGGTCAGCTCATCAATGTAACCGCTGCTCAAATGCTCGTTAGGGTAACCAATGCGGGCATTCAATCCGGTTTGATACTCGGTGAGCTGCAACAAGTGCTTGAGCTGCGAACCACCACCTGTGAGGATGATGCCGCCATTGAGCTGCTTGTTGTCCATGCCTACTTGCTTGAGGTGATAAATTACGAAGTCGAGAATTTCACTCATGCGGGCCTGAATGATTTGTGATAAGGTTTTTACACCTACCTGCTTGGGCTGCATACCACGAATTCCGGGGATGGTAATGATGGCATTTGCTTTTGCTTCCTGACTGAGTGCACTACCAAACTGCACCTTCATGGCTTCTGCCTGGCTCTTGAGTACACCCAATCCGGTTTTGATATCGTTGGTGATGTTTTCGCCACCAAAAGGAATCACCGCAGTGTGCTTCAATATGCCTTCGTGAAAAACAGCGAGGTCGCTGGTGCCGCCACCAATATCGAGGATGGCAACACCTGCTTCGAGGTCATGATCACACATAACAGCATCGGCAGAAGCGAGGGGCTGCAGCACAATGTCTTTGATGCTGAGTTCGCTGCGGTTTACAGCACGGGTGATGTTACGGATAGCGTATTTATCACCAGTGATGATATGAAAATTGGCACCCAGTTTTACACCACTGTAGCCAATAGGATTTTTAATGTTTTGAAAATTATCTACGTTGAATTCCTGCGGAATAACGTCGATAATTTGATCGCCTGCAGGGATGTAGGTTTTGCGCTGATCAGCAATCAGTTTATCTACATCAGCCTGAGAAATTTCCATTTCCATTTCCTGACGAACGAGATCGCCCCGGGTTTGCAAGCTTTTGATGTGATGGCCGGCAATGCCCACATACACTTCGCTAATGTTGAGGCTGGGGTTGCTCTGGCGACAAGCGGCCATGGCTTCTTTTACCGCCAATACAGCGTTGTCGATGTTGAGTACCTGGCCATGCTGTACTGAGTTGTTGGAGCTGGCTTTACCAAAGCCAAGAATCTCCAGCTTTCCATACTCATTCTTGCGGCCGGCAATAGCAGCAATTTTGGTAGTGCCTATATCAAGGCCTACAATGATGGGATTCGTGTTACTCATATAGATCGTGTTTTAGTTGTTGTTATTGTTGGGTGATAAAATCGCTTTCGGGGTTTTGACTGAATCATTGTTTTTTGGTGTGATAGGTTTATTGTTGGCAGCAGGTGTTTTGTTGTTGGTTGTTACCGGCAATTCTGTTTTGATACCGGTTTCTGCTTCTTGTACAATCCGTCCTTGTCCGGCAGTCATTTCAATAGCAGTAGCATTTACTTCATTCTTGCTTTGCTCTACCAACTGATTGAAAAGTTTCAATGCCTGTGCGGCATCTACACTACGCAAACTGTCGGCGCCTTTCGATGCCACAATTTGATTTTTGAAAGCCACACTAATCCGTGAATACGCATCAATGGGTTGCTTCGCCATTACCTGCTGGTAAAACAGTTTCAATCGTTGCAGTTTGTTTTTCATATCGCTGGTATCGCCCAAGTCTACCGTATGAAAACCAATGGCAGGATACAACTCAAAACGATTGCCAGGCAAGTATTCAATTTGTGCAGCCTGTGCATCCCAAAACTCATCTTGCTGCATAGCGGACACTACTTTCAATACTGCTGCAATGGCTTGCTTGTGCATTGCTTTATTATTGTTGTTCAATGCTGGCAAACCAGTAAATACGGGCACTTCGGCGCGGTCGCTTCTACTGATGGGCAACTGCATACCGGCACTGTCTATATAGAAAGTAGAACCTTGTGTATCAAAAATTCTGGCCAGCGGTACCCGCTCCTGAATATTCACATGTAACACCGCTTCATTGTCCACATACAACTGTGCATCTTGTATCCAGATTTCTTTACGCAGTCGCTCTTCCATTTTGCGCAAATCAAACTGATGGATATCTGATTTCAGGTTGCCACCAACTGATGCTGCCAGCATGTTGCGTACGTCTTTTTCTTCAATAAAGATTTTGCCTTCTACAGCATCAATATTGATGATAACACCGGCGCAGGGTTTTGTTTCACGCACCTGCATGCTGGTAAACATGAGTACCACAACTCCTGCTATCAGCAGCAACCAAACTGTGTTGCCCAGTATGCGATATATTTTTCTTTTACTCAATTGCTGTTATACAGTTTTTCTTTTACCAACGGCAGTAATGTATCTATGTCACCAGCACCTGCTGTTACCAGCATTTCGGGTTGATGAATATCTAAATCGGCCATCCATTCTTCCTTCGTCAATACCTGTACTTTATCCTTGGGCATACCTGCAGCTATGAGCTCACTGGTTACACCGGGCATGGGCAATTCTCTGGCCGGATAAATGGGCAACAACACTACTCTGTCGGCGATGCTCAGCACTTCGGCAAAGGCTGCTGCATGATCTTTGGTGCGGCTAAACAAATGCGGCTGAAACACCACCGTCATGGCGAGTGCAGGATACAATTGTTTGGCACTGTTGAGCAATGCCCGCAGTTCTTCCGGATGATGTGCGTAATCATCGATAGCTACTTGTGTGCCGGTCGATTGATTATTCCACAGGTATTCAAAGCGACGCTTCACCCCTTTGTAATCAGCTACTGCTGCAATGATTTTATCATCGGCAATACGCAACATTTTCGCTACTGCAATTGCAACCAGCATGTTTTCTACATTGTGCATACCGCCAATATTCAGCTGCACATTGCGAATCCACTGACCAGCCACATACGCATCAAACAAATAACCACCTTGCTCAATGCGAATGTTGTCTGCATGAATATCAGCCGGTATATCATCATGGCTGTGGCAATCATCGCCACAATCATGTGTATATAGTTCGTTAATCAAACTATACGTGAGCTGCCGTTGAATCGGTGCTTCATCCAACCGCTTCAATTGCTTTTTGCGAATGAGTACACCAGCTGATTTAATACGTTGTGCAAACTCTACAAAAGCATCTTCCATGGCTTCTACCGTTCCGTAGATATCGAGGTGATCGGCATCCATCGAAGTGATGGCCGCGATATCTGGCGACAGCTTGTGGAAGCTTCTGTCGAACTCATCGGCTTCTACTACACACACGTTGTTTTCACTGCCCCAGAAGTTGGTGCCGTAGTTGACAGACACACCGCCCAAAAACACATTGCAACCATACTCGGTGTGGCGCAGCAAGTGGCCCACCATAGTGCTGATGCTGGTTTTGCCATGCGTACCGGCAATGCAGATATTGAAACTATCGGCAGTAATGATTTGCAAAATATCGCTGCGCTTCACTACTTTATAACCATTGTTGCGGTACCAGTTCAACTCTTCGTGCTGAGCAGGAATAGCAGGCGTGTACACTACGAGTTGAACGTCTTTGTCCAGCAGCGCTACCTCATCTGTATAATGAATCAATGCACCTTCTTCACTCAGCTGTTTTGTGAGTGTGGTTTCGGTTTTATCGTATCCACTCACTACCACGCCTTTGTGCAGGAAGAAGCGGGCAATGGCACTCATGCCAATGCCACCGATACCGATGAAGTAGATGCGTTGTATGTCTTTAAGCGATAGCATGTATCGTATTCAATATCTCTTTAGCAATAATGGTATCAGCATCCAACCGTGCCAGTTGCTTCAGTTGCTGCTGCATGTTGTTTCGTGTGTGTTCGTTGTGCATGAGTTCGAGTACAGTAGGCACTAGTGTTTGTTTGGCATCTGCATCGGCTACCACGGCAGCAGCACCGGCATTTACCAATTGCATAGCGTTGGCAGTTTGATGGTCTTCTGCAGCAAACGGGAAAGGCACAAACACTGCAGGCTTGGCTACTATGCACAGCTCTGCTACACTCATGGCACCTGCCCTGCTCACCACTATATCTGCAGCTGCATACGCAGCACTCATGTCTTCAATAAATGCACTCGTCCACACTTGTGGGTTATTGGCTACGGCAGCTTTCGCTTCAGCTTCAAACAGCTTACCGGTTTGCCATATCACCTGCCAACCAGATTGCAGCAATGCAGGCAGGTTATGTTCGATAGCCTGATTGATGCTTCTTGCTCCCAGGCTGCCGCCGATGATTAATACTACCGGCACATTGGGCTGCAAGCCAAACTGCTGGCGGGCTGCAGCGGCATCTTTTTGTGGCGCCGCAATTTCTTTGCGCACCGGATTTCCGGTAATCATCAGTTTGCTGGCAGGAAAGAATTTTTCCATGCCTGCACCCGCTACAAAAACTTTGCTGGCATTTTTACCCAGCATTTGATTGGCCTTTCCTGCAAAGGCATTGCTCTCATGCAGGAAAGTGGGAATACCTTTTTGCTGTGCCAACTTCAGCACCGGAAAACTGCTGTAACCACCTACACCAAACGCGGCTGTTGGTTGAAAGCGTTTGAAGATGCTACGCACCTGCCAAAAACTTTGGATGAGCTTGAATGGCAACGACCAGTTCTTCCAGAGATGCGTTCTGTTGAATCCAGCGATGTCCAATCCTTCAATATTGAAACCAGCTTGTGGTACTTTTTCCATTTCCATTTTACCCTTGGCACCAACAAATAAAATGTCGGCATCGGGCTGCAATGTTTTGATGGCTTTGGCCACCGCTACTGCAGGAAAAATATGGCCACCAGTACCGCCACCAGCTATAATGATTCTTGCCTTACTCATGCTGCCACCTCCGCTTTTGCTGGTTCTTCTTTGCCTTCGAGTTGCTCAATATTGCGGGCAATGCTGAGCAGGATGCCAATAGAAAAACAAGTGAACAAAAAGGATGTACCACCCATACTTACGAGGGGCAGGGTAACACCTGTAACGGGCACTATATTTACGTTGACCGCCATGTTACTGATGGCCTGAATGGCCAGCGTAACACCGAGTGCCAACGCCAGAAACGTTCCGAATGCATAAGGACATTTGCCCACAATGCGAATGCAGCGATAGAGAAATGCGAGGTATAAAAACACCATCAGCATGCCACCCAAAAAGCCATACTCTTCGATAATGATGGCGTAAATAAAATCGCTGTACGGATGGGGTAAAAAGTTGCGCTGTTCACTATTGCCGGGGCCAAGACCAATCCAGCTGCCTTTAGCAATAGCTACCTTGGCTTGTTGCACCTGATAAGGAACGGCATCGCCTTCGGCATAGATAAAATCCTGAATGCGGCTTACCCATGTACCTACCCGCCCTTGCTTGCGGATATTCTGCACCACTCCGCTTTCGTTATTGGCTGCTACTGTTGCTGCTTCTGACTTGTGTGTAAACACAGCAGCAGCAATCAGCATCACCACAGGAATAGCAGCAATGCCGATCGTCAACAACAAATGCTTGATAGAAGCACGACCCATAAACAACACCAACAAACCCGTAGCACCAGTGAGCAAACAAGTACTGAGGTTGGCCGGTGCAATGAGCAAACAGGTAATGCCAATGGGCAACAACATGGGCAGATAGCCCTTCTTAAAATCAGTAATCACATTTTGCTTGCGGCTGATTTGTCTTGCCAAATACATGAACAAAGCCAGACGTGCAAAGTCGGAAGTTTGAAAAGTAAGATTGATTAATGGGAGCTTAATCCAACGGTTGGCTTCGTTGAGATTGGCCCCAAACAATAAGGTATACAGCAAGAGCGGAATGGAAGCGATGTACAACCACAACGCCACTTTGCTGAAGAAACGGTAATCAACCAAGTGGGTGAAGTAGATAACACCAACACCTATTACAATAAACGTAATCTGACGGAAAAGATAATACTCGGTATTGCCCTTGTTTTGCTTGTATGCCAGCGATCCGGTAGAGCTGTACACGGCCAGCAAACTGATGACTACCAGTACGGCCACGATGCTCCAGATCACCCGGTCACCACGAGTTTTGCCCGACAGCAACAAGAGTTTGCCTGCTGAGAAATCTCCCAGGTTCAATTCATCCGATATGTTTTTCCAGGCGCCCAATTACAATTCTTTTACGGCCATTTTAAATTGTGTTCCGCGGTCTTCGTAGTTCTTAAACAAATCGAAGCTGGCGCATGCAGGAGAGAGCAATACTGCATCACCTTTCTCCGCCAGTTTGTATGCTGCCATTACCGCTGCCTTTGCACTATCTGCATCTACAATCGCTGGTACTTTACCTGCAAACGCTTCATGTATTTTAGCATTGTCTACACCCATGCAGATAATTGCTTTTACCTTTTCTGTAACCAAATCTTCAATCACGGTGTAGTCATTGCCTTTATCTACACCACCCAAAATGAGCACCGTTGGCTTGGTCATGCTTTCCAATGCATACCAGGTGCTGTTGATGTTGGTAGCCTTGCTATCGTTGATGTATTCAACACCACGAATGGTAGCTACGGGCTCCATGCGATGCTCAAGACTTTCGAATGTTTGAATGGCTTCTCTAATCTTGTCCTTCCTGATGTCCAGCACCGTTGCAGCAATCCCCGCAGCCATAGTATTGTATTGATTGTGTTTTCCTTTCAATGCGAAGTCGTGAATACTCATCCTTACTTCTTGTTCCTTTACTTTTATGAGCATCTCCTCGTCTTTGATATAAGCGCCCTGGCGTACTTCTTTTTCATGGTGAATGGCAATAGGTTAGTTAGGTTACTGAATTTATGTTGGTTAGCTACGGTTACTTCATCGTCGGCGCAGTAGATGCAATAGTCACCCGGCTGCTGATTTTCGGTGATGCGAAACTTCGCATTGATATAGTTTTCAAATTGATAGTTGTAACGGTCGAGATGGTCTTCCGTGATGTTGACCAACACGGCAATGTCAGGTCGAAACGTAACGATGTCATCCAACTGAAAGCTGCTGATTTCGGCTACATACAAAGGCTTTGGATCGATGGCTACCTGACGGGCAATGGAATAACCAATGTTTCCCACCAGTGCACAATCCAACCCTCCTGCTTTGCAAATAGCATAGATGAGTGAGGTGGTGGTGCTTTTACCATTGCTACCGGTGATGCCGATGATTTTGCTATCGCCTTTGTAGCGGTATGCAAATTCCACTTCGCTAATCACCGGAATGCCTCGGGCACGAATGGCTTTTACTACGGCAGCTTTCTCAGGAATGCCGGGGCTCTTCACTACTTCATCAGCTTGCAGTATCCGTTCCATGCTGTGCGAACCAGATTCATAAGCAATGCCATGCTGCATCAATTCAGCCTCGTAAGGTTTGCTGATAGCTCCGCCATCAGATACAAACACGTCGTATCCTTTGGCCTTCGCCAATATGGCTGCACCAACACCGCTTTCGCCTGCACCTAATATGATGAGTTGTTTACCCAATTTCGTTTATCGCATTTTGAGTGTAATCACTGAGAAGATGGCCAGAATGAGTGTGATAACCCAGAACCGCACCGCAATCTTGCTTTCGTGGTAACCGAGTTTTTGATAGTGGTGATGCAGCGGACTCATGAGAAAAATGCGCCGCCCCTCACCGTATTTTCTTTTGGTGTATTTGAAGTAGGATACCTGCAGAATCACACTCAGATTTTCAATGAGGAATACACCGCAGAAAATAGGAATGAGTAATTCTTTACGCACAATGATGGCCAGTGAAGCAATGATGCCGCCCAATGCCAGACTACCTGTGTCGCCCATGAATACTTGTGCGGGATATGCATTGTACCACAAGAAGCCTACGCATGCTCCTATGAAAGCACCAATGAAAATGGAGAGCTCACCCAGGTTGGGTATGTACATGATATTGAGATACTCGGCAAAGCGGATGTTACCACTCGTGTAAGCAAACAATCCTAATACTGCACCGATGATTGCCGACACGCCTGTGGCCAATCCATCCAAACCATCAGTAATGTTTGAACCATTGCTAACCGCTGTAATAATGAAGATGACTACAATGATGTACAGAATGTATGTGTAGTCTTCCCATGTTTTTGGCAGCAACTTGGCGTAGTTGAATTCATGTCCTTTTACAAAAGGAATGGTAGTGATAGGCGTTTGTACTTTTACAAAACGGTGTTCTTCACCATCAATGATTTTTACGGTTTCACCTACCAGCCGTTCTTTAGATTGAAGCACTACCTGTTGGTTGGTGCCCACCACTTCTCTTTCTACCACTACCGATTGATTGAAGTACAAGGTGGCGCCAACAATCAAACCCAAGCCTATTTGTCCGGCTACTTTAAACTTACCAGCCAAACCATCGGCATCGGCTTTCTTATACTGGATACCTTTTGCCTTCGCTATCCGCTTGGCACGGAGTTTCAGGTAGTCGTCAATAAAACCAATCATACCACACCACACCGTTACAAGCAACATGAGTATGATGTAGATGTTTTCAATTTTGGCAAACAACAAAGTGGGTACTAAAATGGCCAGCAAAATAATAAAGCCACCCATGGTTGGTGTGTTGGCTTTGTCAACTTCGCCGGGTAAACCGAGCTCACGTACTGCTTCGCCCACCTGCATGTTTTGCAAACGCTTGATGATGCGTTTTCCAAAAACGGTGGTGATTACCAACGACAACATAACAGCCAACGCCACCCTAAAGGTGATGAACTGAAACAGTCCGGCACCCGAAAGGTCAAACTCGCTGTGAAGCCAATTGAACAGGTGGTAGAGCATAGCTGGTTGGTTGTTCGGTTGTTAATTATTTACTGAGTTCCTGAAAGTTGTTGATGAGTTCTTCTTTGTCGTCGAAGTGATGTTTCACTCCGTTGATATCTTGATATTTTTCGTGGCCTTTTCCTGCCACCAAAATGATATCTCCGGGTTGAGACAGCATGATGGCTGTACGAATTGCTTCCCTTCTATCGGCAATCACCACGCACTTGCGTTTATGCTCACTCTTCATATCCCGAAGCATATCGTTCAAAATTTCCTGCGGGTCTTCGGTGCGTGGATTATCGCTGGTCAAGATGGCCTTGGTGCTGTATTCACAAGCAGCGGCAGCCATCAGTGGTCGTTTGGTTTTATCACGGTCGCCACCACAGCCAACTACTGTAATCACCTGCTCATTGCCTTGCTGCAACTTTTTAATAGTGGCCAGTACATTGAGCAATGCATCAGGCGTATGTGCATAGTCTACAATGCCGATTACTTTTTCATTGGCTGAAACGGTATAATCAAAACGGCCTTCAGCACCATGCAAATTGCTGAGCACCGCCAACACCTGATCGGCATCTTCGCCCAGGTTTACAGCAGCGCCATACACAGCCAGCAGATTGTAAGCATTGAACTCGCCAATCATGCGGAAGTGTACTTCCTTGCCATTGATATCCATGATTAAACCAGTCAGGTTGTTTTCTACAATCTTGCCTTTGAAGTCAGCTGCTGTTTTCAGCGCATACATCAAGCGGCGTCCGTTGCAGTTTTGCAGCATAATGGTTCCGCGTTTGTCGTCGGCATTGCTAATCGCAAATGCATCGGCAGACAAACCATCGAAGAAGGCTTTCTTCACCCGGATGTACTCATCAAATGTTTTGTGATAATCGAGGTGGTCGTGGGTGATGTTGGTAAACAACGCACCATCGAAATGCAGACCTGTAATGCGATGCTGATGAATAGCATGGCTACTGCATTCCATGAACACGTGAGTGCAACCCGCATCTACCATCGTCCGCATCAAACCATTCAGGCTGATGGCATCGGGCGTGGTATGTTCTGCGGTGTACGCTTCATCACCTATCAGATTTTTAACGGTAGAAATAAGGCCGCATTTGTAGCCCAATGCAGTAAACAGTTGAAACAACAAAGTAGCAACCGTTGTTTTTCCGTTGGTGCCTGTTACACCTACCAGCTTTACTGCTGCAGATGGATGATTGAAAAATTCATTGGCAACAATCGCCAGTGCTTCAGATGTATTCTTTACCAACACATAGGTCACTGCTTCTTCCAGCGTTGAGGGCAAAGTGCTACACAATACAACGGTAGCACCATTTGCAATGGCTGTATTGATGTACTGGTGACCATCTTGCTGCCAGCCTACAATAGCCGCAAACAAAAAGCCAGACTTCACTTTACGGCTATCAATAGCCAAACCAGCCACAGACTGATCAGCATTGCCGGTCAACTGTAGCACCTCAACTTCTTGTAATATGTTGCGAAGTGTTTTCACTTGTTTAGTTCAATTGTAGATGAATGGTTTGTCCTTTGCTGATGGGTGTTCCGGGTAAAATAGATTGCGCCACTACTTTGCCCCTGCCTGCTACCGTTACCATCAAACCTTTTTCCTCACATACTGCTAGTGCGTCTTTCAAGCCTACACCTTGCAGAGGTGGCATAGCCGCATCTTGTTTATCTGCGCTGCGTAAAACCTTCCCTTTACCTGCGCTATTTTCAAACAAGGCTACCATGCTATTGGCGCTGCTGTCGCTCATGCGCCAGCCAAAAAAGCCAGCCAGTTTTTTCAGCGTTTGCTGACGTGCATAGAGTTGAAAAGAAGTACTGTCCGCTTTGCCGGGTTGCACCTGTGGTTGCTTAAACAAATGGGTAGCATAAATGCGGTCAGCAACTTCTCGAAACACAGGTCCTGCTACAGAAGCACCGTAAAACTTAGCAGCATGCGCCTTGTTGCGAATCACCACTACAATGGTGTACTGCGGATCGTTGGCAGGAAAATAACCGGCAAATGAAGACTGGTACATTTTATCGGCATAAGTGATGCCTTTGTCGGCTACCAATGAGGTACCTGTTTTGCCGGCGAAAGTGTACGCTTCGGTTTTCATTCCACGACCTGTACCATTCAGCACTACGCCTTCCAGGCTTTGGCGGACCTGAGCAATTACCTCGCGGTCTGCTATTTGAGCATTCAATACAACGGGCTCGTATTGCTGTACTATTTTACCATCTTTCAGCAAAGCATTTACTACATAAGGCTTCATCATTCTGCCACCGTTGGCCACAGCGTTGTAGAGCATGGCTGTATGCATAGGCGTAATGGTGAGGTTGTAGCCAAAGCCCATCCATGGCAATGTGGTATTGCTCCAATGCCGACTACCGGGCTTATAAATACTGGGACGAGATTCACCAGGTAAATCGATACCTGTAATTGAATCCATACGCCAGTTGTGCAAATGCTGTAAAAATTCAGCAGGCTTATTGCCGTAATGATAGTAGGTCAATTTGGCCATGCCTACGTTGCTGCTCTTTTCAAATGATTGCTGAATGGTAGCCTGATGCATGCCATGCACTTCACTATCAAACACCACCTGACCAGCTACTGGCCAACGACCACCTTCTAAATCAACTACGCTGTTCAGCGTCACCTTTTTGTCTTGCAACACCGCCATGAGTGTTACCAGTTTCCAGGTAGAGCCGGGCTCACTGGCAGAGAGTGCATAGTTGTAATCTTCCCAGTAGTTACCATCACTTTGACGACCGAGGTTGGCTATGGCTTTTACCTTTCCGGTTTTTACTTCCATTACAATGCAGGTGCCACGCAGTGCTTCATTTTCCACCATCATTTTCTGCAAAGCCTGCTGCGCTATTTCTTGAATGTTGACATCCAGCGTTGTCACTACATCACTACCATCTTGAGGCTCCCGATCGGTGCCTTCAATAGGTACACCTGCACCACCAGCGATGTAGCGCACCAAGCGTTTGCCATCGGTACCACCGAGGTATTGGTCATATTTTTTCTCCAGCCCTACTTTGTTGTTTTCCCGGGCAATACCAATGGTACGGTTGGCCAGTAACTTATAAGGATAGAGGCGTTTCATCCGCACCACGGCAATGAAGCCACTTTTGTTTTTACCCAGTTTTACCAGGGGCAATTTTTTGAGGTCTTCGTAGTCGGCAAATGAAATTTTCCGCTTGAGTAACACAAATCGGTCTTTGCTGCGAAAGCCCTTATCGAGCAGTTTCTTGTATTCTTTTACTGTACGGTCTTTGAAGAGTTTGGCCAGACCAATCGCCAATGAATCGGCATACTGATGATAGAGCTGCCCTTCTTTTTCAATCAAACCATCGGCTTGAAAATCGATATAGATATCAAACTCCGGAACAGAGGTGCTAAGCACTTCGCCTGATTCGCTGTAAATGGTACCCCGCTCTGCAGCAATCGATTCAAAACGAATATGGGCACTATCGGCCATGCTGCGCCAGTACTTTCCTTGTGCCAACTGTATATAAGCCACTTTGCCCAACACCGCCAGACACACCAGCACCAACACCATGAAGACCAGGTAGGTGCGGATGAGTATTTCTTTTTTGGTTTCCATGAAAGTGGCGGTTCAGTTGAATCAGTAAATGTTTTAAATCTATGGCGTCGGGGGATTGGAAGATGTTTGTAGCGAATCGGTACGTAGTTGAGCGGGGGGCTCCATACTTCGTTGTAATCCGAGTGGCTCTACTGCTTTGGCCAACTCGCTTTCTTTACTTCGGTAAATCAGTTCGGCTTGTAATGTTTTGTAGTGGTATTGCAGTTGCTTCAGTTCCCGGGTGGCTTTGCCGGTATTGCGAATATTGTTGTCGGCGTAATGCCCATTTCCGATATAGAGTACGGCAAGTATGGCGAGGAAAAAGATGAAGGGCACATGTTGTACCATCCATTGGCCTTGCAGCCATTTGCGCCAATTAGTTTTGGCTGGTTTTTGTCCGGCGGCCGTTTCTTGCACTCGTTTCGTTTGTGTTACAGGGTTAGTAATATTGTTTCAGTTCTTGCTTGCTTTGTTCACTTTGCTCCTTCTTTCAGGGCGGCTACCCTTAGTCGGGCACTTCTGCTTCTGTCGTTCATTTTTACTTCTTCAGCACTGGCTTCAATCGGCTTTTTGCTCATAAGCTCAAATGGTGATGCGCTGCTATGTCCGTAAATCGGATCTGCTTCGCGGCTGAAAGTGCCGTCCCGCAGAAACAGTTTTACCAATCGGTCTTCCAGTGAGTGAAAGGTGATGACAGCCACCCTTCCGCCGGGCTTCAACACCAGCGGCAATTGCTCCAGCCACTCTTTCAGCACGGCCAGCTCTTCGTTTACTTCTATCCGAATGGCTTGAAAAACCTGTGCGTAGTAGCGGTTGGGGTTTCCTTTGGCCAGCGGCTCCAGCACCGTCAGTAAATCCTGAATGGTTTGCAGTGGCCTTTTGCTTCGCTCTTGCACAATGGCTGCGGCAAGGGTGCGGGCATTGGTCACTTCACCATACATAGAAAACATGTTTTGCAAGGCTGCAGCATTGTATTCATTTATAATTGTAGCTCCAGTTTTGGGCTGGCGCTGGTCCATTCGCATGTCCAGTTCCGCATCAAAGCGAAAGCTGAAACCCCGGCTGGCTTCGTCAAACTGATGGCTGCTTACACCCAGGTCGGCCAGTACGCCATCCACAGGCAATGCACCGTGTAACCGTAAAAAACGGTGCATGTAGCGGAAGTTTTCTGGCACAAACAAAATGCGGGAATCGGCGGGCAGGTTGGCCGCAGCGTCCGCATCCTGGTCGAAGGCGATGAGCTTGCCTTTGGGGCCCAGCTGACTAAGAATGGCACGGCTGTGTCCGCCACCGCCAAAAGTGCAATCCACATAAACCCCGTCGGGGTGTATGTTGAGGGCTTCAATGGTTTCTTTCAACATCACCGGAATGTGGTAGCTATTGCCCCCCATTTCGGCTGCGTTGCTGGCAGCGTCGGCATCCTGTTGGCGTTTTTTCTTTCCCATACCCCTTGCTTTTAGCCCTGAGTGGAAGAACCGCTACCTAAAATTGCCGAAGCCATACCACTGAGTTTTTCAGGAGTCAGTGATTCAAAGAGCTTATTGTATTTGGTTTTATCCCGGATCTCGATTTTATCAATGTCACCTGCCAGCACGATGTCTTTTTCGAGACCAGCGTATTCTGACAGGATTTTGGACAAGTTGAGGCGGCCGGCAGAATCGAACTCTACGTACACCGCACCGGCTATGAGGGCTTTGCGCACCATCCGGTTTTCACGGCTGTCGTAAGGGTTCACTTCGCGGAGGCGGTCTTCTACTTTTTTCCAGTCGTCAAGCAGGTACATCCAGAGACATTCATCCATACCCCGGTTGATCACCAGCGTAGTGGTGCCCTCCGGCATCTGCTTTTTGAGGCCGGCAGGTAACAGGAAACGCCCTTTAGCGTCCACTGTTGCTTCATATTCTCCGAGAAATCCTGCCATTTGAATGTTTTACCACTTGGTTACACAAAATAACATTTTTTCCCACTTTCTAACACCAAATGAAAATCCCCCACTTTTCCACAGATATAAATACTTGTACATCAATCTCTTATAATGGATTCAGCTGTACAAATGACAGTTTGAATGTGGATACCTGTGGATTAACTGTGGATATACTGTGTATACAGTCAAAAAACAACAGCGACAGTCAGCAAATACACTGTAATTCAATGATTTAGAAAATCGGCAATTGTACACAGCTGTGTATTGACAGGTGGTTTTGCGACGAATTCTTCTTTCTGCTGGCCGTTTGATTGAAAATTAGTTGCGGTCCGCAACTGTTAAAATTTGACATATGTCAAAAAAAGCTGCTCCAATGTTTGGTCATTTAAGTTGCAACATGGAATTTTGTCATATAAATACTACAAGCCCTTACCCAAACCCTACTACACCTCCAAAGCCCTAGACACTACACCCTGCCAACCCTAACCCACTACACCCTAGATTCACCTCCCACTACACTGATCTGAGTTAATAGCCTTAACCCGCTTAACCAACCCGGCCAGGTTTAACCCACCTGCCAAGGACAAAACCGAAAAAGAAATGCAAACTCTGAGAATGCTGCTGGAGCAGCGGGGGCCTTTCGCACCTGTTGCAAGCATGATCACCCTAAAAAATCCCTTCCGCACAATTGTAGTGCTGGCTATGTTGCTGCTCACCGGAGCAGTTGCGCAAGCTCAAATTAGCATTCGTGAAATTGAACACGACGAATTTGGCAGCGATGGTTTTACTTACACATCTGGAAACTTTACCCCAAGAGCTGGCTCTGTATTGCTGGCTATTGTAACCAATAGTTCTGGTACTGCTTCTAACTCTAATAGCTCTGCAGCCCCTACAAGTGCAACTGGCGCAGGTCTTACCTGGACGCAAGTTTCAACTACTTCCTATAGTGGCAATAGTCACCGCGTAACTGTATTTCGTGCCTACACTGGCTCAACCGTTAACAACGGCACTTTCACAGTAAACTTTCCCGGAACTGGTACAGGCCAAGAGAGAAGAAGCTGCACCATTCAGGTGTTGGAATTGTTGGGTGTAGAAGTAACAGGCACAAATGCTGCTGACGCCATTGCTGGCATTCAAACCGTGGTTGGTAATAGCAATACAGCCACTGCCACCGTTGCTGGCGCTATTGAAGTAGCTGGCACAGGTATGCTGGGTATTTTTGCTAACGATGAAAATGATTTTGATGGTGATGAAGAAGCTGGTTGGACTGTATTAAGCTCTCATCATGCAGACAATGAAGATTTAAGTTCAACGATTAGTTATTCTTTGAATACCTATGACAACAGTGCCCGCATGACCGACATGAACGGCAACTGGGCTGCCATCGGTATTCGCCTGGCACCTGCAGAATACTTCTACAATTTTCCTGTAGTAAGTACTTCAGCTGCCAGCAATGGTCAGTCATACGGTTTGTATGTAGCCGGCATTACCAGCCGCTCAGGAACAGCTAATAACCTCAGCATCAACATGACTACCGCAGCTACAACCTTTGTAGCAAAAAATGCCACATTTACCTTCACTAATGTAGGTTTCAACAACGGCTCAACATTTGTGGTAGATCAAAACTCAACAGTGAATTTGCCTTCAAGCCAACTGAATAGTGCTTCAAATATGTTTGTAGCCAATGGCGGAACCTCTGTTATCAATGGCGATTTGACCCTGAACAGCGGTAACATGCGTATTTACGGTACTGTAACTGTAAACGGCAACTTACAAATGAATTCACAGGGTCGTTTGTTCATCGGTTCTACAGGCCGTTTGATTGTGAATGGTACATTCACCATGAATGGTAATGGCTTTACCTTGGTAAACGGTGGTCAGTTTACCAGCAGAACAATGGTAACCCGCAGCTCTTCTTTCATTGAAATGGCACAAGGTGCCACTGTTGAAACAAGCGTATACGACGAAAACAATCAGGCAAACGTGATGGTAATGGGACCTGGTGCTGGCTGCTTTGGTTTGTATGGCCCAAGCGGTCGTATCAACACCCAAAACAATGGCTTCCAGCCTATCACTAACGACGCCACATTGAAAGTATGTATTCCAGGTTCTGGCGTAAGTGTTGGCAACAGCTTCAACAGCACCAACAAAGGCAACGCCAATGTAACCACTGGTTGTACTGCCTGCTCTTTCTTGTTGGGTACATCTACGCTTCCGATTACGCTCAACAGCTTTGATGGCAATATGCTCGGCAATGGCATCAGCCAGCTTGTTTGGAGCGTAGCCAATAATGATGAAGTAGCTTGGTTTCACCATCGAATACAGCA
The DNA here is from genome assembly GCF_009740285.1 of Phnomibacter ginsenosidimutans. Taxonomy (GTDB): domain Bacteria; phylum Bacteroidota; class Bacteroidia; order Chitinophagales; family Chitinophagaceae; genus Phnomibacter; species Phnomibacter ginsenosidimutans. The sequence goes on from NZ_CP046566.1 coordinate 3,444,152, forward strand.
CCGACGGCACATCATTTACTGCCATAGGCAATATTAAAAAGGCAGCCGGCAGCAACTATAGCTTCCAACACAAGAGCAGCCACAGCGGTCTTATATTCTACCGCTTGTTTATGACTGATAAAATGGGCAAAAGCACTTATAGCAGAACAGTAAGCATGCTGAATGGCAAACAAAACAGCAGCCGCATTATTGCTGTAAAACCTACAATGGTGAGCAGCAATGTTCGTGTTGAATTGTATGCTTGCTACCGGTCAGCAAATCACTTACAGTATTGCAGATGCTGCAGGTCGTATTCTGATGACCAATAAGCAAGCTGTTCAGCAAGGTATGTCTCAGGTTTCTGTAGATGTAAGCCGCATGCCAGCAGGTATTTTGTACTTGCAAATTCAAACACAAGATGGTCAGCGTACAGTACAAAAGCTGATGAAACAATAGTAAGATTTTGATACATCATTTCGCAATGCAAAGGGCTGCCAGCAATGGCTGGCCCTTTGTTTTTTGTACACCTTATGAAGCTGATTAAAAAACGACGGCTTATAATTCTTACCCGATTGACATGCACTTGTAATAGACGTCAAATCTTGATTGCACAACAAACAGTTTGCTTTGAATGAGCAAATGAAATCGTAGCGATAGATGAACGAATGGAATGTACGGATTAGAAGGCAGGACAGCGGCTTGCTCTTGGCGTTCTTCCACTGAAAGTGCCAAACTTAATGAGCGAAAACTCCAACGCTCCGTTGCCGTTATTAAACTGCTTTAAAGCAGAAGTGGTAGCATCATAACTTACGGTGAGGCGTACATCTTTCCATTGCATTCCAATCATTGCAATGGCCGCATCGCCTGCTCGTAAATAAGCACCGCCAATCACCTGCTGCTCGCCATATTCACCCAAATTATATTGGGCCATCATACCTCCCACCAACTCACTGCTACCACTTTGATAGCTGTAGTACACATTTGGATTCAAAATCCATTGATCATTGAGTTTTATACTGGCATTGATGAATGAATTGTAGCGGGCAGGAACCCGGTTATTGCTCAAAGCATCGTTGAAAAATGATTCTCTCGGATTGTTGAGGTGTAGCATGCTCACACCTGCATTCACGTACAACTTATCAGAAGGAAACCATGCATAATTTAAACCAGCCTGCAAATCGAGATAGCCAATTTGTGAATAGGCAAAAGCCTCGCCACTGGTAAGGTTGGCATCAAAGAACTTACCATTCCACTGGTTCTCCCAGGTAAAATTGGCAATGTCTATTCGCTTAGAAGCAATGCCAATATTGAAACCGGCAGAAAGCAAACTGTTGATGCCCAACTCTTGATGCCATGCAATGCTGCCATAGGCCTTGGTGGAAGTAAGATTACCTGATCCGGCTACATCTCGAAGCAGCACACCGCCCAGCCCCAGCCATCCGTTGGTAAAGCGGTCTCTCATCACCTGTACATCTCCCCAAATGCTCATGGTTTTATACGGCACCGGCAGGCCCCACCACTGATTGCGATAGCTGCCTCCAATCCGGTAATCAAAGTCGGGATTGAAACCTGTGTTGGCAGGATTGGTGAGCAAAGGATTGTTCATGAACTGGCTGAAATGCGGATCTTGTGCCTGCGCAGTATGTGGTAGCAAGCCGATGGAAAATACCGAACAACAAACAGCTACAATAGCTGTACGTTGTTTTTCTATCTGTTGTAAAATTCGCTGCATATCCATCCCGCTTTTACCTGATTAATGTAATACTACCCGACCGTTTCACTTTTTCACCCGATACCATTTCTGCTTCCAATGTAAAGCCGTAGGCATCCATTGGTTGAGGCTTACCATTGAAATTGCCATCCCAACCTGTTCGGGGTGTGGCTGTTTCAAACATAAGCTGACCCCATCGATTGTAAATTCTAAAAGTCATTTTGGCCACACCAAAACCAAACACCACGGCCCTGTCATTTACACCATCACCATTGGGTGTAAATGCTGAAACCACATCTATCAATGGATTCACAATGGCTGGTACGGGTCTGCAAATGGTATCTGTACAACCGAATTCATTGATGGCAATTAAACAAGCATTATAAGTACCTGTTTGGTTATACTGATGACGTACTAAAGTATCTCTTCTAAATGTCAGCAAAGAGTCACCATCGCCAAAAAACCACTTGTACCGGGGTACCACGGTGCTCAAATTGGTGAAAGTAGTCGGTATGTTTTCCTGTGAGGGCACAGGAGTGAAACTAAAGTCAGCGGTGGGTTTGCCAGACACTATAACGGTTTGCTCCGTTGAATCAATGATGTTGCAGGTACTGCTATCAATCGCAATCATTTTGATACGATAAGTACCCGGTACCGCATAGGTTTTTACAGGACTGACCGCCGTACTGTTGGTACCATCGCCAAAGTCCCAGAAAAATTGCTGCCCACCCAAACTATTGTTTTGGAAGAAGGCTTCGTAAGGAGCACAACCCGTAGCCGGTGTTGTAAACTGTGCATCTACCAACGGGCTCACCCGCAGCGGCAGCCGAAAAGTATCTGGCGCATTGCAATAATTGGTGTCCGTTAAAATGAGTTGCACATTGTATGTGCCTGCTCCCGGAAAAGCATGGGTTACAGGTGCAGTACCTGCCACCACCGGTGCCGAATTATCACCAAAAATCCACGTGAAAGAATTCGACTTAAATGGTTTGCCAGTGAAAGGCACACTCAGATTATCGAAACGATATGCATTGCTTTCGCAGGGCGACAATTTAGTAGCCGCCGCCTGAACGCTGGCAATATCATCGCGGATGCGAATGGTAACATAACTAGTATCTCTGGGGTAACATTTGGTACTATCCACCGATACCAGTTGAACCCGATACTGGCCAACTACAGTGTAAGTGTGTGATACATTGTTATTGGTTGTGGTAATGCGTGTGCCATCTCCAAAATCCCATTCGTAAGAACGGGCCAATGCAACGGTATCGCGGAAGCTCACAGTGATAGGTACACAACCAGAAGTATCTCCATCAACGCTACCAATGGATGATTTTACACCACTGCGGATACCCGATAAATCGAAGTTGACTTTTATAACAGCCTGGTTACAACCGCCAGAAGGATTGGTAGGCCCCACCACACCGGGTGTAATAGGAAACTGGCCGGGTGTGCAGTTTGCACAAATGCCTTGATAGATGGCACCTGCTGCATCGAAGCGGCTGGTACCACCATCCACGTGGTCAGCACCACCGGCAATGGTTGACGATGTGATTTGCCCAAAAAAAGAACCAAATAGCTGACGTGTAGCATCTCTTTCCATGACGAAGAAATAAAAGTCACGTCCGTCTGTTTGTGATTGAATTGCATCAGGCGTAATCGTCATACCCAAAGTGCCGCCTGCGGCAAACTGCGTTCCGCCTGTGCTAGGCGTAATTACAGCTCCACCCCAACCGCTTACATATACATTTTCGCAACGGTCTACCAGAAATGCAGTAGGGCTAATGTTGGGACCTGTGCTATTGGTGCCAAACACCGTACTATACACCCAACTGCTTAAATCGTTGGTCAGTTTTGCGATGAACTGTTTGCCACCTGTTTGTGAAAAAGCTGCATTACGCACCGCAAATGAGCCGGTAGAGGTACCCATGCAATAGAAGAAACCAAAGCGGTCGAACTGCACACCATAAATCTGATCTGTACCTGCAGTGCCAATGAAAGTGGAACGAATTAAAGTGCTGCCATCTTGCGTTACTTCCGCCACAAAACCATCTGCCAGGCCACCACTGTACACAGGCCCTACAGTACCCGTTTTATTACCCGGAAAATTGGCACTGGTTGTACCACCACCAACGTAAATATTGCCGGTTGGTCCGATGGTTACAACATAGGCAGCATCATCACCAGAGCCGCCCAGCAAAGTAGCAAATGTATTGCCCGAGAGGTTCGGTGGAAATTTCAGCAACAATGCATCTTGCTCACCAGATAGTGTAGATTGTATGGCATTGCCAGATAACGGAAAATTGGTACTACGGGTACAGCTCGCCACCAAAATATTGCCGGCAGCATCCAGCATTACTTCACTCCGTGCATCATCACCATAATTTTGCATCAAGCTATTGGCCGTTATAGAGCCGGTATACTTGTGTTTGATATTGACTCCATCATCGCCAGAACCACCCATGACGATAGAACCCACCAAACCACTGCCAGCTGCATTTAATTTGGTAACCACAATATCCCAACTGCCGCCTGTACCAATACGAGCTGTTGAGGGATAGTTATTGGAGGTTGTTCTTCCGGCCATCACCAGGTTGCCTGCATTGTCTACAATCAGGCTATGGGGCTGCTCGTTTGCAGAGCCTCCTAAATAAGTAGCATATACCCGCTGCGTACCAGTGGCATTAAATTTCATAATGGCAATATCAAAACCTCTGTCTTCACCGGTTTGTGTATTACCACCCGCAAATGTTCTTTGAAAAGCACCGGCAGTTACAGGATAATTATTGCCGAAAACAATGCCACCCGCATACAGGTTGCCACCTGCATCGTAGGTGGCCGTATAACCCCAGTTGTCGGAGGCGCTGCCTGTAAAAGAAGAAAACACCAGCGTGGGGTCGATGATTAGTGTTTGAGATGGATCGTAGCCACTGGATTTGAGTTTGACGGTATTGCCATTGAGTACATACTTCACAGGTACTTCTTTGCGTACACCATTCAGCAATTGATAACTCACAGGCGCCTTCTCCACTACTTCTCCAATAGAAGTTTTGACCAGCAAATCGCCATTGCTGCGCAATGACAAACGAACATCGCCGGAGTACGCAATTTGTATGTCTTGCAGGCGGGCATTGGGCTGCAAAACCAAATCATATTTCAAAAAACCATTTTCGCTGTAATACCGCACATCTACACCTGCATACATGCCTTTCATCCACACTTCACCATAAGCATGAATATTGCCATTCCATTGTGCAGGATCATTGCCTAAAATAAAGTTGTAGTAGCCGGGCTTGCTGCTTTTGTGTTTGTACCTGTGCCTTTGTATTGGCATTTACAAAAGTGACATCATAGGCATGCGAATGCAATAGCATGGTGGGTTGGCTTCCCACTTCGCCGCCTCCAGATACATCTTCTAGTGCTCCATTTTGATTGGCTGCTGTAGTGGGCTGTTTGCTGTTTGCATTTAATTCATGACCAGTAAAAGCAGCCTTAATAGCAGCCAGCTCTTCTGGCTGATGCTGCAACACACGGTAGCCTTGTTTTTTAAGAAAAAAAGCACCATTGGTGAGCTCACCTTTGTAGAGTACATCGCTGTGCCACTGTCCTTTGTTTTGAATGTATTCAAAACTTTGTGCCTGCACCGCCATGCTGCACACAATCGTTCCAATGAGGAAAAGGTATAGTTGTTTCAAGTGTTTCAAAGTGATAATCAAGTTACGTGTACAAACGTAAAAGGGACGTTATTTCTTATCAGGAAATCTTCGACCAGAACGTTTTTCCTTTTTTGGCCAACAAGTGTTGACGCAAAGCTGCATGCTCCGGCTTCATTAGTTCCACATCTTCTTCCAGCAAATTCTCTGCCATACGTTGCGCTGCTTCCATCAATGCTTTGTCGTGCATGATGGAGGCCAGCTTAAAATTGAGCATGCCGCTTTGGCGGGTGCCTTCAATATCGCCGGGGCCGCGCAGCTCCATGTCTTTCTCTGCTATGCGAAAACCATCGTTGGTTTCACACATAATCTTTAACCGTTCCCGGGCGTCGGAGGTTAATTTGGGGCCGGTTAATAAAATGCAAAAGCTTTTCTCGCTGCCGCGGCCCACCCTGCCCCGCAGCTGGTGCAATTGGCTCAAACCAAACTTTTCGGCACTTTCTATCACCATCACACTGGCGTTCGGCACATTTACCCCCACTTCAATTACAGTTGTACTCACCATAATTTGAGTGTCGCCTTTTACAAACCGTTGCATGTTGGTGTCTTTTTCTTCGGCACTCATGCGCCCATGCACCATGCTGATGTAAAACTTCGGTTCTGGAAAAAATGCTTTCACATTTTCATAGCCCCGCATCAGGTTTTCATATTCCAGTTTGCTGCTTTCTTCTATCAGCGGAAAAATGATATATGCCTGCCGGCCTTTCTGAATTTCTTCGCCCACAAATTCCAGCACATTGTGACGGCTGCTTTCGTAGCGATGCACCGTGGTAATGGGTTGCCTGCCGGGCGGCAGTTCATCCATCACCGAGCAATCCAGATCGCCAAACAAACTCATGCTGAGTGTACGGGGGATGGGTGTTGCCGTCATCACCAATACATGCGGTGGTATCTCATTTTTTTGCCACAGCTTACTGCGCTGCTCTACCCCAAAACGATGCTGTTCATCAATCACCACAAAACCGAGGTTTTTGAATTGCACCGTGTCTTCTATGAGTGCATGGGTACCAATGAGGATATGAATTTCTCCATCAACAGCCCGTTGTAAAATCTTCCTGCGTTCGGCGGCTTTTACACTACCCGTAAGTAAGGCCACCGTAACGGGCATGTCTTTCAGCAATTGGCTAATGCCCGCAAAGTGTTGCTGCGCCAGTATTTCCGTGGGTGCCATCAGGCAGCTTTGAAAACCATTGTCGGCGGCCAACAACATGCTGAGCAAGGCCACAATGGTTTTGCCACTGCCCACATCGCCTTGCAGCAAGCGGTTCATTTGATGGCCACGACCACAGTCGGTGCGTATCTCTTTAATCACCCGTTTTTGCGCATTGGTGAGTGCAAAGGGTAAATGATTTGCATAAAACTCATTGAACAACGCCCCCACCTGATGAAAGATGACGCCCTTGCTCAACTGATGGCGTTTGATTTTTACTTGATTGAGTTTGATTTGCAGCACAAACAATTCTTCAAACTTCAACCGGCGCAGCGCCGCATCATAACTCGCCTGATCGGGTGGAAAATGAATATTGCGGTACGCTTCAAACCTCGGCATGAGCTTACCCGCAGCCATAATAGATGCCGGTAAAAACTCGGGCACATCACGGGGAGAAATTTGCGGCAACAAGGCAGCGGTGAGTTTGCCCAGTGCCCTGCCCGTTATAAATTTTGTTTTGAGCTTTTCGGTAGTCGGATAAACCGGTTCCAGAAAATTTCGGCCTGCTACATTTTCCTCATCGGCGGGTTCTATTTCGGGATGTGTAATGCTGGGTCGGTTTTTAAACCAGGCTACTTTGCCATACACTACATATTGCCTGCCGGGCACCAGCATTTTCTTCACCCATTGCACGCCCTGAAACCAGGTGAGTTCTAATTCTCCCGTGCCATCCCGCAAAATAGCCGACAGCCTTTTGCGACCCTTTTCGCCTATTTCTTCCGGCTCTCCGAGTATGCCCCGCACCTGCACCATTTCCATACCCGGCGCTATGGCCGATATAGGAAACACCCGTGTTTTATCAATGTGCCTGTACGGAAAATGCTCCAGCAAATCGCCAAAGCTGTGGATGTTCAATTCTTTGCGCAGCATATCGCCCCGTTGCGGTCCCACGCCTTTCAGGTATTCAATAGGCGATTCTAATATGGATGGTCCATGCTGCATGCGTGGCTAAAATACATCATGCATGCAAGCGGAGAGTATTTGCCAAAAGAAGAGGCATTTTTTACAGAAAATTTATTGTGGTAAACACAATAAAATGCATGCTACACAGGCAAGAAAAAAACTTCATGAGCAGTTAAACCATCATTGTTTTTTCCCATCTCTACTCTTGCTAACAACACTTGTTCATTGCATTAATCAACAAAACAAACACTATGAAACGCATCCATTTTTCATTTGGCCTTTCCCTGTTGCTGCTTGCTTTTACCCTTGTTTTTTCTGCCTGTTCTAAATCGGGAGCCGATGAAAGCAGTTCGTCAGTGGCACTCTACCTGACGGACGGACCGGGTGAGTTCGATGCCGTCAACATCGACATTCAAAAGGTGGAAGTAAAAGTAGACACCAACCGGGCACACAAAAACGACGACAATTTTGGCCGTGGCGACAATGACAATGATGATCATTTGGGTCGCAGCGATGCCTTTGGTTTTTGGGTAGATCTGAACGTAACACCGGGCGTGATTGACGTACTCACTTTGCGCAATGGTATTGAGCAAAAGCTGGGCGAAGCCGGCATTAGCGGTGGCACGGTGCGTAAGGTGCGCATTACCCTCGGCAGCAACAACACCGTTGTAAAAAATGGTGTTACCTACAACCTCACCCTTTTCAATCCCGTGAACAATTATGTGTACATCCCCATCTTTGATAAGCACCGCGAAAGAGGCATTGGCAATGGCATCAAAGTCTGGATGGATTTCGACGTGGCCAGTTCTATTGTAGAAGTGAATGGTCAGTTTTTCCTTAAGCCAGTCATTCGTCCTTTCTGCAACGCCAATTTTGGTACGGTAGCCGGTACCGTAAAACCTGCTGAAGCCAAAGCTGTGGTACGCATCAGCGATGGCGCCGGTTTCAATGCCGTAGCACTGCCCAACCGCGAAGGCAACTACAAACTGCGTGGCCTGCCCGATGGTACGTACACTGTAACCTTTGAAGGCATTGCCCCCTATATTGCCCAAACCAAGACCAATGTAGTGGTGAAAAAAGGAGAAACCACCAAGCTCGAAACCGTCACACTGTTGAAATAAATAACCCCTGGAAAGTTGATCGTAAAAAGCCATCCATGTGATGGCTTTTTTTATGCAGGCATTTTTTCTGAAAAGCCTTGCTGCAGCGCAGAAAGCACGGTTTCAACACGGGTGAAATGTTATCTTCGCCGCCCTATGAGTAAAGAACGAGTGTTGACGGGCATCAGGCCCACCGGTTTTCTGCATTTGGGCAACTATTTCGGGGCCACCCGCAATTTTTTGCAAATGCAACAAGCGTACGATTGTTATGTGTTTGTGGCCGACTGGCATAGCCTCACCACGCACCCCGATACCAAGGAACTGCAAAACAGCGTACGCCGTGTGGTAGCCGAAAACATTGCCTGCGGTCTCAATCCCGACGAAATAACCTTGTACGTGCAAAGCGATGTGCCCGAAATTTCGGAGCTCTATCTCTACCTGAATATGCTGGCCTACAAAGGCGAGTTGGAAAAGACTACCACGTTTAAAGAAAAAGTGCGTCAGCACCCTGACAATGTGAATGCCGGTTTGCTCACCTATCCGGTGTTGCAGGCGGCTGATATTCTCATACACCGGGCAGGCAAAGTGCCCGTGGGCAAAGACCAGGAGCAACACCTGGAAATGGCCCGCAATTTTGCGCAGCGTTTCAATTTCCGCTATGGTGCTGGTGAGGAAATTTTGCCCGAACCACAAGCGTTCAACTACAGCGGCGGCGAACTCATTAAAATTTTGAGCCTCGATGGCAATGGCAAAATGAGCAAGAGCGAAAATGCGATGAACACCATTTACCTCTGCGACGAAGCTGATTTGCTGCGCAAAAAAATCATGAAGGCCAAAACCGACCAGGGACCTGCAGAGCCCAACAGCCCTAAGCCCGATTATATCGAAAACCTGTTTACCCTTATGAAACTGGTGAGCAGCGCCGATACCGTGGCCAAGTTTGAAACCGACTACAACAACAGCAGCACCGGCAATGTGGTGATTCGCTATGGCGATATGAAAAAGCAATTGGCCGAAGACATGGTGAATTTTTTGCAACCCATCCGCGAAAAAACCAATGAGCTGCTCAACAACCCCGAAGCACTGGGCAAGGTGATGCAGGCCGGCAAAGACAAAGCCCGGGCCAGCGCCGCCGAAACCATTCGCATGGTGCGGGAAGCCGTTGGTGTGAAATACTATTAATCATTTTTTATCTGTAGGTCGGCAATTGGTTGGCAGAAAGGTCGTTTTCCCTAACTTGTACCCCGCTGCTGCATTGCCGCCATATCAACATTTTTGATCCATTTTAAATAGCACTTTCTGCTCATGGCAAAATCGAAGAAGCCGAAACACATAGCGATTGCAGGCAATATTGGCGCCGGCAAAACCACCCTGACCGAGCAACTGAGTAAACACTACCGCTGGATTCCTCAATTCGAAGATGTAGAACACAACCCCTACCTCAACGATTTTTATGAGGATATGCCCCGCTGGAGTTTCAACCTGCAGATTTATTTTCTGAATAGCCGCCTCAACCAGATTCTGGAAATACAGCGTGGCAATGAAACCATTATTCAGGACAGAACCATTTATGAAGACGCCATGATTTTTGCGCCCAACCTGCACGACATGGGCCTCATGAGCAAACGTGATTTCGATAACTACTACAAGTTTTTTGAAACACTGCGCAGCATGGTTCAACCACCAGACTTGCTCATTTATCTCAAAGCATCGGTACCCACGCTGGTAGGTCAAATTCAAAAGCGTGGCCGCGAATACGAAGAAAACATTCGCCTCGATTATTTGAAAAAACTGAACGAATACTACACCCGTTTCATTGAGTCGTACACCGAAGGACCGGTGCTGGTAATTGATGTAGACAAAAACAAATTTGCAGAGCGGGAAGAAGACCTCGGCGAAATTTTGCAAAAGATAGACAGCCAGTTGTTTGGTTTGTTTTAACCGAAACGACTATGCTTCACAATAAAAAACCTGCTGACATTATCAGCAGGTTTTTTATTGAGAAATATTGAGGTGACTTTAATTGACCACAAATTGCTGTAGCCTGTACCCGTAGTAAGGTGATGGTGCCATCACATTGATTAGTCCAATGCCTTTGGCATACCAACTTTCCAGGCTCAACGAATCGGTAAATGGTGCTGCGGCAGTGAGTTGAAATTGTACAGTGGTGCGAACCTGCATCACATTTCTAAAAATTTTGTTGCCCACATTTACATCCACATTTTTTCCAATCAATTCCATTTTCAACCGCATTTTCACAGGTTGCCCGGCCAGTACAGCTACATATTCGGCACTGTTCCAGCTGGCACCAACATTCACGGTTTCTTTCAAAAACACCCACTCACCTTCTACAGGCAAATCAGTTCCTCCAAACACATCCAAATCGCCAAAGGAAAAATAGTCGCCCGGTGTTTTTCTGTAATAAGAAGAATCGACCACCGAGCCGGTGAGATACACATCCCGAAATACATCATACGCTTTGCCGGTTAATGCTTGCGTAAGCGTAGTGCCCGTAGCTATGCTGCGTACCGTATCTGCAGGACCAGCAGCAGGGTCGTTGGATATGTAATTCCACCAGCTGTTGGCCGTGGTTGGAAAATAATCAGTGCCTGTGGCGGTTACCACCTGATAAACATCGAGGGTAAATGAACACATGCTGTTTTTGAAACGCACATTGTAATTGAAAGTACCGGGATTGAGCGGTGCACCAAATGCCTGCAGCTTCAATTGTGCCACACCTGTAGAGGATACACTGCCGGTATCAGCAAAAAACAAACCGTTTATAGTATCTGTCTGAATGATGTAATCACCAGCCTTTGAAAAGTTGACATCTACCAAAATATAATGGCTCGTATCGCTGTCGATGCGCTGGCCATACACACCCTGCAATTCAATATTGGCGCAGGCACCAGGTGCACCGTCCAAAATGCCCTCCGCATTGTTGCCTGGTGGTTTGGCACCTGTTTCGGTGCTAAGCTCTTTGCTGCAGCCCAGCCATAGCGTGGCCAGCATCAGGAGTGTGAGTATTGGTAATAATCGTTTCATACGTGTTTGGTTTTCGCTATCACGACACCAGTGCTTCGTCGGACGTTGCAGAGTTTGTTTCTACTGTGATGTTGTTTGCGGCTTTTTCTTCTTTTTTGAAAAAACGATTTTGAAACAACAATATTATAATGAGCCCGATGGAAATACTGGCATCAGCAATATTGAACACCGGACTAAAAAATTCAAAAGGTTCGCCACCCCATACGGGCACCCATGCCGGGAAAGTAGACTTGATAATGGGGAAGTACAACATGTCTACTACTTTGCCATGCAAAAAGCCGGCATAGCCACCACCTTCGGGCATGAAAGCAGCCAGCTTACCGGTGCCGTACTCACTGGCTTCAAAAACCATTCCGTAAAACATGGAGTCAATCAGGTTGCCAATGGCGCCTGCAATAATCAACCCTACGCAAATGATAAAGCCGGGATGTTCTTTCTTTTTAATGAGCTTGCCCACATAGTACAAGCCAAACACCACCGCTACCATTCTAAACAATGTGAGGGCCATTTTGCCCCAGCTGCCGCTACTGCCCAATTTCCAGCCCCATGCCATGCCTTCGTTTTCTACAAAGTGGAGCTTAAACCAGTTGCCAATCATGTTGTGCTCTTCGCCCAGGTAATAATTGGTTTTAATGTAAAACTTCAACCACTGATCTAAAAACAAAACCAGCAGTATCAGGGCAATGATGTGTCGCTTTTTCACAGAAAGAATTTGAAAATGTTGGCGGCAAAGATAACCGGATTAGCCCCTGCAAAATAGGTGCTGTGGGTATTAAGAAAAACCTAAGGCCTTCGCTACTCGGCTTCTACATACACCCGCTTTACCCGCTGGCTGATACCGGTCATTATCTCGTAAGTAATGGTGTGGCACCAGCTGGCCACTTGCTGTATGCTGATGTGGTCGCCAAACACTTCTACCCCATCGCCGGGCTGCACGGCAGGCAAATCGGTTACATCCAGCATGGTCATATCCATGCACACATTACCCACCACAGGTGCGGTTTGGCCATGCAACCACATGTGGCCAATGCCATTACCCAACTGCCGCGGGTAGCCATCGGCATAGCCAATGCGAACGGTGGCAATTACAGAAGGCCGCTGCAACACTGCCTTGCGGCCATAGCCTACAGTTTCGCCAGCTTGCTACTTTTTTTACCTGTGCTACGGTGGTGTAAAGTTTCATCACCGGTTGCAGTCCAGTATTGCCGCCATACAACCCTACACCCAACCGTACCATATCAAAATGTGCCGATGGATGCCGCAAGATGGCTGCAGTATTGGCACAATGCTTTAAAAAGGAATAACCCAAACCATCAGACAATAACGAGCATGCATTGCTGAACAAGCCAATTTGCTCTTGTGTAAATGCATCGGCAGCCGCATCTTCACTGGCTACCAAATGCGTAAATACCGAACGCACCTGCAATACCTGCTGTTGCTGCAGCTGTTGCAACAACGTCGGTACTTCTTCAACAGCAAAGCCCAGTCGGTGCATGCCTGTATCTATTTTAATATGAATGGGCCAGCTCTGTACACCGCGTTGTTTGCACCATTCCAGCAATGCCTGTAGCAATTCAAATGAATACACTTCGGGTTCAAGATTGTATTGCTCCATTACATCGAAAGATGGCTGGTCGGTATTCAATACCATGATGGGTAAATGAATACCCGCCTGCCGCAACGCCACCCCTTCGTCGGGGTAGGCCACAGCCAGATAATCAACACCACTAAACTGTAAGGCCCTCGCTATTTCAGCATCACCACTGCCATAGCCCGAAGCCTTGACCATGGCCATCATTTTTACGCCGGGGTGTACATGCTTTTTATAAAACTGCAGGTTGTGCTGTACCGCTGGCAAATGAATTTCCAGTACCGTTTGGTGTTGCTGCGCTTCCAGTTGCTGCGCTACTTTTTCCAGAGCAAACTGACGGCCACCTTTGATGAGTATGTCTTCTCTTTCAAAATGTAACTGCGGCAATGCTGCCAGCAATTCGCTTGGTTTGCATAAATGTATGTACGGGAAAAGATAACATTTCCGTTTGCTGCAATACCTGCTGCCACACCGGCCCTACTGTAACGAGGCGATGAATTGCTTTGGTTTGCAACAATTGCAGCAGTTGCTGATAATTTCCAAGATTGCCGCTTCCTACAGATAAGTCGCTCAGCACAATGCTGCGGTGTTCATTTCTGCTTGGCTGAAACAGTAATTCAATGGCTTGTACCAGCGACGTAAAATCGTTGCTATAACTATCGTTGAGCAGGTTGCAATGACGAATGCCTTTCTTCCATTGCATCCGCATATCCAATGGTCGTAGCTGCTCAATGCGTTGTTGAATGATTTCCCAACCATAACCTGCATACAGCATATAGCACACTACATGCATCGCATTCATGATGCTGGCATCGTCGGCAAATGGAAAACGCAATGAATGATAGGCTGCCTCGTATTGAAAATCCACCATTGCAAATGATGTCTCTTTTTTTATTTCCAATAACTGCAACCATACTCCATCATGATAACCCCAGTTGAGCAATTGCCCTTTGAATTTTTTTGCCACTGATGCCACAGCCGCATCATCTGTATTACAAATGATGGCCGTGCAACTTTGAAAGAGTCGCCATTTTTCCTGCAACTTTTCCTCCACACTGGCAAAGCCTTCTGCATGTGCATCGCCCAGCATGGTGAAGATGCCAATAGTGGGTTGAATGATCGATTGCAAAGCCTGCATCTCGCCCCGTTGCGAAATGCCTGCTTCAATAATGGCCAACTGTGTATCGGGCTGCATCAACCATACACTCAGCGGTACACCTATTTGCGAATTGTAGCTCTTGGGGCTACGGGCTATTTGTACATCGTGATGCAACACTTCGTACAACCACTCTTTCACAATGGTTTTGCCATTGCTGCCTGTGATGCCCACTACAGAACAATGAAACTGTCTGCGATGTGCGGCAGCCAATTGCTGCAAGGCTTTCAAGGTATCGGGCACCTGCAGGTACACCGCATCCTCCATCATGTTTTCTGGTACATGCTGGCAAAGAAAAACACGCACCCCTTGCTGATAGGCATCATGCATAAATGCATGCCCGCTGCGCTGTGCAGTATCAATAGCAACGAAAAGCGTTGCTGCAGGAAAAGCCATACGCCTCGAATCGACTGACAGGTATTGAACAGACATAACACTGCTACCCTGCTGCTGAATGTGCAGCATATTGGCAAGTTGCAGCGATGAGTACATAGAATGCATGCAGCGCAATGTTTATGGCAATACTGAATCGTCTACGGCATCAAGCGGCATATTTTTCTTCTTCATAAACAAAGAATAGAAAATAGAACCCGCAATACAGAGTGCAATTACACCAAGTGAAATGCCTACTTGTACCGGCTTGCTCACCCACATGTTTATCCAGTGTTCACCCAGCATTTTTACACCAATAAATACGAGCACAATGGCAATGCCTTGTTGCAGGTAATCAAACTTATTAACCGCACCACGCAGCAAGAAGAACAATGAACGCAAACCCAATACAGCAAAAATATTGCTGGTGTAAATAATCAAGGGATCACGGGAAATGCCCATCACAGCAGGAATAGAATCCAGCGCAAATACAAGGTCAATAGCCGCCAGCAATACCACCACTACAAACAAGGTAGTATACACTGGTTTTCCATTTTCCCGAATCATGAATTTGCCATCTCCATCGGTAGCCGTGAGTGGTATAAACTTTTTCAGCAGTTTGTAGATCTTGGATTCATGCGGATCGAAAGCCTCGTCTTCATTGGAGGTAAACATTTTGTAGCCGGTGTACACAAGGAACACGCCGAAAATGTACAATACCCAATGAAACTTAGCCACCAATGCCACACCCACCGTAATGAACAATATGCGGAATACAATGGCCATCAAAATACCAATGAGCAACACCCTCGAATAGTTTTTGGGCTGCACATTAAAGGAGTTGAAAATGAGAATGAACACAAAAATGTTATCGATGCTCAGGCTCCATTCCATAAGGTAGGCACTCAAAAATTCGAAAGCCAGTTGGTACTTACCTACTGCTACATCGGCAGTGGTATTTTCTGTTGCCAGTTGTGGGCCTTCAAACAACAGAAATACAAAAAACGCCAATGCCAGCCCTACCCAAAAAAAGGTTTGGTACAAGGCCGATTTAATGCTGATGATTTTGTTTTTCTTACTCAACAAACCCAGATCCATTACCAATGCAACGGACAATACGATGCCGAAAACGAGGTAAACAATTTGATGTGCACTCATGCCTTATGGTATAATTGAAAATTGAAATGTTTTAGCGGGTGTATCGTTTGCGGCGCAGCCATTGCATAATGCCGGCGGCCATCAACAGCAACAGCAATGGCAAGCCAATGTTCAGCATCCGCCATTGGTTGCCAGAGGCTTCCAGCTTTTTAGGATCGAGCAGGCGGAGCGTAAAGTCTTTGCTGCGGGTGGCCATGATGCCAGTCTCGTCCGTCATGTAATCAATGGCATTGAGCAAAAAGTTTTTATTGGCAAACTGGTATTGTGTGTAGGGGTTGGTACCCATGGCCAGCGGGCCTTCACGGCTGAAACCATTAAGCACCCAGTCGCCATCGCCGGTTATCAACACCTGACCGGGCTTGCTGGCATTGGCCAAAAATGGCGTACCCATTGCAGCCAAAGAATCTGCCACAGTTCTCGGCAAGCGGTTCGCAAACAAACTATTGAATTTGCCTTGCAACAAAACCGCCAGCGGCACATTGCTTTGCTTAAATGCAGCTGCGTTATCCAGCCTCTTTAGTATCTCTACTGTTACAATCAGCGGTGCATTTTCGGTACGGGTAGTGTTGCTACTGGTGAGCAAAATACTTTTCTCAATGCCTTCCGCTTTTACCGTATCAATGCTGTTGGGAAACTGCATGATCACTGCATCCAGATTTTTAGCAATGGGGTGATTGCTCTGGCTGTAGAGCAATGGAAAATACGGCCATGGCAATAATTCAATCTGCGGTTGATCACCCACCATACCCACGGCTTGTGGCAACACATCGCTCTGCTTATCCTGCACCAGATTTTGATTGATGCGGGCTCCGTATTTGAACATCAAATCATCAATGCGCAAATCACGGCCATAGGCTGTAAAATCTTTACCGCTGCGCACCAGGCTGTCCATGTCAGCATGCAGGGCATCCATCAGCAACAACAGTTTGCCACCCCGCATCAGGTACTGGTCAATTTTTAATTTGTCTTCATCGCTAAATGGCGTAGTCGGTTTTACAATCATCAATGCTTTGATGCTATCGCTGATGTAAGGTTGCTTGCTGCAGGTTCAGCAAGAAGAAGCGATACTTCGATTGCAGTGTTTGGCTGAGGTCGTAGGTTTCGGGCCCCATGGGCTCGCCATTGCCCACCGCATAGGCCACGGTAGGCACATAGCTACTTTGCAGACTGTTGATAGCCGAGGCAAAAAGGTATTCCATTTGCGCCTCAGCATTGTTGATGGTTTCAAATTGCAAGCCGGCCGCATTGGGATTGAGAAAGCCTTTGTTGCCTTGACCTTCCAATAAATTCACGGTGGTAAAATCATCGCCACTACGCACCAGTGCTACAGGATAATTGAACACTGCACTGGAACCTGTTTTGGTCACTTCATTTTGCTTAACAGCGCTGCTTTTAAGCCACGTAATTTTAAATGTGTCATCCAACGGAAAACGAACGGAGTCGTTCATGAAATCATCTGGCGACACAAACCGGTACGTTAGATTGCCATTGCTGATGCTGCGGCAGTCGGCCAGAAAACGATCGGTGGCTTGTGCCAGTTTGCGAAAGCCCGATGGCAAATCATCGCCACCCAACAGCACGGTTATTTCTACAGGCGCTTTCAGTTGTTGCAGCAATTGCTCACTGGCATTGCTCACGGTGTAACGCTGCTCCGCAGTAAGGTCTACACGGTATTGCCACTGTGCACTCAGCAATATGAGAGCTACAGCTGCCACAACCACCAACCATCCGATATATTTTTTCATCATCCTTTTTGCTTCAAAAAATTCTATTAACGACGGGCCAGCAACGATCGGGTACCAAACAAAAACAAGCCAATGATGACACCGAAATACAACACATCATTCAACGCTATTACACCGCGGCTCACATTTTTATAATGTTCATCCATGCCCAGCAAGGCCACCCAGTAATCGGCGCCACCTTGCAATGCAGGAATACCTGCTACTACCGCAAAAGCACTGTACAACAAAAAGCTCATGAAAGCCGCCAGCAAGAAACTAACGATTGGATTGGCAGTGAGGGCACTACTGGCAATACCAATGGCCGTGAAAGCACCAGCCAATAAGATCAATCCGATATAAGAACCTGCTATGCCGCCGGTATCAATGCTGCCGTTGATGCTGAGCATGCTGATGGTAAGAACATACAACAACGTGGGCAGCAGCGCCAGCAACACCACTGTAAGTGAGGCTGCATATTTGGCCCATACAATTTGCCATAGGCTGACGGGTCTTGTTTTCAGCAATTCCCAGGTGCCACTTTTAAATTCATCGCTCAGGCTGCGCATGGTAACGGCAGGTACCAATAGCAAGAGAATCCATGGTGCCAATTCAAAGTATTTATCGAGGGTGGCGTAGCCAAAATCGAAAATGCTGGTATCGGGAAACACAAACAGAAACAGACCCATCAGCAGCAAAAACAAGCCAATGGATAAGTAGCCGGTGAGGCTGCTGAAAAACTGCCGGAGTTCTTTTACAAAAAGTGCTTGCATAAAGTGTACAAATTAACGGCTAAGCGGTGAAATGCCCGCAGGCTGCTTACAGCAAAGCAAAAGTTTAGCAATTACTGACATGGCTGGATAAATCATTGATAGCTGTAATATCAGGCCCATTGTATATTTCAATTTCACGCCCTTTTTCCGCTAGCCCTCATCGGCCTGTCGATGAGTACACCCTATTCTGTAAGAAAAATTAATACCCACCATGAACCTTTCAGGAAAGACTGGAAGTGGCTTGCATTTGCGCAAACACTTTCTGGCCCTAAGCGTATGTATACTGAGCCTACTGCCAGCATTCGCTCAAACGGGCAAATGGAATGACCCCAAAATTGACATCGTTTTCCGATCGCTGCTGGCACAACAACACCTGCCCGTGCAGCAGCAAAAAATGCCGGTGGCACAGGTAGCCAAGCCCACAAGAGCTCAAGTGCCCGGCCAACAGCGCATGGAAGACCGCTACGATTGTATTGTGTACACCAATGCGCCAGGAGTACTGGCTACAAAAGGCTTTGTTATCCGGAGTATTCAGCCGGGTTTTGTTACAGCCTGGGTAAGTCTGGCTGAAATACCGGCACTGGCAGCATTGCCAGAAGTACGCTATGTGCAAGCACCCGAAGTATTGGAAGCCCACAACGATGTAGCCGTAGGCAACACTGGTGCTTCGCTGCTGCACCAAGGCGTGGTAAACAATACCGTGTACAAAGGCAAAGGCGTAATTGTTGCCATTTTTGATTCGGGTATCGACTGGGATCATCCCGATTTCAGAGATCCGGTGGATCAAACTAAGAGCCGCATTCTGCGTATATGGGATCAAACGCTGACACCTATTGCCGGCGAATCTTCGCCAGCGGTACTCGGTTATGGGGTTGAATACACACAAGCCCACATCAACAATGAAATAGACGGTACCCCAGCCAGCTACGTACGTACACAAGATGTAAACGGACACGGCAGCCATGTGGCAGGTATTGCTGCTTGGTAATGGTGCGGCTCAAGCCAGCCGTAAATACACAGGTATGGCGCCAGAGGCAGACATTGTAGTGGTAAAAGGCGGCGAAAGCAGCTTTACCACCACCAACATCATCAATGGCATGAGCTATCTGCAAAACCTGTCTGCAACGCTGGGCAAACCCGTAGTGCTCAACATGAGCCTGGGTGGCCTTACCGGGGCACATGATGGAACCCGTGCCGATGAGATTGCACTGGATAATTTTACCGCTTCTGGTCCCGGCCGTGTGGTAGTGGTATCTGCCGGCAACAGCAATGGCAGCTTGCTGCATACTACAGCAACGCTAAACAGTGCTGCCAGCCAAACGGTCAATTTTACTGTACCCTCTGGCACCAGCGGCACCGATGTGTTTCAATACCGGGTGTATGCCAATGATAACAGTAACGTGTCGGCATTGGTGACAACGCCCAGCGCAGAAAATGTGACCGCTGCAGCAGGCGAAAGCAAGGCTGTATCTGTTGCCGCCGGCAATTTTACCGTCAACATTGTCAACGATATTGATCCCGCCAACGGCGACCGGTATGTAAACCTCTACATTACCAGAACTGCCGGCAACCCTGTTGGCACCTGGTCGTTACAAATCACCAACAATGCTGCAGTACCCATTACACTACATGGATGGCTCAACTACCGCAGCACCAGTTTTTCAACCACCAGTGTATCCACCGGCGATAATAATTATCTGGTAGGTTCGCCGGGTAATGCCAGCAGTGCGATAACGGTTGCCTCATTTGTTGGTAAAATTGGCTGGTACTCGCAAGGAGCAAACGGTGGTTTCATTTACAGCGGCGGCGCCACGCAGATCAAATTTCTACTTTCAGCTCCATTGGCCCCCGCCGCGATGGAGCGCAAAAACCGGATATCTCTGCTACTGGTCAGGCGCTGGTTTCGGTATTGTCGTCCAACTCTACACCTGCTTCTACGCAAGATGTAGTGATTACAGGATTGTACAGCAAAAACCAGGGAACGAGCATGGCTTCGCCGGTGGTAGCTGGTGCTGCTGCATTGTTATTACAGGCTCATCCAACCGCTACGGCCGCACAAATCAAAACCTATCTTACAGGCAATGCCAGCAACGATGCCCTTACCGGAACCGTACCCAACACTACCTGGGGCTACGGCCGGGTGGATGCCTTTAAGGCACTCGCTTCTTCATTTACCTGTGCGGTTGACAGAAAAACCTATGCCTATGACAACCCATACACCAGTGCTCAGGATGCCAGTGTTGCGCTTACCACCCAACGTGTTGCAGTACGTTTTACCCCCGATTTAACGGGTAAGCTCGGTGGTCTTTTTTACCATACAGTAAGCAATGCTGGTGCTGGCGGTACTTTCAGCCTCACCAGTTTAACGGCAGAAATACGGAGCAATAATGCAGGCAATCCCGGTACATTGTTGGGCACTGTAAATATCAACACCAGCGCTGTGGCACTGTTCAGCTGGAACTACCTCGACCTCAGCAGTCTCAATCTCAATGTAACCAGCGGCACCGATTACTTCGTGGTGCTCTACGCTGGTGCTTCCAGTACCTGGGGTGTACGCCGCGATGCGACGGGTACTGTAGACAACCGTTCACTCCTATCAACCGATGGTGGCAGTAGCTGGAGCAATCCTGGTTATGACTACCGCATACGCTCTGTTGTGTATGCTCACAGTTTGGTACAAAATGGTACGCTTGCTGCGGCCGATGCCACCGACACAAGGGATATCAACTCAACACAGCAATTTCAGTCGAACTGTGCCCTCATAGCACAAGTAGTGCCCAATGGCGCCAACCCCATTACAGGCACCGTGGAAACCAAAGTTTGGGTAGAAAGCGCTGCACCTACACACAACAACCGTCCTTACGTTCGCCGGCATTATGAAATTACACCTGCCACTAATGCGGCAACTGCCACAGCCCGGGTTACGCTTTATTTCACACAGGCCGATTTCAACGATTTCAACGCCAATCCATTCAGTTCACTCGATTTGCCAGTAGATGCCACCGATGCACTTAACAACAAGGCAAACCTGCGCATCAGCAAACTGCCGGGCAGCAGCAGCGATGGTTCTGGCCTCGTAGGCACATATACCGGAAACGCTACTGTAATCAATCCGAATGACAACGATATTGTATGGAATGCAGCTTACAATCGTTGGGAGGTAAGTTTTGATGTAACAGGCTTTAGTGGTTTCGTGGTACAAACTGTTTCTTTCCCCTTGCTGCCCATTGTATTGGAAAGTTTTACTGCCAGCAAGCAAGGCGCAGCACACCTGCTCCATTGGAAAGCCAACTGTGGCCAGGCCGCTGCAACATTTACTGTAGAAAGAAGCGGTGATGGAATTCAATTCACTTCATTGGGATCTCGTGCAGACCAGTGCCAACCGTTGCCTGCAACCTTTCCAGTGGAAAGATGATGCACCACTTGCTGGTACCAACTACTACCGCATCCGCATGCAGGAAGCTGGTGCAGACACCCGCTATAGTCAGGTATTGTTACTCCAAACAAATGCCCGTGAGGTTACCAGTTTGCAACCCACTGCGCTGACGAAGGGCGGTATGCTGATGGCCAGTTTTGCTGATAACGGAAACGGATTGCTGCTCATATCAGACGCTGCCGGAAAACTGTTGTACAGCCGAAATTTGCAGCAAGGAGTACAAACGTTTAGCTTGCCCATTCAAACAGCTGGCGTCTATTTTTATCGCATCCAAAATGCACAAGGCCAAACCAAGGCCAACGGCAAACTGGTAGTGCAATAAAAACGACTTCTTCATACGCAAACAGCCGCTTCAATATTGAAGCGGCTGTTTTTTTTACCATAAAAAAACGACTGCCCAAATGAGCAGTCGCCTATGTTGACAAAAACTAATTCGCTACTATTTACACAGCAAAACTTTCACCACAACCACAGCTGCGGCTGGCATTGGGGTTGTTGAAATAAAAGCCCTTGCCATTGAGGCCATCGCTAAAATCGAGTTCGGTATTTACCAGATACAAAAAGCTTTTGAGGTCGCACACCAGTTTCAGGCCTTTGTCTTCAAACACCTGATCCATGGGTTTCTGCTCATTGTCGAAATCCATTTTGTAGGTAAGACCGCTACAGCCACCGCCTACCACACTTACCCGCAAAAAGTAGCTGTCGTCGCCGGCAATACCTGCGTCCGCCATCAGGGCGTCTACTTTCTTTTTGGCCTTATCGCTTACCGTAATGGCATTGTCTACTGCTATACTCATATCCAAATCAATTGGTTGGTTGGCTATTGTCAAAAACCGTTCCGTGGCAAATGTACTGCCAATTTGTACGTACAAATGAAGCGGTAGCTGGCAATTTCCTCATTTCAAAACAAGGATTCCTGAAAGCGCAAAACAGCCGGTAAAGGCTGCTTTGCATCTTAGATTACCTTGAAAAAAATCCGTTTATTAGTGTACCACGCTGTCTTCAAACTTCAACGCTTCCATGCCATTTTTTACACGGTAGTCGTTAATGGCTGCTTTAATGGCGTCTTCGGCCAGTACTGAGCAGTGAATTTTTACAGGTGGCAGGTTCAGCTCTTCTACAAACTCCATGTTGTCTACAGTGAGGGCTTGGTCAATGGTTTTGCCCTTGAGCCATTCTGTAGCCAGGCTTGAAGAAGCGATGGCAGAGCCGCAACCAAATGTTTTGAATTTGGCATCGGTGATGGTGCCGGTAGCGTCGTCTACTTCAATTTGCAAACGCATTACGTCGCCGCACTCAGGAGCACCCACGAGGCCGGTACCTACATTCTTTTTGCTTTGTCCAGTGTGCCCACATTCTTGGGGTTCTGGTAGTGGTCAATTACTTTTTCTGAGTATGCCATGGTGTTTAGTTTTTAAGTTGACTGGTTAACAGGTTGACAAGTGAAATACAAATTAGTAGAAGGTGGCCAACACTTATCAACTGGTCAACCTTCCAACTTTCCAACTCCATTAGTGGTGTGCCCACTCAATGGTATTGAGGTCGATGCCTTCTTTGTACATCTCCCACAAAGGGCTCATTTCGCGGAGCTTGAGCACGGTGTTGGTGATTTGCTCAATGGTATAATCAATTTGTTCTTCGGTAGTGAAACGGCTGAGGCCAAAACGCAATGAAGAGTGGGCCAGATCGTCACCGAGGCCGAGGGCTTTGAGCACATAGCTAGGCTCGAGGCTGGCACTGGTACAAGCCGAACCAGAGCTGAGTGCAATGTTCTTATTGAAGCCCATCAACAAACCTTCACCTTCTACATACTTAAAGCTGATGTTGCTCACATGGGGCAAACGATGAGCAGGATCGCCGTTTACGTAGGCTTCTTCTATTTTCAGCAGAGCCTGCTCCAGCTTGTCGCGGAGGCGGCTGGTATGCGCTGCATCTTTGTCCATTTCGAGGCGGGCCAGTTCGCAGGCTTTACCAAAACCTACAATGCCGGGTACGTTCAGCGTACCGCTACGCATGCCACGTTCGTGACCGCCACCGTCCATTTGGGCAGTCACTTTTACACGGGGGTTCTTACGGCGTACATACAAGGCACCTACGCCTTTGGGACCGTACATTTTATGGCCGGTAAATGCCATGATGTCGATGCCGTCGGCTTTTACATCTACTGGAATTTTACCTACAGCTTGTACCGCATCGCTAAACAACAGTACGCCGTGCTTCTTGGCAATAGCGCTGATTTCACGGATGGGCTGAATCACACCAATTTCATTGTTGGCGTACATGATGGCAATGAGGATAGTAGTAGGCTTAATGGCCGCTTCCAGCTCTGCCAGGTCTATCAATCCGCTGGGTTTTACATCGAGGTAAGTTACTTCGGCACCCTGCTTTTCGAGGTGCTTGCAGGTATCGAGCACGGCTTTGTGCTCAATGTTCATGGTAATGATGTGGTTGCCCTTGCTGGCATACATTTCGAACACACCCTTGATGCCAAGGTTGTCGCCTTCAGTAGCACCGCTGGTGAAAATGATTTCTTTCGGATCAGCATTGATGAGCTGAGCTACCTGCTCACGGGCATAGTCTACGGCTTCTTCTGCCGCCCATCCAAAAGGGTGGTTGCGGCTGGCAGCGTTGCCAAACTGTTGGGTAAAATAAGGCACCATCGCATCTACCACACGAGGATCGCAGGGGGTAGTCGCATTGTTGTCGAGGTAAACAGGTAATTGAAGGTTCATATTTTTCACTTGGTATTTTACGAAAATAATAGCCGGCACCGGTAGCGGGTGCTGGCTAATCAGTACTAACAACACAAATGTAGTTCATTTGGTTGCCTGCGAAAAAACCAAACCCGCATGGCACAAGGCTTTTTCCACAAATCGTAAGGCAAGGATGGGGTAAATTTGCCCCGGCAATAAAGCCTGCCCACTATGAACAAAATTGAACACATCGGCATTGCTGTTTCTACCCTCGATACTGCCATTCCTGTATACGAAGCCCTGCTGAATACGCCCTGCTACAAAACCGAGGAAGTAGTTTCAGAAAATGTAAAAACGGCCTTTTTTCAGGTGGGCCCCAATAAAATTGAATTGTTGGAAAGTACCGACCCCGACGGCGTCATTGCAAAATTCATTGCCAAAAAAGGCGAAGGCCTGCACCATATGGCCTTTGAGGTAACCGATATCTACGCTGAAATGGAGCGGTTGACAGCTGCGGGTTTTGTGCTGCTGAACGAGCAACCCAAGCTGGGCGCCGACAATAAACTGGTTTGTTTTGTACACCCAAAAGGCACTAATGGCGTGTTGGTGGAGCTGTGCCAGGAAAGACAATGAGGGATGTGCTAATTAGCTAATGTGATAATATGCAAATGGAAAAATGCATAGTGTAAAGACGATCCGCTTTCTCTCTTTCTCTGCGGTAAACGAATAATGCATGAGGAAAATTCGCTCCAATTTCTTCCGATTTTCGACCTTACCGTCTTCCCGACTTTCGGACTACGGAATACGACATACTTAGATTTCACCAAAGACTCAGGAATTTTCTACATTTTAGAAATATAACCTCTCCCAGCCTCTCCAAAGGAGAGGAGACATAGAGTGGGTTACCTTTTCCGGACTTCCCGTCTTTCGGACTTCCCGACTCCGGACTACCGACTCCTGACTATAACCCCAATTTCTCCACCGCCTGGAGTGCCGCCATTTGGCTAGCGTCTTTTTTGTTGAAACCACGGCCGGCGGCTATCACTTCGCCATCCAGCTTTACGCCCACAATAAACAGTCGGCGGCCCCGCTCCTGCTTTTCTTCCAATGTTTCAAAATCAATACTGCGGCTTTGCTTGTTGGCCCAGCCAATCAGTTTGTTTTTGATGTTGATGTCTTGGAGTTCCAAATCATCGAGCAGCAGGTGTGGCAGAATGATGCGTTTGGTGACCCAACGCAAGGTTTGTTTGTACCCTTTATCCAGGTAAATGGCCCCTACCAAGGCTTCCAGCGTATTGCCGAAAATCTGGCTGTTTTTGAGGGCACTGTCAATTTTGTTGAACTGGGTAATTTTTTTCACCCCCATTTTCAGGGCAATGTCGTTGAGCATTTGGCGGTTCACCATTTTGCTCCGCATTTCCGTCAAAAAGCCTTCACCTTTTTTAGGATAACGCATAAACAGGTAGTCGGCTACCACGGCACTTAAGATAGCATCGCCCAAATATTCGAGTCGTTCATTGTTTTCTTCGGCTGTTTCTTTCACCGAGCGGTGGCTCAGTGCCGTCAGGTACAGTTCTACATTGCCTGGTTTAAAACCAAGCACATTCTTCAGCTGCTCCCTGAAATTTTCCCGATGTTTATCGGTGCTAAAAATGGATGATAACCAACTCACGCAAAAGGCAAAATGAGATTTGCTACACTAAGAAATGAAAAATAAGGTTGCTGCAATTCTCACTACGGCACAAACTTCTTCACAATCACACAAGCGTTGTGCCCACCAAACCCGAAAGTGTTGCTCAATGCAGCATCCACCGTACGTTTCTGTGCTTTATTGAACGTGAAGTTCAGGTTCGGATCCAGCTCCGGATCGTCGGTAAAGTGGTTGATGGTAGGTGGTACAATGTTGTGCAAAACCGCTTGAATACAAGCAATGGTTTCAATCACACCTGCTGCACCCAAACAGTGGCCTGTCATGGATTTGGTTGAGCTGATGTTGAGTTTGTACGCATGTTCGCCAAACACTGCCTGAATGGCTTTTACTTCTGCACCATCACCAATGGGTGTAGAGGTACCGTGGGTATTGATGTAATGAATTTCTTCTGGTTGCATACCTGCATCTGCCAGTGCAGCCAGCATTACATGCTTGGCACCCAAACCTTCGGGGTGTGGCGCTGTAATGTGGTGTGCATCGGCGCTGGCACCACTACCAGCTATTTCGCAAATGATGCGGGCACCACGTGCCTGAGCATGCTCAAGGCTTTCCAAAATCAGCGCACCAGCACCTTCACCCATTACAAAACCATCGCGGTCTTTATCGTAAGGGCGGCTGGCTGTTTCGGGGCTGTCATTG
This sequence comes from Phnomibacter ginsenosidimutans, assembly GCF_009740285.1. Classification (GTDB taxonomy): domain Bacteria; phylum Bacteroidota; class Bacteroidia; order Chitinophagales; family Chitinophagaceae; genus Phnomibacter; species Phnomibacter ginsenosidimutans. The sequence goes on from NZ_CP046566.1 coordinate 3,471,063, forward strand.
CGTTCGCTGAGGGCTTTCATAGAGTTGAAACCACCCACACCTGCCTCGCTGATAACTGCTTCCGAACCACCGGTAAGTACCACGTCGGCCTTGCCGGCACGAATGAGATCTACCGCTACGCCAATGGCGTTGGTAGATGAAGCACAAGCACTGGTAACGGCGAAGTTGGGGCCACGCAAGCCATGGCGCATGGAGATTTGTCCGGCTGCGATGTCCAGAATCATTTTAGGAATGAAGAAGGGATTGAAACGGGGCGTTCCGTCGCCTTTGGCGAAGTTGATCACTTCTTCCTGAAAGGTGATAAGACCGCCAATACCGCTGGCAAAAATGACACCGGCACGGTCTACATCTATATTGTCTTTGTTTAAACCGGCGTCTGCCATGGCCTGATCACTTACAACCAAAGCCAGCTGACAATAGCGGTCGAGTTTACGAGCTTCTTTGCGGTCGAGGTAGTCCTGAGGGTCAAAGTTTTTGAGTTCGCAAGCAAACCTGGTTTTGAATTTAGATGCATCAAACAATGTAATGGGACCTGCGCCGCTTACACCATTGATCATATTCTGCCATGTGTCTGCTACCGTGTTTCCCAATGCGCTGAGGGCACCAATGCCAGTGACTACAACTCTTTTATGGCTCATAAACAATCTATAACTGCTGAATAAAAAATGGGGAACACACCTCTGGCGCAAGCCAAAAAAGGAGTGTTCCCAATAAGATTAAAGAAAACGATTACTTGGCGTGTTCTTCCAGGTATGTTACAGCCTGACCTACCGTTGTAATTGTTTCTGCCTGCTCGTCGGGGATAGAAATGTTGAATTCTTTTTCAAATTCCATGATGAGCTCTACGGTATCCAAAGAATCGGCACCGAGATCGTTGGTGAATGAAGCTTCTGTAGTTACTTCAGCTTCGTCAACACCAAGCTTGTCGACAATTATTTTCTTTACTCGAGTTGCGATGTCGCTCATGATATGAGATTTTAGTACGGCGCAAAAATAGAGTTTTTGAGAAACAAACAAATAAGCCCTCTTTTTTTGTGTACAACTGGTGCGGGCCGCCCTATAAACGGCGCCCTCCCGTCTCACTGATAAACCTTTGTTGAATACTTTGCCCACAAGGGTTTGGGTAATGCTTTTCCTGTAAATTCGCATCCCATCAGAAGTCTGGATGCAGGCTTTTCACACGTTTTCCCCCCTTCCTACACTGTACCGTTTTTAGCAGGTTTACCCGGTGTAGAACCTTCATAGTAAGTGACCGAAGCTCATTTTTGCCCTTGTGCAAATACCGGTTTCCGCCACTTACCCAAATAAGATAGCAGGTGAAAGCAATTATTCCCGTAGCGGGAGCCGGCACCAAACTCCGGCCACATACATATACGCAGCCAAAAGCATTGATTCCCATTGCCGGCAAAACCATCCTGAGCTTTATTGTAGATCAGCTGCAGGAAGCCGGTGTAAGAGAATACATCTTTATTGTAGGCTACCTTGGCGAAAAAATCCAGGACTTTGTACAACAGGCCTATCCACATTTGCAAACACATTTTGTGTACCAAAATGAAAGGCAAGGTACCGGGCATGCCATTCAGCTCACCCATAGCATTGTGGGCCACGATGATGTAATAGTGGTACTGGGCGATACCATTTGCGAATACGATGTAAAAGAAGTGGTAAACAGCCCCGTAAGCATGCTGGGTATCAAAAAAGTGGATGACCCCCGCAGTTTTGGCGTAGCCGAACTCGACGATGAAGACAACGTAGAAAGGGTGGTGGAAAAGCCAGCTATTCCTAAAAGCAACATGGCATTGGTCGGCATTTACAAAATCAAAGAAACCAACCTGTTGTTTGAATGTCTGAGCCAGATTCTCACTGAAAATATTCGTACCAACGGCGATTATAACCTGACCGATGCATTGCAATGCATGATTAATAAAGGGGCCCGTTTCAAAGGCTTCAGGGTGCAAAACTGGTTCGACTGTGGTAAAAAAGAAACCCTGCTCGACAGCAATGCCACCCTGCTCAAAAAAATTGGCGGCAATGTCAATCCGCTGCAGCATGCTTTTGAAAACACCATCATCATTCCACCTGTAAGCATTGCACCGGGCTGCAGTATTAAAAATTCTATTATTGGGCCGCATGTGGCCATTGGTAGCAACACCACGGTTAATTATTCCATCATCCGCGACAGCATTATTGGTTCGTACACCAACCTGTTTGAAGTAGTACTCGACAACAGCCTCATTGGCAGCGACGCCAGTGTAAAAGGGCTCAGCCGAAGCCTCAACATTGGCGACAATACTGAGATTGATTTTGGATAAGCTGCAGATGTGCTAATTAGCTAATTTGCCATTGTGCTGATTGGTTGGCCTGCTTACGTGTCAGTTGCTGGTTTTCATTGGCACATTTTAAAATTGCTGCTATGCAAAACCGCATCACTTCTCTATTCCATATTGAATTACCCATCATTCAGGCCGGTATGATTTGGGCCAGCGGCTGGCGACTGGCCAGTGCCGTAAGCAATGCCGGCGGCCTTGGCATGCTGGGCGCCGGTAGCATGTATCCGGAAGTGTTACAAGCACATATCCGCCAATACAAAGCTGCCAGCAACAAACCCTTTGCTGTCAACCTGCCCCTGCTCTACCCCGATATCGATAAGCACATTCAAATTATTATTGAAGAAAAAGTACCCATCGTTTTTACCAGTGCCGGCAATCCAAAAACATGGACGGCATTATTAAAAAGCCATGGCATTACCGTGGTGCATGTAGTAAGCAGCAGCAAGTTTGCACTAAAGGCACAAGAAGCAGGCTGTGATGCAGTGGTGGCTGAAGGTTTTGAAGCCGGTGGCCACAACGGCCGTGAAGAAACCACCACGTTGGTGCTCATTCCTGCTGTAGCAAAAGCGGTAGACATACCCGTGATTGCAGCCGGTGGCATTGGTACCGGAGCACAAATGGCCGCTGCGTTATGCCTGGGTGCAGAAGCCGTACAGGTAGGCAGCCGCTTTGTGGCCAGCCACGAAGCCAGCAGCCACGAGGCTTTTAAGCAAGCCGTGGTGCAAGCACAAGAAGGCGACACCAAACTCATGCTGAAAACACTAACGCCAGTCAGATTGCTGAAAAACGAATTTTATCAGGCTGTTGAAGCGGCCGAAAACAACGCCGCCAGCAAAGAAGAACTGGCTGCCTTGCTGGGCCGCGGCCGTGCCAAGAAAGGCATGTTTGAAGGCGATATGCAAGAAGGCGAACTGGAAATTGGTCAGGTAAGTGCATTAATCCATAGCATTCAACCCGCCGCGGGTATTGTATACGAACTCTGGCACGATTGCCAACGAAGCCTGCAACAAACCGCTGCTGCTTTTACAGCCAATTTGAAATTGAGCTAACGGAAAGGCAATAACAAATAAGCAATAAAGAATAAAGAATAAGGAAATACAAACAGCCATGACAAGTCTATTCAACTCGTGACCCCCTCGAATACTGGAACACTGGAACTTGTGAACTCGTAAACTTGTCAACTTACCAACTACTCTCCCCATGCAACACCTGAAAGTAATCGCCTTCGACGCCGACGATACCCTCTGGGTCAATGAACCCTACTTCCGCGAAACGGAGGATAAATTTTGTGCCCTGCTCGAAGATTTTATACCGCTGCATACAGCGCAAAAAGCCCTGTTTCAGATGGAAATGAAAAACCTGAAACTCTATGGCTATGGCGTAAAAGGGTTTATGCTTAGCATGATTGAATCGGCGTTGGAAATCAGCAACCATCAGGCAAATCCTGTTGTGTATGAAAAAATATTGGCCTTTGGCAAAGAGCTGTTGGAAAAACCCATTGAACTGCTGCCCGGCGTAGAAGAAGTGTTGGAAAAACTACAGCCGCACTACCGCATAGTGGTGGCTACCAAAGGCGACCTGCTTGATCAGGGAACGCAAACTCAAAAAAAGTGGGCTGGAAAAATATTTTCACCACATCGAAATCATGAGCGACAAGCAGGTGGCCGATTATGAAAAACTCATCCGCCATTTAGACATTCAGCCTTCGGAGTTCATGATGATTGGCAACTCACTCAAAAGCGATGTGTTACCGGTGCTGGAGATGGGTGGCTATGGCGTACATGTGCCCTTCCATACCATTTGGGAGCACGAACGGATAGATCACCAGGTAGAGCACGAAAATTTCATTCAGGTGGAACATGCCAATGAACTCTTGTCGGTTTTGATAAAACCCTGACGAAAGCGCCGAATGCTGTAGTAATGTTTCGATTTTGAGGGAAAAACATTGACAACATCTTATCAAATGCACAGACTGCTTAATTTTCACACTTTAAAAGACAAGCAGTCATATGAAGGATGTAAAAATTTTATTGAGCGAAGATGAAATGCCCCGGCACTGGTACAATATCCAGGCCGATATGCCCAACAAGCCATTGCCACCCTTGCACCCCGGCACCAAACAACCGGTGGGCCCGCAAGATCTGGCACCGCTTTTTCCCATGGAACTTATCAAGCAGGAAGTAAGCCAGGACCCATGGATTGAAATACCCGACGAAGTGCGGGACATTTACCGCCAGTGGCGCCCCTCGCCATTGTTCAGGGCACGCCGGTTAGAAAAGCTGCTGGATACACCCGCTAAGATTTACTACAAATACGAAGGGGTGAGCCCCAGTGGCAGCCACAAAACCAACACAGCAGTTGCACAGGCTTATTACAACAAACAAGAAGGGGTAAAACGCATCACCACCGAAACAGGTGCGGGCCAGTGGGGCACTGCACTCAGTATTGCCTGCCAAATGTTTGGCATCGAATGCGAAGTGTACATGGTGCGCATCAGCTTTGAGCAAAAGCCATACCGCAAAGCACTCATGAATGCCTTTGGTGCCAAAGTATTCAGCTCTCCCACCAACCTTACCAATGCCGGCCGGCACATACTTGCTACCGACCCCAACACAGCGGGCAGCCTGGGCATTGCCATCAGCGAAGCCATTGAAATGGCTGTACAAGATGAGCATACAAAATATGCATTGGGCAGTGTGCTCAACCACGTACTCATGCACCAAACCATCATTGGGCAAGAGTGCTTACTGCAACTTGAAAAAGCCGGCGACTATCCCGATATCGTGATTGCACCGCTGGGTGGCGGCAGCAATTTTGCGGGCATGGCCTTTCCGTTTTTGCGCCACAATTTGGTGGATGGCAAACAAACCCGCTGCATAGCTGTAGAGCCTGCCAGTTGCCCCAAACTAACGCAGGGCGAATTCCGGTACGACTTTGGCGATTCAGCAGGATATACGCCGCTCCTCCCCATGTACACCTTGGGCCACAACTTTAGGCCCGCAGCTATACATGCCGGTGGCCTGCGCTACCATGGCGCCAGTGTATTGTGCAGCCAGCTACTGAAAGATGGTTTGATTGAAGCCAATGCGCTGCAACAATTGGAGTGCTTCGAAGCAGGTATTCAGTTTGCCAAGGCAGAAGGCATTATTCCTGCGCCAGAAGCTAACCATGCCGTGGCGCAAGCCATCCGCGAAGCAAAGCTGTGCAAAGAATCGGGCGAAAGCAAAACCATTCTCTTCAACCTTTGCGGCCATGGGCACCTGGACCTGCAGGCCTACAACGACTACTTCGATGGTAAGCTGCAAGACCACTACCTCACCGAAGAAGAACTGAAAGGTAGTTTGAAAGAACTGGCCGACTACCCACCCGTTGCATAACTGCACATTCGTGATACAATAACAAAAGGCTGAAGCAAACACTTCAGCCTTTTATTTTTATTCGTCAATAGGTATTAGTCCTTTCTAAAAGCCCATTTCCACATTTCTTTCAGTGTTACTTTTTTTCCGTACATCAAAATGCCTGTTCGGTAAATTTTGGCACTCAGCCAGGTAGTACCCAAAAAGCCCAACACCAGCGATACCATGCTCAACGCCAGTTGCCAGTAAGGCACAGTACCCGGTACGCCAAAGGGCAGCCGGGCCATCATTACAATGGGTGAGCTAAACGGAATGATACTGGCCCAGGTAGCCAAGGCACTTTCGGGACGTGTCACCGCATTCATCATAATGACAATACTGAAAATGATGGGCATGGTAATGGGCATCATCAGGCTTTGTGCATCCTGCGGATCTTCATTTACTGCACTACCTACGGCCGCAAACAACGCTGCATAAAACAGGTAGCCAAATACAAAGTAGAACAAGAAACAACCTACAATGAACCACCAGTTAACGCTGCTCAATGTATGCTTAGCTTCAGCAAAAGCAATGGCAGTCTGATTAGCCTGAACAGCCATGCCCGCACCGGGTACGCCATTGTTCATGGCATTCACCTGCTCCATTACTTCAGCGGGTACAAACAGCCCAATGAGAGAAGTGAGGCCCACAATAAGCAACACCCACAGCACAAACTGCGTAACACCCACCGCACCAATGCCAATGATTTTCCCCAGCATTAACTGCTTTGGCTTTACGCTGCTCACCACTACTTCGGCTATGCGGTTGGTTTTTTCTTCCATCACACCACGCATTACCATGGCGCCGTACAAAAACAACGTAATGTAAATAAGAAAGCCTGCGCCATATCCCACTTTATACGCCATGCCGCTTGTTACCGGCTTTTACTTCGCTGCCGCCATCGAGCACTTTGTTGTCGAAGCCTACTTCTTTGGCCTGGCTGCGGATAGAATCGTAAGCTGCTTTGCTCATTCCGCCCTGCTGCGTCACCATGCGGGTTTCAATGGCATCGTTCAGCCGGCGGCGAATGCTGCCTTCAGTAATAACGCTCAGGTTTTTCTTGGTGTAAATTTCGAAACGTTCCGCAGTGCTGTTCATGCCGTTGCCCGGCGCCAACAGCACAGCAGAATAACCTTTCGACAATAAAGACGTATCTGCATCGGCCAAAAACTCAAACTTGAGTTGTTCGCCGGGTTCCAGAAATTCTTTGAGCAAACCGTTCTTATCAGCCACTGCAATTTTTTCTTGCTGCACATTTTTTACTGTCATAAAAATGACAGCGGCAATGATGCCAGCCAACAAGAGTGGCGTTAGAAAAGTACTGAGGACAAAAGTTTTTTTGGATACCCTGGTCAGGTATTCCCGTTTGATGATTAACCAGGTTTTATTCATAGAAAATAAGCTTGTAGGTAAAAGAAAAAGGGATGGGCATTACAACGATGCATCAAACTTGCGGGCAGTGGGTGTGCCTTCTACAATTTTGATGAAGATGTCGTTGAGGGAAGGCAGAATTTCATTGAAGGATTGAATAGAAACACCCTGCTGAATGAGGTATTGCAACACTTCGTTGTTGCTCACACCGTCTTGCAGTTTGATGATGGCTTTCTGGTCTTTTTGCCCAATGACATTAAAGAGAGGCGTTTGCCATTGCCCAGCATCGGCAGCAGCACCTACAGCAAACAGATGTTCTTTAAAGTCTTGCTTTACCTGATCCACAGTACCGTCCAGCACCTTTTTGCCTTTGTTTACCAGCACTATTTGCTTGCATATTTCTTCTACCTGCTCCATGCGGTGCGTAGAAAAAATGATGGTGGCGCCTTCCTGTGCCAAACGGAATATTTCGTCTTTGATAAGGTTGGCATTCACCGGATCGAGACCGCTGAAAGGTTCATCGAGAATGATGAGTTTTGGACGGTGCAACACAGTAGTTACAAACTGTAGTTTTTGGCTCATGCCCTTACTCAGGTCTTCTACTTTTTTGTTCCACCAGCTTTCCATTTCGAGGCGTACAAACCAGTCTTTAATAGCAGCCATGGCATCGGCCCGGCTCATGCCCCGCAGCTGTGCCAGGTACAGTGCCTGCTCACCAATTTTCATTTTTTTGTACAAGCCCCTTTCTTCGGGCATGTAACCAATCTGAGCAATATCTTCTTCCGGCTGAAACTTGCGGCCATCAAAACTGATGCTGCCAGCGTCGGGAAAAAAGATGCCCGTAATCATACGGATGAGCGTGGTTTTGCCGGCGCCGTTGGGCCCGAGCAAACCAAAGATGCTACCCGGTGCAATGGAGAAAGAAATGTCGTCGACGGCTTTTTGCGAAGCAAAATGCTTCACCAGGTGATTGACCTCAAGGATATTCATAAGTGATAGGTTGGAGCCATGAAGATAGGTACTCCAACTACTTGCCTCATCTTTCTACACCAGTGGTTGCAGCGGCTTATCAGTTACAATAGCGATACAGGAATTGCAAATAACTAACCACTACTTTGCAGGCCATTGCGCCGGGTCGTTGCTGTGAAAGCGATTGTCGAACGAGAGCCACAACCTTTTTTTACTGCCTTTTACTTTGTACCATTTTTCTGCCACAATCCTTCCTTTGGAATCGTACTCAAAATAGCTGTACAAAAAAGGCTCATTTCTGTAAGTAACAATAGCTCCTGCCACCGTTTTCTGTTCGTTCATCAACTCCAGTTCGAAGCGGCTTTCGGTATTATAGCCATCGTTTATTCGCACCACAAATTTCCCTTTGCTATACGAGGAGGGCACCCATTGTATGTTGAGGTCTTGTGCAGTGGTTTTATCGGCTTTGATGCGTTGCAATTGCTTATCGTAGCCAAACTGATACGCATACATTTCAGGCTTTAGCAGCAATAGCAAATGCGCATCGAATGGAAGAATGGAATCTACCATGAAATCGTGGCCTTCAGCATCGATGGCATTTTGAAAACTGCCCCGCCAGTTGTAGTTGAGAATGACACTGGGGCCGGGCTTTTCATCCGCATCATAGGTGGTTACCACCCTTTGGCGAATAATGTTGTCGAGATAATTTACGGAGTCTTTGTATTTGATGCCAACGCCATTGAGTGTAGCAATGCCACCAGCTGGGCCAATTACTTTTTGCCCGAGGCTGTACAGTAAAATACCATCCACACCTTCGGCCATTCCACGCTCCTGCAATTTGCTGATGAGTTCGTTTGTTTCTACCGAAATATCAGCACTCACTTCTACAATATGCGTAGCGATATAGGGCTGCGTTGGTTTGCTGTCGGGTAAAAAAATGACAGGTGTTTTGCCGGTGTACACCAAGGGCAACGGATGCAGCGAAGCAGGTGTACGTACAATAGTTGTTTGCGCATGCAATGCAGTAGCAGCAAGGCACAACAAGATGCCGTAAATGAGCCCTCTCATACAACAGAATTTACAGAGCAAGTAACAGCAATTGGCAATGCCACTGCGCCAGCAAAACGTTAATCGTAGCGAAAGAAAACGCTAATGTTATGCAGCGAAAACAGGAACGAATTATTGGTAAACACCCACTATTTTTTTCACGGTGTTTTCGCCATCCATGGCAGCACTTACAATGCCACCGGCATAGCCCGCCCCTTCGGCACAGGGGTACAAGCCTTTAATCTGCGGATGTGCATGCGTATCGGCCAAGCGAGGAATGCGAACCGGTGAACTGGTGCGGCTTTCCGTAGCTACCAATACTGCTTCGTTGGTATAATAGCCTTTCATTTTTTTACCAAAAGCCTGCACTCCTTCCCGCAGGGCATCGGCTACAAAACGGGGTAATACCGAGCCCACATCGGCGGCAGTAATGCCCGGTAAATAAGAACAATCGGGCAAATCGCCGGAAGCTTTGCGTTGCACAAAATCTACCATGCGTTGTGCCGGTGCTACCAACTTGCCGCCACCTGCAGCATACGCTTTACGTTCTACGTATTGCTGCAAATACATCATGCCCAATGGCGATTCCAATACCGACTTCGGCATGTCCATCACCTGCGAAAAATCTTTGTAAATATGCGGCACATCGTTGAGGCGAATTTCCACCACAGTACCACTATTGGCATAAGGATTATTGCGTTTGCTGGGGCTCCATCCATTCACCACAATTTCGCCGGGTGCTGTAGCTGCCGGCGCAATGATACCGCCGGGACACATGCAAAAGAAAAGACGCCACGTCCACCAGCTTGATGCACCAAGCTGTAAGAAGCCGGTGGTAAATACTCGCTGCGAACAAGACAATGATACTGCGCTGCATCAATCACCGTTTGCGGATGCTCAATGCGAACACCCAATGCAAAAGGCTTTGCTTCAATGGCAATGCCTTGCTGATGCAGCATTTGAAAAACATCACGGGCAGAATGCCCGGTGGCCAGCAAGCAATGATCGGCTTTCATCACATCGCCATTGGCCGTTTGTACGGCGGTAAACTGATCACCATCAATATGCAGCTTTACCACTTTGCTATTGAAATGCACTTCGCCGCCATGTGCTTCAATCGCTTCACGTATGGCGGTGATGATATGCGGTAATTTGTTGGTACCAATATGCGGATGCGCTTCGTATAAAATGCGTTCATCGGCACCATAGTTTACCAGCAATTGCAATATGCGGTGTACATCGCCCCGCTTGGTGCTGCGGGTGTAGAGTTTACCATCGCTGTACGTGCCGGCACCACCTTCACCAAAACAATAATTACTCTCCGCATTTACTTCGCCCTGCTTGTTCATGGCGGCGAGGTCGCGGCGGCGGCTGCGTACATCTTTACCCCTTTCGAGCACTATGGGTTTAATGCCATGCTCCAAACAGCACATGGCGGCAAACAAACCAGCGGGACCTGCGCCTACAATCACCATGCGTTTGTCGGCATGGCGAACATCGTGATGTTGAATGTGCAATGCTGGCCGCTGCTGAAAAGGTTCGTTGATGTAAGCCTGCACCTGCAGGTTCATCCAAACGGTTTTGCTGCGAGCATCAATAGATTGGCGGCGGATATAATACCCCGTAACCGCCGAAGCCTTTACACCGGCTTCGGCAGCTATCAGTTGGGTAATGCGTTGTGTATCGGCAGCTTCCTGCGGAAGCACCTTCATGTTGAGGAGCTGTTGCATGTACTCGTGTTAGGTAGTTATCCTAAAAAACGGTGAGAGAAATTAGAACGGCAAATCGTCGGCACCCATGTCTGGTGTGGGCGGATCAATGAACTGTTCGGGAGCCGAACCTTGTGCGCCAGATGGCACAAAGCCTTCAATACGCCAGGCATCGAGGTTGGTGATGTAGTTTTCACGACCATCTTTCACCCACTTGGTACCCTTGATGTTGAAATGCACTTTTACTTCTTCCCCGTTTTTAAATTTATCGAGCAGGGCGGTTTTGTCCTGCACACACTGAAACTTAATGTAGTTGGTGATGGTTCTGCTGCCAATATCTTCTGTCTTCTCCACCACAAATTCACGGGTTTTGAAAGTTTCGCTGCGCTGCATTACAGGATAAATGGCGGCAATTTTGCCAGTCAGTTCGTAAGACATGAAATGTTGAAATTTTTGGGCAAGTCCTTTGACAGCTATCAAAAAAACGGGCCTGTTTTAATGGAAAGTTTGGCGCCAAAACTACGGGCATTTTTCATTTTCTATTTTTTATTGAGAAAACAAACCGGAATCAGCTATCCCTATTGATTTGCGCTGCATTTTTGCAGGCTCTTATGAAACCACTGTTCCGCTACTTTTTGATACTGGCATTAGGCTGGCAAAGCTGTGCCCCCTCCTATTATCAGGCGGGCCAAATGGCCTACACCCGATACGACATCAAACCCGGAAAAAAGACAGCAGCGTACAGCAGCTGATGGCGCCTTATGCGCAGCAAATCAACAGCACCATGACGGCGGTGATTGGCGAACTCACCAGCACCCTCGAAAAAAGCAAAGCGACAATACCCTCGGCTACTTCATGACCGATGCTTTTTTGAGTGAATCAAAAAAAGTATTTCAACAGCCCGTAGACATTGCCTTGATGAACTTTGGTGGCATTCGTACACCTGCCATGCAAAAGGGCAACATTACCGTGGGCACTATTTACGAACTAATGCCCTTTGATAACCTGATGGTATTGGTGACTATGAGTGGGACAGAATTGCAGCAGTTGCTCAATCATGTAGCTGGCCGTGGTGGGTGGCCCATTAGTGGCGGCAGCTACAACATTCAAAACAAACAAGCAGTGGATGTTCGCATTGCCGATGCAGCATTGCAACCCAACAAACAATACACCGTAGCACTCAGCGATTATGTAGCCAATGGTGGCGATGATTGCAGTATGCTTACCAAATTGAAACAAATCAACAAAGGCTATTTGCAACGCGACGCGTTGATTGATTATGTAAAAAGCCTGACAGCCGCCGGCAAAAAGCTGGACATTCCTGCAGGCAAGCGTGTCAACATTCTCTAATTTTTGCTCAACCCTCTCCCCGCTGTTTTATGAATAGAAGACATTTTCTGACACAATCGACGCTGGCTGCCGGTAGCCTGCTGCTGCCCAACTGGAGCATGGCCGAAGACAACGCCGCACAACAGCTGGTTATTTTACATACCAATGATGTGCACAGCCGCATCGATCCTTTTCCGATGGATGGTGGCCGCAACCAGGGATTGGGTGGCGTGGCCAGTCGTGCTGCTGTGATTAATGAAATACGCAGCCAGCACGAACATGTGTTGCTGCTCGATGCCGGCGATATTTTTCAGGGTACCCCATACTTCAACCTGTACAAGGGCGAACCCGAAATAAAAGCCATGGCCGCCATGCAATACGATGCCTGCACCATGGGCAACCACGACTTTGATGCCGGCCTCGATAATTTTGCCACGCAATTGCAGCATGCTGCTTTTCCGGTGCTCGTCAGCAACTACGATTTCAGCGGTACCGCCATGGAATACAAGGCGCTGCCTTATAAAATATTCAAGAAAGGAAGATTGAAAATTGGTGTATTTGGCGTAGGCATTGAGCTGGAAGGATTGGTGCCGGAAAATTTGTACGGCAAAACCATTTACCAGGACCCGATTGTAAAAGCCAATGAAACTGCGGATTTGCTGAAGCGCAAAGAAAAATGTGACATGATCATTTGCCTCAGCCACCTGGGCTATCAATACAAAGGCAGCAACAAGGTGAGTGATAAAATACTGGCAGCCGAAACACAGTATATCGACCTGATAATAGGCGGACATACACATACGTTTATGGCTGAACCTGAGCTGGTAAAAAACAAACAAGGCAGCGAAGTACTCATCAATCAGGTGGGTTTCGGGGGCCTTATTTTGGGTCGGTTAGATTATGTCTTTTCTGCCACAAATAAGAAAAAATTTTTTGGGAGCAAATCCATTTCCATTGCGAAAAAAACTGACATCTAAAAATTTTTTTTCAACAGAAAGAGTTGATATTCGCTTTATCCTCACTTATTCACAGTCATGCAGAACAGTATACTGTAAATATGTGAACCACCAACAAAGGATTCTTAGTAACTCTACAAATTGCTATACGAAGAAATGACGAAGACTTGCGAAATAGTTTGGCAAAATTGTCTGGAAATAATTAAGGACATCGTTGATTGGCAACATTTCAAAACCTGGTTCGAACCCATCACTCCCGTTTCACTCAACAATAAAGTATTGACCATTCAGGTACCCAGTCAGTTCTTTTATGAATACATTGAAGAACACTACGTAAACCTGCTGGCAAAAACACTCAAACGTGAACTAGGAAAAGAAGCACGTTTGGAATACCGCATCATGGTAGACAGTGGCAACAGCTCACATCAGCCACAAACGGTAGACCTGCCGACCAACAACATCAAATTGTACAATAACAATGTAATGGACTTCCCACTGGTGACGACAAATCCTGTAAAGAATCCATTCGTGATTCCCGGCCTCAAAAAGATTCAGATTGATCCACAACTGAATCCTACTTACACCTTCGAAAGTTTTATTGAAGGCGATTGTAACCGTGTGGCTCGTCGTGCCGGCAAAACCGTAGCCGACAAGCCCGGCGCCAACTCATTCAACCCACTCGTTATTTATGGTGGCGTTGGTTTGGGTAAAACGCATTTGGCACAGGCCATTGGCAACGAAGTGAAAAAGCAACACCCTAATAAAGTGGTGTTGTATGTAAGCAGCGAAAAGTTTATCAACCAGTTTCAGGATCATAGCCGTAACAACGCTATCAACGACTTCATTCATTTTTATCAACTCATCGATATCCTGATTATTGACGACGTGCAGTTTTTTGCCCGTGCCGAAAAATCACAGGACGCCTTTTTTGCCATCTTCAACCACCTGCACCAGAGTGGCAAGCAGCTGGTACTTACATCAGACAAAGCCCCCAAAGACCTCGATGGTTTGCAGGAGCGTTTGCTCAGCCGTTTCCGTTGGGGCCTCAGTGCCGATTTGCAAATGCCGGACTACGAAACCCGCATTGAAATTCTGGAACGCAAAATGAAAAACGATGGCCTTGACATGCCACGTGAAGTAGTGAAGTATCTCGCCTATAATATCAATACCAACATTCGTGAACTGGAAGGTGCTTTGATTAGTCTGTTGGCTCAATCATCGCTCAACAAACGCGAAATTGATTTGGAACTGGCGAAGAAAGTATTGCGCAACCACATCAAAACCAGCAGCAAAGAAATTACCATCGAAAACATTCAGAAGATGGTATGCGAATACTTTGATGTGCCATACGAAAAACTGCAGCAAAAAACCCGGAAGCGGGAAATTGTGCAGGCTCGTCAGATTACCATGTATCTCGCCAAAGCTTTTACCAAAAACTCACTCAAAACCATTGGTGAGCATTTTGGTGGCCGCGACCATACTACTGTTATTCATAGCTGCCAAACTGTGAAAGACCTGATGGACACCGACAGCGTTTTCAAAGAAAACGTACTCGAATTGACGCAGAAAGTGCAACTGGCTGCATTGTAATTACAACAGCCTTCTCTATACACCAAGCGGTCGCCTCTTACTGGGGCGACCGCTTTTGTTATGGGCGGTTAATTATGGTTAATGCCTTAAACGTTAGGGATAGGCGCTGGTCATTGTATTGTCTCTTGATTATAACACACAAAAAAAACAATACCATGAAAAAGACAATGCTCCTGATGCTTCCCTTCTTTGTAGCCATAGTGGCCATAGCTCAACCACCACACCCCGCTGGCAAACCCGGCAAAGGCCCGGGCGGCAAAGCAGGTATGGAAATGATGAAAGACATTGACCTGACGCCGGAACAAAAAGTGGCCATGCAAAAACTGCAAGATGAATTGCGCCAGCAAATGCAAGCCCTCAACAGCAATGAAAGCATTACGGTAAAAGAACAACGCGACCGCCGCGAAGCCTTGCTGAAAAAACACAAAGAAGCGGTAGACAAACTGCTGACAGCCGAGCAGAAAAAACAACTGGCCGACAAACGTGCCAAGGCCCGTGCCAAAGCGGGTGAAATGCAAGCGCAACACCTGGCCAAAATGGCCGACAAACTCCAACTCAGCACTGAGCAGGTAGCCAAAGTAAAAGCCAGCCATACAACGGTAAAAACAAAAATGGATGCAGTGCTGAAAAACGATAAGCTGAGTCGCGAAGAACGCAAAGCCGGCATGGATAAAATAAAAGCTGAGCATGAGCAAGCCATGGCAAGCATTTTAAACGCCGACCAACTGAAGCAGTGGAAAGAGCTGCGCCAGCAAGGCCCAAAGCCGGGCATGCATAAAGGCGGCAAAGGCATGCATCGTCATCATGAAGGCATGCGCAATGGTCCGGCCGCTGCCAGGTAAACAGTAACGTTTCCTTTATTACAGCCGGCTGCACAATGCAGCCGGCTGTTGTTTTACCATAGCCTTACCATGGCTGGCCAAAGCCATGTTTGTTTGCTGGCTACAATAGAAGCATCTTTGCAGCACTGCACAAAAGCAGCATCCATGGGCAATTTTGACAAGTTTTCGAAGGCCGCTGTGTCTGGCGCCAAAAAGAAAGAAGCTTACCGGCAAGAAAAGCGACAGGCCAAAAAAGAAACGGCTGAGTTTTTTAAATCGCAAAAGCAGCTGAAGAAGAAAGGTGAAATACCTGCAGCCAAAGTGGCTGAAATGGCGCCTGCCAGCAAGGGTAAAAAAGGCGCCCCAACAAAAGCTGCCCCGGCGGTTGAACCCGGCAAAGAAGCCGTTGCTACCAAAGCAGGCAAGCCTGTAGTAGCTGGCAAAAAAGGCGCCCCGGCTCCTACCGAAGCGCAAATGCCGCTCAATAAATACCTGGCACATGGTGGCATTTGCAGCCGCCGCGATGCCGCCATTTTAGTAAAAGAAGGCAAAGTGAAAGTAAATGGCAAAGTGGTGCTGGAGCCTTCGTACAAAGTGCAGGAAGAAGACATCATTATTGCCAATGGCAAGAAGGTACAGCGGGTAAAAAACCTGGTGTACATATTGCTCAACAAACCCAAAGATTTCATTACCACTGCCAGCGATGATAAGGGCCGCAAAACAGTGATGGACATTATTAAAACAGCCACTACGGAAAGAGTATATCCCGTTGGCCGGCTGGATAGAAACACTACCGGTGTAATGCTGCTCACCAACGATGGCGATCTGGCGCAGCAGCTTACCCACCCCAAGTTTGAAATCAAAAAAATATACGAAGCCAAGCTGGACAAGCCCATGGTAAAAGCCGACCTCGACCAACTGGTACAGGGCATTACCCTGGAAGATGGCTTTATTGCAGCAGATGCTGCAGCCTACGCCGACCCATCAGACAAATCGGTGGTGGGTGTAGAAATACACAGTGGCCGCAACCGCATTGTACGCCGCATGTTTGAGCACCTCGGCTACGATGTCAAAAACCTCGACCGGGTGATGTTTGCCAACCTCACCAAGAAAAATGTAGACCGCGGCAAATGGCGCTACCTCAACGAAAAGGAAGTTCGCTTGTTGAAGTATTTTCAAAAGAGTAAAAAATGATTGTAGCGTTATTGGGCGCCACCGGTCTTACCGGGCAGCTAACTCTCGAACGGTTGCTGCAACACGATGCTGTTACGTCAGTTATCGTGTTTGGCAGAAGAACATCGCCTGTAACGCACCACAAATTGCAGCAATTACAACTGCAAGCACTACCAGATACTTTGCCAGCTGTTGATGCCTTCATCTGCTGCATTGGTACCACCATTAAAAAAGCCGGCAGCAAAGCCGCTTTTATTGAAGTGGACAGAACCTTGCCTGTACAACTGGCTACACAACTGCATGCCCGTGGTTGTAGCTGTATGGCGGTGGTTTCTTCCATGTCGGCCTCTCCTACCTCACCGTTTTTTTACACCCGAGTAAAAGGCGATATGGAAGAAGACCTGAAACAAATTGGTTTCACTTCGCTGCATATTCTTCGTCCCTCCATCATTGATGGGCCTAGACAAGAAAACCGCCCCATGGAAAAATTTGGTTTGGCATTTACCAAACTCATGCATCCGTTGATGCTTGGTTCGCTTCAACATTACAAAGCCATCAAGGCCACTACCATTGCCGATGGATTGCTGCATACAGTGCTGCAACACCGCCCCGGACAGTTCACGTACCTCTCTGCCGATATTCCGAAAATTTCTTAGCAAAGAAGTCAGTAGTATTGTTAGCATAACCCGGGCGGCTTATGAAAAAACACTCCTGATGTTGGCGGCTCTTTTGGCCATCCATTGCAGCCACGCACAACCTGCCAAACCTTACGATATCATTGGCTACTACAGTGGCGATGGCAAATCCTTGTCAGCATATCCCATTGAAAAACTAACACAGCTCATTTTCAGTTTTTTGCACCTCAAAGGCAATGAACTGGCGTTCGACAATGAACAACGCAAGCAAGACTTGCTGGAAATTGTTGCCCTCAAAAACAAACGCAACCCTTCCATGAAAGTGTTGATTTCACTGGGCGGATGGGGCGGTTGTGCTACCTGCTCGCCTGTGTTTGCAACGGCAGAAAACCGGCAGGCATTTGCCAACTCGGTATTGCAGATTTTGCAAACCACACAAACAGATGGCATTGATTTGGATTGGGAATATCCCACCATTCCCGGCCCGCCCGGCCATCCGTACAGCGCCGATGACAAAGCAAATTTTACCGACCTCATTCAACGTTTGCGGACAACGATGGGCGACAAATACGAACTGAGTTTTGCAGCGGGAGGCTTCGATACATTCATTGCGCAATCGGTAGATTGGGCTGCAGTTACTCCGCTCGTCAACCGCATCAACTTGATGACGTATGATCTCATAAACGGCTATAGCAAAGTCACCGGCCATCACACGGCGTTGTATAGCCGGCCATCGCAAAAAGAATCGACCGACAACTGCGTACAGCAATTACTGAAGCTGGGCGTACCAGCAAACAAGCTGGTGATTGGCGCTGCTTTTTACAGCCGGGTGTGGGCCAATGTTGCCGCCACCAACAATGGTCTCGACCAAAGCGGACAACATACTGCCGGTGTTTCTTATAAGCATTTTCAGGAGAAACTGACACCGGCACAAGGCTTCACTGCGTATTGGGACGATACAGCAAAAGCCACGCATTTTTACAATGCCGAAAAACAACTCTTTGCCACCACCGACGATCCTCAATCCATAAAAGCGAAAGTGGCTTACATGAAAAAATATGGATTGGGCGGCATCATGTTTTGGGAGCTACGAGAAGATGCGCCGGTGAATGGTTTGCTATCTGTAATGGAAGCCGCCGTAAAAGAATAAATACAAGCACGTGACATTTCGCAGCAGAATAGCACCCACACCCAGTGGCTTCTTACACGAAGGCAATATCACTGCGTTTTTGTACACCTGGCTGCTGACACAAAAAGCCAATGGCGAACTCCTGCTCCGCATTGATGATCTCGACAATGAACGATTTCGGGAAGTGTATCTCAACTACATTTTTGAGGCATTACAAGTAGCAGGTATCAGCTATCAAATAGGGCCGACAAATGCGCATGAATTTCACACTCAATGGTCGCAACAGCTGCGCCTGCCGATGTACGAAATGTACCTGCAACAACTGTGGCAAACCGGCCATTTATATGCCTGCACTTGCAGCCGGCAACAAATAGCAAAACATCAGTGCAACTGCTTTCAACAAAAACTACCGCATCATACACCCCAAGCTGCATGGCGATTGCACTTACCCGACAATACCAATATTCAATGGCATGATGAAGCGTTGGGCAATGTTAGTATATACCTGAACGAAGTGCAGCATGCACCCATAGTGAAACGCAGCAATGGACTGCCCGCCTATCACATTGCATCCGTAGCCGACGATGTGCATTTCGGCATCAACTGCATTGTACGGGGTGAAGATTTATTATCGTCTACTGCTTTGCAATTGCACATGGCATCGCTGCTACAATTGGATGCATTTCTACAATGTCGTTTTCTTCATCACCCATTGATGCTGAGTGAAACGGGTGAAAAGATCTCGAAATCTGCAGGCAATGCCAGTTTGCAACTACAGCCTCCTTTTCCTGATGTACAACGCTGCTTGAAGCAAATAGTACAATGGTTTCCGCAACAGTTTGACCGGGCGTCAACTGCAACTACTGCATCAGCATTACTAAGACTTATGGCATAAAAAAAGCTGTTCTGCGAAAACAGAACAGCTGGTGTGGGGATTGAAATTTCCAGGGATTAAAATGTCTTATTGTATGCGGGCATTGAAATCGAGTTCAATGTCTGTTTCGCCTTTGCTAATCAAATCGCCTGCGGCTTTTATGCCTCCTGGCTTGTGTTTCAACACCACTTTTACAACACCTGTGCTGGCTGCACCGGTTGTCCATTTAGAAGTGGTACCCAAAGGTAAACCAAGTGCATCGGTGTTGAGATTGCTTACCGTAATATTAACGGCCGAGGGCACAAAATAGAACTGGTGCTCATCACCTTCTTCTTCTACTTCATCAGTGATGTCTAGAGCGGGTGTTTTCGATTCATCCTTCAACTCAATACTTACATCATAGGTTTTGCCGGGAGCCAACACAATATTATCGAACGAGGTGGGCGCATTGCCACCATCGCCATCAATGTCTCTGAAAGTGGCAGTCGTGGTATTACTCGTTCCCGTTTCTGTAAACTTGAGTTGTACTGTTGTAATCAACTCCTCTTCATTCAACTCTTCTTTGTTCTTCTTACAACCTGTAGCTATGCTTGCAACAACTACCAGGCCGAGCAGCATTTTCTGATACTTCTTCATAGCTTTTTTGTTCTTATTTGGATTTGAAAATTGGAAACTTATTGACCTATGGGCACCTGCACTTTAAAAGCAATGTTGATGCCCATTTCATCGGCATAATACCTGAAAGCATTCATGTAATCGCGGTACACCGTATTGAGCAAATTGCTACCTGTGAGCAACCACTTCACCGACTTTTTGCCAATGGTTTGCGTAATGCCTGCTTCCATGCCCAGCAAATGATAGGCAGCCGGTGGAGCTGCATAATCGCTGGCCATTTGTTTGCTGCCATTGGGTAGCGTAACTTCTATATCGCCGGTAGCCGGCACCCTTGTTTGCTCCAGCACCCATTGCCATTGCAATTTGATGAATGGGTCTTTCCAACGCTTACCATCTGCAAACTGATAAGTCAAAGCATTCTCAAACCTATCAGCAGGCATTTGAATAATCCAGTCGTTTGCCTTTTTATCAAAAGCCCTTACAAACGATGCTTTCAACTGCCAGGCAATATGACTATTGAATGCATATTGCGATGAAAAATCAACTCCGCTGATACGGGCATTTGTTTGATCGTACAAGAACGTGGGGAATGCACCACGAATGGTAAGCTGTGGCGGAAATGTGGGTCGCAGAAAAATGAAATCGTTGATTTGCTTGTGGTACCAAACCACTTCTGCCTGCCAGTTTTTACGCTGCACATTCAGCGACAGCATCACACTATTAGCCCTCTCCGGATTGAGATTCGGATTGCCTTTTTCGATGCGGGCTGAACCATGATGCAAGCCATCGCTGTATAGTTCATTTACCTGTGGTGCCCGCCATGCAGTACTCAGGTTGATGGCTGCAGTGATCCAGTCGTTCAAGTGATAGCTGGCACCACCGTTGGCACTCAGGCTACCGTAATTTCTGTCGTAATAAGTGCGGCCGTTGTTGCGGTGAATATCGAAGATGCTGCGAACATCGTACCGCACACCAATCTCTGCAGCAAACTGCTTCTTACTGTATTTCTCAATCGCAAATACGCCAGCGTTAATGGCCTGATAATTGGGTATGAAAAACCGCTGCGTGTAGCTGTTGAACTGATACGAAGACTGCACACCCACCGAACCGCGTATTTGCTTGCCTGCATAATGATCCCATACCACATCGGCACCAATGGTTTGCAAACCAATATCCATTTGGGGCACATTGCTACTGCTACTGAAGCGTTTGATATCATACTCTCGGCGCCAATTGTACTGGTAAGAAAGAATGGCATTCAAACGGCTGTTGGCTCCCGTTTTTACAAAGGCTTTGGCCTTGGCCAAATGGTGTTGTATTTGCTGATAAGGCCGGTCGATGCTGTATGAAAAATCTGTATTGGTGACGTATGAAGGTGGCTGTCCGTTGTTGATGATGTTCATCAAATCTGTTACGTTGCCAATGTGTGATCCAGAGAAAATTCCGAGTTTGGTATTGAACTGGCTGTAAAATAATTCCAGACCTTTGTTGGGCTTCTTCCAACCGGCAGCGGTAGAAAAATTCATTTCCTGCATGCCGGAGTTGGCCAACCAATAATTGGGCGTTTGGGCATTGCCGCCACGCTTGTACGTACCCTGCACCCGCCACGAAAAAGCAGGATGTTTTTTAGCATTGCCCTCTACCATACCCGACATAAATGCCTGTCGGTTATTGCTGAAAAAACCAGCAGAAATTTCGCCACCAATACCCGGTTGATAACGCAGCAGTTTGGGCTCTACCAACACTACACCACCAATGGCATCTGCCCCGTAGCGCAGTGTACTGGCGCCTTTAATAACGGTTAATCTGTTGGCAATAAACGGATCTATTTCCGGTGCATGCTCGCTACCCCATTGCTGGCCTTCCTGGCGAATGCCGTTGTTGAGCATCAGCACCCGGTTGCTGTGCAGGCCATGTATCACGGGCTTGGCAATATTGGTACCCGTTTGCAACATAGTTACGCCACTCAAACGCTGCAATGCTTCGGCCAATGATTGTCCTCTCGATGCATCCATCTCTTTTCCTTTCAGCTCAGCACCAATAGCGCCAGATTTGGCATTGGCTGCCGCCACCACGGTTACTTCCTGCAGTTCATTTACTGTATGCGGCATTACAAAACTCAACTGCACATCTTTTTGTACATGCACATGCATTTGCACCGGGCGACATTGGTTGTGGGTTACTTTCACGGTGTAGTTGCCGGGGCAAATGCCTTTGAGCAAAAAACGACCGGTTGCATCTGTCATCCCTTTTTCGCCGGTTTCCATAATGGTAATGGTAGCCGCCGACAGCGGTTGCTTCGTGTCTTCATCGGTTACAGTGCCGGCAATACTGAGTGTACATTGAGCCATAGCCACCAACTGCCATAGCATGCCTGCCAGCAACAGCAACGCTGTTTTAGCAGTAACACGCCAAGCCTTTTCGGGCCTTTGATTCCGGGAATTCGTTTTTGTAACCACGTTGCAAATTTATAAGTGCAGGCATATTGCTGCCCAAAAAATTATTGCAACATTTTTTTGCAACAAGTAAAGTTTAACGAAGCTTCATCATGAGGCAAACTTTGGTGTCGGTGCCGTTTTGCAGGCGGGCATAGTAACTGCCTGCAGGCAAAGTACCGCCCTGAAAAACCACCCTATCTGTGGTCGGGCCCGCATATTCTTTGTCGAGCAGCACCGCTATTACCCGGCCAGTCATATCTATCACCTGCAACAAGGTATGGCCACCATTGCTGGTAAATTCAATAGTGGTTTGGCTCTCAAACGGGTTGGGATAGTTACGGATTTTCCCCGCACTGGTAGCAGGTGGTGTAATGCCACAACCCGCACCATTGACCACCGGCAAGCGTTGAAAGTTTTTGAGCAGCAGGCCCTGAATGGTGGTTTTATCTACACAAAACCAACTCTCCAAAATGCTGGCATACACACTGCGGAAATCGTATTGAAAAGCCACATTATCCTGCACGGTAGGGTTGGCAGGAATAATAGGATTGGTGCCCACTACACCAGGCTGTACATTTTTACCAAACAAAAAAACCGGAGCTGCAGCACCATGGTCGGTGCCTACGCTGCCGTTGCTTTTGATGCGCCGGCCAAACTCACTAAAGGTCATGCCGAGTACCCGGTCTTCTACCCCCAAAAACTTCAGGTCGTCCTGAAATGCTTTCACTGCATCGCTGAGTGTTTTCAGCAAGTTGGCATGGGTGCCTGTGGTTTTATCGGTGTTGTTTACCTGATTGGCGTGGTTATCGAAACCACCCATGCTTACCATGTACACCCTTGTTTTTAAACCGCCTTTTACCAGCCGGGCTACAATTTTGAGTTGGTCGGCCAGGCTGTTGCCCGTTGGGTACGCAGACTGCTGCACCACTTTGGCAGCAGCAGTTTTAATAGTGTCGGCGTACTGTTGAGTTTGCCGGGCTACGGTGCGGATGTAAGTAAGTTCTTTACCTGCAGGTGTATTGGGTGCTGTGTCTTGCACACCATTTACCAAATTGTAAAAACTACTAGGGTTGGTAATGCTCATGCCCATGTTTACCGCCGGGCCTTGCAGCGCCAAAGATGTAACCGAACCAATTTGTATGGCCACAGGATCGGGCATGTTGCTGTTGGGATAACCCGATGGATAATTGGGATAGTATTGGTTGAGGTAGCGGCCTGCCCAACCAGAATTCACAAACTGATTGCTATCGCTGGCACTCATCCAGATATCTGTAGCCCTGAAGTGTGAAAAGTTGGGCGAAGGATAACCCACAGCCTGCACAATGGCCATTTTACCATCGTTGTACAAAGATTGCATGCCCGTCATGGCAGTATGCAAACCGGTGGCTTTGTTGTTGGTGAGGCTAAGCACTTTACTTTCCGGAATGGCAATATTACTGCGGGCATTGTTATAGAGGCTGTACTGATCCAGCGGAATGACTGTATTCAAGCCATCATTACCACCGTTGAGTTGCACCAATACCAGCACGTGGTCAGTATCTTCCGCCAGGCCAAACATGTCGAAAAACGGAGAGGCTTCGCCAAAAGCTTTTACCGAAAAACCACCTACCAATGCAGGCAGTGTTACGCCTTGTAGTGTTTGTTGTAAAAAGGAACGTCTTTTCATCACTGCTGTGCATTTATGCCAACTGGTATTCGGCCAGGTTCATGAAATATTGATACAAACTACGCAGCCTGTTGCGTACGGTGGTCATGGCCATATTATCGTTGGGATTGGCCATGTAAAAACTCCATGCATCGGTCCAGTAATGATCATCGGACTGACCACTGAGCAGAATATCTTTTTTGATTTGTGTTTTTGAAGCCACACTCAATGGAATGCGGTAGAGATACAACAGCGAATCATCAATCAATGTATTCGGGTCGCCGGGATTGGGCAGCGTTTTGGCAAAAGCAATGGCATCAAAACGAATGGTTTGGCCGTTACGGGTATAGCCATTGATGATCATCGTATCAGTAAACTGATTGCGCTTCGGCAGCGTGTCGCTGTTGATCCAGATTTCGTAAAACTGTGGCTCCTGATAATAAGCTTTCCAACCACTTACATCTGGCGGGTCGCCAATGTTTTGCTGTTGATTGGTAGTGTTTGTTTGCAGCCAACTCCACATAGTATAGTTGTTGGCAAAATCGGTCGCCACCGGAAACTGCACATTGAACTCACGAACCGCACCAATCACCAAATCGGCCGGGCTCTTTATCTGGCATCCCTGATTGAGTGGGTCAAAAAAATGTTCGCTTTTGAGCAAGGCCGCCATCACCGGTTTTATTTCATAATTGCTTTGGCGGAAGAGGTTGGCCAAAGGCGTTATCACATCAGCTTCTACTTGCGTATCAATATCGTAATACACAAACCAGCGATATAGTTTTCGCACAATGTGTTTCGCCACTTCTGGCTGCGCAAAAATCATATCGAGCAGCTCATCCAATTCCTGTGCACCGTTGGCTCCGGTTTTTCCTGTAATGATTTTGTTGTTGTAAAAACTGCTGAAAGTTTTGTTACCAGTGTCGTGTTGATTGGCATCAAAATAGCTGGTTACATCGGCATACTTTATTCGAAAACCAGTGAGCACTCTGGCTGCTTGCTTTACATCTTCTTCTGTGTATTTGCTGTCGGGTCCTTTGCCCAATGTAAATAACTCCTGCAACTCACGGGCATAGTTTTCATCAGGAGCATTTTTCAAATTCTTTTCACCATTGAGGTAGCGCAGCATGGCCGGGTCCAGCGTAATGGCTTTCACCATTTCCTTAAAGTTGCCCAATGCATATTTGCGCAGCAATACATTGTGTTGATAGCAACCAATGCCGTAGCTGATGTCCACCGTTTCTGTAGCAAAATGATTGTGCCAAAACAGCACCATTTTCTCCTGAATGTTTCGCTCCTGATTCACCATTTGCCCTACCCACCAGGCTTTGAAAGCCGCCCGTCGGCCACTGTTCACAGAGCCATCGTTGGTATGCACCGTCACCCAGGGCTGTCCTTGTGCTAATGCCAAATCCGGATCGTTGGCCGGTGTGGTTTGCGCATTGGGCGTATACACTTTTACCGGCACGGTGCTGGTATTGCCCGGCACCGTGAGCAATGCATCTACCACGGCCGACATCGACTGTCCGCTGAAAAAATCTACATCTGCTTTTCGGGCACCAAACATGGTTCGCTTGAGCAAATGAATGAGTTCGTTTTTACCCCAGGCGCCGCCGTACAATTGTACGCCGGATTGTAGCCGGACGTCGCGGTTGGTGGGTGGCGGAGGGGGCGCTGGCAAGGTAGTTGCAGTAGCCTCATCACCGGTATTGATTGATGTACGGAAGAAATCTCTCCGATCCATAATAAGCAGTTGAGTTGGGTAGACTTGGATATCGGGCAAAAGTTACATGGATTACAGAAATAAACCATACAAGTTTGCGGCCCTCTTCCTTGACAGGCCATTAACACAAAACCGCCTAATTTCAGCCACCATAACCATGTTCATGAAAACGCTTCGTCTGTTGTTCTTTTTATTGCTCTTCCACTTTTCAGGAAATGCCCAATGGTACAATCCAGAAAAAGTAAACAGCAAGCTGCAGTTTATGTACAGCGGCGCCATTGAGCAGCTCACCGATGGTCAGTTTGCTGCAGGCAAAGCATTGTTGGTAAAAGCATTGAAGCAAGACCCCAAATTTGTAGATGCCTGGCTGAGTTTGGCAGGCGCCTGCGGACAGCAAAAGCAATACGACAGTGCCATTCTGTGCTACGAAACAGGCATTGCACTCGACAGCATTTACAGTCGTGATTATTACCTGCCCTACTCCATCAACCTTGCTGGTGCCGGGCGTTTTGAAGAAGCGCAACACATTATTCAACGCTACCTAAACCTGCCCAACCTGCACCCCCGCAGCAAACAAGCCGCCACATATCGGTCGGGCACTTATGCATTTGCTTTGCAAGCCATTGCCAACAACAAAAGCAGCAAGGAATTTCATCCGCTCAATTTGGGCGATAGCATCAATAGCAATCGCAGCGAATACTATCCATCCTTCACGATTGATGATAGCCGTTTGGTATTTACCCGCAGGGGCAATGGCTTTCGCGAAGATTTTTATCAGGCGTTCAAAACCGACGATGGCTACAGCTTGGCCAAGCCTATTGCGGGACCGCTCAACGAAGAAGAATCGAAAGGTGGATTGATGATTTCGCAGGATGGCAGCTGGCTCATTTTTGCCGGCAATTTTGAAGAAGGCTTTGGCGATTTTGATTTGTACATCTGCTACGCCGACAACAATGGCTGGAGCGAACCCTTCAATTTGGGCAGCAATATCAACACGGAGTTTTGGGAGAGCAGTCCTACGCTGAGCCCAGATAAACAAACTTTGTATTTCAGCAGTAACCGGCCCGGTGGTTTTGGTGGCAAAGATTTGTATGCCGTGAAAAGATTGTCCAATGGCCAATGGAGCAAGGCCGAAAACATGGGGCCCAATTTCAATACTACTTCTGATGAATTGGCACCGTTTATTCATGCCGATAATCAAACCTTGTACTTCACTTCGGGCGGACATCCCGGCTATGGTGGCAGCGATATTTATGTGAGCCGTAAAGGACCCGGCGGCCAGTGGAGTGTGCCGCAAAACCTAGGCTTCCCCATCAATACCATTGAAGATGATGGCAGCCTGAGTGTAGCGGCCGATGGCAAAACCGCCTTCTTTGCCAGTGCCCGTAGCGATAGCCGTGGTGCATTGGATTTGTATCGTTTTGAACTGCCTGAATACGACAGGCCGTTTAAAACCTTATGGGTAAAAGGCGTGGTGCAAGATGCCGAAACGAAAAAAGGTTTGCCCTCTGCCATTGAATTGAAAAACCTGAACAGCGGTGAAGTGTTGCAAAAAGTGGTCACTGATGAAACGGGCAATTATCTTGTGACATTGCCTGTGGGCAATGATTATTCTTTCACGGTAAACAGACAGGGGTATTTGTTTTACAGCGATCGGTTTGAACTGGCAGCACAACCAGCTGACAGCACTTACACCAACAACATTTTGTTGCAACCCATCCGCATCAATAGCTCATTGGAGTTGAAGAATATTTTATACGAAACCAACTCCTTCCAACTCAACCCCAGCTCTTATGTAGAACTCGATAAACTGGTGCAATTGCTGCAAGACAATCCTTCGGTAAAAGTGCGGATCAACGGGCATACCGATAATGTGGGCAAGCCCGCCGACAACCTGCTGCTGAGTACCAACCGGGCCAAAAGTGTGGTAGCCTATTTGGCAAGCAAAGGTGTGGCTGCAACCCGCCTGACGGCAAAAGGCTTTGGTAGCAGCAAACCCATTGCAGACAACAGCACAGAAGCAGGTCGGGCAAAAAACCGCCGCACAGAATTGCAGATTGTGGGTTTGTAGTTGCTTCCGTCAGTTCATCGTTTGTTGTTTTTGGTTTTTTGTTTGTTCGTTGGTAAGTTCAACTGAAAAAGATTCAATAAGGAATAAGCAATAATAAATAAGGAAGTAGGGAAGCATTTTCTGAAACCTTGCTTGTGAACTTGTGAACTTTGGAACATTGGATCTAATAAACAACCGAACTTCCAACATGCCCACCGAACTCGAATACCGTATTGCCCTCACACAGGTACCACAAATTGGTTGCGTAGCGGCCAAAACATTGCTCCAACATTTTGGTAACGCCACCGATATTTTCAAAGCCAAAAAATCGATGCTCTCTGCTATCGATGGCATTGGCACAGTCAGAGCAGAAAGCATCAAGCAATACACAGATTTTGAGCTATGCAGCAGCGAAGTGGCTTTTATCGAGAAGCATCACATACAACCTTTGTGCTTGCTGGATGAAGCGTACCCAAAGCGATTGCTCAATTGCTACGACAGCCCCACCATGCTGTATTACAAAGGCGAAGCCAACCTCAATCAAAGCAGGATCGTATCCATCATTGGCACTCGTAAAAACAGCGATTACGGCAAGCACTGTGTGCAGGAACTGATGGAAAGTTTAGCAGCACACGAAGTACTCATTGTAAGTGGGCTGGCATTTGGTATAGACACATTGGCCCATCGGGATGCGCTGAAACATAAATTGCCGACCGTGGCAGTGTTGGCACATGGCTTACAAACCATCTATCCTGCGGAAAACAAAAAACTCGCCAAACAAATGCTGGAAGAAGGTGGCGGTATACTTACCGAATTCATGAGTGGCACCGGCCCCGACAAACACAATTTTCCTACCCGCAACCGCATAGTAGCGGGCATGGCCGATGCTACTATTGTAGTAGAAACGGATGTGAAAGGTGGCAGCATGATTACCGCCGAACTGGCCAACAATTACAACCGCGATGTGCTGGCCTATCCCGGTAAAATAACGGATAGCCGCAGCCGTGGCTGCAACCATTTGATTAAAACCAATAAAGCAGCACTCATTACCAGTGGACAAGATGTACTGGAAATGATGAACTGGCTGCCACAGGAAAAGAAAGCACCGGCACAACGCAGTTTGTTTATAGAGCTGAGTGCAGATGAACGGATACTGTACGACCTTTTACAACCATCACCCTTGCACATTGATGAAATCAATTTGCGCAGCCAGCTCTCCGCCTCTGCAGTAGCTACTGCACTGCTGACACTGGAGCTGCAGGGTGTAGTAGCAAGCCTGCCGGGAAAGATGTATAAATTGCTCTGAAAGAACCTGCTATATCAGGTTAAGTCTTCATACCCGAATGATTTCTCTTTTTAAAACATTCAATCAACAAGCATGCAGATCGTCATTACAGTATTGATTATCCTCATTGCGCTGGAGCATTTTTATTTTATGTATTTCGAAATGTTTACCTGGGAAACCATTGGCAAGAAAACCTTTAAAAGTTTGCCGGCACATTTATTTACACCCACCAAAGCACTGGCAGCCAATCAGGGATTATACAATGGATTTCTTGCAGCGGGTCTCGTTTGGTCGTTGCTGATAGAAAATACCAAATGGCAGTCACATGTAGCTTGTTTCTTTTTGAGCTGCGTCATTGTTGCGAGTGTATATGGTGCTGTAACGGCCAGCAAAAAAATATTCTTTGTACAAGCCTTGCCGGCTATAGTGGCTTTGCTTTTGTTGTTGAGCAACTAGTTTCCTTTTGGTTACATGCAACGCCTCCGGCACGGAACGTTGCGTAGCAAGAAGACCGATATTTACACAGCAAACAACACCGCATGAACAAAGACCTCATCCTCCGCGAAAAGCTGGCGCTGCAGCGTACCATTATGGCCAACCAAAGTACGTTTCTGGCCTTCTTGCGTACGGCCATGTATTTTCTGGTGGCGGGCATCAGCATCAATCATTTGATTGATATGAAAGACGGCGGCATCGTTGAATACAGCTTTATGGTCATTGCGGCTATCCTGCTCATCATTGGTATTGTCAACTACCTGTACCACCGCCGCAAAATCAAAGAGAGTGAGCAACACATTGGCGATTATAAAATGGCGTATCTGGAGGCGGATGATGAGTAAATCAACTGCTGATGGGCTGCGGTGACCGGAATGTGGCTGAGGCACGAAGCCAGCCCCCGACGCTTCGGTCGGGGCCGGAGCGAAGCGGAGCATGCAGGGCACCGGACTGTAGCCGAAGCATGTACAACTGCCGACAGCCCCAGTCCATTTTTGGCTCGAATAGGTTCGTTACCCTACTTTTGCCCATGGCAACAAAAAAATCTCCCCTTACCAAGTCTGTCGATAAGTTTTTTGGCGAAGGCCTCACCTTCGACGATGTACTATTGGTGCCTGCCTACAGCCAGGTACTGCCCCGTGAAGTGGACATCAAAACCCGCCTCACCAAAAACATTACCCTCAACATTCCCATCATTAGTGCCGCCATGGACACAGTGACCGAATGGCAACTGGCCATTGCGCTGGCCCGGGAGGGTGGCATTGGCATTCTGCACAAAAACATGAGCATTGAGCAGCAGGCCGAGCAGGTAAGAAAGGTGAAACGCAGCGAAAGTGGCTTGATCATCGACCCCGTAACGATGCACGAAGAAGCTACCATTGGCGATGCACTGAAGCTGATGGCCGACAACAAAATTGGCGGCATTCCCATTGTAGACAGCAAGAACAAACTGACGGGTATTCTCACTAACCGCGACCTGCGGTTTGAAGATAACCCCCGCAAAAAAATAAAGCAGGTAATGACCAGCGAAGGTCTCATTACCGCACCAGAAGGCACCGACCTGGTGGGTGCCCGCAAAATTTTGAGCAAGTACAAAGTGGAGAAACTGCCCGTGGTAAAAAAAGACGGCACTCTGGTGGGCCTCATTACGTACCGCGATATTCAGAAAGTGCAGAACTATCCTAATGCAGTAAAAGACGCTTACGGCCGACTGCTGGTAGGCGCTGCACTGGGTATTACCGGCGATATGCTGGAACGTGCCGAAGCCCTCATGAAAATAGGCGTGGATGTGGTAACCCTCGACAGTGCCCACGGCCACAGCAAGGGCGTAATTGATGCGCTGAAAACACTCAAGAAGAATTTTAAAAACTTGCAGGTAATAGCCGGCAACGTAGGTACCGCCGCTGGTGCCAAAGCATTGGCCGATGCCGGTGCCGATTGTGTGAAAGTGGGCATTGGTCCCGGTAGCATTTGTACCACCCGCATTGTAGCTGGTGCAGGTGTACCACAAATAACCGCCGTAATGGAAGCCAGCGCAGCCCTCAAAGCCAAGGGTGTTCCTGTAATTGCAGATGGTGGTATCCGCTACACCGGCGATTTGGTAAAAGCATTGGTAGCCGGTGCCAGCACCGTGATGATGGGTGGCGTATTTGCCGGTACTGAAGAGAGCCCCGGCGATACCATCATTTACGAAGGCCGTAAGTTTAAGCAGTATCGCGGCATGGGCAGCATTGGTGCCATGCAAAAAGGCAGCGGCGACCGCTATTTTCAGGATGTGGAAGACGGCATTAAAAAACTGGTACCCGAAGGCATTGAAGGCCGCGTAGCCTACAAAGGCCATCTGAGCGAAGTGATACACCAATACACCGGTGGCTTGCGGGCAGGTATGGGCTACTGTGGTGCTGCAGATATCAACACCTTGCAGGAGAAAGCGCAGTTTGTACGCATTACCAGCGCCGGCATAAAAGAAAGCCATGCCCACGATATTGAAATTACACGTGAGGCACCCAACTATAGCCGCTAAGGTTTCAATACATCATAACGCTAATGCATTGCTGCAACAACCAATGGTTGTTGCAGTTTTTTTATGGGCCAATACGGCGTTAAAAACGGCTGTAATGGTGCTGGCAGCTGTACCGAATTAAGTAGTATTTACTTAAAAAATAGCTGATACAAGTTTTTGTTTGTTCATTCGCATTCCGTCAGTTTTGTTCTAATCAAACTATTGAGCCCGTTATGAAAATATTATTGGTATCTGCTACGCAATTGGAGATTCAGGATTATGTGTTGAGTGCGCCACACCACGACATCCTTATTACCGGAGTTGGCCTGCATGCAGCCACGTACGAACTATCGGAGCAACTGCATGGACATCGCTATGATTTGGTAATACAAGCCGGTGTGGCAGGTGCATTTGAAGGAAGCGGCCTGAAAATGGGCGATGTAGTAGCGGTAAAGCAAGATGCCTTTGGCGATATTGGCAGCTACGAAGCCAATCAGTTTCATTCGCTGCAGCAGCTGGGCCTGAGTACCGAAAAAGAATGGCTGGTCAATCCGCACAACATCATCAATAAACTGCAAATGCCGCATGTAAAATCTATTACCATCAACACGGTAACAGACTATACACCATACGTGCAAGCATTGCAGCAAAAATGGCAAGCCGATATTGAAAGCATGGAAGGCGCTGCGCTGCACTATGTGTGTACCAAAAAGAATGTGCCTTTCGTGCAACTGCGGGCCATCAGCAATGTGGTAGGCGAAAGAGACAAGACCAAATGGATGCTGGGCACGGCCATTGCCAACCTCAATGCTGCCGTAAAAGCACTGATAGATTCGCTGTAATTTTTTTTGACAATACATTGACGACCGTTCCCTTCTTCGCTACTGCGATTGAACGGAACGGTCGTTTCTTTGCCAATATTTCTATGGTATGAAACTGACACTTGGTTTTTCTCCCTGTCCCAACGACACCTTCATTTTTGATGCACTGGTCAACAACAAAATTGACAGCGGCGATCTGGAATTTGAAGTGGTACTGGAAGACGTACAAACGCTGAACCAATGGGCGAAAGCAGGCAAGCTCGACATCAGCAAAATCAGCTACGGCGTTACACCAAAAATTACGGACAACTACGTAGTGCTGAATAGCGGCGGTGCTTTGGGCAAAGGGGTAGGACCATTGCTAATTTCGAAGAACGAAGTACGAGGTACGAAGGATGGAAATCGTTGGCAGGAAATACAGGAGTTGGTAAATGCTTCAATCATTGCTGTACCCGGCGAAGACACCACTGCGCATTTCTTGTTTTCGCAGGCATTTCCGCAGGCTACCAAAAAAGTATTCAAACGCTTTGATGAGATTGAAGCATTTGTAAGTAACGGCGAAGGATTGGGGGTGATCATTCACGAAAACAGATTTACGTACCAGGAAAAGGCTTGCACAAAATCATCGATCTCGGCGATTTTTGGGAACAAACCACAGGCAATCCTATTCCACTTGGTGGTATTGTGATGAAAAGAAGTTTTGATGCAGCACTCATTCAACGTGTAGATGCATTGATACACGAAAGCCTGCAGTATGCATTTGCCCACTACCCTGCTGTAACTGACTATGTACGTTGTCATGCACAGGAAATGAGTGAGGATGTAATGCGTCAACACATCAATTTGTATGTGAATGATTACTCACTTAATCTGGGCGATGCAGGTAAGGCAGCGGTATTACAAATGATGGAAACCTTGGGTAAGAAAGCTTATCCACCACAAACGGTTTTTGCGTAGCCCTGAGTTTTGCTTCGCGTTGATGATTGTACATTTGCAACGCATCATTTCTACAACATTGCCCGCCATTACACAACAATACTACCAGTAGAATGGAAGCCAATGTAGCCAGTCCTTTATCGCCACGAAGCCACCGCATTGCTGTGGCTGTATTTTTTTTCACCGCCGGATTTACGTTTGCCAGTTGGGCCAGCCGCATACCACAAGTGCAGGCCAAGCTGCAACTGAACGAAGCCCAACTGGGTAGCGTGTTGCTGGCATTGCCGTTTGGTTTGTTGGTGAGCTCCTTCATTTCGGGTGCCATGGTTACCAAATTTGGCAGCCGCAATGTGCTGCGCATAGCCGCGTTTGCGTACCCTACTATTTTATTGTCTATTGGTTTTACGGAAGCAATATGGCAATTGGTGGTTGCCTTGTTTTTCTTTGGTTTGTCGGGCAATATGATGAATGTATCGGTAAACACACAAGCCGTGGCCGTGGAGAAATTGTATGGCCGCACCATCATGGCCTCCTTTCATGGCATTTGGAGTTTGGCTGGTTTTAGCGGTGCTGCAGTAGGTGCATTGCTCATGGGATTGCAGCTGCTTACATGGCAACACTTCGCCATTATTGCCGCCACAGTGTACACACTCACGTTCATTTTTTTATCGAGAACCATTCCTACTACTGCTGCAAAAAAATCGCAATCTGCATTTGCATTGCCCAACAAACAAATTCTCAAACTGGGTGCCATTGCATTTGCCTGTTTGCTCTGCGAAGGCACCATGTTCGACTGGAGTGGTGTGTATTTTAAAAAGGCCGTGCAAGTACCTCCTTCATTAACGGGCTTGGGTTATGCAGCATTTATGGGATGCATGGCCACCGGCAGGTTTATGGCCGATAAAGTGGTGATGCGGGTTGGCTCACGACTCATGCTGCGAGGTGCAGGATTTTTAATAGCTACAGGCTTAATGACAGCGGTATTGTTTCCTACCATTGGAGCGGCAACCATAGGTTTTATGTTGGTGGGTTTTGGTGTAAGCAGTGTGGTGCCGCTGGTGTACAGCCAGGCAGGCCGTAGTACTACTTTACAACCCGGACAAGCATTGGCCATGGTGTCCACTTTTGGCTATGCCGGTTTTTTATCGGGCCCGCCCATCATTGGTTTTGTAGCCGAAGCCACCAACCTGCGCTGGAGCTTTGCCATGGTAGCATTGGTAGGCCTGAGCACCAGTATTTTGGCGGGTGCATTGCCGAAGAAAAAGTAGTTGTCATTTCATCGTATCAAAAAGTAAATACGTATGGCCTCTTTCATTTCCACTGGTTTGCCGGCAATAGAGCCGGGCTTCCATGCAGGCATTTTTTGAAAAGCATTAACTACCCTTTGAGCCAGTCTTTCATACTTGTACCCTTCTGCTTTTATTGCTACAATTTTTCCTGAAATACCCACGGTGAAGGTGATCCTAACAGTATCTGTGATGTCATTTTTGTAAGCCCACTTTGGGTACTTTATTGCACTCTGTAAATACTGATGAATGGCACTAATACCTCCGGGAAATTCCGGAAAGGTTTCATCACAGTTGGGTATAATCAAGTCTTCTTTATACTCAAACTGTGCAAGTAATTTATTACAAGAGAGAAGTAATAGTACTATGAAGTATTTACTGATTTGCATTGTCATCATTTGCTATGATGACAATGATGATTCATTTGCACAATGTGCAGTTGAAAGTTTCTGCAAAAAGATGCACTTAACTTATCGTCAAGTCATCTACAGCTTCCTTTACCCCAACGCTTGCTTGTACACTTCCAGCACCCGTTTGCGGGCCATTTCATGATTTACAATGGGCGGCACATACTTCGTCAGGCTTTCAAATTCGGGTACCCATTTGCGAACGTATTTCAATTGCGGGTCAAACTTTTGTGTTTGCAGGCTGGGGTTAAACACCCGGAAATAAGGCGCTGCATCGCAGCCGCTGCTGGCAGCCCATTGCCAGCCACCGTTGTTGGCCGCCAAGTCAAAGTCGAGTAGTTTTTGTGCAAAATAAGCTTCGCCCCAGCGCCAGTCGATGAGCAAATGCTTGGTGAGAAAAGAAGCCACAATCATGCGAACACGATTGTGCATAAATCCAGTCTCGTTGAGTTCCCGCATGCCGGCATCTACAATGGGATAGCCCGTGTTGCCTTCGCACCACGCTTTAAACTCTGCTTCATTATTCCGCCACTGAATTAACTCGTATTGGGGTTTAAAAGCCTGCCCCTTGCCCACCTGCGGAAAGTGCCATAATATCATGTGGTAAAAATCACGCCAGATGAGTTCGTTCAAAAAACCTTCGCTGAGTGGCTGCGCATAGGCCGCCAGTTTGCGAATGCTGAGTGTACCAAAACGCAGGTGTACACCCAATCGGGATGTGCCCTCAATCGCCGGAATATCCCGCTGGTCTTTGTATTTTTTTATCAGTTCCGCTTTCAGCAACCGTGCCGGAAAAGGTTTGTCTACCTGCTGAAAACCCATGCTCTCCAAGCTGGGAATTGGCTTTGCTTCCAGTTGTAAAAACGCTGCGAAATATTTTTCCGTAGGATAGGCTTTCAGATAAAAGGCATTGAGTTTGGCTTTCCATTTTTTGCTGTAAGGCGTAAAAACAGTGTAAGGTTTGCCATCATCTTTCAGCACTTCGTCTTGCTCAAAAATCACCTGGTCTTTATAGGTATGAAAGCCAATGTTTTTGCAGCCAGCATTTGTTGCACGACCGCATCTCGTTCTAAAGCGTAGGGTTCATAATCGTGGTTCGTAAACACGTTAGCCACCGCATAGTCCTTCAGAATTTGTGGCCACACGGCATCAGCAAAACCATAATACACATGCATGGTGCTCCCCATGGCTTTCAGCTGCTGCTGCATATCCTGCAAAGCCGCATGAATAAATTCTACTCTTCTGTCGGCCTTGTCTTCCAGCTTATCCAAAATATGCCTGTCGAAAATAAACACCGGTACTACCGACAAGCCGGCCTTGAGTGCATGATACAAAGCAGCGTTGTCGGTCAGGCGCAGGTCGCGGCGAAACCACATGATATTGACAGCAGACATATTGGTGCGATTAGGTTGTGTGCATAAAACAAGCACCGCAGCAAATAGTTTATTGCCACAAAGGCTGCAGCAATTGTGCATGTATTTTGGCTGCCCATTTGCTACCGTATGCTTGGTTGCCAATGCGCTGCACCCATTTCAAACCGTAAATGGCGTTGGTCAAAAACACTTCGTCGGCAGCCAGTAACCGTTCTTCTGTTACTGCTGACTCAATGGCCGAAAATCCTTTGTTGGCAGCATTTTCCAGCAAGTATCTGCGTACAGTACCGCTTACCGGACCTTCGGTTAATGCAGGCGTTACCAATGTGTCGCCTTCCACCAACCATAGGTTGGCAATGCTGCTATCCGCTACTCGTCCATGCTGATTGAGCACCAACATATCGTTGCAATGCTGTGCTTTTGCAGCTATGGCAGCCATGGCATAGAGCAGGTAATTGTTGCTTTTGATGTTGGCCAAAGTATCGCAGGCTTTGTGGCCATCGCGGTAAATATCAAGTACCAAACCGTTGCTGTTGAGCTGATTGTTTTCTTCATTCAATGGCCAGGATTGAATGAGCAGATTGGGGCGCATGTTCGATGGATCGTACAAGCCGCCATCGCCCCGAAAAACCGTAACCCGAATACGGGCCAAAGTTTGATGCTGGTTTTTTGCAGCCAGTTCTTCTATGCGTTGAATGATATACGTTGGTGTAAAATAGGACGGACAATCGAAATGCAATTGCGCCAAGGATGCAAACAAACGCCCGGTGTGGTAATGCGGTTGCAACACTTGACCATGCATGAGTTTGATGGTTTCAAAACAACCATCGCCATACCGAAAGGAGCGGTTATTGACAGATACCGTCGCCTTTTGCTCGTTGATAAAATGTCCGTTGAGATAGACTAACATAATGGAGGTTGCACTTGCTGGTGCAGGCTGCAAAGTACAACTGTATCATTAATCAAACGGGTAGAGAAAAGCTGCATTACAGGTTCATCACCGGTATATCACCTTCTACTACGAGGCGGCCTTCAGTTTTGGCTTGCACTTCTTCTACGGTTACACCCGGCGCCAATTCCCGCAGCTCAAATCCACGTTCCGTTACATCAAACAGTCCCAGCTCCGTTACAATTTTTTTGACACAGCGAACACCAGTAATGGGCAAGGAACACTGCTTGAGCAGTTTGCTTTCACCCGCTTTGTTTACGTGTTGCATGGCCACAATGATGTTTTTGGCGCTGGCTACCAAATCCATGGCGCCACCCATGCCTTTCACCATTTTACCGGGTATTTTCCAGTTGGCAATATCACCGTTGTCGGCTACTTCCATAGCACCCAAAACCGTGAGGTCTACTTTGCCGGCACGAATCATACCGAAGCTCATGGCGCTGTCGAAAAACACAGAGCCCGGCACGGTGGTAATGGTTTGCTTGCCTGCATTAATCAGGTCGGGGTCCTCCTCACCTTCAAATGGGAATGGGCCCATGCCCAGCAAGCCGTTTTCACTTTGCAACACCACGTTTACACCGGCAGGAATATAGTTGGCTACCAATGTGGGAATGCCAATGCCTAAATTCACGTACATACCATCACGCAGTTCCTGTGCAATGCGCTTCGCTATTTGATTTTTATCGAGCATGATTCAATGTGCTAATGTGCTGATTTGAAAATGTGCTAATGAAAAGGCCAGAATGTTAGTACAATGTTTTACTGGATGCAGCTAACATAACTTCAAATGAGTTACTCTGCAGCCTGTTTACGAACAGTGCGTTGTTCGATGCGCTTTTCGTAATTCACCCCTTGGAAAATACGGTGCACATAAATACCAGGTGTATGAATAAAGTTGGGATCAAGTTCGCCAGCAGGTACCAGCTCTTCTACTTCTGCAATCGTAATTTTTCCCGCCATCGCCATCATGGGGTTGAAGTTGCGGGCCGTGTCTTTGTAAATGAGGTTGCCCTGTGTATCGCCTTTCCAGGCTTTTACAATGGCGAAGTCCGCTTCAAATGCGTACTCCATCAGGTAGTCTTTTTCTTCGCCGTTGAAAGCAAAGCGACGCACTTCTTTTCCTTGAGCTACTTCGGTACCAACACCAGCCGGTGTAAAGATGGCAGGCATGCCATAGCCAGCTGCCAAACAGCGGGTAGCCAGTGTTCCTTGCGGAATCAATTCTACTTCCAATTCGCCACTGAGCAACTGTCTTTCAAACTCGGCGTTCTCTCCTACATACGAAGAAATCATTTTTTTCACCTGACGCTGTTGCAGCATCAGGCCAATGCCAAAGTCATCCACACCAGCGTTGTTCGAAATGCATGTGAGTCCGGTTACTTTTTTGGCTACGAGTGCAGCAATGGCATTTTCTGGAATACCACACAAACCAAAACCACCCAACATAAGGGTAGCACCGTTGACAATGTCGGCTACAGCAGTAGCCGCATCAGTATACACTTTATTCATTGGCAGAGCGAATTTGTTTACGAACCTTAGGCGCACTGGTATCTGCAGCGGTTTCTTCGGGAGCAAACAAAATTTCACGCTGCTTACTACCATATGCATTTACAGAATCCATGAGTATTCTGTAGCGCTTCGGATCGTTTCGGTAAATGTCCAACGTGTAAAAGAAATCATCGGCGGAAACCTTGTGAAAGGCTAAAATTTTTGCATAAACCGCCATGGCAGCACTGTCAGCGTTGCGGGCACTATCCCTTACCAGATAATACGTATGGAAGGCTTCTCCTCTCGACAAATCCCACATGATTTGTTTCATCTGTCCTTCGCTCAATTCATGCTTGCCGCCTTTACAGGCAGCCAACAGGCAAATGGCAGTTGCTACCAAAATCAGTCCTTTCATGGCATGCCTCATTTCAATTGCTCCCTGTATTTTTTGGCGTTGGTTACGTCAATTTTTTCCAGCATACCCACTGCCCGCTGCATTTGGTCGGGAGCAGCTTTTTTCATGATTTGAATGATTTCATCACTTTTGCTCTGCATGAAAAATTGCAACACCATCGTGTTTTGATTACTCGTGTTGTAAGTATGCAGCAGGTTGATGACGTTCATCATTTCCTCTCTTGCCCGTCTTTCATCGTCGTAAAAATAGTCGAGGCTATTGCGGTAGTATTGATAGATGGCATCATGCATCAGCGTGTATCGTTCGTTCATGAAATTTTCTGCCAACCAATACCGGTTACGCAACCCATCAAACTGCGACCAACCATAAATGGAGTTGCCTGTAGGTGCATTGTTGACGATAAACAAAGCTTTTTTGAAGAAGGGTGATCCGCCTTTGATACTGAAACTATCATAGTCAACACCCAAAATGATATTTACATAATAGGCCAATACTGCCGGTAAATTCACCGCCAAGGGATCTGATGCATTCAATCTGTTTTCGTTGAATTCAACTGGTTGAAATTCTACGTAGCGAAAACGGATATCGTTGTCTTGCCAGTTGATGAGTGGTGATTGATAATTGCTATTAAAAACAGGCCTTGCCGCTTGAATGATGAGCGAAGCAGTGTATACATTTTGCTCCACCATTTTATCGAGGTTCAAAATGAAGTTGCACTCAATGCGTTCGTTCACCTTGAAGTTATCCTCTGTCCACTTGCGGTTGTTGAGCAGGTTGTTGAGCTGCGTTTGCAAAGTGGTGAAAATACGTTTGTCTACCTGCGTGGCTATTCTGTTTGACAACACTGTCACCTTTGCAGAAATTTCCTGCGCCTGTGTGCTTTGCCAACCAATGCTAAGCATCAATACAAACACGATATGGTAAAACGAATTATGCTTTTTCATGGATTCTTTTAGCAATCAGAGAAACGATTTCTTTGGCCAAATCTTGTTTGGTCATCAGTGGCAATGACAGCGGCCCTGCTTCTGGTTCAAAAATAGTGACTTTGTTGTTGGCGCTACCAAAGCCAGCGCCTTTGTCTTGCATGGAATTCATTACTATCATGTCGGCATTTTTACGCCGTAGTTTATCCATGGCATGAGCAGCTTCGTCATTGGTTTCCAGCGCAAAGCCCACTACCCATTGATTGGAGCTTTTATTCATACCGCAGTGTAGCAGAATGTCCGGATTTTTCACCAACGAAAATTCCAGTTCATCTACCTGCTTTTTTATTTTTTGATGAGCCACTGTTGCAGGTCGATAATCGGCAACTGCCGCAGCCATTACAGCTATTTGTGTGGAAGGAAAAACGCCTGCCACAGCATCAAACATTTGCTGGGCTGTAGTTACCTTGATGGTTTCAACACCCACATTGGCTGTCAAATGCGTTGGCCCCAATACAAGGGTTGTTTGTGCTCCTGCAGCATGCAAAGCATTGGCAATTGTAATGCCCATGAGCCCGCTGGAATGATTGCCAATGAAACGAACCGGATCAATGGGTTCGTAGGTTGGCCCTGCAGTTACAACTGCCGATAAACCAGCCAGTGGCTTTTCTTTGGCGAGTTGCATTTCAATCTGTTGGAAAATTTCGACTGGCTCTATCAATCGGCCTTGGCCTGTAAGGCCACTGCCTAACTCGCCATAGCCCACGGGCAGCACAACATGTCCATCTTGCAATAGCGTATTGATATTGCGCTTTGTTGCAGCATGCAACCACATGTCTTCGTCCATGGCAGGCGCAATCACTACAGGGCATGTGGCACTCAGGAAAACAGCCATCAACAAGTTGTCGCAAACACCATTGGCCATTTTGGCAATACTATTACAGGTAGCTGGTGCAATCACCATGATGTCGGCCCAACGCCCCAGCATTACATGATTGGCCCATGTATGATTGTCTTTTGTCCATTCAATTTCTACCGGATGCTTGCTAAGCGTAGCCAGCACCAATGGCGATACAAATTGCGTGGCCGCATCGGTCATTACCACTTTCACCTCTGCCCCTGCTTGCACCAGCAGCCGTAAAAGCAGAATACTTTTATAGGCAGCAATGCCGCCCGTAACACCCAACAATATTTTCTTGCCTTGCAATTGGCTGTTCATGGCTGAAAGGTATTGAAACAAAAAACGACAGCCATTGAAGCCATCGTTTTTAACATGCGGTATTGCTGCTGTTTAGCTAAACAGATCATGGTCGTTTTTACGGAAGTATACTTTGTCTTCCAAAAACTCCTGAGATGCCAACAATGCAGGATTGGGCATTCTCTCGTAAGCACGGGAAATTTCAATCTGCTCCTTGTTTTCATGAATTTCTTCCAGGCTATCTGTATGGCTGGCAAATTCTTCCAGTTTATTGTGCAGTTCTTCTCTCAAAGAAATATTAATCTGGTTGGCACGTTTGGCAATAATGGCAATTGACTCATACAAGTTGCCTGTTTTGCCTTTAATCTCCAGCAGGTTTTTGGTTTCTACAGAAGATCCTGTATTAACGCTTAATTGACGCCTGAGCTTGCTCATCTTTTATTTTTTTAATGATGTTTTGAGTTTCTGATTTATACTTCGTCACGTCGTCGCTGAGTTTACTATCAGGAAAACGATCAATAAAGTCGGCACATTCGTTCAGTACAGTTTCGTAGCGTTCTGCTTGCTTGTATTCATAGCTGTTTTCAGCATACTTGTACCAAGAGCGGATAACCATGAGTTTGTACTTGTCGGCTTTTTCCGAATCGGGGTAGTTGTACAACAATTCTGTAAAGGCCGTAGCTGCAGCTTTGTAAAAACCAAGCTGGTAATACAAGTCTGCACTTTTGAATTCTTTTATTTCCAGCTTCATCCGCAGCTCATCTATCATGGTGAGTGCTTCTTTAGCTCTGGCTGAAGTGCTGTGTGTATTGGCAAAAGTCTGTAAGTGTGTAATGGCTTTCAGCGTGGGGGTTTGATCGAGCTCAGGCTTCGGCGATTGCTTATAATAGCAATATGCCCGCATGAATTCTGCTTCTTCTGCTTTGGTACTGTTGGGAAAGTTTTCAAAAAAGCCTTTGAACAGGTTCTCAGCATTCAGGTAGTCTTTCTGGTTGTAATGACAGTAAGCCCACTTGTAATACGTATTCTCATAATCTGCAGAGCCTTTAATCACCGGCATCACATCTTCATAAATAAGCTGGGCCTGCATGTATTTCTTAGCATCATAATATTCGTTGGCTTTGGCCAGCTTCATATTATAGTCATTACTCTTCAAAATC
The DNA here is from genome assembly GCF_009740285.1 of Phnomibacter ginsenosidimutans. Lineage (GTDB taxonomy): Bacteria > Bacteroidota > Bacteroidia > Chitinophagales > Chitinophagaceae > Phnomibacter > Phnomibacter ginsenosidimutans. The sequence continues at coordinate 3,513,597 of NZ_CP046566.1, forward strand.
TTGTTCACATCAGAACAAGACACCAGCAACACTGCTACTAAAAAAAGGCTTACGAAAAAACGCATAAGGAGTGCAAAAGTAGGTAAAAAGCGAAAATGCACATAATATGGAAAAATAGTTCGCTTTCGCCAATAAAGGAATCATAAAAAAGCCCTTCCGTTTCCGGAAGGGCTCTATAGCAAAAAGTTTCAAAGAATTACTTGCTCTTGCGGTATTGTGGGTGTGGTGCAGGTACCATGTTTGGTCCTTCTTCGCCACTGCAATCTTGCAGATCTACAGTATTGGCATCACCTTCTTCACCATACTTAAATACGAAACGGTCGCGGCTGATACCCTGCTTTTCAACCAGGTAGTTGATAACAGCATTGGTACGATCCCAGCTCAACTGTTGTTCACGCTTGCTGGCGCCACCGTGGCCTACCACACAAATCTTACAGTTAGGGTTAGCCTTGATGGTTGCAGCAGCAGCATCGAGGATAGCAGTACCAGCAGCATTGAGGCTTACTGCGCTACCACCAAACTGTACGCTGGGGAGGCTGCCAATGTTGCAAGCTGGAGGAGGAGGAACAATATTTTTACAGCACTCTGGATCTGGACACTTACCAACACCGTCAGCATCAACTGGCTGGCAGGTAGTTGGGGTAATCAGTTCTTTATCGCGGCAATCAGGTACACCATCGCCATCGGTATCGCGGCTCTTACCTTTTGTATCTACAGGGCAGCCGGCTGGAGTGTTTGGCTCAACGTCGAACTGATCGGCTACACCATCGTTGTCAGAGTCATCCAAAACGGGTTTTGGAAACTTCATGATGCTTGGATTGCTGATTTCGCTATATGGGTAAGCCAATGGGTTGTACCACCAGAGAGGAGCAACACGCTTATCTGTAGAACCAGTTTGCTTTTTGTAAGCTGCTTTATCGGTAGTTTGACCGAACGCAGTAGCACCAAGGCTCAGCATAAAGGCAGCTACCAAAAAATATTTCATGTTTTTCATAATCTTTTGATGTTTGTTGGGTGAGCGAATATCTCTCCGTACTTCTGAATTAGAGGTTGAAGTTTACGAAGAGGTTAGTGAAGATTGCTCCGTCCTTATCAGGAGAGAGACCGCCATTGTTCATGAACCAACCATCAACATAGTCGTCACGAGTCCAGAGGTATTTGAATTCAAAACCCAAAGACATGCGAGAGGCGATGCGCAATTCAGTACCAAGGCCGGTGCTGAAAGCATGACGCCATTGGAACTTATCGTTTCCTGCTTGGTTGAAGTTTTGTGAACGGTCATTCACCTGAGCAAAAGTCTCGTAAGAACCATCGAAGAAGTTTTTCGGATCGTTACGAACATCTTTCCGGGGACGATTGAAGAAAGTATTAGTCAATGAACCGAAGTTATATGCTGCAGAACCATTCAACACATCCATTTTAGTTTGATAAACCATTGGAGAGTAGCCAATCAGACCATAGAAGGCGAATTTGCTAGACTTGCGATGGAACATGATGTTGTTGAAGTTGATAATCAAATCCAATGATGGATTAATCACCGTTGTCTTGTAGTTATGTACATATTTAGCTGCGCTTGGCGGCAATGACCCGTAAGTTGATACTAATACAGAGTTGTTCAACAGGTTACCATTGTCACGGTAATCCAAGCCTTTTCCTTGTGCATAGTTGATACCACCACGGAGTGAAACGGTATAACCCAATGCCTTACGGTATGAAACACCAATATTCCAACCTGGCAGTGACGGGCAGTCACCATCTACCAAAAACAAACCGCCGTTGATAGACAATTGACCCATTGCCTTTGGCACAGGAGGAAAGAAATTTGATTTTGAGTTGCTCTTCCACTCGTTGTACTTGGGAAGATTACGTGAACTTACTTTGGTAGAATCGAGGTAATCAAGCACACCGCCCAATTGGCTATAACCAGTGGAAACGGCAGCTACTACCAGAAGTGCTAACAGTGTGAACCTTTTGCTTGCCATAAGAAAAATTAGTTGTGATTATTGAATTTCAGGGTAATCGGGGCAAAAATATGCATGTGGCACTAATAAACAAATTTTAATCTGCTGTATTTCACCGATTTAATGTGCCTCTCCGACGGCGGCACTTCTCCCAAAAACATCAGCTTTTTCTACCTGAAATATCCATTATTTTGCCGCGAAACTTTTCCTGTGGCTGCATTTTCTCCGGTTATTGATGCTGAATTGGCTGCCTTTGAAGTAAAATTCAAAGAAGCGGTGAAAAGTCGGGCACCCCTGCTCGACAGAATAACCTATTACATCATCAACAGGAAGGGCAAGCAGTTGCGCCCCCGGTTTGTACTCCTCTCAGCCAAGCTTTTCGGCCCCATTACTGATGCCTCTTACCGGGCAGCCAGTTTGGTAGAATTATTGCATACCGCTACGCTGGTACACGATGATGTGGTGGATGAAAGCCTCGAACGCCGTGGTTTTTTCTCCATCAATGCCCTTTGGAAAAACAAAGTAGCCGTTTTGGTTGGCGATTATATGTTGAGCAAAGGCATGCTCATGTCCGTTGATAATCAAGACTTTCAGATTCTCAGCATCATGAGTGGCGCCATCCGCAGCATCATTGAAGGTGAGTTGCTGCAACTCGAAAAATCTCGCCGGCTCAACCTGAAAGAAGACGTTTACCTTGAAATTATCCGGAGCAAAACCGCCTCTTTATTGGCATCTGCCTGTGCTGCCGGGGCTTGGAGCACCACCCAAAACATGGACATTGCCAACAAAATGCACAAGTTTGGTGAACTCGTGGGCATGGCTTTCCAAATGAAAGATGACCTCTTTGATTATGGAACCGATGATATTGGCAAGCCAACCGGCAATGACATCAAGGAGAAAAAACTGACACTTCCCCTCATTTATACCATCAACCATGCGCCGGCGGATCTGCGCCGGCAGCTCATTTACAGCATTAAAAATGAGAACCGCAAACCTGAGCGGGTCAAGTGGATCATCGACCAGGTAATTGCTGCGGGTGGTATTGAATACGCCAGCCAAAAAATGGATGAATACCGGTTACAAGCTGCCGCTATTCTTGATGAATTCGAAGATTCAGAGGTTAAAAAAGCGATTTTGCAACTGGTAGAATACACCACGAACCGGAAATACTAGCCTGATTCTCTTTATTGCCCGCCCCTTACATTTACGCCATGGAAAAGCGTTGGAAGCTGCTACCCACACATACCGACCAAACGAATGCCTTGCAACAAGCTCTCAAGGTTCACCCGGCTATTTGCCGCCTTTTGGTGCAGCGCCATGCCGACACATTTGACAAAGCCAAAGCCTATTTCCGCCCATCGCTGACCGGCCTTCATGATCCTTTTTTGATGAAGGACATGGGCAAAGCCGTTGTCAGACTCTTACAAGCTTTTGACCAAGGCGAACGCATTATGGTATATGGCGACTACGATGTGGATGGCACTACATCCGTGGCTTGCATGTACCAGTTTCTGCACGACTTGCACCCCAATGTTGAATTTTATATACCACACCGCTATAAGGAAGGCTATGGTGTTTCCAAAGCGGGTATTAATACGGCCATACAAAATGGCGTCACACTAATTGTTTCGTTAGACTGCGGCATCAAATCTGTAGAGTTGGTGGCTTATGCAAAAGCCAACGGGGTAGACTTTGTGATTTGCGACCACCATATGCCCGATGAAGAAGTGCCCGATGCCGTGGCTATTTTAAATGCCAAACAAAAAGACTGCGCCTACCCTTTTAAAGAATTGTGTGGTTGTGGTGTAGGTCTCAAACTCATGCAGGCCATTTGCACCCGTCTGCAGTTGCCAGATGAAAAATGGATGCGATACCTCGACCTGGTGGCCACTGCCATTGCAGCCGATATTGTTCCCATGGTGGACGAAAACCGCATCCTAACGTACTTTGGATTGCAGCAGGTAAATAATCATCCCTCTACCGGTATACAAGCATTAATGCGCCTTGCTGAATTGAAAGCACCGGTACATGTGAACAATCTGGTATTTGCCATTGCCCCAAGGGTAAATGCAGCAGGCCGCATGGACGATGCCAAAAAAGCAGTCGAACTGTTTATTGAAAAGGACATTGACAAAGCAATGGCCATTGCTGAGCAATTGCATTTAGACAACACTGACCGCAGAGAAGCAGACAGCACTATTACAGAAGAGGCGCTGGCCATGATTGAATCTTTCGATGCCAGCGACAACCGCAAAACCACTGTACTCTATCAAAGCCATTGGCACAAAGGCGTAGTAGGAATTGTAGCCAGCAGGCTCATCGATAAATATTATCGTCCTACCATTATTCTTACTAATAGTGGCGATAAAGTTTCTGGCTCAGCCCGTAGTGTCATTGGCTTCAATGTGTACGAAGCCATTCATCAATGCAAAGATTTGTTGGAAAGCTATGGTGGTCATTTTTACGCAGCAGGCCTCACCATGAAGCCGGAAAACGTTTCAGCTTTCTGTGCCCGTTTTGAAGAGGTAGTACAGCGGACTATTGCTGAAGAAATGCTCACCCCCGAAATCACCATCGACACCTGCATTGAGTTCGCTGATATCAATCCCAAATTTTACAATATTCTCTGCCAAATGGAACCCTTTGGACCAGAGAACATGCGGCCTGTTTTTGTGGCCAAAAATGTATACGAAACTGGCGCTTCCCGCATTGTAAAAGAGGCGCATATTAAATTCTCTTTAAAGCAGGGCGCTGTTGTGCTCGATGGCATTGGTTTTGGCATGGCAGAAAAGTTTCCACTGCTGCAGCCCAACCAACCAATTGATGTAGTTTTTACCTTAGATGAAAATGAATGGCAGGGCAACAAACGCATTCAGCTACGGGTGCTCGATTTGAAAGCTGCCGGCAGCCTTTATCAGGAATGTTGAGCAACGCTTGGGCATACATCCGATACTTCATATTCATTGCCCGGCATTGGGATATACGGCTGGCTGCATTTGTGGTGTACCACGAAATAAAGGGTGAGCATAAATACAAAACACGTTCTACAGGCATTGACACCCTTCACTCCAGCATTTCAGCAGAAGATCTGCAACATGCCAGCATTTACCAACCCGTTAGTTTTTACATTGCGGAACTGCTCTTTCAACAGTTGCCGTTTCATATTACACAAACAGGATTTTTAGATGCCGGCTGTGGCAAAGGCCGTACCATGGCCATGGCAGCATATCACGGATTTAAGCAGATTGAAGGCATTGATTTATCCGCCGCCATGATAGCTCATACCAACACAGCCATCGCAAGCTGGGCTTCATACTACCCTCATGCCAGCTTTCATGCATGGCAGCAAAATGCCATGGATGTACAAGTGCCCCTGCACACAAGCGTTATTTTTTTATTCAATCCGTTTGACGCTTTTGTGATGCAGGCTTTTGTAAAACGGGTAGCAGAAAGCCTGCAGCAACAACCCCGTGAAATGTATGTGCTCTACTGCAATCCCTTATACAAAGACATTTGGGAAGCAGTCGGTTTTGAAAGCATTTTTCATTCGCAAAAAATGCACTACCTCGAAGGAGTAGTGCTGCACTTTTTACCAAAATAAAAAAGCCGGTTGCACTTAGCAACCGGCTATATTTTTTACACAGCTTTATTTTACGCTTCAGCAGGTGCTGCCTGCTTGCTATCCATCAGTTCTACACTTCGGTGGATGAATGCTGTCAAATCACTACCCTTGAGCATGCCTTGGCTCAGCAATGCGAGGTCAATCAAATTCTGCGTCAGCTTTTCCTTTTTCGCTTCATTGCCTTCCTGTAAAATCTGCTGGTGAATCGGATGGTTGCCATTCAGGGTAAAGTTTACTTCATCGGGCATGTTGGCATAGAAACTCATCATACCACCACCGCCACTAATAGCTGCCATGTCCTTCATACGACGGCTCCATTCGGGGCGGGTGGCTACCACTGGCGCCGTATCCGGGCTCAGACCTTTTACTTCTACCACGGCGCTTGGATTGGTGAGCTTGCTTTTAAACCAATCTATCAGGCTGGTGCTTTGCTCCTGCGTCAATACACTTTCGTTCTTTTCATCTTTGTCAATCAGGTTGTCGGCAATATCGCTGTCTACCCGTACAAACTGCACATCACTCAGCTTGGCTTCCATCTGGCCCATCCAGCTGGGATCAATCAGGTCGTTCAGTTTTACCACGTAGTAGCCCTTGCCCTGCGCTGCTTTTACAAACGCATCCTGCTGCACTTCGTCGCTGGTATACAGTACCACCGTTTTCTTGTCTTTGTTTACCTGCAGGCTTTCTACTGCTTTTTTATATTCTTCAATTGTGAGGAAATTGCCGCTGTTGGTATCCTGCATAATCAGGAAGTTCTTGGCTTTGTCGAAGAACTTGTCGTCGGTCATCATGCCGTACTTCACAAACAAGCCGAGGCTCTCCCACTTGCTTTCAAAATCGGCCCGGTCGTTGCGGAATATCTCATCCAATTTGTCGGCCACTTTCTTCGTAATGTGGGCGTTGATTTTCTTCACATTCGGATCGCCCTGCAGGTAGCTGCGGCTCACATTCAGCGGAATATCGGGGCTGTCTATCACACCATGCAGCAACATCAGAAATTCAGGCACGATGTCTTTTACTTCGTCCGTTACAAACACCTGATTGCTGTACAACTGAATCTTGTCTTTCTGTATTTCGTAGCTCTTCTTGATTTTGGGGAAATACAATACACCCGTGAGGTTGAACGGATAGTCTACGTTCAAATGAATCCAAAACAGCGGCGTTTCGCTAAAGGGTCCGTACAGCTCTTTGTAAAAGTTTTCGTAGTCATCTTTGCTCAGCTCACTGGGCTTGCGTACCCATGCAGGGTGCGTATTGTTGATGGGCTTCGCTTCTTCCACCACTTCGGCTTCTTCCACTTCACCCTCAGCCTTATCCTTAACCTCAGCCTTGTCCTCCTTCTTTGCATTCGCATCGCGGAAGAAAATAGGCACAGGCAAAAACTTACAGAACTTTTCGAGGATGCCTTTCAGGCGATATTCATCCAAAAACTCTTCGCTGTCTTTGTCTACATGCAGGCGTATTTCTGTACCCCGTTCAGTGCGTTCTGAAGTTTCTTCCAGTTGGTATTCGGGACTGCCATCGCATTCCCAACGTACGGCGGGTGCATCTTTCCAGCTCTTGGTAAAAACTTCCACTTTGTGGGCCACCATAAACGAGCTGTAAAAGCCCAAACCAAAATGCCCGATGATGCTGGCTTCGGCCTGGCCTTTGTATTTTGCCAAAAATTCTTCGGCACTGCTAAACGCCACCTGGTTCAGGTATTTGTCTACCTCTTCGCCGGTCATGCCAATGCCTTGGTCAATGATGCTAATGGTTTTGTTTTTGGCATCCAGCACCACTTCAATGCGGGGCTCGCCCAGTTCGCCGCTAAACTCGCCAACGCTGGCCAGCGTTTTCAGTTTGCGGGTGGCATCTACGGCGTTGCTCACCAGTTCACGAATAAAAATTTCATGATCGCTGTACAGGAATTTTTTAATGATCGGAAAGATGTTTTCCGAACTCACCCGAATGTTTCCGGTCGCCATATTGATACGTGTTTTATGTGAAAATGAAAGCCCGATCGGATCGGGAAAATTACCTGCACACACACGGCAAATTCGGTGCCCGCCTGCCTCTGCCTGACAAAGTTTCCCCTCCGCCCGAAAGGCTGTCAGTTTACCGCTACAGCCAGTGGGCTTGGGGTGACAAACTGCGTTGGCATTGATTTCTCTCTTTCCGACAATGAAGATGAGCTTGGGGCTGTCAGCCCCGCCAAAGGCGGGGTGCATGGCTCAGCTATCGTTCGCTCCCCCTGCAAGCTCCGCTTCGCTCCGGCCCCGACCGAAGCGTCGGGGGCTGGCCTCGTTCCTCGGCCACTTTCCGGGCAGCGCAGCCCATCAGCCGCAGTGCATCACCCAACAAAAAAACACACAAGCCCGAAGGGCTGACAGGATTGTAGAAAAAACAAACCCATGTGTTCCCAACCCCGAAGGGGTGACATTTTCAATGGCTAAAAATTATATCACCCCTTCGGGGTTTTGAGCACTACAACAACATTCCGGCTTTCTATAATCATCTCACCCCTTCGGGGTTGAAAACATTTAATCCAAAGCACCGTGAATGCGTTAATCGCTAAATGGATGAGTTTTCAAAATCAATAGCTTCTCAATTTCAATTTTCTGTCCCCACTCTTCATTCAATTGAGTCATCAATTCAATTTGTTTCATAAATAGCTGGCGTCTAAAATCCTGCGTCTCAATTCTGTTTTTCAGCTCAAAGTCACAAGCCATAGAAAAAGTAACACTTCTGAAAACTTTAAAAAGTAATTCATTGAGACTTTCAGTAACGAATCGTTCTAATTCTTCGCCACGTTCAACAACTACATAATGGTATCCTTTATCGCTTATCTCTATGTGAGGGTAAGCACCATCACGAGTGTGACCGTAAGAAGGTAAAAGATGGAATGGAGCATTTATCTTCTCTGCTAACCTGTCTACCAAAACTTGTATTTCAGCTAAAGTAATTTCCATTTGGTTTATGAATTCTTTTAGCAGCAACGTCTCTCGCAGAGGACGTTGAGTTGCATTTTTTCCCAACAACGCAACGTCCCTTGCAGGAGACGTTGCTTGCAAAGAGAACGTTTCGATTTACTGCTTCACCAACTTTAATTGCACTTCATTCAGCTGCAACAAATAATAACCCGTAGGCAAGCCCGTTACCGCGGTTTGAATAGCAGGCTGTGTAGCCGCTGCGGCAGTTTTACCTGATGCGAGCAGTTTGCCATCGGCTGTGCGCAATGCCCACTGCACGGTTTGCACCGCTGCTGGCAGTTGCAATTGCAGCTGGCCCTGCACCGGGTTGGGGTAAATGGCATAGCCCTGCGTGGCCTGTACCCGCAAGTTGATGATGTTGCTCAACTGCACCGAACCATCCACATCTACCAACCGCAACCGGTAGCGATAATTTCCAGCTACCAGCGGTCCGTCGTTGAGGTGATATTGCGTGGCCACATTGCTGTTGCCGGCGGCTTTTACTGTAGCGACTGGCACAAATACAGCACTGTTGCCTGCTGCTCTTTCTACTACAAAATGGCTGGTATTTTGCTCTTGCAGCGTACGCCATTGCAACTGTGCCGTTTGCTGCTGCACCCGGCCCTGCAAGGGTTGCAGCGTAGCAGGCAAAGGTTGGTCGAGCAGGAAGCGGGCAAACACCGGCAGGTGGTCGCTGGTGGTGCTGGTATAGCTGGTTACATAGGTGCGTGGGTCTTCCACATCGGCACTACCGCTGAGGTAGAGGCTGTTCATTTCATTGCTCACAAAGAGGTGGTCAATCATGCTGTTGCCACTGCCTACAAAGCTGCCTTTGCCAGCCGCACTAAAGCCTCCGGTGAGGGCGGCATAGCTGGTCGCATCATCTACAAAAGGCTTGTACGGCGAAGGCTGACCCGTGAAGGTTGAGTTGATGGCATCATCATTATAGTCGCCAACAATAATCACCGCATCATTGGCATAATACGCATCCAGAGAGTCTTTCAATACACGGGCATCGTACACACGGCGGTTGTAATCTTCTGCCGCAGCACTGCCCGATTTCGCATGTATCACCACTACATGCAGCGTACGTTGTGCCCCATTGATATTTGCATTGAACGTAGCCATAAAAGGCAATCGTCCACTGGCCCAAAATGCACTGGCACCTTGTGCAGATGGGTACGAAGGCAAGGTATTGCTGCCGCTTCTTGCTGCATCATAAATGGTTTCAAACATGGCCCGGCTGCTCACCAGCGTCATGGTGGCGGGATTGTAGAGCACCCCTACTTTTTGGGGTGGGAAGTTTGGATCGGGTGCATCAAAAGAACGGCTCCACCTTGGAGATAATACCGCAGCATAACCGGGCATTTCACTCAGCAATACATTCCATACCGAGTCACTGCTGATTTCCTGCACACCCACCACATCGGCATTCAACCGGCTGATGACGGTCTTGGCATTCTGCTTCTGGGTTTCTTTGTAGGGTTGCGTAGCGGTATTGGTACTGTTGCTACCAAAAAATGTCATGTTCCACGTAGCTACATCCAGCGTTTCAGTCTTGGGATAAGATGAAGCGAAGTACATTGCCAACACACTATCTAAACCTGAAGCCACAGCTCTCAAACGACCGGTATCCCGCAGTTGTTTTTGTATTGGCGTATAACGCACATACACAGTGGCACCCGCAGCAAGTGAAGCATTGCTCAGCAGCAAACTACTACCAAAACTACTATTGTCGGCAGAGAGTTGCCAGCCGCTGTTCATGCTCAGCGTTACATCGCCAAAGCCTTTACCCGTGAGGGTTACAGCTTGTGCGGCACTGCTGCTGCCCACACTCACTTCACCCAGATTGGCGGCTGCAGACGAAGCCTGAATATAACTGCTCACGTTAGCTACTTGCACATCATCCAACGTCCAGCGGGCTGCGCCTAACGCCGCTGTAGATAGGTATTTAAAAGCGACATACACATTACTGGTTTTGTATGCACTCAGGTCGATGTTGTCAGATAACGTCCATGTATTGCTGGCAGTGCCGGGCAGGTTGGCAGGCAAGGCTGTCCAGGTGGCTGCGGCGGGGTTGCCGCTACCACTATAGTTGGTGCTAATCAGCACTTGCATGGCAGGACCGCTAAACTCGGTGCGGCTCCAAAAGCGTAACACCGGGATGTTGAAGGCGACACTCAAATCCATGGGTGGCGATATCAGCCAGTCTTCATTTTCTACCACGCCGGCACTAAAGCCATTCATTTGAATACCATTGCTGCTACGGCCAAAGCTGGTGCAGTTCCACACTTGTGCTCCGGTGGTACTGAATTGCGTAAAGCCGCTGCCAGGCTCACCCGCTACCGTGCAACTATTGAAATCGAAACTCAAATTGGATGGGTCAAAACCCTGGCCCGACAACGTGATTGTTTTTTCTGCAGCGCCGGCACTGTTGTGCGTAATGCTACCACTGGCAATACCCGCCACGGTGGGCGAAAATTTTACGTAAATATTTTTGCCAACGGCGGCTTCGAACATGGTGATGCTGGCAGTGGTTCCAAAAGAAACATTGTCGGTAGAAATGCTGAAAGGCGCTGCTGTTTGCAGGTTTACATTACCCGTAAGGCCAGTACCACTCACAGTGTATTGCTGCGCCACACTGGTAGCACCGATGTTGGTGAGTGGTAACGTCAACAGATTGCTGCTGAGTGAAATAACGGGTGTAGAACCTGCGGCGGCAACCGACCCATTGATAATGACATTATCAATACTAAATGTACCTGCACTGCCTTCTGCATTGAAGCCATAAAAGCGAAACGTCAGCGGACCCGTTGGATCGGTATGGCCGCTGCTCAGCGTAATCGTGCTGCCAGCATTGGCCGCAGTGCTGGCATCGCTTACCTGAAAAATATTGCCCGACACCACACTCAGGTTCGCATTGCCACTCACACTGGCGGGCAGGTTGGCACTATAGCCATCGGCACTGCTGCGTACCGCATACTGGCGAATGCCCGTACCACTGCGCTGAATGGTAAAACTGATGCTGCTCACACTCAGCGAAAAGCCTGCATTTGGGGTAATAGTGACCTGATAATATTGGCCGGTTTGCAAGCTGCCCGTAAACACATCGCTACCATTGGTGGCGCCGGTTGGCCAGCCCACAAAACTAAAACGCCCCGTTGCGTTGGGGTTGAGGCCCATGCTGTAAGGATTGCCCGTAGCAGGCACAGCAGTAAACTTGTCGAATGTGGCACCGGTAGCTGTAGGTGCCGTTGTAGGGTCGGTGTAGCCGCCGCTGCCGCTGGCCACACTGGCAAAATCGTAGGTTACAGTAAATGCCTGACTATAGAGTTTGGTTTGGCCACACATCAACAACACTGCTGCCAATAGCAGCACACGAACAGAAGCGATCATAGCAGTTTCCTCATCGTTTTTTTCAGAACGGCAAAGTAATAGTAGCATCCATACCGAAAAGCAAAACAGGGCAGTTGATTACACACCTTTTCTGCAGTACCAACACCAAACCTGTATGATGAAGTACACATCACCGAAGTGGCAGCCCCTTTTCCATCTTTCGCAATATGGCTGTAAACTCAACATTCGGAATCTCCAAATCATCACAAATTTGCACAGCCATTTTCATTTGTTCAATTGCTAAGCCTACATCACCTGTCTGATAAAGCAGTCGGCCATACGTATCCAGAAATTCGGGCAGTCGAATCATTTCTACGGATCGCTTCGACCATTTTTTGGCCTCTAATAAAATGGTTGGATTTCGATACAATTCATACACTTGCCAAGCAAGTCTATTTAATTCCATTCCTACCTTTTCGCGGCGAGATGCTATTGCATTTGGCTTCAAAGCAGAACCGCTCATAGTTTTGGTTGCAGTGTTAGCACTGGTGTCTGGTTCATTTTTCCACTTGTTCACCATTAATGAATCTTCTCTATCCAAAGAATCAATAGCTAAAGACATGAAGAAATCTTTGGCAAAAAGGTCTGCTTGTCTGAAATAATTGAGGGTGTCTTTTGCAGCATAGCAATAACGTAGAAACTCTCTGTAAAAAACGTACTCGCCAATTCTTTTGCTACCTTGGATATTTTTAGAATAATTCGCCACTAATACACCAAGCTTCAAGTTTTTATCCGCCACTGCCCGATCCATCGACTTGTTTATCTTCCGAAAATTTATTTCGTCTTGTTCATTTTTTTTGAATATCAGCCACGCCTTTTGCAACTGCGGATAGTATTTATACATCAATGAATCTACTGCAGAAGCAATAATCGGAGCAGAAATCAGCATCAACTTCAGGGTTTCCTGCGTTGCCAAAGAGTCTGCTGGCAACAGACGAACGTAGTGTTGTACCAAAGAATCACTTTCCATTCTGTTGTTCAGGCGTAACTCAATCAATCTTTTAGTAAGCGCCAACGATGAAGGCTGCGATTGCCATTCTTTTTCCAATACAGCTACTTGCTTGTTACCTAACGATCGGCTGAAGGCTGTCCGCATGAAATTTAAATAGGTTGCTGACTGGTTGGAAGTCATGGCAACCCTGTATACAACAGTACCAGTTTCATCAAAAAACAATACGGCAAAAGCTTCGTCGGGGTTTGTCAGATGTATTCTTCTCAAAGAATCTGCGAAGCGGGAATTCACCGCCGGCCTGAAAATGAGGCACGAATCATTTATTTTCCGGGCATCTTCTGACAGCAAACCAATGGTGGTGGCTTCATTGCATTTGTAACAAGTTTTGCTATCCAAAATCACCATAAGCAGCTTTCCCTGAGAGGCCGAAGTTTTCAATGCAGTATCAAAACCGCCGCTAAAGAATGTTGCCTGAGATAAAACCTGTACTGACAACAGAAAATGAAGCCCTATTATAAAGCACAACCTTGTAAGCATGGTTCGAAAATACACCTATGGCAAATTAAGTGCCGTTATGTCGACTATTTTCTTACTAAAAAATCTGTTCATACTAAAAAGGCAGCCCAACTTCTTCATCAAAAAAGGCTTTCAGGAAATCTCCCTGAAAGCCTTTGTATGTGCAGTTGACCCAATTTACTCGTCAACTTGTTAACCTTCCAACTTGTCAACTTTACAACCAACCTACTGCCCCTGCGCCAGGCTGTATGCCTTTTTACCTTCCCACATGTTCAGCAGTTCCAGAGAGCATACTTTGTATTCACTCATTACCCGCTTGTACAGTTCCAGTACATCAATTTGCGTCAGCGGAGAATCGTCTTCACTCTCAAAGCGGCAACGGTATTGGTTTACCAGGTTGGTGAATACACTGCCCTTAGGCCATACCTGCGTACCGCGGTTGCTGATGGTAACCAGTTTGAACAGCACACCGGTATGCTGCAGCAACTTGTTGGCCAAATCCGTTGGCTGCTCATTGCTTTCGATGAAGATATCGACACCCACAATTTGCTCACCAGCCATTTCAGCACTTTCCAGCATGGGGTTTTTTTCCAGCTTAAAATGCGTTGGGGTCATGGGCATATTAGGCAACACGGGCTTGGCGCCATGAGCAGGCAGCTTGCCAATGTTAGCAATGATGGCATTGGCAAACTCCGTGGTGTTGACACTAGGAATGCTCTTATCGCCAAAGTCGCCGGTATGAATGCCGCTTTCGAGGGTAAAGAGCAATGCATTTTCAATATGCGCTGCACTTTCCATAAAGCCCAGGTGACGCAACATAGCAATGCCACTCAGCAACAGGGCGGTGGGGTTGGCAATATTTTTACCCGCAATATCCGGAGCGGTGCCATGCACGGCTTCGAAAATGCAGATATGGTCGCCGATGTTGGCGCTGGGTGCAAAACCCAAGCCACCCACCAATCCAGCGCAAAGATCACTGACGATATCGCCCTGCAGGTTGGTGAGCACCACCACATCAAAGCTGTCGGGACGGGTAACGAGTTTCATGCAGAGGTCATCTACAATTACATCGTCGGCCTTCAAATCGGGGTATTCTTCAGCCACTTTGTAAAACACTTCCAGGAAGAGGCCGTCGGTAATTTTCATGATATTGGCCTTGTGACCGCAGGTAATGCGGCGGGCACCTTTCTTCTTGGCCATTTCAAAAGCGTAGCGAATCACCTGCTCACTACCGGGGCGGGTAATGAAACGGCGGCTCAGGGCTACGTCGTGGGTGAGCATGTGCTCAATACCGCCGTAGGTATCTTCAATGTTTTCACGAACCACGGTTACATCAATGGGGATACCGGCTTTGCTAAACACGGTATCTACGCCGTGCAGGGTTTGAAACACCCGCTTGTTGGCGTAGGTGTTCCAGGTTTTACGGGCTGTTACGTTTACACTTTTTACGCCTTTGCCCTTGGGGGTTTCCATGGGGCCTTTAAACAGGATGCCCAGTGTTTCGATGGCCTGCTGGGCTTCGGGGGTCATGCCATTGCTATAACCTTTGTCGAATACCCATTTGCCCATGTCGACAAACTCGTACTCCAGCGGTACGCCGGCAGCGTTAAAGATTCCCAACACGGCGTCCATTATTTCCGGACCGATACCATCTCCTTTGGCAACTGCGATTTTCATAAATGAAGCGATTGATAGTTGTGTACACGGCCAGCCGGCCGTAAAAAATTGTTGCAAAAGTAAGGATGCCAGCCGCAGCGGCTACGTTAATTTGCGAATGGTTTTTTATAACCGGTGGATGTAAGTTTTGCAACTTTTTTTGCTGGCAAACGTTGAAATTGCCCCTACCTTTCCAATCAGGTAAGCAGTAGCCCATGCATTCATTAATCACACAAGGTGTAGAGATCACCGTTGAAACCTACTACCAGCCGGATTTCAGCAATCCGACACACAATGAGTACATGTTTGCGTACCGCATTACTTTAGAAAATCACAATCCTTTTCCTGTTCAACTCCTGCGCCGCCACTGGGATATTTTCGACAGCAATGGCGAATACCGCGAAGTAGATGGCGACGGCGTGGTGGGCCAGCAACCGGTGCTGAACCCCGGCGAAGTATTTCGCTATGTAAGTGGCTGCAACCTGCAGTCTGACATGGGCAAAATGTGGGGCCACTACGAAATGATCAACCTGCTATCGCAGCAATCTTTTGAGGTAGAAATTCCTGCCTTCGATATGCTGGCGCCTTTTAAGGGGAATTGAGTTGGGGAGTTGGCAGGTTGGAAAGTTGACGAGTTCCAGCGTTCACAAGTTCCAGAGTGCAGCATGTAGGATACAAAGCATGCCATAGGAAGTTCGTTGCCTTCACTTCCTTATTTTTTATTTCTTATTCGTTTGTTCCTTATTCCTCATTCGCCCATCAGCACATCAGCTAATTAGCTAATCAACTAATTGCTAAGGCTTATACCCCGCTTGCTCAAAAACTTGCCGGGCGGGCATTTTCATCAGGTCGGGAAATTTAGTGTCGGGAAATTTGGCCAGATAGGCATTCACTATTTGCCGGCCTACAAACAAGGCAATGTAACCCGGGGCACCCTCGCCCAACTCCTGGGTTTTGGGGCCGTCTTTCAAATAGTTTTGGTTGATGAGCGGGTCTTTGCTGTACAGCAAATCGTTTTTCATGAAGAAGTTCCAGATAAGTGCCTCGTTGGCTTCGCAACCTTTTACCTGTTTGCCGGTGTAACCGAGTTGCAAGCTATCTGCCACATCGGGCAGCAGGCGTTGCAGCAGCGCCATGCGTTTGCCTTTTTCCACCATGTCTTCCAGCAGCGTCAGGCTTTCGGGCTTGTACGGAAAGGCATCTTCAATCAAATTTTTAGTCGCATTCACCAGCATAGTAGCCGGCGTAAAACGACGGGTTTGATAATCGAAAAACACACCGGCCCGTTTGCCTTCGTCGTACACCTGCGCATTGTCGCCGAGGTGCAACTGCAAGGCAATGCCCACACCGTTTTGCGTTCGCACATCACCATAATCGCCAATGGCAAAAGGCTCATAGGCATCCATAGGACTGATGAAAGTGGTGATGACAAAAGGAGAATCGGGTTGGTAGCCGGGTACATAATGCTGCAGGTAGCGCAGCACTTCTACCATGTCTTTTTCCAGTTGCGGCAAATGCTGATTGGCCACGCCGTTGGCCACTTCGTACACGGGTGTATAGCTGCGCAAAAAAGCCGTGATGGCCGCCAGCGCCTGCGGATCGCCAGGATTGATGCCGAGCATTTTGCTCAGGTAGTTTTGTAAAAAACCGGGATACTGCTGCTGCAGTTGGTTGAGGCCGGGCACCAGCTGGTTGGTATCCAATGCAAAAAGGACTGATCAAAACGTTCCGTTTTTACACTGGCCGAAAAAGCACTGACATCAGGCTTTTGCTGGCCGCTTGTTACAAGCATACACACCCGCCAGCAGGCTCATCCACAGCATTATTCTTTTTACCATACCGCAAAAGAACGATGTGTGTTGGAATTTATTGGACAAGGAAAATACAAAGCTGTGGAAAGCGGCCTGAGAAGTAACATTCGAGGAATTGGAAGGACGGCTAAACGGTATTCAAATCCCGAAAAGAAATTTTAATCTAAAACAGCACTACACCAACAGTGCAATCTTTTAAAGCATTTACAGGCCATCCTTCCATTCTAATTTGGTAGTACGCCAGCGGCGTAACCTTTTTGTAGAACTTGAAATTATCATAGGACATCCCTGCCCCAGCGGGGCAGCCTGTTGATTGGGTTGCCCCGCTGGGGCAAAGCAAACGGAAACGCTACTTAAGCTACAAACAGGCTACGCCGATGGCGTAGCAACAGCCTTCGATATCCTGAAAGTAAAAAAGATAATGCTGCAAAATAGCTATTCCGCTGGCGTTGCAGCATCATCCGTTTATTTTAATGAGTACCAGAAGCGATAGAGAAGCATTATAGCATTGATGCCATTCGTTGTTACATCAAACAAGTTGGAATCGTTTTTTTGAATGCCAAAACTAAAAACATCAATACCTGAACTCTAGGATGCGTTCGTCGTGCATCATTTTTTCTACCAGCCGCAGGTGGCGTTTTTGTGGGCCTTCTACATACCAGCTGCTTTCTACCGTGCCGTTGGCCCGGCGGTGGCTATTGATTTTGTATTGCAACCTTGCCGCTTTCAGCATGTTTTCGATGTGCAGCAAATCGCCCTGATGGCTATGCGTAACGAGATGGTACGTCCGTTGCAAATTCACCCGGTCGATGATGACTTCGAGCTTGGGCAAAAAAGCCATCACCACAAACACAATACCCGTGGCCAGCAAAGCAAACCAAGGATGCCCCGCCCCCACGGCCATACCCAAAGCGGCGGTTACCCAAATACTGGCTGCTGTGGTGAGGCCATGTGCCCGGTCGTTGCCTTTGAAAATAACACCGGCACCTACAAAACCAATGCCCACCACAATGTTGGACGCAATGCGTTCTGGTGCCACACTGCTGCCAATCATGGGACTGAGCATGGTGTACAAACAGGCACCAATGCTGATGAGCATCATGGTACGAAAACCGGCCGACTTGCTGCGGTACTCCCGCTCGGCGCCAATAATACCGCCTACCAATAAAGCCATTAATAATTGTGAAACCTGTTCTCCTGTAATCATGGCGCCAATCGTTGTTGCTGCTTAAAGGTAGCACTACCCGGCCAATGACTGCATCTTGCTACCTTAGCGGCCTATCCATCAACAGCATTCATTCGATCATATATGAAAATCGCCATCGCCCAACAGAACTATCACATCGGCAATTTTGCCCGCAATACACAGCACATTATTGAGGCCATTGACACAGCGAAAGCTGCAGGCGCCGACATCATTCTGTTTAGCGAACTCAGCATTTGCGGCTACCCCGCCCGTGACTTCCTGGAGTTTGACGATTTCATTTATCAATGCCAACAATCACTCTCGCAGATTGCTGCACATTGCGACAGCATAGCTGCACTGGTGGGTGCACCAGAACGAAACCCCAATCTCAAAGGCAAAGACCTTTTCAATACAGCTTACTTTTTATACGAAGGAAAAGTGCAGCAGGCCATTCACAAAACACTGCTGCCTACCTACGACGTGTTTGATGAGAACCGCTACTTTGAACCGGCTTACGAATGGAATATTGTACACTTCAAAGGCAAGAAGCTGGCGGTGACGATTTGTGAAGACATCTGGAACCTGGGCGACAATCCGCTGTACCGCATTTGCCCCATGGATGAGCTGATGAAACAGCAACCTGATGTGATGCTCAACCTCAGCGCTTCACCATTCGATTACACGCATGATGAGGACCGCAAAGCCACCATTAAAGCGAATGTGCTGAAGTACAAGCTGCCCATGTTTTACTGCAATGCCGTAGGCAGCCAAACCGAGATTGTGTTTGATGGCGCCAGCCTCGTATTTGATAAGGATGCCAACCTCTGTGGCCAGCTGCCGATGTTTACCGAATCGCTGCAATACTTTACCCTGCGGGAAGATGGCAGCATTGATGCTCCCATACTGGAACCAGCCAGCCGGGTGCCCGATAAAGAACTGACACCGCATGGCCTGGAAGCCGAACTGAACATTGCACAAATACACGATGCGATTATCCTCGGCATTCAGGATTATTTTGGTAAGATGGGTTTTCAACAAGCCATTGTGGCCAGCAGTGGTGGTATTGACAGTGCCGTTACGCTGGCACTGGCCGTACGGGCATTGGGTGCTGCCAATGTGCGGGCCATCCTCATGCCCTCGCAGTACAGCACCGGCCACAGCGTAGACGATGCCGTGCAGCTGAGCCGCAACCTGCAGAACCCTTACGACATTGTGCCGATTAAAAACATCTTCGATCAGTTTACGACTGAGTTGCAACCCTTGTTTGGCAATCTGCCCTTCAATGTAGCAGAAGAAAATATCCAAAGCCGGGTGCGGGGCAATCTAGTGATGGCCATTGCCAATAAGTTTAACTACATACTGCTCAACACCAGCAACAAAAGCGAACTGAGCACCGGCTACGGCACCCTCTACGGCGATATGGCCGGCGGCTTGGGTGTATTGGGCGATTGCTACAAACTGCAGGTGTATGCGCTGGCCCGCTACATCAATAAAGATGGAGAAGTGATTCCGGAAAACATCATTACCAAACCACCGAGTGCCGAGCTGCGCCCCGGCCAAAAAGACAGCGACAGCCTGCCGGAATACGATGTGCTCGATCCGCTGCTGTACCAATACATCGAACGCCGCCAGGGCCCCAACGAAATAAAAGCCATGGGCTTTGATGCGGCACTCGTAGACCGGGTGCTGCGTATGGTAAACATCAACGAATACAAACGCAATCAGTTTTGCCCCATCATACGGGTAAGCCCCAAGGCATTTGGTGTGGGCAGAAGAATGCCGATCGTAGGGAAATATTTGAGTTGATAACTGCTACCCTGAGTCCGTCGAAGGGTGGTTTTTTGGGACGCGGATGGGAAGGATGGAAGAAGGATTTTCGCGGAGGGTGGTTGGTTGAGTATTCCTCGATTTTTGGAATATTGAACATGATGTTTTGAATTTACAATCCACCACATATGAATAAATAGAACCAGCAACTTCATTCGTATTATTCTAATTGAAAAGAGATATATAACCTATCAAACTTCCTATTTGTCAAACCCACTCAATCAATATTAGAATGAATAACAAGTGCCATTTCATTGTATTCCGAACACTTCTTCTAATGTGGATTAATATTGTTAGTCAAGTTGTATTTGCACAAGTAGCCAATGATGAAAACGCATTTTTTGATGGCACATACAACAAAGCTTATATTACAAAGCATCGCATTAAAACCGTCATTGTTGAACACCATAACCCTAAATTAAAAAGCTCTAAGGTGATATACAACTTTAGCAAAGAAGGGTTATTAGAATCAATGAATAGCATCGACTCTAATGGAAGAGTAAATATTCTTTATAGGTTTTCATTTGATGCCTATGGCAATCTATGCCGTATCATTAATCAAATGGCAGACAGTAAACATGCCGACACTTTTAACGCTCGGTTAGTGTACAATAAAAATTTATTGGTAGAGGAAAAAACAGTGTATGCATCAATACCAATCTTTCATTTTTATGATGAAAATGGTCTTCGCATAAAATCAGTAAACAGGTACTATAATGGATGGCTTACTACCAGTATGAGAAAAGTCGATTACAGCTATGATGAGCACAACAGACCTTTACGTATCACTGACAGAATTGTAGACAGTACTGCAGATACTACACAACAATGGATGTCGGACAGACTTTACAGTTATCCAAATAAAAAACTGATTATTATTTCTGAGAAAATTGCAAATGGCTTTTTCTCTACCAATAGAGGTCAACAAAAAATTGTGCTTGATAGAAAAGGAAGTGTCATTGCTTTTGAAAGTGATGTAGCAGTTAGCAGGTATTATTTATACAACCGAAAAGGATTGATGCAACAAAAGATTGAAAAGTATCCATCAACGTTTGAAACGCTATCTCAACACCTGTTTAAAACCACTTACGGATACAGCTTTTGGTAATTAGTAGCTCAAACTTTTGCCTTTCAGGATTTTTACCACTTTTAGTTCAGTCACAATTACATCTTGATTTACCCTAACTAAAAACACACGCTGCCCGGTAACCGCATTACCGAACAGCGTGTGCTATACAATTGATTGTTGAGCAACTACAAAGTCGCCAACACTTCCAGGGCTTTCTTTCTGAAATCTTCTGTAGACGGATGGGTAACTCTTGTCACGCCCAACCAGCTGCCCGTGCAGCATTTTTGTTGTATGGAAAATCCGCTACAACAACATTGGGAAACGGTGTACAAAACCAATACAGCACAACAGGTAAGCTGGACGGAAGAAGTACCGGCACAATCGCTGGCGCTGATTGCTGAACTGAACCTGCCGAAGGATGCAGCCATTGTAGATATTGGCGGTGGTGACAGTAAGCTGGTTGATCACTTGCTGGCGCAGGGCTATACCAACATTACTGTGGTCGATATTTCTGCCGCAGCCCTTGAGAGGGCCAAAGTTCGGCTGGGCGACGCTGCCGCAACGGTGCAATGGGTGGTAAGTGATGTGCTGGCTTTTGAACCAACACAATCTTTCGCCCTCTGGCACGACCGGGCAGCTTTTCATTTTCTCACCAACCCTGCCGATGTACAACGCTACTTGCAACTATTGGAAAAAAATGTAGCAGGCAATGTGATTATTGCAGCATTCAGCACCGAAGGCCCCAGCAAATGCAGCGGCCTGCCTGTACAGCAATACAGCGAAGGCAGCATGTGCTCACTGATGGAAGGACGGTTTCATAAATTGAAATGCGATACGGTGACGCATATTACGCCTGCAGCAGCAAGACAAGAGTTTGTGTACTGTGGGTTCAGTAAAAATCAAGCATAACATTTTGATGTAACGATCAACAAAAGCGGGCCCGGCAACCACCGGACCCGCTTTTTATTTTCAGTCGACATTTTTTAATTGATGGCTTTGATACACAGCAAAGGAATATGGGTATGAAAAGCCAGCCTTGTAGTGTGGCTGCGGCGGAAAATGGATTCGAGCCAGCCATGTTTTTTCGGAATCATCAGCATCATATCAATGTGGTGCTCCGCAATAAAGGCATCCATGGCATTGGTAAAATCTTCGCCTTCCACCAATACAAATTCAGGTTGTATTTTTTCAAATAGTTCGCCTACAATCACATTGTTGTGGTACACTTCGGGGTTAAAGTCTTGCGGATCATTTTCGTTGTGTACTACCACCAGCTTCGCTTTTAGCTCTGCCAGTATTTTTTTCATGGCTTCGGCAGGGGTGGTTTTCATCACATCTTTGTAATCGCAGGCCCAGCCAATTTTTTCAATGGGTTTATAGCTGGCATCTGGCGGTACTATCAGCACCGGCACAGCCACATGATGAATAATGTGGGTGGTATTGCTACCAATAAGCACCTGCTCCAGTTTGCCGCCTCCGGTAATACCCATCACAATCAAATCGGCCGCTACTTCTTCGGCCACTTCACTGATGCGTTCCTGCAAAAAACCAAAATCGGAAATGGTTTCTATGGCTACTTCATTGCCACTGGCCTTGAGCAAGGTAGCTTTCAGTTGTTGCAAATTTTCTTCACTGGCTTTTTGCAACTCTTCGGTTTGCAAAATGGCCCAGCTCATTTCGGTAGCCAAGGGCATGCTGTAGGCATTGTACAACACCAGCTTGTTGGCGCCCAGTTCTTTGGCCAAACCAAGGGCATACAGAGCACTGTTTTGTGCAGTGGCAGAAAAATCGGTGGGAACTAAAATGGTACGCATACAATCGTTTTTATTGTGGGTAATCATTATGGCTGTTCAATCTTTTATCCGCAATGAAAATACTTCATTCTGCCCAGCCTGTGTATGATGGAAGTCAAGCCATACGTTAATTCTGCAGGCAGCTTTGCACGGCATGCCATTTGCATAGTTGCAGCACGTATTTTCACCGCCTCAATTTTTTCTACCATCATGCGTACCGCCGAAGATATTCGCCAGCTACAGGAAGCCATTGCCCAGCATCACCCCGTTACCGAAAACATTCGCAAGCAGCTGCACCGCATCATTGTGGGCCAGCCCGCCATGATTGACCGTCTGCTGATTGGTTTGTATTGCAATGGCCACGTGCTGCTGGAAGGCGTGCCCGGCCTGGCCAAAACACTCACCATTAAAAGCCTGGCCAAAACGCTGAACATGGCTTTCAGCCGCATACAGTTTACCCCCGACCTACTGCCCGCCGACGTAGTGGGCACCATGATTTACAACCAGCAAAAAGGTGAATTTGTCGTTCGCAAGGGACCCATTTTTGCCAACTTTATTTTGGCCGATGAAATCAACCGTGCTCCGGCCAAAGTACAAAGTGCCCTGTTGGAAGCCATGCAGGAAAAACAAGTGACCATTGGCGACACCACTTACACATTGCCCCAGCCTTTTTTGGTGTTGGCTACGCAAAACCCACTGGAGCAAGAAGGAACCTATCCGCTGCCCGAAGCACAGCAAGACCGCTTTATGCTGAAGGTAAAAGTGGACTATCCTACCCGGGAGGAAGAGCTGCAAATTGTACGGGAAAACATTGCGGGCATCGATAACATCACGCTGCAGCCGGTGGCCAGTGCACAAGATGTGCTCCGGGCCCGTGAGCTCTGCCGCCAGGTGTATATGGATGAAAAAATTGAACACTACCTGCTCGATTTGGTGATGGCTACCCGCTACCCTGCCGATGCCGGCTTGCCCGAATTGAAACCTTTGCTCAGTTATGGCGCATCGCCCCGTGCCAGCATTAGTATGGCGCAGGCCAGCCGTGCAGTGGCCATGCTCAGCAAGCGGGCCTACGTGGTACCCGACGATGTAAAACAAATTGCTGTAGATGTGCTGCGCCACCGCATTGGGCTCACCTACGAAGCCGCTGCCGAAGAAGTAACCGCTGATGATATTATTGGAAAGATTTTGGGGAAAGTGAAAGCGCCTTAGGAATGGTTGGTAGTTGATGGTTGGTGGTTGGTAGGATAAAAACTACTCAAATCATAGGATCAAAATAACCATCAAAAATCTGGTTCCCTTTTACTGTAACATCGGCATTCTAAAACAAAAAACACACACGAACAATGGCCAATTATCAAACACTCGAGGTATGGAAAAAAGGAATGGTATTGGTAAAAGATATTTACCAATACGCCAAAATCTTACCTAAAGAAGAAATGTTTGGGTTGACCAGTCAAATCAAAAGAGCTGCCGTTTCGGTTCCTACGAACATAGCTGAAGGAATGGGAAGACAGCGCAAAAAAGATTGCATTCATTTCATGCACATCGCCCGTGGCTCTCTGTATGAATTGGAAACACTTCTTTTGATTTGTCAGGATGCTTTTTCTATCGAACAGGAAAAAGTCAACACCCTTCAATCAACCATCATTGAATGCATGAAACAATTAAATGGATTCATCAATTATCTAGAAAAAGCTGATTTAAAATAACGCTCCCACTACCAACTATCAACCACCAACTACCAACTACACTTTGTCTGATTTAAAAGCCATACTCAAACAAATACAGCGGCTGGAGATTCGCTCCAGGCGTTTGTCGAACCATGTGTTTGCGGGTGAATACCACTCCGCCTTCAAAGGGCGTGGCATGACGTTTAAAGAAGTGCGGGAATATTTTCCCGGCGATGACATCCGCTTCATCGACTGGAATGTGAGTGCCCGTTTCGGCCATCCGTTCAGCAAGTTGTTTGAAGAAGAACGATCGCTGACACTGATGCTGCTGCTCGACATGAGTGCCAGCACCAGCACTGGCACCCGACAAAAAACCAAACGCACCCTTATGACGGAAATGGCGGCAGCACTGGCTTTTGCCGCCATGGGCAACAACGATAAAGTGGGTGCCATTTTGTTTACCAACGAAGTAGAACTGCTCATTCCGCCGGGCAAGGGCAAGGGGCATGTGCTGTACATGCTGCGCAAAATATTAGCCCATGAACCCAAGGGTAACAGCACCAATATAGAACCTGCACTCAAGCTGCTGCAGCAAACCATGAAGCAAACGACCATCAGCTTTGTGCTGAGTGATTTTGCAGCGCCCAATTGCAGCAAAGCCATGAAAGCCACTGCTGTACGGCACGATTGCATCGCCATCCATTTGTTTGACCAGCTCGATTTTCAACTACCCGCCAATACGTTACTTCCTTTAATAGATCCTGAAACGCAGCAAGTAAGTTGGGTAGATACCCACGACACCAAAGCATTGGCACAATGGCAACAACAATTTGTTGCCTACACTCAGCGATTAAAAGACAGCATCACGGCTGCCGGCTGGGATTATCTCCGTTTTCGCACCGACCATGATTTTGTACCTACCCTGCAGCAGTTTTTTCTCAACCGCATCAAACGAGTAAATCATTGATATGAACAGAATCCTACTCGTCTGCTTCGCTTTGTTTACCGGCACTATTTCGTTCGCACAAATACAAATGCGTTCCCCACAGGCAATGGCCTATACCGGTCAGCCGGTACCGTTGCGCATCAGCCAAAAAGGTACACTGGCCGATAGCCTGCCCGTGCCCGATAGCATTGGCCGCCTGGAAGTATTACGTTTTGAGAAAGCAATCCAGCAAGGCGATTCAGTCATACAAGAATGGTTACTCATTGGCTATGATAGTGGCAGCTATGCATTGCCACAAATAGCTGGTAAGATTGAATCGTTGCCCGACAGCATTTTGCTATTGCCGATGCCGCAAGATTCGCTGGCAAAATATGGCGATGTAAAAACTTATTTTGCCGGAAAAGCCAGCACCAATTTTTGGCCCTACTTGTGGGCAGCATTGGGTGCTTTAGCCAGTATCGCATTGCTGTGGTGGCTGCTACGCCGCAAACGCAACAAAGCATTGCAAATAGACAATCCTATCACGGGGCCCAAACACTGGCAGGAACAAATGCAGAAGCTGCAACAAAACTGGCAAGCCGGAAAACTATCCGCTCCCGTGGCGGCTACGCAATGCATGCAATTGGTTCGGGCTATGTGGCAGCTAAAAGGCATTCCAACAGCAGCTCTCACAGGTGAAGAATTGTTGCCGCTGGCGAAATCCATTTTGCCTGCACAACAGCAAACAGCGTTACAAGAGGCGGTGGGTGTTTGCTACGGTATGCAGTTTGCCCGCATGCATCCGGCACAAGAAATATTTAGCCAACAACTGCAACAGGTAGCAGCTGTGGCGGCACATACTTTTCAATCTTCCAATCCTGATGCAAAGTCATGATAAGAGATTACCTCAACGATATTGTGTTTGACTGGCCTTGGTTGTTAGTGCTGCTGATACTTGTACCTGTATGGGTGTGGTGGAGTATTCGCCAACGCAAAAAAAACACAGCCGGTATTGCAGCCACCACTGGCAACCGTGGTTGGATGCAGCAAAGCTGGCGGTTGCGCCTCATGTATTTCCCCATGTGGTTGCGTGGCATAGCAGTTGCTTGTTTGATTGTAGCATTGGCCAAACCTGCGCATTACCAAACCATTGAAATGAACAATGGCGAAGGCATCGACATCATGCTCTGTATGGATGTGAGTGGTAGCATGTTGGCCCGTGATTTTACGCCAGACCGGCTGCGGGCTTCTATGGAAGTGGCCCGCAACTTTGTGCAGGGCCGCAAAGGCGACCGCATCGGGCTGGTTATTTTTTCGGGCCAAAGCCTGGCACTGTGCCCACTCACCAGCGACCTGCAAGCAGTGTTGCACCAGATTAACGCTATTGAATACGGGCAACTGGCAGACGGTACTTCTATCGGCACCGGATTGGCCAGCAGTGTAGACCGCTTGCGCCAAAGTAAATCGCCGGGCAAAGTGGTGATACTGCTGACTGATGGCGAAGACACCGGTGGTTTTTTTGACCCCGCAACCGCCAAGCAACTCGCCATGACCTATGGCATAAAAGTGTACACCATTGGCGTGGGCAGCAAGGGCCTGGCCCCCATGCCCTACCAAACACCTACAGGCACTCAAGTGCGGGAAGAAAAAGTAAACATTGATGAAGCCTTGCTCACAGACATTGCGCAATCCACAGGTGGGCAATATTTCAGGGCTACCAATACCAAAGGACTCGACAGCATTTATGCCTCCATCAATCAACTGGAAAAAAACCGGGTGGAATCAACCATTTTTACCAAGCGAACCGAACGGTTTTTACCCTGGCTGGCTGCTGCCATTGCATTACTGATATTGGAAATGTTGCTCACAGTGGCATTCTTTAAAAAATTACCTTAGGCTTGTTGATGATTCATTTTTATAACGCAACGTCCCTTGCAGGAGACGTAGCTTAAAAATGAGTCAGCCAAAACACTTACAGCATGCGCTATTTTCAATTGAATGAATTCCCCGTTATACAACTAGAACAAGCTACGCTGCGAGGTATGCTGCCAACAGATGCTGAGGCCTTGTTTGTATTGCGCAGCAATCCGCACATCATGCACTATGTGCCGCGGCCATTGGCTACCCATAAAGATGAAGCCACACAATTGATAGCCGCCATACAACAAGGCTTTGACGAAGGCAATAGTTTGACCTGGGGCATTGCCGAACATACGAGCAACCGCATCATTGGCACGCTGGGCTTTTGGCGCATTGAGCCGGAGAATCACCGGGCAGAAATTGGCTATCTCTTACATACCGATTATCACGGTAAAGGATTGATGAAAGCGGCCATACGAACTGCTTGCCGGTTTGTGTTTGATACATTGCCGCTGCATTCGATTGAAGCCAAAATAGACAGCACCAACATTGCTTCATGGAAAACCATAGAGCACTGTGGCTTTCGGCGGGAAGCACATTTCAGAGAAAACTTTTTCCATAAAGGACATTTTGTAGACACGTATGTGTATGTACTTTTGCGGAGTGATGTGTAACAACAAATCCTTCGTACAACACATTTTTGGATTGTGTACCAAAAAACAACCAAGGCGAAAAACATTTATCAAAATACTTGGAACATTTACATTTGGCTAAAAAGCTCCATACATGAAGACAAGACTATTGAGTTTGCTATTCGCACTATGCTTTACTACCGCATTATCTGCACAGCCCTTTTCTAAAATGCTGCTCGACACAATCAGCATTTTACCTGCCAGTGATTCTGATTATGTTTTCTTTACTGCCGATTATGACCATGACAGGATATCTGATTTATGGGTAGTAAAAACCCGCAATACTGGAAGCAAGATGACTGAATTGCACATTCTGGATGGTGCTTCTAAATTTCAAAAATTCAGTTTACAGACTGCCACCAGTCTTCCGTTGAGTGGCAACGATTTTGACTTTGGCGCCGGAGATTTTGACCGTGATAATGTTCTCGATTTGTATTGTATTAAGAAGAAGAACACCGCCACCAACTCTGCCGAAGTACACATTTTGAACGGTGCCAGCAAGTACCAATTTTACCTGGTACAAACAGGCACACCAGTACCTGCAGGACCCGACCATGCTTTTTTTGTAAAAGACATGGACAATAATCAAATTCCTGATTTGTATTGCGTAAAAACCTACAATACAGGAAGTCTCAAGAATGAAGTGCATGTATTAAACGGGCTGACCAAATACACCAAGTTCATGTTGCAAACGGCTACGGTACTTAAGCTCAATGCCCGTGACTTTACATATATCGCAGAAGATTATGAATGGGATGGATTTGTAGATTTATTCGCTGTACAAACTGCAGGCACAGCTTCCAATTTTACTGAAGTTCACCTGTTAAACGGCCGATTCAATTATACCGGATTTAGGCTGCAGACAGCAACGGCTCTCCCTCTCATCGACAAATCTGAAAACATAGTACTGACAGGTGATATAGATACAGACGATGCACGTGATTTAATTGTGTTGAAATATCGCAATACCCAAAGCGGAAAAGTTGAAATCAAAGTGGCAGGTTTTCAAAAAAAGCCTAAAGAGCCAAAAAAGAAAAAAGAAGACAAAGACTAATGCGCTGATAGCATTCATTGCATGCGTTTGGAATGAAGGATCTCACACCAACAGAAACATCCTCGCCACAGCATTGTGTTGGCGAGGATGTTTTTTTATACAGGAATGCATCACCAACTCGGTTAGATTTGCAGCAGTAGTATGGAAGCAATACCTATGATAAACGCCACCGTATACCGCAGTACCGGCAGCTGGTACGATGTAAAAGATGAAACAGGTCAGCTTTGGAAGGCCCGTATCAAAGGTGTGTTTAAAATAGAAGGCCTCAGCAGTACCAACCCCATTGCGGTGGGCGATGTGGTGAGCATGGAAATAGAAAATGAAGACACCCATATTGCTACTATTGCAGGCATTCACGACCGGCACAATTACATCAGCCGTCAAAGCCCCAGCCACCGCCGCCAGCACCATATTGTAGCCAGCAATCTCGACCAGGTGTTGCTGGTGGCTACCATCAAAGACCCACGTACTTCCAATGGTTTTATGGATCGCTTTTTGGTAGCCGCAGAAGCCTATCATGTGCCAGCCATTTTGCTTATCAACAAGCAAGATGCATGGAAGGAAAAAGACAAAGCCAAGTTTGAAGAATGGTCGGCAATTTATAGCCAGATTGGCTACCAGATAATGGCCGTAAGTGTGCAACAAGGTACCGGCATGGATGGGCTGCATGCATTATTAAAAAATAAAACTACGCTGGTGAGTGGCCACAGTGGTGTGGGCAAAAGCAGTTTGCTCAATGCCCTCATACCCGGCTTTACCCTGCGTACCAAAGAAGTGAGCGGCTGGAGCGGCAAGGGCATGCACACCACCACTTTTGCCGAAATGTTTGACCTGCCGGATGGCGGCCGCATTATTGATACACCCGGTATTCGGGAGTTTGGCATTGTAGATATTGAGCGGGAAGAACTGAGTCATTATTTTCCGGAAATGCGGGCTGTGTTGCAGGAGTGCCAGTTTAATAATTGCCTGCACGTAAATGAACCGGGCTGTGCCGTAAAACAAGCCGTGAGTGATGGCAGTATTTCGCCAGACAGGTTTGCATCTTACCTGAGCATACTCGATACCATCAAAGAAAATGAATGGGAGTAGCCACATCAACTACACAAAACGCTAACGATTGCGCAAAAAAAATGATGCGTCGCCTTTCAGTGGAAGCCCTTGTGGCACTAGTGTTTCAGCAACCGAAATACTTGTAAAAGCAGTCAACAGCAGTATGGTGCAGATTGCGCTATGCAACAAACAGCCTTATCTTTCGGCAGAATCTAATATTTGAAACGATGGCATTGCTCGAATGGGTGACCGGTGTGATCACCCAACATCATAGACGAAACACATAACACGAAGCGCTTCTTTTTTGAGATTCCTTCGTCAACCGATTTTCAATTTGAACCAGGTCAGTTTGTAACCCTCGACCTGCCCATTCACGAACAAAAAAACAAACGTTGGCGCAGCTACAGCATTGCTTCTGCACCCAATGGCACCAATGGTTTTGAGCTGGTGATAGTGCTGAATGAAGCGGGAGCCGGCACCACCTGGTTGTGGGAAAATGCACGGGTTGGCACCGAAATTTTGCTGCGTGGTCCGCAGGGTAAGTTTACCATGCCCAAGCCGCTGGAGCAAGACCTCTACCTTATTTGCACCGGCACAGGCATTGCACCTTTCCGCAGCATGGTGCAGTACGTGCATGAGCACCAAGTGGAACATCGCAACATTTACCTCATCTTTGGTTGCCGTAAGTTCAACGATACCTTATACGGTGCAGAACTGCGCCGCCTGCAAGATGAGTTGCCCGGTTTTACCTACATCCCCACCTACAGCCGCGAATTGCCAGATAATAATTTGCTGCAACGTACCGGCTACGTACATCAGGTGTATGAAGAACTGATAAAGCAACGCAGCATTGAGCACCAACAGGCTGGTGGCACAGGTTTGAGCCCGGCGAAGTTTATGCTGTGCGGTTGGAAAAACATGATTGATGAAGCCCGCCAGCGACTTGTAGCCATGGGGTACGATAAAAAAGATGTTCACTTTGAGCTGTACGGATAAGCAGCCATGAATGCCAACCTGCTCATTAAATCAATTTTGCACGTAGTAGCTGGTGTAATGACACTCAGCTTTGCCGCTCTTTCTTTTGACCACAACATGCCATTGGCCATTGGATTGCTACCCGCAGCAGTAGTTATGCTTTTACTATCGTGGAAGCATGCTGTACTTCTACCCGGTATGCAATTGCGCACCAGTTTGTTTTTGGTATTCGATGCCATAGTACTGGCATTTATTGCTTTTCAACTGTACAGGCAGGGCTATCACAAAGCCACTTTTTTATTTGAAGGCGTCAGTATTTTTTTCTTTAGCCTCGCGGCCTTTGTATGGCTGCTGCGGCGCAAACGAGCTGTATTTTTCACCTCCGACGATAACCAGTAAAACCCACCACCCGGTGGGTTTCTTTTTTGCTGCTCATTCCTCTTTCCGAAATGGAAAAAACATTTGGCAGTATTCTCTTCCTGATATAAATTTTCACTCTAACTGATATTCGTCAGTATCATCAGCTTGCCACACAATTACATTCGCTAAAATCAATTCACATGGGTGCCGGTTCGCTTATTGCCCTTGCTATTGCAGCAGTTGCGTTTTCTTCCATTGCGCTTTTAGTAGCCAAGCTGGTTACCAAAGCCACCAAGAACAAACAAAAAGGCGAAGCCTACGAATGCGGCGTTCCCAGTAAAGGTCCCAACTGGATACAGTTCAACGTAGGGTATTATTTGTTTGCCCTTGTGTTCCTCATTTTCGATGTGGAACTGGTCTTTCTGTTTCCATGGGCTGTGGTGGTAAAAAGTGTGGGTTGGATTGCCTTGGTCGAAATCGTGGTTTTCTTTTTCATCCTGTTTTTAGGATTGCTGTACGCCCATAAAAAAGGCGCCCTGAAATGGAAATAACGAAAGGTCTACAGCAATCATGCGGCAAGCCTTGCCATTGACGACAAACTTGTAAAAACGGAACTATGAGTGAAGTGCCCAACAACGAGAATATTGTAGCCAGCGCCGAAGCTGCAGTGGAGCCAACAGCTGCTGCTGCACCTGCGCCCCGCAAGAGCATTGCCGAGCTTGCAGGCCCGACTCCTTTTCCCGGTACGGTACACGAAACACCTGGTGGTGGCATATTGGTCAGCGCCATGGATGATGTGATCAACTGGGCTCGAAGCAACAGCTTGTGGCCACTCACTTTTGGCACCAGTTGCTGCGCCATTGAAATGATGAGTGCTTACAGCGCCAAATATGATTGGAGCCGGTTTGGCTTCGAAGTAGCCCGTGCCTCTCCACGGCAAGCTGATGTGATCATCATTGCCGGAACCATCGTAAACAAAATGGCGCCTGTACTCAAGCGTCTGTATGATCAAATGGCCGACCCAAAATACGTGGTGGCCATGGGAGCCTGCGCCACCAGCGGCGGGCCGTTTTTTTACAATACCTATAGTGTAGTAAAAGGTGCCGATCACGTAATTCCCGTAGACGTGTACGTGGCAGGCTGCCCTCCACGCCCCGAAGCTTTGATACATGCCCTCATGACCTTGCAGGTAAAAATTAAAGCCGGCATGACCAGAGAGCAAATTCGGGATGAAATGAAAACGACGTAGGGGAGAATGATGAATTAGGAATTAGGAATGATGAATTGAGTTTGAAGACGCTTGAATATCAGACATCAAACATCAGCCATCAAAACATTATAACGCATGACACGTGAAGCTTTGCAACAAGATTTAGCCGGTCGCTTCCCCGACTTTACGTTTGAAGAGGGCGGTCAGTTTTTAACCATGCATGTGCCTGCACCGCAGTGGAGCAATATTGCCTATTTCCTGCGGGATACGCCGGAGATGCAATTCGACTTCTTGTTTTGCCTCACTTGTGTAGACTGGCTCAAGCACCTCACCATGGTGTATCACCTGCGTAGCTACACACACAAGCATGAGCTGGTGGTGAAATGCCAACTTGACCGCGAAAAACCTGAAATTAATTCTGCCGCCTACATCTGGCGCACAGCAGAGTTTCACGAAAGAGAAGTGTTTGAATTGTTTGGTGTCAACTTTTTGCAGCACCCCGATTTGCGCAATCTCATTTTGCCCGACGATTGGGTGGGCTATCCGCTCCGCAAAGACTACGACGACCCTGTAAACATGATTAAACTGTAAGCCACGCATTATGTACAGAGAAACGGATATCATACAAACGATTCCCGGCACCGATGAAATGGTGATTAATGTGGGGCCACAGCACCCCAGCACTCACGGTGTATTGCACTTGGTGCTCACCATCAATGGTGAAATGGTTCGCAAAGTGGAGCCACACATTGGTTACATCCACCGCAGCATCGAAAAGATGTGCGAAAGCCTTACTTATCGTCAGTTTATATACAGTACCAGCCGCATGGATTATTTGGCGGCACATACCAATAACCATGCTTGTGCCATGTGTGTAGAACAAGGCATGGGCATAGAAGTTCCCCTGCGGGCACAATACATACGGGTGCTGATGGATGAACTCACCCGCATTGCATCGCACTGCTTGTGGTGGGGCAGTATTGCCATGGACTGCGGCGCTGTTACGCCTTTCTTCCTCGCTTTCCGCGAAAGAGAAATGATCAACAGTATTATGGAAGAAACCTGCGGTGCCCGCCTCACCATGAACTACAATGTTCCCGGTGGAGTAATGGCCGACATTCATCCGAACTTTCAGCAAAGTGTAAAAGATTTTGTACGGCACTTCCGAAGTAAGATTGATGAATACGATGAGCTGGTAACCGGCAATATCATTTTCCAAAACCGCCTGAAAGGCGTGGGCATACTGAGCAAAGAAGATGCTATTTCATACGGTTGCACCGGCCCTACTGCCCGTGCCAGCGGTGTAAGCTGCGATGTACGCAAGCATTTCCCTTACGAGATTTACGATCAAATTCAATTCAACGAAATCACCAATACCACCGGCGATAGCTATGGTCGCTATCTCATTCGACTGGCAGAAATGCGGGAGTCGATGAACATCATTGAACAACTGATTGACAATATTCCGGAAGGCGATTTTCAGGCCAAAACAAAAGCGGTACTGAAACTGCCCAAAGGCGAATTCTACAGCCGTGTAGAAACACCCCGTGGTGAGCTGGGCGTGTACATTGTAAGTGAAGGTGGCACCACACCTTATCGTATCAAGTTCCGTTCACCAGGTTTCAGCAACCTGAGTGCGTTAGACCATATGACCCGTGGACAAAAGATTGGTGACCTCGTAGCGATTATGGGTACGCTGGACTTGGTAATTCCGGACATTGACAGATGATGATTGATGGATGTTGGATGTCTGATTTACGATGTCTGATATTAAATGAGAGGCGATCGATAAATGATATTGGAGTGTAGAAAATAATACGAATATCCTTTTTCCCCCTTTGGGGGTTAGGGGGCCAATAAAACTGACTCATGTTTAGTTTAGAAGACATAACACAAAGCGTACACAACTGGCTGTACGAAACCATGAACCCAACACTGGCGCTGATGGTAGAGTTTGCCATCATAGGTGTATTGGTGATTGCGCTGTTTGCCTTTTTGGGACTGGTGCTTGTAATGATGGAACGCAAAGTAAGTTCCTGGATGCAGTTGCGCCTTGGTCCCAACCGTATTGGCCCGTGGGGTTGGTTTCAAACCGTGGCTGATACGTTGAAGCTCATTGTAAAAGAAGGCATGACGCCGAATAACGTTGACAGATTGCTGTTCAATCTGGCGCCCATTCTGGTTATCATCGTTTCCATGGTCATCATGGCGCCACTCATGTTTGCCAAAGGCTTTCAAATTTGGGACATCAACATTGGCGTACTCTTTGTTTCTGCTGTTTCTTCTTTGTCGGTGATTGGTATTTTGATGGCCGGCTGGGCTAGCAACAACAAATACTCACTGCTGGGTGCCATGCGTAGTGGTGCTCAAATAGTGAGCTACGAATTGTCGGCTGGTTTATCCATGCTCACCATTGTAGTACTTACCGGCAGTTTGAAAGTATCCGACATCATTCAGGCACAGGAAACAGGTTGGTGGTTGTTCAAAGGACATATCCCCGCCATCATTGCCTTCGTGATCTTCATTATTGCTGCCACTGCCGAAACCAACCGTGCTCCTTTTGATATGGCTGAAGCGGAAAGCGAACTCACCGCCGGTTTTCACACAGAATACTCGGGCATGAAGTTCGCCTTGTTTTTTCTGGCAGAATACGTGAACATATTTGTGGTGTGTGCCATTGGTGCCACGCTTTTCCTCGGTGGATGGATGCCGTTTCATGTAGGCAACTGGGAGCAGTTCAACCACATCATGGATTACATCCCCACACCCATCTGGTTTTTTGGCAAAACCTTCTTCCTCATTTTCGTCATCATGTGGTTCCGCTGGACCTTCCCCCGTTTGCGCATCGACCAGTTGTTGAACCTTGAATGGAAATACTTGCTGCCCATCAGCATTGTCAATATTTTATTGGTAACGGTGATTGCATTGGCAGGATGGCATTTTTAAATAGTTGATAGATGACAGATGTTGGATGATAGTAAAGGCAATCGAATTAAGGAGTAGAGTTTAAGTCGATTGCTCAAAAACGAAAACGACAAATAATCATTATGAACCTCAAACAATACTTCGCGGATATTTTCAACGGTGTGAAGTCGCTGGCGACCGGCATGAAAGTGACCGGTGGTTATTTTCTGCGGCACCACAAAGAAAAAATTACCGAGCAATACCCCGACAACCGCGACACGCTGGTATTGGCCGAACGCTTTCGTGGTGAAGTAGTGATGCTGCACGACGAAAACAACGAACATGCCTGCACCGGTTGCACCGCCTGCGAACTGGCCTGCCCCAACGGCACTATCAAAGTCATCACCAAGTTTGACATGACGCCCGAAGGCAAAAAGAAAAAAGCAGTAGACACCTTCATCTATCACCTGGAGCTCTGCACCATGTGCAACCTCTGTGTAGAAGCTTGTCCTACCGGCGCCATTAGCATGGCCAACACATTTGAGCATAGTGTATTCGACAGAAGTACGCTGACTAAACAATTGAATAAACCCGGCTCCAAAATCAGGGCAGGTGTAGAATAATAATCGCCGAACAAAGCCACCAACATCATGGATATTTCAACCATCATATTTTACCTGATTGCGGCCTTCATACTGGGCATGGCCCTGCTGGCCGTTACGGCAAAACAAATTTTCCGCTCCGCCATCTGGCTGCTGTTTACCCTTATTGGCATTGCCTCTTTGTACTTCTGGATGGAAGTAGAATTCATTGCGGCTGTGCAAATAGTGGTGTACGTAGGCGGCATTGTAGTGCTCATCATCTTCAGCATTTTCCTGACGCAGCAATCGGCCACCGATATGCCATCGCCCAAGCTCACCCGCAAAATTGCTGCGGCCATTGCGTGTGTGCTGGGCCTTACCCTCAGTGGTTTACTGGTGCATGAATATGGCTTCAGCAAAACAGAGGCACCTTTTGACAATGAAGTGAGCCGCATTGGTACGGCCATGCTCAACACCGGTTCGGATGGCTTTGCGTTGCCATTTGAAGCTGTGAGCATTTTGCTGCTGGCCGCTATGGTTGGGGCTATTGTGATAGCGATGAAGGAGAGTGAGAAGAGTGAGTGAGGTGATTGGTTAACTGGTTAATTAGTTGATTGGTTAATTAGACAACTGAGTGATTAGATAACAGAATTCAAACGAATAACAAACATCAAACGCAGTAGCCTTGAGCATTAAGCCTTCTGCTTTTAAATAAACAACCATGGTACCTGTTTCACATATTTTACTGCTGAGTACGGCCTTGTTTTTTATAGGCATGTACGGCTTGTTTACCCGGCGCAATATGATTGCCTTGCTCATGAGTATCGAACTCATGCTCAACAGCATCAATATCAACTTCGTGGCATTCAACAAATATCTGTGGCCCGGCCAATTGGATGGCATCTTCTTTACCATCTTCATCATCACCATTGCCGCCGCCGAAGCAGCCATTGCCATCGCCATTGTCATCAACCTGTATCGTAGCCACCTGAGCATTGATGTAAACGATGCAGCTGAATTAAAACATTAACCCCAACAGCCATAACACATGAATTACGCATTACTTTCTGCCCTGCTGTTGCTGCTGCCACTGGCCAGCTTTGTGGTACTGGGCATTTGGGGACGCAGCATTTTCCGCAAAGCCTCCGGCATGATTGGTACCGCCGTATTGGGCACCATCGCCGCATTGTCGGTGTACATAGCCTGCCAGTATTTTTTGGTAGATGGACAGCTCAATGGCACGTATCAACCCATCATTGCCTTGCAGGCCGAGTGGCTCAAATTTGGCTACAAAGAACTGAGCATCGATATCGGCATCTTACTTGATCCTATATCAGTAATGATGCTCGTAGTGATAACCGTAGTGTCACTCATGGTGCACATCTTCAGCCTTGGCTACATGAAAGATGAAGAACGCTACAGCACCTACTTCGCTTTCTTATCGCTGTTTACTTTCAGCATGCTGGGCTTGGTGATATCGGTGAACATCTTTCAGATTTATATGTTCTGGGAACTGGTGGGTGTGTCTTCTTACCTGCTCATTGGTTTTTTCTTTACCAAACCCAGTGCGGTGGCGGCCAGTAAAAAAGCCTTCATCGTTACCCGCTTTGCCGATCTCGGTTTTCTCATCGGCATTCTCATCCTCGGTATTCAAACCGGCACATTGGATTTTAGCACCATCATCGACCGCTTGAGCAATCCACAAAGCGAAGCATTTATCAGCATGACCAGTGCTGGCTTCCTCGGTTTGTCTACACTTACATGGGCATTGATACTGGTGTTTATGGGTGGTGCCGGTAAGTCGGCCATGTTCCCCTTGCACATTTGGCTGCCCGATGCCATGGAAGGCCCTACACCTGTTTCGGCATTGATACATGCCGCCACCATGGTGGTAGCCGGTGTATACCTCGTAGCCCGTTTGTTCCCCGTGTTTCACCTCGACGAAATAGCCATGAGTGTGGTGGCTTGGGTAGGTGCAACTTCAGCCTTGTTTGCGGCCATCATTGCCACTACGCAAACCGATATCAAAAGGGTACTGGCGTACAGTACCATGTCGCAGATTGGTTACATGATGTTTTCATTAGGTGTATCAGGTTATGGTGGCGAAGCAGGCCTTGGCTTCACGGCTTCCATGTTCCACTTGTTTACACATGCCTTCTTCAAATCATTGTTGTTCCTTGGTGCCGGTGCTGTTATTCACTACGTACACAGCAACGACATGACTGACATGGGCGGTTTGCGTAAACACATGCCCGTTACACATGCTACATTTCTGCTGGCTTGCCTGGCCATTGCGGGTGTGCCGCCGCTGAGTGGTTTCTTCAGCAAAGAAGAAATATTGCTGGCTGCTTACGAAGGCAACAAAGCCATCTACTTTATTGCCTTGTTTACTGCAGGCCTCACCGCCTTCTACATGTTCCGTTTGTACTTCATGATTTTCTGGCAAAAGAAAAACACTACGAAGCACATCATGGCGAAGGCCCGATGAGTATGAAGCTGCCGCTGATTGTATTGTCACTGCTGACGATTGTAACCGGCTTCATTCCTTTTGCGCAATACGTAAGCAGCAATGGCAAAGGATTTGATACACACCTGCACCTGCTATTTTCCATTGCTCCTGTTGCCATGGTCATTATCGGTATTGGCATTGCGTATGTGCTGTATCAAAAAGCCAACGACAAACCTGCCAACCTTGCGAATACTATGGGCGGTTTGTATCGTGCTGCGTATCGCAAATTTTACATCGATGAACTCTACCTGTTCATTACCCATAAAATCATTTTCCGCTTCATTGGCAAGCCTGCCGCATGGACCGATAAAAACATTGTAGACGGCACTGTAAACACTGTGGCCAGTGCTACCGATGATGTATCGTTTATGATAAAAGGATGGCAAAGTGGTAAAGTACAGCAATACGCTATGTACTTCTTTGCCGGTGCCTTGTTGTTGGCTTTCATTTTTATTTACCTGTGGCATTAAAATATTGATGGTATGAATCTTAACTGGCTTATTGTACTACCTGTTGTATCGGCACTGGCCATACTGCCCTTCAGCCAACTGAAGCAGGTGCGCAGCATTGCTGCTATTGGTGCCACACTGCAGCTGTTGCTATCGTGTGTACTGCTCTATGTATTTATGCAAGATCCTGCATCAGGCATGAGTGGTTCACTGGCGTTTGAAAGCAGCTACGCTTGGTACAAACCCCTGCACATTTACCACAGCGTAGGTGTCGATGGCATTTCCATTGCCATGATTATGCTCACCGCCATTGTAGTGCTGGCAGGTGTCCTCATCAGCTGGAATATGGAAAAGATGAGCCGTGAATTTTTCTTCCTCCTCATGCTGCTGAGTGCTGGTGCTTATGGTTACTTTATTTCTACCGATGTATTTACCATGTTCTTCTTTTTAGAACTGGCGGTGGTACCCAAGTTTTTGCTCATCGGCATTTGGGGCAGTGGAAAAAAAGAATACAGTGCCACCAAACTCGTACTCATGCTCATGGGTGCATCGGCCTTGGTGTTTATAGGCTTGTCGGGTTTGTATTTCAACAATGCGAGTGGCAACCTCAGCTTCAACATGAGTGAGCTGGCCGCTAATCCGCTGAGTGTAGAACAACAGAAATTTTTCTTCCCCTTTGCCTTCATTGGCTTTGGTGTATTCACGGCGTTGTTTCCATTTCATACCTGGGTGCCCGATGGTCACAGTAGTGCACCCACCGCAGCCAGTATGTTTTTGGCAGGCATCAGCATGAAGCTGGGAGGCTACGGCATTCTGCGGGTAGCCACTACTATCATGCCCGAAGCAGCACATTATTATTCTCCTTACATCATCGTGTTGTCGGCCATTGCCATTTTGTACGGCTCCTTCGCTACCATGATGCAAACCGATTTGAAATACATCAACGCTTACTCATCCGTAAGTCATACCGGCTTTGTGTTGTTTGGCATTGGCATGCTCACCAAAACGGCCATTGCAGGTGCAGTTATTCAAATGGTATCGCATGGTTTGATGACGGCCCTTTTCTTCGCCGTGATAGGCATGGTATACGAACGAACCCACACCCGCATGGTTGATAAAATGGGGGGCTTACTCAAAAGCATTCCATTCATCTCAACTGTATTTATGATCGCCGGTCTCACTTCTTTAGGCCTCCCGGGCTTCAGTGGATTTGTGGCCGAAATGATGGTGTTTATTGGCAGTTGGGAAAATGGCGGCACCCTGCACAGAGTAGCCACAATTGCTGCGACTGCCTCCATCGTTGTGACCGCCGTGTACATTTTGCGGGCCATTGGCAAAGTCATTATGGGGCCGGTAGAACATGAAGCGTATTTCGAGTTTAAAGATGCCCGTTGGAATGAAAAATCAGCAGCTATCATACTCGTAGCAGCCATACTGGTTATTGGTATCACGCCCTTCCTCATCAATCACCTCATCACACCCGGTACCGAAGCCATCATGAACAAACTCGTTGCCAATCCATAACGCAATTCACTCATTGACAATTGACTTTTTGACTCATTCACCTTTTTTATATGGTACAAGATTTTTTCCTATTGATGCGTTCTGAGCTGATGCTCATCCTCATCATTTTTGGGTTGCTCTTTTTGAAACTGGGCAATGCCCGTTTGAAAAATGAAACAGTGATGAACATGGTGAATGCAGTATTGATAGCCACGCTGGCCATGGGCTTTTTGGTGAAGGATACCGGCATGATTTTCGGCAACATGTTTCATACCACCGACTTAATCCGGCTGGAAAAAAACATCCTGACACTCGGCACCCTCATCATCTCATTGCAGAGTTATCAGTGGTTGAAGGCGCACAAACATGCCATGGAATTTTACCTCTTGCTCATCAGCACTTTGCTGGGTATGTTCTTCATGTTGTCGAGTGCCAACCTGCTCATGTTCTACCTCGGTTTAGAGCTGAGCACCATTCCATTGGCAGCCATGGTCAATTTCGATTTGCACAAGAAACAATCGAGTGAAGCAGCGTTCAAAATGATTGTGTCATCTGCCTTCTCTTCTGCGTTGTTGCTCTTTGGTATTTCGTGGATGTACGGCATCGTGGGCAGTGTTAGCTATTCTGCTATTGCAGCCGCTGTAACCGGTAGCCCACTGGAAATATTCGCATTCGTGATGATACTCGCAGGTTTTGGTTTCAAAATTTCTGCGGTACCGTTTCACCTGTGGACGGCTGATGTGTACGAAGGTGCTCCCATCCCAGTTACGTCTTACCTGAGTGTAATTTCTAAAGGTGCTATTTTGTTTGTGTTCATCACCGTGTTGTACAGTGTATTCCGCAGCATGGGCGATAC
Organism: Phnomibacter ginsenosidimutans; assembly: GCF_009740285.1. Taxonomy (GTDB): domain Bacteria; phylum Bacteroidota; class Bacteroidia; order Chitinophagales; family Chitinophagaceae; genus Phnomibacter; species Phnomibacter ginsenosidimutans. Next base: position 3,554,935 of record NZ_CP046566.1, read on the forward strand.
CTGGTATTACATGCTGTACATCTTGTCTGTAGCTACCATGCTCATCGGCAACCTGTTTGCCATGCGTCAGCAAAACATGAAACGCTTCCTTGCTTTTTCTTCCATTGCACAGGTTGGTTTTATACTGCTGGGCATAAGCGGACAAAGCGTTGCCAGCAGTACATCGTTGATCTTTTTTGTACTTATTTACATCTTCAGCAATCTGGCTGCGTTTGGTGTGGTATCGCTGGTAAGCAGCGCCTACGACAAAGAGAAAGTGGATGATTACAAAGGCTTCTACCAAACCAATCCGCTGCTGGCATGGACACTGGCCATTGCGTTGTTTTCACTGGCGGGTATTCCACCTACGGCTGGTTTCTTTGGTAAGTTCTTTTTGATTCTGGCTGGTGCGGCCAAAGGCAACTGGTTGCTCATTACCATTGCTGCGCTGAACATGATTATTTCTTTGTACTACTACCAGCGGGTGGTAAAAGCCATGTTCATGGATCACAATGCTGCGCCGTTGGAAAAAATCAATACACCATTGTCACCCAAAATTGCACTCATCATTTGCATCGCTGGCATTTTAATAACAGGCTTGTACAGTGGCGCCTACGAGTACATTTATCAACTGGTTTCGTAAAGTATTTTGAGTTTTTGGTTTGTTGTTTGTGGTTTTTAGTTCTTACTGTTTCGCTTCATTTCAAATTCAATCAGGTTTCATTTCATGAAAAAAGTAACTCCCGAGGAACCAAAAACGAAAAACAAAAAATAAATAATAAATATGGCTATCAATAAAAACCATCCATTTGAAGACCTGAACGGTGTGAAATGTGCCGTGGTGGAAACCAATGTGTCGCAAGACAGAGTCGACTTTTTGAAGCCATTGCTGGAGCACAACGGATACGAAGTGGTGATTGCAGCTGCAGCGCCCCCCAAAGCAGCCAAACCAGCGGCAGCGCCTGCTGAAGGCGAAGCGGCTCCGGCAGTGGAAGCACCGCCTGCGCCCAGCTTGTTTACCATTGGCGTAACCGATGTAAAATTCAACGCCGTGAATGCGGTGTTTGGTCGCTTGTTAAAAACACCAACTGGCCAGATTGTAACACAAGCCTATTGGCTTCAAAAAGAAACCGTGAGTGACCCTGAAACACCGTACTACGAAAAGCGGACACTGTTTCAGTAGCTTTTATTTTCATCCGAATTGACTCAATCACCCAATTAACCAATTGACTCATTTCCTCATGAAAAAATGGGCCATCATTCCATTGTTGTTTGCAGCCATTGGCTACCAAAGTTGCCTTGAAGAAACACCCATAGCAGAGCAGCAGCAGTATTTGCAACGTGGCGATAGTATTGCTACTGCTACGTTTGATACGCTCCGTAACTCGTTACTGCAAGCCATGGAAACCAAAGGCATTGCAGGGGCCGTTCGGTTTTGTAACGTGCAGGCATTGCCCATCACTTCATCGCTGGCCAAAGATGGTATTACCATTCAAAGAGTGGCAGAACGATTTCGCAATCCGGCAAATGCATTAGACAGTGCAGACAGCAAACAATGGCAACTATTTGCGCAGCTAAAAGCCAGAGGCGATAGCCTTACCAGCGTAGTACAGGAAACGGAAACTGCGTTTGTTTTTTACAAACCCATCATTATGAATCCGCTCTGTGGCAATTGCCACGGCAATAAAGCCATGGGCATGCAACCCGAAGTGTTGGCCGTTATCGACTCACTGTATCCAAAAGATAAAGCCCTTGGATTTGTGAAAGGTGATATCCGCGGACTTTGGAAAATTACCTTCCCAAAACCTTTTACCGATTAAGGCTTTTGTGTCAGTAAGTAATATTTACCTGCTTGTGTGTTGAAACGCATCACATAGCCAATGGCTGTTTTTTCTGCCGCTACTGCCATACCATTTACCAATAGTGGTGCAGCACTACGTACCACACATACGCCACCGTTGCGGGATTGTATGCCTGCTCTTTGCAAAGCATTGTTTTGCCAAGTAAGCGACACTACAAAATTACCCCGGCCTACCAGGCCACTTACATGCCCGCTATGCCAGGCAGTGGGCAATGCCGGCAGCAAATGCAATTCGTTATCCTGGCTTTGCAGCAGCATTTCTGAAACACCTGCGGTACCGGCAAAATTGCCATCAATTTGAAAAGGCGGATGCGCATCAAACATGTTAGGATAAATACCTCCACCAGACATCACAATACCATCCTCCCGCACCAATCGCATCAGGTTGCGGTACAGTTTGTATGCATGATCGCCATCCAGTAGTCGTGCCCAAAAATTTACTTTCCAACCAAGGCTCCATCCTGTGCCACCATCACCACGCATCAGCAGTGTTTGCTTCGCCGCAGCGGCTAAGGCTGGTGTTCGGGTTGCTGAAATCAATTTTGCAGGATACAGAGCATACAAATGCGAGACATGCCTGTGTTCGGGGTCTACATCCACAACATCGTTGTACCACTCCTGCAATTGGCCTTTGCTACCAATTTGAAATGGATGCAATAATGCTTTTGCTTGTTGTACAGAATCAATAAAAGCTTTGTCTGATTGCAACACTTGTTGCGCTGCAATCAGGTTGTCAAACAAATCTTTGATGATGGACATATCCATGGTAGAGGCAATGGTCATGCCTGTTTTTTTGTTGCCATCATAGTAATAGTCGTTTTCCGGCGAAGTAGATGGTGCTGTTACCAATCGGCCATTGGCATCGGGTATCAACCATTGCAGTGTGAACTGGGCAGCGCCTTTCATTAATGGATAGGCAGTGTCTTTCAAGAACTTTTTGTTGCCTGTAAACTGATAATGTTCCCACGCATGCCGGCTGAGCCAGTTAGCCCCCATGGCCCAGTTGGCCCATTTAGGATCGCCTTTGCCGGTATCGCCTACCGGATTGCTCAGCGCCCAAATATCTGAGTTGTGATTGACTACCCAACCACTGTTGATGTTGTAAAAGTTCTTCGCCGTAACTGCACCTGTAACCGCCAGCTTGTTTAAAAACCCTAATAACGGTTGGTGCATTTCAGCAAGATTCGTAGCCTCTGCCGGCCAGTAGTTCATTTGCACGTTGATGTTTGTGGTATAGTTGGAACTCCACGGTGCCCGCAGCTCTTTGTTCCAAATGCCTTGCAAATTCGCCGGCACATTGGGCGTTTGCGAACTACTGATGAGCAGGTAGCGACCATACTGAAAATAGAGCACTTCCAAACCGGGGTCGTTGGCACCTTTCGTGTAGGCTTCCAATCGCTGATCCGTAGGCACAGCAACCATGGCATCCTTCTCTTCATTCAACCACATGGTTACCCGGTTGAAATAATGTTGAAATGCCTCGCTGTGTTTGCTACGCAACTGAAAGTAAGGCAACGCTTTTGTCACGTTCAGGTATTGCTGCATCAAAGCCAACTCATCTTTTCCCTCACTATCAGGGCATTTATCAAAGCCATTAAAACTGGTGGCTGCTGAAATGTGCAACGTCACAGTTGTGCCATTGCTTACTTGCAGGCCGCTGGTATCTATCTCTAGGCTACCATCTTGCAAGGCTACCTGTATACCCATGGCAAAACGCATGCCCCGGCAACCATTGGTATCATTCTGAATCACAGGTTCTTTATTGACACGGAAATAATTCGGATCAACATGTGCCGGCGCTTTGCCTTTGATGAGCAGCATTTGCTGAGCGGCCATTGCTACCGGCTGTATCCGCATCAGGCTAGATGCACGAATGCGCAGATTCAATTGCCCCTGTTTGCTGGCCGTGATGCGTACAATCAAATTTCGATGCGCTGCAGAAGCAAATACTTCTCGTTTGTACTGCACTCCATTGGCAGTGAAAGAAGTAATGGCCATGGCATCAGCCAACTTCAATGTGCGTTGATAATCGGTTACTGTTGCAAGGCCCAAGTCTTGCTCAATGTGCACATCGCCCATGGGCATGTAGCTTTCCGAATACAGGCCCTGCATCTTTTTTACCAGGCGGTTGGCCTCTTCATATTTACCCGCAAACAATGCTTCTCTTACTTTGGGTAAATATGAAGCCGAAGCCGGATTGGGATTGGGATTGATAGGACCACCACTCCACAACGTAGCTTCATTCAGCTGCAGCAATTCATGTTCGATGCCTCCAAATACCATGGCGCCTAACTGACCGTTGCCTACAGGCAAAGCTTCTGTCCATTTTTGGGCTGGCTTATCGTATAGCAATTGTAAAGATGATTGTGCAATGGCCGGAGTAAACACAGCGCTTTGCAGCATTAGCACAAATAGCCAACCTATGGTACGGGTAACGTTATTTTTTTGCATGGCATCCAATCTTAAGTCGGCTAAAAATAAAAGAAGAACCATCAGGAACCGTCATGCCCTGCATTCTTTAAAAAATAAAAAAACGGACGACTGAATCAGCCGTCCGTTGATATGGTTGCGATATTGCTTATCGCTTGCTTTCCAAAATTTTGATGTAGTTGGCTCTTTCGTAAGCAGTGGGGTCAGAAATGTTTTGCTGACTCATAACGCCTTTGAAAGCCTGGATGCTTTCAAAACCTTTTGCCTTCATCCAGTTGCGAATGCCATGGTTCATCACCGTGATGTAATCAATACCGTTGCGGTACAAAGTAGAAGCCGTCATAGCAACATCGGCACCGGCCAGCAAATATTTAATCACTTCAATTTCGCTATTGACACCACTGGTAGCCGCCAGCGATACCGGCACACGACCATGCAAGATTGCCAGCCACAACAGCGGCAAACGTATTTCAGTGGCTTCACTGTATTGCAGGTTCGGCAATACTTTCAACTGCTGAATATCAAAATCGGGTTGGTAAAAACGGTTGAACAATACGAGACCGTTGGCACCTTCTTCGTACAAGCGACGAGCCATATTGCCAATAGCACTAAAGTACGGACTCAGTTTCACAGAAACAGGAATACGTACTGAACGGCGAATGGCTTTTACAATATCTACATAGCGTTGTTCTACCTGAGCAGCGTTGGTATGAATATCCGCGGGAATGAAAAAGATGTTTACCTCCAATGCATCAGCACCGGCTTCTTCAATCAGCTTGGCATACTCAATCCATCCTTCGTTGGTCACACCATTGAGGCTACCAATAATGGGCAATGAAGTACGGGCTTTTGCCTGACGAATTTTTTCGAGGTACTCATATGGCCCTACATGATAGTCTTCAATACCAGGAAAAAAATCGGACGCTTCAGCAAAAAGATTGCTGGTGTTTTGCGAGATGGCATCATAACGGGCAGCATCCTGTCGAATTTGTTCTTCAAACAATGAGAACATCACCACAGCGCCTGCTCCGGCATCTTCCATGCGTACAATATTGCTGATGTCTTCGCTCAGCGTACAGGCAGAAACCACCACCGGTGATTCCAGTTTCAGGCCCAGGTAATTGGTAGAAAGATTCATATGCATTGAAATACCGCTACACTACCAACGCAAGGCCGGTATTGTAGCGGAGTTTTGTTAAGAGTGAATAATCATCATGCACGTATTTATGCAACTGGTACAAAGTCGCTGGCAGATTTGGTAGCCAGCTCTTCGTAGTTTTTCCAACGAAGGTTCACCAGCTCTTGTGCCAGGTTCATCAGGCGTTCGGCTTGCTCCGGATTAGAGTTGACCAATACTTTGTAACGCAGCTCATTGTATGCATAGTCTTTCATTGGCATGGATGGACGCTGCGAATCGAGCACAAACGGATTCAGTTTTTTGCGGCGCAACATGGGGTTGTAGCGCAGCAGCGGCCAGTAACCACTGTGTACGGCTTTCGTTTGCTGATTGAGTCCATCTTTCAAATCGTAGCCGTGTGCAATACAATGGCTGTACGCCAAAATAAGCGATGGTCCGTCATAGGCTGCTGCTTCCCGCATGGCCAGCAAGGTTTGCTGCGGATTGGCGCCCAATGCTACACGGGCTACATACACATTACCATAGCTGATGGCCTGCATGGCAAGGTCTTTTTTACCTACCTGCTTACCAGCTGCTGCAAACTTGGCAGTAGCAGCTGTTGGTGTACTCTTACTGCTTTGTCCACCAGTGTTGCTGTACACTTCTGTATCCAGCACAATTACGTTTACGTTACGTCCGCTGGCCAGTACGTGGTCGAGGCCGCCGTAGCCAATATCATAGGCCCATCCATCGCCACCAACCAACCACACACTGCGTTTCACCAGTTGGTCGGCTACACTCAGCAGTTGACGAGACAATGAATCTTCTTTGGTACGCAAAATGCTTTTCAGTTCTTTCACTCTTGCCCGCTGTGCCACCACTTCGCTTTCCATTTCTTGTGGCGCATCCAAAATACTGTTGGCCAATTCTTCACCTACAGTAGGCGCCAGCTGACGAAGGATGGTTTCTGCCATTTCAAACTGCTTATCGGCAGTGATGCGCATACCCAAACCAAACTCAGCGTTGTCTTCAAACAAAGAGTTGCTCCATGCCGGGCCTTGTCCGTCTTTGTTTTTAGCCCATGGCGTAGTAGGCAGGTTACCTCCGTAAATAGAAGAACAACCTGTAGCATTGGCTACCAGTAACCGATCGCCAAACAATTGGGTGAGCAGCTTGAGGTATGGCGTTTCACCACAACCGGCACAGGCACCACTAAACTCAAACAATGGCTCGAGGAACTGTGCACCATGTACGGTAGAGAAGTTGATGCGTGAACGATCGTTCCAGGGAATGTTTTCGAAATATTCGATGCTGGCTTTTCCTGTTTCGAGTATAGGCGCTTTATCAGCCATGTTGATGGCTTTCTTGCTGCGATCATTCGGATCACTGGCAGGGCAAGCATCTACGCACAATGTACAACCCGTGCAATCTTCGAGGTACACTTCTAATGTGTACTTGGTTTCAGGAAAACCACGTGCATTGATGGGTGCAGATTTGAAACCTTCCGGAGCTTTTTCCAAAAAGTCTTCGTGGTAAAATTTGGCCCGGATTACACTGTGCGGACAAACGAACGAACAGTTACCGCACTGAATACACAGGTCAGGTTCCCATACAGGCACCAAATCGCTGATGTTGCGCTTTTCATACTGCGTGGTAGCACTGGGCCATGTACCGTCGATGCTGATAGCACTCACCGGTAATTCATCACCATGACCGGCCAGCATGGGCCCAATCACACTTTTCACAAACTCAGGTGCGTTACTACTTACACTTTGCAGGCTGGCTGTGGCAGCAGTAGCAGTGGCAGGAATGGTTACCTGATGCAAGTGATCCAGTGTAGCATCCACGGCCTGGAAGTTTTTCTCTACAATAGCCCTACCCTTTTTGCTGTAGGTTTTTTCAATAGCATGCTTGATTTCTGCAATGGCTTCTTCTTTGGGCAGCACTTCGGCCAGTGCAAAAAAGCAGGTTTGCATAATGGTGTTGATGCGGGTACCCATACCGTTTTCACGGGCTACAGTAGTGGCATCAATCACGTATACTTTTATCTGTTTGTCTATGATTGTTTGCTGCACGTTGCCGGGCAGGTTGTTCCAAACTTCATCTTTGTTGAAAGGACTATTGATGAGGAAAATCGCACCGGGTTTGGCAAACGAGAGCATCTCTACTTTTTCAGTAAAGTTGAACTGGTGACAAGCGATGAAATCGGCCTGAGAAACGAGGTATGGTGCCTTAATCGGATTCTTGCCAAAGCGTAAATGTGAAACCGTTCTGGCACCTGATTTTTTAGAGTCGTATACAAAATAACCCTGGCCATACATCGGTGTGTTTTCACCAATGATTTTGATGCTGTTTTTGTTGGCACCTACTGTACCATCAGCACCAAGGCCAAAGAACAACGCCTGCCGCCAGCCACTTTCGTCGAGTGTAAATGATGGATCGTAGCTGAGGCTGGTATGCGACACGTCATCGTTGATACCAATGGTGAAATGATTTTTAGGTTTCACTTTTTTCAGCTCATCAAATACGGCTTTTACCATGGCGGGTGTCCACTCCTTGCTACTCAAACCATAGCGGCCACCAATGAGGCGGGGCAGTTGAGCCAGCATGCCTTGTTGGAATGCCTGCACCAGCGAAGCCAACACATCCTGAAACAGCGGTTCGCCACTGGCACCGGGTTCTTTGGTACGGTCAAGTACAGCAATGCTTTGCACGGTAACGGGCAATGCCTTTATGAAGTAATCCATATCGAACGGACGATACAGCCGAATGAGCAATACACCTGTTTTTTCGCCAGCGGCATTCAGCGCTGCGGCAGTTTCGGCAGCGGTTTCGCCACCACTACCCATGATGATCATGACGCGGTCAGCATCGGCTGCACCATAGTATTGGTACAACTCATACTGACGACCGGTATGCTGTGCAAACTCTTGCATAGCTGCATGCACGATACCTGGTGTAGCACTATAAAAATTATTGACAGTTTCACGACCCTGGAAGTAAACGTCTGGATTTTGTGCCGTACCACGAATGAAAGGATTATCGGGGTTCAATGCACGGCTGCGATGCTCAAACAACAGGTCATCGGTAATCATGCTGCGCATCACATCTTCCGGTATCAATTCAATTTTGCTCACTTCGTGAGAAGTACGGAAGCCATCAAAAAAATGAATGAACGGAATGCGGGACCGCATGGTAGCCGCTTGTGCAATCAATGCCATGTCGTGTGCTTCTTGTACAGATGCACTGCTCAGCATGGCATAACCTGTGGTGCGGGCTGCCATTACATCCTGGTGGTCGCCAAAGATGGACAGGCCTTGCGCCGCCAGCGAACGGGCCGCTACATGAAACACTGCTGGCGTTAATTCACCCGCAATTTTGTACATGTTGGGCAGCATGAGCATGAGCCCTTGCGATGCCGTAAATGTGGTAGTGAGTGAGCCTGTTTGCAACGCACCATGCACGGTACCTGCAGCGCCACCTTCACTTTGCATTTCCATTACATCGGGTACATGGCCCCAAATATTTTTTGTGCCTTTGGCAGCCCACTCATCGGCCAGTTCGGCCATGGTGCTGCTGGGAGTAATGGGGTAAATGGCACATACTTCGTTGACCCTGTAAGCCACATACGCAGCGGCTTCGTTCCCATCAATTGTTGCGATTAATTTTTCGTTACTGGCCATTGCTATTTGTTATTTACAGGTTCAGGAATCATTTCGATGGCATGGCAGGGGCATTGCTCGTAGCAAATACCACAGCCCGTGCAGGCATCGTAGTTAAACTGGTAGCGATTGCCTTTACCCAGTTTGATAATGGCTTCTTCGGGGCAGGCGCCAAAGCAACCGTCGCACTCAAAGCAGTTACCACAACTGAGGCAACGCTTGGCTTCGTACAACGCTTCTGCTTTACTGATACCTGCTATCACCTCATCAAAAGAACGGACAGCTATTTGTGGTGCCAGTTTCTCTTGTTCTTTTTGTGGCGCATCAGTCTTCATCCACATGTGCAGGCGCTTATAACCGGCTGTGAGTGGCTTGGCGGGTTTTTCGTAGGTCAGACCCCGCAAATAAGCATCCATGAATTTGGCTGCTTTTTTACCATTGCCAATGGCAATGGTGGCACTGCGCTGTTCGCCGGGCAGCATATCACCACCGGCAAATACACCTGCATAACCTGCCATGCGTTCGCCATTGATAACGATACCGCCATCAGGCTTGCACTGCACTCCTTCGAGTGATGCATATAAGCTGCTGTCTACTTCCTGGCCCATGGCCAAAATGATGGCATCAGCTTCCAGCACCAATTCTTCACCTGTTGCAACGGGCTTGCCTTTCTGCATTTCCATTACTTCCACGGTTATCTGATTGCCTTCAATGGATTTGATATTGCGGAGGAAGTCTATTGCTACACCTTCGGCAATGGCGTCGTCAGCTTCAAAGTCGTAGGCGGGCATCATTTTACGATCGCCAGGATACAAGATTACAGGTACCAAACCCAGACGGCGGGCTACCCGAGACAGGTACATGGCCATTTTGCTACCGCCATAAATCACCACTTTGCTACCGGGCTCCGGCACATCGTTGGCTTTGAACATGCGCAGAAAATCGACGGCCTGAATAACAGGAATGGATGGCTTACCTGTGTAGCCAATGGCTTTGCCCAAATGTGCCCCAATGGAAAGGTATACGGCATCAAAACCACCAGCTGTTTTTTCAGCTTCCGGATCGGTTACTTTATGATTGAGGTGGAGCTTTACGCCCATATCCAAAATGCGTTGGATTTCGGCATTCAGTATTTCGCGGGGAAGACGGTATTCGGGAATACCCATTTCCATTAAACCACCCGCTGCGCTACTGGCTTCAAATACTTCTACCTGATGGCCGAGGCGTACCAAATGGTAAGCAGCGGTAAGGCCACTCGGGCCGGCGCCTACCACCATTATTTTTTTACCACTGGCTACAGGCGTTGCAAATTTTACTGGCCATTTATGAGCCAATGCTTCGTCGGCGATGTAGCGTTCTACCGCATGTATGTTGATGGTTTCATCTACATGGTTGCGGTTACAACCGGTTTCGCAGGGCTTTACGCAAATGCGGCCCATGATACCGGGGAAAGGGTTGTCTTCCAGAATTTTCTGAAAAGCCGTTTCAAAATCACCTGCCTGTGCAAAACTGAGCCAGGCTTGTATGTTTTCGCCAGCGGGGCAAGCACTGTTGCACGGTGGCATAAAATCCATATACACCGGGCGCTGGCTGCGCAGGTGACCGGTACCGGATGCATGCTGCAGCAGGTCTACGGGTTTGGTAATGTCGTTGTAGGAAATGGCCATAGCTAACACTCTTTTTCAGGACACACAATGTCCCCTGATGGAAGAGCCAAATTAGAAACCAGCGGATGGGCGAATGCTGATATAAGTCAGTCGGCAATATGAATTAAATAAGGCTGCCCAACCGGAAATCAATTTGACGCAATGCGAAAAATGGCCTGCGGCAAGGCTTTTACCGTACGGCATCGATTGCGAAAGACTGGACAAAGGACTGCATTTGGTAAAAGCGCTGAAAACTGTACTTTCCCATTTCAATTCAACATTTTCGTTCACACAACACTTTTTATCGCCGTATGAAACGTCTGCCTTCACACTTTCTCGTTTGCTTTTTTCAATGTCTGGTTCTTGTTACTGCTGCGCAAAATGTGGGCATAGGCACCAGTAGCCCTGTAGCCAAGTTGCATGTTCAGTCTGCCGGATTCGAGAGCCTTCGCCTGCAGGGGGCCGAGTGCTGCCGCCACTTTTTACGACAACGGCTCGTTGCGTGGATACATTCAAGCATGGACAGATGGCATTACCATGAGTGGTGCTGCAGGCCAAAGCCTGAGATTGTACAGCAATGGTGGCAGCAATGAACGAATCAGTATTTTATCAAACGGCAATGTGGGCATCAATAACAGCAACCCGCTGGCCAATGTACACATTCACAGCACCACAGTAGAAGCATTGCGCATCAGTGGTTTTAACCCTGCTCAAACTTTTTACAACGGCAACAATTATGTTGGTTATCTGCAAGCGTATCAAAACATCATGTCAGTGGCGGCGGATGGCAGCAACCGTGTGGGACTGTTTACGGTGCAAACAGAACGCCTGACCGTTTTACCCAATGGTAATGTTGGCATCAACAATGTGGTTCCGGATCAGAAACTGGATGTAGCCGGTAATGTGAAATTTAGTGGCGCCCTAATGCCCAATGGCAACAGCGGTCAAAACTATCAGGTACTCACCAGCAGCGGCAGCGGCGTACCAGAGTGGCATGTGCCCGGCTATAGCCATGCCAACAGGATGCAGAACGTAAACATGGCAGGCTCACAATATTTAACCGTAAACGGCACTTATGAAATTCAACCCACTCTGTCGCCGGCATATGTTAGCACTACCGAAACCAGTATGCTACACTATCAGGCAAAGTATATTGTTACAGACATCAACAACACTTTTGGCGCTGACACAGAATTTGAATTGCAATTGTTTTTTCGGGTGGGGGCCACAGTGGCTTACAGCCACAAGCAGGCATTTGTAACCAAAAACGGACGACAAACAGATGTGAGCATCTCCGGCTTTTTTCCGGTTACAGCAGGTATTAGTTATGCAGTAGAAGTGTACGTTGTAAAATATGCAGGCGATGATATGACAGTGGTAAGTGGTGGCGTAAAAACCTATCATTAACCACCAACACTGCTACATACAAAACGGCCACTGCAAATTGCAGTGGCCGTTTATGTTATTTAAGTAATGCGTGATTGCTTCATTAAATAACCAATCACCCAATTCACTATTCCCTACTTCGTAATTGCCGCCAGCACTTTCGCTTTCACTTCATTCAGGTGTATGCGTTCTTGCGTCATGGTATCGCGGTAGCGAATGGTTACTGTGCCGTCTTCTTTGGTTTGGTGGTCGATGGTAACACAGAACGGCGTACCCACGGCATCCATACGACGGTAGCGTTTGCCAATGGTGTCCTTCTCTTCGTAGAAACAGTTGAATGCCGGGCGACATTCATTCATGAGTTCACGGGCAAGGTCTGGCAATCCGTCTTTTTTAGTGAGTGGCAACACGGCCAGTTTGGTAGGCGCCAGGTTAGCAGGAATTTTCAATACCACACGGCTGTCTTCGCTGCCATCTTCCTTGGTCCACTTTTCTTCGGCATAGGCATTGGCCAAAGTAGCCAGCACCAAGCGGTCGAGGCCTACGGATGTTTCAATCACATACGGCACATAGTTCTGGTTGATCTCGGTATCGAAGTATTGCTGCTTCTTTTTGCTGAATTCCTGGTGGCGGCCCAAATCGTAATCGGTACGGCTGTGGATGCCTTCCAGTTCTTTGAAGCCAAAGGGAAATTCAAATTCGATGTCCACTGCAGCGTCAGCGTAGTGGGCCAGCTTTACATGGTCGTGGTATTGCAGGCGGTCAGTAGGGAAGCCCATGATTTCCTTGTGCCACTTGAGGCGTTCGGTTTTCCAGTGTTCGTACCATTCTTTCTGGCTGCCGGGGCGAATGAAAAACTGCATTTCCATTTGCTCAAACTCCCGCATTCTAAAAATGAACTGACGGGCTACAATTTCATTCCGGAATGCCTTACCGGTTTGGGCTATACCAAACGGAATTTTCATGCGGCCGGTTTTCTGCACGTTCAGGAAGTTCACGAAGATGCCCTGTGCTGTTTCGGGGCGCAGGTAAATGGTGCTGGCTTCGTCGGTTACGCTGCCCAGCTCGGTGCTGAACATGAGGTTGAACTGACGCACATCGGTCCAGTTGCAGGTGCTGCTTACAGAGCACTTCATGTTGTTGTCGATGATGAGCTGTTTTACGCCAGCCAAATCATCGGCCGCCAGCAGTCGATCCATTTGAGCAATCAACGCATCCGCTTTTTGCGTTTCGCCTTCGGCTTTCAGCTTTTCTGCATGGGCTTCTATCAGGTGGTCTACTCGGTAGCGTTTGTTGCTGTCTTTGTTGTCGATCATGGGATCGCTGAAGCTATCCACGTGGCCGCTGGCCTTCCAGGTGGTGGGGTGCATAAAGATGGCCGCATCGATACCCACAATGTTATCGTTGAGCTGGGTCATGGTTTTCCACCAGGCGTCGCGGATGTTCTTTTTGAGCTGGGCACCGTTTTGGCCATAGTCGTACACAGCGCTGAGGCCGTCATATATTTCGCTGCTCTGAAAAATGTATCCGTATTCTTTGGCGTGGCCAATGAGGTTTTGAAATGTGTTTGCTTCGTATGCCATGAGAAGAATTTGAAAATGTGCGAATGTGCCAATTGGAAAATGTGCCAATGCTTTATCAGCAATGCCAACATGACCCGTTTTTTTGGCGGGTGGCAAAGATAAGGGTTGCGGGTAAGCGTGGTGACAGCACCCCTTGGCCCCTGAGGGGGAAATACATTAGGACACGGATTTGCAGGATGAAAACGGATGTGCACGGATGCTTTCTAACATTTGTCAACTAACATCAAGCATCTCTGTGTTCACCATCAACTACCAACCAACAACTACCCACCATTTACACCCTTACATACCACTTGCGTTTGTCCATCACATAGCCGGTGAGCCAGCAAACCATCATGACAGCAAGGGCAAAGAGCAAGGAACCTACCGGCCCGCCAATGAAGCCGAAGAAGGTTTGGTACACCCACTGATACATGGGCTGTCCATCGGCAGTATGGAAGAACCACAAGAGGATGGCGATTACTTCGCTGAGCAGGTAAATGAACAATGGATTTTTGCCAAACACTTCGAAGAAATAAGCCCAACGGTTGCGGCCGGCAAAATCGAGCACATACATTACTACGGATAAAATGAGTAAATCGAGGCCAACGGTATGCAGCACAAAAGAGCTGGTCCACAGTTTTTTGTTGATGGGAAAAACAAGATCCCATGCATAGGCTGCGGCTAGCAACACAGCGCCAGCCATGAGCAGTTTGGCCAGCATTTCATAACTGCGGCCTTGTTGCTGAATGTACCGGCCGGCAGCAAAACCTGCTACCACATTTACAATAGCTGGCAGTGTGCTCAGCAAACCTTCGGGATCGAAGGCAATGCTATCGCCATGGTACATATGGGCTTCGCCAATGAGCCACTTATCGAGCACCGTCGTTGCATTACCTTCGAGGCTTAGCGCATCGGCACCTGCTGGCGCCAGCCAATAGCACAAACCCCAATACAACAGCAACATACCTGCACTGAGCCAATACATGGTTTTGGATTTGAGGTAATACACCATGAGTGCTGCAGCACCATAGCAAAGCGCAATGCGCTGCAATACACCAAATACCCGTGTTTCAGCAAAAGGAAAAGCAACATAAGCACCATCCTGATACTTCACAAACGGAAACCAGTACATAAGGTAGCCCAGTAGAAATATAATGAATGTTCGTTTGGCTATTTTGAGCAGCACCTGCGACTGCGGCATGTTGCTCCACTTGAGCATTACAAAACTCATGGCATTGCCTACGGCGAAAAGAAAACTGGGAAACACCAAATCGGTGGGCGTAAAGCCGTGCCATTTAGCATGCTGCAAGGGCGAAAAAGAAACACTACCATCACCGGGCGTGTTTACAATAATCATGAGGCAAACGGTGAGCCCACGAAATACATCGAGGGCTTTGAAACGGGTGGCAGCTGGAGCAGTCATATGGGCTGTTTTCAGCCCTGAATGTACGGGAAAACTTTACTGCAACTTTTCGTTTTGCTGATGGCGGTTGGCGTCGCGGATGTTTTTCTTTTCGAAGTTTTTTTGGAGAGCAGTAGTTAGGTCTACACCGGTTTGGTTGGCCAGGCATATCAGCACCCACAACACATCGGCCATTTCATCGGCCAGCTCCTTGCCCTTATCACTTTCTTTAAACGATTGCTCGCCGTAGGTACGCACCATCAGGCGGCTGAGTTCGCCCACTTCTTCCATGAGGATGCCCAGGTTGGTGAGCTCATTAAAATAGCGGACACCCACGGTTTTGATCCACTGGTCTACTTGCTGCTGTGCTTGTTCGATGGTCATGATAGTTGATGGTTGATGGTTGGCGGGGGTAGGTTGGAGACTTCGGACTTTCGGACTATCGTTTTACGATTCATTTATCCTCACCCAGCTTCTCCAAAGGAGAGGTGCCGTAGAGTAAGGTAGTTGATATTGGGGATTGGACTTCGTTTGCCCGTCTTTCGGACTTTCAGTCTTTCCGTCTTTCCGTCTTCCGGTCTTTCCTCACTCTTTGTTTTTTGAATCAATCACAATCGTCAGCGGGCCGTCGTTGAGCAGCCGCACTTTCATATCGGCGCCAAAAATGCCGGTGGCTACCGGCTTACCCAATTCGGTGCTGAGTTGCGCAATCATTTTTTCGTACATGGGCTTGGCAAAATCGGGTTTGCTGGCCCGGATGTACGAAGGGCGGTTACCTTTTTTGGTAGCGGCATGCAGGGTGAACTGGCTGATGAGCAAGATGCCGCCATCCACATCTTTTACCGACAGGTTGGGTACTTTGTCGGCATCATCAAAAATGCGGAGGTTTACTATTTTATTACACAGCCATTGCATGTCTTCTGTGCTGTCGGCATCTTCAATACCAACCAATACCAGCAGGCCCAATCCTATTTGGCCGGTGATGTTGTTCTCTACCGTTACGCTGGCTTCGGTTACCCGTTGTATCACTACTCTCATACGCAGGCAAATTAAACAGTAAATGCCATGCCGGAGCCATCCGCTCCAGAATGGCTATTTTTGTCGGCTATGGAAATCATCAATGCCAGTTACCTCATCAGCAAACCCGATGTGGCCCAGTGCCCGGCAGCAGACCGGCCTGAGTTTGCTTTCATTGGCCGCAGCAATGTGGGCAAAAGCTCCCTCATCAATATGCTGACGGGCAATCAACGGCTGGCCAAAACCTCCGCCGCTCCCGGCAAAACCCAAATGATCAACCACTTTGTGGTAAAGAGCCGCAACAGTGCCAATGCCAAATCGGTAGCCGAATGGTACCTGGTGGATTTACCCGGTTATGGGTATGCCAAAGTGAGCCAAAAAAACCGCAAGAGCTGGGGCAAAATGATTGACGATTACCTGCGCAAAAGAGACAACTTACTCACCACTTTTGTACTCATCGACAGCAGGCATGAGCCGCAGGCTATCGACCTTGAATTTGTGAACCAGATGGGTGAATGGCAGTTGCCTTTTGCCATTGTGTTTACGAAGGCAGATAAAATGAAACCTGGCGGACTGCAGCGAAATGTGGAAGCATTTGCCGCTGCCCTTCGGGAAAATTGGGAAGCGTTGCCAGCTTTTTTCATTAGCAGCAGTACCGACAAAAGCGGCAAAACAGAAATACTCGATTATGTGCAGGGCATTTTAAAATCTGTTTCGAAGTAACTCCAATATAGTTGGCAGCATTTCATTATTTACAGGCAGCCAATTGCTGTACCAGACTACACAAAACAGTAGCCGGTAATTGAAATAAACAACAGAGGAAATAATTAAAAAAGACTGTAGATGCTACAGTCCTTTTTAAATTAGTTCACCACTTTATTGGCACAGCTACTGCTGGCAAAGGCTTCGGGCTTGGCTTTGAAGGCAAAGCCCATACCGAGTATGTAGCCCATGGCTTCCCGCAGTGCCTCGTTGCTTTTAAAACTGGGATTGGTGTTAATGTCGGCATGTACTTCCATGTCTACTTCGTATTGGGTAAAGAGGTCGCAAAGCTCATAAGCAATTTCAATGCTCTTGGCTACTTCTACCAACATGCGTTCTTTGATGCTGAATTTTTGTGTGGTTCGTTCATTGTGAATGAACATAAATCCGCCACTACGTTCCCGCAGAAATACAATGACCGTTGCAAATTCTGTATCGATGCCTTTTACCTGACTATCGGTACCAATGCACACCTTGAGCTTATTGCCAATGGCGTGTTCTCTTTTGATGGCGTCTTCCACTGCCTGCTTAATGGGAAGGCTAATGGTTTCGCCATTGAATTTTCTCCAACGCATACTTGAAGGGGTTTTTTAAAGTTACTGTTGAACAGCCTTTGCCCGCATCAATGTTTGTCATGCTTTTATGAACAATTTGCTATGCCCTTCCTGAATAACCTGCTTAAAAATGCCCTGTGCTGAGCATAACGAGGGTGCAGGCTTCCATGGTTTGTATGCCTTGCTGCTGTAGCATTTCTTCCAGTTCCTCGTTTTCGGTACCGGGGTTAAAAATCACCCGCTTTGGCTGCAAACTCAAAATGTAACTGTAATAAGCCGGCTGGCGCTGCGGATTGATGTACATCGTAATGGTATCCACCTGCTCCAGCGCCGGATGGTCGGTAATGATATCGAGCCCTGCTACCCGGCCGGCTTTTATGCCAATGGGCACTACCTCGTGGCCATGCGCCACCAAGCGGTTGGCTGCAATGTAACTGTACCGGCTGCTGTTGTCAGATGCACCAATAATGACCGTTTTTTTGCTCTCACTCATGGGTTAAAAATAACCATGGATACGCCATTGGCTATGCATTTTTATACAAGCTGTATTGAAGTTGTACATATTGCCAGCGTTGCTTGCTTTGTGGCCAAAGCAATTGTAAAAAGTAAAAGGTTCCTGCTACTGCCGTGAACCAAGGCATTTGCAAATAGTGTTGCACGTTGGCCAGCAACCAAGCACCAACCGACGTCAACAAGAACCACATGGTCATTTGGCCACATAACTCCATCCACAATTGTTGCTGCTTTTCATGTAAGAAAAAAGCGATGCTTAATATAGCAGACACACCCATCATCCACCAGCCTTCATGCAAAGTAAATGGAAGGCCAAAACCTGTAACTATTCCGGGAATAAAAACCGCACTGATGAGTAGCTGCATCAGCACAACAAAAGCCATGCGGTTCCGCAAATGAAATGCAGGTGCACAAGTCATGTGGCTGCAAGAAGGCAAGGTACCTGTAATTACTTTTCTATTGTAAGAAATGAAGCTGTACAAGGTTTTGATGAACGGCTGAAAAGCTCTCCAGGAAGCTATTTTAGCAAGGGTTGGATGCTTTTTACCAATGATTGCAATGATGGCATCTGAACCATAACGCACAGACTGTTGTGCAATATTTACCAACGGAATTTCATTGGTCATTTTTTGGCGGTGCAGGCCCGGTAAATTTTGCAGGTTAGCCTGCTGCATGGGCACCACTTCTGCGGGTTGTAAATAGCCATGTTGTTTGAAGTATCCGGTATACCATACACAAAGCGGACAGTCGGCATCGTAGAGTAACTGATATTGTATTGCTGACATATAGTAAAGTAAGAATGGTGAACAAATGAATTAGTGAGTAGGAATTTGTTGGCGACGTTGATTGTGCAGTAATTCCATACGAGTGATAATGCTGTACCAAACGGCGAGTACCGGTGAAACATACATGAGCAATAGCAGGCCAATCCATATCATTACAGGTACAATGGAACCTGCCAGAAAAATGAGCAGTATGGCAAGTAACACCCACTGATAATAGTACCGCTGTTTCGATGAGATGAAAGACGAACGGTTGGGCAAATGCAACAGTACACTCAGCAATTGCCAGCCACCCATCAGCAGGTAGGCCGCATAGAAATAATCCATTTTCCAAAGCATCAGCACAGCAATAACGGCATATAGCAACAGCTGGCCGTAGTAGTCGATTAGTTGCAGTCTTTTCATGATGTAATTATTTGTATTTTCAGGAAATATTGAAATTTAGAATGCTTTAAAAAGGAGGTTGCCCTCCTTGGTTCACTCGGTTACTTCACCAGTTTTAGCAGGGTGCTCACCAGCCAGTTTTCTTCGGCTTTCAGCATGGCTTCCATTGCCTGGTCGGTTTGGCGGCCAAACTTGCGTATGCTTTCCATGGTTTGATGAAATGACTGGAGCTCGGCTTCGGTACCGCCTTCATATACCTGCTGCAGGCTTTCAATGAATTTGAGCATGGGCTCCAGCTCCCGCTTTTTGCGTTCCCTTACAATGATGCGGGCCACTTTCCAGATGTCTTTTTCCGCCTGAAAATATTCTTTACGTTCGCCGGGCACCACTACCCTGTCTACCAATCCCCAATTAATGAGTTCACGAATGTTCATGTTGGCATTGCCGCGGCTTACGCTGAGCTTGCTGCATGATGTCTTCGGTGCTTTGAGGCTGGGTGCTCACCAACAAGAAAGCATGAATTTGTGCCATGGTACGGTTAATGCCCCAGTTGCTACCGAAGCTTCCCCAAGCGGCTACGAATTGATTTTTGGCGTCTGCTAATTGCATGGCCTAAAGGTACAGAACTTATTCTTAAACTTTCAATTATTTCTGAAAGAAAAAAATTTAAGAGTTGTGCAGCACTCTGGTATAACAGCTGGTCATATAGGGGTCAATCAACACTAACTGCAACAATATGGCTGCCCTTATGGGCAGCCATTTGTACTTTGGGGGTAAGCGTGACGGCGATGAAGAATCATCAATCGAACATGACGTTGAAGACAGCGACTCCTGTTTTTCCTGATGTATCGGTGATCACCAACCGATAAACACCGGCCGGCCACTGCTTCCGGGTAATTGCATGTGTAGCGCCCCCAAGGCTGCCTTCCAACTCAAGGCTGTGTACGGTTTGTCCGGCAGCATTCATCAGGCGAACCTGATAAGATCCTTTATCGGGGAGGGTAACATAAAACAGCTGGCGAACCGGATTGGGGTATACAACTACTTCCTTTGCTTGAGTGGTACGAAGTACTGCCACATTAGAAGTAAGCGTGTGCTTATCTATATCCATCACTTTTACCCGATAGTAGAGCGTACCTGCAGGTGCGGTTCTGTCTACAAAAGCATACTGCTGGCCATGATTGCTATTGCCGGCTGCAGGAATGCTGCCGACCACGGTAAACTGCTGGCCATTGGTACTCCGTTCTATCAGACATTCATGGGTATTGGCTTCCCAGGTAGTTTTCCAGGTAAGGCTTACATCTGATTGGTGGCGGCTGGCATGCAATACCAATCCTTTCACAGGTAATGCACCGGGAGGACGAATCAGTCCTGCATCAATATTGTAAATGCCGGAAGAATAAGGCAGCATAAAGTTGCTGATGGTAACACCGCTACCATCCACCTTACTGTCATTGGTACCATCACCTTGGTTGGCTACGGTAAAATTGGCCACGGCATTGCCAAAGATGGCCCGCAATGGCACTTCAATTGGAACGGTAAAGAACTGGAAGAAACCGTTGCCTTTGGTAATGGCTTCACCAATCACCTGGCCTGTATTGAGATTAATCAACTGTACAGTGATACCTGCCACACCAGGTTCATCGGCATCCTGTATTCCATCCTGATCGTAATCATCCCATACATAATCACCAACCCGACCAATGAAGGAAGCTCTTAACCCCGCATCAATATCAAGATAGTTGACACCCGCCAACACTGTAAACAAATCTGTACGGCCAGTGGATCTGTCTACATCGCTACCATTTGCCGCAGGCGCTGCTTCTTTTCTGGTAAACTCCATGATGGTAGGATAAGTACTATAGCCCATGCTGTATGTACCGGCAGGTACATTAAAGAAATAATATTTACCAGCGGCATTGGTTACTGTAGAGCCCAATGGTGTTCCGGTTGCACTGTACAACGTAACCGTTACACCGGGAAGGCCGGGTTCATTGGCATCCTGAATACCATCACCATTCAAATCGTTCCACACATAATCGCCCACATAGCTTGAAACAGGCATTACACCAATATCAGCTGTATAGTTAGTTCGAAGAGCTGATGTGATAAGCAATCCGGCAGTTACCCGACCGTTTACACCACTTACATCGCTGTCAGTTGCATCGTTGCCACCCTGATCGAGAGGTGACAATACAAAGCCTGCTGGCAGATTGCTGAAACGTGGAAAATATGTGCCATCATTCAAACCATAAAAACGGTAGTAGCCATTTCTGTTGGTTGTTGTTTGCAGCACTTTTCCGCTTTGTGTTACCAAATTGCCCGATACATCCAGCAGGTCTACAGTAATGCCTGGAATACCTCTGGTTTCTGAAGCATCCTGCACACCATTACTATTCAAATCGAGCCATACTCTATCGCCAATAATGCGGTTGCTGTTGCTGGTGAGTTGCAAGCCAAGTGCTATGTCAATTTTTTGTTCCCCTTCTGCCAGGCCAAAGTCGTCCGTCATAGAAGTACTGCCAATCAAAGGATTGCCATCACTGTCTATTTTATCATCTTCTCCTGCATTTTTTGCAGCCAATGTATACCAGCTTGTATTGATGTTGCTGAATTCTACTCTGTACTTATGTGAAGAATTAAGATTGGTAAAACTGTACTCGCCTAATGAGTTGGTAATGGTGGTGTAGAGTAAATCATCGGCATCACCCAAAGTACCGTTGGCACCAGCTTCTCTTAGTGTAACAGTAATACCTGATACACCTGTTTCATTATCATCTTGCACACTATCAAGATCCAAATCGATCCAAACGTAGTTGCCCACAGAACCTGTACCGGGATTTTTACCTTGCCGGATAGCCGCATCAAAACTTAAATTGGTAACACCACCAGCCAGTACAAACGGATCAGTCAATCCGGTCAATGCATCTACATCACTATCTAAATTATCATTGCCACCACGATCTTGCAGGCTGAATAAATAACCATCGGGCAGGTTGCTAAAACCAAGTGTATAGGTACCAGGGGCTACATTTACAAAGCGATAATAACCCAACGAATCGGTAGCGGTGGTGGCTACCACTGCGCCAGAATTGTTGTACAAAGTAACAGTAATGGCAGGCATATAAGGCTCTGTTGCATCTTGCACACCATCGGCATCTAAATCATTCCAAACCACATCACCAATTGTAGACCAGTTAGCAGGAGGATTTGTCATTCGCAGACCGGCATCGATGTGGTAAATATTCAAATCCCACACTACAAAGTTGATGAGCTGCGATTGCAACGTAACCGGATCTATGTCATTGTCAACATAATCGCTGCTTCCCTGATGCGCAGCTACTACAGAATAGCCTGCAGGCACGGTCAGTTTTACAAAGTAGGTTACAATATCAAGATCATTGAATTGATAAAGACCAAAACCGTCAGTAATAGTAGCAGCAATAAACACATCATCTGCAGTACCAGCAATATTATCTGCACCGGGTCGGTACAAAGACACTTCCACACTTGGCAGGCCGGGTTCACCTGCATCTTGTATGCCGTTGTTGTTGATATCGTTCCACACACGGTCGCCAATACTGTAGCGGGTAATATCAGTGATGTACAAACCGATATCAACATTAGAAATTGTTTGGCCTGCGGCTACTGCAATCAGGTCTGTACGGCCATAAAACAACCCGCTTGTATTTACGTCATTATCATTAGCATTATCACCACTGGCATCCATCATGGTAATGAGTGTACCCGGAGGCGTGGTCACACCAATGCGGTATTGGCCGGGGTCAACCCGGTCGAAACGATAAAAACCACGGGCATCGGAAATGGTAGAACCCACCAAAGTACCTGCACTGTTGAAGAGGGAAACCACAACACCAGAAACACCAGATTCGCCTGCATCTTGTATGCCATCCACGTTGGCATCCATCCATACGAAATCGCCAATGGATGCATACTGCGTAGGCGTATTAAAAATTAAGCCGCAATCAATATCCCGCTGGCTGCTACCCGGTGTAAGGGTGAAATTGTCTGTTTTTCCAGTTACAGGGTTCGGATCACTATCGGTAGCATCTGTAGCACCAGTGCCTACTCTTGAAGAAAAACTATAATTGGGTGGTGCAATAAAACTAACTGAATAGCTGCTGGTATTGTAAGGCACATTGAATTTATAATTACCAAAGGCATCGGATACGGTTGTTTTAATTGGATTTCCGGATGCATCGTTCAATGTAACAGTTACGTTTGCCATGCCTGGTTCATCTGCATCCTGCCGTCCATCTTTGTTCAAATCATTCCACACCTTATCACCGATATAGGTGATTTCGTACAACTCAATATCATCCAGCAAAAAGTCGTTGCCAAATCCGCCTTGTTGCAAATTGTAAATACCAACGTTGGAATTGCTGTTATTGACCGGTGCAGTAAAGCGAATTTTGAATTGTTCCCAACCCATTTGAGTGAGGTAAGTAGAAGCCGTATAGGTAGCTGGTTCCACTACATATCCAAGTTCTGCATAATCGTAAATGATACCATTCACCACCACACCCAATCTGGGTACTATGGGTTGGTAGGTAGGCTCACCATCTGCCGTGGCATTGTTTTTATTTTTAGGCATAAATGGCTGCAGGTTTTTTGCCCAAAATGAAAACTGATAGGTACGACCCTGAATCAAATTCAAGCCTGATAAAAACACGGCTCTGTCGGTACGATAGTGACCGTTGACCACCATCATAAATCCATTGGTAGTACCATCCGCCTGTGTAGTAGAACCTGTGTGATCTTTCGACTTTTGCAAACAGGCAAAAATGTGATTGCCTTGTGTAGGATATTGCAAATTGCGAAGCCTGCCGTTCCATGCCACAGCACCACCGTTGTCTGCATTGTCTGTAGAGCGGGCAATTGCATATCGTGAGTCTTGTGGCTGACCACTGGTAATGGTGACCAATGTATAATCTGTAATACCGGGTGTTCCGGCAATATTTGGCATTACCCCTGAGCTGGTGCCAAAATTACCATTGGCAATGAGGCTGGTACCTGTTGGTGAAAAGTCGATCAGCTCGTCTGTAGTAAAACAAGGAACACCTATAGGACTGGGCACCTTCATATTCAACTCACGATAGCAGGTAGTACCTGCTACCCTTACTCTGATAGGATAATTTCCAGGATAAAGATTCGAAATCACGAAGTTTCCAGAAGCGCCAATGACACCTGTTGATGTATACGTACCGCCTACCAATGTAGCATATTCATAGGTTACGCCTGCAGTCAGTCCGGTAAGCGTTACACTTCCCATAGAGCTGATACAACTGGTAGCAGGTTGTACCGTTGCAGAAATATTTCCCAGATTACCAGTTGAAGGAAGAATGATGACACCGATAACTGCGCAACGTTGTTGGTCGCCAATGGAGTTGGTACCAGAAATTGAATAGTCGTCTGCTGCACCTGCTCCAATATTGTTGGTAGTTAGCACGTCATCATAGGGGTCTCTCGACAGGCTAAACGTATAGGTACCGGGAAGAAGATTAGTGAATGTGTAAGCAAAACTATTTGCACTTGTAAGATTAGATCCGCCACCAGTGACGATGGTGCCATTGAATTGTAACCCACCGTGACGATCAATTCTGCGAACGGATGCGGCTGTAGTACCACCATTCCATACAATACGAACAGAGCCCGTACCAGTACAGGTAGTAGGATTGGTAACAGTAAACGTAGGAAGGTAATTGCCCACGTTGCTGTTGCCGATGTAATAAACCTGATTGACAGGTTTATTGACATCGCCGCCAATTAGTTGTGCACCGCTCATCAACGGTGTGGTACAACCCAAAATAATTAATATCCAATAGACCCATTTTATCATACATGTTCCAGCTAGTATGATGAAAAATCAGGTGATTAAAGGTGTGACCCTTTTACAACCCATTTCAGCCAAGAGTATAGAGGTTGATACGTGTTTCCACGTCAAGCTTAAGAGGAAAGGATAATAAAGCTTAAGGAATTGGGGGTAGAGATCCGAATAGCCAGATGGGAGTACCCATCAAATTGATAGTGTAAAGTTACTTCGTTTTCCACAGATTACATAGAATCTGAATAATTTTCTGCAAATCAATACGAAATGTAAAATATTGCTAATCAATACTTTATAAATTATCCCTGATTTCAGTTTTACGATTTTGATTAATGTCAAAACATTCACCACTAAT
Organism: Phnomibacter ginsenosidimutans; assembly: GCF_009740285.1. Lineage (GTDB taxonomy): Bacteria > Bacteroidota > Bacteroidia > Chitinophagales > Chitinophagaceae > Phnomibacter > Phnomibacter ginsenosidimutans. The sequence continues at coordinate 3,580,198 of NZ_CP046566.1, forward strand.
TTTAACGCTTAGATAAGATACCCTTATCCGGGCGACAACTGCAAAAGAGAAAACAGCACCTATACCCATGCTGTACTGGCTTGGCATTTGTAATTCGGAGTGCAGAACCCACCCATCCTTAGACTACCCCTGGAAATTTTATTTATTACTTACCAATCCCTTGCTTTTATGCAAAAGACATTTACGCATTTGCGTATGCTTTGCCTGATGCTTTGTGTGTATACAAGTACACAAGCTCAGGTAGTAGTAGGCGGTCGCCACGGCGAAGTTTTTAAAGCCACTACTCTTCAATCAACTCTTCGTGACCCTTGGGACATTGCTTATGGGCCCGACAATTCATTATGGGTGACTGAATCAAAAGGCTATAGAGTAAGAAAAATCGATCCATCCACAGGTTCGATGTCTACTGTATTAGATATTCACGCATTTACTACGAACAACCAAACTACCACAGGTCTTACGAATACAGAGTTCAATGCATTTAAAAGAGTATTTACCGGTAGCGAAACAGGCTTTGCATGGCCACAAGGTGGAATGATGGGCTTTGCATTTCATCCTGAGTTCACAACTACAAAACCGTATGTGTACTTAGCTTATGTAAGAACATATACCGGAAAAAACACCACCAACACAGTTAATTCCACATATCCTGATGGTCAAGGACAATATTTCAGAACTTTTCTTACCCGCTGGACCTGGAACTCTACGCTTGGAAAGCTTACCAGCCCGGTAATATTATGCGATACGCTGCCCGGTAGCAACGATCATAACTCGGGCCGCCTTACCATTGCCCCAGTAAGTGGCACCAACTACCTTTTCTATTCAGTGGGTGATATGGGTGCAGGTCAATTTGACAATCAGAGCCGTATCATCCGTGCTCAAGATCCTGCTTCGTATCAGGGTAAAATTTTGCGTTTCAATATTGAAGAAGATGCCGATGCAGACCAAGGTGCTGTTGATTACAACAAATGGATTCCAAATGACAACCCCTATGGTACGAACAGCGCTGTTTGGGCCATTGGCATTCGCAACAACCAAGGGTTTTCATATGCAAATATTGGTGGAGTTGGTCGGCTATACGGCAGTAGCCATGGCCCTTTTAGCGATGATGAAATTAACGTGATTGAAAGTGGCAAAAACTACGGCCATCCCTTGGTTATAGGTATGAATGACGGCAACTACAACGGTTTGAAAGCGGGTGCCTCGGGTGGATCTTTACCAACCATTCCTGCCAGCAATGGCGAGCAAAATAATGCTACCGCTATCGGGGCTAACTACCGGAATCCAATTTACGCTTTTTACGATGCCCCGCTGGCAACAGTTACTTCTATATATAATAACCAAACCAACAATGGTGCCTGGCCAAGCGAAGCACCATCTGGTATGGAAATTTATACCGGAAACATTATTCCCGGTTGGAAAAACAGCCTTCTTCTATCGTCACTAAAATGGGGTAGAATATTGCGGTTGAAATTGAATACAAATGGATGCGCCATGACTTCAGTAGATGGTGTGAGCGACACCGTTACCTATTTTGGAGGAAGAAACAGATTTAGAGATGTAACCTATGCCCCAGATGGTAAAACATTATTTGTTGTAATGGATTCATCCCTTACAACTTCTGGCCCTAGTGCTAACAACCAAGTTGTATCATCCTGCCGGGGTTGTGTACAGAAATATGAATTTTTGGGCTACAACAGCAGTGCCGGCAAAAGCACAATTCCCTCCCATATTCCTATTGCGCCGGGCACCGCAAATACATGTGAAACACTCAATAGCGTAGAAATCAATGCCGACAATACCAACCTTTGGGTACCTATTACTGATGCTGATGGAAATATCGTAGCGGAAGTGAGAGGCAACGGGAATAATATCGGAACTGTGAGTTCAGTTTTATACAAAAGCAGCACTCCACGTGAAGATGGTGCAAGACGTCCCTACCTTAATCGCAATATGAGCATTTCAGTGTCAGGCACGCATCCTTTCAACACAAATGGAGGTGTGGGCGTTCGTGTATATCTTACCAAAGCAGAATTTGAAGCGCTGAGAGATGGCACTAACAGCACAGGTTTTTCCAGTGGTATCGAAACCTTCGAGGATCTGGGCATTTTCAAAATAGCAGGCAGTGGGTGCATTACAAGCCTCAGCGGCAACGCTTCTCAGGTAGCCGGCGCAACAGTTGAAGCATTTGGCACAGATGGTTATGTAATCACCGCAACCGTTACAAGCTTCAGCGCATTTTTTGTTGCCAACAATAGTTCAATGGTACTGCCCATTAAACTCAAAGACTTTACTGCCACCTGGCTGAGCAATAATGCTACATTAAGCTGGTCTACTTCTTCAGAGGCAGGCGCAGAAGGTTTTGATATTGAACGAAGCACAGATGGCCGTTCTTTCAGCAGCATTGGTTTTGTAAAAGCCAAAGGCAACAGCAGCGTTACCAATACATACCGTTTCAACGACCAAACAGCTGGCACCGTTACTGCCAATACCATTTACTATCGTTTGAAGCTGAAAGATGCTGATGGTAAGTATGTGTATTCTGCCGTTTCGAGCATTACCCGCACAGCTGCAGCGTTTGTGGTAAAAGTGTTCCCCAACCCTGTGAAGAGCCAGGCTACGCTGAGCGTATTTGCAGATAAAGAAGATAAAATGCAATGGCAGCTCACCGATACACGTGGCCGTGTTCTGCGGAGCCAAACCAGCAGCATTGTAAAAGGTCAAAACAACATCATTGTAGATATGAACGACTTGCCAGCCGGTATGTATCAACTGCAAGCCAGAGGTCAGTATTTCAATCAGATTCTGAAGTTGCAAAAACAATAAGCACTCCAACAATTGTCTATAGTCAAGGGCTGCCATTTATTTGGCGGCCCTTTTATTTTTAGTTTATTTCAATGCGGGTTAAACGAATGGCTACAAAAAACGTCTAACCCGCATTGTAGACTACCTTATGAACAACGCTCAGCACTTTTTCTGGAGAGCCGGATTCGGACCAACGGCCAGCATGCTTTTTCAGCAAGGCAAATTCAAAGCTTCTTACTACTTCGAAACCTATTGGAAACTGTCTCAATCGAAAGTGGAACCCATTACTGTAGCCAAGAATGTAGTGGATGGTTTGGCCAATGGCATCAACAATGCAGCGAAAGCGAATAAAGATGAGACCACCCAAAAAGAACGCCGTGAAAAAATACAGCAACAAAACCGCGACAATCTGCGAAGTCTCAATTTGCTTTGGTTAGATGAAATGGTCGACAGCGAAGCACAGCTCCGCGAAAAGATTGCCTTATTTTGGCATGGCCATTTTGCCTGCAGAAACCTAAATAGTTTTTTTCAGCAGCAATTGCTGCACGTTATTCGAGAAGGAGCCCTCGGCAGCTTTGCTGACTTACTGGAAGCAGTAAGCAAATCGCCTGCCATGCTTGCGTTTCTCAACAATCAGCAAAACCGCAAGCAGCAACCCAACGAAAACTTTGCCCGAGAAGTGATGGAACTATTTACACTGGGCAGAGGACACTATACCGAGCAAGACATTAAAGAAGCCGCCAGGGCCTTTACTGGCTGGGGGTTTAATGCAGATGGTGAGTTTGTATTCCGAAAAAATCAACACGATTTTGGCAGTAAAACCATCTTTGGCAAAACCGGTAATTTTTCCGGAGACGATGTGCTGACCATGTTGATTGAAAACAAACAAACTGCCAGCTACATTACCAGCAAACTGTACCGCTTTCTGGTAAATGAAGAGCCCAATCCTGAGCATGTGCAATGGTTGGCAACCCGCTTTTACAACAGCGGCTATCAAATGAAACAACTCTTGCAGGATATTTTTACCGCCGATTGGTTTTATGCCGACAACAATCAGGGAACACAAGTAAAAAGCCCCGTACTACTTTGGGTAGGCATGCGGCGAATGCTGCCCATGCAATTGGAAAATCCGGAAATACAAATGCTGCTGCAAAGAGCTTTGGGCCAGATACTGCTGTACCCACCTTCGGTTGCTGGCTGGCCCGGCGGCACCAACTGGATCGACAGCAGCTCATTGTTGTTGCGTATGCGGTTGCCGCAATTGGTTGCACTCGCAGAACCATTCAACATCAATACAAAAGCCGATGATGATATGCAAATGGGCCGCATGCAAGATGCCATGGGCAAACAGGGACTCAACCGTTTCAAACTCAAGGGCGATATTGTATGGGAACCACTCATAGAAACGATGAAGCCACATCAAAAGAGATTACCAAAGTACTGCCCGATTATCTTTTGCAAACCAGGCATGCACTGCATAACAGTATCGCTGCGCAAATTGCACCAGGTCTTGCTTTTGCCGATCAGGTCAAACAAATTACCATGCTCAGCATGGCTACGCCGGCCTATCAATTGTGCTGATTGTTATTCACCCCTATCTACAAGCGTTATGTTTATAAAAAGACGTCGATTTCTGGCTCAATCATCACTGGCAACTGCTGGCACATTGCTGGTGCCTAAGTTTTTACAGGCTGCAGCAAACCCTTTGTACAAAGGCGCTGCAGAACCCGAACGCATTTTGATTGTGATTCAACTCAGCGGTGGCAACGACGGATTAAACACCGTTATTCCGGTACGCAATGATATCTACTATAAATCGAGACCTGGCATTGGCATTGAAGCTTCCAAAGCAGCTGTCATTCATGCTGATGCAGGGTTGCATCCGGCTCTTACTGCTTTTCAAAAAATGTATGACAATGGTGAGCTGGCCATTTTAAATAAAGTAGGCTATCCTAACCCCGACAGAAGCCATTTCAGAAGCATGGATATTTGGCACAGTGCCAGCAATAGCAATGACTATTGGAACAGTGGTTGGCTTGGCCGGTACCTCGATCATGCATGTAAGGGCTGCGATATGCCTACGCAAGTGTTGGAGCTCGATGATATGCTGAGCCTTGCGCTGAAAGGAGAACAGCACAAAGGCATCGCCACACAAGATCCTGCCCGCTTGTTCACCACCAGCAATGCTCCATATTTCAAAAAGCTGGCGGCGCAGTATCAGGAGCATCATGAGCACGAACCTGTGGCCGACTATTTGTACAAGACACTGGCAGATACCATACAAAGCGCAGAAAGCATTTTTAAAGCGGCGAAAACAGGTGCCAGCAACAGTATTTATCCCAATACAGGTTTGGGTAAAAACTTAAAAACCATTGGCTCACTCATAGCCGGCGGCATGAATACCAGCGTGTATTATGTGAGCCTTGGCAGTTTTGATACACATGTCAATCAGGCCGGGCAGCAGCAACGATTGCTCAGCGAACTGAATGGCGCTGTTGAAGCTTTTGTTGCAGATATGAAAAAGCAAAACCGCTTTCAAGATGTATTGCTGATGACCTTCAGCGAATTTGGCCGGCGGGTAGCACAAAATGCCAGCGGCGGTACCGATCATGGCGCAGCCAGTAATATGTTTTTTGTGAGTGGCAGCCTCAAAGAAAAAGGACTGCTGAATGGTATGCCAGATTTGCAACAACTCATCAATGGTGATGTTCCTTTTGAAGTAGACTTCAGGCAAGTGCTGGCCACTGTGCTGCAGCAATGGTTAAAAACAGATCCATTGCCGATTTTAAAACAACCATTTTCCCCATTGTCTTTTGTGTAGAGGTAATGATTTCTTCATCTATAATCGGCAACTGCTTAGCCATCAAGTGCTACACTTGTAAGGTTTTCAACATCATATAATAAATAGTGCTTTGGCACTATGCATTGCACATCATTATTTTGCACATCAATCCACACCTATGAAAGAGAATCTCAAACGTTATCTCAACCCAAGCAACCTACTCGCATTTTTTCTTTGGGCTTCAGTAATGGCCATCGTCATTTACTGGAACAACACCCACAGTTTCTAACTACCGACAAAATGCTTACCCGCTAAATAGAAAAGCCGCTTACTAAAGCGGCTTTTCTATTATTGGTTCTGCTGCGAGCATTAATTCAGTATGGGGTCTACTTCCATTGGCCAAATCACTTCGCTATCTGCGGGGCGTTCATTATTCCATTCAATAATGAAATTGTTTTTACCCTCGCCTACCATTATTTGAAAATACTGTTGCTGCACCAGCTCCAGCATGCCCAAAAACAAGAAAATGGCATGGATGCGATCCTGACATACTTCAAATATTTTTTCAAAGCCCATGGAGCGTTCTGCCTTTACGGTATGCAGCATGTATTCGCGGCTTTCTTCCATGGTAAAATTGTACTTGAATACCACGTGTTGCGGCTTGTTGTTTCGCTCATTCATCCGCTTCATTACTTTTTCAAACGTCTTCATGAGTTTGAAAAGTGTAACGCTCTGTATCTCGGTGCCTTCACCTGCTTCTTCGCCAATAGTGCTGAGTTCTTGCTGTATGTTGCCCCGCTTTACCATCAGCATCCGAATGGCTTCTAGCTCGGCCATACGCAGCGATGCTTCTTTGAAACGCTTGTATTCCAAAATCTTGTCTACCAGCTCTTGCCGGGGGTCAATTTCATTGCCCTGAGCGTCTACCTCTTTGCGGGGCAGCAGCATTTTGGCTTTAATCCGCATTAGTGTGCTCACAAACAGGATAAACTCACTGCTGAGTTCAATGTTCAGCTTTTCCTGATTGTGCACATAGCTCAAAAAATCTTTGATGATGCGGGTAATCGGAATATTGTAAATGTCCAGTTCATCTCTCTCAATGAAAAACAGCAGGAGATCGAACGGGCCCTCGAATTGAGGCAATTTTATTTGATAAGAAATAGCGGCCATATAATACAATAACGGATTGCCTGCTACATGCAGTACTTACTCCCGGTATTTTCAAAAATACGGGCACAAAAAAGGCCTGTACCCAGTAGTTGTACAGGCCTTTTACACATGTGGAAAAGAGGTTAAAACTTTCCGGAAACGCCTACCCCAAAAGTGCCCAAAAACTGCATCGTAGGGCTGGTACGGCCTTCAGGTATAAGGTCGTCGTCGTAGGCCAGGTTGAGCAGGTAACTCATGGTGAGCCATTTGTTTACCTTAAACCCGAAAGAATTGGTCCAAAACATATCGATGTTTTGCGGATTGTGTTTGTAATTGGAATACAGGTCGAGCCGCGATGTGTAGGTTACATTTTTCACAAGCTCCTTGTTGAAATTGGCCGATGCAAATGCACCTATTTGTGCATCTACTTTTTTCACCGGATCTACACCGTACAAAGCTGCCAGCGGCCGTTGCCCGGGCGGTGGCGGTGTGGTGCTGTAGCTGTACGGATCGTTGGATACAACAATCCATTTGCCGGCAAAAGGAGAAAAGAACAAACTGAAATGTTTGTTGGGTTTCCAATCGAGACCGAGCGTAAGCAAAATATTGGCCGGAGCAAAAAAGCCAGATACACGTCGGCGGGGTGTCAATGCATAATCATACCCGTTGGTAAACTGCGACCGGATGTTGAAAATGGCGGCCAGCGACAGGGTTTTCTTCTCGTTGAGTGAATGGCCGAATTTGGTATACCAATCGAAAAAATCAGCGGTTTTGCGCAGGCCTTGCGTTTGGTTGTTTTGGTAGGCATAGCTGGCTTTAAGCGTGTTGTCCAACGTGCTTTTGCCCCAGGCACGGTTAGCGTACAAGTCAACATTAAGGCCCACGTTGAGGGCAAACTTTTCATTTACACCTACCCAGTACGAGCTGTTTTGTTGCGCCAGCGCCAGGGTAAATGTACCGCCACTTTTCCAGCGGCCTTTTTAGATGTATCTGCTGCCATTGTTTTGGCAGTCATTGCTTCATCAATTGCCTTACGGGTTTGCTGTGCAAAAGATTGGCTGAGGAGCAGGCAAGCAACAGCTACTAAGCCTGTTTTGATTGTCATGGGTATTCTATTTTGCTATAAAAACCAAAATGGTTGCACTGGCAAAAGTGCAACCATTTTGTTGATGTAGAAAATGAACCAGAAAAGATGCCGGCTATTTTTTCAACGCATCTCGTATTTCTGCAAGCAATTGTTCAGTAGGCGTAGGCCCGGCTGGAGGTGGTGCCGGTTCTTCTTTTTTCATTCTGTTGATGCCTTTTACTACCAGAAATAATACAAAGGCGATAACCAGAAATGAAATTACGGCCGATAAAAAACTACCATATTTTACTGCTCCCACTTTCAAGTCCTGAATATTTTGCATATCGGCAGCTTTGAGTGCCGGAGCCAGCAATAGTGGTGTAATCACATCATCAATAAACGACTTGACGATAGAGCCAAATGCGCCGCCTATGATGACACCAATGGCCAGGTCTACCACGTTGCCCTTTACGGCAAACTCTTTAAATTCTTTCAGAAAGCCCATGTGATGTTGGTTTTAAGGATGATTAAATGTTTTCAATGTTAGTAAAAAATAGGCACAATGTAGTTGCGCATCGGCCCGCATCTTTACACAAATTTTAGCGCTGTTTACGCATGCAAAACGATACTCAACAAAAGCAGGACCAACCAACGGTAAGCAATAGCCAAATCATCAATTGGGTCATTTTCGTTGCCTTATGTTTAATATGGGGCAGCTCTTTTGTACTCATGAAATTAGGCTTGTACGGTACAGATGGAACGCCTGTATTGAGTGCTTATCAGGTGGCAGCCATTCGTATGCTTAGCTCAGGATTGGTACTATTCCCATTTGCCTTTCGGGCATACAAAAGGGTTCGGTCGGCGGGCATCCGCTGGTATATTTTGTTATCGGGTTTATTGGGTAGTTTTTTTCCGGCGTTTTTGTTTTGCATTGCCGAAACACATATTGCCAGTTCTTTAGCCGGGGCTATCAACGCTATGACGCCTCTGTTTGTGTTGCTGGTGGCCACCGTGGTGTACGGCAGCAAAATTCCGCTGATGAAATGGATTGGTATTCTATTGGGTTTTACCGGTTGTGTACTCCTGTTTTTACGCCAGCCTGGCGATGGAAATCAGCAAATTTTCTATGCCTTGTTTGCTGTATTGGCTACCGCATTGTATGGGTTCAATGTAAATATGGTCAAGCATAAATTGCTCCACGTTTCATCGGTAGATATTGCCACTCTGGCCTTTGCATTTCTTACTCTGCCTTCTTTGTTGGTACTGGTGGTTACGGGCTATTTCTCATACCCGTTACTGCAATCTCAGTTTGTGCTGGCTACTGCGGCTTCGGCCGTATTAGGCATTTTTGGTACTGCCATAGCCTCTATTCTTTTTTATGTGCTGGTAAAAAGAGCCGGCATTGTTTTTCCATCGCTTGTTACCTATGGCATTCCCTTTGTGGCCATTGGTTGGGGCATATTTTATGGCGAAAAAATAGTGTGGCTGCAAGTGCTGGCACTCATGGTGATACTGGCAGGAGTGTACATTGCCAACCTTCGTTTTCCAGCAAAAAAGAAATGTGATACTACCCTTCTGACATAAAAAAGTTCTGCCAGAAAGCAGAACTTTTTTGCATCGGCTATCATTTGATTACACGTGCATGATCTCTTTTTCTTTTGCTACCAGGTGTTTTTCAACCAGTGCAATAAAGCGGTCCGTCATTTCCTGAATGTCTGCTTCTGCATCTTTTGCAGCGTCTTCGCTCAAGCCGTCTTTTTGTAGCTTTTTTACTCTTTCAATGGCATCGCGGCGCACATTTCTTACCGACACTTTGCCATGCTCTCCTTCCTGATTGGACTTTTTTACCAGTTCACGGCGACGTTCTTCCGTCATGGGTGGCAAAAAGATGCGGATGATATTACCGTCATTTTGTGGCGTAATACCTATGTTGGCTTGCAGAATAGCCCGCTCAATGGGCTGAAGCATGTTCTTTTCCCAAGGTTGTATTGTCAGTGTACGGGCATCAACCACCGAAACGTTGGCCACCTGACCAATCAGGGTTGCATTGCCGTAATAATCTACGTGTATGCCATCCAGCATTTGAGGGTTGGCCTTACCGGCTCTTACTTTGGCCAGTTCAGCTTCGAGGTGGCTGATAGATTTACGCATCAGCTCTTCTGTTTCCTGTAGCAGCGATTCTAATTCGGCAGACATAAGTTATACTGTTTTAAGGTGGGCAAACCTAAAGAAAACAGCGTTTCAATGTGCAGACGCACAGCGATGTGGCACGAAATTTTGACCAGATTAGTTGGCCGCCTTCTTGGTTTTTACAGAAATAACAGGGGCAGCATTGGCTCCAGCATTGATGCGGGGGCTCTTATCTGCCAACATTTTGTGGCGATAAGATTTGTAACTCAACAGCGCAATGCCCACGCTTAAAAAGCCCAAGCCTACAATGACCAATAGTAAAATACTATTGCCCAAGCCCTGAAGTGCCCAGCTGATACCAGCAAACGCTACAGCTGCAAATGCCAGAGTAATAGTCACTTTGGTATGCGACCACCCAAACCGCATGAGGATGTGATGAATATGATTCCGATCGGGTGTAAATGGCGATATGCCCTTGAGTATGCGGTAAGAAAACACCCGGAGGGTATCAAAAAGGGGTACAAACATTACTGCAAAACCAAGTGCCCCGGCCGACTGAACTGCCAAAACTGGCGCACTGCCTGCCGTTTGAATAAAATGAATGACCATAGCGCCATTCACCAATCCTATCATTAGCGAGCCTGTATCGCCCATAAAAATACGGGCAGGCGCATAGTTGAATATCAGAAAAGCTGCCACTGCACCCATTAGCGAAGTAGCCATGCAGGCATAGGCATAATCCCCGTTGATGGCAAAAAATACCGCCAGCATGCAAGAAGTAATCAACGAAAGGGTGCCTGCCAAACCATCTACACCATCAATCAAGTTAAATGCATTGATAATAACGACTAGTGTAAAAACAGAAAGGATTTGTGCAATCACAGGCTGCAATTCGCCAATGCCCAAAATGCCCCCCAGGTGGTTGATTACTAATCCACCTTTAAATACCAGTAGCGAAGCAGCCAGCACCTGACCCAGAAACTTTTTGAAAGGCACCAGATTTAATAAATCGTCTTTCAGGCCGATAAAGAAGATAACAAGGGTAGCAGCAAGAAAATATTGGAAAACGAATTGGGTGCCGGCAAAGGAAACAGTAATTAAAAAAGCCATGATGAAGCCAGCGTAAATGGCCAGCCCTCCCAATGAAGGAATGGGATTGTTATGCACCTTACGGTCATCCGGAAAATCGAACAACCCTTTTTCAATAGTGATATTGATAATAGCGGGCAGTGCGTAGAAACTAATGCCGAATGCCAGCGCCAGGCTCATAAGCATTTCAATCATACAAGATGTTGGTTTCAGAGGGTGTGCCGGCAACGGATAAATCTGAAGCATTGCCGCTGGCTAAACCAGTCATAACAAAGAAAGTGAAGTGCGACGGCTTTTCCATCAATTGGAAGATGTATTTGTACAAAATCCCCCTTTCCATTGATATTTTCCGGGTTTTGCCAAAGCAAGGAAAAATCTTGAGCCGCAAAAGGGCAAAACTTTGTTTTGCGCCAAATTCAACTACGTCATGAGTGCTACACTTCCCGAAATAGCCAGTCAAATTCGCAGAGATATCGTTCGCATGGTGCATGCAGTACAAAGTGGCCACCCCGGTGGCTCATTGGGTTGTGCCGATTATTTCACTGCCCTTTTCTTCAAGGTATTGCGCCATCAGCCTCAACCATTTGATATGGATGGCAAGCAGCAAGATCTCTTCTTTTTGAGCAATGGACATATTTCTCCGGTGTATTATTCCGCACTGGCTCGTAGCGGCTATTTCGATGTAGCGGAGTTGGCTACTTTTCGTAAGCTCAACACCCGCTTGCAAGGCCACCCTACCACTCACGAACACCTGCCCGGCATTCGCATTGCCAGCGGTTCTTTGGGCCAAGGTATGAGTGTAGCCATTGGTGCTGCACTGGCTAAAAAACTCAACAACGACAACCACCTGGTTTACAGTTTGCATGGCGACGGCGAACTACAGGAAGGCCAGGTATGGGAAGCCATCATGAGTGCTGCTCACCATAAAGTAGATAACCTCATTTCTACCATCGACTGGAACGGACAGCAAATTGATGGCCCTACTGATAAAGTAATGAGCCTCGGCAACCTTGAAGCCAAGTTTGCAGAGTTTGGCTGGGATGTACTGGTACTGGAAAAAGGCAACGACATGGATGACATGGTGGCTGCATTGGAAGAAGCCAAAAACCGCAGTGGCAAAGGCAAACCTGTGTGCATCCTCATGAAGACTGCTATGGGCAAAGGCGTAGACTTTATGGAAGGCAGCCACGAATGGCACGGCATTGCTCCCAGCGATGCACAGCTGGAAGCTGCTCTGGCCCAACTGCCAGAAACACTGGGTGATTACTAATCACATCACTTACAAATACCACAAACGGCTTGCAGTATGATACAGCAAGCCGTTTGTGTATGTAGCTAAATGTTTAGCGTAGCGACTGTTGCATACGCAAAGCCCTGCGGGAAGGCGCATAACCTGCTATCAGTGAGATAATCAAAATGATTATGCCAACCACTACAAAATCTGACCAGCGCATTTGCACCGGATAGTAATCGATGATAAAACTTTGCCCGCCAATTTTTACCCAGTGAAATGTTTGCTGCCCCCAGCAAATGAAAATGCCTAACGCAGCCCCCAGCAAGCCGCCAACACCAGCCAGAATACCTCCGAGTTGTAAAAAAATGCCTGCTATTGATTGCCCGTTGGCTCCCATGGCTTGCAGTACTGCAATGTCTTTTTCTTTTTCAATCACCATCATAGTGAGGCTACTGATGATGTTGAACGCAGCAATCAGCAGAATTAAAAATGCCACCGACATGATGATGACTTTTTCTATTTGCATGGCGGCAAAGAGGGCCTGGTTTTGCTGATACCTTGAGGTAACTACAAAATTTTGTCCGAGCTGCTTTTGCAATGCGTTGGCCACATCGTTTACATCTTTACCCGGCTTTACAGCCACTTCTATTGCCGATGCTTCCTGTGGTTGCAAGTCGAGCATGAACCGCATAAATGCAGCATTCGTGAAGGCATACTGATTATCGAATTCCTGCTGAATAGAGAAAGCACCTGCAGCAAATGCATTGGTAGAATGCAATGCTTCGGTAGCATCAGCATTGATAGATGCCAGCCTGTTGGGCAGATATACCGTAATGGGTTCTATGGTTTGACCCGCAACAATTTGCAAGCCGTTTTCTACACCAGTCCCCATTACAATGGCTGGCGTTTCCTGGCTACCCAGCAAAAACTCGCCACGCAGTACATGCTTGGGTACGCCACTCACCGCAGCATAATTGGGTTCCACACCTCTTAGCCATACAATCGATTTATCGCCGCCCTGCAACAGCATGGCCCGTTCTTCTATTACAGGCGCTACAGCTTTTACAGCGGCATGTTGTTGTATTTGCTGCATCAATACAGCATCTGTTTTTATCCACTTGCCTTGTGCTGCTGTAATTTTTACATCGGCATAAAAATCTGCATACAGTTCTTCTACCAAATGCTCAAACCCGTTGAACACACTCAGCACCACTACCAATGCCGCCGTAACCACAGCCACAGCCACCATGCTTATCCTGCTGATAAGGTTGATGGCATTGGTTGATTTTTTGCTTTTGAAATAGCGCCAGGCAAACAGCGTTGTCAAAGCTTAAACTATTGAACAGATGAATTAAGAAGCAGGCTTGTCTGTATCAGCGGGAGGTGCAGGCTTTTGAATTTCGCCAAACAACTTTTCCATTTTGAATACATAGTCCAGCGTATCATCAATAAAATACTGGAGCTCGGGCATGCGGCGCAGTTGCTTGCCTACACGGGCAGCCAGTTCCCGCTTTATTTCCCAGTTGCGTTCTTTTATTTTTTTGCAGCATCGAGGCTTGGTCTTCTATCTGAAAAAAACTGAGGTACACCCTTGCCTCAAGCAAATCGGGCGTCACTTTTACCGATGCAATAGAGATCATGCCATTGTGAATGACATTCAACCCAAGCCTTCTGAATATATCGCTAAGCTCCTCATTGAGTAATGCGGCTACTTGCTTCTGACGTTTCGTTTCTTCCATATCCTAAGTTCCTTTGCTCAATTATAACAAGAGTGATGGTAGCACTTCAAGTACTGCCGCTGTAAAAGTAGTTACTTTTGCAGCCTTTACTTTTATTCGTTTCCATGAAGAAATATGCAAGGGTCTTTTCGCTACTGAAGCCGTACCGGGGCAAAATGCTGGCCTACGTGCTGTTTATACTGCTGAGCACCCTGTTTTCCATCATGTCTATCGGCATGCTCATGCCCTTTTGCAACTCATTTTTGAAGGCAAATCGGCTACGCTGGACTCTGCCGCTCAGGTAGGCAAGTGGGATGTATCGAGTAATGTTTCGCTGTGGATGAATACCTATGCCAGAGAGCATTCTCACTTCGATTTGCTGTTGCTGATATGTGTGCTCATGCTGAGTGCCATCATACTCAAAAACCTGTTTTTATACCTCGCCATTTACATCCTCAACCCGCTCAAAAATCTTATTGTATCTACACTTCGGGCACAGATGTATGAGAAAATTTTAGAGCTGCCCATTGGCTATTTTACCGAGCAGCGCAAAGGCGATTTGATGAGCCGCATGAGCAACGATGTGGCAGAAGTAGAAGGCAGCGTAGTGGGTACGCTGGAAGGCTGGTTTCGTGATCCCATCATGATTATTGCCCACCTGGCAGTGCTATTGGTACTCAGTCCACAGCTCACGTTGTTCTTGTTCATCATGCTGCCCACGGTTGGTTTTGTCATTGGCCGCATCAGCCGTAGTTTAAAAAAGCAAAGCCATGCTGCTGCCATTAAACAGGGAGAATCGGTAGCCATACTCGATGAAACATTGACCGGGCTTCGGGTTATCAAAGCATTTACTGCCGAAAACCTGCTGCGGATGCGCTTTTTTCAGGTAAATGATGATTTGCTGCACACCAAAAACAAGATTGGTTTTAGGCGTGACATGGCTTCGCCGGTAAGTGAAACGCTGGGTGTATTTGTGTTTTGCTGCATTCTGCTGTATGGTGGCATGCTGGTGTTGGGCGACAACAATTCTACCGGCCTCAGCGGTGGCGAATTCATTACCTACCTGGGGTTGTTTTACGGGTTGATTAATCCAGCCAAAGCGTTGAGCACTTCATTTTACAACATGCAAAAAGGCTCGGCCGCCATTCAGCGCATTGAAGAGTTGCTGAAAGCACCGTTGGTGATTACAGATTTGCCCAATGCTCAACCGCTTACTCAGTTTGAAGATTGCATTGAGTTTCGCAACGTGTCGTTCAATTATGAGGACATCAACATTTTACAAGACATCAACCTGACCATCAAAAAAGGAACCACCGTAGCATTGGTGGGTGGTAGTGGTGCGGGTAAAAGTACCCTCGCCGATTTGGTGCCCCGCTTTCATGATGTAACGAGTGGCGAATTGCTGATTGACGGAAAAGACATCCGGCAATACCAACTGGAATCTGTACGCCGGCAAATGGGCATTGTCACCCAGGAGCCCATTTTATTCAACGATACCATTGCTGCCAATATCAGCCTTGGCGACCCCAATGCCAGCCCCGCAGCCATTGAAACAGCAGCCAAAGTGGCCAATGCACATCGTTTTATTACGGCCAAAGAAGAGGGCTACAACAACAACATTGGCGACCGGGGTAGCAAGCTTAGCGGCGGCGAACGCCAACGGCTTACTATTGCCCGGGCAGTACTTAAAAATCCACCCATTCTCATTTTGGATGAAGCCACATCTTCGCTGGATACGGAAAGCGAAAAGCTGGTGCAAGACGCCATCAACCACTTGATGAAAGACCGCACCACCATTGTGATTGCTCACCGCCTCAGTACCATCCGCCATGCCGATGAAATAGTGGTATTGCAAAAGGGCCGCATAGTAGAGCGGGGTACTCACGACAGCCTGATGGCACAGCAAGGCTACTACCGCAAGCTGGTGGAAATGCAAGAAGTGAAATAGTCGGGAGTCCGAAGACCGGAGTCGGCTGAAGCCTTTTGCCTTCAGCCTTTCCCAAAATAAAACCGACCCGCATGGCTGCAGGTCGGTTTCTTATTTCAGGTAAAACCAAAAATGATTAGCGTTTGCCCAACTTGGCTTCCATGCTCCAGTGTAGCATGGGGTACTGCACGAAGTCGGGCCTTTTCGATGAGCTTACCTGTGACGCGGCAAATACCGTAGGTTTTGTTCTCAATCCGGATCATTGCCTTTTCCAGGTGGTCGATAAACTGAATCTGGCGGCTGGCCATCTGGCTCAATTGCTCCCGTTCCATGCTCAGGCTTCCGTCTTCCATGGTCATGTAGCGGCTGTCATCATTGTCGCCACCCATTTCATCTTTACGGGTAATGAGGCCTTGCAGGTAGTTCAGCTCTTTGCGGGCAGCTTCGAGCTTTCGCAGTATGAGTTCTTTAAATTCGGCTAATTCTGAGTCGCTATAGCGCATAGTGGGGGTTGAAATAACGGCCTCTTCTTTGGGCGTATCCAAAACAGATACGGTAAAGTCGGGGTCGTAGGCCACTTTACCTTTTGCGGTGATGGGTGGCATTTTTACAATCTTTTTTTCTTCTACCACAGGCCGCTTTTTTTGCGGAGGGTGCGGGGTATTCGAACGGGCCGGTACTTCATCCCGCTTGGGCGGTTCTGGTTTTTTTACCGGTACTTTCTTTACTACTTTTTTGCAGGGGCTGCTTTGGCTGGTGCCGGAGCTTTGGCTGGCGCAGTGGCCTTTGCAGGAGCTGCGGCTTTTGCTGGAGCGGGTGCTGGCTTGGCAGGCGCTGCTTTTGGTGCTGCTTTTGCTGGTGCTGCTTTTACCGGAGCTGCTGGCTTAGCCGCAGGTTTGGCAGGAACAGCTTTTTTAGCAGCCGGAGCGGCCTTTTTGCGGGTGCTGCGGGTGTTGGAGCAGCTTTTTTAGCAGCGGGGGCCGCTTTTTTGGCGGGTGCTACTGCTTTGGCCGGGGCGGCTTTTTTTGCCGGAGCGGCCTTTTTGGCGGGAGCTGCCTTGGTTGCTTTTTTGGTGGTAGCCATCGTTATAACTCCTTTTTGAAACTTTCAGGGTCAATTGATAATCATTCACTTCCACTGATACGCCATCTGTTAGTGCAGGCACATAACTCAGCGAATCTGCCAAAATTTCGGCGCAAATATAGGATTTGAACCTATCGAAAGAATCCACAATATTTTCAGGTCCAGCGTATTGCACGTCAATCCGGTCGGTCAGTTCAAAGTTGCTCTCCTTGCGAATGTTCTGAATCCGGTTCACCAACTCCCTCGCATCTCCCTCTTGTTTCAGTTCATCGGTCAGGGTAATATCCAGCGCCACGGTAAGGCTGCCCTTGCTGGCCACACTCCATCCGGGGATGTCATCGGCGCTAATATCCACCTCATTTACTAAAATGCTGATGTTTTGTCCATTAACATCCAGTTCTACAGAACCGTTTCTTTCCAGATCGGCAATTTGCTGTTGGCTAAATGCAGTGAGTGCAATGCCAACGGCCTTCATATTGGGGCCCAGTTTTTTACCCAGCAGGGCAAAATTGGGCTTGATTTTTTTGTTGATGAAGCCTTCCGTTTCGGTGAGATAGTCTACTTCTTTCACGTTTACCTCGGCTTTCAGCAGGTCTTCCACTTTTTCCAGCTGTGCCTTCATGTCGGGGTTCAGCACCGGAATCAGCACTTTTGCAGCGGCTGACGCACTTTGATGTTTACTTTTTTGCGAATGCTCAGTACCAGGCTGGTGGCATCCTGCGCCAGTTGCATGCGTTCTTCCAACGCTGCATCTATAACAGATTCGGTGGCTTTGGGGAATGCTACATGGTGAATGCTTTCGGCAGTAAAACGACCCGTTACCGCATTGAGCTGGCGGAAAACCGCATCGCTGAAGAAGGGTGAAATGGGCGCCATCAGGCGAACCAGCGTTTCCAGACATTCGTATAAAGTTTGATAGGCGCTGATTTTGTCATCGCTGTAATCGCCCTTCCAGAAACGGCGACGGCAGAGGCGTACGTACCAGTTACTCAGGTGCTCATCCAAAAACTCCTCCATCAAACGGCCGGCCTGCGTAGGCTCGTAGTCGTCCATGGCTTCGTTTACTTTTTTCACCAGCGTATTGAGGCTGCTCAAAATCCAACGGTCAATTTCGGGACGATCTGCCACGGGGATGTACGCCTCTTTGAAAGCAAAACCATCCACATTGGCATAAAGCACAAAAAACTGGTAGGTATTGTACAGGGTGCCAAAAAACTTGCGCTGCACTTCCTGAATACCGGCCAGGTCAAACTTCAGGTTGTCCCATGGGCTGGCATTGGTTACGAGGTACCAGCGGGTAGCATCGGCGCCGTAGGTTTCAATGGTTTTGAACGGATCCACCACGTTGCCGAGGCGCTTGCTCATTTTGTTGCCGTTCTTGTCAAGCACCAAACCATTGGAAACAACGGTTTTGTATGCCCGGCCATCTACCTGTTCGGTAGGCAAGCCAGCGGCTTTCAGTTCCGCTTCAATATCTTCTTTTACCAAACTGCCAATGGCATGCAGGGTGTAAAACCAGCCACGGGTTTGGTCTACGCCTTCGGCAATAAAGCTGGCGGGATAGCTTTTGGCGAAGATTTCTTTGTTTTCAAAAGGGAAATGCCACTGGGCATAAGGCATGGCGCCGCTATCAAACCACACGTCGATGAGGTCGGCCACCCGCTTCATGGGTTTGCCCGAGGGGCTTTTCAAAATGATATCGTCTACCTGCGGCTTGTGCAAATCTGTAATGTCCTGAATGGGACTATCAGGATGCAGGTTGGCTTTAAGATCGGCCACGCTGCCAATGCACAGCTCTTCGCTGCCATCTTCGGTACGCCAAATGGGCAGCGGTGTACCCCAGTAGCGGCTGCGGCTCAGGTTCCAGTCCACCATGTTTTCCAGCCAGTTGCCAAAGCGACCGGTACCAGTACTTTCGGGCTTCCAGCGGATGGTTTTATTCAGCTCCACCATGCGGTCTTTCAGCGCTGTGGTGCGGATGAACCACGCATCCAGCGGATAGTACAAAATGGGCTTATCTGTACGCCAGCAATGGGGGTAGTTGTGTTCGTATTTCTCTACTTTGAAGGCCCGGTTTTCGAGCTTCAGTTTTACGGAGATGTCTACGTTTACATCTACATAATCTTTTTCGTCTTTGTAGTTTTTTACATAGCGGCCGCTAAACTCACCGAGGCCATCTACAAACTTGCCTTCGCGGTCTACCATGGTAAGGATGCCGATGTTGTGCTTTTTGCCCACCTTGTAGTCATCGGCACCAAAGGCTGGTGCAGTGTGCACAATACCGGTACCGTCTTCGGTAGTTACAAAGTCGCCCACCAACACTTTGAACGGATCGGCATCGGGGGTAATCTTCTTGATTTCTTCGAGGCTGTTGGCTTCGTAGGGTAAGAGCTGCTCGTAGTGGCAACCTTCGAGCTGGCTGCCTTTGAAGCTGCTTACCACGGCCCAGGGGGCACCTTCTTTTACCTGCTCGCCGGCAGCAATTTTGGCTTCGTAAGCTGCAAAATCGCCGTTTTCATTTTCTGCCTTCAGGTATTTGTGTACGAGTGCCTTGGCCATCACCACATTTACCGGCAGGTGAGTATAGGGGTTGAAGGTTTTCACCAATACATAGTCAATATTGGGGCCTACGGTCAAACCGAGGTTGCTGGGCAAAGTCCACGGAGTGGTCGTCCAGGCCATAAAAAACACTTCGGCACCATGGACGGCATCGTGTAAAAAGCGGCTCTTGTCATTTTGCACCGCCCGGAACATGACGGTGGCGCTGGTGTCTTTTACATCTTTATAGGTACCAGGCTGGTTGAGCTCATGGCTGCTGAGGCCGGTGCCGGCAGCAGGACTGTACGGTTGAATACTCACACTTTGGTAGAGCAAACCACGATCGTACATTTTTTTGAGCAGCCACCACAGGCTTTCGATGTAGTCATTTTTGAAGGTGATGTACGGATCGTTGAGGTCTACCCAATAACCCATTTTGCGGGTGATATCGTCCCACTTGTCTTTGAAGCGGAGCACCGCCTCGCGGCATTTCTGGTTGTATTCGGCTACGGTTATTTTTTTACCGATGTCTTCTTTGGTAATGCCCAGTTCTTTTTCTACCCCCAGCTCTACGGGCAGGCCATGGGTATCCCAGCCGCCCTTGCGGTGTACCTGGTAGCCCTGCATGGTTTTGTAGCGGCACACCAAATCTTTAATGGTACGGCTGATAACGTGGTGAATGCCGGGCATGCCGTTGGCACTGGGCGGGCCTTCGTAAAACACAAATGGCTCGGCGCCTTCACGAAGCAGCACACTTTTTTCAAAGGCTTGTTCGGCAGCCCATTTGGCTAAAATTTCCTGTTCTATGGCGGGCAGGTTCAACCCTGCAAACTCTTGATAACGTACAGACATGGTACAAATTGGCTAAAATGGCTGCAAAGGTAAGGATACCCCACAAGGGAGCGATGCTGAAATATGAGCGTTTTGCAGCGGATGCATGGGGCACAAAAAAGGAAGGCTATTCCTGTACGGAAAGAACCTTCCTTTTCAAATGGCAAAGCAATGCTGAGCTTAGCAGCAACAATTAAAAACCTTTGGTAGCAACACCGTCTTTGATGGCTTGCAATGCTTTGGCTTCATTGAGCAGCGCCGTCATTTTATTGCCCTTGCCATCATGTCCCTGAGCCATATAACCGCCTTTAGCAGTTTTAGTAATTACGGCATCCTGCATGGGTACATTTTTTTCTTTTGTCTTCAGGCAGTAGGCCGTCAGCATTTTTGATTTGTCCATAGTAACCTGTTTTTAAGTAGAATAATGATTTAAAGGAAGTGGATTTGAGGCAACAATCAAAAGCCGGGCCATATTTAGTTGATAAAATGTGAGCATTCGAAGAACTGATTGGGTGCATTGGTTCTTAACACTTTGTCAAATTAAGCTAAATAATGGCCCGATTTGGCTAAGTGAGCCAGCCTGTTTGACGTTCATCACACACACTGCTTTACCTTTCGCTTTCATCTCCTCCCTTTCGATGTACCCTGCTACAAAACCAACCACCATTCGTCCGTTAGTGCCCGAAGACTGCCAGCAACTCGGCGTTTTTATACGCCAGTATTCCGGTGGTTTACAGCAGTTTAACCATGTGTTTTTGCTGCACCATGCTGCCTCGGTTTGGATGGCCTTTCATTCCGATCAGCAGCAACTATTGGGTGTGATCATTAGTTGGCAATCGCCTTCTAAACACAGTACTGCCGTGGTGGAATCAATAGTGCTGCACCCAGAAGCGCACCGCCAATCAGTGGCCACAGCACTGCTGGAAACGGCTATTCATTACTGGCAACAGCAATGTATCCGACAGCTTACCGCACCTGCATTTCCGCACAACCACTGGCTGGCAGAGGTATTTGCACAAGCTGGTTTTAATGAACGCATTACCACACCAGTACCTTCTATCAGCAAAACCCTGCAACCGGTGCACATTTGCCTTCACAACAAGCGGATGCGCCCCCGCATCAACAGCGCCAACGGGCAGGTAGATGAAGCTACGCTGTTTGAGTATTTTCAGGATGGAGATTTTGTATGGGGCACGTATAGCGGCGGCGTAATAGAACGTGGTGTATTGGTAGGCAAAATGAACGCTAAACGCAACATTCATTTTCATTACATGCAAATTGATAAAGACGGACAAATGGGTCAGGGCCATTCAAAATCTTCAACAGAGTTTTTGAAAAATGGCCGCATTGCTTTGTACGAAGACTGGCAATGGAGTGGCAACCGCACCGGCAGCGGTACGGCTATTATTGAGGAAGTAGATGAGTAATTCATCAATAGAATACACACAAAAAAACGCTGACTTGTAAGGTCAGCGTTTTATGATATTGCATCGAGCTTTCAGCTTTTCGCCTTCAGCCCCAAACCTTCTTACACATCAATCTTGGCGTACTTGGCGTGGCTTTCGATGAATTCGCGGCGGGGCGCCACTTCATCGCCCATAAGCATGCTGAACACACGGTCTGCCTCGGCAGCACTCTCAATCGTTACCTGCTTCAGCGTCCGGTTTTCGGGGTTCATGGTGGTGTCCCGCAGCTGGTCGGCGTTCATTTCACCCAAACCCTTATAGCGCTGTACTACTATGCCGCTTTCGCTACCGCCACCCAGTTTTTCGATGAGGGCTTTACGCTGCTCTTCATTCCAGGCATACTCCTGGTTTTTGCCTTTTTTCACCAAGTACAATGGCGGTTGCGCAATGTATACGTAACCATTTTCCACCATCTCCTTCATGTAGCGGAAAATGAAGGTGAGAATCAATGTGGCAATGTGGCTACCATCCACGTCGGCATCGGTCATGATGATGAGCTTGTGGTAGCGGAGCTTGCTGAGGTCCAATGCCTTTGGGTCTTCGGGAGTGCCAATTTTTACGCCGAGGGCCGTAAACATGTTGCGGATTTCCTCGTTGTCGTAAATCTTGTGCTCCATGGCTTTTTCCACGTTCAGGATTTTACCCCGCAGTGGCAAAATGGCCTGGAAGCTTCGGTCGCGGCCCTGCTTGGCAGTACCACCGGCCGAGTCACCTTCCACCAGGTAGAGCTCACATTTGGTCGGATCTTTTTCTGAGCAGTCGGCTAGTTTGCCAGGCAATCCGCCACCGCTCAGGCCGCTTTTACGCTGCACCATTTCACGGGCTTTGCGGGCTGCGGCACGGGCTTGTGCGGCCAATATTACTTTCTGAATTATGGTCTTGGCCTCTTTGGGGTTTTCTTCCAAAAAGTTTTGCAATGCCGCACTCAGCGTAGTTTGTACTGTACCGGCCACATCGCTGTTGCCCAGCTTGGTTTTGGTTTGACCTTCAAACTGTGGCTCGGGCACTTTTACGCTAATCACGGCACTCAGACCTTCGCGGAAGTCATCACCTTCAATTTCCACCTTGGCTTTTTCAAACATGCCTTCCTTATCGCCGTAGGTTTTAAACACACGGGTAATGGCCTGGCGGAAACCAGTGACATGCGTACCGCCTTCAATGGTGTTGATATTGTTGACGTAGCTGAAAATGTGTTCGCTGTAGCTGCTGTTGTAGTTCATGGCTACTTCTACCGCTACATTGGTGGCTTCGTCTCTGCCTTCGCAGAAGATAGGCGTAGGAATGAGGTTGTTGCGGTTGGCCGTATTATCAAGCATTTGCACAAACTCCACAATACCACCTTCGCTGTAAAACTCAGCCTCATAAGGTTCGTTGGTATCTTCTACAATTTCACGAAGGTCGGTAAGTGTAATGCGGATACCCCGGTTGAGGTAAGCCAACTCACGGAGACGGCCCTGCAGAATTTCTTTGTTGTAAATGCCGGAAGTGAAGATGCTGAGGTCGGGCCAAAACTGCACCCGGGTACCGGTAACCTCACTAACGCCTATTTCACGAACAGCATACTGTGGTACACCTATGCGGTACTCCTGCTCAAATATTTTTCCTTCCCGCTGAACGGTTACATGCAGCTTGGTACTAAGGGCGTTTACGCAACTCACACCCACACCGTGCAAACCGCCCGATACCTTGTAGGTGTTTTTATCAAACTTACCACCGGCATGCAGCACGGTCATTACCACTTCCAGGGCACTCCGCTTTTCTTTGGTGTGCATGGCGGTAGGGATACCCCGGCCATCATCCTGAACGCTGATGCTATTGTCTTCGTGAATGGTAACCTGAATGTTTTTGCAATAGCCGGCCAACGCTTCGTCAATGGAGTTGTCGACAACTTCGTACACCAGGTGGTGCAGGCCTTTTACACCTACATCGCCAATGTACATCGCAGGGCGCTTACGCACTGCTTCCAAACCTTCCAGTACCTGAATACTATCGGCGCCGTAACCAGCGGGTTGCTGCGGCTCTAATTCCTGATTTTCTGTGCTCATAGAGGATACGTTCATCCGTGTTTAAATCGGAGAATGGATTTGTTTTCGGGCAACTGTGCAGGTGCCCTCCATGTATTGTCTCCCGATAGCTATCGGGACAGTTCAACTGCAGTGCAAATCCATACTCATCCGAAGGCGGGCAAATGTAACGAAAGGAGGGCAGGCAGCCAATGCAGGCAGGGGCTCAATAGGGCCAACTTTTCCCCAATTTTACCCCTGTAATGCCGTCATTTTACGTCCTAAAAAATCTCAACTGTCCATTTCTTCAAAACACCAGGGCAACCATTTGCAAAAAGAGCTTGTTAAGCCTTTGTAAGAATCCTGTCAGGAATGGCAGATGTTTGTACATACAATCATTTTTGAATTAATTTCGCTGCATGCAGGAATCATTGTCCATTTTGGCCGAGGCCGTACAACGCGACCTCATGGTCGATCAGTTGCGGCTGGTAGCCCGTCAGGAAAAAAGCATCCCCAACTCGGTGGAGTACGACATGCGTCGGTTTATGCGCATGCCCGGCTGGCAGGTAGATGATATTGGCATGATGGAATACACTTACGTAAGCCAGGGCAGCCCCCAAAATGCATTGGAACTCAAATTTTGCGTATCGGGCAAAGCCTATTGCGATAGCGACGAATGCGAACCCGGTACCACCTGTTCCAAAACCGGTTTGGAAAACTGCAGCGAAGAAGTAGAAACCGTAGACATTTATTCTTTCCGGTTTACCAGCACTTACCTGCACCAGTTTGCCAGCACCAAGGCAGCCGTAAGCGAAGCCGAACGCTACCTGAGTTTTGAGCACGACCAAACCATTTCGCACATCATTCCGCTGTGCAACAAGAACCGCATGATTTTGGCGAGCCTGTTTAACCACAAATACAGCGGAGCACTCGAGAATATTTACCTCAACAGCCAGATTCAGTTTTTGCTGGTGTACAGCATGGACTGCCTGTTTGGCGAAGGCGACCGCGACAAAGTGTACCAGTGTAAGTTTTTGGAAGATGAACGTGGCCGCAATGCTATTGCTCAGGCAAGAGAAATTTTGCTGCAGCACATTGGCGACCCCATCACCATTAAAGAACTGGCCCGCAAAGTGGCGACCAACGAGTGCTACCTGAAGAAGGGTTTCAAAGAAATGTTTGGCACCACCATATTCGACTTTTACCAAAGCCAGCGCATGGAGCATGCCAAATACCTGCTGTACGACAAAGGCCTGAGTGTAACCGATGTAAGCGCCTTACTGGGCTACTCCTCTATCTCGCATTTTAGTACCGCGTTTAAAAAGCACACAGGTATTAAGCCTTGCGACTTACTCGTTCGGTAATTTTTTGCTGACTTCTACGACTATTCAACTCCCGGAATCCAAGATTCCGGGAGTTTTTATTTGCCCGTATGCCGTTCTTTTTTATTTTTATCAAAACATATATTTAGCCTTGTCTAAAAATATATTCCATACAGCACTCCTCGCCTGCCTCATAACCACACTTGGCAATGCACAAACCACGCTGCACATTGTAGATGCCCAAAACCAGCAACCGTTGGCGGGTGCTACGGCCAGCCACGGTAGCACCAGAGTGGTAGCCAACAATGGTGGTTACATTCCATTGCCAGCAGGCACCCATGCCTGGCTGATTACAGCAGTTGGCTATCAATCTCAAAAGGTTACAGCTACATCAGCTAATGACACCATTCCTGTATACCTGCTGGCAACCAGCAACGCCCTGCAGGATGTGGTAGTGAGTGGTACGCTCAAACCCATGCGCCGGTTGGACAGTCCCATTCCTGTAGAAAGTTTTTCGCAAAGCTTTTTGAAGCAAAATCCTACTCCGTCATTGTTTGAAGCCATGACCATGGTGAATGGTATTCAGCCACAGCTCACCTGCAATGTGTGCAACACCGGCGACATCCGCATCAACGGCATGGAAGGCCCCTATACCATGGTGCTGATAGATGGCATGCCCATTGTGAGCAGCCTGAGCACCGTGTATGGTTTGAGTGGTATTCCCAACAGCATCATCAAACGGATAGAAGTGGTAAAAGGCCCGGCCAGTACGCTATACGGCAGCGAAGCCGTGGGCGGGCTCATCAATATCATAACAAAAGACCCGCTCAGCAGCAGCCGTTTTGCTGTTGACATAAATGCCAGCACGTTGGGCGAATACAGCGTTGACCTATCAACCAAAATCACAAGCAAAAAAGCAACCGGATTACTGGCAGCGAATGGCTTTTTCTTCAATCGCCAGCACGATATCAACCGAGATAATTTCACCGATGTAACCCTGCAAAACAGGTTCTCTCTTTTTACCAAATGGGATATTGAAAGACGACAGGATTTACCCGCCAGCGTAGCACTTCGGCTGCTGACGGAAAGACGCTGGGGTGGTGAACTGCAATGGCAACGCAAGTTCTTGGGGGGTGATAGTGTGTATGGTGAAAGCATTGACACCAGAAGAGTTGAACTCATTGGAAACTATGGCATCCGCAAAGACTTACTGCTGGAATACAGCTACAATTTTCATTTCCAGAATAGCTACTATGGCACCACCTGGTACAAAGGGCAACAGCACACGGCTTTTGCCCAACTCCGCTGGAGCAAAACCATGGGCAAGCATCAACTATTGGCGGGTATACCGCTCAGGTATTTATGGTACGACGACAATACGCCTGCCACAGCCAAGCTAAATGCCAATGCCCCCAGCAAACAACTCATGACTGCCCTTTACTTGCAAGACGAATGGACTGCAAGAAAAAATGTCACTTTACTCACTGGCATTCGGGTTGAACATTCCAATATACAAGGTGCAGTGGTGGCGCCGAGGTTCGCTGTAAAATGGCAGCCTGCAGCGCATCATACCATTCGACTGAGTGCAGGTAACGGATTCAGAGTGGTGAATCTGTTTACTGAAGATCATGCGGCTCTCAGCGGCTTTCGAGAAATCGTGATTCAAAACGATTTGAAACCAGAGCAAAGCTGGAATGCCAACCTAAACTATAGTGGAGATGTACATACAGCAGCAGGGATTTTTGGTTGGGACGCGTCGTTGTTTTACACTTGGTTTACCAATAAAATCATCCCCAATTACGACAGCGATCCGCAGAAAATTATTTATGACAATTTAGATGGCTATGCTGTGAGCAAGGGCGTGAACACACAACTTACCTGGACCATGACCGACGGCTTACGAGCCATGGTTGGTGCAACTTACATGGATGTTTACGCTGTTGAAAATGACGTGAAAACACTACAGCAATATGCGCCCCGTTGGAGTGGCAATTATTCACTGAATTTTCCCATCCGCAAAGCAGGCATAACAATCGACCTGACTGGTAAATGGACAGGCTCTATGCGGTTGCCGGTGGTGCCCAATGATTTTCGGCCAGCCATGAGCCCGTCGTACAATTTGCTGAATGCACAACTCACTAAAAAATGGCCTGGAGGAATTGAAACTTACCTGGCAGTAAAAAACATGTTCAACTTTATACCTGCCAATCCCATTTTACACCCCGACGATCCGTTTGACCGCCGTGGTGGTTTGTACTGGAATGCGAATGGCACGCCAAATGCTGTTACGAATCCCAATGGCTACAGCTTCGATCCGAGTTATAACTACGCACCCATGCAAGGCACCAAATGGTTGCTGGGTTTTCGTTTGAACATGCAGTAAATAACGCTTGCACATTGCTGAAAAGAAAAAGCACCAGCTATTGCCGATGCCCTTCTTTAGCTGTAATCATCACGACTCACGATACAAAAGCATTGGTGGCTTGTATAGTTTTATCAAGGTCTTCATAGCTCAGCGCATTGTTCAAAAACCAGCTCTCGTAAGCACTGGGCGGCAGGTAAATGCCGCTGCGGAGCATATGGTGAAAATACGTTTTAAACTGTTCGATGTTACAAGCTGCCGCAGTAGAAAAATCCACAACAGCATGTTTGCCGAAATGAACACTAATCATACTGCCCAAACGGTTGATGGAATATTCAACATTGGAAGCACTCAACACCTCATCCAAACCCTTGTGCAAATAAGCTGTCTTCTCTTCTAATTGCGCAAAGATTTCCGGCTTTGCTTTTAGCTCATTGAGCAATGTAAATCCGGCAATCATGGCCACAGGATTACCGCTCAAAGTACCAGCCTGATAAACATTGCCCAGCGGTGCGATGCATTCCATAATGGCTCTTTTACCACCAAAGGCACCCACCGGCATGCCTGCGCCAATCACTTTGCCATAGGTAACGAGGTCTGCATTGATGCCTAGCTTTTCCTGTGCACCACCCGGTGCCAGTCGGAAGCCGGTCATTACTTCATCAAAAATGAATACAATGCCTTCTGCATCGCACAAACTGCGGATGCCTTCGAGGAAACCCGGCTGTGGTAATATGCAACCCATGTTACCTGCCACCGGTTCTACGATGATGGCGGCTACTTCTCCTTTGTTGGCTTCTACCAATTGCTGCACTGCTGCTAAATCGTTGTAGGCACAGGTCAATGTATCGGCACTTACACCAGCAGTTACACCGGGCACGGTTTGTATATTGAACGTAGCAACACCACTACCGGCTTTCACCAAAAAGCTATCAGCATGGCCGTGGTAGCAACCTTCAAACTTGATGATTTTGTTGCGGCCGGTGTAGCCACGAGCCAGCCGAATGGCACTCATACAAGCTTCGGTACCGCTGCTTACCATGCGAATCAAATCGACATTGGGCACCATGCTTTTGATGAGTTCTGCCATTTCAATTTCCAACTCGGTGGGTGCCCCATAAGAAGTGGAGTCGTATACTTTTTCCCGGATGGCTTCCACAATGGGCTCATACGCATGCCCCAAAATCATAGGCCCCCAAGAGGCGATATAATCAATGTATTGATTACCGTCTTCATCATAAAGGTAAGCGCCTTTTGCTTTTTTGATAAACAACGGTGTACCGCCCACTTGCTTAAATGCCCGTACGGGAGAATTAACGCCACCGGGAATAGATTGCTGGGCTCTGCTAAATAGTTGTTGACTTCTTGAATACATGGTATATTATTTTAACCACTATGACACAAAGGAAGCACGAAGGTCACAAGGAAATTTTCTTTGTGTTCCTTGTGGAAGCTCTCTGTGTCTTAGTGGTTGATTAATCTTACTGCGTCTTTTGCAAAGTAGGTCGCTATCAAATCGGCGCCGGCTCTCTTGATTGACGTAAGCACTTCCAGAATGGCTTTGTCTTCATTGATCCAGCCCATTTTTGCAGCGGCTTTAATCATGGCGTATTCACCGCTGATGTTGTAAGCACTCACAGGTACATCGCTGATGTTTTTTACTTCGCGGATGATATCAAGATAGCTCAAAGCAGGTTTTACCATCACTATATCGGCACCTTCTTCTATGTCCATCATGACTTCCTTTACAGCCTCTGTACGATTGGCATAATCCATCTGATACGTCTTCTTATCACCAAAGCCGGGGGCACTATCCAATGCATCGCGGAAGGGGCCGTAAAAGCAGGAAGCATACTTCGCACTGTACGCCATGATGCCTGTTTTGGTAAAATTATTTTCTTCCAAAGCCAGCCGGATGGCTTCAATGCGGCCATCCATCATATCGCTGGGTGCCACCATATCGGCGCCGGCCTGTGCATGGCTCACACTCATTTGCGCCAGCACTTCTACTGTGGCATCATTGACGATTTCACCATTCTCCACAATACCATCGTGACCAAAAGAACTAAAAGGATCGAGGGCTACGTCAGTCATTACATACATGTCCGGACAAGCTTCTTTCACCGTACGAATACTACGCTGCATCAATCCATTTGGGTTAATGGCTTCAGTGCCTTTGTTGTCTTTCAGCTCATCGGCACATTTAATGAACAACAACACACTTTTCAAGCCCATCGCCCACAACTCTTTCACTTCTTTCGCCAGGTTATCGAGGCTTAGGCGATAGTAGTTGGGCATAGAAGCGATTTCTTCTTTTACACCCGTGCCTTCCACTACAAACAACGGCACTATGAAATCATTAGGCGTTAGCATGGTTTCGGCCACCATGCTGCGAATGGCTGGCGACTGGCGAAGAATGCGGTTGCGTCTGGTAAGTATCATAACAGAGAATTAATCAATGAGTGAATAGGTCAATAAGTGAATGTATAACTCAAATGAACAGCTGTAGGAGTACTTAGATGATTAGCAGGTATTGGATTGTTGCGCCCAATCGTTGCGTTCATCATCCGACAGGTAATGCACCCAATCAATGGGCTGCAGACAAGCCTTCAAAAGCGCATCTTCTGCACTACCTGCAGCGGGCTGATAGTTGTATTCGAAGCGTACGGTTGGCGGCAGGCTCATAAGAATGCTTTCTGTACGGCCATTGGTTTTTAAGCCAAACAACGTACCTCGGTCATGCACCAAATTGAACTCTACATAGCGGCCACGCCGAATTTCCTGCCAATACTTTTGCTCTGGCGTAAATGCAAGTGCTTTATGCTTGGATACAATGGGCAAATACGCATCCAGAAATGCGTAACCGCATTTGCTGGCGAGTGTTAACCAGGTGTCCACGGTATAGCCGTCTGTAGCTCTTTTGTGGTCATAAAAAATACCGCCAATGCCACGCCGTTCATTACCCCGGTGGGTATTTACAAAGTAGTTGTCGCAGGTAGTTTTAAACTCCGGATAAAAAGCTTTGTCTACCGCATCGCAAGCCTGTTTGAATGTTTGGTGAAAATGACGGCAGCACTGCGCATCGATATAGTAAGGCGTTAAATCGGTTCCGCCACCAAACCAGCGGTCAATCACTTCACCTGCTGCATTGTACAATTCAAACATGCGGTAGTTGAAGTGTATAGTAGGCACCAACGGATTGAACGGATGAATGACGGAAGAAATACCTGCAGCAAACCAACGATCACCATTGATGTTGAGTTGCCGCTGCATCACCGGGGTTACTTCACCAAACACCACAGAAGTATTGACCCCGCCTTTCTCAAACACATTGCCATGAGCTATCACACGGGTTTTACCACCACCGCCTTCGGGGCGCTGCCACTCATCTTCTACAAAACGGGCTTTGCCGTCTTCCTGCTCCAATGCGGAGCAAAGATCATCTTGCAACTGATGAATGAATGCGATGAATTGTTCTTTTACGTCCATGTATTGATGAATTCGTTGTAACCACAGAGGAATGAGAGGTATGCACAGAGGAGCACAGTGTGTGTTTGCTTATAGTTTTATTTTTTTCGCATTGAGGAAAGGAGGACACAGAGGGAATTGCCTTCGGAAATCATTGATGTTTTGCTTTTCAAGCCCCCTAGCCCCCTGAAGGGGGAAAGGGTAATTCAACGTTTTCCTTTTTTCCTATTCTCTAATTAACCAATTAACTTATTCTCCGTACTCCTTCACTGCATCCACAAATGCCTTGGCATGATCTACCGGCACATCGGGTGTAATACCGTGGCCAAGGTTGGCGATGTAGTGCTGTGTACCAAACGCATCAATCATTTGCTTCACCCGCTGCTTGATTTGCGGAATGGGTGCCAGCAAATAGGCCGGATCAAAATTGCCTTGTAAGGTAATGCTACTGTTGGTGAGTGCCCGTGCAGTAGCTGCATCGATACACCAATCGATTCCAATGCCTGATGCACCACTTGCCGCCAGTGCAGGCAATGCATACCAGCTGCCTTTGGGAAACAAAATAACCGGTGCATGTGGCTGTAAAGCCTGTGCAATCTGCACCAGATAAGGTTGTGCAAAGGCTTCAAAATCCTGCTTGCTGAGCGAACCGCTCCAGCTATCAAAAACTTGTACCACATCGGCGCCTGCAGCCACTTGTGCTTTCAGGTAAGCGATGGTGATGTCCGTAATTTTTTGCAGCAATGCATGTGCCAGCTGTGGTTGCGTAAAAGCAAAACTTCTTGGCTTTCTCCCATGTTTTGCTGCCCTTTCCTTCTACCATGTAGCACAAAATGGTAAACGGTGCACCGGCAAAACCTATGAGTGGTACACGACCATTGAGTTGTTTCTTGGTGAGTGTCAGCGCCTGCATTACATAGCCCAGACTTTCTTCCACATTTTCTGTAATCAACGCATCAATATCTGCTTGTGATTTGATGGTGTTGGGCAATGAAGGTCCCTTACCTTCTTCCATCAATACTTCTACGCCCATGGCCTGTGGTATCACCAAAATATCGGAGAAAATAATGGCGGCATCTGTACCTACAATATCAATAGGCTGTAACGTGATTTCAGCAGCCAGCTCCGGCGTTTGTACACGGGTAAAGAAATCATACTTCGCTTTCAGGGCGAGGTACTCGGGCAAATAACGGCCCGCCTGACGCATCATCCACACAGGTGGGCGTTTGAGTTTTTCTCCTTTCAATGCCCGCAACAACAAATCGTTTTGTAACATGCTTTTGTTTTATCGCTTTATTCAACCGGTTTTTGCGAAGCCGCATACCAGTTGAGAAATGTTTCAATCATCGCTTCCTTACCCGCCTCATTGGCTACAACAATATTGCTGTAGCCAGCAGTTTGTAACGCTTGTGCAGTGGTACTGCCAATAGCAAACAACGCTGCTGTGTGCGGCACCGAGTTCACCGCAAAAAAACTGCGTACAGCACTCGGGCTAAAAAACAATACCGCATCATAGGGCTTGTTCATTTGCACCGGCACTTCATGGGTATGATACACTACCAACTCTTGCAGCGGCACTCCATGCTGCTGCAAATAATCCGGCAGCTCATGCCGGCGGATATTGCTGCAAAAAAATACGGCTCCATCCTTTGCAGGCAAGGCTACAATATGCTTTGCCAAATCCAATGCATCGCTGCCCGTAGCTACAACCGTGCTGTTGGCAAAATGCTGTTGCACCAACTGCAAAGTGGTTTGTCCAATGCAGGC
The DNA here is from genome assembly GCF_009740285.1 of Phnomibacter ginsenosidimutans. Classification (GTDB taxonomy): domain Bacteria; phylum Bacteroidota; class Bacteroidia; order Chitinophagales; family Chitinophagaceae; genus Phnomibacter; species Phnomibacter ginsenosidimutans. The sequence continues at coordinate 3,612,938 of NZ_CP046566.1, forward strand.
AATCTGCCATACGGGTTGTAGCCATTGCAGCATGGGAGCTACCGCTTCTACCGCATTCATGCTGGTAAAAATGACGAGCCGTTGCTGCGCAGCTAATGCCTGTACTTGCTGGGTGAGTGATGCATCTAGCACGGCTATTGTGCGTATGCATTCCGCCACATCTACACTTACTCCCGCTTGCTGCAAGGCAGCCACGCTGGCAGCATCGAGTGGGCGGGTACTCAATAAGGCAAATGGCTGACTCATTTATTTATTGAATTTTTCAATGAAAGCACCACCACCATTGGCCAGCAGTTTTTCTGCAGCAATATGGCCGGCATCTTCCAGTTCATCCAAACCAAACGTGCAGCTTACTTCCAGCAGGTCGCTGCCATCGGGCATGCATACATTGCCGGTAAAACTAACGTGGCTGTAGTTATGCTGCGCAAAAGCACTGATGGGAGTGGCACAACCACCCATCAGTCCACGCAAAAAATCTCTTTCTATTTTGGTACACACCGCGGTAAACTCATCGTTGATGAGTGCACAGGCATCGAGTATGCGGGCATCATCTTCGCGGCATACTACCATTACAGCACCTTGTGCCGGAGCTGGCAGCATCCAGTCGAGTACCAAATGATTTTGTGGCAACAAGCCAATGCGGTCCAATCCGGCACGGGCAAATATGGCGCCGCTCCAATCGCTTTCAGCAAGCTTGTCGAGGCGGGTTTGCATGTTGCCCCGCATGTTGTGAAACTGCGTATTCCGATACTTGTACAACCATTGTGCTTTGCGGCGGATGCTGCTGGTGCCAATGGTCATGGGCTGTTGCACATCCGAAAAAATGATGGCGCTTCTTTGTGCACCAATACATCTTCCGTGAAACCACGGGGCAACACTGCAGCCTGCACAATGCCCTGCGGCAATTGTGTGGGCACATCTTTCATGCTATGCACGGCAATGTCGATGCGTTTGTTGAGCAATGCTGCATCCAGCGTACGGGTAAACACACCTTGCACACCCATTTCGTACAGGGGTGTTACAAGGTCAATGTCGCCTTCGCTTTTTACCAATACCAATTCTGATGCATGGCCTTGTTGCAACAACGCAGCCTGCACCTGCTCGGCCTGCCACAAGGCAAGCTTGCTTTCGCGGGTTCCTATTTTTATCATGATGCTTCTACGCTGAGGGCCGGATGATTGAGAAACTGTTCGTAAGCTGCTATCACATGACAGCCCTTTTCCGATTTGTGTTTCAAATTTACCATCAGGTTGTTTACGGTTTGCTTGAGCAGTGCATCTACTTCCGGGTTGGCAGTTGTGGCCGCACCAGAAAATTCGCAACCCGTTTGCCGGGCCCATCCGGCAAGGTGCTGCTTCACCAACTTAATAGCAGGTGTATGCTTGTAGGTATGCAGCCATTCGTAAAACTCCTGTTCAAATTCGGCAATGATGGCTTCGGCCTTGGGCACTTCCATGTGGCGGCGGGCAATGGTTTGCTCTAGTATGGCAGAAATTTCATCCACGTTCGCCATTTCTATACCGTCAATTTTGGCCACGTCTTTGTGTACGTTGGCTGGCACACTCAGGTCTACAATCAGCCGTTGTTTGCCCGGCACAAAATGCTGTGGCAATACAATTGGTTCGGGTGCTGCCGTACTGGTAATGATCACATCAAATGCATTGAGCGACGCAGCCAGCTCATCGAAAGGCAAATAACCAGCTTGCAGTTGTGCGGCCAGTTCTTCCGATTTTTCGTTGGTGCGGTTGCAAATGTGCAATTGCAATTGTGGCAAATAATGCAGCAGGTTTTTGCACACATTGGTACCAAACTTTCCTGTACCAATTACCAGGGCTTTCATGGGCCATGGGTTTACTTTTTGCTGCAACCATTCGATGGCTGCAAAGCTTACCGACACCGTACCACTGCTTAGCAATGTGGTAGCCCGTATTTTTTTGGACGCCTGAAAAACAAAGTTCAACGTGCGGTCCATAATGGGACCAATCAAATCGGCGGCTCTTGCCATAGCAATGGCTTGCTTGAGCTGCCCCTGTATTTCGTAATCGCCGATAATTTGAGAATCGAGACCGGCCGCCACCCGAAACAGATGGTGCATGGCGTCTTTGCCTTGCTTAAAAAAACCGTGGTGAATAAACTCACCCACTGTGCCCTTGGTAAAACGGGTGAGCAAGGCGGCCAACTCATGCGGATGGTTGGCATAACCGTATATTTCGGTGCGGTTGCAGGTGCTTACAATAAACACACTTTTGAAGCCCGCCGTTTTTGCCGCAGCCAGTATCTGGCGGTTCATGTCCGCATCTACCGCAAACATTCCTCTCACCTCCGTATCTGCCTGGCGATACCCAATGGCCGCCACACAGAATCGATCCCGCATATGTTCTTCATTCAGCTTCATGGACGTTGCAAAGGTATTTGGCACGTGGTACGGCCGTGCGTTGGTTCTGTCACTTCATTGTCATATTACTGTGTCACATCATTGTCATTTTCAATGTGTAAACCAAACAACAGCAGTGAACCGTACATTTTGCTGTTGTTTTGCAGCCCCAACAAAATACGTGGTGACCTGTTGGTATGGATCAAACAATGTCAAAATCTGCCATGATGCATAAGAAAGGAATTGTACTGATGAACCTCGGTTCGCCCGACTCAACTGCCGTAAAAGATGTACGCCGTTACCTCAACGAATTTTTGATGGACGAACGGGTGATTGATATACCCAAACTCTTGCGGTTCTTATTGGTGAGAGGCATTATTTCTCCTTTCCGTGCACCCAAATCGGCCAAGGCTTACAAAAGCATTTGGTGGGAAGAAGGCTCGCCACTCATTGTACTCACACAACAATTGCAAGCAGCATTGCAACACGCAGTAACAGCTCCGGTAACCATTGCGATGCGCTATGGCAATCCGCATCCGAAAAAAGCTTACGATGAATTGCTGGCCAAAGTGCCCGAATTGGAAGAAGTGATTGTAGTGCCGCTGTATCCGCATTATGCCATGAGCAGCTATGAAACGGCCGTGGAGTATGCGAAGGAAATTCATGCTCAGGAAAACTATGCTTTCAAACTCACCATACTGCCACCGTATTACAAGCATGAATCGTACCTCGATGCCTTGGCCAGCAGCATTCAACCTTATTTGAATGAAGAATACGATCACATTTTGTTTAGCTACCACGGGGTACCTGAAAGACATATCCGCAAGGGTGACACCACGGGTTGTCATTGCCTCAAAGTGGACAATTGCTGCGAAGTGGATTCACCTGCTCATGCACAATGCTACCGCCACCAGTGTGTTACCACCACGCATTTGGTAGCGGGCATGCTGGGTATTCCAAAAGAAAAATACAGCTTCAGTTTTCAAAGCCGCTTGGGGCAAGATGAATGGCTGAAACCTTACACCGCCAAGCGTTTGGAAGAAATGCCGAAAGAAGGCATCAAGAAATTGTTGGTAGCATGCCCTGCCTTCGTGAGTGATTGTTTGGAAACACTGGAAGAAATAGCTGAAGAAGGCAAAGAAGAATTTATACATGCCGGTGGCGAAAGCTTCACCATGATTCCTTGTTTGAATGTGCATCCGAAATGGGTGGAAGCCATTGTGGACATGGTTGAAGAAGCAGTCTAATATTTTTGGTTTGGAGTTTAAAGTTTGTGGTTATTCGTTTTTGGTTAATGGTTCTTCATGCATGACGCTTTTGCTGTTTGCAAACAGCTTTTTCTCCAGAGATTAGGTTGCTGCATTTGAACTTTGGAACTTGTGAACACTGGAACTCGTAAACTTGCAAACCTACCAACCCGTCAACTTACCAACTTCACCCCCATGTACTTCTACATCAAAGCCATCCATATCATTTTTGTTGTAACCTGGTTTGCGGGGTTGTTTTACCTGCCGAGGCTGTTGGTGTATCTGGCAGAAGCACAGCAAAAAAATGAGCTGGAAAAAACCATTCTCACAGACCAGTTGCTACTCATGACCAAGCGACTGTGGTATGGCATTACCTGGCCATCCGCCATCCTCACCCTCATTTTTGGTGGCTGGATGTGGTACCTGTATCCCGCTACTCCTTCATGGCTCGTCATCAAGCTGATACTCGTGGTATTGCTGTATGTGTATCATGGTTCACTGCAAGCCATTGTGAGCAAGCATGCTAAAGGATTGTTTCCCTACACCGGGCAGCAAATGCGCATCTGGAATGAAGTGCCCACTTTGCTGCTGGTATCAGTAGTAATGCTGGTAGTGGTAAAAGAAAATATGAGCCTTGTATGGGGCCTCGTGGGTCTGTTGGCACTGATTGTGTTGCTCATGAGTGCCATCAAAATTTACAAAAACTTACGGCAGAAAAAATAGCTAATTGTTGCTGATATAAGCTGCAATTGCTACACCGCCTGACTAAACCGTTTGGCAGGTGCATCGGCCTGCTGGCGCAGCAAGTGCACATCAAAACAACGGGCAATGTTGCGGATGAAATTTCTGCCCGTAGCTGTGATCGTAATACCATTGGGTTGCCATTCAATCAAATCATCGGCCAGCAATGCTTGTAGAGCAGGTTTGCAATGTTCTTCCAACACATCGCTGAAAGCTGTGTCGAATTCCACTTTGCCTTTGCAGCATACATCGAGTATATATTTTCTGAACAATACATCTTCTTCGCTCAGTTCATAGCCTTTGAAAATAGGCAGTTCCCCTTTTTCTATACTCGCATAGTAATCGCCCAGTTGCTTGTGGTTTTGTGCAAAGGCGTGGCCGGCATCGCTAATGCTGCTAACGCCCAAGCCAATGAGCAAGCGGGTTTGCTGCGTGGTGTAGCCCATAAAATTGCGGTGCAGGCTACCGTCTTGCCAAGCCTTGTACAATGGGTCGTGGGGCAATGCGTAATGATCCATGCCGATGTCGGCATAGCCTGCTGCAGTCAGCATGTTGCGGCCTGCTAAATACAAGGCCATTTTTTCGTCAGCTGATGGCAGGTCTTGTTCGTTATACAAACGCTGCCCACGGCTGGTCCAAGGAACGTGTGCATAACTGTAAAATGCGATACGGTCAGGTCGCAATGCAATCACTTCCTCTACCGTATGTTGCAAACCCGCCAAATGTTGCTTGGGCAAGCCATACACCAAATCGAAATTGACGGAAGTAAAACCAATGCGTCTGGCTTCGGTGGTTGCCCGCACCACATTTTCCAACGGCTGTATGCGGTTGATGATGCGCTGCACGGTTTCATCCAAATCCTGCACCCCATAGCTGATACGCCGGAAACCGAGTGCATACAACATGGCAAGATGTTCAGTAGTGGTATTGTTGGGATGGCCTTCAATGCTCAGTTCTGCATCGGTATGCAGGGTAGCGCCTTGCAGCAAAAACTGCATGAGGCGTTGCAAATTTTCCGGCGAAAAAAAGTAGGTGTACCACCGCCCAAATGCAATTCCCGAATCACAGGTGCATCACCCAATTGTTGCTGATAGAGCCGCCATTCTTTTTCCAACGCTTTCAGATATACATCTTCCACGCTGTGGTTGGTGGTAATTTTTTTGTTGCAACCGCAGTACGTACACAAGCTTTCGCAAAAAGGCAAGTGAATGTAGAGGCTGATGCCTTCACGGTGATTGCTGGCAGCAAAGGTTTCGCGGCAGCGTTGCATCCACGCAGTAGCGGTAAAAGGTTCGTACCAATACGGCACCGTAGGATAACTGGTATAACGGGGCACCGGCTGATTGTAGCGGGCCACCAAAGCAGCAAAACCGTGAGACTTCATGCTGCAAAAGACGATAGAATGCTGCAGCAGAAACTGACTGGCATCATAATGAAGAGCTTACTACGTCACAAGTTTGTCAAAATTGAAAGGCATGCATTTCCTGTAGGCAGTTTTCCAATTCCGTAATCCGTTTTTCCCGATTGTCCATCATTCATTGGTTACTAGGCTGCTTTTTTGCAATGAAAAATCCGAACCCGATAGCGCCCTTTTTACACAAACAATTTCAATCGATGATGTATAGCCTACAAGTACAACTTTTTGAAGACCTGCCTTGGGTACACCGCCGTTCTCAGCGCTTATCAACGGGCGTCAGTCAATAAATCGTCATAAAACCATTACTTCGTAGCCATTCATTTTAATCCACTATTTCTATCCAATCCACATGAAAGTTTTCTTCCGCCGCATTCACCTGTATTTAAGTTTTGCCACCGGCCTGGTGGTGATGGTTGTATGCTTCACCGGTGCCGTGCTGGTGTTTGAAGAAGAGCTGCAACATGCTTTTCACAAAGACCGCTACTATGTACCTGTGCAAAGCAAAGCCATGAGCACCGATGCCATTATTGCCAGCTTTGAACAACAACTAGCAGGCAGCAAAGTGCAGCAGGTGAAATGGTTTGCCGGCGCCGACCGCAGCGTGGAAATCAGTTTTGTACAAAAGAAAAAGGAAGAGAAAAAGACCGGCGATGCCAACCCTGCCGCCGGCAACAATGAAGCCCGTAAAACAGCGTTTGTCAATCCATACACCGGCCAGTTGATTGAACTGTACAATTACCGCGACACGTTTTTCTATACCATGATGGCGCTGCACCGCTGGCTGCTGGGCGAAGATATTGGCAAAATGATTGTGGGTGTTTGTACCATCCTCTTTCTCGTTATTCTCATTACAGGCCTTATACTTTGGTGGCCTAAAACGCGGTTGCTCATTAAGCAACGTTTGTCTGTAAAATGGACGGCCGGTTTCAAACGCCTCAACCACGACTTCCATATTGTGTTTGGTTTTTACAGCCTCATCTTTTTGTTTGTGTTTGGCTTTACCGGTTTGGCCTGGTCGTTTGAGTGGTTCAACAAAGGCATTTACACTGTAACCAACAGTAGCATGGAACGCCCCAAGCCACCCAAAAGCGACAGCACTGTGCAACAACCACGCATTGGTGCAGAGCAGGCGTTGCAAACAGGCATGGCACAATTGAAAGATGCCGCTTACTACACCCTTGCATTGCCCAAAGATTCAACCGATGTGTTTACACTTACAGCACTCACTGCCGATGCACCGCACAATACTGCCAGCGATCAGTTGTTTATCGATCAATACAAAGGGCAGGTGATTAAAACCAATTTGTACAAAGACCGCAACCTTGGCCAGCGGGTACGCAGCACATTCAAACCTGTACATACAGGCGCCATCTTTGGCTGGCCGGGCAAAATCATTTCGGTCATTGTGTGCTTGTTTGGTGTGAGCTTCCCCATTACAGGTACCATTATGTGGTGGAACCGCACCCGCAAAAAACGGGCATAAATCAGCAGTCGTTACACATTCTCATTTTTGCTACAAATACAAAGGCCTGACAGTATTCACATACCGTCAGGCCTTTTTCCAATTGAAAAGCTATCAACTCAAAATATCTTTCTTTTTAAAGGCATATAGCGCCACGCCAAAAAACAAAACGATATGGCCAACAAGTACACCCATGGCCTGCATGAGTGCATTGATGCTGTACACCGAACCACGAATAGCTGCGCCGTTTTCATCCACCGCCATGTTGAACATACCCTTCCATGAAGTCATGTAACTGGTAAAGAGAAATGGATTGACTTTTGTAAACAATGGCAAATCCATGGTGCTGATGATGGTGCACACCAAAATGATGCTCATGGTGGTAACAATAGGGCCGATGCTGTTTTCGGCAAACACACTCAGCATGAATGACAAGGCTGCCACTGTAGCCAAAGCCGCATACGCAAAACCAAATGCTACAATGTATCGCCAGAACACATCATCACCATCGGCATCTACATAAAACTGAATGATGGCATAGCTTTTATTCACCAGCAAATCGCTGGTGCCAAACATGGCCATGCTTAAAAACAATGCAAGAATGGCCATCCACAACAGCAGGATGAATGTGTAAATCAATCCTGCGGAAAACTTGGCCAGCATGACTTCCGATCGGCTAATGGGCTTGGTGAGCAGCAATCGCAACGTACCAAGGTTAGCTTCGCCGGCTACCATATCACCAGTTACGAGTGCTACCAATAGCGGCACTTGTATGAGCAGCGTATTCAGCACCAAAAAGCACACGAAATAGCCATTGAGCACATTGCCATCTTGTATGGCAAACATGTCGTCCATGCCACTAAACATGAGCTTGAGCCAGGTTTGCCCGTCGGCTTTCAGGGCCAGTTGTATCAACCCTACAATAACTGCGATGGCTACAAAACCGATGTAGGTGCGGGGCTTGCGAAAAATTTTATAGAGCTCTATTTGTATCAGCGTAAATACCACGATCGTTGTTTTTCGTTTGTTGTTTTTTGTTTGTCGTTCGCTTCCTTGTCAACTCGTCAACATATAAACTTGTCAACCTGCAACTTGTCACTTCCCTGTCAGCGTCAAAAACAAACTCTCCAGCGAATGACGTTTGCTCAGGTTGTCGATGGCAATATCCATGGCCACCAGGTCTTTAGCCAAGGCCGGCACATCATCGGCATGCAGAGTAAACAGCAAGCTATCTGCTTCTTGCTTCATTCGAGCAGCCCATGCACTATGGCCAATTTTTTCCGCCGCATCTGCATCGTTGGTTTGCAGTTCTACCAAGGTATTTGCGGGGTCAAAGAGTTCGCTGGTGCTGCCTTCTATTACTTTCCGGCCCTTGTCAATGATGATCATCCTCGTAGCCACCTGTTCTATTTCGTTGAGCAGGTGGCTGCTCACAATCACTGTTTTCTGATGCTCTTTGCGCAGGTTAATAATCATGTGCCGCATTTCGGCAATGCCCTGCGGGTCGAGGCCGTTGGTAGGTTCATCTAAAATAATCAGTTGCGGGTCGTGCACCATGGCAATGGCAATGCCCAAACGTTGCTTCATGCCTTGGCTAAAGGTTTTTACCTTACTGTGGGCACGGGCCGCCAGCCCTACTTTGTCCAGTTGGTCCATCAGCAATTGGCGGGTAGGTTTGAGGCCACTCAGCCGGGCCATCATGTCCAGGTTGTCGTAAGCACTCAGGTATTTGTACAAATCGGGGCGTTCAATAATAGCACCTATCTGGCGCAGCACGTCTTTTTTATGCTCCGGCATGCGGTAGCCAAACATGTTTATTTCGCCGCCGCTGGGTTGTATCAGCCCCATCAGCATGCGGATGCTGGTACTTTTACCCGCTCCGTTTTGCCCCAAAAAACCATAGATATCTCCCTGCTGTACGGAAAATGACAGGCCATTGACGGCATGTACATCTTTAAACTGTTTGCTCAGGTTTTTTACTTCAATCAGTGTGCTCATAATTTTTTGCATCATCCGCAGATACGATGGTTTGATGCCAGCGCAACAGCAGTATTTTGTCTAACAAATTTGGCTGAAAGTAGTTGCCATTCTTCAAAAAAAAGCTATGCCTGAGCAAAGGGAAGCAACTCATTTACCAAATCAGCACTGGGGGCTGTGAGCCTCTGTACAAGCTTCAGCTACAGTCCGGGCTATTACAGGCTCCGCTCCCGATAGCTATCGGGACGTCGGGGCTTGCCTTTCATATCCCTGTCTGCCGACAGGCAGGCCGCAGCCCATCAGCAGTAGTACTTCTATCATCATTCACACATCTGCCGCATTTCATTCACCTTTGCCGCAGATGACACTGTTCAATCTTCCCACACAATGGCAGCAGTACCGCCGTTTCATGCATTCGTTTTATTTCTACGAAGGCATGCGGCTTACTGTGGGCATTATGCTACCCGTGTTGCTGGGTATTTACTTCCGCCACAATAGCTGGGGCATTGCAGCGGCTATTGGTGCTTTGGCAGCAGGCATCACCGATTTTCCGGGGCCCATTCACCACCGCATCAATGGTATTGTAGCAGTATCACTTTCGGTGGTGGGCATTACCCTCATCACAGGTCAACTAATTCATCACCCGTGGGCTTTGGGTTTGTTTATTGCAGTAGCTGGTTTTGCATTTGCCATCATCACTGTGTATGGCAACAGAGCCGCTCAAATTGGTACCGCCAGTCTGGTCATTCTTACACTGCTGGTAGATGAAACCCGAGTGGTGCATTCGTACAACGAGCTGGCATTAGTGACGCTTGCCGGTGCCCTTATGTATTTACTGCTCAGCCTTTTGCTCTACCGCTTACGGCCCTACAAACTGGTACAGCAAGTGCTGGGCCAGTGCATGCAGCAAACAGCCGTATACCTGGAGCTGAAATCCCGTTTCTACTTGCCCCAACCCAACTACGATGCACTCTATCAGGAGCTCACCGAAGCTCAGGTACACATCAATGCAGCGCAGCAAAATGTGCGGGAGATTATGTTTAAAACCCGCAGCATTATTAAAGAAAGTACACATACCAGTAAAGTGTTGCTGCTGGCCTTTCTGGATCTGGTGGATCTGTTTGATAGTGTGATGGCTTCGCAGCCCAACTACCGTTTGATGCAAACGCATTTGCAAACACATCCATTGTTGCCCCGCATGCATGCCTTGCTGCAGCGCATGGCCACGGAGCTCAACCAAACCGGGCAGGCTTTTGCCGAAGGCAATGCTTATCCGCCGGTGCCCGATACCGCCACTGCTATTCAAGAGCTCAATCAGTTGTTTGAAGCATCCCGCCACGAGATACTCGATGCCGATTTAATTGAAGCATTCATTACCCTGCGACATGCATTGGATGCCTTGGAAGATGTGTATCACAAGCTGGCATTGCTGCAGCAATACAGCACCTACCACAAAGGCATAGACCTGAGTAGAAAAGTAGAATACCAGCGGTTTATTGTACCCAGTTATTTCAGTGGGCGGCAGGTGCTCAACAACCTGAGCTGGCGAAGCAATATTTTCCGGTATTCCATTCGCATGATGACGGCCATGCTGGCCGGTTACTGGCTGGCGCAAATGTTGCCCATTGGCCATGCCTATTGGGTGGTGCTCACCATTGTGGTGATTTTAAAACCCGCTTACGCCATCACCCGCCAGCGAAACATCGACCGCTTGCTGGGTACATTTATTGGCGTGGCCATTGGCGCCGGCATTTTGTACAGCACCACTCACACGGGCATTTTGCTCGGCTGCATGTTGGTCTTCATGATTTTGTCGTTCAGCTTTTGGCGGCACAAATACTTCATCAGTGTATTAACGTTGACCGTATTTATTGTACTGGCCATGCAGTTGCTCAATCCCGGCAACTTCACATTGCTGCTCAAAGACAGGTTGATAGATACGGTGATTGGATCTTGTATCGCATTTGTATTTACGCTGCTTATACCACCTGTTTGGGAGAAGTTGCAGATAGGTGCTCTCACCCGCCAAACCATTCACGACAACAAGCGTTGGTTCGATTACATCAGCATGGCATTTGAAGGAAAGCAGTTGCACATTAGTGAGTACAAATTACATCGCAAGCAACTCTATGTTTCTTTGGCCAACTTCAGCGATGCTTTTCAACGCATGACTAATGAACCCAAGGCCATGCAGCAACAAGCGCCTTACTGGCAGCAGTTGCTGGTGAGCAATCACACACTGGCTTCGCACATGGCTGCACTCTACAATGAGCTGCAAGAACTGCAGGAAACAGAATGGCTCGATGATTTTTTACCCATCACCCGGCAAATCAGTAACCGCCTTCAAACGGCTCTCAGCTTCTTAGGCGAAACTGGCGGCCAACAACAAGAAGGTGCCGCCACCGGCATGGAAGAAGTGGCGATACGCCATGAGGTAAATCAACTACTGGAGCAACGCCGGCAAGAGCTGGAACGAGGCGAAATGGAAACCCATACCCGGGGCAAATTAGTGGCCCTCAAAAGCATTCTCGATCAGCTGGACATGATGCTGCAACTGAGCGGCGATATTAGAAGGGTGAGTAGAAAAATAAGCAGATAGATAGGACGCGGATGTATGGGACGCTGATTGCCGCGGACAAAAGGGGATTTTCACGGATTTTTATTATTGATACAACTGCCTTGCCAATTGCAAACTGACGACTGCAAACTTTTTCACTTACACGTATTGGTGTACATGAGAAACACTCTTTTACTTCTCAGTTTTTTTTTGCAGTAACAGGCGGCGAAGTATTTTTCATATGCCCTGCATCTTTCAACGCCTTATTGATCAAATATTCCAACTGTCCGTTGATGCTGCGAAACTCATCAGCCGCCCATTGTTCGAGCAGCTGATAAGTAGCAGCGTCTAAACGCAATACAAAATTCTTTTTCGATTCTTTTGCCATCTTCAGACATTTAAACCACAAAGGCGCAAGGCACACAAAGGGGCACAAAGTTTGTATTCATTATTGCCTATTCACTCATTGCCTTTTCACTTAGTACAGGCTTCCGGCATTTACCACGGGCTGTGCACTACGTTCGCTACACAGTACCACCATCAGGTTGCTCACCATAGCAGCTTTGCGTTCTTCATCCAGTTGTACTATTTCCTTTTTGCTCAATTGCTCCAATGCCATTTCCACCATGCCTACGGCACCTTCTACAATTTTAGCACGGGCCGCAACAATGGCGGTTGCTTGCTGGCGCTGTAGCATGGCTCCTGCAATTTCTGTAGAGTAGGCCAGGTGGCTCAGGCGGGCTTCTATTACCTGTATGCCGGCAATAGCTAAGCGTTCTGTTACTTCATGCTCCAGCATATCGTTCACCTCAGTAGAGCTGCTGCGCAACGTAATTTCTTCGGTATCGTGTTCAAAGTTGTCGTAGGCGTAGGCGCCAGCCAACTTACGGATGGCCGCCTCACTTTGTGTTTCTACAAAGCTTTGATAGTTGTCTACTTCAAAAGCAGCCTTGTAGGCATTTTCTACTTTCCATACCACTACGGCACCAATCATAATGGGGTTGCCATGCTTGTCGTTTACTTTAATGGGTTTGGTATCGAGGTTATTGGCCCGCAGGCTGATTTTCTTTTTGGTGAAAAAAGGGTTTACCCAAAAGAAACCATTGCTGCTCACTGTACCCACATATTTACCAAACAGGGTGAGCACCCGGCTGCTGTTAGGCTCAATGGCAATAAAGCCGGACACGGCAACAGTGAATGCCAGCACCACTACAACACCAGCGCCTATCAAGGCAGGGTTTTCGTCGGCGCCCAGCACAAAACAAACGATAGCTGCAGCCAACAACAAGAGCGACACAAACAGCGTAAACCAGCCAGAACGGGGTGTGATAATCTTTTCCATAATTGATATTATTTTGATATCACAAAGATATAAATGCCCGCTGTCCGGCATCTCCGTTTCGGATGAATGGTAAAAAAGCTTACACGAATGAAAATGAATGAACAGGAATGTAAATGTGAGGACAGACTAGTGCATAAGCCCGGCTTTTAAAGCGTAGATGGCCAAACCCACCCTGCCTTTTACATCTAACTTTTGCATGAGTGCATCCCTGTAAGTTTCTACGGTTCTGGGGCTGCAATTCATTTGCACCGCCATTTCTTTATAAGAAAGTTCAGTTGCACAAAGGCAAAGAAACTCCATTTCCCGTTTGGTGATATTGGGTGTTGATACAGGCGTACCTGTTTTTTCGCGGCGAAGGCATTGCACTATTTTTTTGGGTAGCCCATGCAGGAAAATAAGCACCACTATCTGCCACCGCCTTTAAAGCCTCCTGCAATTGAGCTGGGGTACAATTTTTAAGGATGTAACCGTTTGCGCCGGCTTCTACCATTTTTAGCAAACTCTGTTCATCATCGAGCATACTCAGGCAAAGCACTTTTATTTCGGGATGTTTTTCTTTTAACCAAAGTGTGGTTTCATACCCGTTCATGCCGGGCATGTTAATGTCTACCAGCACTATGTCGGGCAAGGCTCCTCGCTGCTGCATACGTTGTTGCAATTCAATTCCGTTAGCACACTCATACAATACTTCGTACTGCTGAAATGAGCTGATGATTCCGCCCAATGCTCTGGCTATCAACAAATGATCATCTACCAATACAATCTTCATCATACCAACTAAATATCTACAGTTACTAATAAAGAAGTGCCATCTCCATGCTTGGAGCTTAAGGTAGCAGTACCTCCAATTGATGCTACCCTTGCCTGAATGTTCATCAGTCCTGATCCTCCTTTTGGTGTGGCAGTCATCGAAAATCCAATGCCATTGTCTTGCAAAAGCAACTGTACCTGATTGTTGCTGTATTTACAAGTAACATAAATGATGCTGCACTGTGCATGCCGCACACTGTTTTGCAAAAACTCCTGCAAAACCCTTAGCAATACTTGTCTGTGAGTATCAGCAATTACCAGCCCTAAGTCTTCAAACTCATACTCAACTTTGCATTTACCAATTTTATTAACTGCCTCGCAGGTAGCGCTAAGCACACTGGCGAAATTGGCAGCAGTGTGGGTATGGTGGTTGAGTGCTTTTGAAAGCAACCGAAGATCCCGCAACGATTCATCAATAAACTTTCCAATATCTGAAAGTCGCTCACTGTTTGCATTTTCCTGAATTAGTTGCTGCTGTACATACAAACTGGCGAGGGTGAGTTTTTGCCCTACGTTATCATGAATTTCACGGCCTATATATTGCATAGTTTCTTGCTGTGTGGCAATGGTATTTTCCATTAAGCCAGCTGCAAATTGCTCTTGCAGGCGAATGAATTCCTTGTCTGTTTCCAACTGTCGCATTTTATACATCCAAACAAAATACACCACGCCCGACAGCAAGGACAGTGTACTTATGGTAGCCGCTATAATAAAAATGATTAACTGGGCTTTCCCCATACAAATAAGATTGTAAAACAAACGTACATAATACAAGCCGCTCCCATTTGCACATACCAATACATTAAAAATACATCGGGATAATGATTATTCAACGATGTTCTGGCAGTATGAAAGGGCATAAAGATGACGTAAAACAACAGCAGCCCTACTGAAAGCCAAAAGTGCATATCAGTTTGAAAATGCAAGATAGCATCCGACTGAATCAACTTCACCAAATAAGCCATGCATAATACTAAAAGCGTTACATACCCAATAAACAGTGAGAGCATACTGGTTTTAAAGTACGATACGGGTAGCACAAACTGCTCTGCCAAAAACAGCATAATATACAGCGCAAACATCAGCTTGGCTATGTTTCTTATCCGCATGCCCAAAGGCTTCATGAGTACATGCAACAGAAGCACAAAGCGAATGGGTGCAGTGTATCTGTACAATTGCTGGTTGATGCCCGAAAGATGAATATGGTTGAGGTATTTACCCGCCATTTCGTTTACCAAAACAATTATAAGATAGACCAGCAGCCATTGCCAGTAGGTATGCTTTATTTTTTTCCATGACAGCAATCCTGCTACTACTGCACCGAACTCAAAAAAATTGAGCACCCATCTTGTTGCGTCAATGGCATTCATGTGTGTGGTGTATATAAATGGATGGATAAATGTTATTGGCTATTACCAGCAAAGTTTCTTGCATTCTGCAGCGTAGAGTTACACCCGGTACCAGGAGGGCAAAGGTCGCCTTCGTTCATATTGAAATTAGATACATTGCCGGTGAGCACAAATGCCGGAGCATTGGGCGATACTGCAATACGTTTTGCAAGGGTTATAATATCCGGCCCGGCATTGAGTGCAGAAGATTTTGGATCGAAATCTAAATGTACCCGGCCGTCTTTCAGTAAAGTATCTACAGTAGGTACCAAAAAAAGCGTATGCATATTTTCATACGCCGGGTTGTGCGGACGATAGGCACTTACATTGTTAGCATAATTGCCATAGTAAAAACGAACACCTAATTTTTCAACACTAATGCCTTTTTGCTTGCTGTATTTTTCCATCAGGCAAATAAATTTCTTCAATGTATCTGCTGCAAACCAACAGCTTTGTGCATCTATAAATGCTGCATTGATGTTTGGAGAAATACTGCCCTGCACATTGAGACCCTGGCCTCTCCTGTATTGTTCATACAAATGTTTTGAGGTGTTTTCATACCGCATAATAGCATCGGCAAACTGCGCTGGTGTTTGAAAATGCAAATCATCGGTTGCACAATTGTAACAGCTGCCATAACCTTTGTCGCTGGGCACAATAAAACTGCCGTTTTCTTCGGTTTTAAACCATTTGCCTGCTGGCGTACACGCCTGAAAGTACAGCACACAAAGGGTAAGTACGTTGGTAACCAAGAGTAATTTTTTCATAACGAAGGAATGAGGGTTGTTTATTGAATATACAATTTATAGTCTTCTTTCATGGCCCGATGATTTCTGTTTCGTTGCCCTGAAGATTCAAAGAAAATGAAATAGGAGCCACAGAGGAACCGGTGTTTTACTTCATTTACATCCGTTAATTAACGGATGCTGCAACCTGTGAAAAACAGGACTAAGAATGCGTATATGCCCCATTGCAGTAAGAATACTTGCTGCGCAGTTTTGCAGTGTTGTTGGCCAAACAGCAAAACACTTTCCAAACCCGGGCCATTGCAGAAAACCCTTTAACAGAGTATGCATTCATTCATCTAAGTAAAACACCATGAAAAAAATGATTCAATACATAGCTCTCATATTGATGCTATGTAATGCAAGCATTCATCTTATTGCTCAAAATGCAAAAAATGAACGCATCCCTCCGGCCACCCGTCTTGAACAGTCAACACAACAAAGAGGCATTTCCAATATTCCGGATTGCTTTTGCTGCGACGGTGCCTACAACCTTACACCGCCAGTCATCAGCGGACCAGACACCGCAAGATGTGGCACAACGGTTACCTTTAAATGGCCCTACAATTGTACAGGAGTAATAGTAGGTCACAATTTTTCACCATTTCCTCCTGGCGCTTCCGGCGGTGGCAACAACAACAGCGTTTCCTTTAACATACCTCCCGGGTACACAGGCAATATTACCCTTACCGTTTCTTTTAATTGTGGAGGCAAAAGTGTTACCAGCCAAAAGGTATTCACAGTAGTTTGTTGCGATTGTAATCTTCCGCCAAAGTTCGACATTGCAGGCCCAAGAGCATTGTGCGTAGGCGGAAATTGCAAGGACGACTATGTGTACACAGTGCCCAACATGAACGATGGTAAATGTTATACTTATAACTGGAGTATTTCACCTGCTGTAAGGGGCTTTAGCGGCCAGGGCACCAACAGCATCCGCATTAAATGTTCAGCACTTGCTGCTGGTACATATACCATTACCAGCCAAATTAAGTGTGGCGATAAAGTGGTAAACAGTACAGCACAAGTAGTAGCCTGCCAAAAACCCAATCCGGCATTTGCACCTCAGCCCAACCCGGCTAATCCATCTTCAGGAGTATTGGTACCCGGCACCACCTATAGCAGCCACTTCTGGTACATTGTAACAGATAATGATAATAGTGGCGACTACAGCAACGGCGATACATACATTGGCCCACTTACCGGCTCAACAGCTAATTTTTCAAACCTGGCAGTTGGCAAGCGTTATGTCTTCTATCATTTTGTGATGAATCAATGCGATGGCTTTGCTTGCTGGGATGGCATGATCATAGGTTACTCCCTTATTTCAAGCAGCATGCGGGTAGCGCCGAATGGCACCAAGGAAGAGGGCAAGCCTGAATTGAAAAAACTTGGTGAGAAAAATATCAACCTAATCAAAGACATACCTGAAGAGTTGCTCAGAAAGCTGCCTGCAGATAAAGTAGAACTCATGAGAAAGAGTGAGTATGTTGGTCATGTAACCCTATTGAAATAAGCTACCCCCACAGCTGTATTTTTTTCAGTACCACATTCTGCATCACAACCGCCAAAAACATATTCTGTTTTTGGCGGTTTAAAATACCCTCTATGAAATGGATTGTCATGGTTGTATGCCTCTGCTTTTTAAGTAGCAGCCTCCTTTCGCAAGACACACTGTACATCAAAGGCGGAGAAAAGCTTCCTGTTTCAACACTTAAACTTAAAAACGGGCAATATCGTTTTACCTACAATAGCGGCACTCAAAAAGGAGCTGTTATCGAAAGTCTGGTTGACTCATTTTTTCAATTACAGCCAGCCAAAAAAAGTAAAAAACAACAAGATGTTTTTGAGCAAGCAGCATCCGCCAATACAGCCAAAAACTGGAACGTTAATGTCTATCTATCCTTGGGGCTGGGCAATAACCTGAGCATCAATGACCCTTCAGGATTGCCAGATAAATCGAGCCTTTCGGGCGATGTAGCCTTAGATGTAAATGCCAATTATCAACCCGCAAACAAACGCTTTTCGGCTACGAACGAATTGCACTATCTGCTGAGTGTACAAAAACAGAGTTTAACCAGATCGGCACATTTACAAATAGCTCAAGACAACATCAATACACTGCACGATATAGCATGGCGTACTGGAAAAAGTTCATCGTGGAATATCAATTCGGTTATTCGCATTTCCTCTCCGTTGATTACCCAATTTGATGGCAACTACTTTTCCAATCATACAGGGCTTGGCCGTATCAGCGGATTGGCCAGCCCTTACGAATTAACCTTTGCGCCGGGCATAAAATACCAGCCCAATCAGGCTTTCCGCTTTTCTGTTTCACCTTACTCATTTCGAGTAATAGGTGTAACCATGACAGATGTGCTTGCAAAAGGATTGTACATCACAGATATAGATGCTTTGGGCAATTACAAAACATTTGTATTTAAAAGGCTTGGCGCCGAAATAAACCTGTGGTTTGATAAGCAAATAAAAGAATGGTTGAGCATGCAATACCGCATAAGCATATCGGGCAACTACTTTGAACAAATTGCGAAAAATGGTATGCTGGATGGTTTACTCATCACTCGTTTCCGCCTCATTAAAGATTTGTACCTCACCCATCGGGTGTCCATTCAAAACTCATTTAGTAACGCTTTCTTTAAACCCTTCCTTAACCAAAACATTTTGCTGAGCTATAGTAAATCTCTCTGATGTAGAACAAAAACCAACCAACATCATGCTGCAACGTAACCTTTAGCACCCTGCAAGCTCAGCGCCTGTTTCACCTTTAGCTTCCTAAAACTTGTTGCATGGAACACGTTCATTATTACTATACCTGTATTCGCTGGGAAGCCGACCGCAAAGGCACCGCCCGTTCTTCTGTACTCGATCAATCTATTGAAGTAGCTACGCCGCCAGAGTTTGCCAAAGGCATGCCGGGCATCTGGAGCCCCGAGCATTTGTTTGTAGCGGCTGTCAACAGTTGCCTGATGACTACTTTTTTGGCCGTGGCCGAAAATTTCAAACTGGACTTTTCCCACTTTGAAAGCCATGCCAAAGGCAAGCTGGAAATAGTAGATAAAAAGTTTATGATGAGTGAAGTGGTGCTGCGCCCCATTGTACACGTAGCTACCGATGCCGAGGTTGAAAAAGCCATGAAAGTGCTGCACAAAAGTGAAGCTGCTTGCCTCATCAGCAACTCCATCAAATCAACCATTGTATTTGAGCCGGAAGTACTGGTACAAGCGGCACTCGAAAGCGAAGTGGCCGAACTACAATCCTGATCATTTTTCTGATGGATGATGCCAATAAAAAGCCCGCTGTGTACAGCGGGCTTTTTTGTGTATGCTATTGAAAGATGCTATTACAAATACTTGCGGATTTCCTCAACCAGCTCGGTGCGGGTAATAGGATTGCCCTTGATTTTGTTGTAGCCCTTGGCATCCACCAAATATTGGTCGCGGATGATTTTGATGAGCTGACCGTTGTTGATTTCTGGAATCAGTACGGTGTCGTAGTTCTTCAAAATGTCGCCCAGGTTTTTGGGGAAAGGACGCACATAACGCAAATGCGCATGGGCCACTGCATGACCTTCAGCCAGCAAATCGCTGACAGCTGTTTTGATAGCACCGTAAGTACTACCCCAGCCCAGTACCAGTACCTTACCTTTTTCTACACCGCTATCCAGCTTTTGCAAAGGCAAAAATTCCGCCAGCTTGTCTACTTTTTCCTGACGCAGTTTCACCATGAATTCATGGTTGTCTGCTTCATAGTTTACGTTGCCGGTAATGTGTTGCTTTTCCAAACCTCCAATGCGGTGCTCCAGACCCGGCGTGCCAGGTACAGCCCAAGGACGAGCCAGCTTTTCATCGCGGCGGTATGGTTGGTATTTTTCTTCGTCTTCGGCGAGTTCAGTTTTGAACTTTACTTCAATAGCCGGTAAGTCGTCGGCATTGGGAAACTTCCACGGCTCGGCGCCATTGGCAATGTAGCCGTCGCTCAGCAAAATAATGGGCGTCATATGCTGCACGGCAATGCGGCAGGCTTCCATGGCTACTTCAAAACAATCGGCCGGAGTGCTGGCGCTAATCACCGGCATAGGCGCTTCACCATTGCGACCGTAGTAAGCCTGCAGCAGGTCGCTCTGCTCGGTTTTGGTAGGCAAACCCGTGCTGGGTCCACCCCGCTGTATGTTCACAATCACCAACGGAATTTCCATCATCATGGCCAGGCCCATGGCTTCTGTTTTCAGTGCCATGCCCGGGCCACTCGTAGTGGTAATGCCGAGGCTGCCTCCGTAAGAAGCGCCTATCGCTGTCGCAATCGCTGCAATTTCATCTTCGGCCTGAAAGGTGCGAACACCAAAGTTTTTGTACTTGCTCAGCTCATGCAAAATATCGCTGGCAGGCGTAATGGGATAGCTACCCAAAAAGAGCGGCAAGCCACTTTTTTCAGCAGCGGCAATGAGGCCATAGGCCAATGCCTGATTGCCCATAATGCTGCGGTACACACCGGGTTCCATTTTAGCCTTTTCCACCTTGAAACGGGTGGTAAAGGTTTCAATGGTATCGCCGTAGTTGTAACCGGCTTGCAGCACTTTGATATTGCTGTTCAGGATTTCATCTTTTTTACCAAACTTCTCTTGCAAAAAGCTGATGGTGCTGTCCATGCCACGGTCAAACATCCAGTAGAGGTAGCCGAGCACAAACATGTTTTTGGCACGGTCTTTCTCTTTGGTACCCATGGTAAAGTCTTTGGTGGCTTCACGGGTCAGTTTGGTTACATCAATTTTGGTTACCTCATACCCTTCCAGGCTGCCGTCTTCCAAAGGATTCACTCCTTCGGGATAGTTGGCCAGCCGCAGGTTTTTGGCATCAAAGCCATCGGTATTGGCAATGATCTTAGCGCCTTTTTTCAGCTGCTTCAGGTTGGCTTTGAGGGCAGCCGCATTCATGGCTACGAGTACATCACACAAATCGCCGGGGGTAAATACGGGGTTGCTGCTAAAACGCAACTGAAAGCCCGACACACCCGCCAGTGTACCCTGCGGGGCACGAATTTCGGCCGGAAAATCGGGGAAGGTAGCCGGATCGATACCCAGCAATGCCGTGTTGTTGGTAAACTGGCTGCCGGTCAATTGCATGCCATCGCCGCTATCGCCGGCAAACTTGATGACTACATCCTGTAATACGGTAGTCTCCTTGGGGCTTGTACTCATAATTGGTAAGCAAAAAATTGAATGGTCACAAATGTAAGGGTGCAGCCCCGTATGAAAACAGGACGAAAATCACCCTGCCCAACTTGTGGAATAAGTACGGGTTTTGGTATCGATTGCGTGGTTCAAACCCACACAAAATTCCCTTTGTAGCAAACAGCTCTTTGTATTCTCACCGTGTGCCCCGCCAACTTGTTGGATGTTGACCGGCAAGAATCAATTCAGTAAAAGTGCCTGAGTCAGGCTATTTTTCAGGTATGAAATGGCTGCTGTTCTTATTACTGCCCACGGCACTGCTGGCGCAGGAAAAAACGGATGTTTTATTTAACCGCTATTATGCCCAAAGCATAGAAAAGCTGCGGGAAATATATACCGTGCGAAATGCAGCCTTCATTTGCCAGCCCGGCAATGCGGGTACCAATTATCAGCAGGAAGTGAAAGATTACATCCGGGCGTTTAAAGCAAAAGCTCCCGAAGTGGGGGTGCTTTTTTATAGCGTAAGCCCCGACACGTTGCGGATTTGGCTGGGCACTTTGCAGCAATGGCGCTACGCCGAAACGAAAATAAAAGCCAGCAAACTTGCCGACATTGAATACCAATTGCGGACCGCATTGGGTGTAGAATCGTTGGCAGCTACCCGGGCCCCGCTGGCCAAAACCGGCGATGAAGCAACGCTTCGGTCCAGTATCAAAAAAAGCGCCATTGCCAAACCTGCTTCTCTCCAAAAAGCCATTCAGGATGCAACGGCTTTGCTTCTACCCGCCAGCATAGCCGACGGCCTGAAAGGATTGTCGCACTTGTTCATTATTCCAGAATACAACATCGGGCAATTTCCTTTTCATGTGCTGCAGCCTTACGGCAATAACAGTTATTTGGTAGACAGCCTGAGCTGGTCGTTTGTACCGCACCTCTGCAACTTCGAAGCGTTTGCCATGGAGAACGCCATGAAAATGGGCAAGCCAAACCAACTGAAAGCCAACAACCCATTGGTAGTTGGCAACCCGGCATATAGCCAAGAGGCGCCTTTTTATTTGCCCGACTTACCGGGTGCAGCGGCAGAAGCCAGCCTGGTTGGCAATGCATTGGAAACAACATCGCTGCTGCAAGCCTCGGCCAATATTAGTACTGTGAAACAGCTGGCGCCAAAAGCCGACCTGCTGTATTTTGCTACTCACGGCCACTTCGACAATAGCAAAATGCTGGATGGAAGTTTTCTGGCATTTGCGCCTGACAGCAGCAGTGCAACAGGACTGCTATCTGCCAGAGACATTCAACAGATGAAGCTGAAAGCAGAACTGGCCATTTTGAGTGCCTGCCAAACCGGTTTCGGAAAAGTATTTGCGGGAGGTTTTCATGGCATTGGCAGGGCCTTTTACAAAGCCGGTGTCAATTTCAGCGTCATCAGTCTGTGGAGCGTGAATGATGCTGCCACCAAAGAACTGATGATCCGGTATTTGGTAAAACTCATGAATCCTGATTATTTCTATCCTGCAAGGCAATTGCAAGAAGCCATTCAGGCGGTGAAAAAGAAATATCCAGAGCCTGCCAACTGGGCCGCTTTCTCCGTGTTTGGATTTACCTATTGATGGTGATTTTACGCTTCAACCACCTGGTTGATGGTTTGCAACAACACCGCACAAACAGCACTAATTTCTTCGGCACTAATAATAAGGGGCGGCGCTATGCGCAGACAATTGGGGGCAAACAAAAACCAATCGGTTACCACGCCTGCTTTTACTGCTGCATGGCAAATGCGTTGGCACAATTCGGCCGATTCAAACTCAACTGCCAGCAACAATCCGCGGCCGTGAATGGCTTTGATAGCGGGATGATGTAACAGGCTGCGAAACTGCAGTTCCTTTTCGATGACAGTTTCCAGTTTGCAGTTTGCAGCTTGCAAGGAAGAATGCCCTGGAAATTGCAAATTGATATTTGCAAACTTGATTAGCTCCTCAAATGCAGCTAACCCCGCAGCACAACAAACGGGATGCCCCGCAAATGTGCTGATGTGGCCCAGTACCGGATTAAATGTCAACTGCTGCATGTGTGCATGCGATGCAATGAACGCACCCAGCGGCAGCCCACCACCCAAGGCTTTGCCGAGTAATAAAATATCGGGCACCACACCGTATTGCTCAAATGCCCACAGCGACCCCGTTCGGCCAAAGCCGGTTTGTATTTCATCAAACACCAATAACGTACCCGTATCTGTGCAGCGTTGGCGCAGGGCGGTGAGCCATGCTTGTTGAGCAGGTTTGGCGCCAGCTTCTGCCTGTACTACTTCTGCCACTACACAGGCTGTTTTTTCGGTGATGCTCTTCAAGGCTTCATCAGTATTGAAATCTACATGCCATACATCGGGCAACAAAGGCCGGTAGGCATTGCGCCAATACTCACCACCCATTATGCTGAGGGCGCCTTGTGTACTACCATGGTAGGCATTGTTGAAAGCAATGATTTGTGTACGACCCGTCACCCGTTTGGCCAGCTTCATGGCACCTTCTGCAGCTTCGGCACCACTGTTGGTAAAATACACACAGTCAAGCGATGCAGGCAGCAAACTGCTGAGGCGTTTGGCATACTGCACCTGCGGCGATTCAATAATTTCGCCATACACCAGCAGGTGCATGTAATCTTCCACCTGTTTATTGATGGCCGCTTTTACTGCCGGATGCCCATGCCCAATGTTCATCACACTAAAGCCGCTGATGGCATCTATATAACGCTGTCCGGCAACATCCCACATGTAAATACCTTCGGCCTTTACAATTTCTAAGCCAATGGGTGCCGGCGATGTTTGCGCCACGTGTTGTAAAAAAAGCTGACGATTGTTCATGGTAATGAAGCTGCAAACTTACTCTTCTTCTTTGGGAGCATCTACTTCAGTTTGCTCTTCCTCAAGAGATTTCAGGTATTCCTTTAACCATTTGTCGACATTCTTTTTATCAAAAGGATCACCGGACAAATAGGTGGCATACACATTTTCTTCCTGCAATGACACATTGTTTCTATCCAACGCAAACGGACCGGCAACAGCATGGTAGTAACTCAACTTGTTTTCTTCTTCATACAAGCCTGCTTTAAACAAATAGAAGCGATACTTTTTGCCCATGAACAGAAGCTCTCTTTCGCCCACTGCTATCAGTGTATCAATGTCATAGTCATCAACATTATCGTACAAATATGCTTCAGCCATCATCAGCTGGGTGCGGTATTTGGCAGGCATCACTTTTACTTGCTCATTTTCTTCGAGCAGGCTGTACAAACTGCTGCGCCAGTACGGATCTGCACTGTACTTGGCTATTGGTTCCGTAGGATACACTTCGTGATCAATCAGCTGTTGCAATGCCTGATAACCGATATAACCTGTATCGGCCAACTTGGTTGCGTAATCAAACAACAATCCATCTGCCTCTGGGGTAGCCAGCTTGCCCAGCGCTTTAATAACCTCGTTCATATAAGGATAGTACTCGTCTTTATTGCGAGAGATTAGCTGCAACATGTTGCGGCCAAGTGTCATTACATCTTCCTGAAAGCTAGCAGGGGTTTGTACCGCATAGTTGCTGTCCTGTGCATGCTGATGCATCATTACAACAGCCGGGCCATAGGTGGTATCAGTTACCAGCTTGTACCAGCCGGGCAGTAGTGGTGCTATTGCTTCAGGATGCTGATAAAATACACCGAAGAAGTTGCCAACAGCGGGTTCTTTCTCTTTTGTAAATGGAACATTTTTTTGCACAAATGCCAAAGCGTTTGTTGTACCCAATTTCACCAGCAATCGCAACGCTTTCGACTGGCCGTTACCTGCCGCATCTGCTTTTATGTAAGCATCCTGTATGGCAGCTATATCAGTGCTGTCTGCAAGTTTGTCAATGATATCCCAGAGTTCATCTTGCAGGTTGGGATAAGAGCTATCACGGCTCCATTTTCCTGCAGCTTCTTTCAGCAACATGGGTAGTTCATTTCTGGTAAATGGCAATTCATCCAGCCCACGAACAAGCGTTGCAAAAGCGTCTTCATCCGGTGCATGGCGCAGCAGCTCAAATACAGTTGCCGATGTGTTTTTGGTAACGTCGAGCGGAGTGGCTTTTTTACCAATTGATAATGCATCAAACCATTGGTTGATTACAGGCATTTGCAAAGCCGTTTCATCACCCATCATTTGCTGACGGTACACTTTGCTACCCCATTTGTGTAGGCGTACCCGCAATTGCGAAGCAGACTCTTTGAGTTGCAACCATGCATCCAACCTGGGCACAGATTGATAAACCGTATATGCCATTTTAATGACAGTTGCCTTTTCGTTTAGCATCACTTTTTCCAGCATGGCCATTAGCAATGCCGAGTCTGAACTGGCCCAGGTATAGGGCTTTAATTCAAGCTGCTTCGTTTCCATCGCCAAGGCCCAATATGGATTGTACGCATTGATTTCGGTGCTGTCATCGCTACCCCAGCGATTGGCAAAATGGGCCAGTGAATCGAAGTAGCCAACTTCCAGACTGTCCAGCGTCATCTTTCGCAGATTCATTGTCGGATAAGGCAATAACGCAAAGCTATTGAAGAATGCATCTTTGGCTATGGCATTGTAAGTAAGCTTATTGTCGAAGTACCAAACGGTGTACAATCTTCCGCCCCGCTTTAGCATTCTCAGTTCATACTGTATACCGCCTTCCATTTTGCCGGTTACAATGGCAGCCGGATGCTGTAACCACTGTGTGTCGATGTGTTCCAACGACTCCTTTACAGAAACGCCTCGCAACCCTTCATAAATGTTTTGCATCAATTCCTTATCGTTGCTAAAATCGCCGTATTCGTTGATGCGCAACACTTTCACCATGGTTTCTGTACTGCTTCCGGCAGCTCTTTTGTACAATATTTTTTCGTGGAGGTGTCTGTTTGATTCATCTTTTTCACTAAAGCCATCGGGGTTTACATCGGGAGTGCCGGGAAACTGAATTGAAAAAAGTTCTTCAACATCGGTATAGGTAATAAAACTGATATCTTTTTTGGCAGTGAGTTGCAGCGACTGTACAAACCGATTGGCATTGGTACCAAACAGTTTGGTGCTATCGTTGGCCCCTACCATCAGCATATACAAATCCTGATTCCTGCTGAACAATACCAACCGTATGCCTTGCATTTCTTTACTGGAAAACAGCGCTTCCTTTCCTTTGAGCCCGTTCAGTTCTATACTGCGCAACAGCTGTGGTTCTTTACCGCTGCTGTTTTTGCTGGCGCCAATTGCAGCAGCAGTAAGCATGCTGTCTTGGTTGCCACTCGTGATATCTTCCTGCGATACCACATGCATGATGTAGTAAAACATATTCTCCTGCCAGTCGATGTACATGTGCATCTTCAGGCCTGTATTTTTCACATCATTCTCGCTGGGCTTGCCCGGCATTTGCAATATCAAACCGCTTTCCTCAAGGTTGACAGTTACCCAATCCGCAGCTTTCTTTTTCGCTACGTTGGTCATGCTGCCGGGCTCGTATTTGCTGGCATGTATTTTTTGTTTGCTGTACACTGGCACTACCGTGTAACCCGCCTTTCGCAGCAATTGTATCAGGCCCTGGTCGCCGGGCAGGTGGGCTAAACCTACTGCTGTAAATAAACTGTATTGCTGCATAGCAGGTATCATTTTTTGCAGCATCAGTTTGTTGCGGCCCGAAAGAAATGGTTCTTCTACTTCGGGTGGCATGGCACTTACATAGTTGCGTACAGCATTCAGGTCGGTATTCAGGTAGGCTTTAATGAGCTGTTGAGAAGTTTTATCGTCAGTAAAATCGCCGAGTACATACTCTGGATTTTTATTGAAGAGCAGTTCATCCATCAACTTTATCCGATCTTCTACCCGCTCCAGTCCTACTATTTCTTTGCCCATGCTTTGCGATATGGTCATGAGGTACATGTCCATAAACGTGTCCATTTTTTTAGTTCCGGCTGCTTTGGCAAAAGCCTGATTGTTCTGCTTCAGCATGGCTTCGGCAAGGGTCAGGTTTTCAATGGGCTCTTTAAACTTCGACTGGTATTTTTTCTTTAGCTGCTTGAGTGTTTCAGCATCTACCATTTGGCCAATGGTGGTTTTCTTTTTGGATTTGAAATAGTAATCCAACGATTGCCCCACAATGCTATCCGGATGTATTTCCATAGCATAGGCATCTGCCGATTCGATGTAGTGATACAGTGAATCAGGAAAATTGAACAAGGCTTCATTTTGCAGGTGAATGGTACCCCACAAAAACGAAGGTTTACTCAGGCCATTGCCGGTAATGCGGTACAAAAAGCTGTTGGCTTCCTGCGCCTGTGCAGTGTTGAACTGCCAACTCAGGAGGAGCATAAAACAAATAGGAACGCAGCGGAAAGTTCTAACGAACAGGTTGTTGAAGTAATTCATGCAAGAGCGTGTAAGAATGGTAAAATCAGCAGCGAAGTTGATTGTAAATCACCGATTTTCGCCCTTCAATCCCACAATCTTTTTATGCCGGTAATACTGCCTGTGCTTGGAAAGCACCCCCATTTTGGAAACGACGCATTTATTGCACCAAACGCCACTATTGTGGGCGATGTAGTCATGGGCGACCAATGCAGTATTTGGTTCAACGCAGTGGTAAGGGGCGATGTAAACCACATAAAAATGGGCGATAAAGTAAATGTGCAGGATGGTGCGTGTATCCATTGTACGTATCAAAAACATCCAACCGTTATTGGTAATAATGTGAGTATAGGGCACCACGCCATAGTGCATGGCTGTACCGTGCACGACAATGTGCTGATAGGTATGGGCGCCATTGTAATGGATGCCGTAGTGATAGAAAGCAATAGTATAATAGCCGCAGGCGCTGTAGTACTAGAAGGGACACACGTACCTGCAGGCAGCATATTTGCCGGTGTGCCCGCCAAAAAAGTAAAAGACATTTCACCAGAATTAGTAGAGGGAGAAATAAACCGGATTGCCAATAACTACGTAATGTATTCGGGCTGGTTTAAATAGTTATGACGATTAGCTGACGAAAAGCATTGTTTTATAATATATTATTGCAGAACTTTATTATCCCAAGCATCGCTATAGTTGCTCACAATATTTCATATCTGAATGAAGAAACAATTGATGGTTTTGGCATTATCGGGTTTCTTGCTGTCTTGTGCAAGTAGTAAGAAAAGAGGCTGTCCGAGTAATAGTGCCAGCATGGGTGCCGAACGGGTTTTGGCCGGAGAAAAACCAGAAAAGAAATCTAAGTTCAAGATTAAAGGGATGAACTAATATCCTGCCCCTGGTAGATTGTCAAATCACACTCTATGAAAAAGATCACTTTTTGTAGAGTCCTGTGTTTTGTAATTCTTTTTGCAGGAACAGGACTTTCATCAGAAGCACAAAAAACCGGTTCGGTAAAGCTGGCAACCGGTCAGCAATTGAGCATTTCAGCTACTGCTAACAGCAAATCGCTTTCGCAAATAGCCCAGCAAAAGGCTGCGGGCAAATTCTTCTTTGTGGTGCATAGCAACAACAAACAATTGTTGTCGGATGCCACCCGCCAAACGCCGCTGCGCATTCTGGCCAAGATTGATAACAGCACTTTTATTGTTTCGGCTACACAACTGCCACAAGCTGCCGAATGGCAACGCTTGGGTATCGATGGCACCGCAGTGCTGGAGCCCTTGCACAAAATGATGCCATCACTGGCAGCAGGAAAAATTCCGGATCATGCCCGTAGCGGCCAGTCGCAAGTGCAGTTGCTCATGGCTACCCATCCGGGCATCAGCATTGGCGAAACAAGAGCTCTCTTACAGCAAGCCGGCTTTCAGCCAGACGCATCTCCAGGTAATGCATTTGGTGTGTATGCCATCACCTGCCCTACCAGTCAGGTGAAAGCATTGGCCGCATTACCGTTTGTGGCATTTGTGCAAACCATTCCTCCACCTGATAAAATTTTGAACCAAAGCAGCCGTGCGGTTGCAGGTGCAGGTGCCCTACGGGCATCCGTAGCCGATGGTGGCCGTGGCCTTACAGGTGCAGGCGTTACCGTGGGTGTAGGCGACGATGCCGACCCCAGCCGTCACCCCGATTTATACGACCGCATCATTAACCATACGCCAGGCATTGTAAACGATCACGGAGCACATACTACCGGCACTGTAGCCGGCGCAGGTATTTTGTTGCCACAAAGGGCAGGCTTTGCCCCCAAGGCCAGCATTGTAAGTCAATGGTTCAGTGGTATTTGGCAAAATGCCGGTACCTATGTACGAGATTACAACATGGTGCTGACCAACAATAGCTACGGCAATATCATGGGCGATTGCGAAATGGCAGGAACTTATGATTTGTCGAGCAGCTTACTTGACCAGCAAGCCTTTAGTTATCCGCAATTGTTGCATGTATTTGCATCGGGCAACGATGGTGAATACACATGTGCACCATATCCTTTTCATTACGCCACGGTGCTTTCAGGCATGCAGTCTGCCAAAAACACCATTACTGTTGGCCGCACCGACTACATCCAATTTGCCAGCTCCAGCAGCAGCACCGGTCCTGTAAAAGACGGCCGCATCAAACCAGAAATCGTCGCCCTTGGTGAAGCCATTATGAGTACCACCGGTAATTACAGTATAAACAGTGCTTACTTTGGCGCATGGGGTACCAGTATGGCCGCACCTGCCGTTACCGGCGGACTGGCCCTGTTGTACGAAAGGTACCGCCAGCTGCATGGCAACAGCAATCCGGATGGAGCACTGATGAAAGCCTTGCTGTTGAATGGTGCCAGAGATATTGGCACACCCGGCCCCGACTACCGGCATGGCTTTGGCATGTTGCACCTCAGCAACAGCCTGCGGATGTTGGAAGCCACGCATTATCGACTTGGCGCTATTACACAAGGCGCTACGCAAGACACGGTAATAGCAGTTCCTGCGGGCACCCATCAGTTAAAAGTAATGTTGTACTGGCACGACCCCGCCGCCAGTCCTGTTGCTGCCAAAACGCTCATCAATGATCTGGACTTACAGGTAATTACCCCCGGCGGCAGTACCGTATATCCATTGGTATTGAATGCTGGTGCCGGTAGCGTAACCAATGCTGCCACCCAAGGCACCGATCACGTCAACAACATAGAACAAGTAGTAATCAATACACCCGTAGCAGGAAACTATACCATACGGGTGAGAGGATATGATGTATTGGTTAATAGTCCGCAACAATATGCTGTAGCTTTTGATGCGCTGCCTCAAGGCATCCACATTCTTACACCTGCAGCCGGCGAAACCTGGACGCCCAATGGTCCTTCTATTCCCATCACCTTAGATTATCATGGTAATAACACAGGCACATTTAAGTTGGAGTACAGCTATGATGGCGGCAGCACCTGGAATCTGATAGCAGACAATCAGGACAATGCATTGCGCTTTTACAACTGGCCTCCACCAGCTACCATCAACACCACCAGCCGCATCAAAATCACCAATAACAGTACAGGTGAAACAGCCATTAGCGAAATGTTCAGTTTAATGAGCAACCCAACGGCTTCATTAGCTCCGGATGCGCAACAATGTGAAGGGTATATCAAAATCAACTGGAATACAGTTACAGGCGCAGATGGCTATGAAATTATTATGAAGCAAGGCGCTGAAATGGTACCCATAGCACAAGTAAGCAATAGCACCCTCAGCTACACAGCCGGCGGTCTTTCAAAAGATTCTGTTTATTACTTATCAGTTCGAACCATTAAAAATGGCAAAGTCAGCCGCTGGAGCACACCGGTTGAACGCCAGCCCAACACAGGCAGCTGCACCGGTAGTATCAGCGATGGTGATTTGAAAGCCGATGCGATACTAAGCCCCGTGAGTGGCCGCCAGTTTACCAGCAGTGCTCTTTCTGCCAACAGCAATTTGAGTATTCGCATTAAAAACCTCGACGATGCTGCAGTGTCTGATTTTACAGTGCAGTACAGCATCAACGGTGCTGCATTTGTGCAGGAAAATGTGAGCACCAGCATTGCAGCCAATGCAAGCTACACGCATACTTTCAGCAGCACAATAGATTTATCTGCCACTGGCGATTACCATATTGTAGCCGTTGTAAAAAACAATGCAGGCGATGCCAACAGCAGCAACGATACCATTCGCAGCACGGTTCGCCATTTGCCCAATGCAGCGTTGAGTTTAATACCTGCCGTCACCGAATCGTTTGAATCCAGCAATGGTCAGCAAGTATTGGCCAGTGGCAAAGGCATTGCCGGCACCCACCGTTGGGACTTTACTACGGATGATGCTTTTGGACGTTTGCGCAGTGCCGCTTTTGGCGATGTAGCCCGTACCGGCAGCAAAGCGATGACACTGGATGTTCGCCGTTCTACTCCGTATGCTACCTCAGCCAACAATGAATTGATAGGCACATTCAACCTCTCCAATTACAACACCAGCCACGAAGTGCGGTTTGAGTTTTTCTACAAACAACATGGCATTGCACAAGGTGCCGGTGCTCAAAACAAAGTATGGGCAAGGGGTAGTGAAAACGACACCTGGGTGGAAGTGTACGATTTAGGCGCCAATCAATCTGCTATTGCAGGGGAGTACAAAAAAACCAAGAGCATTGAAATCAGCGATGCTTTGCAGGCAGCCGGTCAGCAATTTTCAACCAGCACACAAATTAAGTTTGGACAGTACGGCTTGTATGCTGCCGCCGATAACCGACGCTTTGCAGGATACAGTTTTGACGACATAACCCTACAGTTGGCCAACAATGATTTGCAACTGCTGGCCATTGATACGCCATACATTTTTAGTTGCGGACTTACGGCTGCTGTTCCCATTCGGGTAGAAGTGTACAACTCTATGAATGTAGCCATGTACAACGTACCGGTAAGCTACCGCATCGACAATGGTAGCTGGGTGCAGGAAACCATTGAGTACATGCCAGCGCACACAACCATCACCTACACTTTTGCCAATACGGCCAACCTTTCTTCGTACGGTAGCCATACTATAGAAGCGATGGTTGATATGCCTGCTGATAACATCAGCAATAACAACAGCGTTACCACCATCATCCGCAATCAGCCTGTGGTGAGTAGTTTTCCTTACAGCGAAGATTTTGAAAACGGCACCGGCAACTGGTTTACCGAAGGCATCAACAACAGCTGGCAGTACGGCACTCCGGCACATACAGGTATATCCACCGCAGCCAGTGGTACCAAGGCCTGGAAAACAACCCTCGCCGGTCATTACAACGACAACGAATTCAGTTATCTCTATTCGCCTTGCTTCAACATCAATAGCATGACTGCGCCAACGCTTAGCTTTAGCATGGCTTATGATATGGAAGACTGCAGCATGTACAATATTGTTTGCGACGCTGTGTGGGTAGAGTACAGCTACGATGCCGTAAACTGGCAGCGACTGGGTAGTGGCGGCAGCGGTACCAACTGGTACGATTTTCCTGCTGCACAAGCCTGGGTAGGCAAAAACCAAACACACTGGCATGTGGCGACTACAGCACTGCCTAAGCAGGCAGGCAATATCAGCCTGCGTATTGTAGTTGGCAGCGATGATGCCGTCAACCGTGAAGGCGTTGCCATTGACGACATCCATATTTTTGATAACGTATTACCGATTTATGCACAATCGAACAACAGCAATGTTGTAACACAATCGATTTCTGGAAACGGCCAGTTTGATTTTACAGATGGTGGCCAGATTATTGCCAGCATTTTTCCGAATGGCAATAACCTTGGCAGCACTGCAGTAAAAGCATGGATCAATACGGGCACTGTACGCAATGATGGTCATCAGTATTTTGCCAACCGCAGCTTTACCATCAAACCCAGCAATCCTGTAATGGGTGCTCCGGTTACAGTACGGTTGTATTTTACCGATGCTGAGGTACAAGAAATGCGCCTGGCCAGTAGCTGCGATGATTGCACGCCGCCAGCTGCTTACAACAAGCTCAACATTACCCGCTACTCCGAAAGCGGCGGTGCCAATGAAGATGGCAGCATTGATAACAACCTGACGGGCACCTGGAAAAGCATTGTAAGTGATAATATCATTTTCACCCCTTATGGCAGCGGTTATTATGCCGAGTTCGAAGTGGATGCTTTCTCCGAATTCTGGATTACAGATGGCAGTTACAGCATTGCATTGCCTGCCACTTGGGTAAGCTTTGACGCACAGAAAAATGCACAACAAGATGTGCTGCTGCAATGGCGTACGGCCAATGAAAGCGATGTATTGCAATACGAACCACAGGTAAGTACAAATGGCATTGACTTTACAAGCCTCGGAAGTGTGGCTGCACAAAATGCCCTGGCCGCCAGCTATCAATTTACCGATGCTACTGCAGGCAAAAGCGGCACCCGCATTTACCGCATCAAACAAACCGACCGCGATGGCAACATCAGCTACAGTGCCATTCGTAGTGTACAGTTTGGTAAAATAACTGCCAGCATCAGCACCTATCCTAATCCGGTACAAAACCAGTTGCTCTTGGCCATGGTAAACGATGCCGCCATTGATGTACAATGGAGCATAACCGATGCCGCCGGAAGAATTGTATTGAGTGGCAAATGGCAAACCAGTGCCAGCGCTGCCAAAACCAGTATCGATACGCATGCACTTACTGCAGGCATGTACACCCTTACGGTAACCGACGGCACCCAACGCTGGTACAGCAAAGTGGTAAAAGCCAACTAGATTTTATTTTCATCAAAAGCAAACGCCCGGCAATTATTGTCGGGCGTTTGCTTTTGTATAGCATTCACATAATAAGTATCATCTGTTGGCTTCACTCAACCAATGAAATTGTTTTTCTGCCAATTGAAAATGCCGGTGCATCCGGCGCAAACGAATGGCCACAGAATCTGCGTTGATTTTTCCTTTCAAGAGCATGCTGTTGCTATCGGGCAATTGCAACTGAAGCGTAAACAGTGGTGCACTATCTGTCGCAAATTTTCTGAATGCCAGTGTAGTGCCCGTGCTATCGGGCAGGTAAGCAAAATAGCTGCGCCGATAGCGGATTCTAAACATAGAATCAACGGCATTAATGCTGCCTTGTCCGTTGTAATCAAAAATGATGTCTTTCCAATGTGCCGCATTGGCATAATCCGTTTTTACCGTGTCGCCGTTTTGCACCCACCATTCTACCTGATACATATCGGGCTTCACCGGTGGCAACACTTTTACAATCTCTGCATTTACCTGCTCACGGTATTGCATGGCAGAAACAATGGTGATACCCATGCTTGCAAGTACAAACAAAGATTTTGCTACCACCCGACTGATGCGTTTCCATTTAGTAGCGAACTGATGCTCGAACAATACCGAAGGCATCGCCGGCTTGTTGAGTAAAAAAAATGGTATCAACCGGCTTCTTTCTTGCCACAACAAATACGCACTGATAAAACACAAATGGATGGAATAAATTTTCACCGGAATATCATAGCTGAGATTGAGCATAGCCACATTCAACATTACCCCAAAAGCAACTAAGGCGCCCAGTGTAGCAGTTCTGCGCCACAACAGCAGCAGTGCGGCCACCACTTCTGCCACACCCGAAAACACCTGATACGGAGTGCTGTAGCCAATAAACATCCACGACAAACGCATGGGTAAAAAATCGCCCAAAGGCGTAGCCAGCTGGCTCATATTGGGAAAAGGCATTTGCAGTGCAAAAACCTTTTGAATACCATATGAAAAACAAGCCAGCAATAAGGTATACCGCAGCAGCAAGCACAACCAGTAATGAAGCTGATGATAAGCTGGTCTTTTTCTATCAGCAATGCTCCATACAATACCTGCCACAAAAGCCAGCATGAGGTAGGTGTACATCACAGCCCAGCCATACGAAGTATCGCCACTGCCATTGGGCATTACCAGCGGATCTGCAATGTGCAGCCAATGTTTGTTTACCCATGCAGTGAGCCAGTCAATGGGTGAAAACAACACTTGCATGACACCATAGGCACCGGGTATAAACTCCAAAAATGATGCAGGATTAAAACTGAGGACCAAATAAACGAAAGCAAAACGAAAGCCAATGCGGCGCCACAATGGCCACGGCTGGGTGGGTATTGATTCCATGGTTGAAGGGGTAAAAATTTACCAACCAATATACCAAAAACTGCAGATGCAAACAGCAGCCAACAGTTGTTTCACTAATGCCACCCTCAACAAATACCTGCAAAAGCTGTTGTGAAAGGATAGAGTTTCTGACATTCAAACCACCACCGGCATTGGGTATTTGTTACATTTGCCGCCCTTATGAATCTTGATGCGCTGAAGGAAACGTATCGCAATGACCCCCGCATTTTTCAATTGGCGGACAGGCTTGCTTTTGCCAAACCCCAACATATCAGCGCCCACGGGCTGCATGGTAGTAGCCAGGCCATGACGATGGCGGCCGTGTTTGAACACCCCGCTTGCTGCAGGCCTCAACCATGTGGTGATTATGGAAGATGCGGAAGATGCCGCTTACTTCCACAATAGTCTCGAAAACATTACCAATGCGCTGGACCTGTTTTACTTTCCCAGCTCATTTAAAAACAGCAAAAACTTTCGGTTGCTCAACAGCAGCCACGTGATGCTGCGGACCGAAGCACTCACCAAAATAGCCACGGGCGGCAACAAGAAAATATTGGTAACCTACCCCGAAGCCATTTTTGAAAAAGTGGTGGTGAGCAAAACACTGTCGGGCAATATCATCAGCATCAAACAAGCCGAAGAGCTGAACGTCGAAGGCATACTAGAACTGCTGGTGATGCTCGGTTTTACCCGCACCGATTTTGTGTATGAACCCGGCCAGTTTGCCGTACGTGGCGGCATTCTCGACATCTATTCTTTTGGCAATGAAAAGCCATACCGCATAGAACTTTTTGGCAACGAAGTAGACAGCATCCGCATCTTCGACCCGGAAACACAGCTCAGCGAACGCAAGCTGTTGTCGGTAAATATCATCCCCAATATTGAAACACAATTTGAAAAGGAAGAGAAAACATCGCTGTTTGAATTTATGCCGGAAAATACCGTGGTATGGATGAACGACTGGACATTCATTCACGAAAAAATGCAGCAGGAAAAAGAACAGCTGCAGATTTTTCTGGAATACCTGAAAGACAATCCTGGTGCAGCTTTGGACAATGGCGATGAGGAAGACAAACCGCTCACCAAAGAGAATGTCAACGAAGGCGATTTTGTAGATATTGGTGCATTTGAAGACTTGCTGGCACTGCGTCATCAAATTGTGTTTGATGGAAAATGTGCTGCATCAGGCAAAGTAAATGCAGAAACAACCGTGGTGCCTTTCAACACCAAACCACAACCCAGTTTCAACCGCAATTTCAATTTGCTCATTGCCGATTTGAAAAGCTGGGAACAAAAAGGATTTGCCATTTACCTGTTTGCTGAACAGGCCAAGCAACTCGAACGCATTTACAACATCCTTACCGACCTCAACACAGAAATTCAATTCAATCCGGTTGCGGTCAGCATTCACGAAGGTTTTATTGATGAAGACCTGAAACTGGTGTGCTACACTGATCACCAGATTTTCCAACGCTACCACAAGTTCAAGGTGAAACAGGCTTTCAGCAAAAACAAAGCCATCACCCTCAAAACCTTGCGGGAGCTGCAGCCCGGCGATTATGTTACCCACATCGATCATGGTGTGGGCATCTTCAGCGGATTGGAAAAAATGGATGTAAACGGCCGCATGCAAGAAGCGGTTCGCCTTCGCTATAAGGATGGCGATTTGCTCTACGTCAATCTATCTTCGTTACACAAGATTAGTAAGTACACCGGCAAAGAAGGCCATGTACCCAAAATGAATAAACTGGGTAGCGATGTATGGAACCGACTGAAAGAAAAGACGACCAAGCAAATCAAGGATATTGCTGAAGACCTGATTAAACTTTACGCCGAACGCAAGGCGCAGAAAGGCTTTGCCCACAGCGCCGACAACTACATGCAAACGGAGCTGGAAGCTTCGTTCATGTACGAAGACACACCCGACCAGGCCAAGGCCAGTGCCGATGTAAAAAAAGACATGGAAAAAGACAGCCCCATGGACCGACTGGTGTGTGGCGATGTAGGCTTTGGCAAAACTGAAGTAGCTATTCGTGCTGCTTTCAAAAGTGTGGTGGATGGCAAGCAGGCTGCTATTTTGGTGCCCACTACCATCCTTGCGTATCAGCACTACAAAACCTTCAGTAAGCGGTTGGAAGATTTTCCGGTGACGGTTGATTTCATCAATCGTTTTAAAAGCAGCAAGGAGAAAAAAGAAACGCTGCAAAAACTAAAAGAAGGAAAAATAGACATCATTGTAGGTACACATGCCCTGCTGGGAAAAGACGTGCAGTTTAAAGACCTCGGCATCATGATTATTGATGAAGAGCAAAAGTTTGGTGTATCGGCCAAAGAAAAACTGAAGCAACTACGTACAACGGTAGACAGCTTGACGCTGACAGCAACACCCATACCCCGCACTTTGCAATTCAGCCTTATGGGTGCCCGTGATTTGAGCATCATCAACACACCACCACCCAACCGGCAACCAGTACAAACCGAAGTGCAGGTGTTTAACGAAGACAATATCCGCGACGCCATTTACTACGAAACAGAACGTGGCGGGCAGGTGTTTTTCATTCACAACCGCGTCGCCAGTTTGGGCGAAATGGCAGCTCTCATTCGTGGCCTCTGCCCCGACCTGAGCGTGGCTTTTGCTCATGGTCAAATGGATGGCGACCAGCTCGAAGACACCATCCTCGATTTTATGGACAAACGCTACGATGTGCTGGTGTGTACCAACATTGTGGAAAGTGGTGTAGACATTCCGAATGTGAACACCATCATCGTCAACAATGCGCATCAGTTTGGTTTGAGTGACTTGCACCAACTGCGTGGCCGTGTAGGTCGCAGCAATAAAAAAGCATTTTGCTACCTGCTGGCTCCGCCCATGAGTACGCTGCCACACGATAGCCGCAAACGCCTGCAAACACTGGAGCAGTTCAGCGAACTGGGCAGTGGTTTTCAAATTGCCATGCGAGACCTCGACATACGTGGTGCCGGTAATTTGCTGGGTGGCGAGCAAAGTGGTTTCATTGCCGAAATTGGTTTTGAGATGTACCACAAAATTTTGGATGAAGCCATTCGTGATCTCAAACGCAAACAATTCAAAGACCTGTTTAAAGAAGAGATAGCGCAGCAAGACGATTACGTAAGCGACTGTACCATTGAAACCGATCTGGAAATATTGATACCGGATACTTACGTAGAAAACATTGCCGAACGATTGAGTTTGTACACCCGCCTCGACAACTCCGACAGCGAAGAAGAACTACAGGAATTTCATCAGGAACTGAGCGACCGCTTTGGTGCCGTGCCACCACAAGTAGAAGATTTGTTCCGTACCGTACGCAGCCGCAAAATTGCTGTGGCATTGGGTTTCGAGAAAATGTTGCTCCGCGACAACGTACTCAAATGCTTCTTTGTACCCAATCATGAATCGCCTTACTTCCAGAGTGATGTGTTCATGAAAATCATGCAGTTTATACAAACCGAAACCAACAAAGCCAAACTAAAACAAGTAGGTAAAAATGGGATTCTGGTAGTAACAGATATGACCAGCATGGAAAAGCTGTTGGCCTTTGTGCAGAAGCTGCATGCCTTTGCTACAGCAAAAAATAACGAGACTGTATTACAGCCATAAAAAAGATCCTGCCGAAGCAGGACCTTCCAAGGGTAAACGAAACAGCCAACAATTAAAAACCAGTACCAATAGCGAAGCCCGTGGCTGCGTGGGCAAATGCTTTTGGACTGCTGGTGCTGCCGTCTTTGAGATTTATTTTTACCAGCATGTTGCCACTGGCACTGCTGTAGATAGCCCATGCTTCGTTGGAGCGGCTGCCAATATCAAAACCATTGGCAGCAGAGAAGCCAACAGACAGGCTGGCTTTTAATTCCAGCGTGCCATTGTTGGGCGGATTTTGCAAGTACAATTTGCCGGCTACATGATCTATCACGTACAGCTCAGTACTGCTGGTACCCGCAAAATTGTTGGTGTAAGCAGCGGCACTCACAGCGGGACTTCCAGGATTCAACAGTCCATCTACGGCTACTACAGCTCCATCGTTAGGGTTGATGCGCAGGTTTTGACCGAGGTTGCTCACCACACGAATGCGGTCGACCGTAGGGTTGAAGTCAAAACCAAAATCGCTGCCGAGGAGTGCAGTGCCAAAACTGCTGCCCACTTGTGTAGCGGCACCGGTAGCCAGGTTGAAAGCATACAGCCTGCCGCTGCTTCCCAGTCCGTAGAGTTGACCATTTGCCGGGCGGAAATCAATGCCCAGCATTTTTTCCATGGCTTGCAAACCCGTAATGTCTTTGGCTACGGTACTGGCCGGTTGGTTGGGATTGAAAATGTGTAATTGATTGCTGGCAGTAACTGCATACGCTACAGGCATGGTGGGTATGGCAATGTCTACCACTGCTGCAGACAGCTTACCAATGCTGCTGGCCTTACCCGTCATTAAATCAACGGTGTACAGATTGCTGCTCATGCCATCGGCTACGGTAGCAATGGCGGTATTAGTACCAGCAGCTATATCAAAACCACTCATCATGCTGCTGCTGAAGCCCAAACTTCCCACTGCAACCAGTGTACCATTGTTGGGTGGGTCTTGCTTGTACAGCATCCCATTTTTTACATCAATGTCATACAGCACAGTGCTGGCTGCACCAGCCATAGCATTGGTATAACCAATGGCGCCAATGCTGGCCGATGCACCATTAATGATACCATCAGTAGCTACTACCACGCCGGTTTCGGGATGCAGGCGCAGGTTTTGCCCAGTGCTGCCTACCAGGCGAATGCGGTCCACTGTGGGGTTAAAATCAATAGCAGTCATGTTGCTACTGATAGCCGGTGTAAAGCTGGCGCTGCCAATGGCACGGGCCTTTCCATTGTCGCGGTTGATGACATAAATGCGACTGCTGCTACCCAGGCCATACAATTCGCCGGTGGCTGGCCTAAAATCGATGCTCAGCAATTTTTCACCTTCCGCCAATTGCGTCACCATAACGGTGGCATCAATTTTGGACGGCATAGAGGCATTGAACGTGACCAAGGTATTGGCACTGGTGAGGGCCACTACTTCCACATCGGGGCCTTTGGGCTGGTTGCCCATGTCTTTCTTTTCGCAGGCGGTGAGCAATACAGACAGCATTGCCCCTGCCGTAATGGATAAAAGGGTACGGTACATGTTGTGCGTTTTGTTTGCAGGCATGTACGAGAGCCGGATGCAGTTTGGATGATGGTGGATGAAAAAAATATTGCTCCCCTTCCGCACCGATTCGTGTCTCTATAAGTATGGCCGCGAAGCAAGAATCATTGCAGAAAAAAAACGCCGGTCACTTTGCAGTAGCCGGCGTTTCTATTTTTTTATACTGATTCGTGTGCTACGAACCATGGCGTTTAAATCACCACATTAATCATCCTGCCCTTTACAAAAATGAACTTCTTGGGCGTTTTGCCTTCGAGCCATTTTTGTACCACTTCGTTGGCGAGAGTGGCGGCTTCGGCTGCTGCCTGATCGGCATCGGCGGGCAGCATAAGGGTGGTGCGCAGTTTACCATTTACACTCACCGGATATTCCTTGGTGCTCTCCAGCACATGTGCCGGATTGAATTCCGGGAATGCCGCATCCAGCACACTGTCGGTGTGGCCTAACGCACTATAGAGTTCTGCAGCCATGTGTGGCGCATAGGGTGCCAGCAAAATAGCCAGTGGCTCCAGTATGGCAGCCTTGCGGCATTTCAAATCGTTGAGTTCATTTACACATACCATCAAGGCACTTACCACCGTGTTGAAGCTGAAGCGTTCAATGTCTTCTTCTACTTTCTTAATGGTTTTGTGCAGCACTTTCAGCTCATCGGCGGTGGGTGCATCTTGTGTTACCTGCAGGCCTTTCACTTCATCAAAATACAGGCGCCACAGTTTTTTCAAAAAGCGGTGTACGCCTTCGATGCCTTTGGTATCCCATGGCTTGCTTACTTCCACCGGACCGAGGAACATTTCGTACATGCGGAAGGTATCGGCACCAAACTTTTGTACGAGGTCGTCGGGGTTCACGGTGTTGAACTTGCTCTTCGACATTTTTTCTACTTCTGCACCGCAGATGTAAGCCCCCTGGCCCCCGGTGGGGGAATACAAGCTGCCATCTTCCAAAATAAATTCAGCATTGGCGTATTCCCCATTGCGCCATTTCTTGAACGCTTCGATGTCGAGTTCGTAGCCGTCTACGAAGTTTACATCCGCATGAATTTTATCGATCTTTTGTCCTTTGTATTCTTCATTCGCATCCAGCAATCCTTTCGACACAAATTTGTTAGTACCATTAATGCGATACACAAACCTCGAACTACCCTGAATCATCCCCTGATTCAGCAACTTTTTAAACGGTTCATCAAAACCAATATACCCGAGGTCGTACAGCACTTTGGTCCACATACGGCTGTACAGCAAGTGGCCAACGGCATGCTCGGTGCCGCCTACATACAAGTCTACCTGATTCCAGTAATCACTTACGGAACGGTTGCAAAATTCAGCCTCGTTGTGTGGATCCATGTAGCGCAAAAAATACCACGATGAACCTGCGTAGCCGGGCATGGTTGAGGTTTCGCGTTTGCCCTCCGGTGTATTTACCCATTCGGCAATGTTGGCCAGCGGGCCTTCGCCTTCGGGACCGGGACCATATTTTTCTACATGTGGCAAGGTGAGTGGCAATGCCGTTTCGGGCATGGCAGTGGGTACGCCGTCATTCCACAAAATAGGGAATGGCTCGCCCCAGTAGCGCTGGCGGCTAAAGCCGGCGTCACGCATTTTGTAATTTACTTTTCGCTTGCCTATGCCCAGTTCTTCCAGTTTATCGTTGGCCACGGCAATGGCATCTTTCATGAGCAAGCCCGTGAGAAAGCCACTGTTTTCCAGCACGGCATCTTTGGTGGGGTTGGCTTCCTGACCATTAAAATGCTGGCCAATAATATTGGTGATGGGAATATTGAAATGCTGCGCAAATTTAAAATCACGTTCGTCGCCGCAGGGCACCGCCATAATTGCACCTGTGCCATAGCCAGCCAATACATACTCCGCTATGTAAATGGGAATTTCAACGCCGTTAAACGGATTAATAGCATAGCCACCCGTAAAACATCCCGTTATTTGTTTCACTTCCGCCTGGCGTTCACGGTCGCTGCGGCTTTTTACATAGGCCACGTAGTTGTCTACCGCTTCGGCTTGTTCGGCCGATTTTATTTGGTTCACCAATTCCAACTCGGGTGCTATCACCATAAAATCAACCCCGAAAATGGTATCGGGCCGGGTGGTGTACACTTTCAGTTTTTGGTCCAATCCTTTAATGGCAAAATCGATTTCAGCGCCTTCGCTGCGACCAATCCAGTTGCGTTGCATTTCTTTCATGCTATCGCTAAAGTCTACCCGGTTGAGACCTTCCAGCAATCTGTCGGCATAGGCCGTAATGCGCAAATACCATTGGCGCATTTTCTTTTTAATCACCGGGTGCCCGCCACGTTCGCTTACGCCATTCACCACTTCATCGTTGGCCAGCACGGTGCCCAAGGCTTCGCACCAGTTTACTTCGCCGTAGGCAGAAAATGCCAGGCGGCGTTTCATGAGCCATTCTTCTTTTTCGGCTGCAGAAAAAGCTTGCCACTCAGCAGCGGTAAAATGTTTGCTGCCACTGGTTTCGTATTTCGCAATCAGTTCGGCTATTGGCCTTGCTTTTTGTTGTGTATTGCAGAAATAGCTATTGTACAAATCCAGAAAAATCTTCTGCGTCCATTTGTAATACTCCGGCTTGCTGGTGTTTACCTCACGGTCCCAGTCGTAGCAAAAACCAATCTTATCGAGCTGTGCCCGAAAGTTGTTGATGTTTTGGGCGGTGCTCACAGCAGGGTGTACGCCATGCTCCAGCGCATACTGCTCAGCAGGCAGGCCAAAAGCATCGTAGCCCATGGGGTGTAGCACATTGAAGCCTTTCAGGCGTTTGTAGCGGCTGAAAATATCGCTGGCAATGTAGCCGAGCGGATGGCCCACATGCAGGCCGGCACCGCTGGGGTACGGAAACATATCGAGCACATAATACTTGGGCTTGCTGCTGTTGTTGGGCACCTGATACGCTTTGGTATCATTCCACTGCTGTTGCCATTTTTTTTCAATGGCGTTGAAGTTGTATTCCATGAGTAACACCCTTGGGGTTATGGTTTCAAAAAAATGTGTGCATGGAGAAATCCGCTGTCGGCAGCAGTTGCTGCGTGGTTGGTTTTTCGCATGGGCGGTTCCTGTTAAAAGCCTGTTATTGGCTTTCCATCTTTTCTATGGCAGGGCAATAGTGCCCGGCCGCAAACGTTTAAAACAGGAGCGCAAAAATAAGGAAAGGCTTATTCCGTTATTTTTGTCCGGTTCACAAGGCTGAAACTTTGCTTCGGCATTACTAACTCCACATACAACAAACGCTTATGTCTCAAGTAGGGAAAATGGGTACCCGCAAAGGCCGCACATCATACGCCATGGCTATTGTAGGTGTATCGTTGGTTTTGAT
The DNA here is from genome assembly GCF_009740285.1 of Phnomibacter ginsenosidimutans. Lineage (GTDB taxonomy): Bacteria > Bacteroidota > Bacteroidia > Chitinophagales > Chitinophagaceae > Phnomibacter > Phnomibacter ginsenosidimutans. The sequence continues at coordinate 3,656,845 of NZ_CP046566.1, forward strand.
TTTGATGGGTGTACTGGGCTGGATTGGCATCAACTATACTAAGCTGGCCGATTATTTCCGCGAAAGTGTACCCGTGCAGGTGTTTCTCCGCGAAACCACTACCGACGCCGAAAAAGATGCACTGGTAGCACAGGTAAAGGCCCTGCCCTACATTAAAGCCTACACCTACAAAGACAAAACCACGGCCATGAAAGAGTGGCAGGCCATGGGCAACGAAGATTTTACGCAGTTTATTGATACCAATATTTTGCCCCGCAGTATTGAAATGAACCTGAAAAGCCAGTATGTGGTGGCCGATACCCTCAAAAAAATTGAAGGCATTTTTAAGGCCAGCCCTTACGTAACCGATATTAAGTACCCGCAAAATGTGGTGGGCAATATGACCATCTTGTCGAAAATTGGTTTTGCCCTGCTGGCCGTAGCCTTGGTGCTGGCCGTGGTGGTGATCGTCCTCATCGACAATACCATTCGCCTGGCCATGTTTAGCAACCGTTTCCTCATTAAAACCATGCAAATGGTTGGCGCCACCCGTGGCTTTATTGCCCGGCCGCTCAACATACGGGCCATCATCAACGGCAGCATTGCCGGCGGCATTGCCATTGTGGTGTGCGGCCTTATACTGGTGACCCTCGAAGGATGGGTACCCGAACTGAAGGCCGTACACGATACCGGCCTGCTGCTGTTGCTGGCGCTGAGCCTGCTCGTATTGGGCGTGGCCATCAGCCTCTTCAGCACCCACCGCAGCGTGGTAAAATACCTGAAGATGAAGTTGGATGATTTGTATTAGCATAGTTGAAAGATGATGGTTGGTGGTTGATAGTGAATACCATTTCCGCTGATTGAACATGTGAACACGTCAACTCGTAAACTCGTAAACTTGCTATCTCGTCAACTTTCCCTGTTTTCCTTTACTTTGCCCCTCTAACATTTGAACGCATGTCTACTAAAAAAGATAACAAGCAACACAGTGTGGTAGACCACACCCCGCTTTTTGGCAAAAAGAACTTTCTGCTCATGTTGCTGGGTGGGGTGATTATTGCAGCCGGCATGCTGGTAATGGCCGGTGGCAAAAGCGCCGACCCTACTATTTTCAACGACAAAGAAGTGTACAGCACCCTGCGCATCACCGTAGCACCCATCCTTATTTTGCTGGGCCTGGTAGTAGAAGTGTACGCCATCTTCAAAAAATAATTTTTCGGAACCACTTTGGAAGGAACCCTCAGCGGTTCCTTTTTTATTTACACTTGCCGCATGGACGCATTACAAGCCATCATTATTGCCATTGTAGAAGGCCTGACCGAATACCTGCCTGTGAGCAGCACCGGCCACATGATTATTGCCGAACGTATGTTGGGTGTGGAGAGCACCAACTTCACCAAAATATTTACCGTAGCCATACAGCTGGGCGCCATTCTGAGTGTATTGGTGCTGTACTGGAAAAGATTCATCGACGTAAAGCATTGGCAGTTTTATGCCAAGTTGGTCGTGGCCGTTATTCCGGCGTTGCTGCTGGGCAAATTGTTTTCCGAAAAAATTGATGCGCTGCTCGAAAGCCCGCTCACTGTAGCCATTGCGCTGCTGCTGGGTGGCGTGGTGCTGATTGTGATTGACAAGGCATTTAAAACACCCAAGATTAAAGAAGAAGAACAAATCAGTTTTGGCAAGGCCTTCATCATTGGCTTGTGGCAATGCCTGGCCATGATACCCGGTGTAAGCCGCAGTGCAGCCAGCATCATTGGTGGTATGCAGCAAAAACTTACCCGCAGTTTGGCGGCCGAATTTTCTTTCTTTCTGGCCGTACCTACCATGGCAGCCGCTACGGGCTATTCATTGTTTTTAAAAAACTGGGAAGAAAACGGCGTGGCCGTAAAAGGCTACGACATCATATTGAGCAGCAGTCAAAACGTACAGGCATTTGTGCTGGGCAATGTGGTAGCGTTTATTGTGGCTATGCTGGCCATCAAATTCTTTATTGGCTTTTTGCAAAAGCATGGCTTTCGCCTGTTTGGCTGGTACCGCATTGTAGCCGGCATCGTATTGCTGGTGCTGCTGTGGAGTGGCTATCTGAAATAGTTGGTGGTTGATGGTTGATAGTTGCTAGTAGTAAACTGTACTAACATCGGCAATGCGTGTATATGCTTTTCGACGCATGTATTGAAGCGATAGCATGCATCCGTCTTAACTGCATTCCTATCAACTACCATCCACCAACTATCAACCAATCCCGAACATCTTTACTGCAGACATTTTACTACTTGTTGTCGCATTCAAAAAAAGTCCTATTTTTTCCGCTGCTAAACCTGCCACCGCATGCAAACAGCTCCAAAAAAAGTAGTGAACGCCTGGGCCATGTACGACTGGGCCAACAGTGTATACAACCTCGTTATTACCACCACGTTTTTTCCCATTTACTTTTTAGCCGTTACCAAGCGGCCCGAGTGGGACAATGGCGAGTCGGTGCCTTTTTTGGGCATGAGTTTTCGCAACAGCAGCCTCTATGACTATTGTCTGGCCGCGGCCTATTTTCTGGTGGCCATCAGCTATCCCATTCTTACTTCCATTGCCGATACCCGGGGCAATAAGAAAAACTTCCTCCGCTTCTTTTGCTACATGGGTGCTGTAGGTTGTTCTTCCTTGTATTTCTTTCATGGCAACCCGTTGTGGATTGGCATTGTTGGCCTCATTATGGGTGCCATGGGTTATGCCGGCAGTCTGGTGTTTTACAACGCCTACCTGCCCGAGATAGCCGCCCCCGAAGACCGTGACCGCATCAGCGCCAAGGGCTACAGCATGGGCTACATTGGCTCAGTATTGTTGCAATTGATTGGCTTTGCGTTGGTACTCACCATGAGTGATGCAGGCGATGCCACAAAAATCACATTTCTGCTTACCGGCATTTGGTGGTTTGGCTTTGCACAAATTACTTTCCGTGGTTTACCAGCCGTAGAAAAAGGGGAATCGAAAAAAGTGAATGTATTCACTGATGGCTTCAAAGAAATTGGTAAAGTATTCAATGAAGTAAAACACATGCCCGTGCTGAAACGCTTTTTGCGGGGCTTCTTCTTTTACAGCATGGGCGTACAAACCGTGATGCTGGCGGCCACTCAATTTGGCAGTAAAGTGCTGGGCCTGCCCGATACCAATCTCATCATTACGGTGGTACTCATTCAGCTGGTAGCCATTGTTGGCGCTATACTCATGAGCCGCCTCAGTGCCCGCCACGGCAACCTGGTAGTGCTAATGGGTGTCATCCTTTTTTGGATGGTGATTTGTGTAGCAGCCTTTGTCACCGTGCAGTACAAAGAAAATGGTGGCAGTGCTGAAATGCCTTTCTACGGATTGGCCATTGCTGTGGGTTTGGTAATGGGCGGCATTCAATCACTCAGCCGCAGTACCTACAGCAAGCTGATGCCCGAAACAAAAGACACGGCTTCTTATTTCACCTACTACGATTTCAGCGAAAAAATTGCAATTGTCTTAGGCTTATTTGCTTTTGGCTACATCGATGAACGCCTCGGCATGAAGTACTCCGTACTTTCGCTCATCGTGTTTTTTGTGATTGGATTTGTCTGGCTGTATTCAGCCCAGGTCAAGCACAAACAAGCACAGGCAGCTGTCTGATTTTTGTAGTACCAAAGCGTTTACAGGCTATGAAATTATTTACCATCAACACCGGATATTTCAAACTCGATGGCGGCGCCATGTTTGGCGTAGTGCCCAAAGTAATGTGGCAAAAACTCAATCCGCCCGATGACAATAACCTGTGCAACTGGGCCATGCGTTGCCTGCTGATAGATACCGGCGACCGGCGCATTTTGGTAGATACCGGCATTGGCGAGAAACAGGATGCCAAATTCTTCGGGCATTACTACCTCAACGGAAATGACACATTGCACAACAGCCTGCAACAGTTGGGCTATAACGCATCAGACATTACAGACGTTTTTCATACGCACCTGCATTTCGATCATTGCGGTGGTACCATTGTACGCCATGGAGATGCTTTGCAAACGGCTTTTCCCAATGCTACGCTGTGGAGCAACGAACGCCACTGGCGCTGGGCCACGCAACCCAATGACCGCGAAAAAGCTTCTTTCCTGAAAGAAAATATTTTACCCATCGAAACCAGCGGCAAACTCCGATTTGTACCTGTGGTGGAAGATGGCACCGTTCCTTTTGATGATGTGCCCGGCATCAGTGTTCGCTTTGCATTTGGCCACACCGATGCCATGATGCTACCACAAATCAACGTTGGTGGTAAAACCGTGGTGTACATGGCCGACCTGCTGCCTTCACCGGTACACCTTCCACTGCCGTATGTAATGGCGTACGATATGTTTCCGCTCATTACGCTGCAAGAGAAAAAACGTTTTCTGGAAGAAGCGGTGGACAACAATTATATCCTCTATTTTGAACACGACCCCAGCGTAGAATGCTGCACATTGGTACGTACAGAAAAAGGCATCCGTGCCGATAAAACGGGTACGCTGCAGGAATTGCTCAACGCTTAAAAAACTAACGGATATCTATTAATGATGTCAACGGGTAGCGCAGGTTGTAGTAGCTCATCATGTCTACCTTGATGCTGCCGACTGTAATGGGCGATTCAATGCGTACCGGCAAGCGGTTGGCATCATCGGTTACCCACACGGTCATTTTTTCGCCCCCTTCAAAAATGCTACCCTTCAGCAGCAGCGGCTTAAACTTGATGCAACGAAATTTTCCGTAGCGGGTTTTAATTACTTCCTTACCCATATAGCGTACATACATGTTGTACACTTTGTTGTCTAAAAACAAATCGAAGGGCAACATTTCACCGGGCTTCAGGCTATTGAAATCCATGTTGCGGGCCAGGTACACTTCACTCAGTACATCCTGTGCACAAGATGGAATAGCAAAAACACCTTTGTTGGTGACGGCTGTTTTTTTATCGTGGTAAAAAGTAACGTTCTCGTAAATCTTATAGCCCCCTTCATCTACATTGCGAATGAATTTTTGTGGCAATAACGAAGCTGTATCTATGTAGGTTTCATAGCGGTCACGTACCCGGTATATCCAATCGTAGCTTGCTGAGGGTACTGCCATCGGCCACTACATGATAGGCAGGCTTATTGTTGAGTGTACTGAGGGTAGCCGTAAAAGATACATTACCAGCATGTACCCAAATGCCAGCCAGTGTATAATACACATGGAATACGACTTTTTCACCGTGCTTAAAGGCCTTGTTCTTGGTATTGCAAGCCCCTTCCGTACTGGCTTTGGGTGCAAATGCCAGCAACAATATCCCTGCTATCAACAATTTCTTCATGCCTTTTCGAATGTGGTTTTACCAAACAGTTTAACGCCCAGCAAAATCAAACTTCCCGCCAATGCGGGTAAAATAATGTTAATAAACCAAATAACGGCTGCCGCCAGTAAAATGCCTACCTCCTGCTGGCAATACCAGCCAAATACCAACAAGCTTACTTTACCCCGAATGCCCAACTCTGCGAGTGATATGCTGGGCACCACAGCCAATATCAAAAACAAGATTGAAGTGGCGGCAATGGCATCCAACCAATAGATGGGCAATTGCAGCGCCATAAATACCAGCACGTATTGCACTAAAAAAACAATGTAGCGCAATGCTGCCAGGCCCAGTATTTTCAATAGTTCGAAGCGATGTATTTCACCAACCGCATGCACAATGGGTGCATACTTCATAGCGGCTGGCCACTTCTCCATCCAACGTACCATCCAGCCGGCGTTGAAGTACAACAACTGTACCGCTATACAAGCCAGCAACGTACCAAAGAACAATACCCGCATCAGCAGTTGTTCGCCATCTGCAGGTAGCACATTACTGCTGTACCAATAAACAATGCCTATCATACCTGCCGTCATGGTGATGATGAGTTGGCTCATGCTGCTCATGGCCGTAAGAGTAGCAGCTTTCATGCGGCTGCCATCGGGCAGGTACAATACCCGACCCAAAAATTCGCCCATGCGGTTGGGCGTAAGCATGGTAAATGAAACGCCGGCCAATACGCCCAGCAAGGCTTTCCACCAACCAATGGGCATCAGGTGGTTCACTAGTTGCTGCCACTTGAGTGCTTCAATGCTCCAGTTGAGCAGCATGAGCAACACAATACAGATGAGTGGAACCGTGCCATGCTCTCGTATGTTTTGTACAAGTTGCTGCCAATGCTGCGCCGGATCTTGCTGCGAAGACAACTGTTTGTAAATAGAAAATGCAATGGCGATAAACAACAGCGGACCTGCAACGTAATTGAGCCATTTTTTGAGATGAGAAACCGATTGCAAAGGATGCCGCTTTTTTGTGCCTGCAAAATACTGTTTACTTTCGATTGACCGTTGATACAAACACAACAGCTGGCACAACGGCATTTCAGCATTTCTTTTTTATGGCTACGCAAAAATCATCCCTTCATCTACCGTTATACTCGGTGTAGACCCCGGCACAGTGGTGATGGGTTACTCAGTGATACGCTGCACCGGCCAAAAAATTGAGATGCTGCACATGGGCACCCTTAACATGAGTTGGGAGCACGATGTGTTTGAACGCCTGCAACGCATTTACAAAACCATGGACGAAGTGATCCGGCAATTTCAGCCGCATCACTTTGCTATTGAAGCCCCCTTCTTTGGCAAAAACGTGCAGAGTATGCTGAAGCTGGGCCGTGCACAAGGTGTGGCCATTGCCTGCGCCATGCAGCACAACCTGGCCGTAACGGAGTACTCACCCAAAAAAGTAAAAATGGTGGTGACCGGAAATGGCAATGCAGAAAAAGAACAGGTGTGGGGCATGCTGCAACGCCTGCTGCAACTCACTGAAAAACCCAAGGGCTTCGATGCATCAGATGCATTGGCCGTAGCGGTTTGCCATCATTATCAGCAGCAATCGCCACTCGCCGGGCTTACCAACAAAAGCAAGGGCTGGGAAGATTTTCTAAAGAAAAATCCTGAGCGGGTAAGTGCTGGCAAATTACCTAACCCTCCAACCTCCCTAAAGGGAGGGTTGAAGAAGGGAAAATAGAAATTGTAAGTCAATCAAATTCATCCTTAAGAAAATCAAGAACAAGGAGAACAGGATTGCAGAAAAAACTACGCTGAATTCTAAGTGTAACCCCTTTACATTAAAGCCATTTTGAAGTCCTCCCTTTAGGGAGCCTGCCAGTCGTCAGACAGGGATTTAGGCGGGTATCGCTGCCAATATTTTTTCCTGTGTCGCCTTCAGTTCTTCCATCGTAGGCTTAATTTTTTTGGTGAGGATGTCGGCGTCCTGCATGCCATTCATGGGTACGAGATGAATGTGTGCATGCGGTACTTCAAAACCAATAGTAACAATGTTGACGCGGTTGCAACCCGTTACTTGTTGAATGGCTTGCGCAATGGGTTTACAAAAACTGAGGTAGCCTTCCAGGTAATCATCGGGTAAGTCAAACAGTTTGTCGACTTCAATCTTTGGCACTACCAAAGTATGTCCTTCTGTGGCTGGAAAAATATCGAGGAAAGCGTAGAACCTATCGTTCTCTGCAATCTTGAAAGAAGGAATTTCTCCGGCGATGATTTTGCTGAAAATACTCATGGTAATGGCTATAAATGTTCCGCTCAAAAATACAGCCAATACCAGCAATTACTTTGCTGAATTTGCCGGGCAGTGCCGCTTTGCTGCGCAGGCATTTCTGCTATCTTTACTTCAAACCACATTCTATGGCAGACGCTACACAATTTCTTGAGGCCGTTCAGGCCGGCTATACATTCAAAGGTGAAAAAGTAAAAATTGGCCGGGCCATGTTTCAGGGCCAGGTGGTGCCGGGTGCCGATGTGTACCTGCCGCTCAAAACCATGAACCGCCATGGCCTCATTGCTGGTGCCACGGGCACCGGTAAAACCAAAACCTTGCAAGTGATCAGCGAACTGCTCAGCGATGCCAGCATACCCGTGCTGGTGATGGACATCAAAGGCGACCTGAGTGGCATTGCCGCTGCCGGTACCAGCAATGCCAAAATTGAAGACCGCAGCAAATTGCTCGACATAACGTACACGCCTACGGGCTACCCCAGCGAACTGCTGGCCCTGGGCGAAAACCAGCCGGGCGTAAGGCTTCGGGCTACTGTAAGTGAATTTGGCCCCGTGCTGCTCAGCAAAATTTTAGGACTCAACGATACACAGGCCGGACTGGTGGCCATGCTGTTTAAATACAGCGATGACCAGCAACTGCCTTTGCTCGATTTGAAAGATTTTAAAAAGCTCCTGCAATACGCCGCCGAAGAAGGCAAGGCCGAACTCGAAAAAGAATACGGCAAAATTTCTACCACCAGTACCGGTACCATTTTGCGCAAAGTGATTGAACTGGAGCAGCAGGGTGCTACCCATTTTTTTGGTGAAAGAAGTTTTGAAGTAGAAGACCTGATGCGCATCAGCGATGATGGCCGTGGCGTGGTAAATATTTTGCGGGTAATGGACCTGCAAGACAAGCCCAAACTCTTCAGCACTTTTATGCTGCAAATGCTGGCCGAACTCTATGCCAGCTGCCCCGAAGAAGGTGACCTCGATAAGCCCAAACTCATTTTGTTTATTGATGAAGCGCACCTCATTTTTCAGGAAGCCAGCGATGCATTGTTGCAGCAAATTGAAACCATCATCAAGCTCATTCGCTCCAAAGGCATCGGCATTTTCTTTTGTACCCAAAACCCTATGGATGTACCGGCCAGCATTCTCGGCCAGCTCGGTATGAAAGTGCAGCATGCATTACGTGCTTTTACCGCCAACGACCGCAAAACCATTAAGCAAACCGCAGAAAACTATCCGCTCAGCGATTTTTACCAAACCGATGAACTGCTCACACAAGTAGGTATTGGTGAAGCACTGATTACACTGTTGAATGAAAAAGGCATTCCTACACCACTGGTGCATGTAATGCTCAATCCGCCCCGCAGCCGCATGGATGTGATTACCGAAGCTGAAGTAAATGCATTGGTGGCCAACAGCAAGCTGGTGAAGAAATACAACCAGGAAGTAGACAGCCACAGCGCCTACGAAATACTCACTGCCAAACTGCAAGAAGCAGCGGAGAAAACACAGGCTGAGGCTGAGGTAAAGGAAGAGAAAAAAGCAGCCAAAGAAGAACCCGGCATGATAGAACAGGTACTCGATAATACAGTTGTAAAAAGTGCTATGCGTACTGCCGCCAACACCATTACCCGCAGCCTGCTTGGCGCCTTGGGCCTCGGTGGCAGAAGCAAAAAAAGAGCTGGTTTTAAGCATCACGGAATACATATTTGTGCACTACAACAAATCAATCCTTCGCTTATGAAAAATGGGTGGCTTCTTTTATGTATCGCAATGCTGGCGGTAGCCTGCAATAGCAGCAACCATCAGCCCGCTACAACAGCTTATTTTGCCCGTACTGATAGCGGCCTTCAAACAGGTGGTGTCAAAATGATTCCAATCGAAACACCAAAGGGAACCTTCCATGTATGGACCAAACGCATTGGCAACACCCCCCGCATGAAACTGCTGTTGCTGCACGGCGGCCCTGGTGGCACCCACGAAGTCTTTGAATGCTTTGAAAGTTTTATGCCGGCCGAAGGCATCGAGATTATTGAGTACGACCAACTCGATAGTTATTACAGCGATCAACCCAACGACAGCAGCCTGTGGACCACCGAAAGGTTTGTAGAAGAAGTGGAACAGGTACGCAAAGCGCTGGGTTGTGACAGCAGTAATTTTTATGTGCTCGGCCACAGCTGGGGCGGTATTCTAGCCATGGAGTATGCGCTGAAATATCAGCAGCACATCAAGGGGCTCATCATTAGCAATATGATGAGTGATGTGCCTGCGTATGGAAAGTATGCACAAGAAGTATTGGCCGAACAAATGGATCCCAAAGTGCTCGATACCATTCGTGGTTTGGAAGCCAACGGCGATTACAGCAATCCCAAATACATGGAGTTGCTTGGACCTAATTTTTACGACAAACATGTGTGCCGCGTAGTGCCCAATCCGGAGCCAATTTACCGTGCATTCAAGCACCTCAACCCCAATATTTATGTGTGCATGCAAGGCCCCAGTGAGTTTGGCGTGGCCGGCCGCTTGATCAACTGGAACCGCAGCAAGGATTTACCCAACATAACGGTACCCACATTGGTGATTGGTGCCACCCATGATACCATGGACCCCGAACACATGAAATGGATGGCCACTCAAGTCAAAAATGGCCGCAGCCTCATTTGTCCCAATGGCAGCCACTGCGCCATGTGGGACGATCAGGAAACCTATTTCACCGGCCTCATTCGTTTTATGAAAGATGTGGATGCCGGAAGACCCATCAAAGAGTAGCTGCCGGATACTTCAACAATTACGACATCATCATCATGTATTGTCAACTGCCCTGTTTCCAACGGGGCAGTTGTATTTATAGCAATGCGTAATCATTTTATGGCGCCGTCTCGCAGCAACTACATTCAAACACAAAAAATCTCCCCTTTTCCTGCTGCCTATCGGCACTATTATCGTCAAATGCGGTAGTTTACCGTTTTCCGTTTTTAACCTCCATTTCAAATAAACTAAAGCACTATGAGAAAAATGAAGCTTTGGTTGGCAGGCCTTGTGCTATTGATGGCACAGGCAAAGGCCCAACCTACCTTCCCGGTAAATGGTGTGAGCACGCCGGGTTCGGGTGCCTATGCGTTTACCAACGCCACCATTGTAAAAGATGCCAAAACCACCATTCCCAATGCCAGCATGGTCATCCGCGATGGTAAGATTGTGGCCGTGGGTGCAGGCATCAGCATTCCGAAAGATGCCGTGGTGATTGATTGTAAGGACAAGTTCATCTATCCTTCTTTCATCGATTTGCAAAGCGATTATGGCATGCCAGCCCGCCCCCAAGGCCGCGGCGGTTTCGACTTTCGTGCACCGGCACAGCTCGAAACCAATGTGAAAGGTGCCTTCGGCTGGAACCAGGCCCTCAAAGCAGATGTAGATGCCGCCAGCCTGTTTGTACCCGATGATGCCAAGGCCAAAAGCCTGCGGGATGCCGGCTTTGGTACAGTGCTTACACATCAACCCGATGGTATTGCCCGTGGTACCGGAGCTGTGGTTACACTCGCCAGCGTACGTGCCAATCAGGTGCTGGTAAAGAGAAAGCCGCTGCGCTGTATTCTTTCAGCAAAGGCAGCAGCACCCAAAGCTACCCCGGTAGTTTGATGGGTACCATTTCGCTGCTGCGCCAAACTTATCTGGATGCGCAGTGGTACAAAAGCAACCCCAAAGCAGAAGGCGTGAACCTGACGCTGAAAGCATGGAACGACCAGCAAAACTTACCACAGGTATTCGACCCCAGCCAGGGCGGCGACTTGTGGAATGTAATGCGGGCCGACCGCATTGGCGATGAGTTTGGTGTACAGTACATCATCAAAGCCAGTGGCAAAGAATACCAGCGCATCAGCGATGTGGCTGCTACCAAAGCGCCGCTCATTGTAAGCCTCAACTACCCTGCTGCGCAGGATGTAGAAGACCCCAATGCGGCCCGCTACGTAAGTCTGGCCGATATGAAGCATTGGGAGCTGGCACCCACCAACCCTGCAGCTATTGAAAAAGCGGGCATTCCTTTCGTACTCACCATGAGTGATGTACGTGACGGACGCACCTTTATGAGCAACCTGCGCAAAGCCATGGAGTATGGCCTGAGCGAAACCGCTGCCATGGAAGCGTTGACCAAAACTCCTGCATCACTGTTGGGTATTTACGACAAACTAGGCAGCCTCGATGCAGGCAAGCTGGCCAACTTTGTGATTACCAACGGTCCCATCTTTAGCGAAAAAACGACCATCCACCACAACTGGGTGCAGGGCAATGCCTATGTGGTAAAAGACGACAACTGGCACAACACCAATGGTAGCTATGCATTGACAGTAAATGGCCCATCAGGAGCACAGCAATTTACCCTCGATGTAAAAAGCAGCAGCAGTGCAGAAGTTTCTGCAAAAGACACACTGACCACGCAGTTTTCTTTTGATGGCAAAATGGTGAAAATAGGTTTTGCGCCCCGTACCCGCCGTGCCGGCATGGGTGGCGGTCGCCCCGGCATGATGATGGGTGGCGCCGCTGCAGCATTGCCCGCCAGTGCCATTCGCCTGAGTGGTGTAAGCAATGGCGATGTATGGCAGGGCACCGGCCTCGACAGTAACGGAAACGCATTGACGTGGACCGCAGTTCGTACCAAAACCACCGAAGTAAAAGCAGATAGCGTAGCCAAAAAAGCCGCACCACAAGTAGGCAGCCTCATGTATCCGTTTGTTGGTTTTGGCGCCACCGAAATGCCGAAGCAAGAAACCATCCTCATTAAAAACGCTACCGTTTGGACCAGCGAAAAAGAAGGTGTACTGACAGCAACAGACGTGCTGGTGAAGAATGGTAAAATTGCTGCCGTAGGTAAAAACCTGAGCGATGCATCGGCCCGTGTAATTGATGGTACCGGCAAGCACCTGAGTGCAGGCATCATTGATGAGCACAGCCACATTGCAGTAAGCAGCATCAACGAAGGTGGTCAGAGTGTTACCTCTGAAGTTCGCATCAAAGACAACCTCGACCCCGATGACATCAACATTTACCGCCAGCTGAGTGGTGGTGTTACTACCTCGCATATTTTGCATGGCAGTGCCAATACCATTGGCGGTCAAACCCAGCTTATCAAACTCCGCTGGGGTACTAACGATCAGGGATTGATGTTCCAAAACTGGGATCCGTTTATCAAGTTTGCCCTGGGCGAAAACGTAAAACGTACCACCGCAACCAACGGCAATACCCGCTTCCCCGATACCCGTATGGGCGTGGAGCAAGTGTTGATTGACGCCTTTACCCGTGCTAAAGACTATGAAGCACAACTGAAGGCTGCGGAAGAAAACAACAAGAAGAAAGGCGCTACGCCAATGGTAGTTCGCCGCGACCTGGAGTTGGACGCCTTAGTAGAAATCATGAACCAAAAGCGTTTCATTACCTGCCACAGTTATGTAGCCAGCGAAATAGTAAGCACCATGCGTGTTGCCGAACAGTTTGGTTTTAAAGTAAACACCTTCACCCATATTTTGGAAGGCTACAAAGTAGCTGATAAAATGAAGGCACATGGTGCCAACGCTTCTACCTTCAGCGATTGGTGGGCGTACAAGCTGGAAGTACAGGATGCCATTCCGTACAACGCTTACATCATGAACAAAGTGGGTCTCAACGTAGCCATTAATAGTGATGATGCTGAAATGGCTCGTCGCCTCAACCAGGAAGCTGCGAAAGCCGTAAAGTATGGTGGCCTGACAGAAGAAGAAGCACTGCGTATGGTGACCATTAACCCTGCCAAGATGCTGCATGTGGATGACCGTGTAGGTTCTATCAAAGTGGGTAAAGATGCTGACCTCGTATTGTGGAGCGATAACCCACTGAGTATTTATGCAAAGTCATTGTACACCATTGTTGATGGCACTGTGTTCTTCGACCGTGCCAAAGACCTGCAGGTACAACAGCAAGTGAAGGAAGAACGGACCCGCCTCATCAAAAAAATGATGGGTGAAAAAGGTGCCGGTCGTCCTGTAGTTCCCGCACAGCCATCGTACAAGTTTGTACATACCTGCGGCGACCACAGCCACAAAATGGGCCTGCTGGAATTTGATGAGCATGAATTGGAAGAAATAAAGTGAGGGTATTGAACCACAAAGACACTATGAAGGCACTAAGAGCTCCAGATAAATTATTCTTTGTGTCTGTTGTGTAGCCTTTGTGTCCTGGTGGTTAATAGCAGCGCTTTAAAATGATCAACACATCATTTAAAAAAATTAGAATGAAAAAAATACTTTTTAGCCTCGCAGTATTGGCATCGTTCAGCGGCTTTGCGCAGGACAATGTGTACCCTGCTCCTGCGGCCAAGGGCGTGGTGCTGCTGAAGGGCGGTACCGTTCACGTGGGCAATGGCCAGGTGATAGAAAATGCCACGGTAAAAATCAACAACGGTAAAATTGAGCAGGTAGGGCAAAACATCAGTGCTACCGGCGATGCCAAAGTGATAGATGTAACCGGCAAACACATTTACCCCGGTCTTATTTTGCCTGCTACCCAACTGGGCTTGCAAGAAATTGGCAGCGGTGTACGGGGCAGCAACGACTTTTTTGAAATTGGCGATAACAACGCCTCAGTACGTGCTATTGCTGCATACAACGCCGATAGCAAAGTAACCAACACCCTGCGCAGCAACGGCATTTTGCTGGCCAACGTTGTACCACAAGGTCAGGTGGTGGGTGGCATTTCATCCGTAGTGCAGCTGGATGCCTGGAACTATGAAGATGCTGCTTACGCCATCGACAATGGCATGCAGTTTTACATGCCCAGCTTGCTGGCCCGCCCCGGTGGTGGTCGCTTTGCTGCCTTCTTTGCGCAAATGGGTGGTGCCCCAACCGATCCGGTAAAACAGGCACTGGAAACCATTGAAAAAGTGAAGCAGTTTTTCCGCGATGCCAAAGCATGGAATGCCGAACCGGTGCATGCAGAAAAGAATCTGAAATACGAGGCCGTGAAGCCTTTGTTTGAGAAAAAGCAAAAGCTGTATGTACATGCCAGTCAGGTAAACCAAATGCTGGTAGCCATTGATTTTGTAAAAGAGTTTGGCTTTGATGTAGTGCTCGTAGGTGCCAGCGAAGCCTACCGCATTGCCGACCTGCTGAAGCAAAACAACATCAGCGTTATCCTGAGCCAAATGCACAACCTGCCTACCAGCGATGACGATGCCGTAGATCAGCCCTATGCTGCACCAGCGGTGTTGCAAAAAGCCGGTGTACTGTTTTGCATCAACGATGATGACCCGCAAAACCGCGGCCGCAACCTGCCTTTCAATGCGGGTACTGCAGCCGCCTACGGCATGAGCAAAGAGGAAGCACTGACTGCCATTACTCTCAATGCGGCCAAAGTGTTGGGTATTGAAAACCGAACCGGTTCAATCGAAGCAGGCAAAGACGCCAACATTGTGGTTAGCGATGGCGACATCCTCGACATGCGCAGTAGCAAAATTTCACATGCTTTCATTCAGGGTCGTCAGCTGGTGCTCGACGATAAGCACAAGCAACTGTTTGAACGCTACAAGCACAAGTACGGCATTAAATAACGGTTGGTTATTTATGTTTACAAAAGAGGACTCCATTCGGGGTCCTCTTTTTTGTACCAATGCATCAAGTTGCTCTTACGGAGCAAATTAATTGGCGGCGGTTTTCGTTGCTAAAAACAGATTGCTCCTATGGAGCAAAGCACAATTTGATTCATTGATAACTGCTACAAACAGGTTGCTCCTATGGAGCAAAACAGATTGAATGATTCGCCCCGACCTGCTACAAATAGATTGTTCCTACGGAGCAAAGCGAAATACAAAACAATCAATTTGTACGCCAGCGACTTTGCTATCACTTAGCAAGTTTTGTTTTAGTACCAATAGGAACAAGACTTGAACTTGTCACTCCATGAACCTGTAAACACTCGAACCTGTGAACTCTGGAACTTGTGAACCTTCCAACCTCCCAACCTTTCAACCTTCCCAACCTCCACTCCCATCACTTCGTTAAAGAACTGCAAACAGTTTTCTGTTTTTCTCATTCTGGCCTGATTTTTTTAGCATGGTTGGTAAACGCAAGTATGAACGTAAAACAACTTTTAGTAGCTGCTGCATTAGTAGGATTGGCTCACACCGCCGGCGCCCAAGCCACCGGCAGCACGTACAAAACCGCTTTGGGTTTCAAATTTTCACCCACAGCTGTCACTGTAAAACACTTTGTAAAAAGCAATGCTGCCATTGAAGGCCTGGCCTATTTCTGGCGGGATGGCTTCCGGGCCACCGGCCTGTACGAGTGGCATGATGATATAAAAGGAGCCCGTGGCTTGCAGTGGTATGTGGGCGGTGGTGCCCACGTAGATTTTTGGGACGATGAATACCGCAATCGTTTCAACCCCAGCGGCCGTGCGGCTGCCGGTTTGGATGGAGTGATTGGTCTCGATTACAAATTCAATGGTGCTCCTATCAACATCAGCCTCGACTGGCAACCGTCGGTCACCTTTATTGGTGCCAACTACAACAGCGTAGACTGGCTGGGCGTAGCCGTCCGCTTTACCTTTTAAAAAGAGTGAATAGGGTATAACAAAAGGGCCTGCAGCTATTTAGTTGCAGGCCCGCTTTTATTTTTTTCTCCGAGTTATTTGCGAGTAGATGGTTTGCTGCCGCCCAACCCAATGGTCAAACCTCCGCCCAACCCAAATTGCAAAAACGTAGAGTAAGTGCTGATGCCTGCACCAGTGCCACCTGTGCCAAAATAAAAACCACCACCTATACCGCCAACCGCACTATTGAGCTGTGCATACAATTTGAGTCCAACGTTATCAGCCAGCATAAACCGGCCTCCCCCTTTTACATTAAAAGCAAACTTGGTAACCGACTGGCTGTTGTTTTTATTGGTAGACCAAACTGCGCCAATGGCGGCACCGCCAAAAGCCATGGCCTTTCTGTTTTGCCCAAAATAATTATTGCCGCCCAAAGTGAGGTAATGAATATTGATGTCATATGTTTTTGGTGCCAACAATAAGTAGCCCCGCATTTCTGTACTCATCGTTTGATAGGTAATTTCTACCGTACGTTCATTAAACCGGGTACTGGCTCTGGGAATGGCCAATTCAACAGAGCCCCCATAGTGCATACCACCCTTTATTTTACCGGAATATCCTTCCACATATACGCTTTCATCGAAGCTGTAACCAGCAAAACCATTGAGGTAGATCTGTGGTTGGGCAAACCCAACAAATGCTGCGAGTAATCCAGCTATCAACAAAGAACACTTTCTCATATACAAATAATTTTAGTTGTTACAAATTTACAACAGGATTGTGTTCACACACCTTCTAAGTTGAAATATCTGTGGTCAAATTTTTTAGCCGCATATTTATACCGGCATATATCGAAGGATTCTATGCTTCCCAGCTTCTTATTAATAATCAAAAAAGGTATACGGATGAAAAAACTGCTATGGGCCTGCCTCATGCTCTTGTTGCTGCAAGCTGCACAAGCCCAAATGGTGAATCTTGCTACAGATTTTAAAAACCTGAAAGCCCGCAACATTGGGCCAGCCGGTATGAGTGGCCGTGTTACTGCCATCGATGCAGTACACAGCAACCCCGACATCATTTACATTGGTGCTGCCAGCGGCGGCGTTTGGAAAACCACCAACGGTGGTGCCAGCTGGACGCCCATTTTTGACGAGCAGCCTACACAAAACATTGGTGCCATTGCCATTCAGCAAAGCAACCCGAATGTGATTTGGGTAGGCACCGGCGAAGGCAATCCACGCAACAGTGTGAGCCTGGGCGAAGGCATTTACAAGAGCCTTGACGGTGGTAAAAGCTGGAAACTCATGGGCTTGCAAAAAACCATGAACATCCACCGCATTATCATCGACCCAACAGATCCCAATACGGTGTATGCCGGTGCTATCGGCAATCCTTTTGCTGCACACCCCGAACGTGGCGTGTACAAAACCACCGACGGCGGCGATACCTGGAAACTCATTTTGCATACCAACGACAGCACCGGCGTAGCCGATATGGTGATGGACCCCAGCAACCCCAATAAACTGCTGGTATGTATGTGGCAACACAACCGTACACCATGGAGCTTTTTTAGTGGTGGCAAAGGCAGCGGTTTTTACAGCACCTGGGATGGTGGTAAAAACTGGAAGAAACTCGGCAAAGCAGAAGGCTTGCCCGACACCACCGGTCGCATTGGTATTGCCATTGCCCCCAGCGATCCTGATGTGATATATGCTATGGTAGAAGCAACCAAAAACGGCCTCTACCGCAGCGAAGATGGCGGCATGAAATGGACACTGGTCAACAGCGATCCACAATGGGTAACCAACCGTCCTTTTTATTTTCAAGACATCATGGTAGATCCACAAAACGAAAACCGTTTGTACAATATCTACCAGATGATTGCACAAAGTGATGATGGTGGTAAATCTTTCCGCATCATCATTCCTTACGATGGCGTACACCCCGACCACCATGCCTGGTGGATTCATCCAAAAGATCCTTCTTTTATCATCAACGGCAACGATGGTGGCATTGCCATCAGCCGCGACCGTGGCCGCAGCTGGCAGTTTGATGAAAAATTGCCCCTCGGTCAGTTTTACCACATCAATGTAGACAATGAAATACCGTACAACGTAATGGGTGGCCTGCAGGATAACGGTAGCTGGCATGGCCCTGCGTATGTGTGGGCAGATGGTGGCATCCGCAATAGCTACTGGAAAAGTGTTGGTGGTGGCGATGGATTTGATGTAGCTCCCGACCCGAGCGACAGCAAGTGGGTATACAGCATGAGCCAGGGTGGCAATCTTGGCAGAATGAACATCCAAACCGGCGAACGCTGGAGCATTCGTCCACCGATGCCCGATCCTAACACCCGCATCCGTTTCAACTGGAATGCAGCGCTGGCACAAGATCCTTTTGATGCCAATACCATTTATTACGGAAGCCAATTTGTGCACAAGAGCACCAACAAAGGTGCCCAGTGGACCATCATCAGCGGCGACCTCACCACCAACGATCCGGCCAAGCAAAAGCAGGATGAAAATGGTGGCCTCACCATCGACATCACCAATGCTGAAAACCATTGCACCATCGTGGCTATTGAGCCTTCTAAAAAGAAAAAGATGTACTGTGGGTAGGTACCGATGATGGCCAACTGCAACTGACCCGTGATGGCGGCAAAACATGGACCAATCTAACGGCCAATATCAAAGGTTTGCCTAAAGGCGCATGGATTCCGCAGATACGCACTAGCCGCTACAATGCCGGTGAAGTATTTGTAATAGCCAACGATTATCGCCGTGGCGATATGGGTACCTATATTTTCCGCAGCACCGACTACGGTAAAACTTGGGTAAATATGATGGCAGGCAAAAACAATGTGAAAGGCTATGCATTGTGTGTGTTGCAAGATCCTGTGCAACCCAACCTGTTGTTTGCCGGTACAGAAAATGGCCTCTGGGTAAGCTTTGATAACGGAAACAGCTTTCAGCAGTTTACCAACAACTATCCTTCTGTAAGCACTTACGATTTGGCTATTCAGGAAAGAGAAGCCGATTTGGTAATTGCTACTTTCGGTCGTGCCTTGTACATCTTGGATGACATTCGTCCGCTGCGGGCTATTGCTGCTAACAAAGGCATGCTGGCCGATAAAAAGTTGAGCACTTACGAAAGCCCCATTGCGTATCAGGCATTTGAAACCGGCCCTCCCGGCATTGAATACAGCACTTATGGTTTGTATGCTGCCGACAACCGTGGTAGCGATGCCAGCATCAATTTCTTTGTGAAAAATGACAAAGCAAAACCTTCAAAAGGCAACGACTCTGTAACGGTGAAAATTTACAACGCTGCCAACGAAGCCATCCGTACTTACAAAGCCAAAGCTGATACTGGTTTCAACCGCATCACCTGGAACTTTACTACCAAAGGCATTCGCCAGCCCGGCAGCCCCAAGCCTCGCAAAGGTGCTGCCGAACCCGGTGGTGGTATGCGGGCCGCTCCTGGCATGTACAAAGCCGTAGTAAGCATGGGCGATGTAGCCGATAGCAGCATGCTGAATGTGCAGTACGACCCACGAGTGAAGTTTGATGAAGCCGTATATAACGCACAGAAAGTTATGCTGCAGCGTTTGTGGCAAACTTCAGAACGTTTGACTGCCGCTATGGACCGACTCACAGAAATGGAAGACATCACCAGAAAGCTGGATGGACAACTGCGGGATGTAGAAGGCAAGCAAGCCGACAGCCTGCGCAAAACCAACAAGGCCATGCAAGATTCTATCAAAGCCATTCGTGAGTTTATCAGTGGCAAGCGACAGGAAAAGCAAGGCTATGGCACTGCTTACCAGCTAACTGTAATGACCAAGCTCCGCGAACCACAGCAACTCATTTTGGGCAAACGCAGCATTCCCGGTGCACAAGAAGAAAAAGCATTGGAAGTAGCTGCTGCAATGGTACAGCAAGCGGTAGACAAAGTGAATGCGTTGAGCAACGGTGCCTGGAAAAACTATCGACAGCTGGCAGAAAGTACCCCCATCAAACTGTTCAATGATTTGAATGATTTGAAATAACCATACGTTATTCCATATAGAAAAAAGTGTCGCCATAGTGCGGCACTTTTTTATGCCCTGCTTTTTATGCATTCGCCTGCATTCAACAGAAAAGCAAAAACACTAAACAGCTTTCTTCTCTTTTACCCAAAAACATAGACGGTGTAGAACAGCGTACGGCAAAGTGTTGGATGTTGTCTGTAATTGCAAATGCCAGCGCAACAGGCAGGTGAGCACTGTATTTTTGCGCAGCTATTTAAAAGGCAACATCTACCATGGAACAGGTAAAACTGAGTGCACTGGCCGAAAGTATGCAGGGCAGTGAAATTGTGAAGTTGGGTAACATGATTCGGGAACGCATTCGCCTGGGCGATACCATTTACAACTTTACCATCGGCGATTTTGACCCACAGGTGTTTCCCATTCCGCAGGGTTTGGAAGATGCCATTATTGAGGCCTATAAAAATCGTTTTACCAGTTACCCATTGGCTGATGGAGAACTCGATTTGAGAGAAGCCGTGTGTGCTTTTACAAACGTTCACTCGGCCTCGATTACGGCAGCAACGAAATTCAAATTGCATCCGGTGGTCGTCCGCTCATTTATACCATTTTTAAAACATTGGTAGATGCCGGCGACAAGGTGATTTATGCTGTGCCCAGCTGGAACAACAATCACTACACCAATCTGACCAATGCAGAGCATTGCCTGATAGATGCTACTGTTGAAAACCACTTTATGCCAACAGCGGAGCAGGTAGCGCCACACATTCCCGGTGCTGCATTGTTGTGCTTGTGTACGCCACAAAATCCCACAGGAACAACTTTGGTAAAATCGGAGTTGGAAAAAATATGTGAACTCGTGTTGGCTGAAAATGCCAAACGTGGTCCCGGCGAAAAGAAACTGTATGTGCTGTTCGACCAAATGTATTGGACATTGACCTATGGCGATACGCAGCATTACAACCCGGTAAGCCTGGTGCCTGCCATGAAAGATTACACCGTTTTTGTAGATGGCATCAGCAAATGCTTTGCAGCGACTGGTGTACGGGTGGGTTGGTCGTTTGGCCCTGCACCTGTTATTGCAAAAATGAAAGCCATCCTCAGCCACCTCGGCGCATGGGCGCCCATGGCAGAGCAAAAAGCAACCGCCAGGTTTTTGCATCAGGAAGCGGCAATTGAAGCATACTTAACGACGTTTAAAGCCGACTTGCATTATCGTTTGGAATATATCTATCAGGGATTGATGCAATTGAAAGCAAAAGGCTTTGCAGTAGATGCAGTAGCACCTCAGGCAGCCTTGTACCTCACCATTCGTTTTGCATTGGTGGGCAAAAAAACTACCGAAGGAAAACTGCTGGACAATCAAGCAGCTGTAACACAATATTTGCTGGAAGAAGCGGGATTGGCCATCGTTCCGTTTTATGCATTTGGTGCCGATAACAGCAGCAGTTGGTACCGCCTGAGTGTAGGCACCTGCCGCAAAGAAGACCTGGCACCTATGTTTGAAAAACTAGAAGCCGCACTGGCCAAATTGCAGTAACACAAACCATCCTCAATACTTAAATTGCCGCATGAAGACATGGATTTCATGCGGCTTTTTGTTGCTCTGCAGCAGCATCGCATTGGCACAATCTGCGGCTGTTATTACAGGCAAGCTGCCGCAACTCTCGTACAGCAATGGTGCCGACAGATTGGGCAGTGCCAAAGCCGGCTATATTGATACTGGCATTGTGGTGAATGTGATAGACAGTGTTCAGGGCAATTACACCTTGCAATTGTCGCAGCACAGAACCGCCTACCTCGCCAAAGAGTTTGTACGTTTTACAACAGATAGTTTACCTGCACAGCCAGCTACCACCGAATCGTGGCATGTGCGGGGTGGCGATGAGTACGACACGGTGAGCATTAGCCTGAGCCGTAAAGTACCCTACACCTCGTGGATGGAAATCGAACCCACAGCTATTTATGTAGAACTCTACGGAGCACAATCCAACACGAATTGGATTACCCAATTGCAAACAGCCAAAGGCATTGCCTCGGTAAGCTGGAAGCAAACAGACAATGATGTGGTACAGGCTAGTATTCGTTTGAAGCAAGCCCAACACCTGGGCTACCGCATCAGCTACAGCGGCAAACGGTTGCAGCTCATCATCAAACGCAAACCGGCACATACGCATTTGCATGATATGGTGGTTGCCATCGATGCCGGACATGGTGGCAGCAACACCGGCGCCAGCGGTATTGCCACTAAAATTTTGGAGAAAGATTACACTATTCTTTTTGCCAAAGAACTGCAACAATTACTGCAAAAGAAAGGCATACAAACCATCATGATTCGGGATAAAGACACGACGATTGACAACAAAGACCGCCTGCTGTACCTGCAACCGTTGCAGCCCGATGCACTCATTAGTTTTCACCTCAATAGCAGCAGCCGCACTACAGTGAGAGGTGTGAGTACGTACTACAAGCATCCCGCTTTTCAACCACTCACACAACACATACTCAGCCAATTGTTGGAGATAGATGATCTGCCGGAGTTTGGCAATATTGGGAGCTTCAATTTTCAACTGGTGCAGCCTACAGATTATCCGAGCTGTTTGGTAGAAGTGGCTTTCCTGAGCAATGAGCAAGACGAGCAACTCATCCGCAGCAGCCGCTTTCAGCACAACATCGCACAAAAAGTGTATGAAGGATTATTGCATTGGGTGAAGGCATTGAAATAACAATTGACTTTCAATCTTTACCCTCATGAAAATGGGCTTACCAAAATTGGCAAGCCCATTTTCATTTATCGTAACGCAATTGTATTTACGCTTTTCCCGCAGCTATTTGCTCCAGCGCATACACCAGCTTGTCGAGGTCTTGGGTGCGGGTGTACACATGCGGCGTAACCCTTACGCAATGAATGTTTTCCCAGTTGATACCTACCGCATGAATCTTGAACTTGTTGAACAGTTTACTGTCCAGTTCTTCCGGCTTCAGGCCGTCAATACTTACACCGGCAATGGCGCAAGAGTAAGGTGCTTTTAATGAAGTATGCAGTTTTACCTTGGGTATCTGCGCTGCTTTTTCTGCCCAGTAATTTTTGAGATACCGAATGCGGTCTTCCTTGCGCTGGCTGCCTATGGCTTCATGAAAATTGATGGCTTCGCCAGTGGCTTGTTCTATGCAAAAGCTACGGGTGCCCAGTGTTTCAAACTTGCGGATATCATCACTCTGCGGCTTGTCGTTGCACAACAATGGCCATATTTTTCCAATCTTTTCTTTTTTTATCCAGAGCAAGCCATTGCCAATGGGAGCACTCAAAAACTTGTGTAGCGAGGTGCCATAATAATCGCCACCCAAATCGGGTATCTTGAAGTTGAGCAAACCAAAACTGTGTGCTCCGTCGATGATGACTTCGGCACCACGGCTATGTGCCATGTCGGCTATTTTTTTCACCGGCAATATTTGCCCCACCCAATTGACGATGTGGGTAATGTGTACCACTTTGGTTTTGGGCGTCATGGCTTCGGCAAATTGTTGAACGATGGTTTCATCATCTTCAATTGGGAAGTCGAAAGAGATTTGCTTGTACACAATGCCATCCCGCATTTGGCGCTGCCGCCAGGCTTGTATCATGTTCGGATAGTCCTGCAAGGTGCCAATGACTTCATCGCCTTTTTGCAGCGGCAATCCAAAAATGACAGTATTGAGTGATTCCGTTGTATTACGATTGATGGCGATTTCCTCGGTGCTGCAACCTGCCAATTGAGCCAGCTTGTAGCGCAGCGGTTCACGGTTCATTTCTATCACCCGCCACATGTAGTAGCTCGGCGCCTGATTGGCCAAATCGTTGTAGCGTTGCAGTGCTTCCTGCACCACTTTTGGTGCCGGGCTTACCCCACCATTGTTGAGGTTGATGAGGTTGGGATTAACGGTGTATGCTTGCTGAAAAAAAGTCCAGAAGGCTTCGTTGCGGGCATCCGACTCGGGGTTGCCGGCATCGAGCAACTTGTAGGCATCTTCCAAATGAGCGGCATGCAATTCCTGCAGCAGTGTATTGGCGGTAAATGCTGAAGTGCCCAAGACGGCCAGCTTCTGCATAAATGTACGTCGGGTAGACATGTTGCTTAGGGCTGTTTGTGCTAAAAGTACAGGATTGTACCATTCAACGGCCACAAAAAAAGCAGCAGGTGATGCCTGCTGCTTTTCCCATTTTTTAGTTGATTGTTTTACAACGTATTAAAATAATCTACCAAGGCTTTCAATTCCATTTCTGACTTGCCATTTTTCTTCATGTTGCTCAATTGCTTGTCTACAGCAGGATTGTTGATGGCAGCAGCAACTTCGCTTACATTCTTTACCCTTACCAGCTCACCATTATACCACACGAAATAGCGTACTTCTGTAACGATATTTTTTTCAACTGTCGCAGAGCTATACCCCTTCGATTCAATGATAGACTTATGGTATTTCTTCAGCAAAGAAGCTTTTCCTTTTGCCAATAATTGCATCCAGCCACCGGGCATACCAGCGTCTTTGCCAGAAAATGCATACTTCGACACAAACACACCCGTGGTGTCATTACCAGTTTTTTTAAAGATGACACTCTTGATGTTTTGAGTAGACACCATCTCTTTACCGGATTCATCGATGTAGTGAATTTCGTCATCCAGCACATTGATGCGAATGCGAACATTTTCAACCAAAGTGCCATTTTCCAGCAGCACAGCACCCAGTTGCCAGTTGCTGTCTACAAAAACAGTACCGCTCAATATATCGTTGTACTTATCCACCTGCACCATTTTATCGTGCATGTGCAAAAACAATGGATTGCCCACTGCTTTTTGGGCTTGTGCAGTATAGCTGCATACACTCACCAACGCAAGTGCAGTTATTTTTTTCATCCAATTCATAGGCTGGTTTTATTAGACAATGAAATTAGTAAGGAATGAATAAGAACGCAAGTGTCAGAGTTTTTCGTACAGTGCCCGCAATCTGCTGCGGGTCATTTGTGCTTCCCAGTTTTTGCCGAGGGCATTTTCCCACAAAGGCTTCATGCCAAGGCTTACGTCAATCATTTTGTCGAACTGTTCATCGGTAAGGTTGGCGCAAATGCCCTTGGGAATTTCGTAGCCATCTTTTGCCACCATGCGTTTAAACTCCGCCACACCTGCAGGATAAAACTCCTCCAGCTGATCGAACACGATGCAGTTGCCAATGCCATGCTTGGTGCCCAGCAAATAGCTGAGGCCATAGCTTACTGCATGGGCCACACCTACCTGGCTATACGCAATACTCATGCCGCCGGCATAGCTGGCCATCATCAGTTTATCGTCGCATTCATCGGTCCAGTGTGGTTCTTCTAAAAACACTTCGCGGCAAAGCTGCAAGGCCTTCTCACCATAGCTTTTGCTAAACTCATTGAGGTAAGTGCCTTCCAAACTTTCGATGCAATGGATGTAACAATCCATGCCGGTATAAAAACGTTGGTTTTTGGGTGCGTCTTTGGTCAACTCTGGGTCGAGTACAATTTGATCGAAAGGGGTAAAATCGCTGTTCATGCCCAGCTTACGGGTAGGGCCTGTAAGCACGGTGGTACGGCTTACTTCGGCACCGGTACCACTCAGTGTAGGAATACCTACTTTGTACACGCCGGGTTGCTTTACCAAATCCCAACCCTGATAGTCGGCACTGCTGCCGGTGTTGCCCATCATGAGGCTTACGGCTTTGGCCAAATCCATGGTACTGCCACCACCAATGCCAATGATACCACTCACAGTGCCATAGGCTTCTTTTAGTTCGCTGGCAATGCGGTCTACCTGTGTGGTTTTGGGTTCGTATGTTACATCGGCGTACAGCAGCACATCGTTTCCCCGCAGCGGTATGCGGCTTTCCAATGGCTTGCCCTGAAAATAATGATCGAGTAAAAACACCATGGGGGCACCGGCTTTGCGGTGTGGTGCAATAATTTCATCCAATTGGTTGAAGCTGCCACGGCCATACACCACGTAGCCCACCATTTTAAAGTTTCTGAATTGCATACTGCTCAGTTAAAGAGTGGCGAAGATAGCCATTCTGCAGAGCACAGCATTCAGGAAGGCCGACAGCGCATCCGCAGCACAATGACATAAAAAAAGCGGACCCTCTCAGGTCCACTCTACTCACTCCTCACACTCTTACTCCACACACCCTATTGGGAAAAAGTTTAAGGGCAATGCCTTTTTATATGGTACAGCAGAGATATAAACAGGTCGCTACGGCATTACACACTCCAATACAAAGTATGCTGGCTGCTGTGGCTTTTCAGCGGAAGCTGCACAGCCGCAGCGAACACTGTTTTTCTACACCCACCACTATCTTTTTATCTCTTACAGTTGTTCCGTTGTTGTATATGCAAATATCGCCAAAGGCAAAGCCGCTGGCCTGTGGCATTTGTCACAATAGCACGTCGTTAACGGAGTTTTGACAGAAAAAAAACAAAGCAACGACCAGCATTAACAGGATGTTGGCATCAATGCAAATCAGTTGTTAAGGCGGGCACGAATGCGGCTCAGACTTTCGCGGCTGGTACCCAACCAAGAGGCCAGTTGTGTAAGCGAAACCCGCTGCAGCAAGTGCGGATGATGATTGCATACATGCAAATACCGTTCTTCCGCCGAAAGTTTCTTCAGCATTTCGCTGTGTGCTTCTTCGGCTATGTACAGCTCTTGAAAAAAACGAAACGCTGCCTGGGTGAATTCTATGTTTTGCTCAAACATCGACAGGTAGTCGGGCCGCGAAACCTTGAGCAATTTGCAGGGAGAAAGCGTAATCAAATTCCGGTCGGAGGGTTGCTGCAACCGCAGGCTTTTAAATTCGCTGACGAGTTCATCTTCAAAATAAAAATGCAGGTTGATTTCACGTCCCTGGTCATCGTGCATAAAACATCGGATGCCCCCTTTTACAATAAAGTAGAGATGCCTGCATACTTCTCCCTCCCGCAAAAGCGCTGCGCCTTTCTTCACATCTATCAATTCAAAATGCGCCAAAAACTGCTCCAGCGTCTCGTCGGAAACGGGCTGTAACTGATTGATGGCGGCTTTGAACCGTTGTACAAAAGCAATTGGAAAATGTTGCATTGCAGGCTTTACAATCCAGGGAGTAGGTGCAGTGGGTTGCTACATGAAATTACAACAATCGGGCTGCTTTCTCCAGATCTTCTGGCGTATCTATTTCTACGCCCATATAATCTACCACTACCATTTTGAGCGGTATGCCATGCTCAAGGTAGCGGAGGCACTCAATTTTTTCGGCGGCTTCCAACGGCGTCATGGCCCAGTTGGTAAAGTTGAGCAATGCCTGCTTCCGAAAAGCATACACACCAATGTGCTCGTAATACACCGGCGTCAGGTTTTGGTCGCGGTGGTATGGTATGGGCGAACGGCTAAACATCAGGCTGTTCATGTTGAGGTCTACCGCCACTTTTACATAGTTGGGATCGGCAATGCTGGCTGCATGCGTTAGCACTTGCATCAGGCTGGCCACTTGTACGTTTTGTCCGTCCTCGCCGGCAAATACATCGAGTAGTTTTTTTAACGGTGCGGCTTTTACAAATGGCTCATCTCCCTGCACATTTACCACTATGTCTACCTCCATATCGGCCACGGCTTCGGCTATGCGGTCGCTGCCGCTTTCGTGTTGGCGAATGCTCATTTTGGCCTTGCCGCCATGCTGTACTATTTCGTTGTAAATAATATCGCTGTCGGTTACCACCATCACTTCATCAAACAAGCCGGTGGCCACGGTATTGTCGTAGGTATGGCGGATAACGGTTTTATTGCCGAGCTGCTGCATGAGCTTGGCGGGAAAACGAGTGGCCGCATAACGGGCCGGTATCATGGCAATAGTCTTCATAAATGTGCAGTACGTTTATCGGTGCTTGGCGGTTTTTTGTTGCATGGTTACCGCTTGTGCGGGTGCTATATGCAGCTGAATGTTCAACACCCACTCGGCCGAGCTGTTTGCCGCCATCCACGCATTGATGCGGTGAATGAGGGCCATCACCTCTTCATATGCTCCTTCTACCGAAGTGCCGAAAGGTCCTACTTCGTAGGCCAATCCTGAAGTACGGATGAGGGCAATGGCTTCGTCGATGATGCCCATGGCTTTATCGGCATCTTGTATGGGTACCAGTTGTATAGAGGCGTTGATAGGATGTGTATGCATGCTGCGAAGTTAATAGCCACCGGTACGATAGGCGATTTGAATAGACAAGAACTTTTCCGATCGCTGCTGGCCCACAGCTTGCTTGCTGCGGTACACATAATGCATGCCCAGTGTCCAGCGGTTTTGTGCCAGCTTAAAACCGGTTTGTACTTGCCACACCCATGGTTCTATGGCTACTGTTTTGGGGCCTTTATTGCTGCGCAGCATGCCGCCTTGCAGGCTGGCATTGTAGCCTTGCCACTGCAGCGTAGGCTGCACGAAGTAGTAAAACTCTTTGTGGTGCACAGGAGCATCTGCACCCTTACGGGAAACACGGCCGTTGAAATGAGCACTGTTTTGATAGGCTTCCATCAGCCCGGCCCGCAGTAGCAACCCGGCCTGGGCATTTACAAAAGCATTGCCCAGATTGGCTTCGGTTACAGTAGCAATATCGTAACGTCTTTGCTGTTGTGCTTTTTGCCAAAAGCTACGCACATACTGCACCGAACCCTGTACATGAAACTCATTTTTCACCTGATTGCTCCAGCCTTGCACATCATAAATACCAATGGCACTGTGGTACCAGCGCTGCACCTGTTTGGCCCCCGAGGCCGGCCCCACTACACCCAGCGAACCGCTGAGCTGCAGGTAAGCATTGTGCTTGTAAAACAATTGCCGGCTAAACCGGCCATAGAGGTAGCCCGCAAACGGCCGGTCTTGCGTAGCAATATTGAGGCTATCGAAGCGAACGGGATTGAAAATATGCTGGCCCAACTCGTAGCTGTGTACCGCTTTAGCCAATCGGTTACCACCAGGCTTTGCAGTAGCTGCGTGGCTGAAACGCAACATCAAACCGTTGGTATAATATCCATCCCGTAGTTGCAATACATAATTATCGTTGTCGGAAATGATCAGCGACTCATGCCGGAAATGATTGCGGATGATTCGGGGCGGCATGCTGTCTTCCTCAACCAACGGCTGGGCAACGGCCGAAAGGCCCGACAGCAAAATGATACCACACACAGCCGTTAGCTGCCCGTACAATTTTCTCATGCGCCTGTTGATGATTTACTCCTCCAAATCGCCGCGTTGCAATTGTTGCAGCACAGCCTGCACCTCGTTGCCCTGATAGCCTTTTTGCAGCAGAAACAATTTGGTTTTGGCCCAGCGTTGGGCGGGTGTGCCGGTGCGGATGGCGGCCCATTTGGCACGGGCCAGTTTGTGCAAGGCCTGTGTGTAGGCATCGTCGCCTATTTCTTCCATGGCTTTGCGTATGCAATAATCGCTGATTTGCTTTTGCTTCAGTGCATACACTATTTTCTGTTTGCCCCATTTCTTCAGCCGAAAGTGGCCGCCGGCAAACTGGCGGGCATACCGCTCTTCGTTCAGGTAGTTTTCTTCTATCAGCCGGCTGATGATGGTATCGGCTTCTTCGGCCGTAAGACTGGCAGCCCGCATTTTTTGGTACACCTCCTGCTGGCACCGCTCCTGATAGGCGCAGAAGTGCTTCATTTTTTCCCAGGCCTGGTTGGGCGTCCATCTGTCTTTGGGCTGCTGCATGTGCCGTGCAATTTATCAACAGGAGCCCAAAGGGGCTGGAAAACCCCAAAAAAATTGCTTTAGGTTTGTTCGCATCAGGTGCCTAACCTGCATCTTTGCGAAAGTGGCTGACGCTCTGCTGTCCGCTTCGCATTACTCACTGACTAAGAAAAATGCCGATATGAAGTTTATTGTTTCCTCCTCCGTATTACTGAAGCAACTGCAACAAATCAATGGTGTGATTCAGGCCAACAACGTGCTGCCCATTCTGGAAGACTTTTTGTTTGAAATAGACAAAAACACACTGACAGTAACGGCTACCGACCTGGAAACCGTGATGCGGGTGAAGCTGGATGTGGAAGCCAAAGACAGCGGCAAAGTGTGTGTGCCCGCCAAAATTTTGATGGACTCACTCAAAAACCTGCCCGACCAGCCGCTTACTTTCAACATCGATAAAAACTACGGCATTGAACTCACCAGCGATAGCGGTAAGTACAAGGTAATGGGCGAAAACCCCGATAACTTCCCTAAGGAGCCATCGGCGGATGATACCAACAGCTTTACCATGACCAGCACGGCATTGGTAACGGCCATCAACAAAACCTTGTTTGCCGTAAGTACCGATGACCTGCGCCCCGCCATGACCGGTGTGTTTTTGAACTGAGCAAAGACGGCCTGCAAACCGTAGCCACCGATGCCCACCGCCTGGTAAAATACAAGCGTACCGATGTGAGCTGCCCCAAAGCCGATTCGTTTATTGTGCCTAAAAAGCCATTGAACCTGCTGAAGAGTGCCTTGCCCGACAACGAAGACGAAATCACCATTAACTATAATTCCAACCACCTGTTTGTGGTGCATGGCACTACGCAAATGAGCTGTCGTTTGATTGATGCCCGTTTCCCCGATTACAAAGTGGTTATTCCTGCCGACAACCCGTACAAAATGACGGTGAGCAAAGCTGATTTTCAGCAGGCACTGCGCCGGGTAAGCATCTTTAGCAACAAGAGCACCAATCAGGTGGCACTCACCATCAATGGCAGCCAACTACAGCTGGCCGCACAAGACATCGACTTTAGTTTTGAAGGAAACGAACGCATGCCTTGCCAGTACAACGGCCAGGATTTGCAGATTGCTTTCAACGCCAAGTTTTTGATTGAAATGCTGAACGCCGCCGATACCCAGGAAGTAGTGATGGAACTGAGCACTCCTACCAAGGCGGGCATTATTAAACCCACCGAAATGGGCGATGGCGAAGAACTGCTGATGCTGGTAATGCCGCTGATGCTGAACAGCTAAGTCACTCTATAAATTATTCTTAAAGGCACCGACACTTCTATCGGTGCCTTTTATTTTTACCCCATGAGCATGCAATGGCAACAGCGTAGAGAAAGGGCAACACCACTGTTGTGGCTGATGCTGCTGTTGCTGGCAAACGCCTGGCTGAATGCTGACACCTGGCATGCTTCAAATAATCATGCACAAGCCTACGACGACATTGATTCATTTGCAGAATGGCTATGCGAAACAGTAGCCGACGACGACCAACTGCTTCCGGAAAATACCCAAGACGATCAGGGATGAACAATCCCATCAGCTACATAAATACAATTGGGTGAAAGATTTGATGATGCCCATGCAGGGAGCCTTTTTGTTGGGGGCACCTCGGTCATCATCGTTGATGCTGGTTTACCATGCGCCTTTGTCAAAAGGTTTTTTACAACAGCATTATACTCCGCCAAATCTGCAGCAAGCGTAACCTTTTGTAAGCCGGTGATATTCCGGCATTGCTCCACATTTCTATTTTATCTCATTGCCACTGTGCAGCATTGCTGAGTGGTACGTTTCTATTTACATACATGAAAAACATTTTTATAGTACTGCTGCTCGTTTGCAGCGGTACAGCTGTTAGTCAGCAGGCCGACAGCATCCATGTGACAACAGACAGCCTGTACATTGCCAGTATTGAAAAACAAAAAGGCCGTGCAAAAATTATGCATGCCGAACCTTTATACATTGATTTGATACGTGATTTAGGAGCCCGCAAAGGCGAACGGGAATGGAACTTTGGTACCGGCATTGTAGACAACAATACCTACGATGTGTACCAGGCGCTGATTGAATATGAATGGGCCCCATTGAACAGGTTAGGTGTAGAAGTAGAACTGCCTTTCACTTTTACGCCTTCATCCAGCTGGCAAAAACAGGTAAACAAACTCAACAGCCTGAAACTGGCTGCGCAATACACGGCACTGGTACACGAGCCTTCAAAAACATCTGTTGCGGTTGGCTACCTGCACGAATTTGAATTGCCCGCATTTCATGCGTATGGCAAAACAGCCCTATTGGCCGGGCATACACTCAGTCCGTTTTTTATTGCAGCCAAAAGATTTGGCAGCAACTGGCATGGGCTTTTGTACACGGGCCCTATTTGGCAATACCACGCCAGTAGCAAACACTGGCACCGGAGTGGACAATACAATCTAAGCAGCCATTACATGCTGCCCGGCACCCGCAATTTTATTGGCGTGGAAGTGAATGCTTCTTCTACAAAGCAAGACCTTGATGTAACCATACGGCCACAAATGCGCCTGAGCATTTCCGACAATTTATTGATTGGAATTGTAGCAGGCATTCCGGTAAAAAGAGAGAACCAACGGCTGAGTTCTTTTGCCCGCATTATATACGAACCCGGCCACAAGCACCGACAGTAATTGCACAAGCCATTTGCCTGTTATGAATGTCTCCCTCGAATTTTTCAAGAGACTGGAGAACCGGCCGCTGTTGCGCCTGTTGCCAAACAACTAAACAATTCCGGCTACATTTTCAACAAGGGCTTTCTGCGATGCAGGAAGCCCTTGTTGTTTGAATCAGTGCTGCTTTTTTAAACCGCGAAGGCGCTGAGGACGATAACGAAGGATCTAAGATTTTAATACAGAAAATTGACCGTTATGAAAATTTTCTCACAAAAAGGAAAACTATAGAAAAGCCCTGCCGACTTTACAGTAATTTAGTAACACAACCCAACAAAACACAAGTACATGAAAACAAAAATCATTCTTGCTGTAGCAGTTTTTTTTGTTGCTAACAGCTACGCTCAAATCACAAAAGGAAACTGGCTGGTTGGGGGGAATTTCCAATTTGCTAAAAGCAACAATAATGGTACGGCATCATCAAATTCGAGAAATACAACCTTTACTATATCCCCGAAAGTAGGTGCCTTTATTTTAGATAAAGGTGCTATCGGTCTTAGAGGCAACTATAAAAGTACAATGACTAAATACGAAGTGACTCCCGGAAATTTAATTACAAACAGGCAATATACAATTGGGGTCGGGCCATTTATTCGTTACTATTTTTTGCCAGAAGAGAAGTTAGTAAATATTATAAGTGAGGTCAATGTAATGTATAATCAAAATGTAATAAAACCCTATGGCGGTAATAATACTAGTAAGTTTTACAATTGGGAGTACTCCTTACAATCTGGCGCTGTGTTATTCCTAAACTCATCAGTTGCCATGGAAGCCTTAATTGGCTATGCTTACATAAAAGAAAAGGATCAAGATTCAAAAGTTAACAGCCTATCATTCAACATTGGATTTCAAATACATTTAGAAAAACAAAAATAATGCTCACGTAAACACACCAATTTGTAAGATGTGAAACACTATTTAGGCTTGGTAATATTTACTCCTTGAATATATTCGCCAAGTACAATCTTTTGCTTGCTATGAATGCCGTCCTCGAATTTTTCAACGGGCTCGAAAGCCGGCCGTTGTTGCGCCTGTTACTGGTAGCCGTTCCGGTATTGTTGCTGTGGCTGCTCGAAAACGGATACCCGTTGATACAACTGCATTACAAACGATCCAAGGGCAGGCATGCCGTAGTCAATTTTACTTTTACACTAACGCATTTTGTAGTGCATGGGGCGCTGGCATTTGGCATGGTGTTCATAGCCGACTGGTGCCAGCGTCATCAATTTGGTGTGGTGCATTGGCTGGGCTTGCCCGTATGGGGCATTGTAGTAGCCGGTGTACTGAGCATGGATTTTTTTGGTGGCTGGCTGGTGCATTGGGTAGAGCATCAGGTGCCTTTTTTCTGGCGTATGCACATTGTGCACCATGCCGATAACAATGTAGACGTAACCAGCGGTTTGCGCCATCATCCTTTTGAAGCCTTAAACCGTTGGGTATTTTTTGCTGCAGGCATTTTCATCATGGGCTTACCCATTTATGCCGTGATGCTGGCGCAAACATTCATGAGCATGTTCACCATGTTTACCCATGCCAATATTCGCCTGCCGGAGCGGCTCGATAAAGCCATCAGCTGGATATTCATCAGCCCCAATATGCACAAAGTGCACCACCACTGGAAGCAACCCTACACCGACAGCAACTATGGTACGGCCCTCAGCATTTGGGACAGGCTGCTGGGTACGTTCAGCTACCTGCCGCCTGCACAAATCCGTTATGGGTTAGACAGGTATTACAGCAATACCGAAGATGAAAACATTGGTACCCTCATGCAGAGCCCGTTTCACAATGCGGCCGAAGTAGGCGAACCTGCCAACCGCTGATTATTTTTTCTGTAAGAGTTTGGGCCGCAGGTATTGATCCAACAATGCCAATGCAGCTATGGCAAACAGTACGGCTGCAATGGTGCCGAATTGTCCGCCCAACCATTGGCCCCAATTGGTGCTCGTTATGTTTTGTACGGGCAGTTGCAAACTGCTTTCACCGCCCTTCCAATTGACAGATGAAAAAGCAGCAGCCAATACCAGTGCCAGCATGGTTACAAACACGCCTGCTACGGTATAGATGATCTTTTTATTGAGGTATTTTTTGGCAGTGGTTTCAATGCTCAACAACGCTATTTGTTCCATTACATTTTTAGTAAAGCGCATAGAAGGTTGCATCAGCTCCGCATCTTGCTGCAGGCTGCTATGCAAGGCCAAGAGCTCGGCATGCAGGGCCCGCCAGCTATCATTGTGCTGTACCAGTTGCTGCAGCTGCTGCGCTTCGGCAGCATTGCATTGGCCATCTATCCATTGCCAGAGGCGTTCTTCCATTTCAACGTGGTTGTTCATGGCATTCATTTTTTAGTATCGCCAATCCTGCACTTCTTGTGCATAGTTTTTTTCAAGTAATGTCTTTAACCGATGCCGGGCACGATGCAGTTTTACTTTCACCGTGTTGGGGTCAATCTGCATGATGCGGCCAATTTCTTCCAGCGATTGCTCAGCCTGATAAAACAAGGTGAGCACCTGTGCATCATCGGCACTCAGCTGCTGTATGGCCTGCGTTAGTGTGGCTTGTTTCGATTTTGTTTCCACCACATTGGCCCGCATGCCGCCATCCAAATTATCCGCACTGGCATACACCTGTTCATTGTCCAGCGATTGTGTGGCCAAGGTTCGCTTGCGCAAAAAAGTAAGACAAACAGAATGCACAATCGTGTACAGCCAGGTGCTGAACTTGGCTTCGCCGCGGTAGTTGCCCAGGTTTTGGTAGGCCTTTACAAATGCCGACTGCGCCAGTTCTTCGGCATCTTCCCGCTGCGGCACCATGCGATGGGCCACCGTAAATACCAACTGCTGATACCGCTCCACCAGCACAGCAAACAACTGTTGCTGGCCTTGCAGAATACGTTCTATCAATTCCTGATCGGTAAGGGGATGGCCCATATGCAAGGATAAGACTACGGAAATTGTGCGGAGGTTACAAGAAGAAACACGAATAAGTAACACTGACGAATCGAATGGCCACGAATGAGCAACACGAATGGGACGAATAGCCACGAATGACACGAATTGAATATCATGTAACACTAATGGAGCGAAGGGGCACGAATAACACGAATTGCTGCAGAAAGCTGAAAGCAAAAACCTCCTTGCTCTCTGTGCCCTCTGTGCGAACCAAAACCTCCGCGGTCAAAAAAATCTTCCGGCCCCTGTAACCTCTGTTTACCGGTCGTAGTCATATCCGGCAAACACACCCACCACACCTCATTTATCAAACCTTAAAAATTGAATTACTATGAACGGTCCTGAAATACTTGTACCCATCACCATGTTTGCCGGCAGTTTTGCCATGGTATTTGGCGTGGTGTACCTGCGTACCCGCCAAAACCTCGCCATGATAGAAAAAGGCATGAACCCCAAAACAGATAAGCAGCGGCCTGCGCCTTACCAAAACCTCAGGTGGGGATTGCTGCTCATTGGTGCGGGCATTGGCTTGGCACTGGCCTACATTGTGTGCAGCCATGTGCTGCACGAAGAAGAAAACCCGGCCCTGTATTTTGCCTTCATCGGCATTGGCGGCGGCCTCGGTTTGGTAGGCAGCTACAAAGCCGAAAAAGCCTGGCTCGACAAAGAAGAAGCCAAAGAGCAACAACACTAATCCTCACCATCATTTGTATACAAACACAAAGCGCAGCGATTCCTCATCGCTGCGCTTTTTTATTGATGGGCAAACGCTCAATCCTGTTGCCTTTGCTTTTTCCATTCATACAAGTGATTGGTGCCCAATATGGCAAATATGACGACCATCACTGTTCTCATAAAGTAATCCATCTTACTGATGGAATCATCGAGCAAAAACCAAATCAATACGCCAATTACATACAACCACATACCAATACCCAGCCACAAGCGTAATTGTATCTTTTTTTATTACTCATTGCCTTTTCATCATTGCCCATTCATTGTATTCCATTGGCATATTAGCACATTACCTCATTGGCTCATTGGTACTACACCCCAATCTCTTCAATCTTAAATTTCAGGATGCCTGTCGGTGCCTGCACTTCGGCTACATCGCCTACGGTTTTACCAATCAGGCCCTTGCCAATGGGTGAAGTCGCCGAAATTTTGCCTGCTTTCAGGTCGGCTTCTTTTTCGCCCACAATGGTGTATTCTACGGTTTTCTTCGTGGCCAGGTTGGTAATTTTTACCTTGGTGAGGATGCTCACCTTGCTGGTGTCGATGCTATTGGTATCAACAATACGGCTGTTGGCAATGGCCGATTCCAGCGATTTGATTTTAGCTTCCAGCAAGCCCTGCGCCTCTTTGGCCGCGTCGTACTCAGCATTCTCTTTCAGGTCGCCTTTTTCACGGGCTTCCGCAATGGCACGGCTGGCTGCCGGCCGGTCTACTGCCCGCATGTGCTGCAGTTCTGCCTGCATTTTTTCAAAGGTTTCCTGCGTTACATAGTTCACAGCACTCATATCATTCCTCCTTGCTTTTTACTGATATTTCAGTTTGGTTTGGACAGAAAAAAAATAACAACGCCTTCACCACGTAGTGAAAGCGTTGCCATTGATTCAAAAGTAGGAAAAATGCTGAACGGGCAAAATTTCAGCCATAGCTTTTCCTTTCTTTTAAGAAATATGGGGCGGTCGGCTATCTGCATGCCCCGGCAATAGTCCGGTCCTTTCCGGGCTCGCTGTCGCTCGGCCCCGGCATATATCGACGGGGCTTCGGCCCGAGGCCTCACCCTCCAAGCACCGCCGCCCATCGGCTGTAGTGCATTTCCGACCTTTACCTTGTATATTCAATCCTCATATTTACCCCATGGCCAAGCCCAACAAAACCAGCCCCAACAGCGCCGACCCCATGGCTTTTTTGCAAGCTGCTGCTACTGCAGCACAGCTGCCCGATTGCCTGCAAATAGCCCAATTGTTACAAGAAGCCACCGGCCACCCGCCCCGCATGTGGGGCGATGCCATTGTAGGCTTTGGGCAATACCATTACAAATACGAGAGTGGCCGCGAAGCCGATTTTATGCTGGTGGGTTTTGCGCCTCGTAAGAGTGGAATTTCTTTATACATCTATGCCCATATTCCAGCCAATGAGGCATTGCTGCGCCAACTGGGCAAGTACAAAATGGGGCGGAGTTGCATTACCATTCAGCAGTTGCAACACATCAATACAGTGGTGATGCAACAGATAGCCCAACAAACCATGGCCCATTTGCAAGCCAAGTGGCCCAACCCCGGCACATAAACCAATCTCGTACCTTCATGCCCTACAATTGATTGCTGCCTTTCAATACGCCTTGCATGAAGTTTAAGCCGGATAGTTTTGTGGTTGCCATACTCATCGTCATTTTGCTGGCGTGGTTTTTCCCGCAGTGGGGCCTGCCACAAAGCGGCATTCCCCTCGACCGCATCGGCAGCATCGGCGTTTCGCTCATCTTCTTTTTTATGGCCTTCGCCTCAGCCCCGATAAGCTCAAAGCCGGTCTCAAAAACTGGCACCTGCATGTATTGGTGCAGTTGTCTACGTTTCTGTTGTTTCCCTTACTTGTTTTGGTACTGTATCCATTCATGCAATCAAGCAGCCACGCCAGTATTTGGTTGGCGTTGTTGTTTTTAGCCGCCTTGCCATCTACCGTTTCATCTTCGGTGGTAATGGTGTCGGTTGCAAAGGGCAATTTGCCCGCAGCCATTTTCAATGCCAGTATTTCGGGGCTCATTGGTATTGCCATCACGCCTTTGTGGATGGGCCTGTTCATGCAACAACAAACGGGCCACTACGATCTCAGCAGCATTTACAGCAAGCTGCTCTTAGAGATTTTACTGCCCGTAGTACTCGGCATTTTGTTGCAACGCTATGGCGGCCAACTGGCCATTCGCTATCACCGGCAGCTCAGCCTGTTCGACAAATCTGTCATTCTGCTCATCATTTACAAAAGCTTTGCAGAGTCGTTTGCCGGTGATTTGTATGCGCAGGTGGCGTGGCTCGATTTTGCATTGATTGCTGTGGTAGTGCTGGCATTGTTTTATGGGGTGTATGCATTGATTGGTATTATGAGCAAGCGATTACATTTCAGCATCGAAGACCAGATAACGGCACAGTTTTGCGGCACCAAAAAATCGTTGGTGCATGGCACCGTGTTTTCTAAAATCTTGTTTGCACAGGCAGGTACTACCGGCCTCATGCTGCTGCCGCTCATGTTGTTTCATGCCTTTCAAATATTAGTGATTAGTGTGTATGCTGCCCGATTGGCCAAGCGGGAAGGCATACAATAGCAAGCACTTGCTGGAAGATTAGTAGCCAAAATAGTTTTTCAAAAAAGTGCTTACCCCTTCAATACCACCACCTGATTCACTTCGGTACACAATTTTCCCATCAGCATCAATGAGTATTTTTACTGGTATGGCTTGTACACCGTACGCCATTGAAGCGCAGTTATAGATAAATCGTTGGGAGTATACATGCGGCCAATGCGATGTACTATCTTCTTTAATTGCTTCCAGCCATTTTTCTTTTTTCCTTTCATGTATTGACACTGGTAATACCGCCAATTTATCGATTCCATATTTGCTTTGAAGCTTTTTCAACTTCGGAACATCTGCTCTGCAAGGCCCGCACCAACTGGCCCAAAAATCCAACAGGGTCAAGGGCTGTTGCTTGTCAAAAGATATACGGATGGAATCGCCCTGCACATTTACTGCATCAAATGACGGCGCTTTTGCACCGGGGCGCATATTGGCTCTTGCATGTAGTTGCTGCAATTCAGGATGCTGTTGTACCAAAGCATGGAGCGAAAAAAACAAGGCATTCACTACCGAATCTGCCTCTATATCCAAAAGACCAGATAATATATCTCCACTTACAATACTTTCTGAATGCGCCAACACAAAACTTTTATTGAGGGCGGTCAATTCTTCTTCTACTGCTTGCTCCTGTTGTTGCCAAAATGCAGCTCGTTCAAAAAGCGCTTTTGAGTCTGGCTGTTTCTCTTGTAAACGCTCTGCCGCCCTTACAGAATCTCTTATCGTCGAAAGATTTTGAATCAATGGTGCACTCAATGCAGTGTACTTTTCGTTCACCATTTGATCGGCACCCGCCTTCACTCCTGAATATTCCCAATTATTGATACTGCCCTCCACCACATTTTGTCCCGCTTGTAAATACAACACCAACCACGGTAATTCTTGATTGGAGATGGGAAGCAATGTGGCTCTGCAACTACCTTGAATTACTCCGGCAAATTGAAATTTCTCTTGTTTTACAACAGCAGTGTCGTATCTGTAACGCTTCATTACCGGGTCAAAATAGCTTAGTCTTATTAACCCCTCTTTCATTTGATGGATTTGTCCATCCAATGTAAAAGGCTGTGCAATAACAGTTACATACTGAAGCAGCAGTATACAAATAAAGAGTGGCTTCATGCTGAATGATGAATAATATACGAAACCAATTTATGTAATTTTTGATGAATCGTACTAAAGTGGACATTAAAGACGAGAAAGGGGATTCGCAGCATTTAGATTTGTCAGCCAGTACTCCGCTTTGCAAATGCCATTCGATGCTGCACGGAATTTGCCAACAAAACCATTGCCGCATACGCAAACGTTTTCGTATGTATTCATCAGCTATCAATTCTGTGACGTGTGCCACAGTTTTGTCAAAAAAAAGTTGCTGCTCAGTCGTAAATGGCAATCCTTAACATTTTAAGGTCATCATGTTTAGCCATGTTGATGCAACTTGCGCCCCCAATTAGCAAGAAATGATCCATCCTGAGTTGAATGAATCTTTGTGGCGCAGTGCAGCAAGCTATCCTGAATACAGGGACATGTTACAGACGTTAATGGCAGACAACAAAACCACCGGCTCCAATCAGGAGCTTTGGCTGGTAGAATATGCCAGGTTAAACATTGCCCGCATGAACCGTCTCGACAAAACTTTTGCTGTACCGCAAAAGCACTGGCATCAAATACAAAAGTTGCCGTCAAAATTGTACTTCCTTACCATCAGCGAAGGCTGGTGTGGCGATGCTGCACAAATAGTGCCGGTGATTGATAAAATGGTGGCAGCCAGAGCCACCTGGGAGCACAAAATTATTTTGCGTGATGAGCACCTGCCCGTTATGGATCGTTTTCTCACCAATGGTACAAGTCGCTCTATTCCTGTCACCATTATTCTGCGGCCAGACACATGGGATGTGCTCGGCTGGTGGGGACCACGCCCTACTGGTGCACAGGCCGTGATAGACGAACTCAAAGCAGACAATGCCGACTTCGAAATAGTGAAAGAAAAATTGCACGGCTGGTATGCCAAAGACAAAGGCAATGCCACGGCTGATGAATTTATGCAAACGCTTCAAAAGGCCATTGCCAGCCTGGAAGATCACATGGCTGCCTAGGCAAACAGCTTTTGCCACACCACTTCTGCCATCTTCAAATAAGCCTCATGTGTGTAACCTGCAATGTGTGGTGTAATCATCACATTGGGCATGGCGCACAGTGTATCAAGCACCTGCATTTCTTCGGTAGTGTAGGTGCTTAATTTTTCATTCTCCAGCACATCGAGAGCTGCGCCGGCTACCAGCCCATGTTGCAACGCATGTTGTAGTGCTGTAAGCTGCAATACTTTGCCTCTGCTGGTATTGATAATCCAAGGTTGGTGTTGCAGTCCTGCGAAAAAATCGGCATTGGCCATGTACAAGGTTTCATCGTTGAGCGGCACATGAAAACTCACTACATCTGCATAGCGCTGAATTTGCTCCAGCGATGCTTCTTTTACATACGCATTGGCAAAGCCAAAGCGGTTGGCGTCGTACGCTAAAACGGTTACGCCAAAAGGTTGTAGCAATTTGGCAAACTGTGAGCCGGTATTGCCATAGCCAATAATGCCAACTGTTTTGCCTGCCAGCTCAGTACCACGATTTTCGTCCCGTAGCCAAATGCGTTGTTTAACTTCTGCAAAGCTGGTATGCAGTTTATTGAGCAGGCTCAGCAGCATGCCCAACGCATGTTCGGCTACTGCATTCCGGTTGCCTTCGGGGCTGCTCACTACTTTAATGCCCTTGCTTTCGGCGTAGGCTACATCTATCAATTCCAGTCCCGAACCCAGGCGGCCAATCCATTTGAGATGACTTGCCTGATTGATGATAGCCGCATCAATTTTCAACCGTGTGGTTACAATCAGTCCTTCCACATCTGCTACGCAAGCCAGTAGCTCTTCGTAGGTAATAGTCGGTCGAAAATCTACTTGAAATTGTGTGTCGAGTTTATCGAGAAGCCATGGATGACACTTGGCCGTTATAAGAACACGTGGAAGCATGTTGATTAGTTCATTTGAAAAGTCAGCGCAGCAAATTGTTCGATGCTCAGTTGCTCTGCCCGTTGATTGAAAATGGGATCTTGTAATACCTCGGTACTAAACAAAGAACGCACCGCATTGCGCAATTGTTTTCTGCGTTGGTTAAATGCGGCTTTCACCAAGATGCGAAAGTCATTTTCACTACGCATGTGTATGGGTGTTTGCACAGGTGTCATGCGTATCACACCGCTCATTACTTTGGGTGGTGGTGCAAAGCAACCCGGTGGTACATCAAACAAATATTCTACGTTGAAATAGGCTTGTGTCAGCACACTCGTTACGCCATACACTTTGCTGCCGGGGCCTGCCGCCAAACGTTGTGCCACTTCTTTTTGAAACATGCCAATCACTGCAGTCACTTGTGTTTTCCAATCGAGTACTTTGAAAACGATTTCAGTAGAAATGTTGTACGGAAAGTTTCCAATTACGGTGAATGGCCCTTCGAATGGCACTCCTGTATCCAATACACTTTCATGAATAATCTTTCCTTCGAGTGCAGGATAGGTAT
Source organism: Phnomibacter ginsenosidimutans (assembly GCF_009740285.1). Taxonomy (GTDB): domain Bacteria; phylum Bacteroidota; class Bacteroidia; order Chitinophagales; family Chitinophagaceae; genus Phnomibacter; species Phnomibacter ginsenosidimutans. Next base: position 3,699,327 of record NZ_CP046566.1, read on the forward strand.
GCAAGAGATACGCCACTTTCTCATCATCTATCTCAATGAGTTTGAGTGTTACATCTGGCAGCTCCATGAGGTATTTGGTGATGGCACCGGCACCGGGTCCCACTTCTACCAGCTGTTGTACAGGTTGCTGCTGCAGCGCAGCCACAATTTTGCGGCACATGTTTTCGTCGTGCAGAAAATGCTGTCCCAGCGATTTTTTATGGGTGTATTGCATGAAGGGGAATGAATAATTGAATAGGCAATAAGCAATAATGTGCGAAGGTAACGTTGTTTAAAAGTGTAGCCCTGAAATCTGTGCACACAAACAGTAGAACTACGCTTTACAAAACAATAAGATTGGAAGAACTTGATGGAAAAAATGCTTGAGCTCAACCATAAAAAAATGAAAGCATGGCAATATGCCATTGAGCTTGTGTACCAGGTGCAGTTACTTTGTCATTCATTGCCAGCACAAGAAAGAAATGTTTTAGTCGGTCAGTTGAAAAGAGCTGCTCTGTCCGTATCAAATAACATTGCTGAAGGAGCTGCAAGGTCTTCTGCCTATGAGCGAAAACGATTTTATGAAATCGCCCGTTCATCCTGTGTTGAAGTAGATAATTGTTTCGAAATCATCCTTAGGCTTAGCTATGTTCAGCCATTACAATTAGAAGAATGTCTAAAGTACAATGACCAAATCTTTCGATTACTCAGTAAAATGATTGATTCAACGATACAGCAAGGTAAGCCTCCAAAAGGGAGTTAGTACTGACAATACATTTCATTTTTGCCTTTTGCTTATTCCTTTATTGCCTAAAACCAACATACATTAACTTTACCGCCATGACCGACATTCAAAAACCCATCATTGGATTCAGCTGTGGCGACCTCAATGGCATTGGTCTTGAGATCATCCTGAAATCGTTGGCTGACAACCGTTTGCTGGAAATGTGCACTCCTGTGGTATTTGCCAGCAATAAAACCGTAAACTTCTACCGCAAGTCATTGCCCGATAATAATTTTCAGTACCAGAGTCTCCGCGAATTCAGCAAGCTCAACCCGAAAATGGTCAACATTTTCAACTGCTGGGAAGAGGAAGTGCTCATAACGCCCGGCCAGCTGAATGAAACCGGGGGCATGTACGGCCGGTTGAGTTTGGTGGCTGCCACAGAAGCTTTGAAGGCTGGCCACATTCATGCATTGGTAACGGCTCCTATTCACAAAAACAATATCCAGAGCGACAACTTTCAGCACACCGGCCATACGCCGTTTTTGAAAGAAGCATTTGGTGTGCAGGAAGTAGTGATGCTGATGGTTGCAGAAAACATGAAGGTGGCGCTGCTGAGTGAACACGTGCCCTTGAAAGATGCTGCGCAGCAAGTAACCCGTGAAAATATTTTCAAAAAGCTGCAGGTGCTGGTGCCATCACTGCAAAAAGACTTTGGCATTGATAAACCTAAAATTGCAGTGCTCGGCCTCAACCCGCATGCCGGCGATGATGGCCTGGTAGGCAAAGAGGAAGAAGAAATCATCAAGCCTGCTATTAAAGATGCCAAACAAAAAGGCATGATGGTATTTGGCCCCTACTCATCTGATGGTTTTTTTGCAAGGGGTCACCACGAACGTTTTGATGCCATTTTGGCTATGTACCACGATCAGGGATTGATTCCTTTCAAAAGCTTATCACTGGGCGAGGGTGTTAACTACACCGCAGGCTTGCCCGCAGTACGCACCAGCCCCGACCATGGCACCGCTTTCGATATTGCCGGCAAAGGCGTGGCAGATCATACCAGCTTCTTAGCGGCCGTTTTCAAAGCCATTGATATACTGGTGAGCCGCGGTCAGTTTGCCGATTTGCGCAGCAATCCTATGCGCCGCATGAGCCAACGCATGGTGGCCAATGCGGTGGATGAAAAGATTGAAGAAGAATAAAAGCAATACGTTTTTTTACAACCATAAAAAAGCCCGCTACAAACCATGTAGCGGGCTTTTATTTATGCAGTGTAATACGGACTAATCATGAGGTACACCACCGGGCCTGTAATGGCCACATACAACCACAGGGGCCAGGTAATTTTGGCCAGCTTTTTATGTGCCGGATACTCAGCCGTAAGACCACGGTATGCCGTAAATAAAATGAAGGGCAGAATGATAGCCGCCAGAAAAATATGCGTCAGCAAAATGATGAGGTACACATAGCGCATACTGCCCACAGCAGCTATTTCGGCAGCATCTACAGTGCCATCCAAATTAGCGTCGCCATAGCGGGTGTCGCCGGCTAGTAAATGGTGTGCAATGTAGCTTACCAAAAACAGCACACTCAATACGAGTGCACCCATCATCAGTTTTTTATGCAGCGCATATTTACCCTGCTTTACTACTACCAATGCCGCTACCAACAACAATGCAATCAGGCTGTTGATGACCGCATTGATTTGTGCAAAAATGTGCACATCAAAACCGAGGTCTACTTCCACTTTGATGCGGGACAACAACACAACGGCTGCAAATACCACAAAGGAAAACACCCCAATCAGCAGGCGTGCTTGTTTGTCATTTTTTTTAAACGTAGCGCCTAACATATATTTAGTTAATTGAGTAAAAAGTGGAATGAATGAATATGCTAAGGAAATACAAGCAATGGGTTAATAGTCCTTCGTGTTACTTTTTGCCTTCGAGACTTTGTGGTTCAAAAGAATGAATGGTGTGGCTAAAATTGTTCTTTCTTGCGATTTCTGTTGAGGAAGAACATAACAATAAATAAGATCAACGGAATCGTCGCCAATACAGGAATCAACGGAATGTACTGGCGGAAAATGGATGGTTTGCGCCGGTCTTTTTCGAGGTACAGTTTACCAATGTCGCCGGCAAGGCGGCCCATTTCTACACTATCCAGTCCGTTGTAAAAACCACGTACCACCCTGTCACGGTCAAGCAGCATTACTTTTTCGGAATGGATAAAATTGGAGTCCACCCCTTCGCCATCTTGTGTGGCCAGTTTAAAATCGTTGAGCAGCAGGTTGTAGATTGTACGCTTGTCGCCGGTCATCAGGCTCCAACTATCGCTGTTTACATAAAACCGATCGGCCCATTTTTTCAATGCCCCTACGCTGTCTCTTTCGGGGTCGATGCTGAGCGACAAAAAGTACACTACCGAAGTATCGCCAAACTTTTTACGCTTGGGATTTTCAAACGACTTCTGCAGCTTTTTGATGTTGCGGGTAAGACCGGGGCAAATGTTGGGGCAGCGGGTAAAGAAGGTATTCACTACCACAATCTTGCCTTCCAATTCACTCAAAGATTGAGCCTGACCAAGATGGTTGGTAAACGTGAAATCTGGAATACGATGCCAGCTGGTATCGAAAGTGGTTTTACCATCGGTTACTTTTTGCGTCACCGAATCGGGGAAGAATTTGGGCGGCATTTGCACCGCATCTTCACCCAATAGTTTTACAATGAAGTAACTGCCAATGGGTACAAATAAGGCTATCAGTAATCCCCGCCACGCTGTTTTATTCATGGGTGCAAATGTAATGAGGAAGGTGGTTGTATACAGGCTACAGCCCTGCAGATTCCTGTTAAAGCAAACCGCCACTGCAATCAAATACAGTGGCGGTGCAATTTATGTTCGGCTAAAAGGCTGATTATTTTTTGTCGCCGGGAGCAACGGCTTTTTCTACCTGCTCAGTAGCTGCGGGGCGAGAGCCGGCATCGGTGTTTTTGAGGTTTTTCCAGCTATTGCCATCAATCAGGAAGGCAGCGATGAACCAGATAAACAAAGCCAGAGGCACTACAATGGTCATGATGAAATTGCGGATTTCATCGCCCAGGTGCATGAAGTAAGAAGTGATGTAAAAGGCTTTGGCCAAAGACAGGATGGTAACCAAACCTTTGATCATCAAAACAGCTGTATGGCTGCCATGACCCAGTTTGAAAATAGCCAGACCGCACAACAGTTCGATGATGGTAACCACAGAAAGAATGATGGTTACTTTCCGTACCGTTTTTTTAAACGTGCCATCGTCGTGGTGCTGTACAAAAGAAATTTCAGATGAAGCCGGAGATGAATGACTCATATGCTTGATAAGTTGAAAATGCGAAAAGAGTTGAACAAACAGGTTAGATCAGATAGAAGCACAAGAATACAAATACCCATACCAGATCTACAAAGTGCCAGTACAAACCAGCTTTCTCAATCATTTCATAATGACCACGCTGATCGAAGTGACCGAGGCGGGTTTTGATGTACATGACAATATTGATAACCACCCCACTCAAAACGTGGAAACCGTGGAAGCCGGTGATGCCGAAGAAGAAACCACCGAATGCTACGGGACCAGCGGTAGTTACTGCATGTCCATCATGCATCATACCTGGCACTGCCGCACCCCAAGGGTTGGCTTTTACAGTGGTGGCCATATTTACGATTTCACCGTTTACCAATACAGCGTGTTCGCCAGTCAGCAAGTGTGTCCATTCCCAAGCCTGACAGCCCAAGAAAGCCAAACCGCCAATGATGGTCCACAGCATGTATTTTTCTACACCCTTGCGGTTCATGTTGTGTCCTTCGTGCACAGCCAATACCATGGTTACCGAACTCACAATGAGGATGAAGGTCATGATACTTACAAACACCAGGGGAGCACCACCATGAATAAATGGAGCCGAATCGAACACGTGGTTCGGATCGGGCCAGTAGTTGGCACTAAAACGAATGGTGCCATAACTAATCAGGAATGCGCCAAATGTGAATGCGTCACTCATGAGGAAGTACCACATCATCATTTTGCCGTAGCTCAGGTTAAATGGGCTCTTACCGCCACTCCACCATTTGGTGCCGGCAGGAACTGCTGCTGTAGACATATTAGATTGATTCGTTTTTTAGAACGTCGCAAAAATAAGTGGCTGCAGGTGAAAAGTCACAGAATGGTCAAAAGAAATTTGCATCCCGCGGAAACCTTTTCTACAACCGCTTTTGTATTGAATAACAAAGTCTTTTTAGCTCACAAAATGCAAGAAAAGGAACAGGTAAATCCACAACAGATCTACAAAGTGCCAGTATTGTGCAGCTACTTCAGCAGGCACAGCGCTATAGTTACGGGTTTTGCTAAACAAGGCATTGCGCAGCATCCATGCCAATGCAACGACACCGCCTACTACATGCAGCATGTGCATGCCTGCTATGGCAGCCAAAAAGGATCCCGATACATTACTGCCCGCACCAATGAGTTTGATGCCTCTTTCGTGCAGTTGTGTAAAGCCTGTCCATTGCATGGCCACAAAGGCAATGCCGAGGATGGCCGTCACCAGCAGGAGCTGGCGGTAAGCCTGCATATTGCGGTTGCGAATGTTGCGTACGGCCAGTTGCATGGTTACACTGCTCAGCAAAATCACCACCGTGCTGTAAGCAAAAATATCGGGCAGGTCGAAGCCTTGCCAGTTGGCCTGGTTGCGCTTTACAATGTAGGCACTTGTAAAGCCGGCAAACATCATCAGGATGCTGCCCATGGCCACCCATAAGGTAAACTTATACGGATGGATTTTCTTTTTCTCTGCAATCATCACACTCATTTTTCAAATTATAATTTATCGGCCAGCAGGCTTAGCAATACAATGGGCAGGTATACATAGCTGCTAAACATAACTCTTCTGGCTGCAGCCGGCGTCATGTCTTTGTACAGGCGAATGCATTGAATAATCATGCCCACATTGGCGGCCAACACAAACCACATGCTGTAAACACCGGTGAGCCCAATGAGGTTCGGTAAAAAACCCAATGGCACCATCAGCAGCGAGTACCCAATGGCTTGCAAAGCAGTTTTGCGGGTAGGTTCGTTTTGGTTGGGCAGGAGTTTGAAGCCAGCCAAATCATAGTCGCGGTGAGCCACCCACGCAATGGCCCAAAAGTGGGGAAACTGCCAAATGAACTGAATAGAAAATAAAATCCAGCCACCGGCAGTAAAGCCATCGGCGCCTGCTACCCAGCCTATGAGGCAGGGAAAAGCACCGGGGAAAGCTCCCACCAACACGCTGATGGCACTTACTTTTTTAAGCGGCGTGTACACAAAACCGTAAATGAACAAACTCAAAAGCGACAACAATGCAGCTTCGATATTAAAGAAATACCACATGAGCCACACACCAACCGCCCCCGATAACCCGGCAAAAAACCAAGCTTCCTGTTTCGACATCCGTCCGGCTGCAATGGGGCGTTTACCGGTTCGCTTCATCAGCGCATCAGAGTCTTTTTCGTAAATCTGATTGATGGCATTGGCACTACCCGTCACCAGCAAGCCGGCAATGGTGAGCAGCAGCACCATTTTCAAATTGAAATCAATATTGGGAACCAGCAAGTAGCTGATGACACTGGAAAAAACCACCGTGATGTTCAGGGTGAATTTTATCAGTTGTAAATAGTCTTTCAGTTTTGCTGCTACCGCCATGATTGAAAAAATAGGGAGGGAAATGGTGCGCAAATGTATTGGCAAAAAAACAGCCCCGCTTGTTGCAGGGCCGTTTTTTGTAATTATTTGTCGGATATCGATTAATGATGTTCTGACTCATCTTTACCTACTGGTACATCCTGAGGAATAAAGTCAACCCCATCTTTACCGTAATCGTACGCCCAACGGTGTACTTCTGGTATTTCACCAGGCCAGTTGCCGTGTCCGGCGTTGATAGGTGTAGTCCATTCCAAAGTGTTTGAATCCCATGGGTTTTGAACCAACAACTTACGGCCTTTGAAAATGCTGTAGAAGAAGTTGAACACAAACACCAACTGCAGCAGGAAGCTGATGATGGCAGCAATGGTAATCAACTCGTTCAACTCGCCAAACTGCTTGAAAGACTGCCACTGGCTGTAATCGTAATAGCGGCGGGGCATACCAGCCAGACCTTCATAGTGCATGGGCCAGAAGATAACATACGCACAAACCAGAGTACCCCAGAAGTGGATATATCCCAAAGTGTTGTTCATGTAGCGGCCAAACATTTTGGGGAACCAGTGGTACACACCGGCAAACATGCCAAAGAAGCTGGCCACACCCATCACAATGTGGAAGTGGGCAATTACAAAGTAGGTATCATGCAGGTGAATATCAAGTGCTGAGTTACCCAAGAAAATACCTGTTAAACCACCGCTGATGAACAGGCTTACAAAGCCCAGTGCAAACAGCATGGCCGGAGTAAAACGGATATTACCACGCCAAATCGTCGTCAACCAGTTGAACACTTTGATGGCAGAAGGAACGGCAATCAATAATGTCAACAATACGAAGAAGGCGCCAAGGAATGGGTTGAGACCCGTTACAAACATGTGGTGGGCCCAAACCAGGAAGGCCAGAATAGCAATGGCAAACATTGAGCCAACCATGGCCATGTAACCAAAGATGGGTTTACGTGCATTGGTACTCATAATTTCTGAAGCCATACCCATGGCAGGCAACAGGATGATATACACTTCAGGGTGACCGAGGAACCAAAACAGGTGCTGGTAAAGGATGGCGGAACCACCTTCGTTTGGCAAAGCAGTTTGGGTTGCCTGTACATAAATTTCGCTCAGGTAGAAGCTGGTACCGAGGTTACGGTCGAACAACAAGAGGATGAAACCACTGAACAACACAGGGAAGCTCAATACACCCAGAACGGCAGTAAAGAAGAACGCCCAAATGGTCAAGGGCAGGCGAGTCATGCTCATGCCCTTGGTACGCATGTTCAGGATGGTAGCAATGTAGTTGAGACCGCCGAGCAAAGATGACACCACAAACAGCGCCATGGCTGTAATCCAGAGGTCAACGCCCAGCTTAGAACCAGGGCTCATATCACCTACAGCACTCAGGGGAGGATAAGCAGTCCAGCCACCGCTGAAAGGACCGGTTTGAATGAACAAAGAAGAAATCATCACCACGCTGGCCAAAAAGAAGAACCAGTAGCTCAGCATGTTGAGCATTGGGCTCGCCATGTCACGGGCACCAATTTGCAGCGGAATAAGCAGGTTAGAGAAAGTACCACTCAAACCAGCAGTCAGTACAAAGAATACCAATACGGTACCGTGCATGGTTACCAATGCGTAGTAAAATTCTTGTTTGATACGACCACCTTCTGCCCAGCGACCCAGCAAATCTTCCAACCAAGGGAAGGTTGCTTCAGGATAACCAAGTTGGAGGCGGAAAAACACAGAAAACAAACCGCCAATAATGGCCCAAACAATACCCGTAATGAGGAACTGCTTGGAGATGGTTTTGTGATCCATGCTGAAGATGTACTTCGACACAAATCCCTGCTCATGATGATCATGATGGGCCGTTTCGTGAGCTCCGTGGGCTACATGCGGATTCAACACTAATTCGCTCATAATTCGTTGCTTCTGTTATTGTGTTAACGGATGATACCGTAGGATAGTTTAAATTTTTGCTTTGGGAGCGGTGGCTACAACTGCTGCAGTTGCAGGCTTGGCTGTATCGGCAACTGCCGGGGCCGGAGCTGCCTGAGTAGCAAGGATCTTTGTCTGGGTTGGCCGCAAAATAGTTGGGCTTCAGCTTGGCCATTTCCATATCAAAATCTTCCTGAGAAACTACCTTGATTACACCACGCATAGCATAGTGACTGGCGCCGCACAACTGATCGCATACAATCTCGTATTCGAAATCGGGATTGCCGGTTTTGGTACGCATTTCTTCTGTCGTCCATTTTGGTGTAAACCACAGCGTAGTGGGGATACCAGGCACGGCATCCATTTTCAAACGGAAGTGAGGCAAACCAACGTCGTGAATCACGTCTTTACTGTTAATCACCAGCTTTACAGACTTGCCTTTTACCAGATACATAACAGTGGGGCTCACATCATCGTGGTTGGCTTTATCAGACCAATCCTGACCGAGGCTGTTGTTAGCGTTGGCATCAATCAATTTGTAATTCTTTTTACCCAACACACCGTCGGTACCTGGGTAGCGGTACTGCCAGCCAAATTGCTGACCGGTGATTTCCACCAGCATAGCGTCTTTTGGAGCATCGCCGGTAATTTTAAACCAGTGGCGCAAACCAAATACGACCAGTACAGTAAGAGTAATGGCAGGTACGATGGTCCAAATCATTTCCAACTTATTGTTGTGCGGGAAATAAAATGCTTTGCGGCCTTCTTTTTCCTGGTATTTAAAGCTGAACCAGAAGAGCAATACCTGAGTGATGACAAACACTACACCAGTAACGGCAAGTGTCATCATAAACATGGTGTCAATCTGCTCACCTTCTACAGATGCAGAACCCTGTGCAAACAAAGTTTGACCGGCCAGCTTCTCGTTGCACCAATAGGCACCAACAAGACCCAGCACCAGAAAAACCAGCATCAAGAAAGCATTTACACGGTTGCTTTGTTCCCGTGACTTCTTCTCTCCTTTCAATACGCTGACATATTCACTTGCCTTGGCAATCTGAAAGATTACCAGCAAGATCATAGTTACGACCAACAACAACAACCAAATGTTCATGATAAAATGGGCTTATGATTGATTCAAAAATCGCTGTCTGATTCCAAAAATAGTATTCCCCTTAAGTGTAGCAAGTATTTGTTGAAGCTACCACTATCAGAAAATATGTCTGGGCTCCCTCAATTAGGTGTGGTGAATCACACTTTCTTTCAGGAATGGGTGATGCATGGGTACGAGTGGGGCTTTTTCCAAAGCACGGCCAACAAACCAGATAATCATACCTACGTAGCCGAGTGCAATGCCAATTTCAAACCAGCTAATGGTAGCGTGGTCGCCCAGCGGCTTAGGCATTACCATCAGGTAGAAATCAACCCAGTGACCTACGATAATCAGGATGGCCATGAAAGAAACGATGGTATAGTTGCGTTTTGCTCCGGCCTTCATGAGCACCAACAGTGGGCTGAGAAAGTTGAGTGCCAGATTGAGGTAGAACAAACCGCGGTATTCGCCCCATACACGGGCTTTAAAGTATTCAGTTTCTTCAGGAATGTTGGCATACCAAATGAGCATGTACTGGCTAAACCACAGGTATGTCCAGAACACAGAGAATGCAAACATGAACTTACCCAAATCGTGCAGGTGCTCTTCGGTAGTGAAAGGCAGGTGACCCTGATTTTTCAGGTAAATCACAAACAACGCAATCAAAGCCATGCCTGCTACAAATGAGGAGGCAAAAGTGTACCAGCTGTACATGGTGCTGTACCAGTGGGCATCAATGCTCATCAACCACAACCAGGGAATAGAAGAGGTTACAGTTAATGCAAACAATACAATGTAGAAAGCCGCATGAACGGTATTCTTAAAAATCCACTTCTTGCCTTCTTCAGTAGTGAAAGGTTGATCGTCCGCTTCGCGGCTGATGCGACGCATGTTCCAACCAAGGAAAATCCAGCCACCAATGGTAATGATAGACCAAATAGTGAAGAAAGTAGGATTGAGGAAGCCGCTCTTGCCTTCCAGAATTTTGTCGCCTTCGGGTGTCAGCCAGTGGTAGATATGATGCTGATGACCAAACACCAGCCCCATCAATACGATGAAAGCCAAAATGCCGAACGGAATGACTACTACAGAAATAGCTTCAGCTACACGGCGGAAAGATTGTGTCCAACCGGCCCAAGCCAAGGTAGTGGCGCACAAAAAGAACATTGCCGCATTTACAACGAGCAACCAATACACACTGTTTTGCAGCAATACTGCCCAAAAACGGGTGCTATCATGCTCATCTTTACTCAAACCCAGGAAAGCGATGCCTGCTGCCAGTGCCACTGCACCTACTGCAGTCAGCGCCATGCCCCATTTCTTCATTCCGGCGGGTTGTACAAATTGGTTACTATATGAAGCCATTCTAAAAAAATTATCGGTTAATACTTTGGGCAGTTGAATACTGATCTGTCGAATTACTTGGTTGCCTTGCTGCTATCGGAGGCTGGTGCAACTGCTGCTGTAGCAGGTGCTGCTGCGCCTACTTTTCCTTGTTTTACTTTAATGTAGTGGATGATGTCCCAGCGTTGCTTTGGTGTAAGCTGTGATGCGTAAGAACCCATCAGGTTACGACCATAAGTTACACTGTAAAACATGGTACCGGCAGTCATGGCTTCATACTTGGCATCGCCTACCAAAGTGGCTGGCTTTGCAGGGTACGGGCCTTCGCCACCCTTCCACAATGGGCCATTACCGTCGAGCTTCTCACCATGGCAAATGCCGCAATTGATGAGGTACAACCGCTCTGCTTCTTTCATTTGCTTGTCATCCAGTGAAGTGACCGGATTTTCTACCAAACGACTGGCGAAATAGTTGGCGGTATCGCCATTCGCATCTTTAGCCAAATGATATACATAGCTTTCAGCACGACCTACAGTGCCTGCTACAGGCAGGTTATTATAGCTAATGCCTTTGTCTTTCAAATTGCTGTGATCGGCGTAAGTTTCGTAGGCACGGCTGTTGGCCATATCTGGCATGTAAATGCTGCCGGGCTTACGTTTCACTTCGCTACAAGCCACTACCAGCAAGGCAGTAGCAGCAGTGAGTATGATAGAAATTCTTTTCATTTCGAAGTATTCAGTATTCGTTGATGCTAATGGATGAATTAGTGTGCCGCTTGTTACCGGGGCTTCTTCGTACAGTTTTTGCTCTTTGTCGTAAGTACCAAACCACCAGCCGGTTTCAGCCATTTGGGTATGTACTTCGTGAGCACCTGCAGCATTCAGCAAGGCTGTTGCTTCCGCTTCGGTGGTTTCGCTGGTGCACTCAATCACCATTACAAATTTGTCGTCGGTAGCACGTGGGTGAAAGTGGTGCTTTTTTACACCCGGCGCCAGCTGGCACAGGTAGCAAAAAGTCAACACCATACCGACAGCTGCACAGAGTACGGTAAACTCGAACGTAACCGGAACAAATGCTGGCAGTGGCAGGTGTGGTTTACCACCAATGTTCAAAGGCCAATCGCTGGTAAATACCCAGCTCATAAAGCTCAATGCAATGGTTGTACCTGTGATGCCGTAAATGAAACCCGCAGTATGCAGGCTGGTTTCACGAAGGCCCAATGCCTTGTCGAGACCATGCACCGGAAATGGCGTGTACACGTCGTGAATGCGAAAACCTGCTTTGCGTACCTGCTTTACGGCAGGAAACAGCACTTTTTCGTCATCAAACAACCCAACAACAAATTTTCTTACGTCCATATCTTTCAGTTGGCAGTAGGCGGTTTGCAGTGAGCAAGGCCTACAGTTATTAATGTTTTCTTATTGGTTCAACCAACGGCTTGCAAATTGCAAACTGCTGATTGCGCATTTTCTTAATGGGCCATGGTATGCTGGAAATCTTCCAGCGTCTTGTTTTCCAATGTAGCCTGATCACCGGCTTTGTAGTTTTCACCGCTACGCTTCAGGATGAACTTGATTTCTGCCACCGCAATTACAGGGAACCACTTGGCAAACAGGAAGAAGCAGGTGAAGAACAAACCAAACGTACCGAGGTAGAAACCAATCTCCCAAGGAGTGGGGCTATAGTAGTAGCTCCAGCTAGATGGCACATAGTCACGATACAAAGAAGTAACGATAATTACGAAACGTTCGAACCACATACCAATGTTCACGATGATGCTCATGAAGAAGGTTACAGTGATATTGCGACGGAGTTTCTTGAACCAGAAAATCTGTGGGCTCAGTACGTTACAGGCCATCATACCCCAGTAGCTCCAACCGTATGGGCTAAACAGGTTGGCACGGCTGTACCAGAAAGTATATCCTTCGTATGGGTTCTGGCTGTACCAGGCCATAAACAGTTCGGTGAGGTAAGCTACACCCACAATAGAACCAGTAAGTACAATAACCTTGTTCATCACCTCAATGTGCTCGAGGGTAATGTAATCTTGGAGGTTCAACACTTTGCGGGTAATCAGCATCAGGGTTTGCACCATGGCAAAACCAGAGAAGATGGCACCGGCCACGAAGTACGGCGGGAAGATGGTGGTATGCCAACCAGGAATAACAGAGGTGGCGAAGTCAAAAGATACAATGGTGTGTACAGACAGTACGAGAGGAGTACTCAAACCAGCCAGCACAAGGCTGAGGCTTTCATGACGCTGCCAGTGCTTGGTGCTACCGGTCCAGCCGAAAGAAAGAATACCGTACATTTTTTTGCGCCACTTCAGTTTGGCACGGTCACGTACAGTAGCCAGGTCAGGCAACAAACCTGAGTACCAGAACAACAGTGACACAGTGAAGTATGTAGAGATCGCAAATACGTCCCACAACAGTGGAGAGGTAAAGTTTACCCACAACGGGCCGCGGCTGTTGGGGTAAGGCAGTACGAAGAAGGCCATCCACACACGACCCATGTGGAAGATGGGGAACTGGCCCGCACACATTACCGCAAAGATGGTCATGGCTTCAGCCGCACGGTTTACACCTGTACGCCAGCCTTGGCGGAAGAGCAACAAGATGGCCGAAATGAGCGTACCGGCGTGACCAATACCTACCCACCACACGAAGTTGGTGATGTCCCAACCCCAGCCAATTGTTTTGTTCAGGTTCCATTCGCCAATACCGTAGGTTACTTCGCGGTACACACTGTACACACCAAACAACAGCAAGCCTACCGAAATGGCAAAACCAATCTTCCACAACTTAGAAGGTGTGGTCTCAATCGGCCTGATGATGTCTTCAGTTACCTGGTGGTACGTTTTCGTTCCATCCACCAACGGAGCCCTTACGGCACTTTCGTACTTAATTACAGACATATGCTCTTCGCTTTTAGCACCTGGCTTTCGCCGTATGCTTTTTGGTTCTTTTATTCTTTTGAGTTACCAACTGCAGTTCCCTGATGGAGCTGCGTTGTGTCACTCACTTGTACTTTCAGTTCTCTGGTCAGCTTTACCCATTAATGGTGAGCAGCACCGGCCTCAGCAGCTTCAGGTTTGTGGGGCATTTCTACCGCATCCACTTCATCTGTATTTCTGATTTTGGCCATGTAGTTCACATTCGGCAACACGTGAATTTGCTCCAGCGCATAGTACATCCGCAGCGGGCTGTGGTCACGCATGTTGCGAACGGCGCTTTGCTTATCGTTGCTGTCACCAAATTCAATCGCATTTGTTGGGCAAGCACTCTGACAAGCAGTTTTCACTTCACCATCCTTAATGGGACGGCTCTGCTTTTTCGCTTCCAGCTTACCAGCCTGCAGGCGCTGTACGCAGAATGAGCACTTCTCAATTACACCACGGCTACGAACAGTAACGTCAGGGTTCAGCACCATGCGGTACAGGTCGTCGTTCATTTCCATGGTTACATCGCTGATGATTCCTTCCTGGTTGTTCGGGAAGCTATCAGCACCTGTGTAGTCGGCCCAGTTGAAACGGCGTACTTTATACGGACAGTTGTTGGCACAATAACGGGTACCAATACAACGGTTGTAAGTCATTTGGTTCAAACCTTCGCTGCTGTGGTTGGTAGCAGCTACAGGACATACGTTTTCGCAAGGAGCGTTGTCGCAGTGCTGGCACATCATTGGCATAAACACTACGTCCTTCACTTCATCGGGGTTAGCCGCATCGCTTACAAAGTAGCGGTCAATACGCATCCAATGCATATCGTGGCCACGCAGTACTTCTGTTTTACCTACAACAGGAATGTTGTTTTCAGCATTACAAGCCACTACGCAAGAACCGCAACCAGTACAGCTGTTCAGGTCGATGCTCATGCCCCAGTGTACCCCAGGACGATCATTGAGGCGAGGATCATACAAAGAAGCTTCGTTGCGGTAGTCGCCGCTTTTGCTGGCATAATCTTCTACCAGTGCATCCCGCTGCGCCTTAAACATTTCGGGGTGCTTCTTAAAGGTAGCCAGTGAAGTTTCTTTTACTACTTCAATACGGCCTTCATAAGAACCGTGTGTTTGGTTTTGAGCTACTTCATACAATTCATCGGTGGCAGTTACTGTTGCATCGTAAGCAGCGTAGGTTACTACACCGTTGGCAATGGTAGCCAGCGGGTAAGCATTCTGACCAGCGCCTTTTACAGCTACACCTACTTTTTCACTGCGGCCATAACCTACAGCAATACCGATGGTGTTTTTCTGCGTACCGGGAACAATGATTACCGGCAGCTTCAGTTCTTTACCGTTTACCTTAATGGCAATAACGGGTTTCTTCGGATTTACTTCGTAGCTGTCTGCGTCGCCATTCTTTGTCAGGTCGATACCCAACAATTCTTTGGCAGCAGCAGCAGAAATGGTAGCGTAGTTATCCCAGGTGGCCTTGGTTACGGGGTCAGGCATTTCCTGCAACCATGGGTTGGTAGCTTGCGCACCAGAACCGATGGCTGTTTTTTCGTACAGTACTACTTCCCATGCACCAGCCTTGGCAGGTGTACCGGCAGCACTTACGGCAGCGGCAACAGCAGCACCATTAAATGAACCAGCCGCTACCACAGCTTCAGCAGGTACAATCACACCATCACGGAGTGTTGCATCCCAGTTTTCCTGGCTGCCCAGCTTGGTCATCCAGTATGCTTTCAGGTAGTTGGCGTATTCGGTAGTTGCATTACCGCTCCACTTCAACAGGCTGTCTTGCCAGTTGCGTGTTTTAAACAGCGGGGCAATGGTAGGTTGAATAAAAGAGTAGTAACCAGATTTTGGCTCGGCATCACCCCAACTTTCGAGGTAGTGATGATCGGGCACTACGTATTTGCAGAGCTCAGTGGTTTCGTCCAAACGGGTGTTGAAAGAAACGGTGAGTTTTACGGCAGCCAGCGCCTTTTTGAAGGCATCGGCTTTGGCGTAGGTATAAGCAGGGTTGGCACCGGCAATCAGCAGGGCACCTACTTTACCAGCACTCATATCGGCCAGCAGGGTTTCAAAGTCAGCATCCACACCTTGACGGTAGTTGCTGGTAACAGCCCAGTTGATGGTTTTACCGTTGGCACCAATGGCCTCGTTAATTGCATTTACAATGAGCTGAACATTGCTGTCGTTGCTACCACTTACTACCAGGGCAGCACCGCCGGCAGCTTTTAGGTCGGCAGCAGCTTTGCTCAGACCGGCTTTCAGCTTGGCATCGGCTACGTTTACAGCGCCGCCTGTTACAGCAGCCAGCAAGGCAGCAGCAACCACACCTGCTTCAGAAGGCTTGTGGGTAAAGCGTTCGTCGGCATTGGCACCCGTCATGCTCATGATGCTTTCGAACTGATAGTGCTTGCTCAGCGTAGGATTTTTCTCGTCGATTTTGCGGCCTTTAGAGTACTGCTTGGCAAACTCTACTGGGCTGAGCCAGGTACCGAGGAAGTCGGCGCCGAGGCTTACAATCACTTTTGCATTGTCGAAGTGATATGAAGGAATGGCACGTTTGCCATAAGCCGCTTCGTTGGCCAGCAGCATACCGCTGTAGCTTACGGCATCGTAAGTTACGTGGCGGCTACCGGGAAACTTAGCGAGGAACTCTCCTACCAGTTGCTTGGTAGAAGGAGAAGTAATGGTAGAAGTCAACAGCACTACAGGAGCACCGTTCAACTTCGCCATTTCATCGGCAATCATTTTATCAAATGCATCGAACGTAGATACTTCTACGAGCTTGCCTTCTTTAATTTGAGCAGGAAAACGCAGGCGCTTGGTATCGTACATATCCAGCACAGACGCCTGTGCACGGGCACTGGTACCGCCCTGGAAAATGGGGCTCAGGTCGTTGCCTTCAATTTTGATAGGACGGCCATCACGCACCTTGGCTACCACACTTACCACATCGCCATCTTGTACATAGGTAGTGGCGTAGTAATTGGCCACACCCGGAATCACATTGTCTGGCTTGTTGACAAACGGAATGGCTTTTTTCACCGGCATTTCGCAACTGGCGGCTACCGTAGCAGCTACCGTGCTAAATCCGAGGTATTTCAAGAAGTCGCGACGAGGTGCATTGGCACTCATCAATCCTTTATCATCCGCTTCAAACGGCAATTCCTCCCTGAATTCATCAGCTACATTGGCCTGATGGCCTTCGCTTTTGCCTAGGGCTCCGAAACTTTGCCAGATTTTATTACTCATACTATACTAATGTGAGAATTTGAAAATTGAAAACTTGAACTGATGCATCTTCAGGGTTATGCCTGAGTGCTAATTCAAATTAGTAGTGACATTTCTGGCACTCAGTACCACCAATCATTTCAACAGTTACGCTGTCCATTTTGCCATTCTTCATGTCTTCATGGAACTTCTCGTAAATGCTGTAGAAGCCGTTGTCTTTGAACTGAACCTTGGTTTCGCGGTGGCAATTGATACACCAACCCATGCTCGGATCGCTAAACTGCTTCACTTCACCCATGTTCTGGATTTCGCCGTGGCAGGTTTGGCAGGCTACCTGACCAGCTTTTACGTGCTGTGCGTGGTTGAAATAAACGTGGTCGGGCAGGTTGTGAATTTTGATCCACTCAATGGGCTTCGCTTTGGAAGGATCCCAAGCCTGACCTGGTGTGAAACCTGCGTATTCGTACAGTTTCTTGATTTCGTTGGTACCATTCACTTCTTTACCATCGGCGGTGTACAACGGCTCGCCCTTGTACTCGTTGATGGCCAGGTGACAGTTCATACACACATTCACAGAAGGAATGTTGGCATGCTTACCTTCTTGCGCACCACCGTGGCAGTACAAACAGTTGATTTGGTTTACACCAGCGTGTACTTTGTGGCTGTAATAAATTGGCTGTTCAGGCTGGTAGTCTTTACTACGGCCCAAACCAACGGCGCCTTTTGAAATATACACACCCGCTACTACAAAGAGCAGCACGGTTACCAGTGCGATGTAGGTTTTGTTTTTGTAGAAAGGAACAGATGCAGCAACAGGCAGGCCATCTTTTTCGTCGGCCAACTTGCGGAGGTTGCTGTTTACCTGCAGCAAAATGAGACCAATCAGTGCCAGCACCAGGGTGATGACACCAAAGAGCAGGCTGTTGTCACCTTCGGATTTTGCGGCCGCAGTTGCACCAGCTGCAGGAGCCGGAGTGGCAGGCTTCCAATCACGGATATAGGTAAGAATAGCTTCGATATCAGCATCCTGCAGTGAGTTGAAAGAAGTCATGGCAGCGGGGCTCCAATCCTTAATTTTCACAGCATAAGGGTCGCCGGTTTTCACCGCGTCAGGCCAGTTTTTAATCCAGGTCTTCAGCAGGTCTTTGCTGGGCCAGCGCTTTTCTACGTCCAGGAGAGCCGGACCAGTCAGGTCTTTATCGATTTTGTGGCAGGAAGCACAGTTGGCATTGAACAGCGCTTTTCCATCCTGGGCCTGCACTTGGGTAAAGCCGGCTACAAACAGGAATAGAAAACTCGTAATAATGTGAAGGCTGGCTTTGCTTATTTTACTCATAACTCACTGATATTGAATAGCCGTTGGAAACATATCCGCGGATAGGCGGGCAAAAATATGACCTCGGCGTGACAATTACCCGTAATCGGAAAAAAAAATTTCGCTTAGTGCCACAAGGGTTTCAGCCTATGGAGAGGTTTGTGTCAGCAAGCTGGCAGGCCATCTCTTCAAAGGTTCAACGAATAGCAATTTCTCAGTGAATCGAAGTATGTGATGGCAAAGAACCTTTCCCGGCATAGCATTATTACTGATAAGCATCAGCCCCCGGGCTGTATTCCGTCATCTGCACGTTTTTTTACCCCATCTTCGCAGGCATGTTTGGCCGGCTGCAACAAAAATGGAAGGTTACCGGGGTGCAACTCACCCTTATTCTCTGCACGTTTGCCCTTGGTGGTAGCCTCTGCGGCTTTTTTACCCGTGAAATACTGGGGCTGTTTACCATTGAGCAGCCATTTCTGTACGGAACGCTGTACTTTATCATCCTTACCCTGTTGTGGCCGATTTGTGTGCTGCTCATCAGTATTCCGCTGGGCCAATTCAGGTTTTTCCGCAATTATTTACGCAAAATGGGTAGCAAATTGGGCTTGGGCAGTGCTCCGGCCGCCTCGTCTGAAAGCGATGCGCATATCCACCTGGCCATTTTTGCCAGCGGTACCGGGAGCAATGCCCGCAAAATCATGGAGCATTTCAAAGGGCACCCCCGCATCAAAATCTCGATGCTGGTGAGCAATAAGCCCGGCGCCGGCGCCCTGCACCATGCCGCCGATTTTGGCGTAAGCACCTTAATCATCAGCCGGGAGCAGTTTTTAAAAGGCGATGCCTATGTGCCCGAACTGCAGGCTGCTGGCATCGATTATATTGTATTGGCAGGTTTTTTATGGAAAATACCCCCGACGTTAATAGCTGCCTATCCCAATCATATCGTCAATATTCACCCTGCCCTGCTGCCCAAATATGGAGGCAAAGGCATGTATGGCCATTTTGTACACGAAGCCGTGATTGCGGCAGGCGAAACAGAAAGCGGCATCACCATTCACCTGGTGGATGAGCAATACGACCACGGGGCGCATTTATTTCAGGCCAAGTGCCCGGTGCTGCCCGGCGATACACCCGATGATTTGGCTGCCCGCATCCACCAATTGGAGCACCAATATTTTGCCGGTGTGATAGAAGATTGGGTTGCAGGAAAGTAATAACCTGCGCTTTACCCTGCTGGCAATGCCTTTTTCATGTACTTTAATTGCCCAAAAAATTGATTGTACATGAAATCCCTTTTTCTTGCCATTGCCGCATCATTTGCCATGGCGCCATTAGTTGCGCAAATTCCATTGGCCACGTCGCCAAAAACAGAAGGCATGGATCCGGTGCGGCTCAACCGCATAGACGCATTGGTACAGCAATACATCGATAGCCAGTGGATAGCCGGTGCCACCTGCATTGTAGCCCGCAATGGAAAAGTAGTGTACCATCGGGCTTTTGGTGTTCGCAACGCCGCTACAAAAAACGCACAACAGAAAGACGATATTTTCCGCATTGCTTCGCAAACCAAGGCAATTACCAGCACGGCAGTGATGATGCTGTTTGAAGAAGGCAAGTTTTTGCTCGACGATCCCATTGCCAAATACATTCCGGCATTTGCCAATCAGCAAGTCATTGATCAGTTTAATATGGCCGATACCAGTTTTAGTACGGTAAAAGCCAAGCGGGCAGTTACCATCCGTGATTTGCTTACGCATACATCGGGTATTGGGTATGCACAAATAGGCAGCCCACGTGCCAAAGCCATGTATGCCAAAGCCGGTGTGCATGCACAAATTGGTGTGCCTGCTGCCAGCCTCAAAGAGCAGGTAATGAAGATTGCCGCACTGCCACTGGAGCACCAGCCCGGCGAACGTTTTACGTACGGCCTCAACACCGATGTGCTCGGTTATTTTGTAGAAGTGATGAGCGGTCAAAGTCTGGCCGATTTTTTCCGCATCCGCATTTTTGAACCACTGGGCATGAAGGATACCTGGTTTTATTTGCCTGCTGAAAAACAAAACCGATTGGTGGCATTACACACAGAGGATAAACAGCAACATGTAACGGTATTGCAACCCGGGCAATCGGCTATGCTGAATAATCTGGATGTAGATTACCCTAAAGCGAAGGGGCAATTATACAGCGGCGGGGCAGGCCTTTCCAGTACAGCAATGGACTATGCCATTTTTATGCAAATGATGCTCAACGGTGGTGTGTACAATGGTAAACGCATCCTGAGCAAAAACAGTGTGGAGCTGATGACACAAAATCAAATAGGCAATGTAGACCGTGGGCCGAATGAAAAATTCGGACTGGGCTTTGGATTGGTAACGGAAACAGGCAGTGGCAAGCTGGGCCAAAGTACCGGCACGTATAGTTGGGGTGGCGCTTTTAGCAGCACCTACTGGATAGATCCGAAAGAAAAAATAATAGCGCAATTTTTCCTAAACCAAACACCTACCAGCCATGGCGATATTCACGACAAGTTTAAAGTGCTGGTGTATAGTGCCATTGAGTAATGTGCTAATTAGCTAATTTGAAAATGTGCCAATGTAAATGCAGTGCAATTTGTAAGCGCTTCAACACTGTAACTGTTGCACACTAAAACATTGGAACCAGTGAACACGTAAACTAGTAAACTCGTCAACTAAAAACCTACTCCACCAACTTTATACCACCTGGCAGTATTTCAATCAAACGTTGTTTGTACAAAGCACCGATGGCCATTTTGAAACTCTTTTTGCTGAGGCCGAAAAAGGCGTAAATGTCTTGCGGGTCGCTTTTGTCGTTGTACGGCAAAGCGCCTTTGTGTTGTTTTAGTAATTCGAGAATGCGTTCGGGTTCGCCTGAAATTTTGTCGTAGCCGGGTTTGCCGGGCACAATGTCCAGCTTGCCATCTTCCCGCACCTGCTTGATGAAACCTTGCAAACGCTGGCCCGGCTGCAAACCTACCACCGCATCGGCATGGTGCACCAGTCCTTCATAGCAATCATCCACCATCACCGCAAAACCCAATGGCGTTTGGCGATGTACGAGCAACGTAACGGGTTGCTTTTCTTGTAAGCCCGTGGTATCGGTTTTTAAAAACTGATTGGTCCATTCGGTGGCAGCTAAGCGGCCGGTTTTTTCATCGCGGTACACATACACGAGGTAGCTTTTGCCTTCACTCATGGGCTCCCGTTGCTGGCTGTTGGCCACAAACAAATCTTTGCTCAACCCCCAATCGAGAAAGGCGCCGGCCGGGCTGGTGCTGACCACTTTCAAAAAAGCAAACTGACCCACTACTGCAAACGGCTTTTGTGTAGTGGCGATGAGGCGATTTTCGCTATCGTGGTAAATGAAAACTTCTATTTCATCCCCCTTTTGCAACCCTTCGGGCAACCAGCGATTGGGCAACAACACATCTTCATTGCCATGGCGCAAATAGGCACCCGGAGTAACGATGCGTTCTACGGGTAATGTATAAAACTGTCCGGCTTGTAATGTTTCAGGCATGACGCGAAGGTAGATGATAGTTGGTAGTTGGGGGTTTGGGGTTTGTGGTTTGGTTGGGCAATGAGGGAATGGGCAATGATGAAGAAGGCAATAATAATGTAGGCAATAGGCAATCCATTGGGTTAAGGAATATAATTTTTTCGGGGATGTGTTAAATCAATAATTGTTGGTCGGATGGGCCTTTTTGTATGCAATCCTTCGTTAATAAGAAAAAAATACAAGCCCTGCAAATCCCAAACTGTCTACTGCAAACTATTTACGCCTTAGTGGTTCAAAAAAAGAGAATTGGCAGGAACAGCTGCGCTGTGCACGGCAGTACAAGTGTGCGACGCAACAGGTGCTTCATAGCAGCACTTGGCTGGTGCCACAAAAAAACAACACCAGCTGATGAGCTGGTGCTGCTAACGAGTAAATAAGCAAACCCCTAGGATTATTTTTTGGGGCAGGTATTGAGGCCTACCAATGTATACAGCGGACAAAAACTAATGAGGCTGGTAGCCAGGAACACACCGCCCAATACGAGCAGCACCAAACCAGGTGTACCTGCTACTGTGCCGGTGAAATACAATACCGCAAATAAGGCGGCCAATACAATGCGGATGACGCGGTCTACAGCGCCCATGTTCTTTTTCATGCTGGAAGTTTTTTGAGGTTACAATTGATTTAGTTCCGGATGGCTTGCCAAACTGCTACGATGCTCCAAACCAACAACAGGCAAAGGATACATACAAGCAGCATACGCAACCATGGTTGTTTCATGCAGTAAAACTAACAGCATCGTGTGGCACAATCTGGTGACCAGCGTCACCGGCTTACAAGAGCAGTATTTTGCCGTCGGCCTGTTTGATTTTTCCTTCTTGCTCCAGCCGCTTCATCACCCGTGTTACCACTTCACGGGCAGTGCCTAAATCCTGCGCAATCTGTCGGTGCCGCAGGTCGAGCACCAACTCGCCTTTCATGCGGGTTTTCTCTTTGAGGTATTGATACACCCTGCTATCGAGCCGGTTAAAAAGCAGTGCATTGATGGTATCGATGAGCTCGGCATACCGCTGGTTGTACTGCGTAAAAAACAATAAATTGATTCGCGGAAATTCGGTGACCCACTGCCGCAATTGTGCCACCGGCAGCAGCCAGAGTGTTGTGGCTTCTTCAGCCACGGCCATTATTTTACTCGGCTCATCGCCCATACCTGCGGCAAAACTCATGACACAACTTTCGCTGGGGCGGATGTAGTAGAGCAACAGCTCTTTGTCTTCGGTTTTGGTAAACACCTTTACCGTGCCATGCAAAACCAGTGGTACCACTTTTACAAACTGACCTTCCCGCACCAGCGTGGTACCGGCTGGCACATCCATATACTGGCCATGGGTTTCGATGGCTTGCAATAAATCTTCGCCCAGTAGCGCATAGGTAGACCGGAGTAATGCAGGTTGGCTCATACGACAAGTGCCTGTAGTTGTAAGGCAGCAATCAATGTTAGGAAAAATTGCGGGGTTTTGATGAACAGCGAAGGCTTAGACACGCAAAGAAACACAAAGACCGAAGGGCGGTGTGCTGATGAGATGATGCGTCCTACTCCTGCCTTGCAACTACATTCTTTTCCTATATTCACTTTTCGCACCCGGCGCACCATTTTCTCATCTTACCATCGTCTTATTGTCAACCCATCAACATGTACTGCTCATGAAACAGTTTTCTTTTTTGTTGCCGCTGGCGGCCTGTACCCTGCTGGCCACCGCACAACCGCATACCAACAACCGCTCTGTGCCCGGCACCGCAAGGCTGGCGGCATACAAACAGCATGAAACGCTAAGCCAAAATAGCCCGTATAAAAACCTGCAGTGGCGGCAAACGGGTCCCAATTATATCAGTGGTCGTGTAACAGATGTGTGGGGCATACCCGGCAATAAAAACGTGATGTATGCTGCATTGGCCACCAGTGGTCTTTGGAAAACCACAGATGCTGGTTTGAGCTGGCAACCTTTGTTCGATAAACAGCCCACCCTCAACATGGGCACCATGGCCATTGCACAAAGCAATCACAACATCTTGTACGCAGGCACAGGCGAAGCCAATATTTTCCGGGCATCGCTGCCCGGCATGGGTATGTTTAAAAGCACTGATGCTGGTAAAACTTGGACGCATATTGGCTTGGAAAATACCGGTACCATTAGTCGTGTTGTTATACACCCCAGCAACCCCGATGTAGTGTATGTAGCAGCCGGCGGACACGAATGGAGCCACAACCCCGAACGTGGTGTGTACCTGACCACCGACGGTGGCAAAACATGGAAGCGAATTTTAGCAGAAGGTACCGCCAGTGGTTGTAATGATTTGCTGATGGATCCCAACGATCCGAATACGTTGTATGCCAGCATGTGGAACCGCATTCGCAAACGCTGGAGCGACCCCATACCAGAGGATGGCGACTACCTCTACAAAAGCACCGATGCCGGTAAAACATGGAAGCGCCTCACCAATGGGTTGCCCGAAACAAAATACACCGGCCGTATTGGCCTGGCCATGAGTAAAAAGAATAGCAACGTGGTATATGCGTTTATCGACAACCATACACCCAAAAGAGAACCCAAACCGGGCGAACTCGATCCTTACGGTCGCCCCATTCAAATCATTCCGATGGGTGTGCAGGTGTGGCGCAGCAATGACAAAGGTGAAAGCTGGAGCAAAGTGAGCACGGAAGATGAAAAGTTGGAACGCTTTGCAGGTACCTACGGTTGGGTATTTAGCCAGATACGGGTAGACCCGAATGATGAAAACACCGTGTACATCATGGGTGTTCCTTTTGCCAAAAGCACCGATGGCGGCAAAACTTTTGCAACCATTCAAACATGGGGCAACAATTACAAAGGCGATAATGTACACGGCGACCATCACGCCCTATGGATCGATCCCACCAACAGCAACTACATCATCAATGGTAGTGATGGCGGCGTAGCCGTGAGCTACGATGGCAGCAAAACCTGGAAGACATTTTACCACAACATGCCCACCACGCATTTCTACAATGTAACCTACGATATGCAGGAGCCTTTCCATATCTATGGTTCTGTGCAAGACCAAGGCAGCAGCATGGGTAGCTCTGCGTATACCTACGACAAAGCTTCTATGCAAAGCATTGCCTGGCGTGATGCTCCCGGTGGCGAAGGCACACACATTGCTGTGCACAACAACATCATGTATGCCAGTAGTTTTTATGGTCGTTTGGTAAAAAGTAATTTGAACCTGCCCGATAGTTTGTGGTGGCAGGATATTGGCATCAAAAAATCGGCTGATGAAGAACCGTTGCGTGGTGAATGGATGGCGTACACTTTTTTATCGCCACACAATGCCGGCACTTTGTACCATGGCTTTCAGTACTTGTATAAAAGTACCGATAGCGGCAACAGTTGGAAACGCATCAGTCCGGATTTGACCAGCAACAACATTGCTAAAATGGGTAAAACACCTTATGCCATCAACCACCAAGCCATTACGGCAGCCGATGAAAGTCCGCTGCAGCAAGGGCTGCTCTATGTGGGCACAGATGATGGAAAAGTTTGGCTGAGCCAAAATGATGGCGCCAACTGGACGAACATTGAAAAAGGATTGCCAGCGAATGCACATGTATCCCGCATAGTAGCCAGCAAGTATAACAAGAGCACGGTGTACATTACGCTAAGCGACCGCCGTGAAGACAACAATAAACCATACGTATTTGTGAGCCACGATTTTGGCGCTACCTGGAAAAGCATTGCCACCAATGTACCCGCTGCGCCGGTAAATGTGATTCGGGAAGATCCCCGCAACAGCAACATCCTCTACCTCGGTACCGATATGGGTATTTATGTGAGCCACAACAAAGGCGCCAGCTGGCAGTCGTTGCGGGGCAATTTGCCCGCTTCGGTTTCGGTGCAGGATTTGTTTGTGCACCCCCGCGACAACAAACTGGTGATTGGCACCTACGGCCGTGGCGTGTGGATTTTGGATGACATGAGTGCTGTGCAAAAATGAAAAACTAATTTAACCACAGAGGAATTGGAGGTCTACACTGAGTAACACAGTATCCGCTGTGTTACTCTTTCGTCTCTGTGGTAAAACCATAAATGAATTGAATATTTAACCATGGAGGAATTGGAGGTATACACCGAGTAACACAGTGTACTCTGTATGTACTCCTTCGCCTCTGTAGTAAAAAGAATTGAAACAAATAAAACTCAACTACAGCCAATTATGAAGTATGTACAGAAGTATGTACATACACTGTGTGCTCTGTGAGTACTCCATATCCTCTGTGGTAAAAAAAATACATGAAATACATTCTTCTCTTCATCACTGTCCTTTCCACTTCGTTGCTGCAAGCTCAGCAAGCAGACGTGCTCATTCGCAATGGCCGCATCATTGATGGCACGGGCAACAACTGGTACTATGCAGATATTGCCATCGCTAATGGAAAAATTATTGCCATTGGCAAACTGTCGCAATACAGCGCCAGCAAAGTGATTGATGCCAAAGGCTTGTATGTGGCACCCGGTTTCATCGACGTGCATACACACATCGAAGGCGATGAAGCAAAAGCACCCGATGCCAAAAGTTTTATTCTCGATGGTGTAACCAGCGTGGTAGCCGGCAACTGTGGCGAAAGTGCCGACGACATGGCGCAATACTTTCGTTTCATCGACAGTTTGAAACTCTCCATCAATGTAGCTGCGTTAGTAGGGCACAATACCGTACGCCAACTGGTAATGGGTGAAGCCAACCGTACACCTACCGCCGAAGAGCAACAACGCATGGAAGCACTGGTGGCCAAAGCCATGCAGGCGGGTGCTGTTGGCCTCAGCACGGGCTTGATTTACATTCCCGGCACCTACTCTCAAACACCCGAAGTAGTGGGTTTGGCCAAAGTGGCAGCGCAGTACAACGGCGTGTATGCCACCCACATGCGCAACGAAGCCGACCTGGTACATGAAGCCATTGCCGAAGCCATCAACATTGGCCGGCAGGCCAATATTCCGGTGGAGATTTCTCATTTCAAACTCAGCGGTCAAAACAACTGGGGCCGCAGTAACGAAACCTTAGGCCTTGTACAACAAGCCAGAGCAGAAGGCATCGAAGTCACCATCGATCAATATCCGTACACGGCGTCGAGCACTTCGCTGTCAACACTTTTTCCCGATGAAATGCTGGCCGATGGTGCCGATTCTATCCGTGCCAGAATTGATAATCCCACAACAAGAGCCTACATCAAAAATTACATGTTGGCAAGGCTGAAAAAACGCCAGCAAAATCATTTCACCTATTGTCAGATAGCCAACTACCGGTCCGATACCAGCTGGAATGGCAAAAACATTGAAGAGGTAAACCTGCTGTTGGGCCGCAAGCACAACGCAGCCGCCGAAGCCGACCTCATCATCGACATGATGTACAAAGGCGGCGCCAGCATGGTGTTTCATGGCATGAGTGAAGTCGATGTCAAAAACATCATGCAATATCCCTTCAACATGTTTGCCAGCGATGCCAGCATTCGGGTATTCAACAGTGGTGTGCCTCATCCTCGTGGCTACGGCACCAATGCAAGAGTGTTAGGTAAGTATGTTCGTCAAGAAAAAGTATTGTCACTGGAGGAAGCCATTCGCAGAATGACCTCTTTACCTGCACAAAAATTCGGCCTTCACAATCGTGGCTTGCTAAAGCCAGGCATGATGGCTGATATTGTGGTGTTTGATGCCAACACCGTCATTGACAAATCAACCTATGCGCAACCGCATCAGTACAGCGAAGGTTTTCAGTATGTACTGGTGAATGGCGTAGTGGTAGTAGATAACGCACAACACACAGGGGCTCGCCCTGGCACCGTCTTGTACGGACAAGGCAAAACGGCTCAACCATCACATTAGTTTTTTTGTTGACGAGCTGCAGTACCCTGTGGTATCCTGGTTGTGTCACTCCCTTCATCAGCATCGCTTTGTGCATCTGTTCACACCATCCTTTTGTATCACACATAACCCTTGCACATCATTAATGATTATGAAATACTTGCTGTATCTCTTATTGTTGCCTACCCTGTCGTTGGCACAATCATTTAGCCCCGCCGAGGTAGCCAAATGGAAGCAACAGGCACAACGTGTCACCATCATCCGCGACAAATGGGGCATACCACATGTGTATGGCAAAACCGATGCCGATGCCGTGTTTGGTTTGTTGTTCGCCCAATGCGAAGACGACTTCCCACGGGTGGAAGCCAACTACATTGAAAAGCTCGGCCGCCAGGCAGAAGTGCAGGGCAGCAAAGCCTTGTACGAAGATTTACTGCATCGGTTGGTGCTGGATAGTGCCGATGCCAAAAAGATTTTGCCACCGCCCCTGCGTGGATGAAAAAGTTGTGCATCGCCTTTGCAGACGGCGTTAATTATTACCTCGCTACGCATCCAAAAGTGAAGCCAGCTTTGCTCCGCCGCTTCGAACCTTGGTGGCCTTTCATGTGGACAGATGGCAGCATTGGCGCTATCAGCACGGGTGGTGCTACTCCGCAAGAGCTGCAGAGTTTTTACACCGGTGAATCAGTGGCCGCACTGCCTCCCAAACTCGGCGATGACCCGCAAACCGGCAGTAACGGTTTTGCATTTGCGCCGTCCGTTACCGCATCGGGCAAAGCCATTTTGTACATCAATCCACATGTTACTTTTTACTTCCGTCCCGAAGTGCACATGGTCAGCGAAGAAGGTTTGAATGCCTACGGTGCTGTTACCTGGGGGCAGTTTTTTATTTACCAGGGCTTTAATGAAAACTGTGGCTGGATGCATACCAGCAGCCAGGCCGATGTAGCCGATTTGTATGCGGAAAAAATTCAAGACAGCGCCGGTCAACTCATGTATCAATACGACAATGCATTGCGCAAAGTGCAGCAAAAAGACATCCGCATTACCGTACAAGAAAATGGGGTGAAGAGCACGAAAAAATTCACCGCCTTTTTCACGCACCACGGACCTGTGATGGCCAAGCGCAACGACCGCTGGCTGACACTCAGGCACCACAACCGCAGTGCCAAAGGACTTGAGCAAAGCTGGCTCCGCACCAAAGTGAAAAACTTCGCCGGCTTTCAGCAGCTGATGGCCATGAAAGAAAATACCAGCAACAACACCGTGTACGCCGACAAAGAAGGCAACATCGGTTATTGGCATGGCAACTTTATGCCGCGTCGTAATCCGCAGTACGACTGGAGCCAACCCGTAGATGGTACCACCAGCGCTACCGAATGGCAGGGCCTGCATGAGCCTGCCGAAATGGTTACCATCATCAACCCTGCCAATGGATGGTTGCAAAACTGTAATGCCACACCATTTACTGCAGCAGGTACCGCCAGCCCCAACCGCAGCAATTTTCCTACATACATGGCCCCCGATGCCGAAAACTACCGGGGCATTAATGCCGTGAATGTGTGGCGTAACGCACAGGTATTGACGATAGACAAAGTGATAGCCGGCGGTTATACCCGCAAGCTTCCTGCTTTCGATGATATGATTCCCGCATTGGCCAGAGCCTGGGCCAACAGGCCTTACCTGGCAGACAGTAGTGTGAAGCAATTGGAACAAGCCATTGGTATGATGACTGCCTGGGATCGTCAATCTGATTATGGTTCTATTGCGACCACGCTGGCCATTGAATGGGCGCAGCGGTTGCTGCCCGCCATCCAGCGCATGCCTGCTCCCAACACGCCCAATGCAGGCTTTATAGAAAAGGCACAAGCTTACCTGCAACAAGCACAACCACTGGAACTCATTCAGCCTCTGCAAGCAACGCTCAACGATTTACGCAGTCGCTTCCCATCGTGGCAAGTGCCCTGGGGCGAAATCAACCGCTACCAGCGCCTCACCGGTAAATTGCAGGAAACTTACAACGATACATTGCCCAGCATACCGGCACGTTTTGCAGCAGCTACCTGGGGTGCTTTGCCGAGCTACGTAAGCCGCCAAATGAATGGCAGTGCACGTCGCTATGGCTTTAGTGGCAACAGCTTTATTTGTGCCGTAGAGTTTGGCGAAAAGGTAACTGCCAAATCATTGCTGGCCGGCGGCAACAGCAACAATCCTTCCTCTAAACATTTTGGCGATCAAGCGGCGATGTATGCCAGCGGCGAGTTTAAACCAGTAT
This sequence comes from Phnomibacter ginsenosidimutans, assembly GCF_009740285.1. Classification (GTDB taxonomy): domain Bacteria; phylum Bacteroidota; class Bacteroidia; order Chitinophagales; family Chitinophagaceae; genus Phnomibacter; species Phnomibacter ginsenosidimutans. The sequence continues at coordinate 3,729,300 of NZ_CP046566.1, forward strand.
TGTATTACAAAGCCGATGTGCTGAAATACAAAGAGCGGGTGTACAAGCCGGGGATGTAGGGAATGAAGGCTGAGGAATTTGTAGATAGGAATTTGTAGATAAAAAAGTGGCGGCTCGTTTTGAACGAGCCGCCACTTTTATTTTCAACCGTTATCAATATTTCATCAGCTTTTTCACAGCTGCATCCAAGCGGCTTTTGGCGAGGTATTGTTGTTCGAGTTCGATGTTGAACGGAATGGGTGTATCCAGCGAAGCGCAACGCACTACCGGTGCATCCAGCATATCAAAACAATGCTCACTGATCCACGCACTGATTTCGCCACCAATGCCGCCGAGCAAGTTGTCTTCATGCAAAATGAGCACTTTGCCCGTAGCTTGCACCGCTTCCCGAATGGCACTGTAATCCAGCGGCAGCAAACTCCGCAAGTCCAAAATGTGCAGCGATACATTCATGTGACGCTGCTGATATTCCATGGCCCAATGCACACCACTACCATAAGTAATGATGGAGATATCATCCCCTTCCTGAACCACACGGGCTTTACCAATTTCTACTTCATAATAATGCGACGGCACATAACCACTCACACTACGGTACAAAGCTTTGTGCTCGAAAAACATCACGGGATTCGGATCGTTGATGGCAGCAATCATCAAGCCCTTGGCATCGGCGGGAGTAGATGGATACACCACTTTTAAGCCGGGTGTATGCGTAAACCATGCTTCATTGCTTTGGCTATGAAAAGGACCGGCTCCCACACCAGCACCTGTGGGCATTCGAATCACCACATCGGCATTTTGCCCCCAGCGGTAATAAATTTTTGCCAGGTTGTTGATGATTTGGTTGAAGCCCACCGTTACAAAATCGGCAAACTGCATTTCCATCATGCTCTTGTACCCTTCAAGTGATAAACCCAAAGCCGAGCCTACAATAGCACTTTCGCACAAAGGCGTATTCCGTACTCTGGCTTTACCAAACTCCTGAACAAATCCTTCAGTGATTTTGAATGCACCGCCGTATTCAGCAATATCCTGACCCATCAGCACCAGGTTGGTGTGCACCTGCATGCTTTGGTACAAGCCATCTCTGATGCCATCAATAAACCGGCTGTTGTTGCTGTCGGTAATCAATGATGTAGGGCTGACAGCTGGTACTGGCATCGGCTTTACAGGTGCGTAAACATCTGCGAGTTCCTCTTGTTCATCGGGCATCATTTCTGCAGTATCATACGCCTTGGTGAGTTCTGCTTCTATGTGTGCTTTCAGGTTTTGTTTGAGTGCATCAATCTGTTGTGCGTTTATCACACCCGTTTGCTGCAAGTAGAATTCAAAATTCTCCACCGGATCTTTTTTCTTCCATTCATCAAACAAATGCTGCGGCACATATTTGGTACCACTGGCCTCTTCGTGGCCTCGCATTCTAAATGTCATGCATTCTACGAGGTAAGGCTTTTGCTCTTTGATGCAATACTCCCGCACTCCTTTCAGCGTATCTATAACGGTCAATATATTGTTGCCGTCGATAGTGATGCCTTCCATGCCGTAGCCTTTGGCTTTATCAGCTATTTGTGCACAGCGAAACTGTTCGTTGGTAGGCGTACTCAATCCGTAGCCATTGTTTTCTACAATAAAAATCACAGGCAAATCCCACACGGCGGCTACGTTCAGTGCTTCGTGAAAATCACCTTCGCTTGTTCCACCATCACCGCTAAATGCCACGGCTACTTTAGCTTCGCCTTTCAGTTTGTAGGCCAATGCCACACCATCTGCCAAAGCCAGTTGCGGGCCCAGGTGACTAATCATTCCGCATACATGATGCGCTGCACTACCAAAGTGAAAGCTTCTTTCACGGCCTTTGCTGTAACCGTCTTTATTGCCCTGCCATTGCTTGAATAATGTTGAGAGCGGCATGTGCCGGCCAGTAAACACACCGAGATTGCGGTGCAGCGGCATAATCCATTCATCTTGCTGCAGCGCATGTGTTACACCGCAGGCAATGGCTTCCTGACCAATGCCACTAAACCATTTGCTGATTTTTCCCTGCCGCAGCAGCACCAGCATTTTTTCTTCTATCATGCGGGGCAGCAGCAGTTGCTGGTATATGTCTATGAGTTCGTCATCACTCCATTGTTTGCGGTCGTACATCATGGCAATCGTTCAGATAAGATGCCGCAATTTACCAGTAATGCTTCAAACCCCATGACCATAGATTGGTGAACTTATTCTTCTTGCTGGTGACTGCTCAGCAGCCAACCTTGCAACCATGAATTGATGATGGATAAGAGGAAACTGAACAGCAAGGCCCACCAAAAACCATCCACCCGAAAGCCATCAATCCAGTTGGCAGCCAGCAGTACCATGAGTGCATTTACCACAAACAAAAACAACCCAAGGGTAACAATGGTAACGGGCAAGGTGAGCAACACGAGTACCGGCTTTATGAAAGAATTGATGAGTGACAACACCACTGCTGCCAATACCGCTTTCCAGCTGCTGGCTACTGCTACACCGGGTAGCAACCAGGCCAGAAAAACAATCACCACTGCCGAAATCAATACCCGTGCTATCCAGAGTTTCATGTGCAAATTTTTAAGCTGCCTAAATGTAGGCCAGCCTACCAGAAAATCCTACAAGCTATAGCAGCTTTTACTTTGTTGTAACCATTGCTTTTTGCAACAGCTGCACTGCTTCTTTGTCTTCATAGTCACGGGCCAGTTGTAGCAAAGCCTGCTGTAGCGATGCTTTCACAGCAGCCATGGCAGGCAGCTGCGCTATGTTTTTCATTTCCGAAGGATCGCTGCCCAAATCGTACAACTCCCACTGCTCAAACGGTCCGTAAAAGAAAATGAGTTTGTACTGTGCGGTTCGAATGCCAATATGCGGCGCCACCCGATGTGGCTCTGGATACTCGTAATAGTGATAGTACAACGAAGACCGCCATGTGTTTGTGTCGCTCTTTTTTTGCCACAGTGGCACCATGCTTTTACCCTGAATATCAGCTGGCACCGGCACTCCTGCCAATTGCAGTAATGTGGGTGCCAAATCCATATTCATTACCAATTGCGGCACTTGTGTACCCGGCTGAATGTGCTTGGGATACCGCATCAGCAAAGGCGTTCGCATGCTTTCTTCATACATAAAGCGTTTGTCGAACCAGCCGTGTTCACCCAAATAAAAACCCCGATCTGATGCATACACCACAATGGTTTCATTGCTGAGTCCTGCACTGTCCAAATAATTGAGCACCCGGCCAATATTTCTGTCCATTGATTTGGCAGTGGCGAGATAATCTTTCAGGTAGCGTTGGTATTTCCACTCGGTCAGTTTATTGCTGTCGGCTTTAACTTTTTCGTACGACGCTGAAACACCTGCATAATATTTTTTCAGCTTGCTGCCGTTGCGGTTCATTCAACCGGCGATACATCCAGCCCTTATCAAAATCAGCATTCACTTTTAAATCATAATCGAGCAGCATGGTTTGCTTGATGCTCATGTCTTGCTCTTGTGCAGCACGGCGACCAGTGTAGCCATCATAAAAGGTTGCGGGCAAATCAAACTGCACCGAATCGTAAGCGCCCAAATCTTGCAAATCTGGTATCCAGGTACGGTGTGTGGCTTTGTGCCCAATCACCAGAAAAAAGGTTTGTCGGCTGCTGTTTGTTGCCGCAGCCAATCCAAAGAAAAATCTGTGATGACAGTTGAAACATACCCTTCGTGGCGCAGGGTATCGTTGTTCATGTTGATGAAATCGGGATTGTAATAATGGCCCTGATCGGGCAGTATATGCCAGTGCTGAAAACCCTGCGGCAATGTTTGCAAATGCCATTTACCAATCCATGCGGTTTGGTAGCCTTGTGCCGCCAGCAGTTTTTGTATTTGTTGCTGGCTGCCATCAAATCTTCTACCGGCGCTGTTGTCTATCAGGCCCGATTTGTGGCCGTATTTACCCGTGAGCAACACCGCTCTGCTGGGAGCACAAATAGAGTTGGTCACAAAACTGTTGCTAAACAAAGCCCCTTCTTTTGCCAGCCGGTCGATGGCGGGTGTTTGCATCAGTTTGCTGCCGTAAGCACTAATAGATTGCTGCGCATGATCGTCGGAAAAGATGACCACAATATTGGGGCGCTTTTGCTGTGCCTGTGCAGTAGCTGCCAGCAGTACACAACCCACAATCAATTTTCTGAATGGCATGGCATAACGATGTTGAATAACGAAGTTGCTCACCAACACGGTTGCTTTTTCAAGTTGGCGCTTATTAATTATTTTAAAAAAAACAGTTTCATGACGGTGTAGCCGCTGCGCTACAAGCTTTTTTCAGAAAAACTCCTAATATTGCAGCAGCATTCTGATTCGAGCCCTTGCGATTCTCCTCCCTCAAAGGCTCTCAGCTTCGCCAAATCAAACCGATTCTCACTTTTCCTTTTACGGTCTCACTGACTCAAGTAAACGATTCTTTATTTATTATCCCCGTATGTACGACATTTTGCAACTGAACGACATGCTCGTTCCTGAACTGGTGGACATTGCAGAAAACCTGAAAATAACTGATGCCAAAAAACTGGCCAAGCAGGATCTTATTTATAAAATTCTTGACAAGCAAGCTGTGATAGAAAGCGCTATGAAAGCAAATGAAGATGGCGATAAGCCAAAACGCAAACGCATTGTAAAAGCCACTACAGCCAATGTAACTGAAGAGGCAGAAGTAATGGAACCAACACAACCTGCTGCTCCTGCTGCAGTAGAACCGGTTCAGGAAAAAAAGGCGGGCCGCCCTGCTAAAAAAGCGGCTCCGAAAAAAGCGGCTCCAAAGAAAGAAGAACAGGCCGAACTGCCATTGGAAAATACCCGCCAGCACCACCGCAAAGACAAAGTGGCCGGTCCGATTTTAGAAGATGGTGAGTCTATCGAAGATATTTTCCGGAATGCCCTGCAAAACATGGACAATCCTACTATTTCCGAAGATGAAGTTGTGGTAGAAGATCCGGCAGAAAATACGGAAGTACAAAGCCCTGAAGCGCCTGTGGCAGAGCAGCGCCCAAGGCCACAGCAGCCTTACCAGCAGCGCCAGCAGCAGCAACTGCATGTACAAAAGCCCAAAGAACCTGCTTTCAATATCGAACTCGATGCCATTGTACATGGTGAAGGCGTATTGGAAATGATGCCCGACGGCTATGGCTTTTTGCGCAGCAGCGATTACAACTATTTGAGCAGCCCCGATGATGTATATGTAAGCCCCAGCCAAATCAAACTCTTTGGCCTCAAAACCGGCGATACTGTTTTGGGTACGGTGCGGCCACCGAAAGAAGGTGAAAAGTATTTTGCCCTCGTAAAAGTGGACAACATCAACGGCAAAACGCCTGAAGAAGTGCGTGACCGTGTGCCGTTCGATTACCTGACGCCATTGTTCCCTTACGAAAAACTGAACCTCTTTACCACACCGGGCAACCTGAGCACCCGCATCATGGATTTGTTTACGCCCATTGGTAAAGGTCAGCGTGGCCTGATTGTGGCGCAGCCCAAAACGGGTAAAACCATGCTGCTGAAAGAAGTAGCCAACGCTATTGCCGCCAACCACCCCGAAGTATATATGATGGTGGTACTGATAGACGAACGCCCTGAGGAAGTAACCGATATGGAACGCAGCGTACGTGCCGAAGTATTGGCCAGCACCTTTGATGAGCCTGCAGAAAAACACGTGAAAGTGAGTGCCATTGCCTTGCAAAAAGCGAAGCGATTGGTAGAATGCGGTCACGATGTGGTGATACTGCTTGACTCTATCACCCGCCTGGCCCGTGCACACAACACTGTAGCTCCTGCCAGTGGTAAAGTGCTGAGTGGTGGTGTGGAAGCCAACGCCATGCAAAAGCCCAAGCAGTTTTTGGCGCCGCCCGTAAAATTGAAAATGGCGGTTCGCTCACCATTTTGGCCACCGCTTTGATTGATACCGGCAGCCGTATGGATGAAGTGATTTTCGAAGAATTTAAGGGTACCGGCAACATGGAATTGCAGCTGGATCGCCGCCTGGCAAACAAGCGCATCTTCCCTGCTATCGACCTGGTTGCCTCATCTACCCGCCGCGACGATTTGTTGTTGGACAAAGATGTAGTGAGCCGCATGTACCTGCTGCGCAACTATCTGGCCGACATGAACGCCGAAGAAGCGATGAACGACCTGATGAAACGGATGCGTGGCACCAAAGACAACTACGAGTTTCTGGCCAGCATGAACCGCTAATCACGAACGTATATTGATGAAAATAGCCTGCAGTTGTTGCAGGCTATTTTTTTATGTGTTTTTGAACCACCAAGGCTCGAAAGAGCATCATGGAGATAGGTTGGTTAATCATCAGCATATTGTAGTCGGTCTTGTGTTCCAAATCCCTTTAACTAATTACTAATCCCCGATTCCTACCTAAACATATACTCCACTCCATGCACCTGTGTCAGCAGGTTTTGCGGGGCGTCCAATATTTTGGCAGAGAGTGGCGGCGTGGGCTTTACCGGTGAGTTTGTCGCCAGATAATTTTTCATAACGGAATGCAGCGTGTAAGCAGTGTTGCGGGCATTTGTTACTCCTTTTATACGGCAGAGCATATCCTGCGGATCACCATCTCTTTCGCAGGCACAAAGTGTATACAATTTATCAGGCACCATGGGTTGACCGGCAACTGTAACAGATTGCACCCTTTTCCCTTTTTCAGCAAAAGCCTTAAAACTTACCTGCATGCCTTTGAACTTGATGACCCAACCACCGAAGCGTTCGGCAGCGTTGGCAGCAAACACATTGTTCAATTCTTTCTCCAACCAATCGAGTATTTGCTTGCCCGTAGCTGTGGCCGTTCTTACTGTGCTGTCTACTGGAAGCATGTCGAACAAGTAGCCTTCCGTTATCGGTATGTTTCCTGTATGATCGGGCGTGGTGCGGGGCGGGCAAAACCGGAAGCCATTTGACAATACAATATCTACTTCTGGCAGCTGCCAATCGAGTGCATTCAGGATGAGGGTATCGATGGTATTTTCCACCACAAAGTAGCGGTACAAGGGCAAGCTGCTATAACCAATTACCCGATGCATGCTATCTGCAAAAGGCTGCTCATTGGCTTGTATCAATGACAGCATGTTTTTATCAGCTGCATATTTCTTGCTGTCTATTTCTACCAGTTCGTAGTCATCAGCTACCACTTTCCCTTTTTCAATAGTCAGGTTGAGTTTGCCCACAAATGAGCCAAAGGCACCAGGCTCCACCACTTTGGCATAGCGGCATTGTATGGGTGTTCGTACCCGTTCATGTGTATCGCCGCCGAGTATGTAATCTACCCCGGCGCATTCGGGCAGGTTGGCCAGGTGTATTTGTTGCGACAAGCCAAGGTGTGCTATCATCAGCACATACGCACATTGCTCTTGCTCTTTCAGCACTTGTACATAATGCGCCAGGTTTTCTTCGGGCTTGGTGTAAATAATGCCCTTGCTGTAATTGGGCGATTGGCGCAATGGCACCAGCGGATCGGTGTAGCCCAAAAAGCCAATCTTTACGCCGTTGACATGCCAGATATGATAAGGCTGAAAAATGAGTTCGCCTTTTTGGCCATGGCCCACATCGTGGTACATATTGGCACAAATTTTCGGTGCCTGTAGTGAGCCCAGCAAGTGCTGCATGGCTTGCTTGTAGTAAATCACTTCCCAATTGCCGGGCAGGTACAAATCATAGTGCAGGGCATTTAAAATAGGCACCATGGCCTTGCCGGTCGTTTTTACCGACAGCTCACTTCCCTGAAACATATCTCCCGTGTCGAGCACAAATGTATGCGGGTTATTTTTTCTGGCTTTTTTAAGATAGGTAGCCAAATGTGCATAGCCACCGGTTTTGCGAAACACTGCTTCATCATTTTCCCAAAACAATTCGTCGTGTGCATGCAGCTGGCAATGCACATCAGTGGTTTGCAATATGCTAATGGTAAAGCGTTCATCTGTGGGTGTTGGCATGGCATCGTCGCCTGCTGCCAAAGCCCCTGTGGTAGCGGCTTTTGCTATGCCTGGCCCAAGGCCCAGTGCCAACCCAAGGCTACCAGCTTGTTGTAAAAAAGCCCTTCGCTTACGGGCATAGTTTTCCCTCTTGATGGATGACATGGCAATCGTTTAATAATTGGAAAATAACGGCTACAGCTACTTACCCACGTGACATCTGTCGCATTAACAGGCTGGCATGCTTATTCTTCTACTTCCACCACACCACCGCTGATAGCAAACTTGAGTGCATCAGGGGCAGCTACTTCGTGCATTTTTTTAATGCGGTCCCGCTTCACAAAAAACAGCGTGCCTGCTACGGCGTAGCTATTGGGCACATACACTGTAATATGCTCTTGCAGGCCAAACTGTTCTAAATCTTCGTTGGTAATAAAACCAACCTGCCACACATCGGGCTGGTAAATGCTCACCAAAACGGCCTTGCTGAACTTTCTTTTTTACCCGCAAATGCTTCCGAAAAATCTTTTACAAAAGAGTAAATGGTTTTTACACCGGGCGTTTTTTCCAGCGCATGATCGAAAAAACTGAGCAGGCGGCCAATGACGAAAAAGGAGCTGAGATAGCCCACTATCAGTATGCCCACCATCACCATAATGAACCCGATACCGGGCAGGTAAAATGGAGCCTGTGGGTCGCCGCTGAGGTTGATGTACACCGGCACCAGCCTGTCGAGCCATGAAAACAGGTTATAAATAATGTACGCTGTAATACTGACAGGGGCCAGCACCAATATGCCTTGCAAAAAATACTGAAACAGGCGACGGCTTGGTAAAATGGTTGCGCATAACGAAGAGGGGAACGGTTTGTTGCTCCTGCGAAGGTGCACAATGTTGGGCAGTTGGCGTACAGACAGGACGACCGGCAAAATAATTTGATGGAAACTTTTGATGTACTAAAAGTTTCCATAGTTTTGCCCGTTCCCAAAATCTCCCATGGAAGCTCAACAACTCATTTTAGAAAAAGCCTTCGAACTTTTTAAGCGCTACGGCATCCGCAGCGTATCGATGGATGACATTGCCTCGCAATGTGGCATGAGCAAAAAAACGCTTTATCAGCACTTTGCTGATAAGGACACGCTGATGCACATTATACTGGTACACATGGTGAGCAAAAGCGAAAGCCAGTGCTGTACCATTGAGCAAAAGAGTGAAAATGCCGTTCACGAAATCTTTTTGTTCATAGACATGTTGCAGGAAATGTTTGAGGGCATCAATCCCATTATGCTGTTTGACCTGCACAAGTACCACCAGATGGCGTACAAAAAACTGAACGACCACAAGCAGCAATTCATTTACAGCATTACCAAAAAAAATATTGAAAGAGGTATTGCAGAAGGGCTGTTCCGTCCCGACATTAATGTCGAGATCATGACACACCTGCATTTGCACACCATTTCAATGACGTTTGAGCAAGAAATACTGCCTCGCCAGAAGTATAGCTTGGTAGACATACAAATGGAAGTGATGCTTCACTACGTGTATGGCCTGGCTACACCCAAAGGCGTAAAGCTGATTGAGAAATACAAACAACAACGTACACAGCGGGCAGCCTGATGCCTTGCGATTTTCTAGTCCACTATTTATATTAAAACCATCCGATGAAATCACTTTTGACATCCGTTGTATGTGCAACGCTTGCCCTCACCAGTCTATCGGTTTTTGCCCAACAGCAGCCCGCAGCACCCACCGTGCACCGCATTTCTGCTGCTGAGGCTACCACACTGGCACTGAAGCAAAGAGCAGAAATTAAAAATGCGCAAATAGACATCCTGAATCAGGATGCTTACAACAAAGAAATAACCGGGGCGGCGCTACCACAGATAAAAGGTACTGCCGGCATCACCCGAAACTTCAGGATTCCGATTACTGTATTGCCCGACTTCATTTCTCCTTCGGTCTATGGTGTACTGGAGAAAGAAGATGTGCGGGATGGACAAGGCAACCCCGTGAAGTTTGATGGCGTGGTCAACACATTCCCTGCAGCATTTGGTGTGCCCTGGCAGGCATCATTGGGCGTATCAGTGCAGCAGTTGCTGTTTCAACCCGATGTATTCATTGGCCTGAAAGCCCGTGACGGCGCCATGGAACTCTACCGCAATCAACTGCTGATTGCAGAAGACAGCGTAAAATCAAACGTGCTGCAATCTTATTACGGCGTGTTGATTGCCGAAAAAGGATTGTCGTATGCCCGTGAAAGCAAAGCCCGTTTGCAAAAGTTGTATAACGATCAGGTGCAGCTGTATGCCAATGGCTTTATTGAAAAACTGGATGTAGACAAAACCAAAGTAAGCCTCAACAACATCGGCACGGCCGAAGCCCGTACCAAAAACCTGGTAAGTCTCACCTACAGTGCGTTGAAGTTTGCACTGGGCCTGCCCCAATCAGATTCACTTGTATTGACCGATACCTTGTCTGTAGCCGATTTGACCAAAGAAGTATTGGCCATGGAAAATGATTTCAAATACGAAAACCGCAATGAAATCAAAACCTTGATGACCAGTCAGGAATTACTCGGCCTTCAGGTTCGCCGGTTCAAGCTCAATGCCTACCCTACTGTTGCCGCATTTTGGAACATGCAAACGAATGCCCAACGTCAGAAGTTCGACATCTTCGCCAGAGAACGTTGGTTCTTTGCCAACATTGCCGGCCTTAGTGTAAGCGTACCCATCGCGGATGGTTGGCAGCGCCGCAACCGATTAAAGCAGGCTCAATATGCACTCGACAAGAGCAACATCAACATGGATCGCTTTAAGCAAGCCATCGATTTGCAAATTGTATCGGCACGTACCAACCTTACCAATGCCATTGCCCAACTCAACGATGAAGTAGAAAACAAAGCACTGGCTGAAAAAGTGTACAACACCACCAAGCTCAAGTATGAGCAAGGCATGGGCAACAACTTTGAATTGCTGCAAACCGATACAGAACTTCAAACAGCACAGAACAATTATTATCAGGCATTGTACAATGCTGTAATTGCTAAAATCAGTTACTACAGAGCCTTAGGCAAACTCTAATCTGCAAACATTATGATGACTAAAAAGATGATCCCATCCATCACCATTTTCCAAATACGCTTTATGAAACCATTTCTCACAAAATCCTTGTTGGTACTGGCGCTGGCCACACTGGTAGTAGCCTGTGGCGAAAGCAAAAAAGAAGTCGCCGGCAAGCTGGGCGAAAAGAAAGCCGAACTGGCCAAATTACAATCTGAATCTGCCAAACTGCTGGAGCAAATTACCAAACTGGAAGAGGAAATTTCCAAGCTGGATACTGGTGCTACCAAAGTTGAATCGAGCAAACTGATTGCTGTAACAGCAGTAGCCCCGCAAGATTTCAACCACTACATTGAGCTGCAGGGCCGTGTAGATGCCGACGATATTTCGTTTGTAACACCCCGTGGTATGGGCGGTCAGGTAAAAGCGTTGTATGTAAAGCAGGGCGACATTGTGAGCAAAGGTCAACTGCTGCTGAAGCTTGATGACCGTGTTATCACTCAGCAAATAGAGCAGCTGAAATCACAGCTCAACTTTGCAGAAGACATTTACAAACGCCGTCAAAACTTGTGGAAGCAGGGCATTGGCAGCGAAGTAGAATTGCTGAGTGCCAAAAACAACGTCGATAATCTGAACAAGCAGATTGATTTGGTAAAAGAGCAACTCAACATGACCAATGTGTATGCAGAAGTGAGCGGTTTTGTAAACACCATGAATGCCCGTGTTGGCCAGGTGTTTCAGGGTATAACCGGTGCTACGCCTGATATTACCATTGTCAATACCAGCCGTCTGAAAGTGATCACAGATGTTCCTGAAAACTACCTATCGAAAGTGAACAAGGGCAGCCGCGTTGAAATCAGCATTCCTGATATCAGCAAAAACTTCACTTCTAACATCAGCTTTATTTCAGCTTCTATCAACCCCGCCAGCCGTGGTTTTGCTACCGAGGCCCGTCTGCCGGCCGATGCGTCTATCAAACCTAACCAGCTTGCATTGGTGCGTATACTCGACTATGCCGCACCCAATGCGATGGTAGTGCCGGTAAACCTGGTGCAGAGCGATGAGAAAGGCAAATACGTATTTGTAGCTGTAACAGAAAAAGATGGTATGGTAGCCCGTAAAAAGCCCGTGGTTGTAGGTCAGGTGCAAGGCGATTTTGTTGAAATCAAAACAGGTCTGGTAGCAGGAGATCAATTGGTATCTCAAGGTTATCAGGGATTGTACAATGGTCAAAAAGTTTCGTTGAACTAAGCATTCCTCTTTGCCATCATGCATTATTGCCGTAAGGCATCACATCTAAAATTCAAACAGTGACTGCACTAGAAAAACTGAAAGCAGAACTGGCGAAAATAAAAGAATTTAAGCCCACCACCTGGTCGGTGAAAAACAAGACATCTATCTACCTGATGATGTTGTTTATCACCATCTGGGGCGTGTACCAGTTCGTGACCCTGCCCAAAGAACAGTTCCCCGATATTGTAGTGCCTACCGTGTACGTGCAAACGGTGTACGTGGGCAACTCTCCCAAAGACATTGAAAACCTTGTGACCCGCCCCATCGAAAAACAATTGAAGGGCATGAGTGGTGTGAAGGTGAAAAAAATCACCAGCACATCGTTGCAAGATTTCTCCGCCGTTATCATTGAATTTGATACCGACGTAAACGTAGATGCAGCGGTACAAAAAGTGAAGGATGCCGTGGACAAAGCCAAGAAGGATTTGCCCAACGACCTTACACAATTGCCTACCGTGCAGGAAATCAGTTTCTCTGAATTCCCCATCATGTATGTAAACGTGAGTGGCAACTATGATTTGGTGAAACTGAAAGAATATGCCGACCGTTTGAAAGACCGCATCGAAGAGCTGCCAGAAATTACGAGGGTAGACCTCGTAGGTGCTCCCTGAACGGGAAATTCAAATCAACGTCGACAATTTCAAAATGCAGAGTAGCGGTGTTTCTTTCGCTGATATCGAAAGTGCCGTAGCCCGTGAAAACGCCGACATCACCGGTGGTTTGCTCAACGTAGGTACCATGAAGCGTACCCTGCAGGTAAAAGGCCAGTTCAAAAGTGCTTTCGACCTGTACAATGTAGTACTGCGCAACAACCGCGGCAACGCCATTTACCTCAAGGATATTGCTGAGATTAAAGACACCATAAAAGAAAGAGAAAGCTTTGCCCGCTTGGGTACCAATGCTACACAGGCGCAGCCGGTAGTAACACTCAATATTATCAAGCGCAGTGGTGAAAACCTGATCAATGCGGCTGACCATGTAAAAACGATGGTAGACGAATTGAAGGCAACAGAATTCCCCAAAGACCTGAACCTCGTTATCACTGCCGACCAAAGTAAAAAGACGAAAGCTTCTTTCGAAGAACTGATCAACACCATTGTACTGGGCTTCATCTTCGTGTTGCTGGTACTCATGTTCTTCATGGGTGTTACCAACGCCTTCTTTGTAGCCCTCAGTGTACCGCTGAGTATGTTTGTAGCCTTTGTGTTTTTACCGGTGGGCGACATCATTGTTGGCGGTCCCATTACCCTCAACTTCATTGTACTATTTGCCCTGCTGTTTGGCTTGGGTATTATTGTAGATGATGCCATTGTGGTGATAGAAAACACGCACCGTATTTTCTCGGAAGCCAAGGGTAATATTTCGTCTGAAATGAGTGCCCGTTATGCAGCAGGTGAAGTATTCATTCCGGTTCTCACCGGTACGCTTACCACGCTGGCACCATTCTTCCCGCTCCTGTTCTGGCCGGGGCTCATCGGTAAGTTCATGATATACTTACCGGCCATGCTCATCTTTACCCTAACCGCCTCGTTGATTGTGGCCTTTATCATGAACCCTGTATTTGCGGTGGATTTCATGAACCATGAAGAAAGTCATGAAGTAAAATCGAAAGCAGCCATTTTCCGCAAGCCCATCTTGTGGGTATTTACCGGCGTTGGTGTATTACTCGATGTGATTGGCATGGCCAACGGTGGCGGCATGTGGTTCTTCTTTGGCAACCTGTTGTTGTTCTTAGCCATTCTTATGGTGTTCAACACTTACCTACTCGATGCTGTCATCAAATCTTTCCAAAACAGTTTCTTGCCAGCCCTGATGCGCAACTATGAAAAACTGTTGCGTTGGTCATTGACCGGCAAGCGCCCCGTTTGGATTGTAGTAGCACTGGGTGTATTGTTGATAGGCTCGTTCCAAATATTTGGCGTAGCTGTAAAAAGCGGCCGGGTGCCCATTGTATTCTTCCCCAAAGGCGATCCGAACTTTGTATATGTATACCTCAAATTGCCATCTGGTACTGCTGTTACCTACACCGATAGTGTGATTCAGACCATGGAAAACAAAGTGTACAATGTGTTGGGCATGACAAATGGCAAAACCAATCCCATTGTAGAAAGTGTGATTACCAACGTGGCCGTAGGAGCCAGCGACCCTAACAGTGGCGACCGCAGCACCCGCCCGGAACTGGCCCGTATTCAGGTAAGCTTTGTGGAGTATGAAAAACGCCATGGCCAAAGCACCGCACCTTACCTTGATGCCATCCGTGGAGCCATTAAAGGCATTCCGGGTGCAGAGGTTTCTGTAGACCAGGAAAGTAGCGGACCGCCTACGCAACCGCCTGTAAACATTGAACTGGCCAGCGAAAACTTTGAATCGCTGACACGCACAGCCATTGCACTCAAAAACTTCCTCGATACCAACCGGGTGGCAGGTATTGAAGAATTGAAAATGGATGTGGATTTACAGAACCCTGAAATCACTATTTCTGTAGACCGTGAACGTGCCATGATTGAAGGCATTTCTACAGCACAGGTGGGTTTAGAAATTCGTACAGCATTGTTTGGTAAAGAAATCAGCAAGCTGAAAGATGATGAAGACGAATACAAGATTCAATTGCGCAGCAATGAAATTCAGCGTCAAAGCCTGACCGACCTGCTGAACATGCGCATCACTTTCCGCGATTTCAACACCGGACAAATAAAGCAAGTGCCCATATCTGCTGTGGCCAAAATTGATTTGACCAGCACCTATGGCAGCATCAAGCGTAAAAACCTGAAGCGGGTAATTACTTTGTACAGCAACGTACTGCAGAGCCAGGGTTACACGCCTACTGCAGTAAATGCTGAACTCACTAAAACCATTGCCAAGTTCAGAGAAAAACCCACCGATGTAACCATTGCACAAACCGGTGAAGGTGAACAGCAACAAGAAGCAGGCAGCTTCCTGGTTGGTGCATTGCTCATTGCATTGGCGTTAATCCTGTTCATCCTCGTGTTGCAGTTCAACAGTATCAGTAAGCCCATCATCATCCTTACTGAAATCGTTTTCTCAGTCATCGGTGTATTTCTGGGCTTTGCCATCACCGGCATGCAGGTGAGTGTGGTAATGACCGGTATTGGTATCGTAGGCCTGGCAGGTATTGTGGTAAAAAATGGTATCCTCGTTATTGAGTTTGCCGATGAATTACGCAGCCGTGGCATGCGTACCCGCGAAGCTGTAATACAAGCTGGTAAAACACGTATCATTCCTGTATTGCTTACGGCAGTAGCCGCCATACTGGGTTTGATACCATTGGCTGTTGGTCTCAACATCAACTTCATTGCCATGTTTGAAGAACTCAATCCGCACATTTGGTTTGGTGGCGACAACGCTGCATTCTGGAAGCCGCTCAGCTGGACCATCATCTTCGGTTTGATTTTCGCATTCTTCATGACGTTGATTGTGGTGCCCGCCATGTACCTGATGGCCGAACGTTTGCGCCGCCCCATGCGTCGCACATTTGGTGGCAAGTGGATTAGCTTTATGGGCATACCGCCACTCACGTTGTTGTTCATTCCGCTCACCATTGCTGCCAGCATCATACATAGCATTAAAGTAGGAGCCCGCCGCCGTCGCCAAAAAGGCAAGGTCGACAAAACCTTTATTGGCAGCTGGTTCTAAGCAGTATTGCATACATACAAGTAGTTTAAAAGGCAGTCGGCAACGGCTGCCTTTTGCATTTGCCGTTGTTTACAAACCCCTGCACTATGTACATTTTTTCCACTTTCTTGCTGAATGGTGTCGAAAGTTTTTATTCACCTGTAAATTCACAGCATTAAAATCTTATAAGATGGCCACCTCTAAAAAATCAGTTGCAAAAAGAAAGCTGCTCCGGCAAAAAAAGCCGCTGCTAAAAAAGCAGTGAAGAAAGCCGCTCCGGCAAAAAAAGTAGCCAAGAAAGCTGCTAAAAAAGCTGCCCCTAAAAAAGCTGCTGCCAAAAAAGTAGCCCCTAAAAAGGTTGCGAAAAAAGCGGCGCCTAAAAAAGCTGCTGCTAAAAAATCTGTAGCGAAGAAAGCTGCCAAAAAAGTAGCCCCTAAAAAAGCCGCCAAGAAAGTAGCACCCAAAAAAGCTGCTGCTCCTAAGAAGGCTGCCAAAAAAGCTGCTCCGGCAAAAAAAGCTGCTGCTAAACCTGTAGCCAAGAAGGCTGCCAAAAAAGTAGCACCTAAGAAGGCCGCTGGCAAAAAGAAAGCTGCTAAAAAAGTAGCTGCTCCGGCTCCTGCACCAGCACCTGCTCCAGTAGTAGAAACGCCAGCAGCACCAGCACCAGAAGCTCCTGCAGCATCTTAATGCAACTGGCCACTTACTTGCACATGTGCTTACATGTGTGAATGCCTGCTGAGGTTTCAGCAGGCATTTTTGTTGGGGTGATGTTTCTGTTCGGGGGTACTAAGGTTTTGAAAATGTAGCGATGATGTGTGGCCGTGATGCAGCAGAACGCTGTCCATTTACCATTGGTCACACCAAATGTTTCGTTTACAAAAAAAGGAACAGCACAGATAGCGGCCTATACCTCTTTGTGGGTATTTTTCCTGCTTAAAACTACCATACGTTATGCCTACAGCACACGAAATAGACTACCGCATTTACGGAGAAGAAATGCAGTATGTAGATGTAGAATTAGACCCGGGTGAAACCGCCATTGCCGAAGCAGGTGCCTTTATGATGATGGACGACGGCATACAAATGCAAACCATTTTTGGCGATGGCAGCCAGCAGCAAGGCGGCGGGCTCCTCAATAAATTGTTTAGTGCCGGCAAGCGTTTGCTCACCGGCGAAAGTTTGTTCATGACGGCATTTACCAATGTGGGTCATGGTAAAAGAAGGGTAGCTTTTGCGTCTCCTTATCCCGGCAAAATCATTCCGCTCGATCTGGCAGAACTGGGCCACTATGTGGTTTGTCAGAAAGATGCTTTTCTATGCGCAGCCCGTGGCGTAAGTGTAGGCATCGAGTTTCAGCGCAGATTGGGCACTGGCTTGTTTGGCGGCGAAGGGTTTATTATGCAAAAGCTGGAAGGCGACGGCATGGCATTTGTGCATGCAGGTGGCCATGTGTTTGAACGCAACTTACAGGCCGGCGAAATGCTGCGCATCGATACTGGCTGTTTGGTGGCGTACACCCATACCATTCAATACGACATTCAATTTGTGGGCGGCATTCGCAATACCATTTTTGGTGGCGAAGGCGTGTTTTTTGCTACCCTGCGTGGCCCCGGCAAAGTGTGGATTCAAACACTGCCCGTAAGTCGTTTGGCCAGTCGTATTTTATCGTATGGCTATGGCCAGCGCAAAGAAGAAGGCAGTATACTGGGCGGCCTGGGCAACCTGCTCGATGGCGATGGCCGTTAATCATACTTTCTATTTTAATACAAAAGCGTGTTGCAGGTTTAGCAACACGCTTTTGTATTTATGCGACTTTCGAACGAGATGTTTTCAGCATGCCACTGCAAAAAAAGCCCCGGTTGGTAGACACCAGCCAGGGCAATTGTGTGCGAAAAGTGAGCGGTTTAGAAAAACACTGCGGTAAAATTCCGGTCGCTGGTTTTCCAGAAAACGACACGGCCAATATCATCGAAGAAGTATTCCGGCTTCTTGTCTTTGAGTACAACGGAGCCTTCCTTCTGTCCGTTTTCTTTACTGTAGATTTCAATGCCTACACCGGTATCAGCGCCATCATCTGTTTTGGTAAGAATACTCTGCATACTGGCTGTAGCACGGGTGGCTTTAAAACGTTTGTTCATGGCTTGAAAAGATGCCACGGCTATGGCTCCCCAGTTGTTGGCATCCTGCTCATACGAGTCGGCGGCCGATTGGTTGCTCATGTATTGACCCTTGGCTGTAGCACCGCCGGCAGAAGCCACACCCGCCTGATAACTGTTGGCCGCCATCATGGCTACACTGGTCACAGCTACTACACCCAATGCAATTTTACCAACCAAACTTACACCCGGCGCAGCACGGTATACTTTCCAGCCCTGCTTGCCATCAAAACCATAGTGGGCAATGTTTTAGCTACTCGTAAGCACCAATCCATTGGCCGTGAATTGCAGGCCCGAAGGGTTTTCTTTGCCGTCCAAAGCAATACTGCCAATTTTAGTAGGCGTACTGGTGTTTACATCAAACCGGTGCAGGTCGCCATCTACAGCAATGTATGCTTCGTTATCATCTTTAAAACCATGCACCACGTAGTCTTTTACCTTCATGCTTTTGCCCCACGCATCGGCACCGGTTTCTAAATTCAAGATGTTGATTTCTTCATCGGTGATGTACAGCAGACCTTTGCTCACCAGTTTAATATCGCGGATATTACCACTCACTTTCATGGGGCGTTTCATGGCTGATACACCATTCACCAAATCAATAATGTCAATCTTATTGGTACCCTTGTCGCTAGCGGTGGCTATCACCATTTTGTTGCCGGTATTGTCGTAGCTGTAACCAATTACATTACCCGCTACATCTATTTCATCTTTCAGCAATTGCTTACCACTGGCGTAGTCAAACATGTACATTTTGGCTTTGTTGCCACCACCCAAAGCTTTGCCCATGAGGCCGCCTTGCTTGCCATAGTTTTCGCCCCGCTGATTGGTGGTGACAATAATGCCGCGGTCATCTAAAATGTAGTTATTCAGCGGACTGTTAAGCTCCTGACGCTGCCACACTTCTTTACCGGTAGCCCAATCGAAACAAGTAAAATAATCATTGTTGAAGAAGTACACTTTGCTAGCATCTTTCACCTGAAAAAACTTAGATGAAACAGCCACCGCCATTTGTGCATTCATCTTGTTCATCGACTTGCCAAAACCTGCAAAAGGAATTTTGCTGCTGGCAGGAGCTGCCACAACTGGAGCATCTGTTTTAATTTCTGAACGCCATTTTTCTTCACCTGTATTGGCATCCAAACAATAAATAGCTTTGGTGGTGCTAATCAGCATCAGGTCTTTGTTGATGGCATACACATCGCTACAAATCACTTCGGTGGCTTTGTCAAACACCTTTTCTGCTTCAAATCTTTTTTGTCCTGAAACGGCATCTACCAACATGAGCACAGGACGACCTTTTTTGTTCATACCGCTAAACAACACAGCGCCGAGTTTGGCATTGGCAAAACGCTTGTTTACCGTGGTCATACCAAGGTCTTTTGTTTTACAAACTACCTGTCCGGTTACCGTATTAATAATGGCATGCTCCACCATCATGCCCCGGTCTACAATAGCTGCCAATGGGCTATTGGGTATGGCACTCAGCGCATCTTCCGATATACGGCGAAACTCTTCGAGCTTCCAGATTTCTTTACCAGTTTCCGGGTCTACGCCATACAAGGCATCGTTAGTGCCCACAATAAAAATGCCTGCATCGCTAAGACTGTAAAAATTGATGCTGCCGCCAAAGTCTTTCGACCAGGTTTTCTTTTGTGCATGCAGCGCTTGCACAGAGCATAGCAGCAACACAACCAGCCATATCTTATTGAAGAATTTCATGGTAAAATAATTTTGGGTCAAATGTTTCAGATTTGAGATTCCATGCCTATACCCTGCAGCGGGTATTTTCAGCATCCATCCAAAATGGTTCTCGTCTCCGGTCGAGGATGCTTTGGTTGACAGATTCTATCTGAACTGTATTCGTGGGATTACGATTGCAGTCGTTATACCAAATCATCCCCGACAGAAGCCGGCGACGAAAAAAATTTGGCCGACAAAATACATTCATCGTACTTTTACGATGAATTAGCGGAGCCTCCGCTTTTATTTTGACATTATTCATCGTACAAATACGATTATGGCAATAGCAAAAACAGCAGCTTTTAGTAAAAAAGAACAGGAAATAGCCGCCTTCGCCAAGGCCATAGCCCACCCGGCAAGAGTGGCTATTTTAAAAGTATTGGCAGGCAAAACAGAATGTGTATGTGGCCAGATAGTGGATGTATTGCCACTGGCACAAAGCACCGTAAGCCAACACCTGAAAGAACTGAAAGCTGCCGGCCTGATTAACGGCACCGTGGAAGGGCCAAGGAGTTGCTACTGCATCAACTGGAAAGCTTTTGAACAATTCCGGAAAGAATTCAACAGCCTGTTTGATACACTGCAGGTAAAAAACAATAGCTGTTGCTGATGCCGGATGAAATACTCATACTTAAAATTTTATAAGATGACACAAGAAGAAACACTCAAAGCCATTGTAAAAGAAAAATACTCGCAAATAGCGCTGCAAGACAAAGACTACAATGCGGCCAGCTTGCTGCGGAGCTACCGGCTGCTGTGGCGGCGATGAAGTGTACAACATCATGAGTGATGACTACACACAACTGGAAGGTTACAATGCTGATGCAGATCTGGGATTGGGCTGCGGCATACCCACAGCATTTGCACAAATGAAAGAAGGTGACACCGTGATTGACTTGGGCAGCGGTGCTGGCAACGATGCCTTTGTAGCCCGCAAAATTGTTGGCCCCACCGGCAAAGTGATTGGTATTGACTTTAGCGAAGCCATGCTGGAAAAAGCCCGTACCAATGCCGATAAAGTAGGCTTTAATAACGTAGAGTTTCGGTTGGGCGATATTGAGCAAATGCCCGTAGCTGCCAACCGTGCCGATGTGGTGCTGAGCAACTGTGTGCTCAACCTTGTACCCAATAAGCCAGCAGTCTTTGCAGAAATATTGCGGGTACTCAAACCCGGCGGTCATTTCAGCATCAGCGACATTGTATTGCAGGGCGAACTGCCCGGCAAATGGAAAGAAGTAGCCGAACTGTATGCCGGATGCGTAAGCGGTGCCATTCAAAAAGAAGAGTACCTCCGCATTATTAAGCAAACGGGTTTTGCCAATATAACGGTACAAAAAGAAAAGACCATTGTGATACCCGACGAACTGCTGCAGGAATACCTCACAGCCGATGAAATGGAAACCTACAAGAATGGTAGTGTAAAAATTTTGAGTATCACTGTATATGCGGAAAAACCTGCCGCCTGCTGTACACCTGGTGCCGGATGTTGCTAATTGTTTCAGTAAGTAATTGATATGAAAAAACTGTCCTTTCTCGACCGTTACTTGACGGTGTGGATTTTTGCCGCCATGGCTATTGGTGTAGCTCTCGGTTATTGTATTCCGGAAACTGAAGCGTTTATCAATCAGTTTCAGTCGGGCTCTACCAATATCCCCATCGCCATTGGTTTAATACTGATGATGTATCCGCCACTGGCCAAAGTAAAGTATGCAGAACTGCCCAAAGTATTTCAGCACAAAAAAATACTGGGCTTATCGCTGGTGCAAAACTGGCTGGTAGGGCCGTTGCTGATGTTTATACTCGCTGTCATCTTTCTACAAGATGAACCGGAGTATATGACAGGTTTGATTCTTATCGGCATAGCCCGCTGTATTGCCATGGTAATTGTATGGAACGATTTGGCAAATGGCGACCGTTTGTATGCCGCAGGCTTGGTAGCATTCAACTCTATTTTTCAGGTTTTCTTTTACAGCTTCTATGCATGGATTTTTATTACCAAACTGCCGCCGCTGCTGGGCCTGAAAGGATATGAAGTGGACATCAGCATTGGCGAGGTGGCGCAGAGTGTGTTCATCTATTTGGGCATCCCTTTTTTGGCAGGCATGCTGAGCCGCTGGCTGCTGAGCAAATGGAAAGGAACTGCCTGGTATGAACAACGTTTTTTGCCCGCAATAAGCCCCATGACATTGGTTGCATTGCTCTTTACCATTGTAGTAATGTTTAGCCTGAAAGGACAGCTGATTGTAGAAATACCCGGCGATGTACTGCGCATTGCCCTGCCGCTGACTGTGTACTTTATGATTATGTTTTTCTCGGCATTTTACCTGAGCAAAAAAGCAGGTACAGATTATGCCAAAGCCACATCCCTGGCGTTTACTGCTGCGGGCAACAATTTTGAGTTAGGCATTGCGGTAGCCATAGCGGTGTTCGGCATCAATAGTGGCGCGGCTTTTGCCGCAGTGGTAGGCCCGCTGATTGAAGTACCGGTACTGATACTGATGGTGCGGTTTGCACTTAAACAAGAACACAAATTTGTACAAGCTTCTCCTACCGCTGGAAAAGCTCAATAATCTTTCAACTGTTGAACGCCTGCCTGTTGGCAGACAGGGTGCTATCGCCACTGCAGCTTCATAGCAGCACTCGGCTGGGCCCATAAAAAGGAAAATATGTCATCAAAAATCAAATTGCTTTTTGTGTGCGTTGAAAACGCCAACCGTAGCCAAATGAGTCAGGCATTTGCCCGTATACATGGGGGTGATAAAGTGGAAGCCTACAGCGCCGGCAGCAAACCCAGAGGTGTGGTTAACCCGAAAGCCATTGCTGCGATGAAAGAACTGGGCTACGACCTGACAACACATGACAGCAAGAGCCTGCAGGAAGTGGAAGCTTTTGCACCATTTGATGCAGTGGTAACCATGGGCTGTGGCGATGCCTGCCCATGGATGCCTGCCAAACAATTTATCGATTGGCAAATACCTGATCCCAAACACATGGAGCCTGCACAGTTTAATGAAGTGCGGGATTACATTAGTGGAAAGGTGAAGGCATTGATTGATTCTATGGTTTGATGTTTTTTGTTGTTGGTTTGGCGTTCGGTTTGTGTAGATGATTTAACTGAATAGTCCTCGTCTCGTGACGAGGATTCCATGGTTCACAGATTCTATCTGAAATATATCTGCGTACCATGCGACAAGAGTCGGAGCACCAGTGCATCCCCGACAGAAGTCGGGGACGAGAGAGTTTTGCAAGCTGCCGTTTTGCAGAAACCCGAATTGCCTTCTCAGTAATTCCCACCCATCGGTTGGCTTCATATCAAGCGCAAGACGAAGGTTATCAATGATGATATTATCCGGCTTGGTATATTGGCGAAAAAATGGAATCATTTCCCGGTGTTGCACCTTGGGCATTGGTAATATATTTTGGTGCCATCCAGTTGAAATTGTTAATCATAGAGGGATTCTGCATATTAACGGCAGAATCAGGCCGGGTAAAAATGCCGTTTACTAAACATTGTGCTTGAAGTAAATTATGAAACAAAGTGGAGAGCAATACCACATGGTAAATTTTTTTCATTGTTGAAATTGTATTGTGTGAAAAATCCGGTACGTATAATAAGGGCAAAAGCATCCGCCGACTTCTTTGTGAGAAGAACGAAAAAGATGTACTAAAATGGAAAAGGGATAAGCAGGAATTACCTAATTCGGACTCCTTTAAATGTTTTCGAAACCGGTTCTGTTGCCCATTCAAACCAACTATCCGGAGTTCTGTCTTTTATCAGCGGCCAATTTTTATAGTGCACTATCAATGTATCTCTATTTACTAAAAAGCCCCTCGCCTCGAGCTTGCCACACATCCATGCAGTTGGCTCTTTAGATACAAAACCATTAAACCCTTGCGCTGCTTCAACTCCAAAATTATACTGAGTTGACCCTTCACTTGGATTTATGTAACCATTGCAGCCCTTTGGTAGATTTTTCAAATACAAGAAATAAGGACTTCGTTGAAGGATAACGGTAAATGTATCAGCGGGGTTATCGATATTGTAACCTTGAAATTTTCCAATAGCTGAAGCCAAAGTTACTGGTACAATTGTGAGATATTTGGTTACAGTTTGAACTGATGGAGTTGCAGGAAAACAATTTCCTCCCTTTGCATTGTACCCTGTAAATTTTACAGGTATCCGGTTTTCAAGCACATTAAAGTAAAGGCTGACACTATTTTTTTTGAAAACATTTTGACTGTTACCAATTTCCCATTTTACGGAGTCGTATTGCCCTACTGCCTTAAAGGTGATAAACCGATTAATAATAGCAGAATCAAAAACTTGAAAGGATGTATCTCCCACCTCTTCCAGCATCACAAAATCTGCTTTAAAAGCGGTAATATCAGCACAAGGATCGGGTACTGCGGGTATGGGGTCTTTGCTACATTTGGAAGAAAGCAGCATGCCCATTACAACAATAGCCAAGGCAAAACGTGTGATGTATTTCAGTGTCATGCGTGAATGTTTAGAAAGTGTAACCGTTAATGCTTATGCAATGTAGGCACAATTACCCTCCTTTTCTACTAAAGCCCGTATAATTGAAAATAATCAAAAATGGGGGGGGGTATTTTTAAAATGATTCAGCATTTTTGATACTAAGCCTATCAGTTTCACCCAATTCTTCAACAAAAGGTGCATACACCATAGTTGTTGAATGATTGCAATTGTACTGTATTTGTGTTTTGCGACGGTAGTAGCAGCACCAAAGCATCCCCCGACAGGAGTCGGTACGAGATAAAGAAATGGGGTTCAGCATCATGCATGCTGAACCCCAAACTATAAACTAAAAACAGGAAATTTCTATCTCGGCATGCCCATCATCATCATGCGTGGTGTGTTGCCGCCTTGTGCAGCGCCAAACTTGCTGAGGTTGAACGTAAAGCTGAGCATGAAGTAACGCTTCAGCACGGTGTAGCGGGTATCTTCTACATAGTTGCCACTTGTAACACGGCTGAGGCCGGTGTTTTGGTTGAGCAAATCGTAGGCACGTAAGCGAATTTCGCCCCGCTTGTTTTTCAATACCGACTTAGCAATGTAGGCATTCCACAAGGTGAAATTTTGGTTGAAGCCATCGGCACGGCCAGTGTTGGCAGTGAACATCACATCGCTTCCCAAGGTGAAATTCTTAGGCAGGTACCAGTTGGTTTCAAAAGTGGAACTGTAGGTAAAAAAGTTGGTGTTTTGTGCTTCTTGCAACGAATAACGGGCACGGGTCCAGGCTACGTTTCCACCGAGGCTTACATCAAACAATTCTTTGAAATTGTAGTTGGCGCTTACACCTTGAGACAGGTTGATATTGGTGATTTCGTTTTCTGCTTTGTTCAGCAAATTCACGTTGCGGCTGTAGCCGGCGCCGGTGTTCAGGTTAATGTTGGCACGGGTTTCGCCGAGTGGCAAAGGCAAACCAACACTCATGTTCACGTTGGCATTGAAAATACCATTCAAGTTTTCATAAGTGGTGTAGCGACCACCAAACTGGCCAATGCTATCGCTGTTCACAATGCCGTTGAGCGTTTGACGTACGTTGGCAAAAATGAAGAAGCTCTTCATGGTGTATGGGTCGAAGCTGGAGTAGTTGGCCCTGAAGTTGTTGGTGAAGGCCTGCTTCAAATTGGGGTTACCCTTGGTGATGTTCAGCGGATCGCTGATGTCTTCGATAGGCTGCAATTGTGTAACAGATGGGTTTTGCGTAGCACCATTGTAATACAACCGGAAGTTGCGATAACGGTTCTTACCTATTTGCAGTTGTGCAGCAGGCAAAATATTGAAGAAGCTTTGAGAAATCGGATCTGTTTTACCCTGAATTAAACTACTCAAAGTAGCTTGCTGCGCTTTGGCACCAATGCTGTAGTTCCAACCAGTGCGGTTTTCTTTAAATGTAAGGCCACCACCTGCGTAGGTGTATTCATTATCGAAGAAGTTGGTGAGGCGACTGTTTACTTTATCATACGCCTGTGTGCCAGCGTTGTAGTCAAGTGTCTTACGATCGTTGGTACTTTCATTGGCTCTGTAAAACGCATTCAGCTCAATAATAGAACGACGGCTCATAGGCTCGGTGTAACTCAAATCGATACCATAGTTGCTGGCGATTGTTTTGGTAGTATTGATCTGGCGAATAGTATCTCTCGACACGGTCAATCCTTTGTAACGGTTGTTGATGGTAAACTGGCTACCATCGGCATCACTTTCGTTGCGGCCAAAGTTGAGTTGTGCACTAAAGGTGCGGCCTGCACGATCGAACCGGTGGCGCCACAATGCAGTACCATTCATGTTATAACCGCTGCTGTTGTTTTTGCTGAGGCTTTCACCATCGCTCAGCAGGTTGCCGCTGGAGCCAACAGTATTGTAGGTTTTACGGGTTTCACTTTCTGTATTTTGGAAAGTAACTGCAGGACGAACGATGATGGAATTGCTACTATCCATTTTCCAATCGATCGACATATTGAGGCGATGATTGTTGTTGTTGCGACCAGTGAAGCCAGGCTCTTTGTAATTCTGTGTGGTATCGCCCACATAGCTCAGGCGCTGCAGGTCGTAGTTGTTTTCCAGCTGTGTGCCATTGAAAAAATAACTGGTATTGAGGTCGAGCTTGCTGCTCTTAAAGTTGTTGTAGTTAAGGCCAATGGCTTGTGTAGCCGTAATACCCTGGGCATTGCCTCCGCCAAAGTTGGCGCCACCACGACCGCCACCACCGCTAAAGCTCAATGCATCCATTACACTAAAGCCTTGCTGGTTTACATTGTTGGCTTGGCCTATCAAAGAAATCTGTTCGCCTTTCTTAAAACTGTTGAGGTTGGTATTGGCCTGATAGCGATTGTCGGTGCCATAGCCGGCAGCTATTTTACCAAACACACCCTGGCGTTTATCATTCTTGAGTGTAAGGTTGATGGTGGGTTCTGCATTGCCATCATCAAAACCAGTGAACTCACTTTTGTCGCTTTTCTTTTCGTACACCTGCACTTTGTTTACCATATCGGCCTGCAGGTTTTTGGTCGCCAGCTTCGGATCGTCTGCAAAAAACTGTTTGCCATCCACCAATATTCTTTTCACTTCTTGTCCGTTGGCCTTAATGGTACCATCGGCTGCTACTTCTACACCGGGCAGTTTTTTCAGCAGGTCTTCAACCACGGCATTGGGTTTGTTTACCTTAAAAGATGCCGCATTAAACTCTACGGTATCACCTTTAATAGATACGGGAGCAGCCACTACCACAACGCCATCCAGCGTAGCATTGCTGGTCATGGCAATCGCCGGAAACTCATACACGGTTTGCTCGTTGCTGATGCTGAATTGCTTTTGCACTTTTTCAAAACCTGTGTAAGTAACCAACAGCAGGTATTTGCCCACAGCCAAACGGCCGATTTCAAAGGAACCATTTTCCTTACTGCGGCCGAAAGACACCAATGTACTGTCTTTAGCATCCAAAATATTGATGGTAGCGCTGGGCAAAAACTTTTTGGTAGCAGTATCTATCACATTGCCTTTTACGGTGCCAATTTTGGCTTGGCCAAAAGCAGCGGCAGCAAAACTGAAAAACACAAAACTCAACAGAAAACGAAACGACCTCATGTGTGTAGCTATTTGTTGCATATGACGACAAAACTATATCTGCCAACCCACACACACCGTTAAGTGCCACAGAAGTATTGTTAATGAAGGTTAATGGCTACAGGAGCGGAGCCTGCAGCGGACAGAAGGTGACATCATTGGAGAGAATTATTTGTTGAACCTGGCTGAAGACCACGACTTCATCATACTCCGCAGCAATAGCTGACCGATACGAATCATCAACACGGTGAGCAAAGCACCACTCAAAAAGCCGCCACCCAAACCAATCAGCATTTTGTATTCACTGCTGAGTTGCCAGTTGAATGCATCATTCAGCAACCACAGCATCAACCAACCAACCGTAGCGGCGGCAGCAGGAATTAGCATCCACATCAATGCTTTTACACCTGCACTAAAAGACCGCTTCTGAAATCCATACAACGTGGCAACAGACACCACACCTGCGGCTGCCAACGCCAGAAAAACCATGGCGGCTGCCAGTAAGAGAATAACCAATACGGTAAATGCCGCCAAGAACACCAGTGAAAAAGATATCAATATCACTCCCAGACCGATGGCATGCATGGGGCCTTCTTCAGCAACTGTTGTAGCCAATTGCGTACTGTCTGCCTGTGCCAACAACAAGTTGGTGCATAGCAGAAAAAAGCTCAACAGTAAATGATGTCTTTTCATTAGCTAAAGAGGTATTCAATATCATCCCTTGTCAGCTTCTTCACAAAGCCGGCGTCATCTGCAATGAGCTCCTTGGCCAGCATGCGTTTCTTTTCCTGCAGTTGGATGATCTTGTCTTCCACCGTGTCTTTACAAATCATACGGTAGGCAAAAATGTTGCGGGTTTGACCAATCCGGTGCGTACGGTCAATGGCTTGCTGTTCAACCGCAGGGTTCCACCAAGGATCTACGATGTACACGTAATCGGCGGCAGTCAGGTTCAAACCCACGCCACCCGCTTTGAGTGAAATAAGGAAAACCCGACACTCCGGATTATTCTGGAAATTATCAATCGCTTTTTGTCTGTCAGTCACAGAAGTACTGCCATCAAAGTATTCATACTTCACACCCTGTTCATCCAGCTTTTGGCGAATCAAACCCAGCATACCCAAAAACTGTGAGAAGACCAAAGCCTTGTGATCACTGATATTTTCCGTGATTTCACGGGACAACTCCTCCAGCTTGATGCTATGGTTGGGATAACGTTCGTCTTCGTTCAGAATAGCCGGGCTGTCACAAATCTGACGTAGTTTCATGAGGCCCTGCAAAATGGTAAGCTGGCTTCGTTCCATTCCCTGCTTGTCGATTACGCCCAATACTTTATCTCTAAAGTCGTTTCTGTAGGCATCGTAAATATTGCGTTGTGCTTCGCCCATTTCGCAATACAACACGGTTTCTGTTTTCTCCGGCAAATCTTTGGCCACCTGCTCTTTGGTACGGCGCAGGATGAATGGAAAAATGAGTTTGCGTAAATGTTCTTTTTGCTCCTGCTCACCAAACTTATCAATGGGTGTAGCAAATTCATTGCGAAAGAAATCGCTGCTGCCCAGCAAGCCGGGATTGAGGAAATTCATTTGCGCATAAATGTCGAACGTATTGTTTTGCAGCGGTGTACCACTCATGCAAATACGATGCTTGCTTTGTAGCAAACAAGCAGCACGGGCTACTTTGCTATTCGGATTTTTAATGGCCTGGCTTTCATCCAGAATCACAAAATCGAAAGCAATTTCTTTCATCAAAATCAAATCGCTACGCAAGGTGCCATAGGTGGTAATGATGATGTGGTGAGGTTCCAAATCTTTCAGCTCACGTGAACGCTGCCCGCCATGATGAATGAAATATTCCATCTTCGGCGTAAACTTCTTGATTTCATTTTCCCAGTTGTAGAGCAATGTGGTTGGGCAAACCACCAGTGCTTTTAAACCACCGGTTTTGTTTTCATAATGCTCCAGCATCGTAAGGGCCTGAATGGTTTTACCCAAACCCATATCATCTGCCAAAATGCCGCCACACTCTGCATCTTTCAAAAAATTGAGCCACTGAAAACCCGACACCTGGTAAGGTCGCAACACGGGTTGCAAATGCTTGGGTGGCGCCACTTTTTTGATGCGTTTGAAATCCCGCAGCCGGTCAAATTTTTCTTCCAGTTCTACCAGCAACTCCATTTCATCGCGTTGCTCATACAACTCATCTATTACACCAAACTGATAGCGGCTGAGGCGCAACTGGCTGCCATGGCTTTCGCCCACTTTAAACAGCAGCGAATATTTCTTCAACCATTCTTCGGGTAAAATACCCAATGAACCATCGCCCAGATGCACAAAACTTTGCTTGGCTGCCAGTGCTTTTTTAATATCCGATATGCGAACGTGCTGATCGCCAAACTGTACATCCACCTTGGCATCAAACCAATCCACCCCACTACTAATGCGTATTTGTGTAGTGGGTCTTGCAGCATTAAAACGGAAATTGCGCAGCGTATCAAAGCCCTGCACCGGCACTTCCATTTCCTGCATCGATTCCATGAACAGGAAGAACCAGTTGTTGCGCAGCACATCGGTGCCCTTCAGCACCAGTTGCCTGCTTCTTTCTGGTCGTATAAAATTGGTATGCAGGTTGCTCAGCTTTTGAAAAAACTGATGCTCTTTTTCCAGCATGCGATGAATGACCGTAATGCGGCCATTGTGCAAGGAAGTAAGAGTAGCTTGTTCATTTTGCGGCGCTACCACACTTCCATATCTGAACTGAGGTACAAAGGCCAGAAACTCACCTTTCTCTTGCAGCTGTACGCTAATACCGGGCTCTTGGTCCCGCAGCTGTGCCGTAATCGATTTATCGAAAATGACTTCGTATTCGCCGGTAATGGGCAGCAACTTTTGTTCAGCAAATTGTGGCCAGTCTTCTTTGCTGATGAGCTGTGGCTGTGCAAAGTGCATGGCCACTTGTATGTCTTCTGCTTTTTGCCAACAATACAAAGTGCCTTGCCGCAGCATAATGAGCATAGATGCCCATTCGTTATCTTCCAAAGGCCACTGTTCGCCACTGGCTTTGGCTATGCAGGTTACTTCAAATGATTCGCCTTCAGCAGTTACTGTAATTACCGGCCGTATCAGGTCTTCGCTCATGTGAGCCGGTTGCAATTGACCGGTTACAAATTTTTTTCCTTCGCCCAATACAAAGCAGGGATTTGCCTGATTGTCGGCCCAAATGCGGGCCAGTTTGGGATGCAAATATTCATGAATGAGTACCCGGGTTTCATCGGGCAAATCATCGCCATTGGTTTGTACAATGTTGTCCCAAATACCGCTAAACGGTGAGTTGCGGTTGAGGTATTTATTTACTTCACTGTCGCTGAGTTTGCGCAGTTGCTGCAGCAGTTGTTTGTCTTCTTCGCCAAACACTTCTGTATCTACAAATTTGCCGAGGTCGATGCGTTCTACTTTGCCGGCAAAATTGCCTTCATCATTCAAAGTACCCTGCACCGCATCCACTACAAAAAACGGATAGTTCTGGCCTTCGGGGCGAAACACCAATCCAAGAGATTTCAAATCTCGCTGCACGGCGGGCAAGGCTGCAGGTGTTTCGCTAGCCTTAGCTATGGCCGGCTCTGCCACTGGCTTGGGCACTGCTGTATTGGGCATATTCACCCGTTTGATGGAGGCATCCAACACCCGCAAAAAAGGCTTGCCGTCTTTGTAAGTAAATTCAAACTTGCCGGTCAAATCATCATCCAACGTGTAGCCATACAAGCCGAGCAGTTTTTCTTTATCCCGGTCGTAGTTGCGAATGCTGTCGAAGTAATGGGCACCATATGCATTGAGCAGCTGCAAAAACAACGCAGTTTTGTGCTTGCAGAGCAAATGTTCTTCATCGTGGCAGGTACAACTGGTATCAAAAAAACGTTCGTCATTTTTACGAATCACCAGTTTGTAAGTCTGTCCTTCAAACAGTAATTCGGCATCTACTTTTTCGTTGGCAGCACTGGTAATGGTGGCAGAGTGGGTACGCAATATTTCTTCTGCGACTTCATAGTTTTCATTGCCGGCCAGCATGCGTATCATCTTTAAATCGATATGTCGGATTTTGACCAATGTATGTGCCTGCTTGTACCGAACTACCTGTCCCCCGAGCAATCCTTGCTCACTCATCTCCTGTAGCTGAATGAGTGCTGCAGCTTTGTGCCGGCACACTTCTGTAAGGTTGTACGGGCAGGTACAGCGCAGGGCTATCGACTTTGGCTGATTGTAGTGATCAATTTTTACTTTGTACCATGTGTTGTACATATCGTCTTTCACCCGAAAAGAAACCGATTCTAAAATAGGATTGTGCTCCAGCAAATCCATGTGGCCAGAAGCATGTATCCGCTTGCCCCGCTTGATGACCTCTTCGCTGGCATTGTTGTAAATATGCTTGATAAAAAACGGAAGCGACATATATGCATGTCCGGTTTGCTATGCCGGAATCTCAGTTTTATTTGTGTTGCTGCCTTCAATTTCTACTGCATTTTGGCAAAAGGCATTAGAAAAGGGCAATTGGCAAAAGTAACGGAAAAAAGCAGGCACCAGCAAATGCTGTTTAAAGGTCCCTTTTATCCCAAAATGCATCAACCCCACAGCATAGCCGCGGGGTTGATGAAAAATTCAGAAAAGGTAAATGTCAATGGTTATTCTTTCACTTCAAACAGTTTCGACTTGTCTACCACAATCACTTTCATGCCATCGTTGAGGGTACGGAAAATGACGTTGTACGGCTCACTTACCACCTGCTGACCTTTGGTTAATCCGCTGGTGATTTCGATGTAGCGGGTATCCTGAATACCTGTTTTCACTACTACTTTTTTACGGTGGTGGTGGCTTTGTCGTACACAAATACCACAATGTCTTTTTCATCTTCATCACCACTGACTGGTGCTGCGTCATCCATGCCAGCGCCTTCTTTTTTCTCTTCTTTTTTAGCCGAGGCTTTCTTATCAGATTTGTCACGGGTAGCAACCGCATTGATAGGAACGCTCAGCACATTGGCCCGCACTTTGGTTTGGATGTCGGCACTGGCCGTCATACCCGGGCGGAAGGGGAAACTGCGTGGCTTGGTTGGGTCAATCAAATCGGCGTAGCTTTCTGGCAGCAGGCGGATGTACACTTTGTAATTGGTGACTTCGTTGCTGCTGGCAGAGGCTGATGCAGTAACGGCACCGGTATTGCTGCTGGCAATTTGGTATACAACGCCCTTGAATTTACGATTGAGATAGGCATCTACTGAAATCAACGCACTATCGCCAATGTGTACTTTGGGAATGTCGTTTTCTGTTACATCTACCCGTATTTCCAAACGGCTCATATCAGCAATGCGCATCATTTCGGTACCGGCCATTTGTGCTGTACCTACCACACGTTCGCCTTTCTTCACGTTCAGCAAACTTACCACGCCATCCATGGGCGACACAATGGTAGTACGGCTTACGTCTTTGCTGGCACGTTGCAGGTTGGCCTGTGCACTGGCTACCTGTGCTTTGGCTGCGTCGATAGAACGCAGGGCCGCATTGTAACTGGCTTTGGCATTGTTGTAAGTATTTTCTGCAACTTCAAATTCCTGGCGGCTAATCACTTTGCCATCGAGCAGTTTTTTCTGGCGGTTGTATTGAGCCAGTGCCTGATCCATGGCGCTTTTCAAACCTTGCAATTGTGCTTCGGTGTTGGCTACCTGAAACTGGTTTTGATTTACCACGGCCGCAGCTTGCTGTTGCTGGATGTTGTAGATATCGGCATACACTCTTGCCAGCACCTGACCACGGCGTACACTATCGCCTTCGGCTACGGTGAGTTCGGTGATTTCACCACTCACGTCAGAGCTCATTTTTACTTCAATTTCAGGATAGATTTTGCCGCTGGCATTTACTGTTTCAATAATGGTACGGCTACTAATGTCTTCTACGGCCACCTTCACACCTTCTTTTTCACCAATCACGCCGGTTTTTTTGAGTACCACCAATGCAATGATGGCTACTACCAGACTTACGATAATCCAAAGCGTTTTCTTCTTCATGTTTGTTGCTTAAGCTGTGTTGCAAATAAGGATGAACCGCACTACAGGGTAATGCCTGTGCCGCGATAGAATTCTAAAATTTTGGTACGGAAAACAAATTCAAAACGGGCTGTGAGCTGATCGAATCAATGCCCGCTGCATGTTGTTTTGCAAAGTGATGAGTTCAAATACCGGCAGCAATCCTACTTCAAAGCGCTGCTGGCCAAGGCTATAACTGTAGGCCGATGTTTCATACGCTTTTTTGCGGCTGTTGTACGTGGCCAGTGCATTCACAGCATTTTGATACGCCGTAAAAATATCCTGCTTCAATGTAAGGCTGTCGGCTGTCATTTGCAGCTGAATATTTTCCTGATTGATGAGTGCCCGCTTGTAGCTGGTACGTGCCTGATGCCCGTTGAAAATAGGTACTTGCAGGCTCAGGCCTACCGACTGACGGAAGTTGTAATCCAACTGAC
This sequence comes from Phnomibacter ginsenosidimutans, assembly GCF_009740285.1. GTDB lineage: Bacteria > Bacteroidota > Bacteroidia > Chitinophagales > Chitinophagaceae > Phnomibacter > Phnomibacter ginsenosidimutans. Next base: position 3,763,244 of record NZ_CP046566.1, read on the forward strand.
GGAAGTAATTGGCATTGACATACTGCGTAGGAACGGAGACCGGCGTACTTACGAAATAAGGCTGGCCCTGTACTGTAACAAATGACTGTGTAGGCACAACTGTAGTAACGTTATTGCCTTTGGGCAAGCGAGACAAGGCACTTGAATAAGCACTTTGAATATTACCAAACGCACTGATGGTGGGATACAGACTTGCCTTAGCTACTGCTGCATTTTTTTCGGCAGCCTGCAGGCGCAATTTGTTGGCCATTTGCAATGGACGAACCAATACTGCCGAGGCATATACAACATCTGGTTGCAACTCCGTCAGCGAAAGCACCGGAATCACATCAATGTTGGGAGTAGAAATATCAAAGGGTGTGGCAGCATCCAGCATCAGCAATGCTTTTAACTGCAACAAATTGAGGCGGTAAGTACTTTCTGCGGTTACAATGGCGGCGCTGTCACGGGCCAGTTGCGCATCCAGTTCGGCAGCATTAAGCTCAGGCACCGAGCCGGCTTCTACCCGCTTACGGGTAATGATGAGTTGCTCCAGGGTTTGTGCTGCCTGTACCTGTGCGGTACGTTTTTGCTCACTGCTCAGCAGGGCCTGCAAGTAAGCGGCAGCCACATTGAGGGCAATATCGTCCTGCACTTTTTTGGTTTGTGCTTTGCTGGCCTCCAGTGTCAGGCGGTTGGCCTCAATGGTATTTTTCTGGCTAAACCAGTTGAACAATGTAACACCCGTTTGGATGTTCATGTTGCTGAACGTGATGTTGTTTTGGGTAAACTGGTTGGTGGTGGGGTCGATGCTGCGACCAAACTGCTCACCCAGCGATGTGCTGAAGTTGAGAGTGGGCCAGCGTCCATCGCGGCTTTGCTGGTACACCAGCTCGTTGAGCCGGGCCTGCACATCCGTTTGTTTTACTGAAATGTTGTTGGCAATGGCATACTCCACACAGCGGCGCAAATCCCATTTTTCCTGGGCAGCAGCTGTTTGAAAAACCATGATTCCCAAAAGCAGGTATCCAATTTTCTTCATAGCGCAAATGTAGCCCTGCCATGGGCTCAGCCTACTGATTTTGGATAAGTGGCCTGTGCACCCGTTCAACGCATGATAAAACGGATGGGAACGGGCCACCAATAGCTGCCTGCAGGCTCCCACATATTGTACACTGGCGCCTCAGTGTCAGTTCGGCACTCCTTAATCGTATTGCCGGCCTTTTACAAACAAGAGTGTTGCCAGCGAAATATTGACGTGCACATCCACAAACTTTTCTTTCACCAGCGTAGTGCCTACCTGCCCCCGCTGACCAGTGCGTACACTAAAGTTGTAATAACCGGTTCCGTTGCGGGACGGAAAACCCATACCTACCGTTGCTGAGTAAGTACGTATGGGCACCTTGTAAATTTCAAGATAGCCATCGTCAAACTGCAGCCCGGCACTCAGTGAGTATTTTTCTATTTTGCCGTAATAACTGTTCACCATTTTGGTATAGCGATAACCAAGGGCAAAGTTGCTGGCGTCTTTGGTTTTGAAATTGGTGCCGCGGTAATTGACCGATGACCATGGTTGCCTTATAGCATCCAGCGAAAAAGTAGAACCGCCTTTTTGCATGCTGATACCTGCAGCATATTGCATGGGGTATTGAAAAGATTGTGTACCTCCCTTTTCTTCTACCAACACCGTTTCGTTGGCATCTTTTATGTAATAATCGCTGATGCGATCTAACTGCAGCGCTGGTTGAAAAGTGCCGCCAACAGTCCATTGAGTTTTTCCAATCCGGCTCGTCCATTGCAAACCTGCCTTCCAAAAAAACTGGCTGTAAAAATCATTTTGTTCTACTGTCAGGTTGTATTGCTCTCCTGCCAATACCTGATTTTTTTTGTTAACCGAACCAAATATCATTCCCGTGTTTAGCCCAACAGAAAAATGCTTGCCCACCTGCCAGGCATTGCCCAAAAAGGCTTGATTGAGGCCACCGCTACCGGTGATATAATCTGTAATTTTTGATACCGAACCACCTACATTTCTTACACTCACACTTTTATAATCAACTTGCGACAACCGCTGCATGCTGATAACGCTTGTCCAGTTTTTAAACAGGTTGGCAGCAATGGCCGCCCGTTTAAAATTGATATCGCCACCACTCAAATTTTGTGTACTGGTAACGTACTGCTGCGAAGAGCCCTGCACCGACATTTCAAACAACAACCGATGCGCATTGATGGCACTGTAAGAAGCCGGATTGAGTGTATTGATGGTATGCGTACCCCGCAGGGCAATGCCGGCACCGCTCATAGATGTGTAGGCGTTATTGTCCCGCAAATCCATCAGGCCAAAACCATAGGCACTGTATAAAGAGTTGATGCCGGGCTGTGCAGCAGCCGTAAAACCTGCACAGCAAAAACACAGCAGCAATAATTGCTTAGTTGTTGTTGTAAGAAACATACGTGAGGATTAATCGTGAAGTATATTGAGTATTGCCTGGCATGCCCATGCTTAGCTGTTGCAAAGCATCGCCAGCTCCTCCTGCTTTTATCATCAGGCGCTTAGTGGTAAAGCTGTTGCTGAGTAATTCCTGTTTGATATAGGCAGTGATATCAAAACTGTACTGCGAGTTTTTTTCGTACAACACATCCAGCTGCAAACTGCCGGTTTGTGTGGCATCGTTGGCGTCTTTCAAAGGACCTTCCAAATAGCCATCGGTATGATAATAGTAGAGATTGAGCGTAGCAGGCAACGCATGTTGCACCAAATTGCTTTGGATAGGTTTCAACTGCAATGTGGCATTTATAATTTGCGCACCAGCCATATTTTTCAGCATTTCTTTCAATGCAGGAAATGAAAACCGGGTGTTCAGTTCTGTCATGGTTTGATGAAACAACTGCTGGCGTGGCGCTGTGGCAATTGTTTTTTTCTGCAAACCAGAAAGCACTGCTGTAGTGCGGTTGATGTGCATGGCATAATAGCCGTACACCGAAGCCGACAAAGGGAAACTGACCTCTTGTTTATCTGGCCGGCCTACATCGTTGTGATAATACAACCGAAGTACAATGGCAGAATCAGTTTTAGGAACTTCCAACATGAGGTTGCTATTGGCAGACAACGTACGAACGGCAAAACCTTTCAGCCAGCTTTGAAAGCTGCTGACATCGGTAGTGCTGATATTTTTTTTGCGCAGCATATCAAACAAACTTTCGCCAAAGGCTTGTGCTAACACTATCCGCACAGAGTCATTGTCTTTTCGATATGGCATGTACAAAAAGAACTGGTGCCCAAAGGCTGTGCATCTGTAGCAAAACGATGGTGTGCGTAAAAAACACTGTTGGTAGCCTGCATGTCTTCTGCAAGCCTGTACACAGCAAGTTGTATGGGCACACTGGTGTCGCCTGCATGCGACCGGTCGGGTTTGATGATGAGTGCAACCGAATCGAAAATACTGTTGTTGGTTAGCTCAGGCAGTTCAGCAGGAACGGTCATTCTGAACACAGGTTCGCACAATACATTTCCATACACGGTATCCTGCAGATAGCCCATTTTGAAATAGCTAAGGCCAGCAGATGTAGACAATGAATCGGGCACATACACATCGCCAATGGCGGTAAGCGAATCCAGCTCTACAATGTTGGTATTTCCAATCGGATCTATGCTGTTGATGTAATCGACTTCTTTGTTGCAGGCTGCCAGCAGTACCGCTAGCAGTATACCGCATGATTTGTTGACAATTGACACAGAATGAGTTTTGTACAAAAAAGCACTCAGCCATTGGGCAGCAATTGCTAAAAGCGATAAAGACTTGCTTTCATGCTGCATATATCCATTTCAAAAAATGAAGTACAGCATTTGTTGCAGCAATGCTAAATAGAACGAGTTGTCTCTTAAAACCTTGTGCTCATAGCAAATACAGCAGGTGTTGTAGCAGCGCCCAATACGTTTGTACAAATCATCAACCAATATGAAATTTGGAATTTGGAAATGGAGTTTACTGATACTGATAAGTGCAGCAGCTATGAGTGCTTGCACGAAAGACACAAGTGAAGATGATGAGCTGGTGGGCAACTGGAAAAAGATTTCTGACTTTGAAGGGGTTGCCCGTGGGGAAGCCATTAGCACCGTGCTCAACGACAAAGTGTATGCCGGCCTTGGCTTTGACGGCACCAACAGGCTTACCGATTTTTGGGTGTATGATGCCGACCTCGATTTCTGGAAACGGAAAGCCGATTTCCCCGGTACACCCCGTAACAGTGCGGTATCATTTGCAGCTAACAACAAAGTATACGTAGGCCTCGGTTACGATGGCGTAAACAGATTGAAAGATTTTTGGGAATACAATCCTGATACCGACAGTTGGAAACAGGTGGCAGATTTTGGCGGCTCTGCCAGATACGGTGCCCGTGCATTCGCCATTGCCGATAAAGGCTATGTAGTGGCCGGCTTTGATGGCAACAACCTGAAAGATTTCTGGATGTATGACCCAACCAGCAATACCTGGACGCAGCAAGTAAGCCCCGGTGGTAGTAAGCGGGTAGATCCTGTTGTTTTCGTAATAGATAACAAAGCCTATCTGGCTTGTGGCAGCAACAACGGCATCAATGTAGATGATTGCTGGATGTATGATCCATCAACTGGCAAATGGACAGAAAAAAGACGCATGGCCAACATCAGTGATGAAGAATATGACGATGATTACAACATCGTTCGATATCAGGCGGTGGCATTCGTTGTCAACAATAAAGCATACGTTACTACGGGCATCAATACCACATACCTCAATACTACATGGGAGTATGATGCCAGCACAGATGTGTGGACACAAAAAACAGCTTTTGAGGGTACTGCAAGAGAAGGCGCTATTGCATTTTCAGTAAAAGGAAAAGGCATTGTAGGATTGGGCAGGAGCACCACATTGCGCTTCGACGATATGCGTCAGTTTTTACCCACTGAGGAAGCCAATGAAGACGACTAAAATTTACTTACATAACAATATTGGTAGTAGTCACAAATTGCACGCCGGCCTTTTTCAAGGCTGGCTTCTTTATGCCATGAACATTGGGCAATCCTTTTAAAATCAACACAAAGCAAAGGACAAAAACAACAAAGCAGCAGACAAATCGCCTGCTGCTTTTAAAACTTACGCTAAAGGTTTAGCTACAATACATTCATTCGTTTGATGCTTTCAGACAGCTTATCCCGAAAGCCTTCGCTAATGGGCAGCTCCTGCCGCCCCATACTTACCAGCCCTTTTTGCAGCGCCGTAATTTTAGTAAGCGACACAATGTAAGACTTGTGAATGCGTACAAAATGAAAATGCCCCAAACGCTCTTCCAATACTTTCATGCTCATGCGGGTTACCACCGGCCTGGCAGATGATTCCAAAAATATTTTTACATAGTCCTTAAAGGCTTCAATGTAAAGTATGTCGTTGAGTTCAATGCGCACCAAATTGTAATCTACATGCACAAATAAAAACCGCGGATCGCTGTCGGCGCCATACATGCCGGCATCCATTACTGTGCGGTTTGCCAGCGTAGCATTTACTGGCTGTCCTGAACGGTTATACCACTCATATGCTTTAAAACAGCTTTGCAAAAAACGATCGAAAGCAACGGGCTTTAGCAGATAATCCAACACGTCCAAACCATAGGCTTCAACGGCATACGTATCGTAAGCAGTCAATAGAATGACGGGCGTTTTTCCTTTCAGGTTATTGGCCAGTGTAATACCACTGAGGCCGGGCATTTGCACATCCAGAAATACCAAATCAACCTTGTTGGATTGCAGGTATGCCATGGCTTCGTGCACATTGCGAAATGTTTGTGTAAGTCGCAAAAAGGTACTTGCCGGATATTGTCGGCCAGCAAATCCAGCGCCAGCTTTTCATCGTCTACGCCAATGCAGTTTAGAATCATAAAAGGTCAACTTTGAGGTGAATATGAAAATGAGTAGGGGAAGGAATTATCGTTAACGTATGTTGATGTTGATATAACAAATCGAGTCGGCGCTGCACATTGGCCAAACCAATGCCTGATGCGCCGATGGCTTTAATTTCATTGCTATCTCCAATGGTATTAACAACATTTAAATGCAAACAACCGTCAGCACAAAAAACATTTACAGTAACATGACTTGTATCATTGGATAACCGGCCATGTTTGCAGGCATTTTCTACAAACGGAATAAGTAACATAGGCTCTATTTGTGCATCAGCAGGAATATGGCCGACAGTAAATTGTATCTGCATATCATCAGCAAAACGCATGGTTTGCAAATCGAGATAATGCTGCAAATAATTAATCTCTTGCTGTAATGATACTTTGGCGGCATTGGTTTCATATAGCATGTACCGCATCATACCCGAAAGCTTGAGCAAGGCTGGCTCCAGATTGGCAGATTGAAACCTTGCCATGGACACCATACTGTTAAGCACGTTGAATAAAAAATGTGGACTGATTTGTGACCGCAAAAAACTCAGCTCAGTTTGCAGTCTTTCTTTTTCCTTTTCTCTTTCCAACTGCTGGCGTTGCAATCTATCAATCAGTAAGTGCCATGTTCCGCTTACCAAAAGCATAAAGCAACCACTGAAAAAAGCATAGAGCCAATAAAACGGCGGATGTATATCGGGCCCCGAAATACGAACTCTGGCAACATGATTGCCCATCATAAACAATATAACAAAAGAGAGCACTGCAATGACATACTTGACACTTGATGTTTTGCGCCAGAGCTGCTTTTTTAGCATGTACAAATGGCCGTAAAAAACACCCATCAACAATATGTTTTGTACAAATTCTGCCAGCAATATTTTTTCAAAAGGAATGGTTTGTAAGCGAGGCAGACTCGCTGCGAATTTTTGAAGTTCCGGAGGCAATGGCCTTGCTCTGTTTGAGAACTCCAGCATTTTGAAGTAGGGCACCGAGAACCACAATAACCAACCTAGTACATGAATACCGATTAGCTTTTGTTTGTTTTGGAACCACTCTACTTTGTGCATGGTTCCAAAGATTTGACAGCACAGCAGTACCTGTTGTTAGCGGTTTCAAAAGAAATAGCAGAATGTGGTTTTTTGCAATAGCCTTAACCAAATGAAGGTTAATGAATGTTAAGACCGGCTTGCTTTCCTGCTTGCAACAAATCATGTTGTAACACCTCCGCATCTTCCAGCCCAAAGTACACCCGCACCTGCCGGTGTGTGGCATTGCTGGCATCAAAATCCTCTGCAGGCATGCCTGCACATTTTGGAATGATGAGGCTCTCGTGACCGCCCCAGCTTACCGCCATACGAAACCGTTTCAACGCATTGCAAAAGCTTTCCATTTGCTGCACCGTTTTTACTTCGAGTGCAAACGTGAGCAATCCTCCGGCATCTTTCATTTGGCTTTTGGCCAATGCGTATTGCGGATGCTGCGCATCAAGCGGATAAATAATATTGGACACCCAGGGCTGTAGTTTCAACCAGGCAATCATGGCATGAGTGGTGCGGGTAACACGTTCTAAACGGATGGGTAACGTACGCAAACCACGGAGCAACAACCATGCATGAAAAGGCGTGGCTCCGGCGCCTGTTGTCATGTATTCGCTGTAAAATATTTTCGACATGTGGGCTTTGCTACCGCTTACCACACCGGCTACCACATCGCTGTGGCCACCAATGAATTTAGTAGCACTCTGCAGCACCAAATCAATGCCGTGTTTGATGGGCTGCTGATACAAGGGCGTACAGTAACTATTGTCAATAACGGTCACAATGTTGTGCTGTTTGGCTAGCGCTGCCACGGCCGATAAATCTTGCAATTCGTAGGTCCAGCTATTGGGGCTTTCGAGGTAATACAACACGGTGTTGGCTTGCGTGGCGGCCTGCCAATGTTCGATGGCGGTGCCATCTATGTATGTAGTGGTTACTCCAAAGCGGGGCAGTATTACTTCAAACAACCGCTGTGCCCATGTGTAAGGGGCTTTCACACTTACGATATGATCGCCACTTTTTACAAATGGCAATACCGAACAAAAGATAGCCGATGCTCCGCTGTTGAATACCAGTGCATCTTCGGCACCGTCCAGCGCTGCCAGTTTTTGTTTCAGAATTTCAACTGTAGGATTGTTGCCACGGCTGTACAAAAACGCATCATACTCCGCTGCAAAAGCCTGCCGCAAATCATCAACAGTATCAAATAAAAAGTTGCTGGTTTGCACTATCGGTGGCGATACCGCATTGAAGTATTCTTCATGTTGTTCGCCCAGTTGATTGAGGATATACGAAAGGTCTAAGTCAGACATCGGTTTTACTTTTTTGAATAAACACAAAATATACCGCTACAAACAGCAGCAGCAGGCCAACACCTGTGAGGGCAGCTTTCCAGTTGTCGAGCACTACAGCAGTGGCAACTACTCCGTAGGCGAGCATAAATACAACAGCGATAGTCGGAATGATTTTGCTGATAAAGCCGGGTTGCACCAGTTCATCATTTACTTTTCGGTACCTCAAAATGAGCAATGCCAATGCACAGGTGATAAATCCCATGCTATCCAGAAAAATGGAGAAGCCCAAAATGTTATCGACTCCTTTGCCAAAAAAAGTAACGGCCACAGTAATCACGGAAAAAGTAATCAAACCCGGCACCAACGCTTGGGTTTTGGAGTGCTGATAACTGAATATTTTCGGCAGTACACCATCCTTACTCATGGCGTACATTACCCGTGGATTACTCATCAGCAAAATATTGACGTAAGCCAACACGCTGATGAACATAGCAAAGTCGAACACCTTGCCGCCTACTTTTCCAAACAAAGCCTGAAACAACAACGATCCAATTGATGTGGCATTTTTCATGTTGTCGTAGCCAATCACTTGCACATATGCATAATTCACAGTGAGGTACAGCAAAATGATGATGATGATACCAATGAAAATACCTTTTTGCAAGGTGCCCTGCTTGCTCACTTCGCCACCAAAATTGATGGTTTGCTGATAGCCACCGTAGGTGAAAGAAACCGCCACCATGCTAATCACCAACAGCAGCAAACCATTGTCGCCGGTGTAGGTGCGGATAGGGTCGGTGCTGTAATCAGTTGGCGTTACTTGCTGACCGGTAAACATGGCGGCAATCAGCAGCAAGATGAGTCCCACCTTGACAATCATGAGGATATTTTGGGTACGACTACTCGTTTTCAAGCCCATCAAATTCACAAAGAAGAAAATGCCAACCGCTACAATGGATAAAGTGACATTGAATGCGAAACCCATTTGCTTATCAAACAACATGTGACTGCAGTACTCAGCCCCAATCAATGTAACCACCGCCAGCGATGCAGCATTGCTGATGAGGATGAGTGTATTGACAGTAAAACCAACCGCAGGGTGATATGCGTAAGAAAACACTTTGTAATAGGCTCCCACCACAGGCAATCGTGCACCAATTTCTGCAAACACAAAAGCGCCGAGCATTGCTATTAAACCGCCAATAAGCCATGCACTGTAAAAAATAGTTTCGGTGCCACTTTTGGCAGCAATGCCGGCTGGTGTTTTAAAAATGCCCATGCCTATCACCAGACTTACCACAATGATGGTGAGGTCAAACAAACCCAGCTTATTCGAATTGTTCATGTACCTGTATTTTTACAACTTACTAACTACCCGTTTTCTTATGCCACTAAAAATAGGGGTTTGCCTTATTGCATGCTTTTTTTTCCAAACCCTTAAGGCGCAGTCCATCGTCAGCGATACCCTCACCGGCACAGATAGTGCCAGCATTACGGCCAATCCTTTCGGCTTGCAGCAGCGCAGTTTGAGCACTGCCAGCATCAAGCGATATCAAACCAATGTTTTGCAACTGGCAGCACCCGGCAATCTGGTCACTGCGTTTAATACTTTGCCAGGCATTCGCATGGAAGAACGGTCGCCCGGCAGCTATCGCCTCAACATTCGGGGTAGTTCATTGCGCAGTCCCTTTGGTGTTCGCAATATCAAAATGTATTACAACAACCTGCCGCTCACCGATGCCGGTGGCAATACCTATTTCAACCAAATGACCAGCAATAGTTTTGGCACCGCCACTATTGTGCGTGGCCCAGCCAGCAGCATGTATGGTGCCGGCACAGGTGGCCTGGTGTTATTGGAATCTATCAGCAACGAACAGCCATTGGTGCAGGCAGAATACAGTACGGGTTCGTATGGTTTACTCAACCTGATGGCAGCAGTCAACTTTGGACAAAAAGCCAACCGCAACCGCATCAGCTATGCCCACAATGAAAGCCGTGGCTACCGTGACCAAACGGCCATGCGCCGCGACCAACTGGCATGGACCAGCCAGCTGAAAGCCAGCGATAAACAAACGCTTACAGCAACCCTGTTGTACAGCAACATGTACTATCAAACACCGGGTGGGTTAACATTGGCGGAGTACAACAGCAATGCAACAGCTGCCCGTCCTGCTGCAGGTGGTTTTCCTTCTGCACAGCAGGTGAATGCTGCTATTTATCAACAGAATTTATTGGCCGGCATCAGCAGCCAACTCAAACTCAACGGGCAATGGAGCAACACCACTGCTTTGTACGGTTCATTTGCCACGATTAAAAACTCAGCCATCCGCAACTACGAAAACAGAAGCGAACCACACATGGGAGCCCGTACGGTTTTTGCGTATGAAAAAAAACTCGACAACTCCAGCATCAAGTGGCAAAGCGGCGCAGAATTTCAGGCCGGATTTTTTAATACACAGGTAAGCCGCAACAAGCTGGGACAAAGAGATTCTTTGCTGACGAATGACGATCAAACATTTTATACCGGCTTTGCATTTACGCAAGTAGAATGGGTATGGAAAAATGGCTTTTATGCCAATGCCGGCGCCAGTCTCAACATCAACAAAGTGAAGATTGCCCGTTTGTCTTCGCTGCCCATTGTAACACAGGAACGCACCTATAACAATGAAGTAGCGCCCCGCCTGAGTGCCGGTTACAAATGGAAAAACAATTGGGAAACACAGGTAACGGTGAGCAAAGGATTTTCGCCGCCTACGGTGAGTGAGTTGCTGCCCAGCACGGGCCGCATCAGCACCGATCTGGAAGCAGAAGCCGGCTACAATGTTGAACTGTCACAAACCATTCGTTTGTTCAACACCCTCAGCCTCACCAGTACCGGTTTTATTTTCAACCTCAATAATACACTGGTACAACAGCGAGACCTGAGTGGTGGCGATTTTTACATCAATGCCGGTAGCACCCGCCAGGCTGGTGTAGAAACGGTGCTAGACTACGTTCATGGATTTATGCCCAAAAGCATGGTGCAATACCTGAACGTTTCGGTTGCACATACTTACAACGCCTTTACGTACAACGACTATAACAAACTCGGTGTAAACTACAACGGCAAACAACTACCCGGAGTACCCAAAAACACGATAGCCATGCGGGCCTTGTTGCAACTGAAACACGGCTTCTACTTCAACGCCAACTATTACCACAACAGCAGCATCATGCTCAACGACGCCAATACCTTTAGGGCAACTGCCTTTCAGGTGCTGGGTGCCAAGGCCGGCTATAAAGGCAAACTGGGCAAAAAACAACGCTGGCATGTATTTGCCGGCGCCGACAATTTGCTGGATACCAAATACAGTCTTGGCAACGACATCAATGCCGCAGCCAACCGCTTTTTCAATGTAGCTCCGGGGCGCTTGTGGTATGCAGGCATCGGGATTGAATAATGAAATGACTGGTATCAAAAACCAGTAAAAGCCTTTGTATGCAAGTGTTTATACAGGGTTTTACATCTAAATACAGTACCTTTAACATGTGGAAATATCTGCATGTAATACCCACTGCAGCGTGTAAGCTTTGACTTACAGACAACGTTTGTTTACTACCTGAGTACCCATGGAAGGAGGCAGCACATAGAGTGCTGGAATAAATATGGCTCAACGTGACCCGTTATTACCATATCGTCCTTCAGTTGTTGGCTACACTTGTTTTTTGGGTGGCTGGTTCAGGTATTGTACTTAGCCAAACAGGTTCTCAAATTTTTAGCAGCAACGGCAATTTTACTGTTCCGGTTGGCGTAACAGCCATCACCATTAAAGCATGGGGTGGCGGCGGTGCCGGCGGCGGCTCTGCCACCAACAACCGGCAAGGTGGCGGTGGCGGTGGTGGCGCATATAGCATCCTCAGCAATTATGCAGTGGCACCGGGCACGGTGGTACAAATTTCAGTAGGTGCCGGAGGTGTTGGAGTTACCGGTGGTAGTGGTACCATAGGTGCTGCCAGCGCTGCCAGTATTGCGGGTACTCCAATAGTAGTTGCAAACGGAGGTATCGGCGGAAAATCATACGCACAAGGTTCATTTGGAGGCACTGGTGGTACTGGCGGCACCTACAATGGTGGCAATGGTGCTGATGGCCTGGACTTAGGCATAAGAGGTGGCGGAGGTTCATCGGCAGGCAGTAGTGCCAATGGTAACAATGGATCCAGCAGTAGTACTGCAGGAGGCATAGCACCGGCGGGTGGGGGAAACGGAGGTAATGGTTCGGGCACATCGGTAGGCAATGCCGGACATATACCCGGCGGTGGCGGCGGCGGTGCTACCCGAAGTGGTTCAGACGCCACAGGTGGTGCTGGCGCCAGAGGTCAGGTAGAAATTACCTGGACATGCCCCTCCACACCAAGCATTAGTTATTCAGTGCCTTTGTTTTGTATTTCTTCAGCGGCACAAAGCGTTACACTGACAGGCGCCAGTGGTGGTACATTTTCCAGTACCGCAGGTTTGGCCATCAATACCAGTACTGGAGTAATTACCCCTGCCAGTAGCACACCGGGCAATTACACTGTTACCTACAGCATAACCGGTACTGGTGGATGCCCCACAGTAAGCAGTAGTACAACCGTAGAAATTGGTACCCAACCAGCGCAGCCAACGCTTATCAGTGGCCCGACTGCGGTGTGTGAAAATAGTAACGGAAATAGCTTTACGATTGCAGCGGTAGCAAAAGCGAGCAGTTATATATGGACGCTTCCTACAGGATGGACCATCAATAGTGGAGATGGTACCACCAGTATTGTTGCAACCGCAGGCAATTATTTACAAAGCGGTATCATCAGCGTAGCGGCTGCTAATAGTTGTGGTACCAGTACGGCGCAGGTAGCCGAGGTAGCAGTAGACCAAATGCCCACTGCGTTTGCCATTGATGGGGATGCGACCATTTGCTACAACAACACTGCAGACATAGTACTGGCAAGCTCCCAAACCGGCATGAGCTACCAATTAAAAAAACAAAGTGATGGTACCAACGTGGGCAGCCCAGTATCAGGCACTGGTGGTATGTTGATTTTAAATACCGGTGCTCTTACAAGTTCAGCAGAATTTATTGTGGTAGCCAGCAACGGCAGCTGCAGCCAGCAAATGACAGGGCAAGTGAGCATTTTGGTACAGCCCCAAGTTGTGGTACAATCAGTGAGTACACAGCAGTTTTGCCACCAGTTTGGCGTAGATGGTATTGGCTTTAGTGCAACGCCTGCAGGCACAAACTTCACCTGGACAAGTACCGCAGATTTTGGGGCAGGCCTTGGCGGAGACGGACAAATAATGGGCTTTACCGCGGTGAACAATGGTTCGGCGGCACTCAATGCAACCGTAACTGTAGTGGGCGAATACAACGGCTGCTACAGCAGTCCAGTTGAATTTTTGGTAACAGTGTTTCCGGTACCGGTTATAGGCACACAGGATACTGCAGTATGTAGCAACGAACTGCTTACGTTGCCACCGTTTCAGGGAAGCAATGTGATACCTGGAGGCACCGTATACAGCTGGAGTGCTCCAGACCCCGCCTTGTACATGAACATCTCCGGCTATACTGCCGGTGGTGCACTTGGATTGTTTGCACAAACCCTTACCAATCTTACACCCGATCCGCAGCCCATCAGCTATCTGATTACCCCCCGATCTGGAATGTGCACGGGCAATCCATTTACCCTAAACGTTTTGGTGCTCCCTGTTCCTGTTATTCCATCTCCGCAAAACGTAACTGTATGTAGTGGCGCACCTGTGTTGCTCAATTTGGTCAACTCTCCACCCAGTATGATTGTTCCTCCGGGCCTTACCTATTCCTGGAGTGTGCCCTTGGTAACGGGTGGGTTAACCGGTGGTACCAGCCGTTCCGATGCCAACGCATTTTCTCAGGTATTATACAACCCCACCAGTGTACCACAAACTGCTACGTACACAGTGACTGCCACGTACGCAGATTGCAGTACGATATTTTCTTTGGTGGTAACTGTAAATCCAACACCGGCTATCAGCAACAAATCGGTGACCGTGTGTAGTGGTAGTGAATTTGCTGTAGCACCGGCCAATCTTCCACCGGGCACACTGGTGCCCGCAGGCACCAAATACAGTTGGGCATTGCCTGCTACCAGTGGCATACCGGGCAGTGTAACCGGTGCCACAGCGGGCAACAATGCAGATAGTATTGTACAACAATTGTTCAACGTATCGGGTAGTCCGCAAACGGCAACGTATGTAATTGAAGCCAGTGCAGGTGCCTGTATCAGTCACTTTAATTTGGTGGCCAATATTACGCCAAAACCCATGTTGCATGCCAATCCATCTGTTGCACAAACCATTTGTTCGGGCACCAATATCACGCCCATAGTATTATCTGAATCGGGTAGTATTGTAGGTGCTACAACTTACTACTGGAGCAGAAGCAACGTGGCAGGCATTAGCAATACGAATGGCATTGCATTGAGTGGTGCCAGTGCGCCAATCAGTGCCGGCGGCACCTACACTATTTCGGGCACATTACACAACAGTACCACAGCAGCACTTGCTACTACTGTACAGCTCTGGGGCAAACTCAATGGTTGCAATACCGATACTATCCCCGTTGTTATTACTGTTAATCCTGTACCCACTGTAACCATTACGCCTGCTACATTGCCTGTGCAACCCCTGTTGGCTATCTGTGATAGTGCGGCCAATACCGTACTCAATTTTAGCAGCAATATGGCAAGTACCAGTTTTGCTTGGCACCGTTTCAACCCGGGCATACGGGGATTGGCGATGTCTGGTACCGGAACTGGTATTAATGCAAAACTGCTCAACACTACCGGCGATATTCTTACAGATATCTTGGTGGTGATTGGTACCAATAGCTTTGGTTGTAATAGCATTACAAATGATTCTATTCCGTTCTCGGTTTACTCCAGATTGGTACCGCCCGTTATTACTCCTTCTATGCAGCAAGTGTGTAAAGTAAGTTTACCAACAGTGCTGCAACGTGCCGAAAATGCAAAGGGTGGTAGCTACAACTACTCTTTCCGTTGGCAAGATTCATTGTCAATCAATTTTCCCAATGCCAGCTGGCAGTATATAGCAAAAGATGCCGATAACCAGCCTGCTACACAGCCCAACTATAAGCCACCAAAATTTGATGCCAACTCAAAAGACTCATTGCGATTTTACCGTGCTGTTGTAACCGACAATAACGGTTGTGGTACTGTGCTGAGCAATGTGGTTATTATGAGCATGTACGAAACGAGTGGTTCCAACTTTGCACCAACAGTTGATTTTGATCCGT
Organism: Phnomibacter ginsenosidimutans; assembly: GCF_009740285.1. GTDB lineage: Bacteria > Bacteroidota > Bacteroidia > Chitinophagales > Chitinophagaceae > Phnomibacter > Phnomibacter ginsenosidimutans. The sequence goes on from NZ_CP046566.1 coordinate 3,778,787, forward strand.
CGAAAACGGCAATGGAAAGTTTGATTTACTGCTCCAATGACTCCTTGCGTTTCTTTGCCAATTTGAATAACCTCACATCAGGCATTGTACGCTACAACTGGTTTGCCAACCCATTGTTTGTAGCGCCAGACAGTGCAGTAGTACCTGTAGGTGTAGACTGGGGCAGCAGTGGCAATGAATACAATAAAACCTATTACAATTTTGCATTCAAGGTTTTCAATAACCCGAGGGCCAGTTATGAAGACACCATTAAGAAAACGTTTATCTCCATCATTCCAACGGTGTATGATTTAGATACCTTCCGGCTTCAAAATGGTAAGCTGCACAAACTTTGTGCGGCCAGTGCGGTAGACATTGCTATCCAAATTTTTCCAACGCTTAAAATACAGGCGTCTACACAAGTACCCGCTGTGTTTTGCAACAACAGCAATGTATCGGTTTCTTTGTCATCCAACATTCCACCAACATTGGCCACTACACAGTTTAACTGGACGGCCTCGGTCATTTCCGGAACGGCCACATTATCCAATGCAGCTGGCACAGGCAATGCGCCACTCACCATTACAGAAACCATCAACAACACAGGCAATACAGTAGCTGTAGTAAAATTTGATATCACCGGGTATGTGGGTGCTGCCAACTGCCCTGTAGACACCACTATTTTCGTGAGCATTCTGCCCACTTTTACGGCAGGTGCCATTACACCGTCGCAGTTCATTTGCCCCGGTGGCGATCCTGGTATTATGATTTCTGATCCTGCGGTAGCCAACAGCGATGGCACTGCCGTAAACCCCACTTACCAATGGCAAAAAAGCCAGGGTGGAATTGCTGGCCCATGGTCGGATATCTCAGGTGCAACTACCGTTTCCTACGATCCGCCGGGCCCCATCTATCAAGACACCTGGTATAGAAGAATTGCTTTTGCAGAAGGTAGTTGCCCCACCGCCAGCGACATCGACTCCGTGGTGATTTTGCGTGGCCCCGAAGGCATATGGACAGGGCTTGCAGATGAAGACTGGTTTTACTGTATGAACTGGGCCAGTGGCACCATACCCGACAACAGCACCAATGTATTTATCAGAAAACCAGAGGCGCTGAAAAATTCCAATATTGATCATTTGTCACCTTACTATGTAGGGCTGCCGGCCCGTTCGGGTGATATCAATATCCGGCGCAAACTCAGCTTTGCGGCATTAGGCCTCAATGGTGCAGCCCGCCTCAATACATGGGGCAATCTTACCATTGAACCTGCACCAAATGAAACAGATACATTGGGCCATGTAGACATGCAACTGGGTGGTGAAATTTACCTGCGTGGCAATTGGATTAATCAAGTGGGCTTACCCGGTTTTCAATCTGGTATTGGCCGTGTAAACATGGAAGGTGCCAGCTTACAAACCATTCAAACAGTTGGTGCTGACGAAACATTTTATGATCTGCGTATCGATAATAGCAGTGATGTGACGCAGGGCGTTACACTCCTTAGTGCAGCCAATGTGCGGCACATACTTACGCTGGAAAAAGGCATTGTGAACACCCATTCTGAGCCTCCTTACAACTCAGGCTTTTATGCTAACAACCTTGGATTGCTGACGTTGAAATCAACGGCTGTAAATCCTGTGCAAGGCCCGCCGGGTTTACAATCATTTGTCAACGGCCAACTGGGTATTGAATTTGACAAAGCCGGATTGGCGTATGAATTTATTTACCCCATAGGCAAGGTATTTCCAACGCCGGCGTATCGTCCGCCGGGCATTGCGCCTACTACGGCCGATGGCACCACGTTGTTTATTGCAGAGTATTTTCCATACGAGCACCCTGTGCCCAGCATCATGGGTGCCGATCCCATGAGCATCATCAGACCTGAGCACTGGATTGTAGAAAAGCAAGCGTATAAATCCACTCAAGCACGGGTATCCATTCCGTATATCAATCCGGGTTCGGGCAACTGGATGGGGTTGAACAATGAATTTTATTTTGACCCCTGCGATGAGTGCAATGTGGCTGTGGTGCGAAAAGTATTGCCTGCAACCTGGCATTTCAGCTATGCTGGCGCTGTAGAGTTTTCGAGTAGCTATCCTATTGAGTACCGCTATTATACCGATAATGGATACATCTACTCAAAACCAGTTACAGAGTTTGGCCCATTCTCCATTGGCTTCTCATACAAGAGTTTGCTGCCACTGCGTTTGCTCCTGTTCAAAGGCAGTGTTACTTCATCGGGCCACGTGTTGCAATGGCGCATCAACGAACCAGCAGAAGTAGCGCAATTTGTGCTGGAACATTCAACCGATGGTTTGCATTTTACAGCACTCGAAGGCATACAACCCAACAGCAATAGCCAATACAGCTACCTGCACCAGCAACCTGCAGCGGGCAATAACTACTATAGATTGCTGACAAAAGACAAGCATGGAAAAATAATTGCCAGCGACATAGTACTGCTCAAAAGATACAGTACACAAACCACCAGGGTGCAGGGTGTAAGAACCAGCCCTTCTTCGAGCAAAGCTGAAATCGATTTATACTCAGCCATTGAACAAGACATTCAGGTAGACCTGCTTGACCCAAGCGGCAAACAAATATCCAACTGGCATTTGCATGCTGTAAAAGGACAACAATTTATACCAGTGTACACGGGCTCACTGAGTGTCGGCACTTACATTTTACGTATCCGCACCAGCGACCAGGTGCAGGCAAGTGTTCGCTTTTTAAAATGGTAATCATCAAGCGTAGCAAGCGTTTGACCCGTTGTTGACAAGTTTGTACAAAAGTTTATTTGGAAGCATTTCAGGCCCATACCCATATTTGCAATGCATTTGGTTCACACACTTCAGCTGTGTGATTAAAAGGGAAGTTCGGTGCAAGACCGGCGCTATCCCCGTAGCTGTAAGGCCACCCTTCTTTTACCAGAAGGCACTTCATTGCTTACACTCCATGCCACTGAACAATGGTTCGGGAAGGCAGTCAGCAATTGGCCAAGCCAGAAGACCTGCCCGATGCAGTAAGCAACCATAGCTTTCGGAGGAAAAGCCGGGAATGCATCGCAACCACGTTGACCTGCAGGCAACACACGTTCGTGTCTTCTCATCACTTCATTTCTGAAAGCGGAATTCATCACCAACCAAACTCATTCAAACATGAGCATGAGATTCGCATTGGTGGGAGCCGCTGTAGTATTCGCTTCCACTTCTTTTGGCCAACGGGCCGACAGTACACAACCGTCAACACTTGACGATGTAACCGTAACGGCCAACAAAATGTTGCAGAAACAAAGCCAAACAGGCAAAGTTGTTTCTATTATTTCCAGAGAACAAATTGAAAAAAGCGCAGGCCGCACCGTAGCACAGTTGCTCAACGAGCAGGCAGGCATTACCATCAATGGTGCGCTGAGCAATGCCGGCACCAATCAAACCCTGTACATGCGTGGTGCCAACAGTGGCCGCACCCTTATTTTGGTGGATGGCATACCTGTGTACGACCCTTCTGTTATCACCAACGATTTCGATCTCAACCTCATCAGCCTCAACGATGTGGAGCGGGTAGAAATATGCCGTGGTGCACAAAGCACCTTATATGGTAGCGATGCTGTTGCCGGCGTCATCAATATCATTACCGTTAAAAAAGATGTGAGCAAACTCCTCAATGTAAAAGCCACCGGCAGCTATGGCAACCTCAATACATTCAGAGGTAACCTGCAGGTGTATGGCAAGGCGGGCAAACTCACTTACACCACCCGTTATGCCAAGCTGAAAACTGATGGTTTTAGCGCAGCACAAGACCTCGCTGGCGATAAAAACTTTGAAAAAGACGGCTACAACAGCGATGCTGTAAATGCAGCCATTCAGTACCAGGCATCCGCCAAATGGTTGCTGAAAACATTTGTACAGCGCAACCAATACACTTCTGATATTGATGCCGGCGCTTACAACGATGAAAGAGATTACACGCTGAAGAATAAAAACCTGATGGCGGGTACCGGCTTTCAATACAAAGGTGAAAACATTACGGTAACGGGTAATTATCAGTACAGCGAAATTGATCGTTTTTACCGCAACGACAGTACGCATGTACCCGGCTTTAGCAAGTACAGTGAAGATGCATATTATGGCCGCAATCAGTTCCTGGAGCTCTTCACCAATATCAATCTGGGCAAAGGTTTCAGCACGGTGTATGGTGTTGACTATCGCTTCAGCAATATGAACAACCGCTTTTTATCCATTAGTTCTTTTGGCCCCTACACCAGTAGTTTTAGAGATACTTCGGTAAGCCAGGCCAGTGCCTATGGTTCTGTACTGTTTCAACACAAGGGTTTGTATATTGAGCTTGGTGGCCGACTGAATGTGCATGACCGCTATGGCAGCAACGCCACTTACACTTTCAATCCATCTTACAGCATCAACCAGCATTTTCGGGTATTTGGTAGCATTGCCACAGGCTTTAAAGCGCCATCGCTTTACCAGATGTACTCCTCTTACGGCAACCTGCAATTGAAAGCCGAAGAGTCGAAAAACTATGAGCTGGGATTGCAGCAAACACACGGCCGCATCAGCAACCGGGTGGTGTACTTCGACCGCGATATTGACAATGGGCTCGACTTCAACAACAACACTTTCCGGTATTTCAATATTGTGAAGCAGCGGGTGAAAGGATTGGAAATTGAATCTGCTGTTGGCATTACAAAAGATGTAAAATTCACTGCCAACTACACCTTGCTTTCTACACAAGAAATAGCACAAAGCCGTGTGACGTTTAAAGACACCACCTACAATTATTTGCTGCGTCGTCCCAAGCATAGCCTCAACGCTACTGCCGGCTGGCAAATCACGAAAGCCTTGTACGCCAGTGTAACCGGTAAGTACGCCAGCAAACGCTACGATGTGGGCGGCTACAAGGTGAAAGATGTAGCACTCGACAGCTACTTTATTGTAAATGCTTACGCAGAATACAAGCTGAATGAGCAGGTACGCTTTTTTGCCGATGCGCAAAACCTCACCAACAAAACGTTTTATGAGGCCCGAGGCTTCAATGCTATACCCTTTGTGGTAAACGCCGGCCTTACGGTTCAGCTTTAATTTTTATCGGGCGAAGCAACATCTTCATTGTTTCGCCCGATATTTAATATCTCGCCACATGAGTAGCACACACAAACATGAACCTCGCAACTGCCCCCGATGCAACAAGACCTTTGAATGCAAAGTGGGCAATATTGCACAATGCCAATGCAGTAGTATTGTATTGAGCGAAGAAGAAAAAGCATTCATTGCTGACCGATATCAGGATTGTCTTTGTTTGGGCTGTTTGTTGGATTTACAAAACAAATACACCTTCTTTAAAGAAAAATACCGCATCGGACAATGAGCAAAATACCCATCGCACTAAGCTGGAGCGGAGGCAAAGATTGTAGCTACGCACTGCACCTGATACAACAGGAAGGCAAGTACGAAGTGAAATATTTACTCAGCACCTGCAATACCCACACCAGAGAGCTCAACATGCATCACCTGCACGAAACGTTGATAACGGCACAAGCCGCAGCCATTGGTATTCCCCTATTGCTGTCTCATGTAGCCGGTACCAGCAATGCACAGTACGAAGCAGCATTACAATCCAGCATACAGCAACTACAACAGCAAGGTATTTATGCTATTGCCTTCGGCGATATTTTTCTGGAAGACATTCGCCAATACAGAGAGCAGTTGATGACACAACTAGGCATGCAAGTTGTTTTTCCGCTCTGGCAGTTGCCAACCAACCACTTGTTGCAAAGCATGATACAGTCCGGCTTCAAAGCCATGATTTGCTGCATAGATGCGCAACGCATCCCTACGCAATGGCTAGGCAAAATGCTCGATGATAAAAGCATGGCCATGTTACCACAGGATATTGACCCTTGCGGTGAAAATGGCGAATTCCATACTTTTTGTGTTGACGGTCCTGTTTTTCAATATCCGCTACACATTAAAACCGGCGCTATCAGTTCACAACGAATGACCATTGCGACTAACCGGTTTGCTATTTTTAGCTGGGTGCACATTCACCTGTTGCCCCAGCCCTGAGAGCAGCCGCATTTTTGTGTAGGTTTGATACATCATGACCAGAAGGCTACCATTATCCATTCTTGCATCCCTCATTCAGGAAACCATTGAACAGGTTTTTGAAGCGGAAACTTTTTGGGTAATAGCCGAAATAACCGATGTAAAAAAATACCCCCAGAAACGCTGGTGTTTTCTCAAGCTCATCGAAAAAAATAAAGAGCACATTGTAACCGAAATGCAAGGCGTTCTTTGGGCCAATGCATTTGCTGAACTGCAACAATTTGAACGACGCACCGGGCAGGCTTTTGCCGATGGTTTGGAAATTAGTTGCCGTGTAGCAGTACGGTTTCATCCCCGCTACGGTTTGAAACTCGAGATACTCGAAATAGACAGTGCTTTTACACTCGGGCAGATAGAACTGCAGCGGCAGCAGACCCTCTATTTGTTATTGCGCCAATATCCTTCACACATTCAATTGGTAGATGGCGAATACATTACGGCCAACAAACAATTGCAATGGCCAAAAGTATTGCAACGCATTGCCCTCATTGCGGCCAGTGGCAGCGATGGTGAAAGAGATTTTTTACAGGAACTGCAACACAATGCTTATGGATACGATTTTAACGTACAGGTATTTACGGCAAGTGTACAAGGCCAGCAAGCTGTGCAGGAAATAACGGCTCAGCTCGACGAAATAAGACAGCAAGCATCTTCTTTTGATGTGGTGGCCATTGTACGGGGTGGTGGCAGCAATACCGACTTTGCTGCGTTCGATCATTTCGAGATAGCCCGACGTATTGCGTTGTTTCCCATTCCCGTGTTTACCGGCATTGGGCACGACCGCAACACCAGCATTGCCGACATGATGGGTTGGCAGTTTAAAACACCCACCAAGGTAGCCGCTGCCCTTGTAGCCGTAAGCCTGCAATTCGACAGCGATTTGATGCAGCTGAACCAGCAACTCACCGAAGCCGTAGAAGACCGCATGGCAGGCATGCAACAGCAATTGCAGCACTGGCAGCAAAAGCTCAGCTTGCTGGTGCCACACCGCTTGCAGCGCCAGCGGGAACGCCTGCACGACCTGCAACTACTGATAGACCGCAGCAGCAAAGACCAATGGAAGATGGCTCACGATGCATTGCAACAAACTCAACTGCGGGTAAAACAAAGCTGGCAGCACCAACTGCGCAATCAGCAAGTGATGCTGGAACAAACCAGCCGCTTGATTGAACAGGTAAGTCCCGATAAAATTTTGAACCGCGGCTTTGCGATGATCCTGCAAAACGACCGCATCATTACCGATGCCTCACAACTCGATAAGGATAATCCCATTCAAACGGTGCTAAAAAACAAAACCATTCACAGTCACATTTCAGATATTCGCTCCCATGAATGAACGCACTTTCGACGAGGCCTGGCATGAACTGCAACAGCTCGTCAGCGACATTGAAGATGAAACCTTGCCATTAGATGCATTGGCTGCTAAAGTGAAAGCCGCCAAGCAACTCATTCGCTTGTGCGAAGAAAAACTACGCAACATCGAAAAGGACCTGCACGATGCCAGTAGCGAAGCCTGATACCGCCAACCTCATACAGGCCATGACGCCTGAGCTGTATGCCATGGCCAAAGATTTGTTCATGGCGTATCAGCAATATCTCAACGTAGATTTATGCTTTCAAAGTTTTGAAGCAGAACTCAACGATTTGCCCGCCATGTACGGCCCGCCAAGTGGTGCCCTGCTGCTGGCTTTTTACAAACAGGACATTGCAGGCTGTGTAGCCCTTCGTAAAAAAGCAGATGGTATTTGCGAAATGAAACGCCTCTATGTATTACCCGCATTTCAGGGCAAAGGCATTGGCAAGCAGCTGGCCACAGCCATTGTAGCAGCAAGCCGACAGCTGGGTTATACAAAAATGGTGCTCGATACACTCGACCGTTTGCAACCCGCTATACAGTTGTATGAGCAGCTGGGCTTTCATCGTTGCACCCCTTACTACCACAATCCTTTGGAAGGCGTGGTATTTATGGAAAAAACACTGTGACGGTTTCAGCAACTACTGTGCAATTTCAAGTAGAACACTGCATGATTTACAGTATAAATACGGTTGCCCCGCATAGGGCACAGGTCTACTTTTGACCTATCAAACGCACACATCCCTCATCTGCCCTCACCCTACCCTAAGCCCTGAACAACCCACATTTCCCCCATTGGATGAACCATTGATTGCAGCAGCTTGCCTACAAAGGCATGTGGCAATCGCTTGGCAACTTTTTCACCCCACACCCTCTCCTTACACGCACTTCGAAGCCACCCACTCTCACGGGTGGCTTTTTTATGCTCATTTTTCCGCATTGCTACTTTGCGTTTCCACTATTCGCAAGTTGGGAATGGTGGTGACAATTACCTTTGGCGCCCCCAAGATGAGCACAGCAGCAAATACCGTATTGAACATAGCCCTGGTGGGCAACCCGAACAGTGGCAAAACCTCGCTGTTCAATTCCCTCACGGGCCTCAACCAAAAGGTGGGCAATTTTCCGGGTGTAACGGTGGATAAAAAGCAAGGCCGCTGCGATATTTCGGAGAACATGGTGGCCAACATCATTGACCTGCCGGGTACCTACAGCCTGTATCCCAAGCGGGGCGATGAATGGGTGAGCTACAAAGTGCTGCTGCAGCAAGACAGCGACGTACAACCCGATATGGTGATACTGGTGGCCGATGCCAGCAACCTGAAACGCAACCTGCTGTTTTGCTCTCAAATTCTCGATCTGAAAATACCCGTAGTGGTAGCCCTGACCATGATGGATCTGGCCCGCCAAAAAGGTACCCAAATCGACATCAAAGGTTTGGCGCTGGAATTGGGTGTACCCGTGGTGCCCGTCAATCCACGCAAAGAAAAAGGCATTCACCACCTCAAGCGGTCGATTGAAGTAATGGCTGCCAACATAGACAACTGGCAGGCCAGAACTTTTTTGATACCGCAGCCCTGGCCGCCGAACCGGTAGCCGCCGTACAGCAATTGCTGCCCGGCCTCAGCGATTACCGGGCCATTCACTACCTCATCAATCACGAACAATTTGCACTGCCCGTCGCATTGCAAGCACAGATAGAACAGGTGGAAACCGACCACCAGTTTAACCACACCAAAACGCAGGCCGAAGAAATTATGGGCCGCTACCAACGCATCCGGCAGATTATGCAGAAGACCGTGGTAGAAGCCGACCCGTTGGCCAAAAAAATGTTTACCGAGCGGCTCGATAATTTGCTACTGCACCGCACCTGGGGTTATCTCATTTTGCTCAGCGTATTGTTCCTGTTGTTCCAAAGTATTTTCTGGCTGGCCTCTTACCCCATGGATGCCATCGACTGGACCTTTGGCGAATTAAGCGGCTGGCTGGGCTCGGTATTGCCCGAAGCCTGGTGGAGCGACCTACTCATCAACGGTGCGGTGGCCGGCCTGGGCGGCATCCTCATTTTCGTTCCGCAAATCATGATTTTGTTTGGCCTGATCACCCTGCTGGAAGACAGCGGTTATATGGCCCGCATTAGTTTTTTAACCGACAAACTGATGCGCAAAGTGGGGCTCAACGGCAAAAGTGTGATGCCCATGATTAGTGGGTTTGCCTGTGCCGTGCCCGCCATCATGACGGCCCGCAACATTGAAAACAGTAAGGAAAGATTGCTCACCATTTTGGTAACACCGCTCATGAGCTGTAGTGCCCGGCTGCCGGTGTTTACCATTCTTATTTCGCTCACCGTTCCCAACAAATACTTCCTCGGCTTTTTGAGCCTGCAGGGTTTGGTAATGATGTTTTTGTATGTGTTTGGTACGGCTATGGCATTGATGATTGCGTGGATAGCCAAGTGGTTCATCAACATCAAGGAGAAGAGTTACTTCATTTTGGAGCTGCCGATATACCGTGCTCCCCGCTGGAAAAACGTAGGCCACACCATGATAGAAAAGGCCCGCATTTTTGTGTTTGATGCAGGTAAAATCATCATGATCATCAGCCTGGTGCTGTGGGTACTGAGCACCTACGGGCCGCCCACACAGATGGAGCAGCTCAATGCCCGCTACGAACAATTGCGCCAGCAGCCCAATGCCAATGCCGAAGAAATAGACAAGCAATACCAGGCCGACCATTTGGCTAACAGTTATGCCGGTGTCATGGGCAAATGGATTGAGCCCGTGATAGAACCGCTGGGCTACGATTGGAAAATTGGCATTGCCCTCATTACCTCTTTTGCTGCCCGAGAAGTGTTTGTGGGCACTATGGCCACACTCTACAGTGTGGGCGCCGATGCCGATGAAAACGATCAGACACTACGCAACAAAATGCAATCGGCCGTACGTGCCGATGGCAGCAAAGTGTACACGCTGGCCACGGCTTTATCATTAATGGTGTTTTACCTGCTGGCCATGCAGTGCATGAGTACACTGGCCATTGTAAAAAGAGAAACCAAAAGCTGGAAATGGCCCGCCATACAACTGGGCTACATGACTGTGCTGGCCTACAGCATGAGCTGGCTGGTGTATCAGATTTTTAGTTAGGGATTTTTTGAACCACGAAGGCGCACAGGGGACACAATGGGCACGAAGTAATCTTGTCAAACCTTCTGCATTTTCTATCAACTAACATCTATCATCTGTCATCTGTGTTTAAACCACCAAGACACGATGGACACACAAGGAACATACAGTCTTTGTGATTTTCTCGTTTAAGACTTTTCTTTATTTCTATATTTTCTACTTCTTATCATTTTCTCTAAAAACTTGTGCAAATTTTAAGGCAACAAAAAGCCAATACTTTTATCCATTTGGCAAATCATTAAGCTGATTTTTACCCGATGTAATTGTGCTAATCAATATTGTGATGCAACAATTTTTCAAGTTCAGCTTCTATTTGCGCCACAAATTCCGTAGCTGACATATTTAATAAAGGAGCCAGCCTAATAATGTCCGTCAGTTTGATATGATACACCCCTTGCTCCATCTTATCTATGGCGCTTTTACTAATATTGAGAGATGCTGCCAGTGCCTCTCTTTTGAGTTTTGCTGAAATACGCAACCGACGTAAAATTGTTGCGGCTGCTTGTTTCAGGATAGCATCGCTGTGCATGATGAAAAGTGTAAGGTGTATAGAGCGTAATAGCATAAATATAGGTGGTTTTAAAAAAATTTCGTTCACTACAATACTTTTTTTTGACAAATGTCAAACCAACTGTAGGTTACCTACAGTTAAGGTGTACATAAGCTACAGATTTTGCATGCCTAAAAAGACTGTTGTATTCGTTATATGCCTGACATTCACAGTAGGTTATCAGCATCACTCCAGAACTGTGAAAATTGTTGCTTTGTATGAACAAATTGACGACACACTTACAACACCCAAATGTACAAGCTACCGACTGCCTGCTGCGGCTGCTCCAAGTGCCAGTACACAGCTTTACTGTAGAGCAGCAATTAGAAGAACACCCCGACTGGCCCAGCCTGCTCTGCATTAGCGATGCCCTGCACCAATGGCATGTACCCCATCTGGCTGCAAAAGCTGCCGACCAACAATTGCCCGATACTCATTACCCCTTGTTGGCAGTAACCAATCATCCTGAGCGGCCCTTAGCCGTGGTAGTGGGGGTTCACAATGATGTGGTTCACTTTTACCAATACAGCTACCGCCAACAGCATCAGGAACCGCTGAAAGACTTTTTGCAACGCTGGACGGGTATTTACCTGATAGCCGAAGCCACCCCGCAAAGCGGCGACCCAGAATATGCTGCTGCTGCCCGCAAACGCCGCTGGCAACTGGCGCTGCCCATTACAGCTTTGCTGCTGGCCCTCACAGCTTTGGGCGGCTTGTGTTGGCCACGGCTGCAACACCTGACAGGATCTGCGAACCTGTCAGGCGGCGGAGCCACCATTGCAGCCATCATCGCCATCTTTATATTGTACTTAGCAGGCCTTGCCGTTAGCCTCATGCTGCTGTGGTACGATATAGACAAACGCAACCCACTGCTGCAAAAAGTGTGTACCGGCCTTGTTAAAACCAATTGCAACGCCATCCTCAATAGCAGTGCCAGCAAACTGTTTGGCTGGCTCAGCTGGAGCGAAATAGGCTTTGCCTATTATGCAGGTGGCCTATTGCTGATGGCCTTTCCCACCCAGGCCCCTTGGGCCTTGCAGTGGTTGGGCTTAGTGGGCGTGGCTGCCTTGGTGTACCCCATCTTCAGTATTTACTATCAGTGGCGCATTGCCAAGCAGTGGTGCATGCTTTGCCTTGCCGTGCAAGCTGTATTGGTGCTGCAAGGCACAGCCTTATGGATGGGCAATTACTTACCTGCATTATCGTTAGACACCCTCACTACATTCCTCATTCCTCAATCCGCATTCATCATTGCTACCGTTTACATTCTCCCGCTATTAGCTTGGCTCTTCCTCAAGCCTTGGTTGCTGCGGCACCAAACCGTCCTGCAGGGAGCAGCGGGCCTACCGACGCCTCAAGTTTAACCCCGAAGTATTTACCAGCCTGCTACACAAGCAAAAAGCCATAACCACACCTACCAATGGTTTGGGTATTGTATTGGGCCCTGCCAATGCCCCGCACAAACTGGTGAAAGTGTGCAACCCATACTGCGGGCCCTGCAGCAAGGCACACCCCAAAATAGAGCAACTGCTGCACCGCCACCCCAACCTGCAGGTCCAAATACTGTTTATGGTGCCCAATGTACCCGGCGAAAAATACCATACGGCTGCCACCCACCTGATGGCCATCGCACATACGGCTACCGGGCAGGCGCAGGTGCAGCAGGCATTAGACGATTGGTACCTGCCAGAAACAAAAGATTATGAAGCCTTTGCCACCAAATACCCGCTGAACGGTGCCATAGCCGCTGCGGCCCCTACCATTACCACCATGGAGCAGTGGAGCAAGGCCAATGACATACGCTATACCCCCACCCTATTTTACAACGGCTACGAGCTACCGCCGGAGTACGATGTGGAGGACCTATCTTATTTTCTGCAGGAGTAGTGCCCTGTGGAAAAAAGCCCGGGAAGCACTCTTTGGTTACACCCTAACCACTGCCCGGCGGCCCAGCACCCCGTATGGCCCAAAACTACCGGGGCAAACACCTATTTTTAAAACCGTTTAAATTGTACAAACAATGGAAACAAAAAAAATGAGCCTCGCTACTGTAGCAGGCAAACTCAGCCGGGCTGAGATGAAAAATGTGATGGCGGGGAATTCATCTTTTGAAGATACTGGGGATGAAACAATTGAATGCAACGATACTTGCCTGACAACAGCTGATTGTCCACTAGATAGAAAGTGTACAACAGGAACATGTGGTGGGAAATCAATCAAGGCTTGTTTCCTTTATTAGTAATTAATGAATACTTCGACAAATGATTTGTCGAAGTGTTCATTTAATATTAAGATACTCCATGCAACAAAAATTAATACTGATTTTTTTAAAAGTAACAGCCATAATTCCACTATGGTCTATTTCATCATTTGGACAAAAGAATATAGATAATGTAATTATCAAGGGGAACATAGTCAATATTAGCAATCAAATTGAATTGGAGGATATGTCTGCAGTGGGAAGGATTTCCGCATCTAATCCTGAACGTTATTTTTTGCCAGATAGTCTTGGGAATTTTTCAATCAAAACACATGTAAAAAGTCCAGGATATTTTCGACTAGGCAGAAATATTATTTATTTGAGCCCTGGAGATAACATAAATGTACAAATCGACTTCAATCTTCCTGAAAAGGCAAAGTTTGAAGGGAGTAATTGGAAATTAAATGATTATCTAAAAAATACAGCCTTCCCAAAAGCAGGGTCCTATTGTGAATATTCTAGTTTAATAAAATCTACAGTTAATGAGACTATTGACGCTTTCGTTGATTATGGCAAAAAAAGGCATCAAAGTTTATTAGCCCTGCCAGATGCTAGCCCTCTATTTATTGAGCTTGAAGAAGCCAGAATAAAAGCAGATATCATCAACAGTATAGTGAGTTTAACTTGGTTTTATCCAGAGAGACACAAGTTATCTATGGACTCGAGTAAACGCTTCCAACAAACGTTTATGCCTCAAATTGGTAAACTAATAGAGCCGTTCATTAACAAATTCGTCAACAGTGACTATCTCGATCTTGTAGTTTATCAAAAAATTGCCGGGTATGTAATCAAATACAATAAGCAAGACTCTGCTAGCACATCCTCTTTAACTATAAAAGAATGGATTACGGCTAGTTCAATTTTTGCAGAAATGAATTACCAGTATGAAAATGCTGACTTTGAAAAGATAAATGATCGTATTAACCTAATAGTTAAAGAAGAATATCGTTACCCATTACTTGAATTTCTAAAGTCAAAATCAATTTTCGCAAATGGGAGTCAAGCCCAAGATTTTGCAGCACTCAACATTAATAAAAAGTCGGTCAAATTAAGCGATTTAAAAGGTAAAGTCATCTTACTCGATTTTTGGGCTACATGGTGTGGCCCTTGTATTCAAGCATTTCCACAAATTGAGGCAATTAAACAACACTTTATCAATGACAGTAACGTAGTCATTCAATCTGTTTCTATAGATGAGAATACAGCTAAATGGGAATCGGCAGTATCAAAATATAATCTTGGAAAAAATACTTGGATTATAAACAGGTATGCTATCCCTGAATATCAATTGTACTCATTACCCCGTATTGTAATTGTAGATAAAAACTTCAGGGTGGTCTCATTTAGCGGTTTCGAACCGAGCGACAAGGAAGGATTAATTCAATTCATTGAAAAATTATTAATAGAATAATCAGACATCATAACGATTGGTCAATGCACATGATCTACTACCAGATCATTTTTTTGAAAACTTAAGCTGAAATACTTGGTACTCTAATGATAAGAGACCTGAAATCAACTTTTACTAAATCAATAAATATTAAACACCATGGAAGCAAAAAGAATGAGCCTTGCTAATGTGCAGGGCAAACTCAGCCGGGCTGAGATGAAAGATGTATTGGCGGGAAATTCAGGGGATTCATCACTTGAATTTGAAGACGATTTAAAGCCAATTTGCACAGCTTGTACTAGTGATTCACAATGTGGTATCAAAGTATGCAGAAGTTCACCATCTTGCATAGAACTTAAGGTTTGTGCAAAGCCTCTTATTTGTTAATCCTATTGGGGAGTTTCATTCATTCTTATAAATGAAACTCCCATTATTCAGATGAGACAAGAAAAAAATCGGCAGTAAACGTATTCAAAATTATTAATATTCAACTTTGAAAAAATCAATAATATCTCTGGTTCTCTCTTTGAATTTTGCTATCTGCATTTCACAACCATTAGATTACATCATTGAGGGTTATGTAAGCAATGTAGATTCTGGAATGATTTACATAGTGCCGGTGATAAATGAAGCAAAATATTACGGCCCTAATAGCATGAAAGATTCTGCAATAATAAAAGATGGATTATTCAAGTTTAGAAGAATACATAACAATAATAATACATATGCTTACAGGTTGTATATTCAAAGTAATATTTCCAGTGGGTCTACAGATTTTGTTTTCATTAATGGAGAGAATGTTTTTATAGAAATCGACTCGATTGATGAACACATTTCTCCAAGAATTGCTAACTCTACATATCAAAATGAAATAAAATATGAATACAATGATTTCTTTGAAAAATTTATTGTAGATGTAAATAGATATTACGAATACGAAGAAGGCATTTACAATAAGTTTGATGGCAATATACCTAAAGAAATTGTTCTTGAATTTGAAGCAAAGCAAAAGCTGATATCGCATCAGTCAGACTCATTATTTCAATTGTATGCAGAATTACATCCAAACTCTCATGTAACCTTATGGAAAATGATTGAGAGACTCAAGAATATTGGGCATAACAGTTCTTACAGAAGCATTTTCAATAAGTTCCCTGTTGAAATTCGAAATTCACAAATAGGATTGATCTTTTTACAAGATCTATATGCAAGTGAATTGCTTAGCATTAATTCGGTTTTTCCAGAACTTCAATTTCAAAATATACAGGAAGAAATTACAGTTATAGATAAATCTAAACTAGGGAGTTCATTTACCTTGGTTGACTTTTGGTTTACAGATTGTATACCTTGTAGAAAGCAGTTTCCAGAACTTAAGCGCTTATTCAAAATATACAGACAATATGGTTTTCAAATCATCGGAATTTCTATTGATGAAGAATCCAAAATTGACACTTGGCGCAATTTAATTCAGAAAGAGTCTCTCAATTGGCTACACTTATTGGATAAAAGCGGTAAGACTACAACAAAGCTTGCAATCAACTCTTTCCCTACGAACTTCTTGCTAAACAGTGATGGAGTGATACTTAAAAAAAATATTACTATTTCGGACTTAGCAACATTACTGTTAGAGAGTTATAAAAAAATAGGCAAATGATTGCTTTAAAGCTATTATCAAAAAAAAGCCTGTGCACGACTATTAAGTCCAGTCATTTCATAATTCGAATGTTAGCTCTCAATAGTAATTATTCATCCCATGCCCTTCCCCCTCTACCGCCAGCTCGATGCCATGGATTGTGGCCCTACCTGCCTGCGCATGGTGGCCCGGCATTATGGGCGTAGTGTAAGCTTAGAGTACCTGCGTAGCAAAACGGAGTATGGAAAGCAAGGTGCCAGCCTATTGGGGCTGGCCAATGCAGCAGAGGCATTGGGCTTTCATGCCGTGGGGGCCAAGCTTACCCTGCAACAACTGCTGCAAGAGGCGCCGCTGCCCGCCATCTTGCATTGGGATCAACACCATTTTGTAGTGCTTACGCCGGCCACCAAAAAGGGGCAGGTGCAAATAGCCGATCCGGCCAAGGGGCTGCTGTGGCTGAGCCATGCACAACTGCAGCAGCACTGGCTCAGCACCCAAGAGGGCACGGAGGCCAAAGGCATTGCCCTGCTGCTGGAGGCTACACCCGCCTTGCATACCCAGCAAGAAGATGATGCTGCGGAGGAGCAAGCCGCCCCCAAGGTATTTGGCTGGTGGCACATGGTGCAGCAGTTGGGCAGGTACCGCCGCTACCTGCTGCAAGTGGGGCTGGGCCTGCTATTGGGCAGCCTGTTGCAGCTCATCTTTCCTTTTCTTACCCAAAGCCTGGTAGATACGGGCATCAACACCCGCAACCTCCATTTTATCCAAATTATTTTAGCGGCACAGCTTATGCTGCTGCTCAGCCAAACACTGGTAGAGTTCATCCGCAGCCGCATACTGCTGCATGTAAGCACACGGGTAAACCTGCAATTGCTGAGTGCTTTTTGGGCCAAGCTGCTGCGCCTGCCCATTCATTTTTTCGATACCAAGCACCCCGGCGATATTTTGCAACGCCTCAGCGATCAGCAGCGGATTGAGCAGTTTCTCACCGGCGCTGCACTCAGTACCCTGTTTAGCCTTTTTAATTTGCTGGTGTTTTCGGTAGTGCTGCTGCAATACAACGCTCAAATATTTATGATTTTTGCCGCTGGCAGTGTATTGTATTTTTTATGGATACGCTTGTTTTTGCGTTTTCGGCGCCGGCTCGATTATCAGCGCTTTGCCATTATGGCCCGTGAAAGCAATGCCAGCATGCAATTGGTGTATGGGGTGCAGGAGATAAAGCTGAACAACGCCGAGCACAGTTTCCGCTGGAAATGGGAGGGCTTGCAGGCGGCGGTATTCCGGCTCAATTTCAAAAGCCTGTCGCTCAACCAGTATCAGCAGTTTGGCGCCTTGTTCATTAATCAGGGCAAAAACATCCTCATCACTTTTTGGTGGCGCAGCAGGTGGTGGAGGGCAAGCTAAGCTTGGGGGTAATGCTGGCGGTACAGTACATCATTGGTCAGCTCAACGCTCCCATTGAGCAGCTCATTGGCTTTACCCAACAGGCGCAAGATGCCAGCATATCACTGGAGCGCATGAACGATATACAAGTACTGCCCGATGAAGAACCTGCAGCGAGGCAATTTCAACACCGGCTGCCGCAAGAGCACAGCATCCACATCAATAATCTCAGTTTTACCTATCCCGGGGCGGGCAATGAGCCGGTGCTACGCCAGCTATCGCTTACCATACCGGCACAGCAAACCACTGCAATAGTAGGCATGAGTGGCAGCGGTAAAACCACCCTGCTTAAGCTACTGCTTCGCTTTTATGAAACGTACAGCGGCAGCATTACCATTGGCGCTACCGCTTTTAGCAGCATTAGCCCAAGGTATTGGCGCAGCCGCTGCGGGGTAGTCATGCAGGATAGCTATGTATTCAACGATACCATTCTCAAAAACATAACCGTAACCGAAGAACCGGTAGATATGGAACGGGTGTTGGAAGCCTGCAGAATAGCCAACATACTCGACTACATAGAAGCCTTGCCACTTGGCTTTTATACCAAGCTGGGGGCCGAAGGGGTAGGCATGAGCGGCGGCCAGCGGCAACGCTTGGCGTTGGCAAGAGCCGTGTACAAGCAGCCGCAGTTTATTTTTTTAGATGAAGCCACCAACTCGCTGGATGCTAACAATGAAAAAGTAATTGTAGAAAACCTGCAACGGTTTTTTGCCCACAAAACGGTGCTGGTAGTAGCGCATAGGCTGAGCACGGTGAGGCATGCCCATAAAATAGTAGTGATGCACAACGGAGCCATAGCGGAAGAAGGCACGCATGAAAGCCTTGTAAACCTTCGGGGCCGATATTATGAACTGGTAAAAAACCAATTAGAACTTGGCAACGAATAACCACGATACAGAAAGTCCGTTACAAGCCGCTGCGGCAGTGCATACCGCACCGGCGATGGAAGATTCGTTTACGGCCTTGCTGAGCCACCGGCCACCTTGGTTGGTACGCTGGGGCATCGTGTTGTTTGGGGCATTGCTGGGCTTACTACTGGCCGCTACCTGGTTCATACACTATCCCGACAGGGTGCAGGCTACGGGTACGCTTATGGCTACCCATTTGCCGCAAGAGCTGGTGGTGCGTACCGATGGCCGCCTGCAGCACCTGTTTGTGTCCGAAGGCGATAGTGTGCCACAAGGCCGGCTGATAGCTGTCATGCAAAGCACTGCAAATTATGAGCACCTGTTGCGGTTGCAGCAAATGACGGATAGCCTGCACCATGAAATGGCCAATGCCAACCCTACAGCAGCGCTGCATTGGTACCATCAATTCCAAGAAATAGCGGGCAGCTTTCGCATGGGTGAAGTGCAGGCCGATTTTCAACAACTGATGGCTGCGATACAAACCTTTACACAATACTTGCAGCAGGGGTACTATCAGCAAAAAATGCAGATGCTTCGTCAAGACCTTGCTTTTTTACAAGCACAGCAAAAAATACTGCAACAGCAGCAGCAACTTACGCAACAAGATATTGCCCTGGCAGCCGACAATTTTGCCGCCAGCAACAAATTGGCCAACCAGCAGGTAATAGCGCCGGTTGAGTTGCGCAACGAGCAGAGCAAATGGGTCAACAAACAACTGCAAGGCCCACAAGTTTCGGCAGCACTGCTCAACAACAACATGCAGGCCCACGATAAGCAAAAAGAAATAGCCCAACTGAACAACGAGATAGCCCAACAAACAGAAATTTTCAAACAGGCACTGCAGCAGTGGCAGGCTAAGCTGGCCGCATGGCAGCAGCAATACCTGATAGTGGCCCCCTGTAATGGGCGGCTGTCGCTGAACGGCTTTTTGCAAGCAGGTGCCAACATGCAGCGTGGCCAATCCATTGGGAGTGTAGTGCCGCCCAATGCGGGCTATTACGTAGCGGTCACGCTTTCGCAATACAACTTTGGCAAGCTAAAAATTGGTCAACAGGCAAGGCTGCGTTTTACCGCCTACCCGTATGAAGAATTTGGTACTGTAGCTGCCCAACTTACCGGCATTAAAACCCTGCCCACCGATAGTGGCTATATGGGCAAATTAATGCTGCCCAATGGCCTTGTTACGGATAAGCATATTGCCCTCAGCTACCGGCATGGCCTGCAAGCGCAGGTAGACATTGTAACCGATAACAGGCGCCTGCTTCAGCGGCTGCTGGATGGCATTGATAAAGCAGTACGGAGATAACTCATTTGTTATGTGCTAAAAATATCCTCATGCATCTTGCTCTCTGTAAAGTATTGCTGTCTTCATCCCTCATAGCAGACGTACAAATATGCATTGTAACACTTTGCACTCATCACTTTATTGAACAAATGAAAGCGACTATCAGAAGCATCTACAAAACAACCTTTCACAACACAACTGCATGTACATTACCTACACTTAAGGTGTAGGTAATGTACAGTTTACATGCCCGCTCCGGTTATGATGAATGATTTTTTATATCGACATTTAACCAACGCATCCATAGCACCAATCTGCAACCGTTAGCAATGTATTGCAGTGTTTGATAGCATGGTCTTCCATTTTCTGCAGGAGTAGTGCCCTGTGGAAAAAGCCCGGGAAGCACTCTTTGGTTACACCATAACCAATGCCCGGCGGCCCAGCACCCCGTATGGCTCAAAACTACCGGGGCAAACACCTATTTTTAAAACCGTTTAAATTGTACAAGCAATGGAAACAAAAAAAATGAGCCTCGCTACTGTAGCAGGCAAACTCAGCCGGGCTGAGATGAAAAATGTAATGGCTGGTCTGGAAGACATGGCAGTTGATGATGGTGGCGGAGTAATAGCTGGCGCAGGCTACAAATGCTGCTGGGAAGGCACCAACAACTGTAGTGTTTGTGCTGCAGGTTGGACTTGCACAAAGGGCGCTGTTGCAGTTAAATGCTAGTATGAGCAATAGAAGAATGTCTCATGTATTTGAGACATTCTTCTCCTTTTTTGATGTAATTAAATCATGAAAATACCCTCTTTTCTATGCAAAAGAATTTCATCATACTGCTCTTCGTTACAAGTATGAGTGTAGCATGCGGATATGCGTCTAATGAAAAAATAAACCAGAAGGATGAAGTGAGTGAAATCACAAAATCTTATATGACATTTTGGACATATTGGAACAAAGAAATTAATTTATGCAGCGATTTTATAGCTAAAGACACTAGTAGTAATACATTGACTAAAAAGAGGTTTACAGAACTGTTGAATACTGGAAATTACATTCCGATAGCTTCTTTTGAAGCGGATAGTTTAAGGGTTTATCAATTGTTTCATTTGCCAGAGAAAGTGGATGAAAATATCAATGAGACTATTAAGCAAATGGCAAAAATTGAACTGGATCATTTAAAGCTTGAAGGAAAAAAAATGCCACAGTTTCATTTCACTGACATAAACGGAACGCTGATAACAGATAGTACTTTTAACGAAAACTTTATAGTTGCAAAAACTTGGTTTATAAAATGTGGTCCTTGTGAGAAACAACTTCCTCATTTAAATAAAATCATGGATAAATACAATACCAAAAACGTTCGATTTATCTCTTTTGCTGACGATGAAAAAGATTTATTAAAAGAATATAGAGATCTAAACGAATTACAATTCCTGATTATACCTAAACAGGCTGACTATATTCGAAATACATTAGGTCTTCAGCTTTATCCTTCTTATATCTTAATTGACCCCAATGGCATTGTTTTAAAAGTGGCTGATAATTTAGATGTAATTGATGATGAGTTAGAAGCCCATAGTGATAAACTTTCTTTTGTTCCACCACCCCCAGCAGGATAGTGTTATAGCAATATTTATAACTTAATGACTACTAACGTAAAGAAAAAATGTTGCAATGGAATTTAATGGGTACTAATTGCTTAAAATGATAAAAAATAATCGCAAACCCTAATTATTTGAGTTGATAGCGTTCGTGATTTATTATCCATCAATCCACTATCCACAACAAATGCGAACACTAATCAATCATTGCATTTATTGTATTTTCCTTTTTTTATCTCTTTCAACGGGGGCGCAATCGGGCACATTTTATGCTCAAATATCAGGTAGTTTCTCAGGCCTTGATAGTGGAACTGTTCAAATTTTATCGGAAGATGCTGATGACACTTTATGTCAATCTGTAATACTTGCAGGGCATTTTAAAATTCAACATCAGTTTGCTACAGCCAAGCAATATTTGTGGCGGATAACACCCGGTAACTGGCATTTTAAAGCATTTGTAGAACCAGGCAATAGCACATTACATATAGATACAACCGGTGCAAAAAGAAACGGTAAAGGTGTAAATGACCCCAATGCTTGGGCACTTATTTGGCAGGTGGAGCAAAGCGGCACACCTATGGCAACTGACTATAGCAGATACCTACAACAAACCCGGCAGCAATGGTTTAGGGAACAATTGCTAAAGGCAATGGCTCAACAAGACATAGCAGTAAATAAAAAAAACTACACCCGGTTGATAGATTCTCTACAAAAAGAAGCCCAACAAACTCAACTTCTTTGGATAGAGCAATTTATGACAACCAAACCTGACGTACCATCAGCGTCCTTTATCATCTTACAATACATCATGCAAGCAATCCAACCCGATTGGACTGTTTGCAACCGTTGGTTCCATCAAATGAAAGTTGATGAAACGCCAACATATTATTACCAACAATTGAAAGAAAAATTGCTGGCGCAGCACAATCAATCAGCTGGTGCAATGATGCCTGATGTCCGTTTACGCCAAGCAAATCATCAACCATTCTCTTTTAGTTCACTACAAGGCCAATACGTATTATTGGATTTTTGGGCCAGTTGGTGTGGACCATGTAGAAAAGAAATTCCTGCCTGGAAAAAAATCTATGAAAAATACCGGCCTCAAGGTTTAGAGATAGTGGGTATATCAGGCGACAGATATGATAAGGACTGGCGAAAGGCTTTAGCCAAAGAAAAAATGCCTTGGATACAACTGATAGACTCCTTCCCTTCAAAAAATCAAAGCGCCATGCTGTCTGATTATTTTGGTATTCGGCTCATTCCTCATTACATTTTACTTGATAAAACCGGTAAAGTTCTGTTGTCCACTGATGATCCCGCTCTAATCAGACAAAACATTACTCAACTCATAGAGAAAAAGGATTGAAGTAATCGTATCATCCCATGCCCTTTCCCCCACTACCGCCAGCTCGATGCCATGTACATACGCTATACCCCAACCTATTTTACAACGGCTACGAGCTACAGCCGGAGTAAGATTGGGATGTCTTCAATTAAACAATCAGTACTCCGCTATTTCGAAGATTTCGAAAAATAGAAAACGAGTGATATCTAACTGCACTTTGCCTTGTCTAATCCTTACTCAATGGTTGCCTTTACCTACTTCCTTATTCATCATTCCTTATTCATCATTCCGCCTTGTGCAGCTTGTAGCACCAGCGAAACAATTTGCCTTCAAAATCGAATGGCGTGGTGGCACGGGTAATGTCTTTGATGTATGCTGCCTGTAGCTCATCGGCAGCCAGTTGAAACCGGCGGAAATTGGTGCTGAAATACAACACGCCTCCCGGCGTAAGCGCCTGCAAACATTGGTTGATGAGCCGCACATGATCCCGCTGTATGTCGAGGAAATCTTCCATACGTTTGCTGTTGCTAAACGTAGGCGGGTCCATCACAATCAAATCGAAAGATTGCGCAGGAATGCTTTGCAAATACTGCAGCACATCAGCATGAACGATCTTGTATTTGTGTTCATCAGTAAAACCGTTCAGTTGCAAATTGCGTTCTGCCCAGGCCAGGTAGGTTTTGCTGAGGTCAACGGTTTCTACATAGCTGGCGCCACCTGCAGCCGCATACACGCTGAACGAACCGGTGTAGGCAAACAGGTTCAACACCTTTTTGCCTGCACATTGCTCCCGCACCATTTGACGGGTCAGCCGATGGTCGAGAAACAAACCTGTATCGAGGTAATCACTGAGATTGACGATGAACTGCAATCCGTTTTCTGAAACAGCAAACTCATGTTGCTGTGCATCTACTTTTTGGTATTGGCCCAACCGCCCCGGCTTGCGTTGGCGCAGTTTCAAAAACACATTTTCCTTTTGCACACTCAGAATGCTGCAAATGGTTTCGATGCAAGCTTCCATCCAATCGTCGTGGGCTTCATCGGTCATGCCGTGGTTGCGTTTGTACTCGGCTATGTACAGGTTGTCGCCATAAAACTCTATGCACAGCGGAAACTCGGGCAGGTCGTGGTCGTACACCCGGTAGCAAGTCACCTGCTGCTTGCGGGCCAGCTTGCCTATATGCTTGTACACTTTGCTCAGGCGGTTGATAAACATTTGTTGTTTGGCGGCATCCATGTGGCAAAGATGTGGCAGCGGGTTGAATAAAAATGAATGAGGATGATCAAGACTTACCGCTGTACGAAACTGCCATCCGCCGTTTGCACAATCAATTCTTCTTCCAGCAATTGCTGCAGGGCGGCTTCAAATACCTGGCTGCTGATGTGCAGGCAGCTGCGGCGCAACTGCAATGAGGTTACAGGCTTTTGCAACAGCGCTACAATGCTGGCTTTAGCTGTTTGCAAAGCTTCGTTGCTGGCGGGTTGTTGCTTTGCCGCCAGGCAGTTGTCACAAATACCACAATCAGCAATGTCGCTATCGCCAAAATACCGACGGATAATGCTGCTCCGACATTGCTGCTCAGCCCGTGCATATTCCAGCATCGCTGCAATCTGCGATTTGTACAACGCCTTGCGTTGCGCATACAATGCCGCATCAATCACTACCTGTGCTGCGGGCACACGGTTGTATAAAAAATACAGTTGTGGTGTATCCCGCAAGGGTTCGTATTCCAATGCCTGATAGCCCGCCAGTTGTTTCAATTGCTGTTGTACAGCTTCTACCGAAATGCGTAAATACGAAGCGAGTTGTTTTTCGCGGATACTCACCGGAAAATCGAGGATGCCTTCATAGGTACGCAGCAGCAGTTTGATAAGTGGCTCCAGTGCAGGCTTGTCGTTTTCCAACTGTTCGAGATATGCCCGGCCTGCGGTGATTTGCACCCGACTTGGAATGAACACCTGTTCGGCAAAACTAACGTAGCCGGCGGTTTGCAAGGTTTGCAGGGCATGCATCACTTGGGTAGCATCCAGTTGAAAGGTTTCGCAAAAACGGGTCAAATCGAACCCGAAATATTGTTGCTCACCCTGCCCTACAGGTAGCTGCAAATAGTTGCCTATCTGCTGGTAAATGTTTTGTATTTGTGCAATGGGCAAAAACTTTTGCTCAGGCAATTGTTGCAACCTGTCCAGCTCTTCCTGGCTGTACAGCAACACGGCATAGGCTCGTTTACCATCGCGGCCCACACGCCCCGCTTCCTGATAATAAGCTTCCAAACTATCGGGCACATCCATGTGTATCACAGCCCGTACATCGGGTTTGTCGATGCCCATGCCAAAGGCATTGGTACATACCATTACCCGCACTTTGTTTTGTATCCATGCATCTTGGCGACTGTTGCGTTCTTCGCTGCTGAGTCCCGCATGATAGTACGAGGATGCAATGCCTTGCAGCTGCAACAACTCTGCAATTTCACGGGTACGTTTTCGGTTGCGGCAATACACCAAGGCCGTACCCGGCACCGACTGCAGCACCTGCAGCAACTTGTTTATTTTTTGCGGCAGCGCAAATGCACTGAACGATACATTGGGCCGTGCAAAAGATTGTTGAAAATGTTTTCGGGCCATGGAGAATTGCAGCTTCTCCATGATGTCTTGCTGCACGGTGGGCGTGGCCGATGCCGTAAGTGCCAGTATGGGTACGGTAGGCAACTCTTCGCGGAGTTGTGCAATTTGTAAATAAGAGGGTCTGAAATCGTAGCCCCATTGCGACACGCAATGCGCTTCATCCACGGCTATCAGGTTGATGTCCATGGCGGGCAGATACTCTTTGAAGAGGTTGGTTTGCAACCGCTCCGGCGATACATACAAAAATTTGAAGTGACCGCTGGCTGCATTATCCATCGCCTTCTTTACTTCGAAAAAAGACATGCCGCTATGGATAGCCAGTGCCGATACATTGCGCCGGTGCAGTTGTCGCACCTGATCTTTCATGAGGGCAATGAGTGGTGTGATAACGATGCAAATGCCAGGCATGGCCAGCGCTGGCACCTGATAACAAACCGATTTGCCACCACCTGTTGGCAGCAGTGCCAGCGTATCATTGCCATCGAGTACCGATTCTATAATGGCCTGCTGCCCCGGCCGAAACTGATCGTACCCGAAAGTAGATTGTAAAATGGAATGAATGGAAGCAGACATTTAATCAGGGCTCAATCAATAAGAGAGGCAGTTGTTGAATTTTTTTGAAACCCTTATCAGCTGTCAACAGTGGCAACCCCATTTGTAAAGCCGAAGCGGCAATAATGGCATCAGGCACTTTTATCACTTTCTGTTGTTTCATGGATATAGCCAAACTGCGAATGGCTTCATTCAAATAAACGATAGTGCATGTATCTAATAATGCTTGTCGGATAGCTGATTGCTTTTGAGTAATGCCTTTTAATCCCAGCAACTCAATCACTGAAATTTCTGATACATACAACTCATCCTCTAAAAAGGGACGAACAGCTTCGTTCGCATCCAATATGTAGAGCAAAATGTTGGTGTCGGCAAGAAACTTACTTCCACTCATTTCTTGCTTTTTTTTGATAAGCCAGTGGATTGGTTTCTTGAGGCTCTGCACCAAAGAAATCAGCCAGCGTTTTTTTCTGCTTTCCTAACTGCTGCTTGCATAGCAACAGCCTGTTGCTTCAACGCTGCTTTCTTTTTCTTTGAATACTTCTTTTTGATTTCAATCACCATACCATTAATTTGCTCACAAATTACAACTTCTACTTCAACTTTCTGACGCCCAGCCACAGGCTGTTGATGGCCAGCACCACATCGCTGCCGCCCATAATGAGGGCACCGAGTGTAGGATGCAAAAAGCCAAATGCCGCTACAGGTATGGCAATGCTGTTGTAGAAAAATGCCCAGAACAAATTGCTCTTTACCGTGCCATACGTAAGCTTACCCAACTGCATGGCTTTGGGCAGGTTTTTCAATCCATGGCTGGTAAGCACCACCCCTGCACTTTGTATGGCCAGTTGCGATGCTTCGCTCAATGATACACTGATGGTGGCTTTGGCTAGCGCCGGTGCATCGTTGATGCCATCGCCCACCATCACGGTGGGTTTGGCTTGCTACCAGTTCATCAATGATCTGTAATTTTTCTGCAGGGCTTTTGGCCGCATGCACTACATCAATACCCAGTGCGTTAGCTACCACAGCGCATTTTTCTACACTGTCGCCACTCAGCAAAATGGTAGTGATGCCTTGTGCTTTGCAATAGTTGATGACGTCTTTTGCCTCGGGCCTAATTTCATCTTCAATATCTAACCAACCAATGAGTACATCGTTTTTGGTAACATACAAACTATGGAGTTGTGCAGGTGCAGCTTTCAATATTTTAGCCGAACCAATGCGGTACACATTACCATCGGTGTCGGCTGCTTTCATGCCCTCACCTTTTACTTCTTCTACATCATGCAAGCGAAATGCATCCTTACTGCGCCAGGCATCCGCAATGCTTTTGGCAATGGGGTGATTGGAAAATTTTTCCAGTGAAAACACCAGCTTTTTAAATGCAGCTTCATCGCCTTCGAGTGCTGCAAATGCTGCAATGGAAAACTTGCCCGATGTAAGGGTGCCTGTTTTATCAAACACCATTTGGCGAATGTCTTTGAACAGCTCCATGCGTTTTACATCGGTATACAATATGCCGTAGCGGGCTGCACGGCCAAGGCCAACTGCAATGGCAGCCGGCGTAGCCAAGCCCATGGCACAAGGGCAGGCAATCACCAACACGGCTACACAGCGCATCAGGCTCTCTTTGAATGTATGATCACCAATGAAGAAGTTGCCGAGCAAAGTGAGCAAGGCAATGCCCAACACAATAGGAATAAAGATGCCGCTGATTTTATCAGCCAGCTGTTGCACCGGTGGTTTTTCTGTCTGTGCTTTCTTCATCATTTCCTGAATGCCGCTCATCACCGTGTCTTTACCCACCGCCGTTACATAGGCTTTCAGGTTACCATTCACCACCACACTGCCACCCACCAACACATCGCCTTGTTTTTTCAATACGGGAGTGGCTTCACCACTCAACAAGGCTTCACTCACATCTGCTTCTCCACTCAGCATTTTGCAGTCGGCGGGTACTTGCTCACCGGTGCGTATCAAAATCAAATCGCCGGTACGTAAGGCCGTGCTATCCACCTGAAATACCTGCTCCTGATGCTGATCGTCGTAGGCAATCATGTTGGCTTTTACGACCTGCGTTTTGGTGAGTTCTTTAATCACTTTTTGGGTACGGTTCACACTCACATCTTCCAGCCAGTTGCCAAAAAATACGATGGTGATGATGCTGGCAGCCGTTTCGAAAAACAGGAAGTCTTCGGGCTTGGGTGTAAACAATCCGTAGGTGCTGTAAGCAAAGGCTGCAAAGGAACCAATGGTAATGAGTACATCCATATTGGGTACCCCGCCACGAATAGAATTGAAAGCACTTTTACCAAAATATTCCATGCCTATTACAAACACAGGCAGCGCCAAACCAAACTGCACCCAGGGCTGCATCAGCCAGTGCAAATGCACACTGGGAATCATGTGCAACATGAGCAGCAATGTAAAAGGTAAGCTTATCCAAAAGCGCAGCATATACTTGCTCATAGTGCCATGCTCGTGACTGTGGTGGCTATGGTGGTGTGCCGCATCGCCACTGTGCACTTTATAGCCCAGTCCTTCTATTTTTTTTATCAGTTCTGTTTCTACAGCGGTGTCTGCAGTTTCAAAACTTACATCGCCACTAATGGCATTCACCGAAATATTGGTCATGCCTTTATTCGCCAATGTTTTGTTGATGTTCAACGCACAGTTGGCACAAGTCATCCCATCTACTTTCCACGCTATTTTTTCCATACATCATCCTGTATACGAAAGGCGGAATTGCTCATTTCGCATGTTGCAAATTTACCCCTTCCTGTTGCAAAAAAGCTGTCAAACGTTAGCTATTACTGCAACGCCGTGGCAGATGCACCAGATTTGTCCGCATTTCGAAAAAGCAGTGGCTCAATCATTTACCCGCAAATTCTACCGAACTTGCGCCCATGGAACTGCTGTACCAACAACATGAAATACAGAAAGCTGCACAATGGCTGCTGCAGCAGGCAGGCCACCGCAAAGTGCTGGCTTTTTTTGCGCCCATGGGTGCGGGCAAAACCACGCTGAGTGCTGCGCTGTTGCAACTGCTGGGCAGCTCCGACCATGCGGGCAGCCCCACCTTTTCCATTATCAATGAATACGCCCTTCCCAATGGCGAAACCTTGTACCACATGGATTGGTACCGCCTTCGGGATGAAGAAGAAGCCATCGCTGCCGGTGTAGAAGATGCACTGTACAGTGGCCACCGCTGCCTGGTAGAGTGGCCCGAAAAAGCCCCCGGCCTGTTGCCGCCCGATACACTTTCGGTACGCATTGAGCCGGTGGATGAAGAAAGCCGTCGCCTCGTTGTGCTGGCAGAACAGTAATTTTATAGCCCTGCGGGAAATATTACGCAACCCATCACCAACATTTTAGTCAACCGTCGCCATGTCGAAACCAATCATTAGCGGATCGTTCAACTACGAAACACTCGAAGAAACTTTGGACATAAAAGCCAAGGGTGCCGACCTCTTTATTGGTGTGCCCAAAGAACATGCCTTTCAGGAAAACCGGGTGGGCCTGATACCCGAAGCCGTGGGTGTGTTGGTAGCCAATGGCCACGATGTGTGGGTGGAAACAAAAGCCGGTGCCGAAAGTGGCTACCACGACAAAGACTACGCCGAGGCAGGTGCCAAAATAAAATACGACCACAAGGAAATTTACAACTGCGATATTCTGGTAAAAAGTGCTCCGGTAGTGGATGATGACCTTCCCCTGCTGAAGCCCAACCAGATTGTGATTTCGCCTATTCACCTGAGTGTGATGAAGGCTTCCATTTTGCAAAGCATGATGGATAAAAAAATAACCGGCCTCAGTTTTGAAAACCTGAAAGACGATAGCGGCACTTACCCCATTGTACGCAGCATGAGCGAAATAGCAGGCAGTGCCAGCATGCTCATTGGCGGCCATTACCTCAGTCAGGGCAGCCATGGCAAAGGCATTTTGTTGGGCGGCATCAGCGGTATACCACCTACCAAAGTAATTATTTTGGGCGCCGGTGTGGTAGGCGAATTTGCAGCCCGTGCAGCCCTCGCCATGGGTAGCAGTGTAAAAGTGTTCGACAATAACGTATACAGATTGAAGCGGCTGCAAGACACCCTCGGTCATCGGGTATGGACCAGTGTAATTGAACCCAAAATTTTAGCCAAGCAACTCAAGACTTGTGAAATAGCGGTGGGTGCGTTGGGCTCTGCCAACGGCCGTACACCAGTGGTGGTAAGTGAAGACATGGTAGCCAACATGCGCCCCGGCAGTGTTATCATCGATGTGAGCATCGACCGTGGTGGCTGCTTCGAAACCAGTGAAATTACCAGCCACGAACGACCCACTTTTACCAAGCACGGGGTAATACACTATTGTGTGCCCAACATACCGAGCGGCTACGGACGTACTGCCAGCCATGCAGTAAGCAATGTACTGATGCCGTTGCTGCTCAACGTGGCCGATGCCGGTGGTTTGGATACTTACGTGTGGAATAATTTCAACATCCGCACCGGTATTTATTTGTTCAAAGGTGCCCTCACTAATTTTCATTTAAGCGAACGCTTCGAACTCAAATACACCGACCTGAATTTGCTGATGGCAAGTATGGGGTAGGTTATTTTTTCTTCGTTGGTTTACTCAAATTTTCCAGCAGCCGATACTTGGTGATTTGCGCCACCAGCCGTTTGGGTATGGGATTGCTCAGCGGAAACTGGATAGCACCTTTTGAGGTAGTATAACCCGAAAGCTCATCGGCAAAAGCTTGTATGCCCGATGGGGTTGGATAAAACCCGATGTGCTTTTTTTGCGCTGCAAAATACACCAGCACCCCAGCCTGTTTGTATGCCGGCATACAGTAGCTGATGCACTCTTCTGCCAGTGGCACCGCCTTGCGAATTACCTGCCGCATGGTCTGCAATTTTTCTTGTACCTCCGGTGCCTGATCAGCTATGTATTCATCTACCGAGGTATACTTTTTATTATTCATAACGGTAAGGTATCTGTGCTTGCAAACAGCTACCAGCAAGTAAGGTAAATAAAAACGGCTACCTGATGGCAGCCGTTGCAATGCTTTGTGACGGTTGGTGTATTAAAACCGAT
Source organism: Phnomibacter ginsenosidimutans (assembly GCF_009740285.1). GTDB lineage: Bacteria > Bacteroidota > Bacteroidia > Chitinophagales > Chitinophagaceae > Phnomibacter > Phnomibacter ginsenosidimutans. The sequence goes on from NZ_CP046566.1 coordinate 3,810,101, forward strand.
AGCGGCTGTTGGCATGCATTACCTGCTCCCGCAGTATGCGTACCACCGCCAGCCCACTCATGACAGGCGTAGCTATGCGGCGCCAAATGAATACCAGTAATACCGCAGCAACTGCGGCACCGAGCAGTACACCACCCAGTGTACCCCATGCTACAATTGCCAGTCCGCTCATGCTGAGCGGCGTAAGCCATACCAGCAAACCGGTAACCACAATGCCCGACAGGGCAAACCAGCCAAACCACAACAACAGCGCTATGTTGCGCAATAATTTCCAGGTTTTCATACTGCAGGTATATCCATTTACATACCAAAAAACACAATCCCCCGCCATAGTGGCAGGGGATTGTTGATTTTATGATTTTGTAAGCGAAAAGCCGAAGGCCAAAAGCGGAAAGCGGAAGGCTTAAAGCTGGCGATTACAATCCGGTCCTTCACCCCCTTTAGGGGGCAGGGGGGTTTGTTTTTACGCCTCCTTCTCCACCAATCTAAAGCCGTTACCGTGGATGTTCACAATCTCCAGGTTTTCGTCTTCCTTCAGGTATTTGCGCAGCTTGGCAATGTACACGTCCATGCTACGGCCGTTGAAGTAGGTATCGCTACCCCAAATTTTCTTGAGGGCTTTTTCGCGGGGCAGCAGGTCGTTTTTATGTTCGGCCAGCATGCGCAGCAGTTCATTTTCTTTGGGGCTCAATGTTTGGGTTTTACCAGCAATGCTCAGCTCCCGCAGTTTGGGATTGAAGTGGAAATTGCCCAGGTCAAACTCCATGTTTTCCTGTTCGCGGTTCAGCTCTTCATTGCGCTTCAAAATGGCTTTGATTTTATGCAGCAATACTTCGCTGTCGAAAGGCTTGGTGATGTAATCATCGGCACCCAGTTTGTAGCCCTGAATGATGTCTTCCTTCATGGTTTTGGCACTCAGGAAAAACAACGGAATATCCGGATCTACATCACGAATTTCTTCGGCCAGTGTAAAGCCATCCATGTTGGGCATCATTACATCCAGCAGGCATATATCAAATTTTTCCCGTTGAAAAGCAGCCAGGCCAAGGCGACCGTCACGCTCCAGGGTTACATCGTAGTCGTTCAGTTCGAGGTAGTTCTTCAGTACCATGCCCAGATTGGTGTCATCTTCGCACAGCAGAATCTTGTATTTCTTATCCATATCAATGGTGTTTGTACAAATAAAAATAGAAAATAGCAGCCCCCCGTCCAATAAATTGTTAATGAGCAGGTTACTACAGCATACAGACTACGCCGTTTGCCTGTATTTTAGTCACAGCAGGCTGACATTTTGTAACCACCCGCCAATGCAGTACAGCAATTGATGTCTGTTTTAAAATCGTGTTTATATGATGCTTACTTCTGATAATACGTTCAAGAAACTCATTGTGATTGGCGACCGGGTGCTCATTCGCCCCAGCAAGCCCGAAGAAAAAACCGTGAGTGGCCTGTACCTGCCACCCGGTGTGCAGGAAAAAGAAAAAGTGCAGCAAGGCTATGTGATCAAAACCGGGCCGGGCTATGCCATACCCATGCCGGTAGACAGTGAGCCATGGAAGGCCGAAGAAGAACAGGTGAAATACATTCCGCTGCAGGCACGTGAAGGCGACCTTGCCATTTTTTTGGTGAGTGGCGCTACAGAAGTGATGTATGAAGGTGAAAAGTATTTTATTGTACCGCAAAGCGCCATCCTGATGCTGGAGCGGGAAGAAGATTTATAACCCACTCACCCGTAAGCCGCATCAGCGTTGCACCTCGTATCTTTACCGCTTTAGAACACTGCCATTGGAAACACCTGCCGTACCTACGAAAACGTATACTCTCAACGAGGAACAGGAGAAAAAAGAAATCCTGCGGAAATACCGTGCCCTGCTGCGGGTGCTCAAGCCCAAGCTCAAACCCGGCGACCGGGAGCTGGTGCGGCATTCGTTTGAAATGGCGGCCGATGCCCATAAAACCATGCGGCGCAAAAGCGGCGAGCCCTATATTTTGCACCCTATTGCCGTGGCCATGATTTGTGCCGAAGAAATTGGCCTCGGGGTACGCAGCACCATTTGCGCCTTGCTGCACGATACGGTTGAAGACACGGAAATAACGCTGGAAGATGTACAGCGGGAGTTTGGCAACGAGATAGCCCGCATTGTAGATGGGCTCACCAAAATCAGCAACGTTATTGATGCCAGCAGCAGCCAGCAGGCCGAAAACTTCAAGAAGATTTTGATGACGCTGACGGATGACCCACGGGTTATCCTCATCAAACTGGCCGACCGCCTGCACAACATGCGTACGCTGGACAGCATGAAGCGGGAAAAGCAATTGAAAATAGCCAGCGAAACCATTTGGGTATATGCGCCATTGGCTCACCGCATGGGCCTCTACGCCATCAAAACCGAAATGGAAGACCTCTCCATGAAATACATGGAGCCCGATGCCTACCGCGAAATAGCCCAGAAGCTGGCAGAAACCAAACGGGAACGCAGTCGCTACATCAACGAGTTCATTCGCCCACTGAAAGAAAAACTGGATGCTACCGGCTTACAATTCGACATCTATGGCCGCCCCAAAAGCATTCACTCCATCTGGAATAAAATCAAAAAGAAAGGCGTCAGCTTTGAAGAAGTGTACGACCTCTTTGCCATCCGGGTGATTCTGGATTCGGAACAGCAAGAAGAGAAAGCTGATTGCTGGAAAGTGTACAGCATTATTACCAGCGAATACCAGCCGCAGCCCGAACGCCTCCGCGACTGGCTGAGCCGCCCCAAAAGCAATGGCTACGAAGCCCTGCACACCACTGTGATGGGGCCACAGGGCCGATGGGTAGAAGTGCAGGTACGCAGCCGCCGCATGGATGAAATAGCCGAGCGGGGTTTGGCAGCTCACTTCAAATACAAAGAAGGCACCGGGCAAGAAGACCGCTTCGACAAATGGTTTCAGCAAATACGGGATGTGATTGGCTCACCCGATGCCGATTCGGTAGACTTCCTCAACGATTTCAAAACCAGTTTCCTCGCCGAAGAAATATATGTGTACACCCCACGGGGCGATGTAAAAATGCTGCCTGCCGGAAGCACTGCTTTGGACTTTGCTTTTTACATCCACAGTGCCATTGGTAGTAAAACCATTGGCGCCAAAGTAAACCACAAACTGGTGCCCATTGGCCACAAACTGCGCAGTGGCGATCAGATTGAAATCATCACCAGCAACAAGCAAAAGCCGCATGAAGACTGGCTGAACCTGGTGATTACAGCCAAGGCCAAAAGCAAAATCAAAGACTCGCTGAAAGAGGAAAAACGCAAAATAGCCGACGATGGCAAATACATTTTGCAGAAAAAACTCGAAGGCATGAAAGCCGCGGTGACCCCCGGCAATGTGGAGTTGATTGCACAGTTTTACAAGCTCTCTTCTTCGCTGGATTTGTATTACAACATCGCCATCAAAAACATTGACCTCAAAGAACTCAAAGACTTTCAGGTGCATGGCGACCGACTGGATTTGCCCCGACCCAAACAGCCGGAGCACAAGCCACATGAGCAGCAGGCAGAGCAGCACCAGCACAAACATGCTGTTCCATCCAAAGACACAGAGCTCATTATTTTTGGTGAAAGCGGCGATCAGGTTTAAGTACACACTGGCCAACTGTTGCAAGCCCATTCCCGGCGATGATGTGTTTGGTTTTATTACCGCTACAGAAGGGCTGAAAATACACCGCACCAGCTGCCCCAATGCTGCACGGCTGCTGGCCAACTATGGCCACCGGGTGGTAAAAACCAAGTGGGCTAAAAACAAAGACATTGCCTTTCTCACAGGCATCAAAATCATCGGATTGGATGATGTGGGTGTCATCAACAAAATCACCAACATCATTAGTGGCGACATGCGCATCAACATCAATGCCCTCACCATCGAAAGCCGCGATGGCTTGTTTGAAGGCAACATCAAAGTGTATGTGCACGACAAGGAAGAACTGAATGAACTGGTGAGCAGGCTCAAAAACCTACGGGGTATTCAAACAGTAGACCGCTTCGAACCCGAAGAAAACAAATAGTCATTTTTTCGTTTGTCGCAATCGTTGGCGTTTAATTGGCGCAGCCAAGTGCCAGTGCTGTCCCGCATTTTCCTTAGTTTAGCGGGCTGCCTGATGTAATACGATTGCTGCCTACGAAGTATATTCATCAGATATGGACCCAAATTCACTGACGCAACTTGAACGCTTCAAAAACGAAGTGGGCATCAAGTTTCAGTTATTCAACAGCCTGTTTACCAGCCTGCCTTTTCATCGCATTGAAAAAACAGGCATTCTATTGTCGTTGCTGCTCAACAATTGCGAAGAAGGCTACGATAAAGGCAAGAGCCCTGTAGAAATTCTCAACGATTTTTTCAGCAAGCATACCGGTTATAAAACAGAAGAAGAACGGATTGATTTGCTGTTTCGGTTTGTGCAATATGCCGAGCGGCAAATTGTATTGTTTGATGCATTGGAAGATGCTGCGTTTCGTTCCTTGCACGATTTTTCGGGCACTGGTACCATGAAGCAGCTGCAAGCCAAAGTAGAACAGGAAAACCAGCAAGTGGTGCTGCAGGAGCTGATGCAAAATTTTGGCATCCGGCTGGTGCTTACGGCGCATCCCACACAGTTTTACCCCGGCGAAGTGTTGGGCATCATTCACGACCTGTCGAAAGCACTGAGCGACGACAACAACGCACAGGTAAACATGTACCTGCAGCAGTTGGGCAAAACACCATTTTTGAAAAAAGAAAAACCTACGCCTTATGATGAAGCCATCAGTTTGGTGTGGTTTTTAGAAAATATTTTTTACGCAGCAGCCGGCCGCATTTTGTTTTTCATGAAGCGGCAGCTCAACTACACACTCAACCCCAACAACCCCATCATTCGCCTTGGCTTTTGGCCCGGCGGCGACCGCGACGGCAACCCATTTGTGAAAGTGGATACCACATTGAAAGTGGCACACGAACTGCGTACCAGCATTCTCAAATGCTACTACCTCGATATCCGCAAACTCAAGCGTCGCCTTACCTTTAAAGGAGTTACCAAGCCACTGGCCATGCTGGAAAAACTGCTGTATCAGCATGTATTCATTCCCGGTCATGAAAGCGCATTGGTGCTCGATGATATTTTGCAGCCACTGCTGCAAATACGCCAAACGTTGAAGACGGAGCACAACGGCCTGTTCATTCATTTGGTAGAAAACCTCATCAACAAAGTAGAAGTATTTGGCCTGCATTTTGCCTCGCTGGATGTGCGGCAAGACAGCAGTGTACATACCGCTTTGTGGCAGGAGCTGGCCAAAGTGCACGGTGTTTTGCCTGAAGGATTTGCACAGATGGATGCTATTGAAAAAATGGATGCCATCATGCAATTGCAGCAGCAATTATCACCCGATGTACTCAGCAATGAAATACATCAGGACACGCTGAAAATACCCGGCATCATTCGGGATATTCAACGCCTCAATGGTGAAGCAGGTTGCCACCGCTACATCATCAGCCAGTGCCAGAGTGCACTAAATGTGCTGGAAGTGTATGGCTTGTTTTTACTGAATGGCTGGAAGGCAAATCACATGTCGGTAGACATTGTGCCCTTGTTTGAAACCATTGATGACTTGCAGGGTGCCGCTGCCATTATGGAAACCTTGTACATGCAACCCGGCTACCGGGAGCACCTGCAGCGCCGCGGCAATCAGCAAACCATTATGCTGGGCTTTAGCGATGGCACCAAAGATGGTGGCTACCTGATGGCCAACTGGAGCATTTACAAAGCCAAGGAAGAGCTCACCCTGCTGTCGCGGAAGTACGATATTGATGTGTTGTTTTTTGATGGCCGCGGCGGCCCGCCCAGCCGCGGCGGAGGCAAAACCCATAAGTTTTACGCCAGCATGGGCCAAAACATTTCGAACCGCGAAATTCAACTCACCATACAAGGACAAACCATCAGCTCCAACTTTGGTACGGTAGATGCAGCGCAGTTCAACATGGAGCAGCTCATTCATGCCGGGCTCAGCAGCACTTTGTTTGCCTCCAAGCTGTCTACCCTCGAAAAAACGGAAGAACAGTTGCTGATAGAACTGGCCAATATGGGGTACAAGAGCTATCAGGGCCTCAAAAACCACCCCAATTTTTTAGACTACCTGAGCAGTGCCAGCCCGCTCCGGTTTTATGCCGATACCAATATCGGCAGCCGGCCAGCCAAGCGGGGCGGCTCCGCCAAACTGGCGCTGAAAGACCTGCGGGCCATTCCGTTTGTAGGTGCCTGGAGCCAGATTAAGCAAAACGTAACAGGCTATTACGGCGTAGGCACGGCATTGCAACAAATAGAGGCCGATGGCCGATGGCAGGAAGTGGCCGATCTGTATCACAACTCGTTGTTCTTCCGCACGTTGATAGACAACTGCGAAATGGCCATGAAAAAATGCTTCTTTCCGCTGACGGCCTACCTGGGCGAACATGCGGTATATGGCAAAGTGTGGCACATGATACACGATGAGTATAACCTGACCCGCAAAATGGTACTCAAACTCAGTGGCAATACCGAACTGATGGGCAACTACCCGGTGGAGCAATTGAGTATTCAAATGCGGGAAAGAATTGTGATACCGCTCACCAGCATTCAACAATTTGGTCTGGCCCAGTTACGCCGCATGGAAGAGCAGGTGATGAGTTCACCGCTCAAAAACAAATACGAAAAACTAGTGATGCGTTGTTCTTTCGGCATCATTAATGCTGGCCGAAACAGCGCCTAAAACTTCCATATCTCATGAGGAAAGAATGACATCGGTCGATTTTCAAAAAAATTGACCGATGTTTTTCAACATTACAACAATGATTTTAATACTTTGCAGGTAGAAAACCCAACCCTGAATCATCCCGGCTATTAAAAGCATTGTTGTAGAACCCCTGGAAAAGAAGCCCTTGTGTCCTGAGATACCCATTGAAAGAAAGACCAAAGCGGCTCCCTTTATTTGATGTGCACAGTAAGTACTGCGATTTTACCCAATCGCTTATACTACGCTTGTCCAATGCTTTTTCTGGTTGTATTCCGAATGGTTTTTCTGCCTGCGCAAATCGTTTTCGTCACCTACGCATAAAACCTAACAAACATGAAACACGTTTACCTTAGAAAGACCCTTGCAGGCGCCCTCCTGCTATTGGGCACACACATTGGCTTTGGCCAGCAGGGTGGTGTACTGGATGCCACAACTTTTGGAGCCGGCACCAGCGGGGGTAGCAATTTCTTATCCGCTACTACCATTGATGCCAATCAAAAAATTCTCATCGGTGGCTCTTTCACCTCCTTTAACGGAACAAGCATCAATAACTTCACCAGACTAAACACTGATGGAAGCATTGATGGTGGATTTACAACCGGCACCGGCCCCAATGGCATCGTGAGGGCCGTAGTAATTCAGCCCAGCGATAGTAAAATTTTAATTGGAGGCACTTTTCCTCAATACAATGGTGTAGGCAGAACACGGGTTGCCCGCATCAATACGGATGGTACACTGGATGTTTCGTTTGCATTAACAGGTACCGGGATTACCGGTGGCGATGTATTTGCCATTGGCATACAATCGGATGGTAAAATCATTATTGCAGGAACCTTCACCGGATACAACGGAACAACAACCAACCGCATTGCCCGTTTAAATACTGACGGCTCTCTCGATGCGACTTTTACTACTAATTTGGGTACCGGAGCAAATGGCAATGTGAACCGGGTTGCCATTCAAAGTGATGACAAAATTGTAGTTGTTGGTGCATTTACATCTATCAATGGTGTAAGCAGCCCCGGTGTAGCCCGGCTGAACAGTGATGGCACTCCTGAAGCCGCCTTTACAACCAACATAGGTACAGGAGCCAACAATGCTGTAGAAGCATTGGCTATTCAACCCAATGGCAGCATTGTTATTGGTGGTGCCTTTACTACATTCAATGGGGTGGCTACAGGCAGAATTGTTCGGTTGGCTTCAAATGGCACACCAGATGCCAGCTTCACTACTGCAACAGGCACAGGAGCAGGAAACAACACTGTATTTACCATCCGAATATTAAGCAACGACAACATCATGCTGGCTGGCTCTTTCACCACTTTTAATGGTGCTAGCCGCTCAGGTATTGCCCGCTTATTGTCTACCGGTGCATTGGATGCAAACTTTATTCCGGGCACAGGTACTACCGCCCAGATAAACATTATGGGCATTCAAAGCGACGGGAAAATTGTATTGGGTGGTGCATTCCCTACCTATAACGGGGCTACCCGCAACCGCATTGCCCGCCTGCATGGCGACCTTACTGCAGCCAGCACAGCCCAAACAGCCACCATCACCAGCATTTCTGCCAACAATGTGTATGCACTGGGTAGTACAGATGGCAGCATTGTAGCTAAAGTGGTACCCAACGGCGCTACACCCGTAAGTGGCAATGTAACTGCTCAGGTATTCTTCGATGGTAGCGTACAGAGTGTAGGCAGCATTCCTTACCTGCAGCGCCATTACGAAATTACCCCAGCCGCAGGTAGCACTGCCCGTGTAACCCTCTATTTTACTCAAGCCGAGTTTGATGCTTTCAATGCTGTGCCCAACGGAGCCGACCTGCCTTACAATGGCGCAGATGTGGAGGGCAATAAAGCCAATATCCGATTCACCAAATACAGCGGTAGCTCAACAGGTGGTACCGGCAACCCTGCTGATTACAGCGGTGGTTCCAGCATCATCGACCCACTGGATACCGACATCGTTTGGAACAGCACCACCAGCAAATGGGAAATTAGCTTTGATGTAAGCGGCTTCAGCGGCTTCTTTATGCAAACAAGCCTCAACCTGCTGCCCGTGAAGTTGAAAAACTTTACAGCCCGTGCAGAAGGCATAACTGCCAAACTCGACTGGAACACTTCATCTGAACAAAACAGCAGCCACTTCAATGTGGAACGTAGCCTCGATGGCAACAGCTTTGTAGTTGCTGGCAAGGTAAATGCAGCCGGCAATAGCAGCAGCAACCGTGTGTATGCCTTTGCTGACAACCTGGCCAAAGTGCCTCATACCGGTGTGGTTTACTATCGCCTCAATATGATTGATAAAGATGGCAAGGCCGCTTACAGCGAAGTGAAGAGCATTCGTCCCGCCAAAGTACAACTGGGTGCCGCTTTGCTGCAAAACCCTGTTAACAGCGAAGCCCGTTTATTGTATCAGGCAGCTGCCAGCGAAACCATCAGCATTCGGGTGCTCGACAGCCGCGGTCAACTGCTGATGCAACAACAGCAGCAAGTAAGCGCTGGCGCCAACCAAATTCGTTTGGCTACTGCCAGCCTCGCCAAAGGCATTTACATTATTGAAGTAAATGGCAATGGTGAACGCAGCACCTTGCGGGTAGTAAAAGAATAACGTACAGCTATTAACGACATAAAAAAATCCCCGCCAATTTGAGGCGGGGATTTTTTTATTCAATAAACACTTCGATACAAAGCAGCTAAATGCTTACGGCTTGCTGCACAGCAGTCATTCTGTTTTCGATAATGCGGTTGTTGTATTGCTGCACCAACCCCTTAATCCGTTTCTCCATGGCATTGGCTACATCTTTGCGCTGGCCAATGATGTTGTTGGCACACAACGTATCGGTTTTGTAATGGTACAAAGCACTGCTCTTTTCCCCATCAAACAACAACAGATAATCATTGTCGAAAAGCTGATAATGGTTGTTGAGATAGTTGAAGGCAAACGGCTTTTCTTTTCCCGTCCATATATCGCGGCCATAACTAAAGAATGGCTTTTGATAATGCAGATAGCCCAGCACTGTAGGCATAATGTCGGTTTGCTGAATCACATTTTCGGTATCGAAAAAAGTAGAATCGAACAGCGGGGAGTAAAAGAAAATGGGGATGGCAAAAGCACCCGTCAGCGAACGGTACTGCGGATATTTTACTTCGGCACTGGCATGGTCGGCGGTAAACACAAAAATGGTATTCTTAAACCAGGGCTCCTTTTTAATTTTCTCGAAAAACAAACGCAGCGAGTAATCGGTGTAGGCAATGGTATTGTGCACGGCCCTGTCGCTCAGGTCGAACTGCTTACCAAACCGCTCTGGCACTTTGTACGGGTGGTGTGATGATACCGAAAACAAAGCCGCCATAAACGGCTGTTGAAAGCTGCTGAGCTTATCGGCAAAATAGCCAAAGAATTTATCATCCCAAATGCCCCAGATGCCATCAAAGTCGTCGTCGTTATTGTATTCTGTTTTACCAAAATACTCAGCAAACTTGCTTTGGTTGGCAAAGGCATCAAAGCCCATCGAGCCGTTGGGTGCCCCATGGAAAAATGCGGTGCGGTATCCTTCTTTACCTAATAACGAAGCCAGACTGTTGATCTGGTTGTTGGAGTAATGCGAGGAAATAAAATTGACCGACAAAGAAGGAATGCTGGCCAGTGAGGAGGGCATGGCATCAATAGAGTTGCGGCCATTGGCCAGCGAATGCTGGTAGGCCCGGCTTACACCAATGAGTGAATCAAGAAACGGCGTGTAGCCTGTATAATACCCCGGCTGAAAATGCTGGTTGTATTTGCCCACAAACTCTTTGGAAAAACTTTCGAGAATAATCACCACCACATTGTGCTTGCGCATACCTGCCGTATCGGGCACCGGAGTTTTGATGGGATTAAACGCTGCCGCCAAACTATCTTCATTATCGAAGTATGCCACCTTTTTAATCTGCGTGGTACCAATGGTTCGAATGAAGGCAAATGGCGTATTGAGCACCACATTTACTTCTTTGTAATCATTTACATAAGCCGATGCATTGCTGAGTGTAATGGGCCGGGTGCTGTACCGGAAACCGCCCCGCACACCAGCCACCATGAGGCCCACACCTGCCGCCATGGCTACAAAATGACCCGTGTAAAAAACCCATGGTTTTTGAATGGCAGAAGGGCTGTACCGCACTTTTCGGGTGAGGTACACCAACATCCAAATGAGTGCTCCCCACATGAGAAAGCCGGGCCAGTAATCGGCAAAAAAAGCAGAGAGCAACTGCCTGCCATTTTGCTCATTTTGAAACTGACTGAACACGGTGATAGTAGTGCGGCGCAGGGTAAACTTGTAGTAAAAAATATCGGCGGTATTGGCAGCCAGTGCAATGGCATTGGTGAGCACAAAAATGACCGACAACACTTTGTAATACAACCGGCTGAACTTAAACCGAAACGGCAACAGCAACATGAGAAAAAACAACATGTTGGTGTAAATGATAGCCGAAATATCGAACCGCAAACCACCCAGCATCAGGCGGGCTTTGCCTTGCCAGCTGCTTTCGGGAAACAATGAAGCATTGTACCAGTAAAAAACCACCCGGCTCAAGCTGTACAAGGCCAGCAAAAAAAACAGGTATATCAGGATGTAGGTACCCAAACGCACTTCTCTCTCACGGCCACGACTGAAAAGTCGGCCCATCAGCGGCTTTATTTGCATGTCTTCACAACAGATTTAACACAAAAGTCATCTTTGCCCTGCGTACCACAAAAAATCTTACTGCTTTTCACCCTGCTTCTACCACTGCAACCACCTATTTTTGCCGCTCAACAGGCAATTCCAAATCATGATTGATGTAATTCTCGGCCTCCAGTGGGGCGATGAGGGCAAAGGAAAGATCGTCGACTACTTTGCACCCAACTACGACATCATTGCCCGCTTTCAGGGCGGCCCCAATGCAGGTCATACTTTATATGTAAATGGTGAAAAAATAGTACTGCACCAAATTCCTTCCGGTGTATTTCACCCCCATACTGCCAACCTCATTGGCAGCGGTGTAGTGCTCGATGCAGTGACCTTGAAAAGAGAATGCGAATCGGTAGCCAAGTTTGGCGCCGACGTTCGCAAAAACATGTTTATTTCTAAACGCACCCACCTCATTTTGCCTACGCACCGTGCTTTGGACAAGGCCAGCGAAATGCAAAAAGGCGATGGCAAAATTGGTTCTACCCTCAAAGGCATTGGCCCCGCTTACATGGACAAAACGGGTCGTAACGGTCTTCGGGTTGGTGATTTGCTCGATAAAAACTTCACCACCAATTACATCAAGCTCCGACTGAAGCACCAGCGCCTGCTCGATAACCACAATTTCAGCGAAGACATTACTGCCTGGGAAGAAGAGTTTTTTGAAGCGGTAGAATTTTTGCGCAGCCTCAATATTGTAGATGGCGAATACTACATCAACAATAAAATAAAAGAAGGCAAAAAAGTATTGGCAGAAGGTGCCCAAGGCAGTATGCTCGATATTGATTTTGGCACCTTCCCATTTGTAACCAGTAGCAATACCATTACTGCCGGTGTTATGAGTGGCTTGGGTGTAGCGCCTCAACTGGTGCGTGATGTGATTGGTATTACCAAGGCTTATTGCACCCGTGTGGGTGGCGGGCCTTTCCCTACCGAACTGCACGACGCTACTGGCGAAGAACTGCGCAAAGCGGGCAATGAATTTGGTGCCACCACTGGTCGTCCTCGCCGCTGTGGCTGGATTGATTTGGTAGCCCTCAACTACGCCTGCATGATTAACGGTGTAACCAAAGTAGTAATGACCAAGGCCGACGTACTGGACAAGTTTACACCATTGCAAGTGTGCACAGCATACAATGTAAATGGCGTGGAAACTGACCAGATTCCGTTCGATATTTGCAAGGCCAATATTGAGCCTGCGCTGAAGTCATTCCCGGGTTGGAATACCGATACCACTGTGTGCAAAACAGAAAACGATCTTCCAGAAACCATGCGTACGTATATTCAGTTCATCAACGAAAAAATTGGTGCGCCGGTAAAATGGGTAAGCAATGGCCCAGGTCGAGACCAAATTGTACCCTTATAGTTTTACATTGAAAAACGGTCCAAAAAAGTTTGATTGAATCATTGAAAAAAAGTTCCGTCATTTTTTTGGCTAAATAAATTTCACTCCCAAATTTTACATTTCTAATCCTTCGCAACATGGCTATTAGAAAAGCAACATTGGAACAAGATATCCTGACACCCACAGACGAAATAGATGAGCTGTTGGGCAACATTATCGCTGGTAAAAAGGCAGATGATGACGACGACGATTTAGATGAAGACGAGGATGATGCCCCCAAGAAAAAGGGTGGCAAAAAGGCCAAAGATGACGACGAGGACGATGAAGACGTAGAAGACGACGAGGACGATTGGGAAAAGGGTGAAGAAGACGAAGAAGATAGCTGGGATCCCGACTTCGAAGAATTCGATTTGCCAAAATCTGGCGCTAAAAAAGGCGGCAAAAAAGGCGAGGATGAAGAAGACGACTTCAAACTGGACGAAGACCTCAATGAGTTCGACGACCTGTTTGGCGACGGCGGCGATAGCTTTGACGACGAAGACGACTTCTAATTGAGTCGCATACAAAAACATGCAAGCAGGTAAGGTTTATCCCATTCATAACCTTAGCGTATTTAAACAACAACTGTTGAGCTGGGCAAGTCAGTTCAACAGTTGTTGTTTTTTAGACAATCATCAATACGCATCGCCCTGGCAGCAGCAAGAATGCCTGCTTGCTGTGGGTGCCAAAGCCATGCTGCAAACACAAGCAGGACAAGCACTGGCACAAATTGATGCATTTACCCAAGAGCATAGTGGGCAGTGGATTTTCGGGCATCTTGGTTACGGTCTCACTTACGAATTAATGCGGCAACAATCGCAGCATCCGCATCCCAATGGTTTTGCTGATGCATGCTTGTTTGTACCAGAAATAGTACTGCAATGCAACGACAACTCAGTTTGTATTTATGTTGAAGACCAGGACTTAGCCAATGCTATTTTTCAAGCCATCAAATCGCAAAGTGTAGGTAGTGATGCTCCCCAAAGCCAGATGCACATTGGGCGAATGTCCCCCGTGCTTTCTCAGGAATCTTACCTGCAAACAATTGCCAAGTTGCAGCAGCACATTTTGCGGGGCGATTGTTATGAAATTAATTTTTGCCAGCAGTTTCTGGTACCCTACTCTGAGGTCGATCCGGTGGCTTTGTATCAGTCGCTGTGCGAAGTATCACCCAATCCATTTTCCTGCTATTATAAAATAGACAGCAACCATTTGGCTTGTGCCAGCCCCGAACGCTTCCTGATGAAACGTGGTGGCAAGTTGTACAGCCAGCCCATCAAAGGCACAGCCAGCCGGCATAAATACAACGCCGATACAGATGAAATATTGAAACGGCAATTGCAGCAAAGTGAAAAAGACCGCAGCGAAAACGTGATGGTGGTTGATTTGGTACGCAACGACCTGTCGCAGATTTGCAACAGCGGCTCTGTAAAAGTGGCCGAGCTGTTTGGTATTTACACCTACCCGCAGGTGCACCAAATGATCAGCACCATTGAAGGAGAACTTCGCCCGGGCACAAGCTTTGCACAAATTTTACAAGCCACTTTTCCAATGGGCAGCATGACCGGTGCACCCAAGCCGAGTGTGGTGTCGCTCATCGATAAATACGAGCAAGGGCAGCGGGGTATTTTCTCTGGCTCTGTGGGCTACATACAACCCAATGGCGATTTCGATTTCAATGTGGTGATTCGCAGCATTGTGTATGAGCAAGCTGCAAAGTTGCTACACTACCATGTAGGTAGCGGAATCACCCATTACAGTGTGCCGGAAAAAGAATATGAAGAATGCCGGTGGAAGTCGGCCGCTATAGAGCAGGTGCTGAGTAATCTTCAGGCACAATAAGGAACGCTTAATTCAATGATTTTTTAGCAGCAGGCTTAGCTTCTGTTGCAGGGTACTGTGTGCTGCGATTGGTAGCTTGCTGCATGGTAGCCACCACCGATTGGTAAAGAATATTAAACCGGTTGGTTTTGAAAAATTCCATCTTGTCGGTTGGAATGCGCAGCGTGTAACCCTTTTCTGTATTTACTATGGCATCAAAGCCAGGGTTCAGTGCATTGAACGTGTTGATGTCCATAGCCAGCGCATTGGCAACCACTACAGAGTTGTAACGGCCCTGCACTTCTGTTGTGGCCGTACTGTTGAGCACAGCCGGGTCCAACTGTGTTTGCATTTGTGCAATCTGATCTACCATCTTAGTTTGATGGTTGGCCCACTCTTCTTTGGTGCTTGTCGTTTGTCCCGCAGCACCTTCCATAATGTAATGTGTGCTGATGAATTTCTTCACGTGGTTGCGACTTTCTTGTGGCAGGTAAAATTGCAACTTCCAGAAATCGCGGCTGCCACTTTTGCGAATGGCAGATTGTACATTGCCAGGGCCACCATTGTAGGCTGCAATCACCAGCAGCCAATCACCCAATTGGTCATGCAACTCCCGCAGGTATTTGGCTGCAGCATGGGTGCTCTTATAGTAATCGGTACGTTCGTCGAATCGGTAAGTGATGCGCAGGCCCATTCTGCGGCCTGTTTCCGGCATAAACTGCCATGGTCCAACAGCTCCTGCCCAGCTTTGCGCATACGACTGCAAATTGCTTTCTATAACGGCGAGGTATTTCAGTTCTTTTGGCAAACCATAGCTCTGCAAAATGGCATCCATCATGGAAAAGTAGGGACCAGCCCAACCCTTCATTGATTGCAAATGCTTTTCGTGCTTTTTCAGGTAGTCTTCAACAAAAGGCAATACCTGCGGATTGAGCTGTGGCGCAGCCGCTACACCATTTGTGCCGGGTGTGTTCACAAACAAATTGCGAAATCCCTTTTCTTCCAAACCCTTTCCTCCAGTTGTGTCTTTCTTTTCCGCAGGTTTCACTTTAGGGTCGGTGGCAGCAGCTGCAACTGTCATCAGCATGGCTATGCTGAAAAACAAAATGCTGAAAAATGAGCGACGCTTGCTGCATGCGAAAATGGTTTGAACACTGGTTTAATTGCTTTTGAAGCTGGCTTCAAGGTAAGCGCCAATGCGGTGCAAAAGTACTTCTTCGCCCCGGTTGCACAACACTTGCAAACCAAAGGGCATGCCATTGCTGTGTTTATACAGCGGCAAAGCCAAACCAGGAATGCCCGCCAGATTGGCGAAAACTGTATAGATATCTGCCAGATACATGCTCACCGGATCTTGATTGAGCTCTCCCAATAATGGCGCTATTGTTGGGCTTACAGGCATCAGAATGGCATCAAACGCACTGAAAATCAGCGACGTTTCTGCAACAATTTTGGCACGCACCTGCTGGGCTTTGGTAAAATAGGCATCGAAATAACCGGCACTCAATACAAAAGTGCCCAGCATAATCCGGCGCTTTACTTCGGTACCAAAACCTTCACTTCTGTTCTGCTTGTAAAAGGCTGTTAAATCATCTGCATTGCCTTTGGCGGCATGTCCGTAGCGAATGCCATCGAAGCGACCCAGGTTGCTACTAGCTTCCGCCGTGGTAAGCACATAATAGGTGGGCACAATGTATTCCATCAAATCAAACGGCACGGCGGTCACGGTATGTCCTGCTGCTTCCAGCTGCGCAAAAGTGTTGCGGATGGCGGACTGTATTTCCGCATCAGGACTCGTTTCGCCCAAAGTGGGCTGCAACCACGCAAATCGCAATGGCTTTTGTGCCGTTCCCAATGCCGTGACAGCGGGTGTTGGCTGGTCTTGCATAGCAGTGCTGTCCAACCCATCGGGGCCAGCCAGCACATCGTATACTGCGGCTACATCAGCTACCGATTGACCCAACACACCTACGCAATCAAAAGAACTGGCATAGGCAATAAGGCCATAGCGGCTAATGCGGCCATAACTGGGTTTGAGGCCTACCACTCCGCAATAATCGGCCGGCTGCCTTACTGAACCGCCCGTATCGCTGCCAATGGCTATCATACACAAGCCTGCCTGCACGGCTACCGCTGCACCGCCCGATGAACCACCGGGTACCCGGTTAGGGTCGGCAGCATTCCGCACCACTCCATGAGCACAGTTTTCGTTGGTACTGCCCATCGCAAATTCATCGCAATTGGTAGAACCAATAATGATGGCGCCAGCATCCAGCAAACGTTTGACGGCAGTGGCAGAATACACTGCCTTATACCCTTCAAGCATATGAGAACCAGCCGTTACAGGCTGCCCTTCGTAGTTGAGCACATCTTTGATAGTAACTACCACGCCATGCAGTGGCAGCAATGGTTTGCCGGCAGCTACAGCAGCATCCAGTTCTGCGGCCTGTGCCATGGCCTCTTGCTCAAAAACATGCAGGATGGCATTGAGCGGTTTGGCATTGGCTATTTGCTGTAAATAATGCTGCACAGTAGCTACGCAAGTAGCAGTACCGGTCTGTATTTGCTGATGGTATTGGCTAATGCCTGAAAACTGAAACGACATACGCTGGGGGAATAATACAAAAAGCAGAAGCTGCTACGGCTAGCAAGCATCTGCTTTTTGACAGTACTTTATGGAAGGAAAGGAATGAAAGAATTAAGCTTCGGCTTTTTTCTCTTTTTCATTCATGCCATCTTCAATTTCTTTTTTCACGTTTGATTTGGCATCGTTGAACTCACGGATACCGCGGCCCAAACCACGCATAAACTCGGGGATCTTACGGCCACCAAAAAGGATGAGTACAGCCAGCACAATAAGGATCCACTCACTTCCGCCGGGCATGCTTAACAGCAAAGTTGACAACATGATTCTATTTTTTTGGATTGTAAAGGTAAGTGTTGCGTGGCTAAAAGTACAGGTTTTGCATTTCTAGCACCCAATGCCATAAAAAAGGAACGCCATGCGTTCCTCTTCGTATTGTAACACTGCAAATTATTCTGCAGAGTAGCGTTTTTCTTTGATACGTGCACTCTTACCGCTGCGTTCACGCAGGTAGAACAAACGGGCACGACGTACTTTACCAACTTTGTTCAGTACAACACTCTCAATGTGAGGGCTTACTACAGGGAAGGTACGCTCTACACCTACACCGTCGCTTACTTTACGAACAGTGAAGCTTGCAGTAGCTCCAGTGCCCTGACGCTTGATTACATCACCTTTGAAGCTCTGGATACGTGTTTTTGCACCTTCAACTACTTTGTAGTTAACGGTAATATTATCTCCAGCCTTGAACTTAGGAAGTTCATTGGCGGTAGTCATTTGCTCGTGTACGAAGTTGATTGCCTGCTGGTTCATGGCGCATTTTTTAGGACGGCAAAGGTAGGGGTGCACATCTTTTCTGCAAAATAAAAACCAAACAAATCAAGGATTTCAGGGCTTTTTTTTGAAGACTATGCCTGAATGCATTGATTATCATTGATTTTTTGGCTTAGCGGCTGGCTTACCCGCTGCAGGTTTTACAGCCGGAGCATTCAGGCTTTGCAAATTTTGATTGGCAATAACAAACGATGGGTGTTCTTTTACGGCCAACGCATAATACTTTTTGGCAGCGGCTGTATCCTTTTCTCTAAAGGCCAGGGCTCCCAGCATGTTGTAGGCAGCTGCTATCACCGGCACAGCTTCATTGTTGCCAGCGCTTATTTCGAGTGACACTTTATCTTGTCGGGCTTTGGCGGAATCTGCAACCACTTTATTCAGCGAGGCTTTGCACTCGCCTATTCGTTCCAGCAAAAACTGGCGGGTAGCCAGCTGGTAAAAATTGTACGGCTCTGGCGACAATGCACACAACTTTTCATACCAGTCGAGGCTGGCTTTGGTATCGCCGGCACGACCGGTAATATCTGCCAGCAATGTGAGTGCTGTAATGTCTTTGGGATTAGCCTGATTAATCTCGTTGGCCATTTTGTAGGCGCCGTTGAGGTTGCCCAAACGATAATACACTACAGCCAGTGTGTCTTTAAACTGTGCTGCACCGCCATGCATCAGGTAGCCAGTGAGGGCATAGGCAGCACTGCTCATATCGTCATAATCCAACGACCGGCGGTACATATTCATGTATTCCTGTTGCTGTTGGGTACTATCGGTTTTGGTTTGGGCGAATGCCTGCGTAGTAGCCATCAGCACCATCGCAAGCAGGATATTCTTTTTCATAAATGGAGAGGCAGTTTACTAGGAGTGCGAACTAAAGTGAAAAATAGCAGATACCACTCACCAAAATAGTGGATTTACAGCATGGCGGAGTAACCGGCTATTGATTGACGGCCATATCGTACACCAGCACTTTGCTCCACAAATGGCTGCACTGCTGCACAAATGCCTGATGTATAGGATGCTCCTGATAGACAGCCTGATCTTCGAGGCTGTTGAAATACATGAGTTCTGATACCTGATAACTACTGTCTACAACAGGGCGTTTTTCGGTAGAAGCCGGACCGCCCACCAGCAATTGTTTTACCTGCGGAATGGCTGCCAACGTATGCAAACCTTGTCTCAATTGGGCAGCATGAGCAACATTATCTGGCTCTTTGAGCCAAAAGAAAACGTGATGAATAATCATGGTAATTGCTTATTTACTGAAAATGGCCTGAACTGCAGCTATTGTAACTACCTCATGTCAGGTTGTTGCTTTCAAAATAACGAGGAAGTTTTTACTCTTCCTCATTCAGCAGATGTAACGCCTTAAATTTTGGTAAACAGCGCCAGAAACTCCTGTTTCTTTTGCCGGCTCAGTGCTATGCGCATTCCATTGCGTAACAGCAATTCGCCACCTTCACCTCGAATGTATTGAACCACGGCCTTTACATTCACCATGTACGATTTGTGTGCCCTAAAAAACTGTGGCTGATGCTGCAGGGTTTCCTCAAATAAAGCCAGTGTTTTACTCACTAATAATTTCTTCCCATCCTGCAGTACAATTTGGGTGTAGCAACTAATTGCTTCCAGCACTACTATTTCTTCCAGCTTCACAAAACTCAGGCCCTGGCCGGTGGTTACAGCCAGCGTATCAATAGTGTGCCCTTGCTGCATGCGCTGCAACGAAGCCACTTGCACAGGACTGGTATGCTGCTGAAACTGCAGGTACTGATCCACAGCATTGCGCAATTCTGTTTTGTCAATGGGCTTGAGCAGATAATCCAATGCATTCATGCGGATGGCCTGAATGGCATACTGATCGTAGGCCGTGGTAAAAATAACTTTGAAGGGAATATTGCTCAGTTGCTGCAATAAAGCAATGCCATTCAGCCTGGGCATATCGATATCCAAAAACACTAAATCAGGTTGATGTTGATTGAGCAAATGTGAGGCCTCTTCCGGTTGTTGTGTGGTAAACAACAGGTTTATTTCAGGACAATGCTTTTGCAACAATCGAGACAATGCATTGATGCCATGGAATTCGTCGTCAATAATAGCTGCGTTAATCATGTAGCCGTTTTAGTGTAGGTGTAAATAGAGTTTTACCATGGTGCCTGCTGCTTTTCCGTTGCTGTACAAATCTTCGTACAACACTTGGTTTGCTGCGTTCTGCATTTTCAACCGATGTTCTGTAATCTCGATACCCAGCGATGTATGTGATTTTTGTATATGCTGTGTGGCAGCCCTTCCAATACCGTCGTCTGCAATGGTAATTAATGCTACGCTTGGCTCACACAGCTGAACATTGATGTGTAAATGTCCAGTTTCCTTTTTGTTGCCCAATCCATGCCAAATCGCATTTTCTACAAAGGGTTGTAATATCAGTGGAGGCACTTCTATCATATCGGGCTGTACAGTTTCACCGATGCTTATCCGATAATCAAAATGCGGCACTCTTGTTTTTTCCAAATCGATATAGAGTTGCAGTGCAGCCAATTCGCGGTCCAGCTTTACCGTATTGTTTCGGGTTAGTTCCAATGTATTGCGCAGTAGTTTGCTAAAGGTGGTCAGGTATTCGCTGGCTTCATCTGTTTTTTGATCGAGTATAAAACTGTTGATGCTATTCAAACTATTGAATACAAAGTGTGGATTCATTTGCGTACGTAGTGCCTGCATTTGTGCTTCTTTCAATTGCTTTTCGTGCAAGGCCACGGTACGTTGCTGACGCATCTGCCGCCAGACCAACCAAAACAACAACAACGCCCCAATTATCACGCAGCATGCATAAAACCACCATTGTTGATACCAGAAAGCGGCAATGGCTACAGTACAGGTGTATGGCGCTGTCACCAAATCGATGGGCCCTCGAATATCGAGGGTGTACCGTCCTGGACCCAGATTGGCGAACAATATTTTTCCCTCTCCCACTCTGTGCCAGCCCGTATCAGATTCATGCTGCAAGCGATACCACAATTCACTGCCTGGCGAGCCATCGAAATTGAGATTGTTGACCAATAACGTAAAGGTAGTTGTGCCAGCCGGCAGCGACAGCATTTGTGCTTCAGGTAAAAAAATTTCACCATTCACCATGGCTGCATCCACATCAATGATGGGGATGGGCCTGGCGGCAATCAAGGCTGAAGGATTGAAATCAACATGCCACTTATTAGCACCTGCATACAGATTGCCCAAACTATCTTTTTCAAAATAGCCATCCATATAATCATTGGGTACAGCGCTATTGGCGGTGTTCAGCTGCCACCAATTGCCTATAGCTAAGCGGCACCATATACCAGTGGCGGTGGTTGCCCACAATTGGCCGTTTTTATCAAACTGCAATTTGAAAATGTTGGTAGCAGGCACATCCGATAAGGCTTTCACTGCATCGGCACCTTCTTGTACAACATAGATGCCATTTTTTGACCCCACGTACACCTCTCCACTTGGCGATTCGGCCATGCCAGCAAAACCATTGGTGGCAGCACCGGTTGCTGTATTTAGCAGTAGCTGAAACCGATTGCTGTTTCTTTTTTTCTAAACCAACCCTTACTGGTACTGGCGTAGAGATGGCCCGATGACGACAAGTAACTGGCCACAACATTCGCATCAGGCAGTCCACTTTCGCCACTGCCATTTGCCCAATAGCTTTGCTGAAACTGTTGAGATGCTGTATTAAATATGAAAATGCCCTTTCTGCCACAAACCATCAATAGTGAATCATTATACCGACTGATATTGCGCAAAATAAAATCATCTGCATGCTTGGCACCCGGTGGAAAATACGCGGTTGTTTGTCCATCGCTTTTGCGCAGCAAGCCACTATCGGATGACAACCACCAAGTATCAGGCTGTTGCCAATACTGGCCGTATACTCCTTGCCACAACAGTTGATGTGAACCATGCAATTGCTGCACCGATTGCTGATGCGCCCATGCGGCATCAAACCAATGCCAGCCCTTGCTGTACCAACCGCCTACCCGATAGCCATCGGATTTTATTGACAAGCTCATTGCCAAACCATCAAATACAGGCTTGCCACCCCATCGTACTGCACTGCTAAAATTCAACCGGTGCATTTGTTGCCGAAATGGTTCGATGGCGGCAATGCCATCTTCATTCCCTGTCCAAACAATGCCTTGCGCATCTGTATACACCAGTAAGCTCTGGTTGGCAAAAGGAAAGCCGTGTACATCGCCGGGTTGATGCTGTAAGATGTGATAGGCAAGAGATTCAGGATCTATCATCCACCATTGCCGGTCGGCAGCTGCCAGCAGCCACTGCTTACCCTGCAAGTCTTTCCACATGGTCAGGCTTTTGCAGGTACTCCGCCCTTTGAAACCAGGTAGCGGTTGCAAGGTGCCCGTTTGCGGATTGAAGCATAACACGCCTTTTCCATAACTCGCAATAAAAACTTTATCCGGCGCATATACCCATACATCCCGAATGGTAACCGGCTCCGGCTGATTGTCCTGTGCAATAGACAGTATTTGACTAATGCGCCAATCGCTATCTGCCAACAGGAGTGTATTGCCCGACCAAAATAAATGCCGGCTTTTGCCGAAAGGCTTCATGCCATCAAAGGGCATACCTGTTTGCTTTGACAAAACAGTTCTGTCTATAAAAATAAACATACTGTCTTGCGTAAATGCATGTACGTTCCCTTTTGCATCTTTACTGATAGCCCTGTACACACAACTGCTAACACGGGTGTACCGAAGTGTACGATGATTGACCCAACCCAGCTCATTGGGTAGCAATACCCAGAGCCGTTGCTGATGATCCAGTACAATGTTTTTTATTTCTTGCTCTACCGGTCGCCCACTGCTGTCTGTAAGTAAAATGGGTTCAAAACGACGGCCATTGAAACGAGCCAAACCAGCAGGCGTAGCAGCCCACAAGTAGCCCCTTTCATCTCTTGCCAAACCCTGTACGGTAGCCGATGGCAACCCGCTGCTTTGGGTATAGCTGGTAAATACCGGCCATGGAAAAGGCTGCGCCGCCACTTGCTGCAACATTGCTGCCAGCAAGAGTAGAAAAAGATATCGTGCCAATGATGCCAATTGGAAATACAAGTGCCTAATATAATCCGAAGCCGCCTGCATCCAACGCTTTACTCATGCATCTGTTGAATTTGCTCTTTGGACAAGCGTAAAAAACGGGCCGCGTTGTTGAATAGGATGTCTCTTTTTTGTGATGGCGAAAGAAAAGGAGCATCGTTGATATTATCGATGGCAACGCCAATGCTCTGTGGCCATACCATATTGTCGCTGCCAAACAGGATGCGCTTTTCAAAACCCGCATTCACCATTCGTTCGAGATAATGGTAAAACTCTTTTTGGGTACAGCATAGGCAATAATACCCAAGTCCACATAGAGTTGCGGATGCGCATACAAAGTAGCCAGCATATCATCGAGCATGGGCCAGCCGGCATGCATGGCATACACCCGAAGGTTGGGATGCCGCACCAATGCTTCTTCCAGTTGCGTAGCGCTGTGCAACCTTGCCCTGTAATTATTTGCGCCCATGTAAATAACGCCGGGCGGACCAGGGCCCACATGTACGCCCACGGGTATATCCAGTTTTTCTGCCATGGCTAAAAATGGCTCCACCAGACTGTCACTAAAAGAAATGCCTTCGTACTGAAGGCCCAACTCGCCAAACACTTTGAACTCACTGGATTGAAACAACTGTTGCAACGAATCAACCGACAGCCCAACCCTTTGCACATCGTAGTAATTCCACATCACGGCATTGATGATGCGCTTTGGTGCTGCGGCTTTCCAACGCCGCACCATGTGTGGCTCACCGCTGGTTACGCCATACACATTGTATTGGTTAAGTACGGCAATGGTTTGTACCATCAATGCAGAATCTGTAAGGGGAGAAGTAAGCGGATGGCTGGTCCAATCGCCATTCTTGAATACTTGCATGATGGTTTGCATGTAGGGCTGCTTCGGATCGTGACAGCCCCAGTGTGCAAAAGGCGCACCGATATTCATGGGTGCCGGGCCCTGATCATTGGCAGCTAATGCATGTAAATGCATGTCGATGATGGGCAGTTTTTTGGCGGGCTGCGCATTCGTTATTGCTACGCCAATTGCACACAACAGCAGTAGTGTTAATCGCATAAAAGGTGATTTATTCATTTACTGTATTGCGGCGCAAATGGCGTACACCCTTACGGCCCGCAATTGAGTGGTGTTGGTATTGGTAGCTATCACTTTCCATCGGCTGTCATTGCCTGGGTCGGGGCCGGAGTAATTGATTTTGATGTCTTGTGCAGCCGTATTGTAATCTCTGTGGCCGCCTCCACCGCCAATGGCTTTCAAACCATTGGGGCAGGCACAAAATATTTCTGCAATATAATTGGTGGGCATGTCCACATCTACAAAAGGCCTTGTTACACCGGCGAATATAGAACCATTGGCATATATGGGCCCGGTCACAGTAAGGCTCTTATCAACATACAGGGTTTTAGTCACACTTGCATAAGTAGTGGATATCGTGAACGCCTTTTCATAATCGTACGTGGCGGGGTTATATATTTCGATATTCATTCGCGGAGTAGTGGGTTGAAACGTATTTTCCATTGTGATTCTGCTGTTGGGTGATTGATTGTAATCAAACCGAATGGCAGAAATACTTTGTGCTGAAGGATTAGGGTAAAGGCTTGAAGAAAGGCCCCTGATAAGCAGTCCGTTGTAAGGGTATGGTGCTTCCAGATAAATGCCGTCTGCAGTGAGCCCATTTTGCAGAATATTCAGTTTTGCCAGCCCCGTATTGGGCAGATTGGCTTCTGTACCGCCAATGCCCACCTGCCCAAGTTCATCTACAAACATTACCGTACGTATCTCATTATTGTATTTACGATTGAGATATAGACGAGCTGAATTTATTACAAAAGCATCATCTCTGCCTCTGAGTGCCATCCATTCAAAACTCACATTGTTGGTAGGCCTGAGGGAAATGCCTACGGCAGCCGTGCTGCTGCTCAAATCAGCCCCTTGTATTTGCAGGGCAATGCTATCTGCACTTACCACATGCAGTTTTTTTTGTGGGCTGCTGGTGCCAATGCCTACGTTTTGTGCCATGCCGGCTTGTTGCAGCCATGCAAAAAACAAACAACAATACCTGTTTCATTCCTGAGGGATTTACCTCGGAAAATTCATTTGCCATGCACAAGTTGCCCCCAACCAATCAGCAAATGGGGTGGATGGCTTAGCGAAGTGCGACTGCTGAAGCGCTGCGCTGCTGAAAGTTCATGTCTATCCTATATTCGTTAGTAAATGAATGTAGTTATATATGTGAGCATGAATTGTTTTGAAATGGATTAAATCAAGACTTGTTCTAAAAAATTTTGATCAATATCTATGTCACAATGGAACGAACTGATTGAAAAGCAAGACTGGCGTGGAAGAATCCCATTCATATTACGCCGTACAATTAAGGGAAAGATCTGGAAGCGAGTTAAGTTTCGTGAAGTTGACATATACGAACACAACTTTATGGACTGCCAGTTTTTGAATTGCGCTTTTGAGCACTGTAGAATTGGCAATAATGTGACCTACGATAATTGCCTGTGGCAAAATTGTTCATTTTCGGGTCAATATTCATCATTGGGTTCTCCTGCTGTTTACAGGAATTGTCGCTTTGTAGAAACAAAATTCAAAAACGGACTCTGGTCAAATCTCGTTTTCGATAATTGTTTGTTTTCAGGTGAGTTTGCAAATGTTTATTGGGAAGGCCGATGGGCGGACAGTGGTAAACCAAATCTTCAGTTCTCGAAATGTGATATGCAAGCGGCTACATTCAAAAATGTAACTATCAAAAATGGGCTAACGCTTGACAGTATCCTATTGCCAAAAACTGGGCTACGCCTATTTGATAATAACAATGAAGCGTTCACAAATGCACTCTTGAAAGGAGTTGAAGCTGCACAAGACGATGCAAGAATTTCCCTTAAAGTCATGGCCGATTTTGCCGAAGGCCAACATCCTGTTTTATATGACGATACACATTTAGACCACCATCCCGGCATCAGAGGTACAGATTCGAGAGAGGCGTTTGAGTCAATTGCAAAGGCATTTGAGCTGAGAAGATAAAAGATAGCTGCTGAATTTTTTGAATAGCTGAAGGGCTGCGCTGCCCGGCGGGCCCCGCTGCAGGCGGGGGTGCGCAGCACCGAACGAAGTGAGCCCAGAGGGGAGCGAACTACAGCCGGGATTTGTACAACTGCTGACAGCCCCAACCTTCTCCCCCACCTCTCCTTACCCCCTGCCCCCTAAAGGGGGTATAGAAAAGGCCCGTTCTACTTGAACGAGCCTCCCTAAATTCCTTATTCCAAATTACTAATAACAATTACTGAATCACTCCCAACTCCTTGCCTACTTTGGTAAAGGCGGCAATGGCCCGGTCGAGGTGCTCCTGCGTGTGGGCGGCACACATTTGCACCCGTATGCGGGCCTGGCCTTTGGGCACCACGGGGAAGAAGAAACCGATGACGTAAATGCCTTCGTCGAGGATGCGGGCTGCAAAGTTTTGCGCTACTACTGCATCGTACAACATTACCGGTACAATGGGATGCTCGCCGGGCTTGATGTCGAAGCCGGCTTCGGTCATTTTGCTGCGGAAATATTTGGTGTTGTATTCGAGTTTGTCGCGGAGCTCGGTGGTTTCGGTGAGCATATCGAGCACGGCAATGCTGGCACCCACAATGCTCGGGGCTACGGTATTGCTGAACAGGTAGGGCCGGCTGCGCTGACGCAGCATTTCAATAATCTCTTTACGACCGCTGGTGAAACCACCACTTGCGCCGCCAAGGGCTTTGCCCAAGGTGCCGGTAATGATATCGATGCGACCCATCACCCCACGATATTCATGCGTACCGCGGCCGGTTTTGCCGAGGAAGCCGCTGCTGTGGCATTCATCAATCATTACAATGGCATCGTACTGATCGGCGAGGTCGCAAATTTTATCGAGCTGTGCAATGGTACCATCCATGCTGAAGCTACCATCGGTAACGATGATGCGGCTGCGCAGGTGTTGGCTTTCTTTCAGCTTGGCTTCGAGGTCGGCCATATTGTTGTGCTCGTAGCGGTAGCGCTGGGCCTTGCAAAGGCGTACGCCATCGATGATGCTGGCATGGTTGAGGGCATCGCTAATGATGGCATCTTCTTCATTGAACAATGGTTCGAATACGCCGCCGTTGGCATCGAAGGCTGCGGCGTATAAAATTGTGTCTTCGGTACCGAGGAACTGCGCCAGTTTTTGCTCCAGCTCTTTGTGAATGTCCTGCGTACCGCAAATAAAACGAACGGAACTCATGCCATAACCATGGGTATCAATGGCTTTGTGGGCTGCTTCGATGACTTTAGGATGGCTGCTGAGACCAAGGTAGTTGTTGGCGCAAAAGTTGAGCACTTGCTTGCCGTTCACGGTTATCTCGGGGCCTTGCTCACTGGTAATAATGCGTTCTTTTTTGAAAAGGCCGGCTGATTCTATTTCGGCCAATTCGGCTTTTATACGGGCAACAAATTTTTCGTTCATGTTTCAGGCAATTTTTTAAGCGAAGCGAAGGTAATGCGGAGCGACATAGTTTGCCACGGCCTGCTTTTGTAAAGTGAAAACCGCCTTTTAATCAATGAAAGACACCGTTTGTTCAATGGTGCATGCAACAGCGGTTTGATACAGATAGTTTCGCAGCGTCAACCATTCACGCCCACCTACCGCACCCCCTGAACCCTTAAACTTGTTGGTACCGTGTGTTGCGTGAATGGCCTTTGGCAGGTTAAGTTTCGTTAAAAATAGCTGCGGGAAATAAATTTAGGCAAACCTGTAACGTTTGCGATTTATCTTCGTCTCATACTGCAAACACACCACCCCCTGCTATGAAAACTGTAACTGCCAAATCGGGAATACTGCTCACCATTATGTTGGTGGTAGCCCTGATTACCTACGGAATGCTCAGCAACCGTAGCGGCGCCCAATCTGAAGATTGTTCAACAAACGATCAACAAACATCTGGCCAGGTGCAAGGCAAAGTGAATTTGAAGAGCATGAAGCGCCACCTGCTGGATTTTTATAAATAGGCAGTAAGGACAAGATGCTCCGTTGAAGTATCCGGACATCTTGGTACCTGAAGCCGACACTGGATGACCAAAGCCAAAAGCTTTGGTTTTTTGTTGCCTTTTATTTTCCCCGGGGTTGAAATCCTTTCCCCCGGATTGAAATGCCGGGCTATCCTCTTCCGCAAATGCCCGCAAAATCACAGTACTGGCAATGGCTGACATCGGGTGTTTGGTCGAAGGCTACAGTTGGGTCGAACAGTTCGGCCAGCACGTTACGTACCTGCGTTTCAAAAGCTTCGAGCACGGTGTGGATGTTTTGATGCGACACTACTTCATCTGCCGCTTTGTGTATCAACTGCACCTGATTGCTGTATTGTTGCAGGTGCCGCACCGCAATGAGTGCCGGTTCAAAATTGCGCTGGGCAGGAAACTTCTGCCGAAACATCCAACTGTAGAGTAGCGTTTGCGCAGCAGCTTTGTTTTGTTTGTTGCCATCACGTTCAAAAAGGGCTTCCAGCGAATGAAACGATGGGTTATCGCTACCTGTTTTGTAATCCACCATCCGCACTACGCCATCTTTTTCATCCACACGGTCTACGTAACCACTCAGCACTACTCTTTTCATGCTGCCTTTAATGGGTACAGTAAAAGATTCATCGAGTTTTACTTCTAAACTTTTCAAAGTAAATGGAGCATAATCCTCATCCACCCGCAACAACAAATCGACATACTGCAACACAATGGCCCGCACAATATGCAGCTCTCCCGTAATCTCAAACGTGCCTTTGATTTCTTTGCGCCGCCATGCCAACCGAAACGCTTCGTTTACCAATCGTTCCTTGTGCTCTTGCATCCATTGCACAGCAACTTTGCTAATGGCGTTATTGAATGTTGAGCCGCATTCGGTGTAGAGCAGCTCCATGAGTTTGTGCACCACTTTACCCACTGCAGAAGCTTCTACGGCTTCTTCCAATTCTTCAGGAGCTTCAATACGGGCCAGGTATTTAAAGAAAAATTGCAGCCGGCAATTGAGGTACGTATTAATGGCCGATGGCGAGATGGTTTTAGGCGACTCTTGCATGTGGTATATAGAGAGTAGCCGCATCACAGCATCATCTTTTGCTACCGTTATTTCGGGCCACGCATCTGGCGCCACCTGATAACTTACTTTGGAGTGATGCACCGGAATTTTCGATTCAAATTCCAACTGCTGCACAAAGCGGCTCACTTCTCCCGTGCTGTTGTCCGTTACCAATGCATTGTACACCAGCTGTAGCTGTTGAGTACGATGCAGCAACCGATAAAACACATATGCAAAAATGGCATCCTGATGCTCGGGCACCGGCAGGCCAAAAGCACGTCGCACATTGTCGGGCAAAAAAGAATCGGGTGGTTTGATACGGGGCAAGCTTCCTTCATTGGCACCGAGCACAATGAGTTCATCAAAATCGAGGCCGCGACTTTCCAGCAAACCCATGAGCTGCACACCTTGCAATGGTTCGCCTTCAAAAGGTACGCTCAGGCTACCAAGTTGCTTCATGAGTAAGCTGCCCATGAAATACAAATCGGGTTGGGGCCGCAAGGCTGCAAACAATGGCTCCAACTGTTGCAGGGTTTTCCAAACAGTGGTACACAATCCTTTCGTCATGTGATCGGACTTTGCAACAGGTAGTTGTATCAGCAACTCCATCATTTCCCGCAGTCGCTGAAAGGCTTCCATATCGGCCATCATACGGCCAAACAATAAAGCACTCGCTTTAGATAATGATGCTAATGCAGTAACAGGTACCCGAATCAGGTTTTCCCGCAATATTTTTTCCTGCAGCTTGGCAAGGTCTTCTCTGCCAGCATCGCAGAGCGGATGCTCCAGCCAGCGGCGGGCAATGGTATGATGAACGCTTTTGTATTGATGCTGCAGCATTTCCTGCTGTACCTCAAAAAATAATTTCAGCACACTGTACACATGGCTTTGCTGTAGCGGATAGCCCATGGTGATATTGACCTGCTGCATACTTGCTGGCAGCGATTGTAACACCGGTATCAGCAAGCTTTCATCGGCCAGTAAAATACCAATGCGTTTGTTGTCCTGTTGTTGTTGCGCAATGTGTTGCCACCAACGGTCTATTTGTTTGGCCTGTGCCATTTGCCCCTCTGTGGCCGTCACCTGTATGGGCAGAGTTCGCTGTGCGATGCTGCTGAGCAAGGGCAGCTCATTGCGCAAGCCCACTACTTCAAAATTGCGGCGCAAAAAATCACCTGCTTCCTGATGTGCCTGCTGCACATACCAGGTATCGGCATCAAACCAGCAGCTGGCATAGCCTGCATCGTTCCATGCTTTGATGAAAGTTTCCTCGGCTTTGTTGAACGCATTGAACCCCACAAATGCCACATGCGCCCAATGTGTTGACAATTGTTGCAACGTGTCGGCATCTGTAGCCAACTGACGGTACAACCTACCCATGGTAGTGTAGTGACTATCGGAAAGCAATTGCTGAAATACATGGTAGATAGCAGGCAGCCGCTCCCACAAGCGGAGAAATTTTTCCTGAATATTTCCTTTGTCAATGGTGCCCTTCCAAAAGATTTCAAAAAGGCCCGCTGCTCTTCTGTGAGTTGATCGAATCGTTTGTCAATGCTTTCGATATCATATAAAATCTGGCAGATGTCTTCCACGTTCACCAGATAGCTGTCTATCTCCCGAAAATCTTTGAGGATGGTTTCGCCAATGGAAAAGAAGACATCGAACGGAGGAATATCTGTATCGCCTTTTTCTTTGGCTATTTGTACATAGGCTTCGTACAAAGCAAAACCCTGTGTTAGGTTGTCGGCTACTTGCATGCTGCCCGACTTTGCCACCAACTCTTCGATGGTAAGCAACTCAGGCAAAAAGCAAGGCGGCGCTGCCAGTTGCTGTAAATAGCTGGAGAAAAATACTGCCTGCCGACGGTTGGGAAATACCACTGCCAGCTCATGCAATTGGCCTTTGAAACGCTCCAGCAATTGCGTGGCTACTATCTGTAAAAAAGGTTGCATACTCATGTTACGCTCTTGCATTTACGTTCACCGATTTCTTTTCCAAACCATAAATCACAAAACCACTCACCTGCTTAAAACCCATGGCCGATAATTGCTCCATGTATGCCTGTACTTGCTGCTGATGCTTTTCTTTTTGATCATCGGCTGCAGTAAATTTAAAATCATACACCAGGCAGCTATCCTGATTGTACAACACCAAATCTGGGCGGCGCAGTTGTCGGTCGGCAGTCAGCATATTGCGTTCGGCCAATCGTTTGTACTGCCCGCTGTGCCAAGGTTGCAACGCATCCATGTTGAGCATATCGGTCAAAGTTTGTTCGAGTTTTACTTGCTGATAATCATCTACCCAACCTTCGCGGCGCAACCGTTGCAATGCATCGGGTAGCTCATTGGGATGCGATAATTTACTCAGTAACTCATGCAGTAATACACCTTGCTTTCGGGGCAGGCTTTGCTCTTCGCCATCTTTCACATCAATACCTGCACTGCGAACGGATAATACATTTCGCCAGTTGGTAAACAAGAGTGGGTCTTGTTGTGTCGGCGTTGCCGGCTCCTTCTTTTCTTTTACTGCAACTATTTTACCCACCGTCCATTGCTGTACATCTTTACTCCATCCATTACGGACGTCAACATAGTCAGCAGAAGATAGCGGTGTTTGGCTTTCTGCTACGGTCCGCATCAATTCGCCCACATTTTTGTAAGGAAAACTGTCTTTTGTTTTAGTTGCTTTTTCTTTCGCAGGCGCCCACCCATACAAGCGTTGTTTGGCACGGGTAAAGGCCACGTACAACACATTGAGATTATCCATGGCCGTGAGTACCAATTCTTCGTAATAGGCTTCAGCAAAGGCACTCAGTGCCAGTTCCTTTTTGTATTGCACCGGCACCATGCTAATGCTGTTGAAATCCGTTTGGCTATTGTCTGTCCATAAGGTAGGCGCCATGGGGCCACCCTTGGGTAAAATATCCCAATCCAAAAATGGCATGAGCACAATATTGTAGGCCAGCCCTTTCGATTTGTGAATCGTTACTACTTCTACCGAATTTTCTGTAGCGGTGGCAGGCAAGGAAGACTTGTGTCCGTCTTCATCCCAATACAGTAAAAATTCTTGCAGGCCGGCATCGCCATAGCGAAGCCATTCCTGCACTTTATCAGTAAATGCCAGTAGATAAGCAGCATGCTTAGGCACAGTTGACAATTCAAATAAAATGATGAGCTGATTGATGAGTTCGAGCAAAGGCAACTGCTTCAATGCAGATGCGTTATGTTGTAACTCATATGGCAATACAGCATTATCGCCATTACTGGCAAATACTTCCAGCCGGTTGGTGGCAGCACCATTTTGCAAATAGATTAGCTGTCGTAGCTGAGCCAATGCAATGGTATGCTTCGGATTATTCAACCAGCGCAAGGCACAGAGCAGCATTTGTATGGCCTGATTGTTTTTCAGCATTAGGGCATCACCTGAAATGACACCAAATGGAATAGCATTTGCATTCTGCATGGCCACCAGAAATTCCACAATCGTTCTTGCTTCGCTATTGGTTCTGGTAAGGATGCTCAAATCTGAAGGCCGGTATCCTTCTTTCAGCAGTTCTTGTATTTGATTGTACAACAGTGGCAATACTTCATCGGTGTAGTTCATGTCTTCTTGCAGCACTACATACTGCATGGATACATAACCATTGTCGGCGGCCGATGCTGGTATTTGCTGAAAGCTGTCAGCATAGGCATCATTAAAAATGCTATCGTAGCCTTTGGCAGTAAGCAGCTGCCGGGTAGCAGCAGGTGCAGCGGCTATTTCTGCAGACAAACTTGCTTGCAACAACTGCGGCGCCAAATGAAACAACAGGTTGTTGAAATGGATAATTTGAGTGGTGCTTCGATAATTATCCTGCAAGGTTTTTACCTGTGGTCTGAACGCTTGAAGCTGATGCTGCACGGTACTGAGCAGCAAGCGCCAATCGCCATTGCGCCAGCGGTAAATGGCTTGCTTTACATCTCCTACTATCAGGTTATAATTGCCTTGTGCAAGGGTTTCAGTAAGCAGGGGCAAAAAATTATCCCACTGAAAACTACTCGTATCCTGAAACTCATCAATCAGGTAATGCTGATAACGATGCCCGGTTTTTTCATAAATAAAAGATGCGTTAGTATCCTTTGTGAGCTCCCGCAGCAGGTGGTGTGTATCACTAATCAGCAATGCATTGTTGTCTTTGCGATAGGCTGCCAATTCTTCTGCAAACACCCGCATCAACCGCAGCATGCCCAGGTTTTGGCGAATGGCTTTTGCAGTGGTATACGGCACAACGTCTTCTTCATACCAACCCATGAGTTGTTGCAATCGGCGTTCGATGACTGGCTGCAATTCAGCGATGCGCTGTCGGGTTGCAGCGTCGGCTTTCTTGGGTGCCATTTTATCAGGGTTATCGGCAACCTCTTGCACTCTTGTACTTGGCGCTGTTAACTGCCCTTCCGCTGCTTTAAAAAAATAGTTGATGAAGCCGCTTTTGCCATAATGAAAATCCTCTCTGTCTAAACCGGCTGCTGCAACAGCATCTACAACGGCTTTGCCGGTTTCTGACCATCGCTTTTCAATACCCTGAATGGTAGCCTGTACTTGTTTGTTAAGTGCTGCAAATGCAGCTTGCACTTGTTCATCATCAAACTGTGCCATGGCTTCTTCAAAGCTTTTGAATTTCTCTTTGAAAAGTTCATTGGCCAATCGCAGCATGTCTTGTCTAAAATCCCAACGCTTGCCTTCTTCCAATCTTTCTTTGGCAATGCCAATTACCCAGTCTTGCAGGTCTTTGTCATCATCCAATCGCAGGTACAAACGTTCAGCTAAATCTTCTTTCACCAAATCCTGACTCAGTTGCAATTTGAATCCGCCATCAATACCCAGCTCCCAGGCAAAGGAGCGGATAATGCGTTGCACAAATGCATCTATCGTGGTAATGGAAAAACGGGAGTAATCGTGTAAGATGAGTTGGTACACTTTGGTAGCCTGAGCAGCAATCGCCGGGGCATCCAAGTTGGGTAGTTGGGTGAGCAATGCTTGCTCATAAGGCTTAGCCTTTTCATGGCCGGTTGCCAGCCATCGGAGCACATGCAGAATCCGTTCTTTCATTTCGGCAGTAGCCTTGTTGGTAAAGGTTACTGCCAGTATCCGCTTGTAGAGGTGTGGCTGCTGCAGCACCAATTGTAAGTAATGCAGGGTAAGCGAAAAAGTTTTGCCACTACCCGCACTGGCTTTGTAAATATCGAAAGAAGAACGGTTGGTTGCTGACATGAAAAAGCCGTTTGAACAGAAAGCAATTTCCGTTCAAACGGCTTACAGAATATCAGTAGTGGATAAGTCTATCCGTTACTTTTTCTTCGCGGCTTTTTTGGCAGCCTTTTTAGGGGCAGCTTTTGCAGCAGCTTTTTTGGGTGCAGGAGCAGCTTTTTTAGCGGCTTTTGGTGCAGCCTTCTTAGCAGCTTTTGGAGCGGCTGCTTTTTTTGCAGCAGCTTTTTTAGGCGTAGCGGCTACGGCTTTTACAAGTGCGGTTGGCATTGGGCCTTCTTTCGACTTGTCTGCCTTTACCCAGCCCCAGTTTTCGCCGCTCTTAATGCGGTACAACTGCATGGGGGTAATTTCAAACTGGTCGGCCAGTTGCTTCATTTTTACTTTCTTCTTCGGATCTTCCAACTGCTTTTTGATAGCCCGTACTTTGGCTTCAGTCAGTTTTTTACCCTTGCCAGTAATGCGAGACCACTGAGACAAGCGCAGCGCATTGGCTTTTGAAGCATCACTCTGTGCAGAGTGAGCACGTTGCTCGTCGTAAGTAACCCACTTGAGGTTTTTCACGTTGTTGTTGGTCTTCGAGTGGTCGATGTGCACCACATAATCATGATTCTTACTTGGCTTTTTGAGGAAATACTCAGCCACCAACCGGTGAATCAGGTAATGGGTAGACTCACCATTTACCCGGAAGCGCCAAATGCGGTAGCCTTGCGGGTGAATGTTGAGTGACAACTCACTGCCATCCTCAATGTTTTTGGAGTAGCTAATCAGCCGACCAGTGTTAGTGATGGCATATTTCTTTTTCAAGCCGGCAATTTTCACGGGCTTGTACTCTTCGCCTGAGGCGAACTTGATTTTTTGGCTCATAGTTATGTCTTTACCACTGAAATGACGTGTTGCTTCATCGATAGTTGCATAACGCAAATTCGATACTTTGTTGTTGTGCAAGTCTTTATCCAGGTGCAGCACATAGTAATGATCTTTGGAGGGTTGTTTCAAAAAACACTCGGCCACCAATTTGTGCACCGGAAAGCCTCGCTTTCCATCTTTAAATAAAATGTTGACTTTCTGTAAACGGAAACTGGGTGCATACAACGATAGAAATTTACCGTCTTCTTCCAATCCTTTTACATAACTGGCCACTCGGCCAAAACTCGAAACGGCATACTTTCTTCTGCCGAGTCGCTCCTTGAGTTTCAAGTCTACCCATTCTTCGCCGGGTAACGATTTAAACTTTTTCAAAATAGTGGATTAGGTTAGGAGTTTACAATATT
This sequence comes from Phnomibacter ginsenosidimutans, assembly GCF_009740285.1. Classification (GTDB taxonomy): domain Bacteria; phylum Bacteroidota; class Bacteroidia; order Chitinophagales; family Chitinophagaceae; genus Phnomibacter; species Phnomibacter ginsenosidimutans. The sequence goes on from NZ_CP046566.1 coordinate 3,845,923, forward strand.
ATCCGGGCATTGTAGGCTGTCCCGAACAATTCATCACGCATTTCAAATATAGCGTTATTTTTTAATTACCTAACCATTTATGCAAATACAATGCCTGTTATCATTAAAATACCGCATTGAGCATTTATGCAACCAATAAAACTGCTGCTGCCAACGTTCTTTGATATGCCAACCGCAAACCAATGAAGCCTGATTTCTTCATCCATCAAGCTATTGGACAACATGACTATGCAACAACATGACGCATCCACGGAAGGCAACAATTCTCCCGCCATTTCAACCATCGATAAACTCCTTTGGTGGCTGGCTTGCTGCAGAGCCATCGCTACTGCAGCAATACACGGTCGATAGAAACCGGTTTCGCATTATTGGCCTTACAGTAGGCTGTACGGGTGTATTTGCCGTTTTGGCCTGGACCTATTTTTTCAGCACCACCACGGCACCAACTTGGTCGTTACTGCCGCTTGGTTTTTTCATGGGCTTTGTTATCGTTAACATCGACCGGGCACTCGATCAAAACCATGAATCCGTTCAAAAAGCAATGGCTGCCGCTGCTTGCTGCGCATGGTGTTGGCACTGGTTATTGGTTTGTTTATGGCACAACCTGCCGTGTTGTACCTCTTCGATCAGGAAGTAAAAACGCAGGCCTCCATCGACAACGGGGTTCGGGTGCAGCAAAAGCGACAACAACTGGATAGTATTTATGCAGGCCAAAAAAAAGCGGCTACACTACAACTGGCACAATATGAATCACAAGCCCAAGCCCGTTACAACGAACTGTTGCAGGCTCAGCAAGCTTACCTGGCCGAAGCCGATGGCACAGGCGGCTCTGGCACCAAAGGCATTAGTGTAATTGCCAAAGCCAAGCAGCAAGCATATGCTGAAAGAACAGCGGCGTACGAGCATTGGCAGACCCAACACAAACCTGCCATGGATAGCCTGCGCAACGAATTGTCCAACATTGAAACCAAGATCCGTAAAGATGAGGCCGCATTTGCCCAACTGCTCAACCACGGTTTTCTTACCCGCATAGAAGCCATGCAACACCTGGTGGCTCAAAACCAGGCGGTAGCTTTTCGTTACTACCTCATTATGGCCTTGCTCATGCTGATAGAACTGATGCCGGTGATTGTGAAAAGCCTGATGCCTGCCGGCCCTTATGCAGTGGCTGCGATGGAAACCGAGCAGTTTGATATCGACCAGATTCGCAGGGATTTGACGGCCAAAAAAGCCGCCGCCGACCATGATCCGCAACTGCGGCAAGCCACCGAAGCCGCCAGCATCTCACAAATGCATGAGCGGTTTGCCTCCCTGGCCAAAGCTGAAATAGAACAGGAATCAGCACAGTGGCAGGCCAATACCGGCCGTACATCCCAACAGTTTTGGCAATCGCTTTTTAAGCGTCTGTTGCGTTGATTTGCAATTCTTTACAGCCAGAGAGCCCCATCTTACAGGGCTTTTACCGTTGTGGCAGCAGCCTTAGCAAAACCTTGCCGTAACCTCGGTCCGTTTTCCGTATTTTCGCCCGCTAACAGACGCATTCTATTCAACAACAACGATTGGCATGCCGGCAACTCGCTGCGCCTGTCGTCGGAATTTTAAAAACATCTAACACAATGGATCCTATAGCAATTATAATTGGCGTCACCTGTCTCATAGTAGGCGTAGTGGCGGGCAAACTGCTCTTTGCAGGAAACACCAAAAAGAAACTGGAAGAAGCAGAAATTGAGGCGAAAAAAATGCTGGCTGATGCGCAAACATCTGCCGAAGCCCTGAAAAAAGAAAAACTGCTGGAAGCCAAAGAAAAGTTTGTACAACTGAAAGCCGAGCACGACAAAGAAATTCTGGAACGCAACAAAAAAGTAGCCGAAGCAGAAAGCCGCATCCGTAGCCAGGAGCAAAGCCTGAATTCAAAAAGCGGCAACCTCGACAAGCAGATGAAGGAAAATGAGGCCATCAAAGAAAACCTCACCCGTCAGCTGGAAGTAGTGAGCCAGAAAAAAGCAGAGCTGGACCGGAATCAGGAGGAGCATGTGCGTCGCCTCGAAAAGATTGCCACCCTTACTGCAGACGAAGCCCGTGCCCAACTCATCGAAAGCCTGAAGCAGGAAGCACAAACCCGTGCCCTTGTAATTCAGCAAGAAATTATTGATGATGCCAAACAAAAGGCCACAAAAGAAGCCCGTAAAATCATCATCCAAACCATACAGCGTACGGCTGCCGAGCAAGCCATTGAAAACGCCGTAACGGTTTTCAACCTTGAAACAGACGAAATCAAAGGTCAAATCATTGGTCGTGAAGGCCGCAACATCCGGGCCATTGAAGCTGCCACCGGTGTGGATCTGATTGTAGACGATACCCCCGAAGCCATCATCCTTAGCAGCTTCGATCCGCTCCGCCGCGAAATTGCCCGCCTCAGCTTGCAGCGTCTTGTTACCGATGGCCGCATTCACCCTGCCCGTATTGAAGAAGTGGTAGAAAAAACCCGCAAGCAAATTGAAGAGCAGGTAATGGAAATTGGCGAACGTACCGTAATTGAATTGGGCATACATGGCCTGCACAAAGAACTGGTACGTATGGTAGGCCGGATGCGTTTCCGTTCCTCTTATGGTCAAAACCTGCTAATGCACAGCCGCGAAACCGCCAACCTCTGCGGCATTATGGCGGCAGAGCTGGGCCTCAACCCCAAGCTGGCCAAACGTGCCGGTTTGCTGCACGATATTGGTAAAGTGCCCGATGAAGAAACTGAACTGAGCCACGCCCTGCTGGGTGCCAAGCTGGCCGAAAAATATGGTGAACACCCCAGCGTTGTGAACGCCATTGGTGCCCACCACGATGAAATGGAAATGGCCTACGTGATTTCCCCCATCATTCAGGCTTGTGATGCCATCAGTGGTGCCCGCCCCGGTGCCCGCCGCGAAATCATGCAGCAATATTTGCAGCGCATCAAAGACCTCGAAAACCTGGCTCTTGGCTATGGCGGTGTAGAAAAAGCCTACGCTATTCAGGCCGGTCGTGAGCTGCGGGTAATTGTAGAAGCCGAAAAAGTAACCGACGCCGAAAGCGACAAACTCAGCTTTGAAATTGCGCAGAAAATTCAAACAGAAATGACTTATCCGGGTCAGATTAAAGTAACCGTAATCCGTGAAAAACGTGCGGTGAACGTAGCCCGATAATCAACGCTATTTCATAGAAAAAGCCCGACCAAATGGTCGGGCTTTTTTGTAGCACCACATCAGGGTTGTTGTTTGTGCTTGCGTTTTCTTTTGTGTAAATATTGCTCGATGGCCTCAGCACTGGTGTACCAAACCCGCCCTTCTTTGTACGCCGCAATTTTACCCTGCCTGGCCAGCAGGCTGATGTACTCCTGCCCGTACGGCAGCCCTTCATCTTCCAGCACATTGTTGATGGGCTTGTACGCCTCAGCAGTATCAGTGATGTTGCTGACGTAGATATCCAGCGACCGCTCCAACGCCTGACTCATCAGCAGGCACAGCTTTTCATAACGGCCATCATTGGCCTGGTTGAGGGCATCATAATATTTACGCCGGTCGTTGCGCAAAATAATGGCCGGCGGATAGCCTTCCCGCATCAGCAGCAGGTTAAACAGCAACCGTACCGTTCGGCCATTCCCATCAAAAAACGGATGGATATGCACAAAGCGGTGATGAAAAGCCGTAGCCAGTTGCAGCGGGTGCATGCCCAGCGGGTTTTCTTGCACCCAATCCATCAGCTCCGCCATCAAATCGGGTACTTTCACTGCATTCGGTGGAATGAAATTGGCACCGGTAATTCTTACCCCTGAATTGCGGTAGCGACCGGCAAAATCTTTTTCAATTTTATCGAGCACCAGCGCATGCACATCCAGCACCATGCTTTCTTGAATGACCGCTCCCGGCTGTGCCAATACCTCAATCAGCTCAATAGCTTCCTGATGGTTCACCGCTTCAAAATGCTCCCGCAGACTTTTGCCCTTAATGGTAATGCCATCTTGCAGCACGGCACGGGTTTCGGCCAGGCTAAGGGTGTTGCCTTCAATGCTGTTGCTATTGTAGGTCCATTCTATGGAAAGTGCCTCCTGAATGCGCAGCATGGCAGCATGCGGAATGGGCCGGGCAGCCACAATGCCGGCCTTCTTTTCATCGAGCCTTTGCAGCGGCATGTCTGCTCTTACAATATCGGTTACCTCTTCCTTCCACATGCCACAAAGATATAAATATCGGTTACTTCATAAAACTCTTTACCCGATATTTTCATTTCCCAACAAATCTTTGCCTTGCACCGTTCTTAGCCTGACATTTGCACCGATATGATGACACGTGTATTTCCGGCCATGGCAATTGTGGCCAGTTTGTGGATGACTGCTTGCAGTACCAATAATATTACGCAGGAGAATGAGCTGAAAAAGTATTTCGACTCGGCCAAGGTGGAGGGCTGCTTCGGCATGTTCGACAACGGGCAGGGCCAGTTTACCATTTACAATATGCCCCGCTACCGCGATAGTGCTTACACACCGGCTTCTACGTTTAAAATTTTCAACTCGCTGGTAGCCTTGGGTACCGGCCGTATTTTCAGCGATACCGTGGTAGTACCCTGGGATGGCGTGGTACGCACCAGCCCAAGCGGCGATACCATGACCGACTGGAACAAAGACATGAACATGCGGGAAGCTTTTGCCGTGAGCAATGTGGGCTTTTATCAGGAAATGGCCCGCCGCATTGGCCGCGACACCATGCAAAAGATGCTAGACAGCGTGGGCTATGGCAATAAAAAAATAGGCGCCTCCATCGATCGTTTCTGGCTCGACAATTCATTGAAAATAACCCCCGATGAAGAGCTGGGTTTGGTAAAGCGCCTGTACTTTAAGCAGCTGCCTTTTCAAAACCGGGAGCAGGAAATTGTAAAAGACCTGATGATTCGGGAGAAGACCGACAAATACACGCTGGCCTACAAAACCGGCTGGGGCACTACCGAAAAAGGCAATCAACTGGGCTGGCTGGTAGGCTGGATAGAAGAAAACAACCACCCTTACTTTTTTGTGCTCAATATAGAAAGCCCCGATCCGAAGGTGGATTTCAAAACCATTCGCCTGAGCATTTTGAAAAGCATTTTGAAAGAGAAAGGATTTTTTGAGGGCAGGAAATAATCTACCGACTGCTGCGTTTTGCAGCTACGTTTTCCAACAACACCCACATGATATTACTCCAAGCCGCATACAGCATTGCCCATCCGCAAAACGGGTGGTGGTTGCTGGCATTGGTACCCATGGCATTGGGTTGGTGGGCCTATGCCCGTTGGAAAAAAAGACACTCGCCAAGCTGGCCGATCAACCGCTGCTGGCGGGTATTACCGCAACTTATTCGCCGCGTAAATGGCGGCTGCAGCAAACGCTGATGCTGGTAGCCGTAGCCTTGCTGGCACTAGGTATGCTCAGCCTGCAACAGCCCATTGAAAAGGGCGGCGCACAGGTAGAAGGCATGGAAGTGGTGCTGGCAATAGACGTAAGTACAAGCATGCTCTCTGCCGATGCCAGCCCCAGCCGGCTGGAGCAGGCACGCCTCATTGCTACCAAGCTTACTGATACACTGCAAGGCAGCAAAGTAGCAGTGGTAGCTTTTGCCGGCGAAGCCTGGTTGCAACTGCCCCTCACCACCGATTTACAAGCCGCCCGATTGCTCATCAGCGGACTCGATGGCAAGGCAGTACCGCTCGAAGGCACCGACCTGCAACTGGCCCTGCAAACCGCTGCCGAAAGCCTGCCCATAGCCGACCCGGCACACAAAGCGGTGGTGCTGCTCACAGATGGCGAAGAGCTGGAAGGCGATGCCATGGCTGCCGCCGAAGCCCTGCAAAAAGCAGGCGTGATGCTCATAACTGTGGGCATTGGAACGCCCAATGGCATTGTGCTGAAAGATGGCACGGGCCTGCCCGTACGGGATGAGAACGGCGAACCCGTGGTAAGCAAACTGAACGAAAAATTACTGCAGCAACTGGCTGCACAAACCGGTGGTCGTTACCTACCGCCAGCTACGGCACAAGCACATACCAATGCGGTGCTGGCCATTTTGCGGGAACTGCCCAAATTGCCCATGCTTAACAGCTACCTGGTGAATTATTACAGCTACAGCCACTGGCTGATAGCGTTGGCCTTGTTGCTGATTATTGTAGCCACTGCCCTCACCGAAAAAAGAAGCAAGAAAAAAATAGCCGCCGTAGCTGCTTGTTTTTTGGTGTTGATACTACCCATTGCCACTACCGCTCAAACCAATACTAACAGCCAACTCCAACAGGCCGATGCGCTATACCAGCAAGGCAAACTGGATGAAGCGGCCGTACTGTATGCAGAAGTGCTGAAAGCCAACCCAAGCGCCTGGATGGCAGGCATGCACCTGGGCAATATTGCTTACAAAAAAGGCGATTACGAAAAAGCTGCCAGCCAATACCAGGCCATGTTGCAAAAGGCCGGCAACGATGCCCGTGCCAAAGCTATGCTGCACAACAACGTGGGTTTGGCGCAAGCCCACCACAAGCAATTGAAGGAAGCCGTAGGCTCGTTTAAGCAGGCGCTGAAATACCAGCCCGATGATGCAGAAATAAGCCGCAACCTGAACATAGCGCTGGATGAATTGAAAAAGCAACAGCAGCAACAGCAACCGCAGCCAAACCCCGACAACAAGAAGCAACAGCAAAAAGCCAACGATCAGTTGAAGGCACTACAGCAAGAAGAAAAACGCATTCGCCAGCAAATGCAGCAGCAAAAGAAATCGGCGAAGCTACCGGGGAGGAAGAGTTGGTAATGCGCTTTCGCTACAGATTTACTTTCCACAAACTTTGTTTGTTTTCACGACTACTGGAACCATTGAGATGCATTGTCGTTTGTACTTTCCCGAACAGCTTCGTGAAAAGCTTGTTATGCTATGAGCTTTTGACCGCGAAAGCAAAAATTAGCGGACATTTGCCCCGCATAAAACCAGCATCGACATGGCGGAAGTTGATAGATGCACTGCTGACGAAGTGAGTGACACAACGAAGCTGAGTTATTTGAAGCTGCTGGTCTCCAAAAAGCAACAACCTACACTCACCCATTCACTCATTGACCCATTTACTAATCAACGAATTGACCAATACTCCTCATGCAACTATATACCGAAAGCCTCACCAGCTACCAACGACTGAAAACCCGGGAAGTAAACATTGGCGGATTGCTGCTGGGCAATGGCCATCCCATACGGGTGCAAACCATGACCACCACCGATACCATGGATACCGAAGCCACGGTGGCGCAGGCCATCCGCTGCATTGAAGCCGGTGCCGAGCTGGTACGCATAACGGCGCCATCAAAAAAGGAAGCCGAAAACCTGCAGAACATCAAAGACGAACTACGCAAACGCGGCTACAACACGCCGCTTGGTGGCTGATATCCATTTTACACCAAACGCCGCAGAAATTGCGGCCCGTATTGTAGAAAAAGTACGGGTGAACCCCGGCAACTACGTAGACAAGAAAAAGTTTGAGCAGCTTGAATACACCGATGCCGAATACCTGGAAGAAATTGAACGCATCCGCGAACGGTTTACACCACTGGTAGAAATATGCAAGGAGCACGGCACAGCCATGCGCATTGGCACCAACCACGGCAGCCTGAGCGACCGCATCATGAGCCGCTATGGCGATACACCGATTGGTATGGTGGAAAGTGCCATGGAATTTTTGCGCATTGCCCGCAGCCTCGACTACCACAACATTGTGCTGAGCATGAAGGCCAGCAACCCGCAGGTGATGGTGCAGGCCTACCGCTTGCTGATTCAGCACATGCAGGAAGAATTTGGCGAATGCTACCCGCTGCACCTGGGCGTAACCGAAGCCGGCGATGGCGAAGACGGCCGCATTAAAAGCGCCATTGGCATTGGCTCATTGCTGGAAGATGGCATTGGCGATACCATTCGGGTGTCGTTGACAGAAGATCCGGAGTTTGAGATACCGGTGTGCAGAGATTTGGTGAAGCGGTATCAGTCGGCAAGTCCGAAAGACGGGAAGTCGGAAAGCGGACTTCCGGACTTGCCAACTTCCGGACTGCGCTATTCCCCTTTCGAATACAAACGCCGCTCCACCTTTGAAGTGGGCAATATTGGCGGCAAGCAAGTGCCGGTGGTGATTGCCGACCTGAGTAAGCTGGAAAAGATTACACCCGAATCACTCATCAGCATTGGCTATACCTACGATGCCATTACTGATAAGTGGAGCATTGGCGACATGGCAGCGGATTACATTTTTACCGGCCATCAAATTCCAGCCTTTGCTCTGCCCGGCACGTTGAAAGTGATTGTGTATCCGGCCACGTTTGCCAATCACGTTGCTTCCCCACCGGGGGACATGAGGGGGCCATCTTCCCCATTTTCGACATCCATGGTTTTGTAGATGCTGAGCTGGAAAGTGACCAGCTGAATTTTGTAATGATTGACTGCTTCAACGATGATACCGAGGTAAACGATTTTACCTATCTGGATGAAGTAGCCAACGACCCCACGGTTGTACTATGCCTGAGCAGCCAACGCAAAAATGCCATGCAGGCGGTACGCCGTATGATGATGGAACTACAGGCCAGAGATATTAAGAACCCCGTGGTGCTCATCACCGACAGCAACTGGCAAACGGCCGACGAACATTTGATACACTACGCTACCGAAACCGGAGCATTGTTGCTCGAAGGTTTTGGTGATGGCTTGTGCCTGGGCATGAGCAGCAGCAGCTACCAAAATGCGGCAGCCATGAATGCCAGCGGCCGCAACTACCTCAACAATGCCACGGCCGAACAATTCATCAACAACACGGCATTTGGCATACTGCAGGCTACGCGTACCCGCATCAGCAAAACGGAGTACATCAGCTGCCCGAGCTGCGGTCGTACGCTGTTTGATCTGCAGGAAACCACCGCCAAAATCCGCAGCCGTACCAACCATTTGAAAGGCGTGAAAATTGCCATTATGGGTTGCATAGTAAACGGCCCCGGCGAAATGGCCGATGCCGATTTTGGCTATGTAGGCAGCGGCCCCGGCAAAATCACCTTGTACAAAGGCAAAGAAGTAGTGAAACGCAATGTAGACAGCGAAGTAGCTGTAGATGAGTTGATTGATTTGCTGAAAGAAAATGAAGCCTGGGTGGAACCGAGCTAAGATTTCTGATTTCTGATGGCTGATTTCTGATTTACTTAGCTGTTGTGATACAGCGATATTTCTTTTTGATAGCTATAGCATTGACCGTGCTTTCTTGCAACACCCACGACGCACCTTCCGTGCATCGTGGGTTTTATTATTGGAAAAGCCGCTTTGCATTGGACAGCACCGAAAGCCATGCACTGCAACAATTGCGTACAGAAAAGCTGTACATCAAACTGTTTGATGTGGCTTGGGATGAGCAAAGCCAACAACCACTGCCAGTTGCCAAAATGAACTTTGCAGAAGCCTTTCCAACGCAGCAGCAATACGTGCCCGTGGTATTCATCACCAATGAAACCTTACAGAAAAGCAGCCCCAAAGACATTGACAATTTGGGCAGGAATATTCCTAAACTCATCAGCAGCATTACGGAAAATAATAAGTTGCCAATGCCTGCAGAAATTCAGCTGGATTGTGACTGGACCGCTGGCACCAAAGACCGGTATTTTTTGCTGCTGAAACAGCTGCGCAAATCCAGTTTCTTTCAGGGAAAAACATTGTCCGTCACCATTCGGTTGCATCAGGTAAAATACACGCAGGAAGCCGGCATACCCCCTGCCGACCGTGGCCTGCTGATGTGCTACAACATGGGCAACCTTCAACAGCCGGCTACGCACAACTCCATCATCGACCCGGCTACGTTGAACCAATACACAGGTCGTTTGAAAGAATACTCATTGCCACTGGATATTGCCCTGCCTATATTCAACTGGTGGGTATGGTTTGAAGGCAACCAATACAAAGGGCTCATACATAGTGATGCATTACAACTACCATTGGACGCTGCAAAAAAATGGCGCTGCCAAAGCGATACAACCATCAATGGCTATACCTTTAAACAAGGCGATTGGCTGCGCTACGAAGACGCTCCTCAGGAAAGTATTGAGCAAGTCATCAGCCAGCTGCAATCGCAACTGAAACCCGACAACCGCAACATTATTCTCTATCACTTAGATGCCAAATCGCTTCAGCAATATGCAATACCCACGCTTGAAAGTTTTTATACTCGCTTCCATCATTAGCGGTCTCATCAGTTTTCCGCAAAACATCATTGGCTGCGGCCCCATGATGGACCCTTATGATTACTACACCAGCTTTTACAGCAAAGCAATGGTAGACATTGCCCAGAGCAAACCTTACTTCTACACCAATCTGCTCACGTTCTACGACGATTGGGATTACACAGAAGATTCCACTGATTTCATTAATGATGCATTGATTGCAGAATGGCAAACCTATGTGCCCGGTGCCAGTAAAAAAGATGTGGTTGATTTTGTGTACAACCGCAGTGTAAACGAAGTAAAGCAATTGCAAACCGCCATGCGCCAACCAGCGGCTACAATTGCACCGGCACTCAAACGCAACAGCATGGCCATGCAACTGCTGCAGCAAAAGAAAACGGAAGCCGTACAATACCTGTTGCTGGCAAAAGCCGCGGAGCCCGTTTGTGTATCGCCCGACCCATGGAGTGATGGACCAAAAAGAGACAGCCTCGGCATCAATCAGTACATCAATCAGGCAACTGCAAGCTGGCAAAAAACTACCGATGCTTTCCTGAAAAGCAAGTATGCATTCTTGCGTTGCAAACTGGCATTTTACAACAATCGTTTCACTGATTGTATACGTTGGTATGCCGAAGGTTTTGACGATAACAATACAACTGCGGTAAAAATCATGGCGCTGAGTTACAGCGCCGGTGCACAGTTTAAAACTGGCAAGGGCAAAGAAGCGGCGTATGCATTCAGCAAAACATTTGCACAAACAGCACCTAAACAGCGCAAAGCTGTGTTTCTTGGTTTTTTGTGGGCAACAGATCATTGCAACCTGAGCCTGCTGAATGACTATTGCAGCATAGCCCGCAACCCCAAAGAGCAAGCCATGATGGCGGCTATGTTTGGCTTGTGGGGATACGATTATCATTTGCCCGTAATTGAAAAAGTATACCAACTAGACCCGCAGTGTGAACTACTACCCCTGTTGGTGCTGCGTGAAATCAACAAAGTGGAAGAACGTTTTCTCACACCTATGCTGGATAAGCAACCCGGTAGTCAGGCGTTTTACTACAGCTGGAATGAAAATGACACAGCAGCACTCAGCGATGCCCATGTTCAAGACCTGATTGTTTTGCTCGAAAAAATGAGTAGTAATCCTGCAGCCATTCAGCAAAGCGCATTTGCCACCGCAACAGCGTATTTGCACTATATGCGCAAAGATGTAACTGCTGCCAACAACTGGCTGGCCAAAGCCAAAGCAATGCCTGCCAGCAATGCAGTGAAAGACCAGCAACAAATGGTAGGCTTGTTGATACAAACCGCTTCGTTGCAAGCCATGAACAGCAGTAACGAGAATGCATTGCTGCCGCAATTAAAATGGTTGCAACAGCAGGCCGAACAAAGTGCTGAGTTCGGTATGTTTTACCGCAACCTGATGGCGCAGGTGATAGCACCGGCTTACTATCAGCAAGGCGACTTGTACAAAACTGTGCTGGCATACGGTCTGGCCGACAAAGCATTGAAGCCCGATAGCAGCGGCTACACCTATTATGGTTACACTGCCAATGCCATTGAGTTTTTGCAAAACAAACTCAACACATCCGATATCATTGCTTTGTATGACTATCTCAACAGCAAACCCGCTACTGCTTACGATGCATTTTTAATGAGCAATAACTCAGTTACAAAAGATGCTGTAACGGATATGCTGGGCACCACGTATTTGCGGGAGTTTGATTTTGCCAAAGCCATTGACTGGCTCAAAAAACAACACAAACCCAGCTTGCTTACCAGCGAACAGTACAACTACAAAACGTACAAAACCACCTTGCTCAATGTCAACCCTTTTCATGACTACCTGAACGATTGGCAGCGGAACGAAAAACCATTGGCCAAGCCCATGAGCAAACTGGCCTTTGCTGAAAAAATGCTGCGTCTGCAACAAGCCATTGACACGGCCAGCAGCAATGCTGTTAAGAGTAAACTGTATTATCAGTTAGCCAATGGCTTGTACAACATGAGCTACTATGGCAATAGCTGGATGCTGATGGCATACAACCGTCCTAACAGCAACTGGAATAGCGGGAAATATGATGCCGCCTGGGAGAAGGAATATTATGCCGTACACACTGCGAAAAATTATTACCTGAAAGCTTACGAACTCAGCCCCGACAAAGAGTTTAAAGCAGCGGCATATTTTCTGGCTGCTAAATGTGCCCAGCGCCAGATAGCCCGGCCCGACTACGACTGGAACAACTATGATGCATACGAAGCGAACATGAAAGTGTTTCAACGGAAGTTTGCGAACAACGCCATGTTTGCCAATTTCAAAAAGGAATTTGGCAGCACGAAGTTTTACCAATACGCCTACACCCGTTGTAGCTACCTGAGAGATTTTGTAGCGAAAACGAAATAGCGAATGGCTGAGATATCACAACAAAAAAGCGTCAGTAATTACTGACGCTTTTTACTTCTCTCACCGTTTTTTGATACACATTTAGTATGATGCATTTTAACTTCATACTCATAGAGGTCTTCTAAAATTGATTGTTCTTCATTCAAGCATTGTTACTCTCTTTTTCTTGAAAAAAGAAAGTAACCAAAGAATCCCGATAGCTATCGGGATCAAGGCAAACCCGAAGCCTCCGGCCGTTTTGCCTGGCCAACGCCTCCCCCTGTGAAGCCCAATGATTAATGGCCAATGGCTTAAAATATGATGTTGTTCCTTTTTGTGCTCAAGCTTGAACTCAATCCCGGTTGACACGGCCGGTAAACTTGCGTACATCGTTTACATACACATCAACTACAAACCTTCCCTGTGGCAAAGAAAGCAGGCTGTACGTAAACTTGCCATTGCGCATAGAGCGGTATTCGTGCAGCTGATGCAATATGCCATCTACGGTAATCTTCACCGCTACCTTGGCAGCAGTGCTGAGTTCTATGTCAAGCTGAATATTGTCTTTGGTGCGGCGGGGAAACATCGAAAATGCAGCCTGAATATTTACCGTATCGGGCTTGTATTGGGGCGATGCATAAAAACTCAACGCTTCGCCGGCACCACAATCACTTTCAAACACGTACAGCAAACGACCAGTGGTATCGTACAATCGCAGGAAACCATCGCCCTGTTGCGGCTGTGCCCAAAACTGCAATCCATTGCCCGAGGTATCTGTCAGTTGCAGGCGATGATAACCAGCTGCCAATGAAATGGTATCGTTGTACTCTGTATTGGCTACCGTGCTGGTTGGCCGTTTTTCAAACTGCTTTTCTCCGGCAGCATTGTGCAGTGCAATATAGTTATCTGCAGGGCGGTTGTTGGTTTTGTATTTCAGTACAAACACATTGGGCAAAGTGATGGGTGCTTTGTAGGTAGTGGTAAGGCTGTTATCGGCAGGCCATGCATCAGCTTTGCCATTGGGCTGGCTCAGCATAACTGTAAACTGGTTATCCTTCGCCAACATATCCACAGCACCAGGCAATGCAATCATCACCGTTTGATTGAAAGGCAGTAAACCTTTCCACTGATATGTTTTTTGCGCAACGCCAACCGTACCATATACAATCGTCAGCGACTTTAATGGCTGACTACCCACATTGCGTACAATGATGCTGGCATTGTTGATAGCAGGGTTGTAGCGGGTAAAAGCCTGCTTGTTGGATGGGGCTACAATATCTTCCAGCAGTACATCGTGTTGATGAGTAGGCTGGCCATAATAAAACAGGTAAGAACCAATGTGCTCATAGGCTTGCACATTGCCCGTAGCTGTGTACGGCTCCATTTGTAAGTCTACCTGATGGGCGCCAGATTTAGCAGGCATATCAATCACATCGGGGCGCTGCAAATCGCCGGGGCACCAGTAGGCACGGTCGTAAATCCAGGTGCCGCCTTGCGGATACAATGCATTGTCACTACACTCCTTCCACATATCCCGTTTGTCGGCCAGTTTTCCATCGTGCAGTATTTGCCGCCAGCGGCTGCAAAACTCACTGCAGTTGCGGGGTTTATCGGCACCATGGCCTGTGTGCTGAATGCGTACACGGCTGAAAGATGTTTGCGCCGGTGCAGTATAACGTACAGGCATTACAGCAGCAGCAAATGGCGCTGTACTATCACCGTATTTAAACTTACCATTCCACAAGGGCTGCATGCCCAGCAGTGGTGCAATAGAAGGGCCAAATTGCACGGCCACATCCATCGTCAATGCCCAGCCAACAGTATTGGGCTCATAGCCCGTGTGCAGGTATTCAATCTCCACACTATCCCGCAGCAAATGCTGAAAATCGGTGACGTCAACTTCCCACATCCATTGCCATCCCTTGCCGAAAATGCTGCCATACGGGGTGAGCATGCGGGCTATTTCAATGCGTTTGTCTTCGCCATGTACGCCGCCTTTTCTACGAATGCTGATGACATCGCAATAATCCCAATGGGCAGTGGGCATTTCATCGGGCGAACCCAAAGTGAGCTGCAAAGTCATGCGGCGTACAGCAGCTGATGCTTTGGGAAATACACCCCATGTTTTATAGCTGTTCTCTCCTTTGGAAGGATCGGTTACAATCGTTTTTTTATGGAATGTATGCACCACTGTGCTGCCACTGTTTTGTGCCACTACTGTGGTAGTGAGCAGGCACAGCAGCATGCTCCACAGGTTTGTCTTCCGCATCATCTTTCGCTTCATGTTTGTTTTGCTTTTGTAAAAAAAAATCAGCATATCATTCACCTAGGTTCGGGTGCCTGATATGCTGATGGAGGTATCAAAAAAATGTCGTCGCTAAATATTCAATCCGCCACAGGCACTAATCACCTGACCGGTTACATAGCTACCCATATCGCTGGCCAGAAACACGGTTACGTTGGCAATGTCTTCTGCCGTACCAAAGCGGCCCAGAGGAATACCGGCTTTGTATTTGTCAGCAGCTTCGCCTTCTTTGAGGTAGCTGGTCATATCGGTTTCTACAAAGCCCGGTGCAATGGCGTTGCAAACGAATGTTGCGGCTGCCCAGTTCTTTGGCTACGCTTTTGGTAAAACCAATCACACCGGCTTTTGACGCCGCATAGCTGCCTTGTCCTGCATTGCCCATTTCACCAATCACACTGCTCATGTTGATGATGCTGCCACTACGGGCTTTCATCATCGGCTTAATCACTTGCTTGGTCATGTAAAACACGCTGTTCAGGTTGGTCTGAATCACCTGCTCCCACTGCTCGGGTGTCATGCGCATCAGCAGGTTGTCTTTGCTGATACCCGCATTGTTCACCAAAATATCAACAGTGCCAAACTCAGCCAGCACATCATTCACCAATTTTTCGCAGGCAGCAAAATCGCCGGCGTTGCTTTGGTAGGCTTTTGCTTTTACACCCATGGCTTGCAGCTTTGCTTCGAGAGCTGCAGCTTTCTCAGCGCTGCTGTCGCTAACATAAGTAAAAGCAACATGTGAACCTTGTTCTGCAAATTTGATGGCGATGCCTTCGCCAATGCCCCGGGCGGCGCCGGTTACAATGGCCACTTTATTGTCGAGTAATTTCATACAGAGATTGTTTAAATGGATTGCTGTGCAAAAGAAAGGATTTCTTCGAGCAAACCACGTTCGTTGCTCAAACGGGGCACTTTATGTTGGCCACCCAGTTTGCCTTTGCTGCGCAACCATGCAGCAAAAGTACCTGCAGGCACTGCATGCAACACCAAGCGGCGCAGGGCAATGTTTTTATGCCGCTTCGCATCGTAATCGCTGTTGATGTGGCGCAGGGCTTCATCCAGCACATTGGCAAATTGCTCGGTATCGGCGGGAGCTTGTGCAAACTCTACCGCCCATTCATGTGCACCATTGCTATCGGCACTAAAATAAAGGGGTGCAGCGGTGTAGTCGGAAACTACTGCACCAGTTGCCGAACAGGCAGCAGCAATGGCCTGATCGGTGTTTTCAATAATCACTTCTTCGCCAAAAGCATTGATGAAGTGTTTGATGCGGCCACTCACTTTTACCCTGAATGGAAACGTAGAAGTAAACTGAATGGTATCGCCAATAAGGTAGCGCCAGAGCCCCCCGGTGGTGGTAATGACCGGCGCATAATTTTTGCCTACCACTACATCTTTCAGGCCCACGGTTTGCGGGTTGTCCGTGCCGTATTCTTCAATGGGCATGAACTCATAAAAAATGCCGTGGTCGAGGTAGAGCAGCATGCCGTCTTCGTCTTCATGACTTTGCGCTGCAAAAAATCCTTCGCTGGCATTGTATACTTCGAGGTAGCGGATGGGGCCGCCAATAAGTTGCTCAAACTGCTGGCGATAGGGCGTAAACGATACGCCGCCATGCAGGTAGAGCTCCAGGTTGGGCCACACATCGAGCATGCGGCTTTTACCCGTTATTTCTAAAATGCGTTTGAAGAGTACCAACGTCCATGTAGGTACACCACTCACACTGGTTACATTTTCATGGATGGTGCTTTGTGCCAACTGTTCAATTTTCGTTTCCCATTCATCCATCAGCGCAATGCTGAGCTCCGGGGTTTTAATCCACTGGCTCCACATGGGCGCATTTTGCAGCAGCACAGCACTCAGGTCGCCGTAATGTATGTTTTCGTTGACAGAAGCGATTTGATGACTGCCACCAATCACCAGGCCTTTGCCGGTGAGCAGGTCGCTTTCAGGATAATGAAAATAGTACTGCCAGAGTACATCTTTGTTGCACTGAAAATGATTGGCATCGAGGCTTTCCTGGCTCACAGGAATGAACTTGCTGCGGTCGCTGGTGGTGCCGCTGCTTTTGGCAAACCACTCCACCGGCGTGTTCCAGAGCACATTGTCTTCACCCGCCATCATGCGTTCAATGTAGGGTTTCGGATCGTCGTATTCATGAATGGGCACAGCCGCTTTGAGGTCGCGGATGCGGAAGGTGGTGCTGAGTTTGTAGCGTTTGCCAAACTCGGTGTACTGCCCGTCGGTTACGAGGTGTTGCAGCACATCACGCTGCGCCCCCACGGGATCGTCCATCCAGTGTTGAATCGCATTTTGGCGCAATCGTGCCAGTCGGGATATGGCCGGGCTGAGCAGTTTCATATTTCCTGTGGCGGCAAAATAAGGAATGCCGTACAAATTGGCGGCAATCTATGTCATGAGCAGGATTTACTCCAGACGTTTCTACTCATTTTCGGGAAAGTCTTCCCTGATACTGGTCGTTTATAAAAAAGAGGTAGTGTTCCATTTTTAATACATCACTACTGCCTTTGATTTTTCTGATACTGAATCTGACAGCACCATTAACAGTGTCCGGATTATTCCAATCAATTTCTACAAAATCTGGCTGCCTTAATTGCACTTCACCTACAGCTGAACCCAATGGAATATTATCCATCCAATGAATGGTATCGTTATAATGGTCTTTGCATCCAACTAGGCAAAACGCAAAAAGGATGGCTGTAGATATAATCAGAAAACGAAACATACTTGACTTGAAAAATTCCCAATAAATGTAGAATAAATGCTTAGTTGTACAGGCATGCATTTCATTAGTCCAAAATGATTTTGGAGGCTCTTTCCTTAGTCACTTTTCTTTTTGCCTTGATGCAAAAAGAACCAAAAAAATCAAGGCCAACACGATCCCTCCGGGCTCCCGATAGCCATCGGGATGGCCTAGCCCACGCCTTCCCCTGTGTAACCGACACTATCTGCGGAAAGTGGATGATATTTTTTAGTGTGCTGATATCTGTAACTTGACTTTCGGTCTTTCTGACTTTCGGTCTCCCGTCTCCCAACTGCTCAACTTTTTTCCCCTCCATGCAACGACCTTTGCCGGCCTGGTGTCAACCCAGCACATCATGCACCGCACCCCTACTGCACAACTGGTGGCCGACTGCCTGCGCAACCGTGCTGCTGCCCAAAAGCAGCTGTACGATACCTATGCGCCCCAAATGATGGGGGTGTGCTATCGCTATACCCGCCAGGCCGATGAAGCCAGCGATGTGTTGCAGGAGGGTTTCATCAAGGTATTTACCAACCTGCAGCAATGGAAAGGCGATGGTGACCTCGGGGCATGGATTCGCCGCATTATGGTGAACACGGCCCTGAACTGGCTCCGCGACCGCCGCCACATGCAGTGGGTGCAGGAAGAAGCCATTGCAGAAGATTTTGCCAGCGATACCGTGCACACACCGGTAGAAAAACTGGAAGCCCGCCAACTGGCCGATCTCATTCGCCAACTGCCCGCCGGCTATCAAACCATTTTCAACCTGCATGCCATTGAGGGCTACAGCCATGTGGAAATAGCACAACTGCTGGGCATCAGCGAGGGCACCAGCCGCAGCCAGTACCTGCGGGCCCGCCGACAGCTGGCCGGCATGATCAATGATTCTATCACCGCAAAAAAACAGAGCTATGCCAGCCGATAACACCTTTGAGGAACACATGCAGCAACAGCTGGATGCGCTGCGCATACAGCCACCCGCCAGCGACTGGCAGCAGATACATGCTGCCCTGCACCCGGCCAAACGCCGCCGCATCATTTGGTGGTGGTTGCCACTGGCGGCCTTGCTCATTAGTGGCGCCATTTACCTGGCCAAAGAACCCAGCGGCGCAGCAAGAGAAGGAAGAGAACCGATGGTGAGGGCCATGGGCAATGAGGGAAAGGCAATAACTGAGAAGGTAGTAGGCAATGATGTAACGGGCAATGATGGAAAGGCGAAATCAGAGAAGGCAATAGGCAATAATGAGGAGGGTACAAGCAATGAAATAATGGGCAATGATAGAAAGGCAATAACGAAGGAAGCAATAGGCAATAATAAAGAGCGGAAAGTAGGCAATCAAAACAGAAATGGATTGATTTTGGAGAGACAGCTTTCAACAGGACAGGCAATCAAAGAAAAACAACCATCAGGTATTGATGCAGAGACAATCACTGAAACAGCAAACGGCAAAAAATCAAATTCCAAGTCGGCACTTACAACAGCAGCAGAAAAAACTACAGCGCAGGATGTTGTACAAATCAACAGCATTCCCGCAGATACCGCATCGCCCAAAAGCAATGTTGTAACCGAACAAGCAGATGAAGAAGCCGAACATCGATTGACAGAAAGCATTCATAGCACAACCATGAAGCTGCTACCCGTGAGCCATGCCCCATGGCCATGGGTGAATGAAAAATTATTTACACCCACTCCTCGCAACAACACAACCCACAAATGGCAAACAGGTTGGTGGGCTGCTTTGGGCAGCACCCGCCTGAGCCAAACCACCAGCCTTTTTGGCACCGCAAAAGCAGCGGCAGATTTCAGCAGCAACAACCCCGGCAATGTGCGGTATGTGAGCAGCCGCACCGAAAAAAACGGACAATATTTTAATGCTGGTTGGCTACTGCGCAAACCCATGGGCAAGCGTTGGGCTTTCAGCACAGGCCTTGGCGCAGGCTTGCAAAACTGGCAGGTAAGTACTTCCGTTTTTGCTGACAGTATTTTACCCAGTGGTAGCTTGTACAACCGGGCACTTACCAGCACCAGCGACCAACAATACCGCATGCTTACGCTGCAAGTGCCCATGCTGCTGGAGTGGAAATTGTTGGGCAAACAAGAAGGCATTTGGCTGCAAGGCGGACTCAATAATCAGTGGCTGCTTCAACTGCGGGAAAAACAAAGCGTGGCCACACTATCGCAAAATTTTGCCAGCACCAGCAATACAAACGACGTGACCAGCAAAGCCTATGGTTGGCAACCACAGCTACGGCTAGGACTGGTGTACCAATGGCAAAGCAAAAGATTCATTCATCAAATGGTGCCTGCTGTGCAACTGCCCTTGCGATCGGCCTTCAAAACCGACAATCGTGGCCTGCTCAACATTCAGCTGCAGTACAACATGCTGTGGCTACGGAAGTAGGGGGAAGTTGATTGGGTGACTGGTTGATTAGCTAATTAGGTGATTGGTTAATTAGTAAAGTTCCTTTGTGCATCCTTTGTTGGTGGTTCAAAAAAGCAAACACAAGTCCTGCAAACTGCCAACTATTGGAATCCCCTGCGTCTTCTTGGTTCAAAAAAAATTTAAAACCATGCAACGCTTCATCACAATGACGTTTCATACTTATACAAAAACCACTACCATGATGCTGAGAAAAATATTGCTGGCTGGCATGGCTGCTGTGCTGCTGCTTACAGGTTGTGTAAAAGACAAAGTGACGAGTACCTACGTGTACTACCGGCCTGTGTATAAAACAAAAGCTACCGTTCGCAGCGAAGTCAAAAGCAGCACACCCCGTTCCATCCAAAACCCCGGCAAGTTGTTTTACAAAGATGGCTATGTATTTCTCAACGAACTCGACAAGGGCGTTCACATCATAGATATAAAGGACGTGACCAAACCCAAACTGGTGAGTTTCGTAGCCATTCCCGGTTGCGTGGATTTGGCCGTGAGAGGCAACACCCTTTACGCCGATCTGGATGTAGACCTCGTAGCCATTGATATCAGTGACCCGTTGAATACCAAAATCACCAAGCTATTGGAAGGCGTTTTTCCGCACCGTTACTATGGCAGTTTTGTAGCCGATAGCAGCCGGGTGATTGTAGACTGGCTGCGGGTAGATACAACCGTACAAAACGTAGACAACCTGGGCTGGGGCATGAAAGCTGCCGACTTTATGACTTTTGCCAGCGTAAGCAATAGCAGTGGCGGCCGCTCTGTAAGCAATGGCGTAGGTGGCAGCATGGCCCGCTTTGCATTGAGCAACGACCGGCTGTACACCGTTAGTTACGACGACCTCAAAATATTCAATACCGCCATTCCAGAAACGCCATCTTACATCAAAGAAGTAGCGCTAAATGCATGGGATATTGAAACCATTTATCCCTTTCAAAACAAATTGTTTTTGGGCGCTTCTACAGGCATGCACATAGTAGACATCAGCAATAAAGACAACCCCGTGAAGCAGGGCACATTTACCCATGCCCGTGTATGCGACCCTGTGGTAACTGATGGCAAATACGCATACGTTACACTCCGCAACGGTACGCAGTGTGGTGGCTTTATCAATCAGCTGGATGTAGTGAACGTAGAAAACGTAATGGCGCCTTCTTTGGTAAAATCATTTTCCTTGTTTAACCCCCATGGCCTGGCCAAAGATGGCAACCTGCTGCTAATTTGTGACGGCGCAGATGGCCTGAAAGTAATGGATGCCACACAACCCAACAACGTATACCAATTGGGGCAACTCAAAAACCTTATTACCTACGATGTGATAGCACTTGATGGCATAGCACTTGTATCTGCCAAAGACGGACTGCACCTCATAGATTATCGTACACCAAGCAAGCCCACACTGCTCTCTTCCATGGCCATTGGCAAATAACCCCTGTTTCTTACCGTTACATTTTATCCAATATGAAAAAGCGTCTGTTTTTGTTGCTGTTTTGCCTCAACCTCATTCCACTCTACATGCTGGCACAATTAAAAGGCTGGAAGCCCGGCGGCATTGCCGAAGCCGGTTTTGTAGCCGGAACTGCCGAACCATCTTTTGACTGGCGTACGCAGTTTACGATGAGCAAAAAAATGTGGTCGCTGGGTGTAGGTGCCGGCGTGGATGATTACAAATTCAGATCGGTACCGGTAGTGCTGCAGGGGCGGCGGTATTTTGGCCAGCGAAAGCTCAAACTCTTTGCCTTGGCCAGCGGTGGCCTCAACATTGTAACCGACAAATCGGAACCTCAAACCAATTGGTGGTGGACGTGGAGCTCATTCCGTAGTAGCATTATGCCTTCTCCTATCATCAACCATTATCAAAACGGCTACTATGCCGAGCTGGGCACGGGCATTGCCTTTTTGTCGAAAAAGCAGCATGGTTTTACGCTCGGCCTCAGCTGGAGCCGCAAAACCACCACCGAGTGGTACGAAACCGAAGCGACTATGACCAGCAACCCCACCGATATGGACCGCACCACCAACCGCTACCAGCTCAACCGCATGGTGCTGCGCCTCGGCTACAAATGGTAGGGGCAAAATCCCCGATTGCCCCGAAATGTTTACATTAGAAAAAAAATCGGGGATATGACAACCATTGCTTTGTACAACATTAAAGGCGGTGTAGGAAAAACAGCCGGCTGTGTCAATCTGGCTTATCTGGCCGCCGAAGAAGGAAAAAAAGTACTCATCTGGGATCTCGACCCGCAGGGTTCCGCATCTTTTTATTTTAGTGTAGAAGCAAAGCTCAAAGGCGGCATTAAAAAACTGCTGACCGGCGAAAGCCAGTTGGATGCCAGCATTCAAGCTACCGAGTTTGAAAATCTGTGGATGCTGCCCGCCGATTTTGGCAACCGTCACCTCGATGTGCTGGTGGACAGCACCAAGCAATCGAAGAAAAAATTCAAGAGCCTTGTAGGTTCTCTGCAGGGCGAATTTGATTACCTGTTTATTGATTGTCCTCCGGGCATTGGCCCACTTAGCGAAGCCATTTTTGCTGCGGCCGACTATGTGGTGTTGCCCACCATTCCTACCACGCTCAGCATTCGTACCTACGAAATGGCGCAGCAGTTTTTCGAAGAAAACCAGCTCGACCCCAGCAGGCTCATTGCCTTCTTCAGCATGGTAGACATTCGTAAAAACCTGCACAACGAAGTGATTGGCAAATACTACAAGCACAAACAGTTTTTGCGCAACTACGTGCCCTACCTGAGCACGGTAGAAAAAATGGGCAGCAAGCTGGCACCGGTGGCGTGGTTTGCCCCCAGCAGCTACGCCGCACAATGCTTCAGAGAAGTGTGGAAAGAACTGAAAAAGAAAACCAGTGCCTGATAGTTGCATCACATCTTTTAT
The DNA here is from genome assembly GCF_009740285.1 of Phnomibacter ginsenosidimutans. Taxonomy (GTDB): domain Bacteria; phylum Bacteroidota; class Bacteroidia; order Chitinophagales; family Chitinophagaceae; genus Phnomibacter; species Phnomibacter ginsenosidimutans. Next base: position 3,868,915 of record NZ_CP046566.1, read on the forward strand.
TCAACGCTTTTACTATCACCTTTTACAGTTTTATGCAAAGAGAAATAACCAGCTGGTACAGCCCTGCCCTTGGCGAAGACATGCCCATTGTAACGTACGGACATTATGGCTTTGCCCTGCTGCTGGTGCCCACGGCCGGCGCCGATTTTTTGGAGTACGAACGTTTTCAGCTCACCGATGATTTGGCACCGTTTGTTGACAGTGGCAAGGTGAAAGTGTTCAGCGTAAACAGCATGAACAAACAAAGCTGGATGAACAAGAGCATGGAAGGGGCACACAAAGCCATCCGCCACAACCAATGGAATGAATACATTTTTAATGAAGTGGTGCCGTTTATTAAAACGCATACTTCGCCCGATACACCCATCATTGTGTGTGGCGCTTCTTTTGGTTCGCTGCACAGCATGAACCTGTTTTTGAAACGCCCTGATGTATTCAGCGGTGTTATTGCCATGAGTGGAGTGTACAACTTGATGGAATACACCGACGGCTACTACGACGAGCAGGTATACTTCAACAGCCCGGCTCATTACCTACCCAACCTCAACGATCCCTGGTACCTCGATCAGATTCGCAAGAGCCATCACATTCATATGTTTAGTGGCGAAGGCCCTTACGAAGCACCGTGGGCAGCCCGTGAGTTTGCCGATGTGCTGTACAACAAAGGCATCACCTACGACCTCAACATTTGGGGCCCCGAATGGAAACACGACTGGCCCACCTGGCGGGCAGCATTGCCGTATTTTTTGGGGAATAAGTTTTGATTTGGTTAAGAGGTTGACTAGTTAATTGGTTGATTAGTTGACGAGTGGGTAAACTCAGTGCCGATTTCAAATTGGTAAACTCTAGAACAATGGAACTTGTGAACACGTGAACTTGTAAACTCGTCAACTCCAAACCTGCTCCCCCGCTATATTTGCGGCATCATGAGTAGTCAGGGCAAAATCATCATCATTACAGCACCCAGTGGTGCGGGCAAAACCAGCATCACCCAATACTTGTTGGAGCAGTTTCCAACGCTCACCTTTAGCATTAGTGCTGCTACCCGTCAGCCCCGTGGTGCAGAAGTGCATGGCAAAGACTACTACTTTATTAGCGAAGCCGACTTCAAGCAAAAAATACAGGCCAACGAATTTCTGGAATGGGAAATGGTGTACGAAGGCAAATACTACGGCACCCTCAAATCAGAAATGACCCGCATATGGAGTGAAGGCAAAACACCGGTGCTCGATATTGATGTAAAAGGCGCCATTCATGTGCAACAGCAATATCCCGGTCAGTGTTTCAGTATGTTCATTCAGGCACCTTCGGTAGATGCGCTGCGGCAGCGACTGGAAAGCCGCGGCACGGAAACACCGGAAAGCCTGCATACCCGCCTCAGCAAAGCCGAATACGAAATGAGTTTTCGTCACAAGTTTGATACCGTGATTGTAAACGATGTATTGGCTGATGCCCGCCAGCAAGCGGCGCAGCAAGTTGCTGCATTTCTGGCAAAATAGTTTTCTCTATTACATTATCGTAAACGGAGTTATGCTACGCCTCTCCTTTCAGCCAAACGGCTATTTTGTGTATATTTGGTTCTATGGATTTTAGCAACATGGAGCTGATGCTCAAAGTATTTTGGGTAGTGGCTATTTTAGCCAGCCTTGTCTTTTTGGTGCAAACCATCATGACGTTTACCGGCACCGATGCCAGCGATGGACTCTCCGCCGATTTTGACGGCAGCCTCGATGGTGGCGATGCGCCATTTCAACTCTTCAGTCTGCGCAACCTCACCAACTTTTTGTTGGGCTTTGGCTGGATGGGCGTAACGGGTTATCAAAGCTTTAGCAACAAATCTTTGCTGGTGGCAGTAGCGGCAGCCGTGGGCATTGTGTTTGTGTTGCTGTTTTTCGCCATCATTCGGCAGGTACAAAAACTGGCCGAAGACAATTCGTTCAACATCCAAAAAGTGCTGGGTAAAACCGGCGAAGTATACCTCAGCATTCCTGCACAAAACATGGGCAAGGGAAAAGTACAAATCAGCGTCAATGGTTCGGTACACGAACTCGACGCCATTACGCAGGGCGAAAAAATTGACTCCGGCGCCATGGTTAAAGTCACCGATATCATGGGCAATAACCTGCTTGTAGTTACGAAATTATAAACCGCACATACCTATGACACCAGTTTACATGATTGCAATACTCGTAGTAGTTGCATTCATCACCATCTCTGCCATTATCTCCCGTTACAAACGTTGCCCGAGTGATAAAATTCTCGTGGTATATGGCCGCACCGGCGGCAGCTCTGCCAAGTGTATACATGGTGGCGGCGCTTTCATATGGCCTGTCATTCAAGACTATGCTTACCTCGATCTGAAACCCATTTCTATTGAAGCCAATTTGACCAATGCACTCAGCCGGCAAAACATCCGGGTGGATGTGCCTTGTCGTTTTACCATTGCTATTTCTACCGAGCCCGATAGCATGAACAATGCTGCAGAACGCTTGCTGGGCCTCAGTCCTGAGCAAATTCAGGAGCTGTCGAAAGATATTTTGTTTGGTCAGTTGCGCCTGGTGATTGCTACCATGACCATTGAAGAAATCAACAGCGACCGCGACAAGTTTCTCGACAACATTTCTAAAAACGTTGATACCGAACTCAAGAAAATTGGCTTGAAACTGATCAACGTAAACGTAACCGATATCAAAGACGAATCGGGCTACATTGAAGCCTTGGGTAAAGAGGCTGCCGCCAAAGCCATCAATGAAGCAAAAATCAGTGTAGCAGAACAAGAAAAGATTGGTGAAACCGGTAAGGCCCTCGCCGACCGTGAAAGAGATACGCAGATTGCAGAAACACACCGCGACCGTGATGTAAAAATTGCCATCACCCAAAAGGATAAAGAAATCAGTATTGCTTCTGCAGTAAAAGATGAAGCCATTGGTAAAGCCGAAGCGGCCAGAGATACCCGGGTAAAAACTTCGGAAGCAAACGCTGTTGCCATCAAAGGTGAAAACGAAGCCAAGATAGCCATCGCCAACTCCGAAGCATTGCGCCGCGAAAAAGAAGCGGAGTCTTTGCGCATTGCCATCACGGCCGAAAAAGTACAGCAAGCCAAGGCTTTGGAAGAAGCATACCTGGCTGAACAAAAAGCAGAATTGGCCCGTTCGGAAAGAGAACGATCTACGCAAATTGCCAACATTGTTATTCCTGCAGAAATTGCCAAGCAACGTGCCATTATAGAAGCTCAAGCCGAAGCCGAACGCATCCGTGAAAAAGCGAAAGGCGAAGCCGATGCCATTTTTGCGAAAATGGAAGCTGAGGCAAAAGGTTTGCTGGAAATTTTGACCAAGCAGGCCGATGGATACAACCAGGTAGTGCAAGCCGCCGGTGGCGATCCTACAAAAGCCTTCCAGTTGTTGCTCATTGAAAAACTGCCTGAATTGGTAAAAACACAGGTAGAAGCCGTGAAGAACATTAAGATTGATAAAATAACGGTTTGGGACAGTGGCAACAGCAGCGAAAACGGTCAGTCATCCACTGCCAACTTTGTTTCGGGTATGATGAAAACCGTGCCACCACTCAACGACCTGTTCAACATGGCCGGCCTCAACCTGCCTACTTACCTGAAAGGTGATGCACCCAAAGAACCACCTACTGACAGCAAACAAATCATTGAAGAAAACTAAATGAACAAAGCGATGCCCACCAAGCATCGCTTTTCTTTTGCAGTAATCATTACACATGTGCCAGCAATCGGCTATCCATGGCAAACAATGCCGATGGCTGAGATTCCACTTTCTTAAAAAGCGGTGATAGCGGATTGAGTACCACATTGTGTTCGCCCGGCACTATCACCGATGGTACAATGAACCCTGCATAGGCAGTGTCTTCCAGTATTTGCTGGCCCAGCCATTGTGTGTAAGCAAAATCATTTTCCCAACCCTTGGTCAAACGGGCCGTATCCACTTTGTACAATTGAGCAGCAGCAGGAATAGCAAAGCTTCTGGTGGCCAATTGCAGCATGTCGTTGCGGCCCTGTGCATGCACAAATTTTTCCAGTACCGCCAGCGACAAATGTTCGCTACAATACAAACAGGCTATCCCGACAGGATTCCAGCGGCCCCCAAATTTTTTGGCACCAATACCTTCGGTATCATCAATAAAAGCAACGTGACCAATACGGTGAACAAGCATCATATGTATACGCCGTAGGCCATACGGCCCAGCTCTTGCTGCAGTAAGCCAACGCCCGTGATGGTTTGTAAAGATTGAAAACTCAACTCCTGACCCAGCACCTGCTTGGTTTTGCGCAGCCAATCAGTAAAAGATGCTGTGCTGTCAAAAATTTGCAGGCCAGTTTCGGTGAGGCGCTTGAGCTGATGCAGCAACTCAGCCTGAAAACCGGTAAACGGCTTGCCATCTTTGAGGTATCGCTGCAGGGTACGATCGCTGATGTGCAAAATAGCCGCCCACTCTGCCTGCGTAAATTGCAACACATGCTGGAGCTTATCATAAGCAACCGGCGAAAAAACATCGGTACTTACCTGATACAGTACCTCGGGCTCTTGCATCAGGTTGCTAATGGCCTGTGCCTTTTTTTGACCGTATTGAATGGGCTTTTTCTTCATCCTGTCATTTGTCGCACTAATTTACGACAATTTTCCATACTTTCATCTCCTTTACTTCCTTTTTTATTCCTTCCTTAGCATCTTTTAAAACTTGTTTGCCATGTTGTTTCAAAATAAAACTGTGTTTATCACCGGTGCCAGCCGTGGCATTGGTAAGGCCATCGCCCTCAAACTGGCTGCGGATGGCGCCAATATTGTGGTGGCTTCTAAAAGTGTAACCGAAGACCCAAGACTGGGTGGTACAATCTTCAGCGCTGCCGAAGAAATAGAACAGGCCGGTGGCAAAGCCCTGCCCATTCAACTCGACATCCGCGATGAAGCGGCCAGCCAGCAAGCCATAGCAAAAGCAGCCGAACATTTTGGCGGTATTGATATCCTCATCAACAATGCCAGTGCCATTAACCTGTTGCCAACTGAAAAAACGGAACCCAAGCGTTACGATTTGATGCATGATATCAATGTACGTGGCACTTTCTTCTTGTGTCAGTCGGCCATTCCTTTTCTCAAGAAAAGCACCAATGCACATATCCTCAATTTGAGTCCGCCCATAAATATGGAGGCCAAATGGTTTGCCAAGCACCTGTCGTACACCATGAGCAAATACAACATGAGCATGATTGCTTTTGGCCTGAGTGCCGAGCTCAAACAATACCGCATTGCTGCCAATACATTATGGCCTAAAACAACCATTGCTACGGCTGCCGTCAACAACTTGTTAGGTGGCGAAATGCTCATGAACATGAGCCGCACTCCGCAAATTGTGGCCGATGCCGCATGGCACATTTTGCAGCAACCGTCCGATAAATGCACAGGCAATTTCTTTATAGATGAAGAAGTATTGCAATCGCATGGCATTACAGATTTGAGCGGCTATGCACATGTGCCGGGCAATACCAACTTCTACCCCGATTTATTTATCGACGCCTAACCAATAACACGTACTGATATTTATGCAAAAACACACCAACACCCATTTACAACTGGCCAAAGATTATGTGTACTATACCAGCAAATCTGTTTTTCTAACGGGTAAAGCAGGTACGGGTAAAACCACATTTTTGCGAACACTGCGGCAAGATTGCCCCAAGCAGCATGCCGTGCTGGCACCCACAGGTGTAGCGGCCATCAATGCCGGCGGCACCACCATTCACTCTTTTTTCAATTGCCGTTTGGGCCGTTTATACCAGCGGGCAACAAAACCAACAGCGACGAATCCAACAACAAACACAGCCTGTTGGCACGGCTGCGGTATGGCCGTGACAAACGGGAGTTGATGCGCAGCCTCGACTTGCTCATCATTGATGAAATAAGCATGGTGCGGGCCGATACACTGGATGCTATCGATACCATTTTGCGGCACATTCGCCATAACGAGCAACCGTTTGGTGGGGTGCAAATGCTATTCATTGGCGACATGTTTCAGCTGCCGCCTGTAGTACCCGATCAAGACTGGCAAATACTGCAAGAGTTTTATGATGGGCCCTTCTTCTTCAACAGCGAAGTGATACGCCAGCACATGCCTGTGTACATTGAACTGCAGCATATTTATCGCCAAAGCGATGCGCATTTTATACAGCTACTGAATGAGGTGCGGAATAATCAATTGACTGAAGAAGGTTTGCAGCTCCTCAACAGCCGCTACGAACCGCATTTCCGCATACCCGCCGATAAAGATTACATCACACTGACTACACACAACGCCACAGCCGACAGCATCAACAATCAGGCGCTGGAAGCATTGCCAGGTTCATTGCATAACTACGAGGCCGATATAGACGGTGAATTTTCGGAAAAGAATTTTCCGGCGGAGCAAACCCTGCAGCTCAAAAAAGGAGCACAGGTTATGTTTCTGAAAAATGACACCGTAAGCAAACGCTATTTCAATGGCAAAATTGGCATTGTCACCGCATTGGATGATGAACGGATTGAAGTGCATTGCAAGGGCGATGACAAACCCATTAGCGTACAACGGGAAGTTTGGCGCAATGTGCAGTACAGCCTCAACAAAACTTTGCAGCAAGTAGAGGAAAAAGAGATTGGTTCATTCACCCAATACCCATTGCGATTGGCTTGGGCTGTCACCATTCACAAAAGTCAGGGCCTTACGTTTGAGCATGCCATTATTGATGCAGCCAAATCATTTTCGGCCGGGCAGGTATATGTAGCCCTCAGCCGATGCAAAACACTGGAAGGGATGGTACTGCGTACACCCGTACCGCCACAAGCTGTAAAAGTAGATGGACGGGTGCAGCAATATGCGGCCACCGCAGGAACGGCACTACAATTGCAACAAGCATTTGCAGCCAGTCGAAACCGTTTTCAATTACAACTGTTGCAACGGGCCTTCGATGCATTGCCTTTGCAAAAAGCCGCTGCAGCCTTGGCTTCCGTCATCAACAACCATGCTGGTGCTTATGGCGAAGCAGCGGACAGCTGGATAAAAAACTGGCAGGCACAAATACAACAGCTGGCAGACACTTCCAATAAGTTTCAACAACAACTAGCACAACTCACACAGGGTTATGCAGAAAGTTTTGAAACACATGTGCCGCTACAAGACCGCATCCAAAAAGCGGCTGATTGGTTTGGGGCACAGCTCGATGGCATCATCAAAAGCATACGGGAACAGCCTGCTGTAACAGACAGCAAAGAGCTGGCAGAAGAATTTGAAGCATTGCTGGCCGAAGCACTGAAAGCCGCCACCCAATGGCAACTATACATGCAGGCCTGCCACAAAGGCTACGATACACATGCTTTGTTGAGGGCCAAGTCTACCATCAACATTAAAGAAGTAATTGGGCAAGCGTACACCGTCACCAAGCGACAACATGCTTATGCTGATGTGCCGCATCCGCAGCTGTTTCAGCAGGTAAAACAACTACGTGACCAGATTTGTGCCGACGAAGGCAAACCTGCCTACATGGTAGCCAACCTGAGTACGCTCATCGAACTGGTGACTTATTTACCCCAAAACGAAAAAGAGCTTTTGCTCATCTCTGGTTTTGGCAAGCAAAAAGTGGAGCAATACGGAACCGATTTTCTGGCACTCATTGTAGCCTATTGCGAAGCCCATGACCTGAGCAGCCACATCACCGACAAAACGCCGAAACGCCAGCGCAAAGAAAAAACCGACACCCCAGCAGCAAAAATTCCTACGCAGGTGCAAAGTCTGCAACTGTTGCAGCAAGGCATGAGCGTGGCCGAAATAGCCGCTGCCCGTGGTTTGCAGCCCGGCACCATCGAAGGGCATTTGCTCCCTTACGTGTTGGATGGCAGTATCGATAAAGCTGTACTCATAACCGAAGCATTGTTTCAGCAAATTGCCGAAGTACAACAAGACACCGGCACTACACAAGCAGCCGAAGTGCGGCAAATTCTCGGCGACCATGTGAGCTACAATCAGGCCCGGTTGGTAATAGAATGGTTGCGCAAAGAAGGCAAGCTCAACGAAAACACTACTCCTTCAGCAGAGGCCAATAATCCTGCGTAGCATTTTCCGAAATAGTGCTTAGCCAATAGCTTTTGCAACCAGCATACAGCCCCGAATGGCTGCTCAGGCCGCAATGGTTATATTTGCCGCAATTTCTGACCAACATTAACTTGTACATGAGTAGCACGTTCAATCCGGATAAGCAACATACTTTGAGTGGCGTGGTAAGCGTAGAAGGTACCGGCCTGCACACCGGCGCCTATGTAAACATGAACCTGAAACCGGCCAAACCCGGCTATGGCTTCGTTTTTCAGCGCATCGACCTGCCCAGTCAACCCACCATTAAAGCCGACTGCGACCTGGTAGTGGACACCAGCCGCGGCACCACCCTCGAAGAAAATGGTGCCCGGGTGAGTACCGTGGAGCATGTGCTGGCCGCTTTGGTTGGCCTTGGTGTAGACAACTGCCACATCGAAATCAATGGTCCTGAAATTCCCATCATGGATGGCAGCAGCATGCCATTTATTGAAGCCATTGAAGAAGTAGGCGTAGAAGAACAAGAGGCGGCCAAGCAGTGGTACACCATCAGCGAAAACATTCAGTATTGTGATGAAGCCCGCCGCGTAGAAATTACGGCCCTGCCTTCTGCAGAATACAAAGTGACTACGCTGATTGATTTCAACAGCCCCGTACTGGGTACCCAGCATGCACAGCTCAAGCACCTCAGCGATTTCAAAAGCACCATTGCGCCTTGCCGCACCTTTGTGTTTTTGCATGAGCTGGAAATGCTGCTCGATCACAACCTGGTAAAAGGCGGCGACATCAACAACGCCATTGTGGTGGTAGATAAGCCAATAACCGAAGAAGCGAAAGTGAAACTGAAAGCCGCTTTCAAAAAAGACAATATTGAAATACAAGGCGAAGGATATCTCAACAACCTGAAGCTGCGTTTCCCCAACGAGCCGGCCCGGCACAAATTGCTCGACGTAGTAGGCGACCTGGCCCTGATTGGCTATCCCGTAAAAACGCACATCATTGCGCATCGCCCCGGCCATGCCGCCAATGTGGAATTTGCCAAGCTGGTAAAACAATACATCAAAAAGAACAAGCATGCCAAAGACATGCCGAGCTACGACCCCACGTTGCCGCCGGTGTACGATTTGGCTGCCATCGAAAAAACACTGCCCCACCGTTTCCCCTTCCTGCTGATTGACAAAGTCATAGAGCTGACCAGCACCGAAATCGTCGGGGTGAAAAACGTGACTTACAACGAGTGGTTTTTCCAGGGTCATTTTCCCAACAACCCGGTAATGCCCGGTGTATTGCAAATTGAAGCACTGGCGCAAACAGGTGGTATCTTGTGTATTAATGCGATGCCTCCCGGCGAATACAACACCTATTTTTTGAAAATCGACAATTGTAAATTTAAAGCCATGGTAAAGCCCGGCGATACCATGCTGATGAAACTGGAGTTGATAGAACCCATCCGCCGCGGTATTTGTGTAATGAGAGGAACAGTAATTGTGGGCAACAAAGTGTGTACCGAGGCCGACATGGTAGCCCAACTGGTGAAGCGGTAAGCTTGTGTAGAAAACGCTAAAACGGTAACCCGCAACCACTTAAACAGTGGCCAAACGGTGTACCACCCTATTTTTGCCTGTTTTTAAAAGGCCAACGGTGCCAAAACTACCGTTGCCAACTCATCAATATGATTCACCCTCTCGCATACATCCACCCCGATGCCCGCCTGGCAGACAACGTAAAGGTGGACCCATTTACCGTCATCCACGGTAACGTCAGCATTGGCGAAGGCACCTGGATTGGTAGCAACGTCACCATTATGGAAGGTGCCCGCATTGGCAAAAATTGCCGCATCTTCCCCGGTGCAGTTATTGCCGCTACCCCGCAGGACCTAAAGTTTATGGGCGAAAAAACCACCGTTGAAGTGGGCGACAATTGCACCATCCGTGAGTTTGTAACCATCAACCGAGGCACCAGCGACCGGGGTAAAACACAGGTAGGCAACAACTGTCTGATCATGGCCTACAGCCACATTGCACATGATTGTATTATTGGCAACAACTGCATTATGAGCAACAACACCCAAATGGCCGGCCACGTTACCATGGGCGATTGGGCGGTGGTAGGTGGGGTGAGTGCCATTCACCAGTTTGTAAAAATTGGTCAGCATGCCTTTGTATCCGGCGGTTCGCTGGTAGGTAAAGATGTGCCGCCGTATATCAAAGCCGGTCGTACACCGCTCAGCTATGCCGGAGTAAACTCCGTAGGCCTCAAACGCCGCGGTTTCAGCAACCAGCAAATCAACCAGATTCTCGACGTATACCGCTGTATTTACAACAAGGGCATGAATACCACGCAGGCCCTCGAGTACATTGAAGAAGAACTGCCCATCAACGATGAACGGGACGAAATTGTCACCTTCATCCGCGAAAGTGGCCGCGGTATTATCAAGCGGTTTACCAAGGGTGCCCTCGACGAATAACTTTTTAAATCCTCCTTCGCGGAGGATTTTTTTGCAATAGCTATGATGCAGATTACACTTCGACAAGTAGGCAAACGCTTCAACCACCACTGGATTTTCCGGAAGGTGGATGCTGTGCTGCAAAGCAATGCACCCGTAGCCATTACAGGCGCCAATGGCTCGGGCAAAAGCACATTGCTACAGGTAATAGGCGGCGCTGTAGAAAAAAGCGAAGGCAGCATCAGCTGGCAGCTCAATGGCGAAACCGTGCCAGATGAACAACAATATCCGCTGCTGAGTTTTTGCACCCCTTACCTCGAACTGATTGAAGAACTCACCCTGCTGGAAATGCTGCAGTTTCATGGCCGTTTCAAACCCTGGCTGCCCGGCCTCGATGCCAACAGCATTATTGCACTCATGGGTTTGGAAGCCGCTACGCAAAAACAAATACGTGCCTTTAGCAGCGGTATGAAACAGCGGGTAAAACTGGCGCAAAGCATATTGAGTGCCGCCCCAGTATTGCTGCTCGATGAGCCCACCAGCAACCTCGATACCAAGGGCATTGAGATGTACCACCAATGGATGCAGCAATACACCCACGATAAGCTGGTACTCATTGCCAGCAACGACGAACAGGAGATTTCCTTTTGCCAGCAACGCATTAGCATGGCAGAATACAAATAATGTGCTGATTAGCTAATTTGAAAATATGCTAATGAGAAATACATTTAGACTGCCCTTCGACATGCTCAGGGCAGCAAGTATCTCTGAAACGCTTGAACCAGTGAACTCGTAAACTTGCAAACTTTCAAACCAGCTGTTGTATGCCCCAACATTTTCATGCTTTCAGCAACATTGACACCCAAGAAATAGCCCCCGGATTTTTCAGCAAGCTCATTCATACCGAAGGGCAAACCATCAACTGGATTACGGTGGCGGCGGGCAACAAAGTGCCCCTGCACCAGCACCCGCATGCACAAATGTCGTTCGTTATCAGCGGGCAGTTTGCCATGACCATTGCCGGCGAAACCAAGGTGCTGGATGCCACACAATTTTGCCACATCCCCGGTGGCACCGAGCATGGCGGCGAAGCCATCACCGACTGTGTGTTGGTAGATATTTTTACCCCTGTGCGGGAAGATTACCGGCAGTTAGGCGGCATGAACATCTGATTTTATTAGATTAGGGAATTATTATCACAACCCCTTCTATGAAAACTCAAGAATTAAAAAAGTTGACCGTTATCCTTTTTGTCGCTTTATTATCAAATTTTTGTACAAGCAAAAAATCAGGAGAAGAAGATCTTGAATTAAAAAGGATTAAAAGGATAGAAAAATCCGTTACTGATGAAATAGAAAGTAATGCAGAAAAAATTTCACTAATTGCTGTAATCTTCAAACAAGACGAAGACACGATAAAAAATATTTTAGCTCCATTTATTAAGAACGATTATCTCAATTCAGAAAAACAGCGAAGCTTCAAACAAATTATTGATAGTATTAGTACTAAAACTTTAACGCCGAAAAGTATGATTGCAAGGTTAGTTTTTGCGTTTAAATACGAAGCAATAACTAAGGATGAAATAGTAAACAAATACATAGAAGAGTACTCGCAATAACTATTGCTTGTTTTCACCGAGCTTCTTGATATATTCAAAATTGAATTTTAATAACATCACTCCTGCAATACCTGAAAGCCCAGCAAATAGCGGCATAGATGACTCATCTTTAATAAGCCCGAACCACGTTTCGTAATAGAAATTATCTTTATCGTCAATAACAACAGATAGGAAATCCTTAACAATCAGATAAGACGAAATTACAGCGGGTGCTAAAAGAATAATACTAGGCAAAAAAAGTAACGACTTAAAAATTGTAGAGACCGTTTTTTTCATTTGGAAAACTTATGAGTTAAGAATTATTTTCAAATTATAAAATGATTCTTACTCAAACAAAAATCCACTGGCGGCACTGCCGGGTCGTTTTCTGCCCAAGTGGCTGTAAGCCTTGGCCGTTACTTCGCGGCCGCGGGGGGTACGTTGCAAAAAGCCTTCCTGTATCAAAAAGGGTTCATACACTTCTTCCAGGGTGCCGCTTTCTTCACCCACTGCTGTAGCAATGGTGTTGATGCCCACGGGACCGCCCTTAAACTTATCGATGATGGTGAGCAAAATGCGGTTGTCCATTTCATCGAGGCCATGCTCATCTACGTTCAATGCCTTGAGGGCATGTTGGGTAATGCCGATGTCAATTTGCCCATCATTAAGTACCTGCGCAAAGTCTCGTACCCGGCGCAGCAATCCATTGGCAATACGCGGTGTACCACGGCTCCGGCGGCTGATTTCGCCAGCAGCATCCTCGCTGATTTCTACTTGCAAAATGCCCGCTGCCCGTAAAATAATTTTGCGCAGCGTATCGTGGTTGTAATACTCCAACCGGCTTTTGATGCCAAAGCGGCTGAGCAATGGCGCCGTAAGCAAACCACTGCGGGTGGTAGCACCAATCAACGTAAACGGATTGAGGTTGATTTGGATGCTGCGGGCACTGGGGCCACTGTCAATCATGATGTCGATGCGAAAGTCTTCCATCGCAGCATACAGGTACTCTTCTACCACCGTACTCAGCCGATGAATTTCATCGATGAACAACACATCGTTGGGCTCAAGGCTGGTGAGCAATCCCGCCAAATCACCCGGCTTTTCAATCACCGGGCCACTGGTTTCCTTAATGCTTACCCCCAACTCATTGGCCACAATGCGGCTGAGGGTGGTTTTACCCAATCCGGGAGGTCCATGAAACAGCACATGGTCCAATGCCTCGCCGCGGATTTTAGCCGCTTTAATGAAAATCACCAGGTTTTCAATCAGCTGTGGCTGGCCGCTAAACTCCGCAATGGCTGCCGGCCGGATGGCGTTTTCAAACTCCCGTTCGGCGGCATTCTGGTTGTTGCTATCGGTATTCAAATTCGGATTGCTCATGACTTGGAATTACAAATGTGAGCAATCGGCAAATAGCGTGTGCTAAATATTTATCCCAATGATTGTATGTACAAATGCGTTGGCTTTACCTTTGCGCAGCCGAACATTTTTTACATGAAAGCATGCGATAGCCGATATAGCCAGTGCTTGTATTTTGCCAGCAGTGCCCTTAGCCGCAAAGTGGAAAAACTGGCCACCGAATGCTGGGCCCCGGTTGGCCTTAGCCCCAGCCATGGCTACCTGCTGATGATTGCGATAGAAGAGCCGGGTGTGCAACCCAGTTTTTTGGTAGAGCAATTGCAGCTCACCCCCAGTACCATTACCCGCCTGATAGAAAAGCTGGAAGAAAAAAAGCTGGTGGTACGTACCACAGAAGGCAAAATCACCAACGTATATCCCACCCCCAAAGGCAAAGACATGCTGCCGGCATTGAAGGCCTGCGGACAAGATTTTCATGAACGCTATGCGGCACAACTGGGCTACCGTGAAAGCACTGCTTTGGTGAGCAGCATTTGCCAGATGACTGACAAACTAAAGGTGTAACCCTTTTTTTACTTCACTATTTGTATGTACAAATAGGCTGCTGATTGGCAGTTACATCCTATAAGCAGCCTCTCTAAAAGATCTCGTTTAAAACAAGACTATGGAATACAAACTCCTCGGCCGCAGTGGCCTCAAAGTAAGTGAACTCTGCCTCGGCACCATGGGTTTTGGCACGGCCACTCCCTGGGGTGTAGACAAAGCCGCCAGCTTCAGCATTATGGAAGCTTTTGCGCAGGCAGGTGGTAATTTTTTAGATACCGCCAACCGCTATCAGGATGGTATGAGTGAAGAAATTGTGGGGGCGTTTATCAACCAACATGACCGCGACTATTGGGTGGTGGCTACCAAGTACAGCCTGTACGACAACCAGACCAACCCCAATGCCAGTGGCAACAACCGCAAGAACATGATGCGCAGTGTAGAGCAAAGCCTCAAGCGCCTCAACACCGATTTTATTGATGTGCTGTACCTCCACATTTGGGATGCCCTCACTCCCATGGATGAAGTGTTGCGTGGCCTCGATGATTTGGTGCGTCAGGGAAAAGTAAATTACATCGCCATCAGCGATACACCGGCATGGATGGTGGCCAAAGGCCAAACCATGGCAGAGCTGATGGGCTGGAGTCAGTTTGTGGCCCTGCAGGTAGAATACAGCCTGCTGCAACGTACCCCCGAACGTGACCTGATACCCATGGCCAAGCACTTTGGCCTTACGGTAACGCCCTGGGCACCACTGGCAGGCGGTGCCTTAACGGGCAAGTATTTACGCAACGATCCGGGCCGCATTAAAGAAGGCAGCAAGCGCCTGAATGAACAAGCTATAACTATTACCAAAGAAGTGATGGCAATAGCTGAAGAAACAGGCACTACTCCGGGTCAGGTAGCACTGGCATGGACCATGCAGCAAGGTTTTTCTTCTATTCCCATTGTGGGTGCTACCAAACTGACCCAAATGCAGGATAACCTCGGTGTGATAGGCTTACAGCTGAGCAAAGAACACCTGCAACGTTTGGATGCTATCAGTAAAATTGAATTGGGTTTCCCCGGAGAGTTTTACCAGGAAGATGGCGTGAAGCTGGCCAACTTCGGCGGTTTTTACAACAAGGTAGAAAAGCGATAACCGCTTGTTTCACCTGTGCATTTGTGGCGAAAGACTTGGCCGCAGATGCACAGATTTTTTTACATCAATAGCATGCCGTAGGCATTGGTAAAAAAGCAACAGCGTCTGCTCCAAGAAGAAGCAGACGCTGTTTTTATCAACCAAGAGGTTCAATTAATGTGCAGCATGCGTGGTATCAGCAGCATGAGCAGTGCTGTCTGTGGCATGGGTATGTGCTGTGCTATCGGTAGCCGCGGCGGTATGCGCAACTTCAGGAGCGGCTCCATGTTCGCCATGGGCAGCAGCTTCTTTGTGCTCAAAACGGTACCAATTGTCTTCTGCGGCGCCTTTGTTCCATAAACCCCAGGCTACCAGTACAAATGAAACCAGTACTGCAGCTACAATGAAAAGACCCAATCCGTTGGTGTTTTTGCCAAAGCCAGTAGAAGTATGTCCTTCGTGTGCCATAATGCGAATGCTTTAAAATTTGTGCAAACCTAATGTTTTGGGCAATTGCCTCCAATTTTAGCCCAGCCATTGTTGCCATTGAATAATGGCATCGGGGTTGGGGCAGTTGCGCAGGTAAAATTCTCTTTCGCTGTAACGACATACCCCGGGATAATCGCCTTCATTCAAACCAATATCTTCTATCACCTGAAAATGCAGGTGCGGTGGCCAGTTGCCGTTTTCATGGGGTTCGCCAAAATGCGCCAGCAATTGGCCGGCCACCACATAGTTGCCCTCTTTTGCCAGTGCTAAATCGGCCAGGCTCAGGTGGCCATACAAGGTATAAAACTGTCGACCGTCCAGCTGGTGGCTCAGGATGATGGTGGCCCCATAATCGCTGGGGTTGTTGTTGTACGCATAGCTATGCACCATGCCGCTCACCGGCGCATACACAGGTGTACCGGCAGGCCCCCAAATATCCATGCCAAGGTGCAGGCGGCGGGGCTCACCACCAGCAGCAGCATCACTAAAATGTGGCGACCGGCTGTACACGGTTCGGTGCTCATTGTACCCACCATAGCCATAGCGGGCACCTGCACTTTGCAACTGTGTAGTTACATACGCACTAAACGCAGCGGTATCGTTGAGTACATCGGCAGTAAGGGCAGTATTGGCATCTGTAAAATCCATGGCCAGCAGGCGGTCCTGTATTGCATCAAATGGCACCAACGGATAAAACTGCGACTGGTGTTTGCGCAGCCATTCTTCCAATGTAAAATCCTGATTCGTCATGTGCAATTGGTTTTCCGAAAATCGTTGCTATTACTTACCCAACATTACTATAGCCATCACAGCAAAATGATCGGAAGCGAAACGGCCACCCCAGGTTTGTGAAATAGTAGCATGCTGCAACACCTGCCATTTGCCTTTCATAAATATGTAGTCGATAGGTGCCTCATCTTTTTCTTTTGGTCCAAAACCATTGAAGGTGCCCACTGGTCCGTAATGGCCATTTTTGCTGAGTACTTTGGCATCGGTAAGATGCAACGGATTGGTTTCATCAACGATGATGCGAATGGGTTCATCTTTCGGTTGTGCATTAAAATCGCCGGTGACGATGGCTGCTGTATTGCCTGCAATGCTGTTTACTTTTTGTAGCAGCATGTGTGCACTCTGCCGGCGGGCTTCCTGCCCTATGTGATCGAAATGCGTATTGAAATGATAGAAAATTTTACCCGACTTTTTGTGTTTGAATTTAGCCCAGGTAACGATGCGTGTAATGGCGGCATCCCAGCTTTTGCTACCGGGCACGGTGGGTGTAAGGCTCAACCAAAATGTTTCGGAAGCCAATAGTTCCAGTTTATCTTTTTGTAAAAAATGCCGGAAAATTCGCCTTTGTTATCGCCGTCTTCGCGGCCCACACCGGTGAAGCCATACGCTGGCAGCAAGGCTTTTAAATCGGCTACCTGATTGGGCAACGCTTCCTGCACACCTAACACATCCCACTGGTGAAACAACACCTGCGACACCACTTTTTCTTTTCTGTTTTTCCAGTGGTTCGGGCTATCGCTGGCTACATCCAACCGAATGTTGAAAGTAGCTATCGACAATTGCTGAGCCATTCCTGCAACAGTCATCATCATTCCTACACAAAGCACCCACAGTTTTTTCATGAATTGTATTTTAAAATAAAAACTCACACATTACTCCAACTTGAAAGTAATGGCTTGTATATGACGGTAAATCACCTTACGCCCGTTTTGTTCGGCAGGAATCCATTTGCCACTTTCTTCAATCACCCTTACCGCTTCATCAGCCAGTCCATCACCCGGATCATTCAGTGCAGTTACTTCTGATACAACACCTTGCTTGTCTACAATGAACTGTATTTTTACCACCCCGACTGTATTTCTTCTAATCGCTTTCTTAGGATACTTGAGGTTGCCTTCCAGATAGCGTCGCCAGCCATCCACTCCCCCAGGAAATTCAGCAGGCTTATCCACCTTGGTAAATATTTTATCTGGGTCATTGTCTTTGCGGGTACTGTCTTTGGTTTGAGCATTGGCAGCTGTCAACAGCAGCAGCAATAAACATGTCGAAAAGAAATGTTTCATGGTCATTCAATTGAAAACCGAAAATACAGGTTATCAAACCGGTAGCGACATAAAAAAATGGTTACACACCTGCCTAAGCGGGTACGTAACCATTGTACATTGATGCAGTGCATGAACTCACTCCACTTGCAGTGGCATCAGGAGCTGTACTTCTTCATCAGTAAACAAACGGCTGCGGGTAAGGAACCTTACGCCCAATGGTATTTCCAAAGAAAAGCTGCTGCCTCTGCCCGGTGTTACATCCAGAATCAGCTGCATGTGCTGCCAGTAGGCAAACTGATCGGCGGCCATATAAAAAGCACATCCGCATACCTCACCCAAACACACATCGTTGCTGCCAGTCAAAAATTCGCCTGCGGCAAAACACATAGGCTGGCTGCCGTCGCAGCATCCACCACTCTGATGAAACATTAACGCACCATGCAACGCTTGCAGCTGTGCAATCAAATCAGCAGCAGCTGCTGTTACTGTTATTCTGGGTACCAGGTTTGCCATTGTTGTTGCAGCCGTTATTTAAAAGAAACCCAGTTTGTTTTTGTTGTAGCTGATGAGCAGGTTTTTGGTTTGCCGGTAATGGCTGAGCATCATCTTATGTGTTTCTCTGCCAAAGCCCGATTTTTTGTAGCCGCCAAATGGTGCATGAGCAGGATAGTGATGGTAGCAGTTAACCCACACCCGGCCTGCTTGTATGGCCCGTGGCACCTGATACAGTTCATGAGCATCCCGTGTCCATACGCCTGCGCCCAAACCATACAATGTTTCATTGGCTATGGCAATGGCTTCTTCAGTGTTTTTAAACGTAGTTACTGAAGTAACAGGTCCAAAAATTTCTTCCTGAAAAATGCGCATTTTATTGTTGCCCTTAAAAATAGTTGGCTGAATGTAGTAGCCATTTTCCAAACCACTATTGATGCTGAATGCAGCACCGCCGCAAAGCAATTCGGCACCTTCCTGCTTACCCACATCCATGTAGCTCAAAATTTTGTTGTACTGATCTTGACTGGCCTGCGCCCCCATCATGGTATCTTCTGCCAGCGGATTGCCCACTTTAATTTGTTGGGTACGGGCTATCACTCTTTCTATAAACCGGTCGTACAAACTTTCGTGCACCAGTACACGGCTTGGGCAGGTACATACTTCGCCTTGGTTGAGGGCAAACATCACAGCACCTTCTACAGCTTTGTCGAAGTACTCATCATCTGCATCGCCTACGCTGGGCAAAAAGATGTTGGGCGATTTGCCGCCCAGTTCCATTGTAACAGGCACCAGATTTTCACTGGCATATTGCATAATCAAACGGCCAGTGGTTGTTTCGCCGGTAAAAGCCACTTTGGCTACTCTGGGGCTGGTGGCCAATGGCTTGCCTGCTTCGGGGCCAAAGCCAGAAACAATGTTGAGTACACCCGGCGGAATCAAATCGCCAATCAGTTCCATCAGGCACATAATACTGGTAGGTGTTTGCTCGGCAGGTTTCATCACTACGCAGCAGCCTGCAGCCATAGCGGGTGCCATTTTCCAGGTGGCCATGAGCAAGGGAAAATTCCACGGGATGATTTGGCCCACCACGCCAATGGGTTCGTGCAGCACAATGCTCACAGTGGTGGCATCGTGTTCGCTGATGCTGCCTTCTTCGCCCCGGATAACGCCGGCAAAATAGCGGAAATGATCTACGACCAATGGCAAGTCTGCGGCTCTTGTTTCCCGCAGGGCTTTACCGTTGTCTACGGTTTCTACCCGGGCCAAATACTCCAGGTTGTCTTCTATACGCTGGGCTATTTTCAGCAGCATGTTGCTCCGCTCTGTTACAGAGGTAGTGCTCCATTTGGCGAAGGCGGCATGTGCTGCATCCAGCGCTTTGTCGATGTCTTCTTTGTTGCCCCGGGCAGCTTTTGTAAAGGGCTTACCATCGATGGGTGAAATGTTGTCGAAATACTCACCACTGCTGGGGGCTACCCATTGGCCGTTGATGAAATGATCGTACTTGTCTTTGAATTGAGGGCGTGGCACTGCTACTACAGGCGCCACATCGGCTGCTGTACTCATGGCAAATCGTTGTTGTTTTAAATGATGAAAAGAATCCGTCCTGAAATTCAGGATGAAGCAGTGCTTCTGCCTTGCACAATCGTCATGTTGATTAGCACAATTGTACATTTTTATTGATGTGATAGATTTTCTGCCGGCCGGTATTTCTGCATTCAGATAATTCCTGTACTTTTCTTTCAACGATTGTTCATCAGCCATGTTTGCCCCCAGTAATAAGCTCAACAAGATTGACCTGACCAAGCCTGCCCAGCTTTCTACGTTGGTCGAAAACAGACGCATTTTCAACATGCGGCACTGCGAACTCAATGTATTTGAAAGCTACCAGCAAGCACAACTGGTGCCACTCACTTTTGGCGATTTGGTCATAACGAGCATGGTACGGGGCAAAAAAGTAATGCACCTTTTCGACCATCCATCATTTGACTATGTGCCCGGCGAAACGGTAATAGTGCCTGCCAATGAAACCATGCGGATTGATTTTCCGGAAGCAGCAACTGATAATCCGACACAGTGTATCGCCTTAGCTGTAAGCGACAATCATTTACAACAAACCCTGCATTTTCTCAACGAGCATTACCAACAGCCCGATGAAGAAACGCACTGGAATATTAGCTTTCAGCAATACCATTTTGAAAACGATGCAGAAGTATCGGCACTCATCAATAAAATCATGCGCATTAGCATGAGCACCGAAAAAGCCAAAGACATTTACGCTGACCTCACACTGAAGGAATTGCTGGTAAGATTGGTGCAAAGTCAGCAGTTGTTTGCCATTGAAGCAACTGCTGCTACAGCCGCCAACAGTAGCCGGTTGCATGCAGTAATTGATTACATACAGCAGCACCTGCACGAAAAGCTAAGCATTGAACAACTTTGCAAAAAAGCCTATCTCAACCGCAACGATTTTTTCCGCTTGTTTAAAGAACAATTTGGACTTACGCCGGTCGATTACATCAATCAGCAACGCATTAAGCGGGCCAAGGAGCTGATGCGCATTGGTGAAGATTCTTTGTCCAACATCAGCTGGCGTTGCGGGTTTAGCGATGTCAATTATTTCAGCCGGTTGTTTCGCAAAATGGAAGGCATGGCACCCAGCAATTATTTTCGTCAGTCTGGTGCATAAAAAAAGGCCCGCTGACTATGTCAACAGGCCTCTCATTCAGGCAGCACATTATTTCACAATCACTTCATCAATAAACAGGTGCGAAGGTTTGCCGGCGCTTTCGTGCCAGGCAGGCAGCAGGCCGCCATTTACTACAGTTACTTTTACATAACGTGCATTGGCAGTTACATTGGCACCCAGCGTTTGTACTTCAGGGCCTTTTACAGTCGCATCAATTTTATTGGCGATGGTCGTAAGCGTTTGCCAGTTCTGACCATCATTGCTGTAAGCAAACTGTACTTCCTTCGGATACACAATCCATGGGCTTACATCTTGCAGCACATGTACCCCCACAAAACTCACGTTCTTAGATTGACGCAAATCAACAATGGCTTCGAAGTTGCTGTCGAAGTAGCTCTGCCACTCGCCACCACGCCAATGCTCAGTACCAAGTATGCCATCAATGAGCATGCCATTGCCACCGCCTGAGTACATGGTATTTACCTTGCTCAAAACCGTAATGTCCTTATCGGCAGGAATGCGGTAAAACTGCTGTGATACTTCCCGGCTTTTTACCTGACCTTTTTGTGCATAGAAATCTACATCAACCGTTTCTGTAAGTGTAAACGGTGCTTTGTAAAGTTGATAGTTTCCGCCTTGCTCGCCAGCTTTGCGAATGCGATAATAAATACCAACACCGTCAGCTACGGCTTGAAATTCAACCTGTGTGCTGCCGGCAAATTTGTTGCTGTTGTTAGCCAATGAAGGCACAGTCACAAACGCATCATCATTCAGCTGCGTAGCCGGACGGTCTTTCAAGGCCACACCCCGCTGTAAGTTGGGCTGGTTGCTCATCTGCATGTCCAATACGCCACCATTGGCAATATCGCTGTGGCGAATGAAGGTGGGGCTGTAAGGCTTGCCATTCAACTTAGCTGATTGTACATAAAAATTATTGGCTGTTCTGCCATTCGCTTTTATCACCAATTGCTTTCCGTTTTCCAACGATACTTTCACTTCATCAAACAAAGGCGTACCCAATGCATACTGGTTGCTACCCGGTGTAACCTGATAGAAACCCATGGCACTCATGACAAACCAGGCACTCATTTGACCGCAGTCTTCGTTGCCAATCAATCCATCGGGTTGGTTGGTATAGAATTCTGTACAAATGCGATGAATCAATTCTTGTGTACGCCAGGCCTGTCCTGCATAGTTGAACAAATACGCAATGTGATGGCTCGGTTCGTTGCCATGTGCGTACTGACCAATGAGCCCCGTTACATCGGCCTGATCACGGCCACTCATGGGTTCGGTGGTGGTAAACATCAGGTTGAGTTGCTTCAAAAATGCAGCATCTCCACCATGCAGATTAATCAGGCCACTAATATCTTGCTGGGCAGAAAAAGAATAATGCCAGGAGTTGCCTTCGGTAAAGAAGTTGTTGACTTCACCGGGCTTAAAAGGATTGTACCACAAGCCTTGCATTTTACCCCGAATGTGCTTGGAAGTCGGGTCAAAAAGATTGCGGTAGTAGTGGGCCCGTTGGTAGTATTCGTTGTACACTTCTTTGTTGCCAATGCTTTTGGCAAATTCGGCAATGCACCAATCATCGTAAGCATATTCTACCGTTTTAGAAGCACTCTCATGATCTTTTTCATTGCCAATAAAACCATGCTTGCGGTAGGCATCCAACCCAAAGCGATTGCTGCCGGCATAAGCCGTCATAGCTTGCAAAGCCAGTTGTGTATCAAAACCTTTAATGCCTTTGTTGTACGCATCTACAATCACTGGTACAGAGTGGTAGCCAATCATGCAAAAGGTTTCGTTGCCGCTGAGTTCCCACACGGGCAGCATGCCGCCATGCTGGTGTTGTTTCAAAAATGTTTGTACAAAATCCAATGTGCGTTTGCGGTCGATGATGCTGAGTAAAGGATGCAGAGCCCGGTGGGTATCCCACAATGAGAACACGGAATAATTCGTAAAGTTCGTGGCTTTATGCACTTTCAAATCGGTACCTCTGTAGTCTCCGTTTACATCGGTGTAAACATTCGGTGCCAGCATGGTGTGGTACAAGGCAGTATAGAAAATGGTTTGCTGATCTTTCGTACCGCCTTTCACGGCAATTTTTCCCAACTCTTTATTCCAGGCAGCTTCGGCTTTTGCCCGCAGAGCGTTGAAGTTCCAGTCTTTAATTTCAGTGTCAAGGTTCAGTTTGGCATTGGCCATGCTGACACCAGAAATACCCACTTTCAAGCGTAATGTTTCTGCACCATTCAATGCAAAAGACAACCAGGCTTTCACGTTTTTGCCTGTCATTGTTTTTTTACCCGCTTGCTCTACATCATCGTTGGCAATGCCATACGAAGCGATGGGCTTTTCGAAGCGGATGTAGAAATACACATGCTGGTCGGCAGCCCATGATTTGCTGCGGCGCATGCCTCGTAACTCATATGCATTTACGATTTCCAAAGAAGACTCCAACACTTCGTCGCGGTGTTGCAAATCAATCAGCACTTTGCCCGTGGCGGTACCTGCCGGAAAACGGTATTGATGCATGCCCGAACGAACGCTGGTGGTAACTGCTGCATGAATGTTGTGCTTATCCAATAGCACTTCGTAATAGCCGGCATTGGCTTTTTCAGTAGCATGCCGGAATGGCGAAGCATAGTCTTTATTCTTCCATTGTACCGCTCCGGTAAACGGCATCAGCAACAAATCACAATAATCGGGCACACCCGTACCGCTCAGGTGTGTATGTGAAAAACCGTACATCAGCGAATCGCTGTAGTGATAACCGCCGCATCCATCCCAACCTTCCAACCGGGTATCGGGGCTGAGCTGCATCATGCCAAAAGGCATGCTGGCACCGGGGTAAGTATGGCCGTGGCCGCCGGTTCCAATAAAAGGGTTTACCATTTTGGCATAATTCACAGGCTGCGACCATGCCATTGCCCAACAACACATCCAAACCAGCATGGTCAAATTCAATCTCTTCATGGCTTTGTAATCTAAAAATGAGTGCAAAAAAATCTTTATGTCTTAGTCAAAAAATAAGCCCGCCAAATGGCAGGCTTATTTTGTCAATATCACTAACGCTGAACAGTGTTATTTCTTAGCCCACCACAATGAAGTAAACACATCGTCGGCGCCGCCCAGGTACTGCAGTGCCTGCGTGTAACCATTGGCGTTGCTGTTCTTCAATCCTGAAGGATAGATGAGACGTTGTGGGAAGAACTTCACATTGCTCGTCATGTAGTTGCTACTATTGAGGGCAGGCATGGTTACCAGCGGGTTCTCAATACATGGGTTTTCGATGAAAGGCAAGCCCAAACGACGATGATCGTTCCATGCTTCCAATGGCAACCATGGTGTTTGTGCAATAAACTTCTGTGTAATGATTTTGGTAATGCGGTCATTTCTTACCGTACCATTCTTATACAGGTTGTTGGTAGGATAAGCAATAGTGGTGGTACCAGCAGTGTTGGTATAACCATCTACATAACTCATCGTACGTGATGCGCCTGGCTCAGTAATGTGGTCATAGTTTACAGAAGTACCCAGTGCATTGTAATCGTTTGATGCGAGATAAGCTGCCAGGTGATTGCTTACACCCCAATAGGCAAAGCTTGAAGCAATACCTGCTTCGTAGGCCACTTTAGCACTCATAGGTACGGTCCAGCCACGTTCGGCAGCTTCGGCCAGCAGGAAGTAGGTTTCCCAAGGCGCAAAGAATACACGCTTGCTGGTGCTGTTGCGGAACTGCAATGCCAAACGAGGATATGAACCTGCCCAACCTCTCACTTGGTTGCGAGAGCCGATAGCACCCCAGTCGCCAGCATTGTAAGAGTTCCAAGTGTATGTAGCGTCGATTTCGATGTCTGCCGCATTTGAAGGAGACGCCGATAAGTTACGCTTGGTAGTTTTCGATGAGTTGTCCCAAGAAGGATACGCACAGAAAGCAGGGTTGTCGAAATCGCCGGGGATGATGAATGCCTTGTAAGCACGGGGATCTATGCTGTTGGGCAAACCATCGTACCAAAATCCTGCACGGGGGTTGTTTGTTTTCAGCGACAAGTGCTGATCATACTTTTTACCTACGTAATCAGCAGGCTTAATAGATGCTTGCATGGCAGCATCCAACTGATCGGCAGATTTTACACCACCCAAACCAAACATGATGTTGTCGAGAGCAACAGGCAGCATTTGGGCATTCCACTCACGGCTCATTACACCGGTAAGGGCATCCCAACCTGGCTTTTCCTGTACCTGAAACATCTGTGATGCATCGGTGATGAGGATACCAGCTGCTGCTGCTTCAAACTCTGCTTTTGCTTTGGCAGCATCTACTTCGCTGAGGCGCATGGCCAAACGCAAACGCATTGAGTTGGCATAACGCTTCCAGTAGTTGTAGTTGTAACCGTACGCAGGATCTTGTTTACTCAAATTAGATGGGTTAGATACATTGAGATCCAATTTTTCGCTGGCATCTTTCAGTTCGCTCAGCAAAAAGTAGTACACGGTTTTTACATCCGCAAAATCAGGGTTTACGCCTTGGAAACCGTTGATAGGAATAGGACCGAAGTTGTCGCTGAGTTCACTCATCAGGTAAGCTCGCCAAATGCGGGCAACTTGCTTCAGGTTGTTGGTGTAAGGCTTCACAGTACCCGCAGCAATTTTTTCATCGGCAATCTGAATACCGGTATTGATGGAGTTCAGCCAACCTGAAATGTAGCTGTAGTAATCACTGGTCCAGCCATCGTTGGCAGAACCTGAAGACAGGCCGCCTGACGCTTGCTGGTGACCGGCCGTTTTCCAATACAGCACAAATACACGTTCGGCAATGTGCGGATCCATTTGCGCACCAATCATGGAGTTGTTGATGAAATATTCCACCTGCACCTGATCAGCATTGGCTGCTTGCGGGTCGATGTTGATGTCATCAAATTTTTTGCAGGAGGCAAACACCGCAATGGTAGCCGCTAACAATCCTGCTTTATATAATGGTCTTTTCATGTCTTATTCTGTTTTGAGAAGCGGTTAGAAACTGAGGCTAAGATTGATTAAGAAAGTGCGATTGGTGGGGGGACTGGCGTTTTCAAAACCAGTTGCATTGGTACCCGTTGCAAACACAGATTCTGGGTCGAGGCCATTCATGTGACTCTTGATTAACCATACGTTGTTGCAAGACACACCCACTTTAGCCCGCTGAATAAAGTTCTTGCCCAGGAATGACTTAGGAATGTCATAACTCAGCTGAACGTTACGCAAACGAATGTTAGAGGCATCATAGAGGTTGGCTTCAGAAATACCGAGGTTGCCGGTTTGAGAAATAGCCTGCCAGTAAAGTTGAGGAGTGGTAGACACAGTGTTGGCTTTGTAACCACCGCTGCCGTCTGGTACTACACCTGCTACTACAAAGTCCTTCCGGTCGCCATCTTTCACCGTTACACTGCTAGAGCCATTGCCCTGCAGGTATACATGTGTAGCAGAGAAAATCTGGCCGCCGAAACGTGCATCCACCAGGAAGGCAAAAGTCAATCCTTTATAACCAAAAGTATTGGTAATACCCATGAGGCCTGTAGCTTGTTGGTTACCCAAACGAACGTTTTGAGCACCACGCTGAGGCAAACCGGTACTGCTCAAAATGAGCTGACCATATTGTGCACTACCCTTGTCTTCTACACGCAAGAATTTGCTGCCGTAGATTTCACCATACAATGCATCCTTCACAGCCAGGATACCTACGTCGTCATAACCGCCCAAGCGATATTGAGTTACACTACCAGCACTGTAAATGTCCTTCACGAGGTTGCGGTTGCGAGAAAAGTTAGCACTGATATTCCAGTTAAAGCCACGCTTGTTTTGAATCAACTGACCATCCACCATAATTTCAAAACCTTTGTTCTGAATATCACCGGCATTGATTTTACGTGCACTGTAACCACTGGTGGGGTCCATAGGCAGGTCGATCAACTGGTTGGTAGCATTTGATTTGTAGAAGGTGAAATCGACACCAATGCGGTTGTTGACAAAGCGCAATTCTGCACCTGCTTCAACAGATTTAATCAACTCGTTTTTCACGTTGGCATCAAACAAAATGCCATTGCGGCTGGCAGTGGTGTTACCATTTGGGTCGCGACCAATACCGTACACATTGTACAACTGGTAAGGTCCCATATCATTACCCACGGCAGCATAAGAACCGCGAAGCTTACCATAGGTAAACCACTTCGGCAAGTCAACGCCCATTTTATCAAACATGTCTGTAACTACATAAGACAAGCTAACAGAAGGATAGAAGAATGAACGGTTGGCTTTGCTCAGGGTAGAAGACCAGTCATTTCTAAATGTGGCATCGAGGAATACATAACCATCCCAGTTTACACCGAACGTACCGTATACTGAATTGATGCGACGTTCGCTGTAGCTCTGCGAGAAACCAGGTGTACCCTTACTGTTGTTGATGCTAAACAAGTTGGGAACTTCCAACTCACCTGCATTACTACTAAGGCCAGAAGCTTTTTGCTTCATCAGGTTACCACCAACACTTACGTTACCACCCAGTTTGCCAAACAAATTGTTTTTGCGGGCACTGAGCATAGCGCTGTAGTTGGTTTCGTTGAAGGTAGACTTACCAAGGCTATAGCGGCCGGTTGTAGTGAGAGGACTACCTGAATAGGTCTTCGCATCACTATTGTTGGTGTACATATCAGAACCACCTTTCAGTTCTACATCCATCCAATCGGTAATGTTGTACTTCAAAGAAGCCGTCATAATGAAACGATCACGGATGTCGCTGTTCAAGTTGTTGCTCTTTGCCCAGTAGGGGTTAATCTGATTGCCGGTTGTGTTGTACCAAATCATGTTGCCAAACTGATCACTACCTGCTTTGAAGCGGGTAATATCTACAGTGTTGGGGAATGAATACAACATTGAAGAGGCGTTGTTCCAGTTGTTACCACCCATAGGACGGTTGCGGGCATCTGCCTGTGAATACTGCACTTTCGTATCCAATGTCCACTTGTCGTCGTTGCCAAATTTGCTAACGCTTCTACCGGTAATGTTGGTACGGGTAAGCTTTGCACCAGGAATCATACTGCGGTCTTCAAAACGGTTGAAAGAAGTGTACACCGAAGTAGACTTGTATTGCTGCTGGAAAGACAGGTTGTGGTTTTGCGTAACACCCTGCTGATAGAAATTACCGAGGTTGTCGTAAGCACGGAGGTTTTCCTTTTCGCCTGCCCAGTTGGTCTCCTGCTGACCGGCAATTTTTGGTCCCCAGTTTGAAGAAGAAAGCGGCTGGAAGATACCATCAGAACCTTGCGCAAACTGCTTCTGCAACTTGGGGTTGGTAAAAATGCTTTCGAAGCCCAGTGTAGAAGAAAGCGTAATACCCAAACCGTTTTGCTTTTTACCAGTTTTAGTTGTAATCAGGATTACACCATTACCGGCACGGGTACCATACAAAGCCGCAGCGGATGGTCCTTTCAGTACAGAAATGCTTTCGATATCGTCGGCATTCAGGTCGGCCAAACCGTTACCCATGTCCAATGAAGGGTTCCAGTAATCATTGTTGCTGGCACCGGTAAAGTTGTCTACGGGTACCCCATCCACTACAATCAGTGGTTGGTTACTACCAGTCAACGAGTTGTTACCACGCAAAATAATTTTAGAAGAACCCGCAGGACCATTGCTGGAACGGATTACCTGCAAACCTGCAACCACACCACTCAAAGCGTTGGTAAGGTTGGGTTCACGGGCATCCAGCAGGGTAGAACCTTTTACTTGCTGCACGGCATAGCCCAGCGATTTTTTCTGACGCTTTACGCCAAGGGCTTGTTACCACTACTTCGCCCAATGCAGCATCGCTGCGCTGCAATACAACACTTACATTGCTTTGTGTTCCTACTTCTACTTCCTGTGTAGTAAAGCCAATGTAACTAATCACCAACACGGCATTGTTGCCCTCTACCGACACTGTAAACCGGCCGGTAGCATCGGTTACACCACCTACATTGGTGCCTTTAATTAAATACGTGGCCTGTGCAATGGCAGCGCCATCTGCATCTTTTACAGAACCGCTCACGGTTCGTTTCTGTTGTGCCAATGCAATAGCAGAGCACATCACTAACAGCAGGCTAAATAATAACGCCTGGGGTGTCATTCTCATAACTTTTCATTTTGGTTGTTCAGCAAATCGGGGTTAATTAAAGTGAGACTGCTTTTTTAGAAACAGCCTTGGTTGTTTTCAAAGGTTTTTTGGCACTTATTTTTTTCAATTTTTCATAATGATCCATCACCAAAGCAGCAGGCCCAATCAGCTGTGCTTCGTTGCCCAATGAGGACACCCGTATCTCCGTATTTTCAGCCAGCTTGGGTATGCTGTTTTCATTTATCGCTTGTTGTATGGGCGCCAGCCAGAGCTTGCCGGCAATGCTGCCTCTGCCGCTTAATACAACCAAGCCTGGGTTGAGCAAGTGTATGAGTATGGCCACACCACGTCCGATATTGTACGCTACTTCGCTCAGCAGTTCTACTGCAAACCTGTCGCCTTTGCCAGCAGCCATCAATACGGAAGTACAAGCAGCTTCTAAGTCATCCTTACTCAGCTTTTTGATGCTGGTAAGACTTCCATTGGCAATGCCTTGCAGTGCTTTGTTTACAATTACTTCCATCGAAGCTTCTGTTTCCAAACAGCCCATTTTGCCACAGCTGCACAACTTGTTGTTGGTGAACATAGGCATATGGCTAAACTCACCAGCAAAACCATTGTCACCACGAAACAATTTTCCATTCAATATCAAACCCAAACCCACGCCCCAACTCACGTTGATGACCATCACATTTTGATGACCTTTGGCTTCGCCAAAACGTTGCTCTGCCAGTGCAATCAAACTTGAATCATTATCAATAACCACTGGCAGGCCTGTAGCAGCTTGTAGTGTAGCTACAATACTTTGCTTTCCGGAGGGTAAAAATGAATGGTTGCGGCCTTCATGTACATCTACAAAACCCGGCATGCCAATTCCTATACCAGCTATCTTTTCCAGTGGCAAATTTGCCGACTGCACAAATGCCTGTAAGTGATGGGTTAGCTCTTGCAATGCATTGGGATTGTCTGCCAGATGAATGTCTACCCTTTGCTCGGGTACTACATGCTGGTTCGATGCATTTAAGATGGCCATGCGGGTCACATGTTGGTCCATGGCCACGGCTACCACATAAATCAAATCGGTACGCAGGCGAAACATTTGTGCCCGGCGGCCTCCGGTGCTTTGTGCAAAACCGGCTTCTACCACCAATCCTTCTTCTATCAGTTCATTAACCAGCTTGGTTACTAAGGGGAGACTTTTATCGAGCTGCACACACATATCTGCACAGGACATCTCTTTGTTGAAGTATAGAAACTTCTCAATAGAGCGTTTGTATTTCTCTTTCTTTTCAAGCATGGCAGGCAGTAATTCTCGCAATGAGAAAATAAAGATAGCCGCACTTTTTAATTTTTTACAAGAAGTGTTAAATAAATTTTATTAAGAATTTAAACATTCTACATTTAGCAGAAAAGCAGCTGACAGTGCCGGACAGTTTTGCCCACCGGGCATCAAAAAAAGAAAGCCGAAAGCCCAGCCTGCGGGTAAAAATGATGGTGAAAAGACCGAAGCCGAAACAAGCGTTAAAATCGGATGAACAAGTCCGTATAAAGACCGCTCATGTAATTCGGCACGGATATTGTCCACAAGCCCCACGCAGGTAATAGTCTACTTTGTTTAATCCGCATTATTCCTGCAATTTTGCCAACATTCTAAATATTTCGATTCCAGAGGTTCATCATGGGAATTTTCAACTTTTTTACGCAAGAAATCGCAATGGATTTGGGTACTGCCAATACCCTCATTATACACAACGATGAAGTGGTGGTAAACGAACCCAGCATCGTTGCCCTCAATAGAAACAACCCCAAAGAAGTGCTGGCTGTAGGCAAAAAAGCCTTGCTCATGCACGAAAAAACGCATGAAAGCATCCGCACGGTTCGTCCGCTGAAAGATGGTGTAATTGCCGACTTCAACGCTGCCGAGCTTATGATCCGGGAAATGATCGAAGAAAATCTATCCCAAAAAACCGTTGTTTCCGCCCAGCTGGCGCATGATGATTTGCATACCCAGCAGCATTACCGAAGTAGAAAAACGTGCCGTTCGTGACAGCGCTGAGCAAGCCGGTGCCAAAGAAGTGTACCTCATTCACGAACCCATGGCCGCTGCCTTAGGTATTGGTATTGATGTGGAAGAGCCCGTGGGCAACATGATCATCGATATTGGTGGCGGTACTACCGGCATCACGGTGATAGCCCTGGCAGGTATTGTATGCGACCAGAGCATTCGTATTGCCGGCGATGAATTTACCTACGACATTATGGAAGCCCTGCGCCGCTACCACAGCCTGCTGATTGGGGAGCGTACTGCCGAGCAAATTAAAATTCAGATTGGTGCTGCCATGAAAGACCTGGACAGCCCGCCCGATGATATTCCAGTAAACGGCCGCGACCTGGTAACAGGCATTCCCAAGCAGATTATGGTGAGCTATACCGAAATAGCCGAGGCGCTGGACAAGAGCATCTTTAAAATTGAAGAAGCCATTTTGAAAGCCCTGGAAACTACCCCGCCTGAGCTGGCTGCCGACATCTACCGCCGTGGCCTTTACCTTACCGGTGGTGGTGCCATGCTGCGTGGCCTCGACAAGCGCCTGAGCAACAAAATCAAACTGCCGGTGCATGTAGCCGAAGACCCGCTGAAGAGTGTGGTACGCGGTACCGGCCTTGCCCTCAAGCACTACGACAAGTATCCTTTTATCATGCGATAAATGCTACCGGATAAACATTCCAAATTCCAGTGATCTGTATGAGTATAGCGGTATTGGAATTTGGAATGTTGTATTTAGGCCCCACCCATCATGCGTAACTTTTTTCTACTTCTTCGTCGGCTACAGGTACTGCTGCTGTTTTTGCTGCTGCAGGCAGTGAGCATTACGCTGCTGGTGCGCTACAACAAAAGCCACCAGGCCAAATACATGGAGTGGTCGTACGATGTAACAGGTAGTATTAACAAACGCTACAGCGATGTAGCCGCTTACTTTAGCCTGGCCGATAACAACAAGCGGCTGGCCGAAGAAAACAACCGCCTGCGTAACCTGCTGGCCGAAAACTTTACCAGCATTGATACCAGCGCTACCCTGCGTTTTGATACAGCCATGATAGACTCCAGCCGGGTGATGCGCAAATACCTGTGGCGTAACGCAGCCGTCATCAACAACTCGGTGTCCAGCCAAAACAACTTCATCACCATCGAACGGGGCCGCTTGCAGGGCATAGCACCAGAAATGGCCGTGGTAAGTGCTGGTGGCATTGTAGGCGTGGTAACCGATGTAAGCGACAACATGGCCATTGTACGCAGCCTGCTGCACCGCAAAAGCATTACCAGTGTGATGCTGAAAAACAGCGGCACCACGGGCCTGCTGGAATGGGATGGCAAAAACCCGGGACTTTTGCAGCTGAAAGGCATTCCCAAAAGCACGGCACTCAAAGTAGGCGATACTGTGCTCACCAGCAATATATCGCTCAACTACCCTGCCGGCCTTATGGTAGGCACGATAGCCAAAGTAGAAAAGGAAACTGATGGCAACAACTACAAACTGCAGGTGAAGCCCGGCAATAATTTTTACAGCGTTGATTATGTAGATGTGATTGAAAATCTTTTTCTGAAAGAGCAGCGAGATATTGAGCAACGCATCAACAAACAACAGCAACAATAACACGCCGCAAGGCCCGCAACATGAGCGAACCGGTTAAACAAATCATCCGCTTTATTCTTTTAGTACTGGTGCAGGCACTGGTACTCAATCACATGCCCGCACTTCACCGGTTTGTAACACCATACCTTTATTTTCTGTTTCTCATTTGGCTGCCGTTTAATGTAAGCCGCCCGTGGATGCTGATTCTCGGTTTCATCACCGGCTTTGCTCTCGATTTATTTACCAAAACGCCCGGCCTGCATGCATCTGCCTGCTTATGGTTGGCGTATATGCGTACCCCTTTGCTCAAACTACTGCTACCCGGCGAAACCAAAGAACTCAAAACCGGCAGCAGCCCCAGCGTACGCAGCATGGGCCTTACTACGTACATTTTATTTGTGGTCATGCTCACTTTGTTTCATCATGTTTGGCTGGTAATGCTGGAATGGATGAGCTTTGGCACTTTCCTGTACTTTTTGGGCAAAGTGTTGTTTACCACACTGGCCAGCTTGTTGCTCATTTTGATTGCAGAGTTGCTGTTTAGGCCGATTAGAAAGCGGCGAAAAGACTAAGCGGAAAACTGTATTTTTCCTGTTCAACCCTTGGGAATGGATACCGCTTCGGCACTGGCTCAATTACACAATTTTACACAACGCATTGTACCCCTGCAACCGCAGGAGTGGGAAGCATTTTCCAGCATTTGGTCGCCCATGGAAGCTGGCCGCAAAACGCTGCTCACCAAGGCCGGCGATACCGAACGTTATCTCTATTTTGTTGTAGAAGGCCTTCAACGCATTTACTACAGCAAGCCCGACGGTAAAGAAGCTACCCTCGTGTTTTCTTATGCACCCTCTTTTGCAGGTGTTATTGATTCACTCCTGCTACAACAACCCTCCCGCTATTATATGGAAACGTTGACGCAAAGTCGTTTTTTACGTGCCCACGTGCAGCAGTGGCAGCAAATGGTAGCCACACACAGCGGCATTGCAGCCCTCAGCCACAAAGCTTTATTACTGGCCATGAGTGGCATTATGGAACGCATGACCGAGCTGCAATGCTTTACTGCCGAAGAAAAATTCAGGCACTTGCTGCAGCGCAGCCCGCATGTGTTGCAACTTATTCCGCACAAGTACCTGGCCAACTACCTCAGCATTGATGCCAGTACTTTCAGTAAACTTTTGGGAACGGTACGCATTTAAAAATCTTGGTGTAGACAAAGATTTTACTTACCGGCAAGGTGGAAGTTTGCCTTGTAAAACAATCCATCACACATGAACAACAGCACCTGGCTGCAGCCTTTGCAGCAACAAACCGAAACCATGTTGACACAAGCCATTGCTCAATGGCAGGTATTACCGCATTCGGTATTTGCCCAAGCGCCACAAGCCAACAGCTGGAGTGCCAACGAATGCCTGCAACACCTCAACAGCTATGGCGATTATTACTTGCCCGCTATTGAAAAGGCATTGCAGCAGCGCAGCACTCCTTCCACACACCCTTTCAAACCGGGCTGGCTGGGCGGTTGGTTTACCCGCATGATGCAAACCAACCCCACCGGCTTGCCGGCAAAAAAATGAAAGCACCCAAGCAACATGCTCCCATTGCGCTGCAACCTTCTTATGAAGTGATTGCCCGCTTCATTGATCAGCAGGAACATTTACTGCAGTTATTGCAGCAAGCCGAAAAAGCCAATCTCAGCCACATCAAAGTGCCCATTTCTATTGCCCCCATGATGAAGCTACAACTGGGCGATGTGCTGGCTTTTTTGGTGGCCCACAATCACCGGCATGTGCAGCAAGCCCAACGTGCATTGCAAGCAGCTGCTGTACTGCAAGCATAAATGAACGGGTGAAAACAATCAGCTCCTGGCCATCTTTGTCGGGTAGCAGAAAAATTTTTGTAAATCGTTTCTGCAAGTGCAGGCCGGTGGCTGCTACCTTCGTTGAAAGTTGTCAGGAGCACGTATACATGAATGATTTCCATTCGATCCGGAGCCGCATCATCCAGATCATTTTCGCCGCCGCTTTTCTCATGATTATTTTGCAGTTGTTCAACCTGCAAATCCTCAACGAGGACTACAAACTTATGGCCGATAACCAGGCCATTTACCGCAAAGTGGTGTACCCCAGCCGTGGGCTCATCATCGACCGGAAAAAGCATGTGATTCTCGACAATACTACCCTGTTTGATTTGGTGGTAATACCAGCCCAACTGCGGCAGGGTTGTGATACTGCAGCGCTGTGCAACATCCTGAAAATTTCTCAGGAAGAATTCAGCAAACGCATCATCAACAGCATTGTAAAAAACGGCCGCTACCAGCCCAGTGTGTTTGAAGGCCTGCTCGACGAAAAAACGCATGCCCAGATAGCAGAAAAACTGGCGCTGTTTCAACCCGCTTTCGATTTGGTGGAGCGGCCGGTGCGTAAATATCCATACGATGCAGCGGCTCACGTGTTTGGCTACCTCGCCGAAGTAGACCCCAAGTTTTTGGAGAAATATGGCAGCGAAGGGTACCGCCAGGGCGACTACGCCGGCATGACCGGACTGGAACGTACCTACGAAAAAGTGCTGATGGGCCAGCGGGGTATTCAGTACTGGAACAAAGACAACAAGAACCGGCCTACCCAACCCTACGAAGGCGGAAAGTATGATACAGCAGCCGTTGCCGGAAGCACCTTGTACTCATCGCTGGATATTGAACTCCAACAACTTGGCGAACAACTCATGCAAGGCAAAATTGGCAGCGTGGTAGCCATCGACCCCAAAACCGGTGGCATTCTGGCCATGGTAAGCGCCCCATCGTATAGCCCTACGTTGCTCACGGGCAACCAGCGCCGCAAGCATTTTTCTGAATTGTACACCGACCCAAGGTTGCCTTTGTACAACAGGGCCATCACGGGTGAATATTCTCCGGGCTCCACCTTCAAAACCTTGCAGGCACTCGTAGGCATGCAAGAAGGTGTGATTACACAGCACACCGGCTACCCTTGCCGTGGTGCGTATTTCGACTGCGGCACGGGCAAACCCAAATGCCACGGTGCCGGCCATTCGCCCGATCTGGAACATGCCATTGCCCAAAGTTGTAACCCCTATTTTGCTAATGTGTACCGCAAAATTTTGGACAACCCCCGCTACCCCAATGTAGACAGCTCATTGGCTGTATGGGACCGCTACATGTACAGCTTTGGCCTCGGCCATAAGCTGGGTGTAGACCTGCCTTCCGAAAGAGGTGGCTACATACCTACGCCTAAGCGTTATCAAAAAGTCTTTGGTCCCCGTTGGCACAGCTGCAATACCATTTCCAACTCCATTGGTCAGGGCGAAGTAAACAGTACTGTGCTGCAACTGACCAACGCCATTGCCATGATTGCCAACAAAGGCTGGTACTATACCCCGCATATGATTGATAGCATTGAAGGCGGCGACCAGTTTGGATTGCTGGAACCCTACCGGACAAAAAATCAACCGGTGCACATTCCCGACAGCATGTTTGAAGCCGTGCATGCAGGTATGGAAGCCGTGATGAAACCCGGCGGTACCGGCTGGCGATTGGCTGTACCCGGCATTAATATTTGTGGCAAAACCGGTACTGTAGAAAACTACTACAAAGGCAAAAAACAA
Organism: Phnomibacter ginsenosidimutans; assembly: GCF_009740285.1. Taxonomy (GTDB): domain Bacteria; phylum Bacteroidota; class Bacteroidia; order Chitinophagales; family Chitinophagaceae; genus Phnomibacter; species Phnomibacter ginsenosidimutans. Next base: position 3,905,176 of record NZ_CP046566.1, read on the forward strand.
AAGGACCACTCGTTTTTTGCAGCTTTCGCCCCCCGTGAAAATCCACAGATTGCCATTGCCTGTATTGTAGAAAACGGCGGCTTTGGTGCTACAGTGGCAGCCCCCATTGTGAGCCTGATGTTGGAAAAATACATCCACGATAGCATTAGCGACAAACGCAAAGAATGGATTGAACGCTACAGCAGCATGAAGATTACTCCTGCCCGTATTTTGGATGAAATGCGCAAACGGGATAGCATCAAGCTGGCTAAGGATGAAGAACGGGCCCGCCGCCAACTGCTCAACAGCATCAAAGAAGAAACGGGCATTGATAGCGAAGAAGAAACAGCCACCCCCGACCCAACTCCTGCCAAGCCCAAGGCTCCAACCAGCACCAAAGGCAAAACAGTGGGCTTGTTGGCACCCATAGACGAGCACCGCAAACGCAAAACATTTTCTCAGCAGGCCTAATATTTTCCAGCATGTCGCAACCAACCCGCATCATTTCTAAAGGCATCAACTGGTTATTGCCCGTGATGTACCTGCTGCTGGTATTCATTGGCCTCACCGCCATTTTTTCGGTGGAGTACCGCCCCGATGTAAACATTCTGCAAGCCATCACCGGATTGAAAACCAACTACAGCCGCCAGCTCTTGTTTCTGGTGATTTGTTTGGTATTGGGCATCCTTATTTTACTTACAGATAGCAAGTTTTTTACGGCCACCGCCAACCTCTCGTATGCATTGGGTATACTGCTACTACTGGCCACTTTTGTGGTGGGTAAAGAAGTAAACGGCTCCCACAGTTGGATACCCTTGGGCTTCATGAACCTGCAACCCGCAGAAACCTGTAAAATATTTGTGAGCCTTGCATTGGCAAAGTATCTCAGCCGCATGGAAACCGACTTTCGCCGCTGGCAAAGTCATGCCATTGCCATTGCACTGGCACTTACACCGGCCATGTTTTCCATTTTGCAAAATGAAACGGGCCTTGCATTGGTGTATTTCGCATTTTTCATTCCACTTTATCGCGAAGGCTTGCCTGCCGCTTATCTGGTGGTAGGTGTTTCTGCAGCGGTGTTGGTGGTGGCTTCTATTTTGATTGAGCCCAACACCTTGTTTTATATTCTGACCGGTTTGGTAGTGGTCTCTTTTTGGCTGCTGCGCCGCCGTATCCGCCGCAATAAATCGCTGTTGCTCATCATTGCCGGCGTGTACTTACTGAGTGTAGGCATTCAAAAATTTGCTGTGCCTTTCTTGTTCGAAAACATCATGCAGCCGTATCAGGTAGAACGCATCATGAGCATGTTTGGTAAAGACTACGTGCCCAAAGATCCCGCCAAACTGGAAGCACTGATGAAAGAAAAAGCCAAGCAGGGAAAGATTAATAAAGACGGTAAGAAAGAAGAAAACTACAACGTAAAGCAAAGCAAAATTGCCATTGGCAGCGGTGGCCTGGCCGGCAAAGGATTTTTAAAAGGCGCCGTAACGCAAGGCGAATTTGTGCCAGAACAACACACCGATTTTATTTTTACCGCCTTGGGCGAAAGCTTTGGCTTTTGGGGCTCCAGCCTCGTGGCCTTATTGTATTTCAGTTTGCTCATGATTATCATCAACATGGCCGAACGACAGCGCAGCACGTTTAGCCGGGTGTATGGCTACTGCGTAGCAGCGATATTGTTTTTTCATGTGGTGGTCAACATTTGCATGACCATTGGGCTGGCTCCGGTGATTGGCATTCCGCTTCCCCTCATCAGCCATGGCGGTTCCTCCCTCATGACCTTTACCATTCTCATCTTCATCTTCGTTCGCCTCGATGCCGACCGGCAGGTAGTGCTGCGATAAGAGCGAAGTAAGAAGTACGAGGGTAGAAGTACGAAGTAGGATTTTCCATCAACGACCAACCAGCAACCATCAACTATGGCTACAATTATTCCATTATCAGAAGGCTCATTCACCATTGGAAAGGACAAGATTTTTCATCCTTTCAACCACGCCGAAGATGACCTGCAACAACGGGCTACAGGCAGCTTACTGGTAGAAGTACAACCCTTTTGCATTGTAACGGAAAGAGATGTGCTGCTGATTGATACCGGCCTTGGTTTTAGCCAGCAGGGCGAGTTGCAAATACACCGCAACCTCAAAGCCAACGGCATACAACCGGCCGATGTAACCAAGGTATTGATGAGCCATTTACACAAAGACCATGCAGGCGGCGTAAGCTATAAAGACCGCTTGGGCAATGCACACCTGGCTTTTCCCAACGCTACGTATTTTGTACAGCGCCGCGAATACGATTTTGCGGAAGCCACTGGTTATCCTTCTTTTATTACTGATGAGTTTGAAGTGTTCGACCGGCACCCACGGGTGTTTTGGCTGCACGACGATGAGGGCAGCATCGACAATTACATTCACTACCAGGTAACGGGTGCACACAGCCCTTATCATCAGGTGTTTTGGATAGAAACCGCTGAAGGCCTCATTTTTTTTGGTGGAGATGATGCGCCGCAGCACAAGCAAATGCTGAGCCGCTTTGTGGCCAAGTACGACCACGATGGCAAAAAATGCATGGAGCTGCGCCAGCAATGGTGGGATAAAGGCAGCGCAGACGGATGGACCTTTTTATTCTATCATGATATCAGCCATCCGTATTTAAAACCCTGACAGTTTACTCAGGCCAGTTCACCAGCCAGCTCATCCAGTTGAGCCGCCATTTCCTGCAGCTCTGCTTCTGTCCAGTCGCTTTCCAGCTCTAAGGCATCGAGCATGGCTTTCAAGGCTTTTTGTGTGTCGTCGTCGCAGCTGAGTTGCTTCAGGTGTACCAGTCTTTCTTTCAAATCTTCGAGGCGCATAGTGCCGTGTATTTGCAGCAAAATTACCAGTGCCAGCCCCCGCAAACGATGACATGGCGCAGGTTCGGAAAATCTTCGCCGCCTGTTTTGGCAGGCAACCTTACTTTTGCGCAATTCTTCAACAATGAGCACAGTTACAGGCAGCACAGGTCTCTTGCACAACGAGAGCATCCCCAGCAACAGAAAAAAGATAATTGTATTAGGCAGCGGCCCCAACCGCATTGGTCAGGGCATTGAGTTCGATTACTGTTGCGTACATGGCCTCATGGCCATTAAAGAGAGTGGTTATGAAGCCATTATGGTGAACTGTAACCCCGAAACCGTTTCCACCGATTTCGATATTGCCGACAAACTGTACTTCGAGCCCGTGTTTTGGGAGCACCTCTGGGAAATTATTGAACTGGAACAACCCGAAGGCGTGATTGTACAGCTCGGTGGCCAAACCGCCCTCAAGCTGGCCAAAAAGCTGGTAGAAAAAGGCGTGAAAATCATCGGCACCAGCTTCGACAGCATGGACATAGCCGAAGACCGTGGCCGCTTCAGCGACCTGCTCCGCGACCTCGAAATTCCTTACCCCCAGTACGGCACCGCCTACGATGTAGACGAAGCCATTGAAGTAGCCAACCGGGTAGGCTACCCCGTATTGGTGCGCCCCAGCTACGTATTGGGTGGCCAACGGATGCGCATTGTGATCAACGACGACGAGGTAGAAAAAGCAGTCATCAGCCTGCTGAAACATATTCCCGGCAACAAAATCCTTATCGACCATTTCCTCGACCGCTGTCAGGAAGCAGAAGTAGATGCCATTTTCGATGGCGAAAACTTCCACGTGATGGGCGTCATGGAGCACATTGAGCCGGCCGGTATTCACAGCGGCGACAGCAATGCCGTGTTGCCAGCCTTCAACCTGACACCACTGGAAGTAACCACGCTGGAATACTACTCCGAAAAAATTGCCCGTGCACTGGATATCCGTGGCCTCATCAACATTCAGTTTGCTATTAAAGACGGCACTGTGTATGTGATTGAAGCCAACCCCCGTGCCAGCCGCACCACGCCGTTCATTGCCAAAGCGTATGGCATTCCGTACCTCAACATTGCCACCAAAGTAATGCTGGGCGAAAAGAAACTCACCGACTTTACGTTTGAGAAAAAGCTCGATGGTTTTGCCATCAAAGAACCTGTGTTCAGCTTCAATAAATTCCCGGGTGTAAACAAAGAGCTCGGCCCCGAAATGAAGAGCACCGGCGAAGCCATCCGTTTTGTAAAAGACCTGCGGGATCCTTATTTCCGCAAGCTGTACAAAGAGCGGAGCATGAATTTGAGTAAGTAGATATTTACGGCAAATAACCAAAAGCGTCATCCATCCCGATGACGCTTTTTTTCTGCGAAAAGAGTATCTTCCTGTTACCTTATCCCTACAGCATGAAACTACTCCTACTTTGCGTTTTTTTCCTTTTCAGCACCTGGTTGTCTGCCCAAAATGTTGGCCTTGGTACCACTACCCCCGAAGCCCGGCTGCATATCCGCAGCACCGGTTGGATAAAAGCCATTTTGGAAAATGATGCAGGACAACCACGAGGCTACATTGGTGCAGACAATAATGGCACCGTCACCTTTGCTGCCAATGCCTATTGGAATGGCAGCACCTGGGTGTACCCCAATGCCGGATCATCGTTTTACATGCTTATGCACCGGGTGAACAATCAGTTCGAATTTCGGGTACGCCCCGATGGCGGCAACCAAAGTACCGCCATGGTCATCAATCAAAATGGCAATGTGGGAATTGGTACAGGTAGCCCACAGCAAATGCTGAGTGTACAAAATGGGATAGCCATCGACCAAGGCAACAACAATACAGGAACCATAGAAAACGGCCTTCGTTTTGGCAGCTTGAGTGGCGAAGGAATTGGCAGTAAAAGAAATGCCGGCAGTGGCCAGTATGGGCTCGACTTTTATACGAATAGTGTGCAACGCATGACTATTGGGCAAAACGGTAACATTGGTATCAATAACCGGCTTCCTAAAAGTAGGGTTACCATTTACCACCCCGGCGAACTGGACATACCCCTGGATATTGATGACGGCCACGCAATAACCATATTCGATTCATCTTATTTCTCATTGGGTGAGCCCAGACTTTCTTTGAATATTGGCATCAACAGTCTCAGAGAATATGCATACATACGGGTGAGAAAAAATGCTACACTTGGTCCGGTACCCAGATTACTGCTCAACCCATTGGCAGAAGCTGCAGTTGTTGTTGGCGCAGGTGGCGATGGAACAGGGTATGCGCATGAAGCTACTACATACAAGTTTATTGTTGGTGCCAATGCACCTGCACTCTTCGATAATAAGGTAGACATATTTGGCAACCTAACCGTACAAAATGGCAAGGGCATCATCCGTAACACTACAGGTACTCAATTGAAACATGTGGTAAGTAGCGTAACTGTAAATCCGGGTACCATTGCGGGCAACAGTACATATAGTCAAAATGTATCCTGGAGCGAAAATTTTTCAGCCCCCCCTGTTGCTGCTTACATCGCTAACTTTACAAGTGGTGGAGGTTGGGCAGAACTGGTGTTAAGCATTGCCAACGTTACATCTGCTGGCTGTACATTATACATCTTCAATCCACGACTTTCTGCCAATACGCCCAATTTTATATTTAATGTCGTGGCTGTTGGTCCTCAGTAAAACGCAACATATTGTCACTCACTCCGCAGTCCATACTTCATGGCTTGCAGCGTTGGTTGCTTTCCTTTTTTACGGTAATGATGAAAAGATTGTCGTACTGATTGTCCGGAATGTTGCCTTCGAATGAAAGCGTTAGACCTACGGCACGAATCATTTGCGGCACGGTGTTGCTGTGACCGGTGATGAGCACATTGCCCTTGGGTTGTTTTACTAACGCTTGCAGCAAGCTATCTCCGTTGTTATAAGTTGTTATGTCTTTACCAAACTGCATGGCAGTAGGTGCTGCGGTTTGTTGTGTACGCTTGTAGTTGGTGCTGTACACCTGTGCAATCTTTTTATCCTTCAGGCTGTCCTTCAAGGCTTCTGCCCGTTCCAAACCAGCACCGCTCAGGGCCACATCTCCACTTGGTGACACTTTTTCTCCATGCCGTACAATGTAAATATGGCTGGTACTACCGCAGGCAGCCAGCAACAACACAAGACCACAAATACCCAACAAGGACACGAACTTCTGCATAGTCGATTGATTAAGGAATGAAAATAAACATTCTGCTGCATTCAACCGATTTGCGTATTTCTACGCTTGCATAACTCAAGTAGCGTTACTAAAATAGCTATACCTGTTTACCCCATGGCTGTAGCTGCATTCAGAAAATATTTCATTCCCGTTTGGCGGTCGGCACCACTGCTGCGCATTTGCCTGCCACTCATTGGCGGTATTATCTTGGGCAATGCCCTGCTCAGTATTCAATACCATTGGCAATACAGTTTACCCGTTTTTATTGTCATTAGTTTGCTCATGAGCCTGCTGCTGTACAAGCGTCCTTTGGCAGCCTCTGCGGGTTTGCTGCTTTGCCTGCTAGCCATCGGTGCCATGATGGTACAACTGCATGCCATTTGGCAGCAGCCCGCTTTTGCAGGCCATCATTATACCACAGGCCAAACGGTAGTAGCCACACTAGCAGAGCCTGCCGTACCCAAAGAAAAATCGGTAAAAGCCAATGCCCACATTTCACTGTTACTACCCAATGGAAAATTGCAGCAAGTGAAAGGAGAAGTGCTGCTGTACCTCGCCAAAGACAGCATTGCTTCGCAGCTGCAATATGGCCAGCAAATTGTTTTCAACCGGCCCTTGCAGCCCATTAAAAATGCAGGCAATCCCGGTGGGTTCAACTATCAAACCTATGCTGCCCGGCAAGGCGTTTTTTACCAGGTTTTTCTAAAGGCCGATCAATACAACATTTTACCGGGCAACAAAGGCAACGCTTTCCAATCATCACTTTTTTCCATGCGCCAATGGGTGCTGCAATCTATAGTCCGTTACATTCCTAATCCCATTGAAAATGGCGTAGCACAAGCCTTGCTCATTGGCTATCGTGGCGACCTCGACAAAACCCTGGTGGAGCAATATGCCAACACGGGTGTGGTACACATCATTGCCATCAGCGGCATGCACCTCGGCATGATTTATACACTGCTGTTGTATTTGCTAAGGCCGCTTGGGCAAACACAACGAATGCGATTCCTCCGCTTACTGCTCACCCTTGGCAGCATGTGGTTGTTTACTTTACTTACCGGGGCTGCACCCTCCATTACCAGGGCCGCCGTTATGTTTAGCATGGTGGCACTCGGCGACTTTTGGCAGCGGGGTTCTAACTCCATCAACATGCTGAGTGCCGCCGCTATCGCCCTGCTTCTCTACGACCCGTTTGCTTTGTGGAATGTCGGTTTTCAACTCAGCTTTGCCGCCGTGCTCAGCATCGCCATTTTTTACAAACCCATTTTGGCATGCTACAACCCCGGCAACAAAATACTCCTGCACATTTGGCAAATGATGGCCGTAACCATTGCGGCACAAATCCTCACCCTGCCACTCGGCATTTATCATTTCCATCAGTTTCCGGTCTACTTCTTACTCGCCAATTTGGTGGCCGTGCCGTTGAGTGGTGCGGTGTTGTATGCACTGCTCGTACTGTTGGCGCTAAGTTGGTGGCCTTTGGCTGCTGGCTTTGTAGGGCAACTGGCCGGCTGGGGTATTGCAGGTTTAAATGCCTGCATCATTTGGGTGAGCCAATTGCCTTTTACCACCATTCAGCAAGTGCAAATATCCATACCCATGGCGGTGTTGCTTTGCTGCATTATTGCGGGCATTGGTACCTGGTGGCTGCTCAAAAGCAGTAAGGGCTTGCTGGCCGCTGCCACTTCGCTGGCGTTGTACATGCTTTTACTAGCTGCACAAAAATGGCAAACCGCCACCCAACAGCAACTCATCATTTACAACATACCGCAGTACAGCGGCATCGATATTGTGCAAGGCAACCGCTCCATTTTCGTTGGCGACACTGCCCTAACCCAACCGGGTTTTCTGCAAAACTTTCACCTCTTGCCCACCCGCATTCGCTACCAGTTTCAACCGTGGCAATACCGCCTGCTGACCGATAGCAGCAATATGTCGTTTGTGGCCAATGGCCTGCGCATCAGCATATTGCGGCAGCAGCTCAATTACAAGCAATCGGCCATTCATGAAACAGACTTGCTCATTGTGAGTGGCAATGTACCCGGCAATCCGGCCAAAATTTTGCCGCATATCCGCTGCCGGCAAATTGTGCTCGATGGCAGCAACAGTACCTACCGCATTGCCCGGTGGAAAAGCGCAGCCGATAGCCTACATTTGCGCCTCCATAGCGTGGCCATCAATGGGGCTTTTGTTGTGGAGCAGGCCCGCTTGTAGCACCTGCATCAACTTATCACAGCGCAATCGCATAACAATCAGCCAATCATGAACAAGCCAATCAAAAGTGCTTTGATCTCCGTTTTTTATAAAGACGGACTGGAAACTCTTGTGCCTACCCTACATCAGCAGGGCATTACCCTCTACAGTACCGGCGGTACCCAAAGCTTTATTGAAAAACTGGGCATTCCCGTGGTACCGGTAGAAAACCTGACCAGCTACCCCAGCATACTCGGCGGCCGTGTAAAAACCTTACACCCTGTAGTGTTTGGCGGCATCCTGGGCAAGCGGGCCGATGCCGTGCATGTACAGGAAATGGCGCAGTACAACATCCCCGAAATTGATCTGGTCATCGTTGACCTCTATCCTTTTGAAGAAACCGTGGCCAATACCAGCGAAGAGTCGGCCATTATCGAAAAAATAGACATTGGCGGCCCGAGCATGATTCGTGCTGCTGCCAAAAACTTCAGCGACCTGGTGGTGCTGAGCAGCAAAGATGACTACGCTGTTTTGAATGACATACTGTTGGCACAAAACGGTACCACTACACTGGAGCAGCGCCGGATGTTTGCCGCCAAAGCTTTTGAAGTGGTAAAACGCTACGACATCGCCATTGCCGATTATTTTCTGAGCACCACGCCGGAAGTGGGCAGCAAAAAAACATTGCGCTACGGCGAAAATCCGCACCAGTCTGCCACTTTCGAGGGCAACCTGGCAGAGTTGTTTGAGCAGGTCAATGGCAAGGAACTGAGCTACAACAATCTGGTAGATGTAGATGCTGCCATGCAGCTCATTCGTGAATTTGAGGCCGGTAGCGATACTACTTTTGCCATCATCAAGCATACCAATGTATGCGGCGTAAGCCAGCGCCCCACGGTAAAAGCCGCCTGGGATGCAGCCCTCGCCGGCGACCCTGAAAGTGCTTTTGGTGGTGTGCTCGTTACCAATGGCACCGTAGACCTCGACACCGCCAATGCCATCAACGAAATTTTCTTTGAAGTGCTCATAGCTCCAGCGTACAACGAAGACGCTCTGGCCGTGCTCAAAAGCAAAAAGAACCGCATCTTGCTGCAACTGAAAGACCAGCCTGCAGGCACTACCCAGTACCGCAGCCTGCTGAATGGGGTGCTCAGCCAAAACAACGACATTGGCAACTACACCGAGTGGAACGAAGTTGGTGGCCGTACCTGCACCGACGCCGAAAAAGCCGAGCTGGCCTTTGCCAACCTGGTGTGCAAGCACCTCAAGAGCAATGCCATTGCCCTCATCAAAGACCGCCAGCTGGTAGGCAAGGGTTGTGGCCAAACCAGCCGCATTGATGCCCTGCGGCACAGCATCGAAAAAGCCCGTCAGTTCAACTTCGACTTGAAAGGTGCCGTGCTGGCCAGCGATGCCTTCTTCCCGTTTGATGATTGTGTGAAGATTGCCCATGCCGAAGGCATTGAAGCATTTATTCAGCCCGGCGGCAGCATCCGCGATAAAGATAGCATTGAATACTGCCAGCAAAACGGCCTCGCCATGGTAATGACCGGCATGCGGCATTTCAGGCACTAATTGTAGAGTTGGAAAGTTGACGAGTTGATTGGTTAACAAGGGAAAACAGCACTCGTCAACTTCTTCCATTTTCAATTGAGCTCATCAGCACATTCGTTAATTGCTCATTGCTTCTGTTTTCTTGTTAAAAAAACGGCCACACCTCCCACCACCACAGCCTTCACCTATTTTTACAGCATTACGCATTTTAGAATATGAAAAAAGGATTTCTGTTTGTATTGGCCATTTTGGCAGCAGGCACGGCACAACAGGCGCTGGCCCAAACCAAAAAAGTGGTGGCCGATAAAATCATCGGCAAAGTGGGCGACCGCATCATTTTGCAGAGCGATATTGCCAACGCTGTAGAAGACATCAGAAGGCAGGGTGGCGAAGTGCCCCCCAACCCGGATTGTATTTTGCTGGAAGCCGAGCTGGTAAAAAAGGCGCTGGTATTGCAGGCAGAAAAAGACTCTGTAACCGTAGATGATGCCGAGGTAGAATCGCTGATTGAGAACCAAATCCGTGGTTTCATTCAGGCCTACGGTGGCCGCGAAGCACTGGAAGAAATTGCCGGCCGCACCATTTACCAAATCAAAGAAGACTTCCGCAAGCCTTTTAAAGAAAAGGAACTGGCCAACAAAATGCGGAGTAAAATTCTGGAAACCGTTCGCATTACGCCCAATGAAGTAAAAGACTATTTCGAAAGCATACCCAAAGACAGCCTGCCGTACTACGAAAGCGAACTGGAAGTAGGTAAGATTGTAATTTTTCCAAAGCCCAGCCGCGACATTGAGAGCTATACCGCCAAGCAACTGAACGATATCAAAAAGCAAATTGAAAGCGGCAGCCGCCGGTTTGATCAAATGGCCAAGCTGTACAGCGAAGACCCCGGCAGCAAAGACAACGGCGGACAGTATGCCCTCAACAAAGCCGACAAAGGCATGTGGGATCCCGTTTTCTTGTCTACCGCCTTTAAGTTGAAAGAAGGCCAGATTTCAAATGTGGTAAAATCAAAGTTTGGATTGCACATTATTCAGTGTGTGAGCCGCAATGGCGACGATGCCGTGGTACGCCACATATTGATGATACCGCCCGTAACTGAAGACGAACTGAACGAAGCCAAGGGCCGCCTTGATAGTGCCCGCAGCATGCTCATAGCCGGTACCCTCACTTTTGGCGAAGCCGTAAATAAGTACAGCAACGACGAAGACAATAAGTTTACCGGTGGTTGGGAAATGAGCCGCGAACAAACCTCCATGGTTACCATCGACCAGCTGGATAAAACCATGATTCCTTTGCTCAAAAACCTGAAGCCCGGCCAATACAGCCAGCCCGAAGTGTTTACCACCGAGCAGGGCAAAAAAGGCGTTCGCTTCATTTACCTGCGTACCCGCACCGAACCTCACCGCGAAAACCTGAAAGACGATTACAACAAAATAGCAGCCCGTGCACTGGAAGAAAAGAAACAAAACATCCTGAGCAACTGGTTTGCCGATAAAATCAGCACCTACTATATCTACGTAGATCCGAAGTTTGGCAGTTGCGATAGCCTGAAACCATGGCTGGATGCCAGCGCTTCAAGAAATAAATAACGGAGCAAAACCGTGAAAAAATAGCCAACTTATTTGTTGGTTATTTTTTTGTCTTTGAAAATTGCATGTATGTACATACATTTGCTATATGACATTGGAAGAAGCAATAAAGTCATCGAAATTTAAAGACCAACGCCACAAGGCTTTGATACACATCATGTATACCGCATATCAGCTGAAAACACATATCAATCAGCTGTTGAAGAATTATGCCCTTACCAGCGAACAATACAATGTGCTCCGCATTCTGAAAGGTAGCCATCCTACACCATTGTGCGTAAAAGATATTGCCAGCCGCCTGATAGAACGCAACTCCAACGTACCCCGCATAGCCGACCGGCTGGAGATAAAGAAACTGGTAAAGCGTTTTCCCTCACCGGAAGACCGCCGCGAAACCCTGATTCAGATTACCCCTGCCGGGGTCAATCTGCTGGATGCTGCTACCCAAGCCATGGAAGCCGAACACCAGCACATTGCCAACCTGACAGAAGCAGAAGCCACCCAACTGAACCAGTTGCTGGCACAAATGCTGCAAGACTGACAGGTCATTTTTTTTGGAACAATATATGTATGTACATGTAATTATAACAGCTACGAATAATCAACTTCCCCGGTAAGTATTTGTAGTTTGTACAACAGTGTAAAAAAGGAGTTTTTATGAATACCACATCCAGCACCCAACGCCTCACCCTGCACAAGGCAGGTACCCGTGGCCACGCCAACCATGGCTGGCTCAACAGCTTTCATACGTTCAGCTTTGCGGGTTATCACGACCCCAGCCGCATTCATTTTGGCGCCCTGAGGGTACTCAACGATGATACGGTGGCAGCCGGCATGGGCTTTGGCACCCACCCTCACGACAACATGGAAATCATTTCCATACCCACGTTTGGCGATTTGAAACACCGCGACAGTATGGGCAACGAAACCGTGATACAACAAGGCGACATACAAGTGATGAGTGCCGGCACGGGCATCAGCCACAGCGAAATGAACGCCAACCGCGACAAAGAAGTCCGCTTCTTTCAGATATGGGTGTTTCCCAAACAGCGCAATGTGCAGCCCCGCTACGACCAGCAACACATGGACGTAAGCAAAATGCAGAACAACCTGTTGCAGGTACTAAGCCCCAACGCTGATGACGAAGGCGTATGGATTCATCAGGATGCATGGTTTCACATGGGCTTGCTCGATGCCGGATTCGGCACCAGCTACAATCTCAAAAAAAGCGGCAACGGTGTGTATGCTTTTGTGATTGAAGGTGATGTAACCATCAACGGACAAGCACTCAACCGCCGCGATGGTTTGGGCATCGAAGGAACAGATATCCTCAGCATTACCGCCGATAGTAACGCACAGCTATTGCTGATGGAAGTCCCCATGAGGTAATGTCTGATTGCTGATGTAAGATTTCTGATTTGAAAATGCTGCTAGCCTTCGGCTATATGCCCTAAGCTTTCAGCCTAAAAAAGATTTATAATGAACAACTATAAACGCATCAAACAAATAACACAAGCGGCACCGGCACACATGGTGGGCGATGGATTTAAGGTGCGCAATTTTATTGGTCAATCGCTGTGGCAAGACCTCAGCCCTTTTCTGATGCTTGATTACAACGAGCCCTGGCAGGTATTGCCTACCCAACATCCTCGTGGTGTAGATGTGCATCCGCACAAGGGATTTGAAACCGTTTCCATTGCATGGAGTGGCATGGTAAGCCACGAAGACAGCAGCGGTGGCAAAGGCACCATTGGCCCCGGCGATGTACAATGGATGACTGCTGGTAGCGGCATTCTGCACAAAGAATTTCATGCACAGGAATTCAGCGAAAAAGGCGGCGAGTTTCACATGGCACAGTTGTGGGTAAACCTTCCTGCGGCACACAAACTCACTCCGCCTGCATATCAGGATTTGCTGGATGCGCAAATGGGCCGCTACGAACTACCTGATGGCAAAGGCAGCATCCGCATCATCGCCGGAGAACTCAACGGTGTGAAAGGCCCGGCACGAACTTTTACCCGCATCAACATGTACGATGCACAACTGCAAGCTGGTGCTGATTGGCATTTTTCATTACCCGATGGTGATACACTCGGCATTGTAGTGATGAAAGGTAACCTGCTGGTAAATGATGAGCAACAGGCCCGCACCGGCGACATGATTGTGTTTAGCCACCACAATACCGATGTGCACATTGAAAGCAACAACGACGCACACCTACTGGTATTGAGTGGCGAACCCATTCGGGAACCCATCAGTGCTTACGGCCCTTTTGTAATGAACACCAAGCAAGAAATTTTGGATGCCATTGCAGAGTTCAACAGCGGGAAGTTTGGAGAGCTGAATTAGATGATAGATGACAGATGTTAGATGATAGTAAATACAGAAAATCAGTTGATAGATGATGGTTGGTAGTTGATAGTAAATGCAAAAATTAGTCGCTGGATGACAGATGTTGGATGATAGTAAATACAAGAGCTACAAACGACAAACCAAAAACAGCAAACCAAAAACAATAAACAATTCAATTAAACTTTAAAAAAACAAATCATGGCCACGTACAAAATTGACCCCCTGCACAGCGAAATCAAGTTTCGTGTGAAGCACCTGATGATCAGCAACGTAACAGGTGAATTCAAAACCTTTGATGCTACTGTAACCGCAGAAGCAGCCGACTTTAGCGATGCCAGCATCAGCTTCGAAGCCGACATCAACAGCATCAGCACCAACAACGAACAGCGTGATGGTCACCTGAAGAGTGATGACTTTTTCAACGCTGAGCAGTTTCCTAAAATGACTTTTGCTTCTACCAGTGTAGAAAAAACCGGCGACGATGAATTGCTGGTGCATGGCAACCTCACCATTCGTGATGTAACCAAGCCCGTAACACTGAAAGCAGAAATAGGCGGCACCATGGTAGACTTCTATGGTCAAACCAAAGTAGGCTTTGATGTAAGCGGTACCATTCAGCGCAAAGACTTCAACCTGAGCTGGGATGCGGTAACCGAAGCCGGTGGCGTAGTAGTAAGCAACGATGTGAAGTTGTTGCTGGCTGTACAGTTTACCAAGCAGTAATTGATTTTTCCATCGCAACACTGCTGCAGCCGTAGCGGTGTTGCTTCCTTTCTTTTTGTATGCAACACATTCATTTCAAAGCCGGCGAAAGAGGCGTTAAAAACATTGGCTGGCTCATCAGCAATTTCACGTTTAGCTTTAGCAGTTATGCCAATCCCAACCGTAACGGTTTTGGATTGCTGAAAGTATTTAATGACGACTTTGTGGAAGCCGGCAAAGGTTTTGGTTTGCATCCGCACCAAAACATGGAGATCATTTCTGTAATGCTGGCCGGCAGCATGAACCACAAAGACACGCTGGGTTATAGCGAAGTGGTGCACAAAGACTGGGTACAAATTATGAGTGCCGGCAGCGGCCTGCGCCACGAAGAATACAACGTAGGCGAAGACGAAGTGAACTTTTTACAAATCTGGATTGAGCCCAAATTGCAAAACATCAATCCGCGGTATCAGCGCCGGTATTTTCCGGAAGAAAAAAGAAAGAACAAGTTGCAGGTAATCGTCAGCAACGAAGAAGGCACCGAGCATTGCTGGATCAACCAGAATGCCAAATTGAGCCTGGGTTATTTCGAATCAGGTAAAAAGCTGGATTACCATTTCAATCCTACCAACAAAGCCGTATTTGTTTTCAATATCGACAATGCATTAACGGTAAACGGTGTAGCCTTGCAGCACAGAGATGGCATCGGTATTTGGGACACCGATACTATTGACATCCTTTGCACCGAAGAGAGTCGTTTTTTGATTATTGAAGTGCCCATCAATCATTAATGCATGAACAAAGCCACCGCACATATTGCCACCGCACACTATCAAACAAAGCTGCACAATCACCGCGGCATTGCATGGCAGGCAGATGAACCCGAAGAAATGGGTGGTAGCAATACCGGCCCCACGCCCGATGAATTGCTGGCCAGTGCATTGGCCACTTGCGCCGGCATTACCATGCGTATGTATGCCGACAGAAAACAATGGCCGGTGGAAACCATTGATGTAACAGTAACGGTAGAACGTACCGAAACAGGTACCATACTGCACAAGGAAACGCAGATGACCGGCGACCTTACCGAAGAACAAAGAGAACGGCTGAAAATGATTGGCGACAAGTGCCCCGTGCACAAAACACTACTGAACCCAATCAGTATTTCAACCGTTATCACAACAAGCAAGTAAACAACAACTATGAATATAGAGATTATCGCAGGCAGCCCCCGCCAGCAAAGTGTAACCTACCGGGTGGCATTGTTTCTGAAAAAATACCTGGAGCAGCACTCCAACCATACGGTGAATATTATTGATGTGCGGGAGTGGAACCTGCCCCTGCTCGACAGCGTGTTTACCTCAGTAGAGGCAACGCCTGAAGCCTACAAGCCATTGGCCGAACGCATGTTTGCCGCCGACGCTTTTGTATTGGTAAGTCCCGAATACAATGGCAGCTACACGCCGGCCATGAAAAACCTGCTCGATCATTTTCCCAAGCAGAGCCGCAAAACTTTTGGCATTGTGACCGCATCGCCCGGTGGTATGGGTGGCATGCGGGCCACACAAGGCATGCAACTGCTAGTGGCGGCATTGTTTGGTGTGCTTAGCCCTTACATGCTGGTGGTACCCGGTGTAGACAAGAAATTTGACGCCGAAGGCAACCTGCTCGACGAGGCATTTAGCAAAGCCGTAGATGTATTTGCCAAGGAACTGTTGTGGCTCGCCGAATCGGTGAAGCCAGAGCATGAGCTGGCATAAATGCAGCCCCGATAATCATTCAAACGCCGTGGTACTTATTAGTGCTGCGGCATTTTAACTTGTACCATCATCTTAATTCATTTATACCTCAATGACAACATCTGTAAACGTTACGAAATGATTTTTTCTGTATGTTGCATGCATACACATTCATTCTATGCACATTTTACTCTTCGTACTTTTTACCTTTCTTATTCATTTCAATGCTACAGCCCAATCTACTAAGCAGCCCCTCTATTTCAATAGCCAAGTAGGTGTAAGCCTCGATGGAAAGGGCGATTTAGGTGGCTCATCTTTTTTGTTTGGTTTGCAAAAAGCCTTGTCTAATAAACACCATCTGGCAATCAATTATGAATTTTTTGCATTAAAAAATGACAACAGCGGTTTTTTTGAATTCAGAAAATCAAAATCTGCTCAACTATTATACATATTCAGAGCAGGTTCTAATACCCCTACACATTTTGAAATTGGTCTTGGTGGGCAGTTCAAGTGGCACCATTGGCGACTATCCAGTAACGGACCGTATTTGGTAAGAGGGCTAAGAGATGGATCCATTCTGAGGGTTAATCCAAATACCTCTGTAAACTACAACGAAACATCCATTGGCTATACAGTAGCTCCCGCCATTTACCGTAAACTCAGCAATAATTTTTCGCTGGGGTTTATAGCTCAATACCAAAATGACAATGAAGGTTATAGTGTACTCAGTTTGAGGTTGGGCGGTAAGTTTCTTCTATAATCATTGCTCATTTATTACACACTATTCTTTCTATGCATCGCTTTATTATTTTGTTTTATACTGTTTTGATTTTTACAGGTGTATCCATTGCTCAACCGGCAAAATCACTTCGGTTATCGTTTGGCGCAGGCGTGTACAACAGTCCTTACTATCATCATTCTTTAGAAGGGGGGTTTTACCGTATATCTTTCGAATATCATTTAGCTAAGCGACATATTTTATCGGCCATGTACCTTACAGGCAAACACTACTATGTAGATATAAATAATACCAACGTGGTAATGGGTACAGAAAAAGGCAACAGAAGCACCCGCACCAATGACCATATTGTCGGCGCTTTGTACCAATATAAAATGCTGAATAAGCAGCATTGGGAAATAATGGGTGGAGCCGGGTTAGGGTTACTCACCAAAACCGAAGACTATACTGCTATCCTCAATAATAACTATGTACCATTCACCAGCACCTGGACTGATTTGGTGTTTCCTACCAATGTAAGCTTGTATTATAAACCAGCCAAAGACTGGCATTTAGGCATTGTATCTGGTATGGTTATACATCCTGACTTTCCCTTGCTGGGTTGGCATTTCGGGGCTAAACTGGCGTATGTAATTCAATAACTGTTGTTGTCCTCCAATAGCGTTTGCTTCTTTGGCAATGCCAAAGAATATTTACAGCGGAATTGCGAGTGGCGGTTGTTACCTTTGCGCCTCTTTCTTTTTACTCATGAGCGACGCTATCAAACACGAATGTGGCCTGGCCTTTATTCGTTTACGGAAGCCATTTTCCCATTTCTTACAGAAATACGGAACCGTCATGTACGGCATCAACAAGCTGTACCTGCTGATGGAAAAACAACACAACCGTGGGCAAGATGGCGCCGGTTTTGCCTCGGTAAAACTCAATGCCGAACCGGGCTACCCCTTTATGCACCGGATGCGCAGCATTGCCAACCAGCCCATTGCCGACATTTTTGCCAAAGTAGGTGCCGAAGTAGCCGAGCTGGAAAAGTACCAGCCCGACATGCTGAAACATCCTGGTTTGGCTAAGGGTCACCTGCCGTTTTTGGGCGAGTTGCTGCTGGGCCACCTGCGCTATGGTACACAGGGTAAAAATGATGTGGCATTTTGCCATCCTTTTATCAAAAAAGACATTCGTCCTTCCCGCAACCTGGCACTGGCCGGCAACTTCAACCTGGTCAACACCGAAGAACTCTTCGATTTGGTGAACATTGATCCGGGTGAATTTCAGAAGCAAAGCGACCTCGCCGCTATGATGGAAGTCATCCATCATTTTTTGGTGAAAGAAGACGAAAAAGAAAACGAAAAACCTGACATCAAAGCCGTGTTGCAAAAGTCTGCTTCACTGTTTGATGGTGGTTATCATATTGGCGGCATCATTGGCAACGGACACAGCTTTGTGATGCGTGATGCCAATGGCATTCGCCCCAGCTACTATTACATTCACGAAGACTTTATTGTAGCCGCCAGCGAACGGGCCGCCATCCGCACCACTTTCAATGTGGGCGAAAATGAAGTACTTGAACTGATGCCTGGCAACGCCATCATCATCGACGATCATGGCAACTACAGCATTGAGCAAATACTGGAACCGAAAGAACGTCGGGCCTGCAGCTTTGAACGCATTTACTTCAGCCGGGGTAATGATGAAAAGATTTACCGGGAACGCATTGCCCTCGGCCACAAGCTGAGCAAGCCCGTGCTCGAAGCCATTGAGTACGACCTGAAAAACACCATCGTTTCCTACATCC
Source organism: Phnomibacter ginsenosidimutans (assembly GCF_009740285.1). Taxonomy (GTDB): domain Bacteria; phylum Bacteroidota; class Bacteroidia; order Chitinophagales; family Chitinophagaceae; genus Phnomibacter; species Phnomibacter ginsenosidimutans. The sequence continues at coordinate 3,923,886 of NZ_CP046566.1, forward strand.
CCAACACCGCCGAAGTAGCCTACTTTGGTATGGTAAAGGGCATGGAAGAATACCTGAACCAAATCAAAGTGCAGCGCATCATGAGCTGGGACAAAGACTTTGATGAGGAGAAGCTCACAGAAATGATTACCCGTAAAATCCGTCAGGAAAAGCTCACCATCAAAGACGTGAAGATGCGCACCTTCATTACCGAAGATGTGAGCCGGCAAGACATGGTGCAACACGTGTACGACATCACGTACGGCACTTTGCGCCCCAACCTGGATACACTGGTAGTGATAGATGACAGCATTGTGCGGGGCACTACGTTGCGGGAAAGCATCATCCGCATGCTGGGCCGTTTGAAGCCGAAAAAAATCATCGTTGTTTCATCAGCACCTCAAATACGTTATCCCGATTGCTACGGTATTGATATGAGCAAGATGGGCGATTTCATTGCCTTTCAGGCAGCTATTGAACTACTGAAAGAACGGGACCAGCGGGCCATGCTCACCGAGCTGTACAAAGAATGTAAAGAGTTGCAACGCACTAATCAACTGCATAGCAAAAACGTGGTCCGTGGTGTGTATGCGCCATTTACCCCGCAGGAAATCAGCGATAAAATTGCGCAGATGATTACACCGCAAGGACTCAATATACCGGTGCAAGTCATTTATCAAACCATTGAAGACCTGCACGAAAGCTGCCCCACCAACACTGGCGACTGGTACTTTACAGGCAACTACCCCACACCCGGTGGCAACAAAGTGTGCAACAAAGCTTTCATGAACTATATGGAAGGCAAGAATGTGAGAGGATACTAACAATGAGCCAATGTGCTAATGATGAATATGCGAGAGGGTCTGTACAATTGGTGCAGACCTTCTCTTTTGCCTTTATAAAGTACAAGATTAGATCTGTCCATTTTCAAATTCTCAAATTAGCACATTTTCAAATTTGTACATTTAGGGTATGAAATCCCTCCTCCTCATTCGTCATGCCAAAAGCAGTTGGGACAGCCCCACGCTGCAAGACTTTGACCGGCCATTGAACGACCGCGGTTTGAAAGATGCACCCATGATGGCGGAGCGATTGCTGAGCAAAAAAGTGCACATTGATGGCTGGGTAAGCAGCACCGCCAAAAGAGCTTTTACTACTGCCAAACTCTTTGCTGCGGCATACAAAGTAGATGCACAACACATCAGCACTTATCAGGCGCTGTACCATGCGCCACCCATGATATTTGAACAGGTGATTGCACAGCTCAACGATGATTGGAAAACAACAGCCATCTTCAGCCACAACCCCGGCATTACCGAATTTGCCAACCAACTGGGAGTGGCCCGCATTGATAACATGCCCACCTGCAGCGTGTTTGGCGTTCATTTTTTATGCGACCATTGGAAAGATGCACTGAGCAGTGAAGTGCGTTTTTGGTTGTTTGATTATCCTAAGAATTTTTGATGTGTTGCTAAAACGGTGCTTTGGAGCTACAAACCACCAATACACGATGGTTTCTCAAAGGTCACAAAGTATGGTTCCTTTCTTTAGTACTCTTTGTGCCTGCTTTGTGTCTTAGTGGTTACGACTCTGGTATTTGAACAGCATACACTTCTATTTCCGGTTTACAATCAGTACACCGCTGGCAATCATAGCACCTGCCAGCAATTGCTGCCAGCCCATGTGTTCGTTTAAAAACAATACACCAATAATGGCGGCAAAAAATGGCTGCGTATAAATGTAGCTGCCCGTAATGCCGGGGCCCAAATGCTTGATACCAAACACATTGAAGAGATAGGGCAAAAACGTTCCGCCGATAATTACAAAAAACATCGCCAGCCATCCGGTGGCGGGCATAGCTGCAAATTTGGTTTGCATAAAATCGTTGAAACCAATGGGTACCAAAAACAACATGCCGAGTGTAAACACCCAACGAATTACTTGAATGGGATGATACTTTTCCATCAGCGGCCGCACCCATACAAAATAGAGTGCATAGCTGATGCTGTTGATGACAATCATGATATCGCCCAACAACATTTGGCTGCCCTCTTTTTGCCCGGTCCGACTCAGTACCAGCAAGCAGGCACCAGAAATGCCAAGGGTTAAACCAATGCCCTTGTTGCGGGTAAAAGGTTCGTGTAGCAACCACGCTGCCGCCACAGTAATAAAAATGGGCGAACCCAGTGATAGCAATGAGCCATGAATACTGGAAGTAAGCGACAGCCCTTTGATGAATAAAATCTGATTGATAACGACACCACAAATGGCGCAGAGCAAAAACCGGGGCAGGTCTTTTTTGTCAATGCCTGCTCTTACGGGCTTGAATAAAAACAATAACCAAAACAACAGTACACTGCCTACAATCCGCACCACATTGAGGGCAAAGGAGCCCATGAGTGTTGGCGTCAGCATTTTTACCATACTGTAGTTTACCCCAAACAAGAGGTTGGCGCCCATCACCGCCAGGTGTGCTTTGGTAGTACGTTGCATATGCTGCCGGCAAAAGTAGTTCGCACAAGCTTGTGCCAGCACATACTTTACCCATTTCGAAAAACAAAAAACCTGTGCAGCTGCTGCTATATTTTTTCCGCCACAGATACACAGATTAAAATGCAGCAGCGATAATCCGTTACATCCGTGCCATCAGCATACCTATTCAATGACCGGTTGAAAATGTTTCCTTCACCCAATTCGATACAAATGCCTGCAAACGCTCTGATGCTTGCGGTTGTGGCAATACTTGCCAGTTGAAAGTTTCGGCTTGTTGCAAGGCATCACTCAAATCGAAATCATCTTGCGCAAAACAAATTGCTTGATGTTTCGATGCTAAGGTTTGCGCCAGATACTCCTGTTCTGTTTGGCCGGGTGTAGGAATGAGCAAACATTTTTTACGTAGTGTATAAGCATCCATCAACGTGCTGTAGCCGCCACGGCAAACGATGTAGCCCGATTGCAACATGGCCGTTTGCAATGCTGCTGTGGGCAGATGATTGTGCACCGTTACATGCGGCAGACGAACAGAAAAAGAATCATCTGCATTGGGCAAACCACGCACCAATATGGCCTTTCCAAGAAAATGCTGCAGCTGTTGCAGCAAGCGGTTTTCCAACATGCTCCGCTGCGGTTCGGGCCCCGATAGCAACATCATCACTTCGTATGCTTTTGCTTGTTCAGGCTGTGCCTGCATGCGGCTGAGCCAACCCAAATAGTGCACGGGAATGCGAGGCATCACCGATGGATGACCCAAGATACCACTGAGAGCAGCGGTTGTATTTGCTTCATCGGGTACCCAGCAGGCGGTAAATTTTTCGATGCGCTGGTAAAAGAATTTTCTTGCCAAAGCTTGCAACCAACCCCAGCCTTTGGGCATGGCTGGTTGCAATTGATGCGTTATCAAAATACTGGGGCATGCAGCATGGTACAATCCATAGCGGTTGTCGGAAATGACCGCATCAAAATGTTGTGTAGCCTGCAGTTGCTGCAACCATGCATGTTCAGCACGAATGGCTTTTACAATAGCCGGTACCTGCTGTAGTAAACTGCGTAGCACATGGCCTTTGCCAAAATGAATGCCATAGCCCGGTAAGCGGTGCATGGTTAGTTGTGGAAATGCTTCCTGCAATAACCGGGCGGGTGGCCCATCGGCCGCCAGCGATACCCGGCAACCAGCTTGCAGCAATGCATGAATGATGGGTATGCAGCGGGTAGCATGACCAAGGCCCCAATCGAGTGGTGCTACCAGAATGTGTGACGGTTGCTGCATTTTTTTGTACAATGGAAAATGAAATTAGGTTTTTAAACGTTCTACACAGTTGATGGGCCATTGCAGGGTGCACCGTATCATTGCAAAGCAGCTCACAAAAAAACTTCACTATGCAAAACAAAATGAATTGGCTACTGGTTTTGGTATTGGCGGTTAGCCTTGTATCCTGCGCCGGTAGCAGAGGAAGCAAAGGCTGTGGCTGCCCCCAAAAAAGTGGTATGGTTGGCTATTGAGTAAACGGCAATAGCACTCCCAACTGCATGATTGAAGCCCATGGTTCGGAAGCCTGTGGTGGCCAATGTAATACTGGCCAAAGCATATTATTCGGATAGTGCCAAAGCAGCAGAGTTGCGCAGCATTGCGCAAATGCTGGGCCATATTCAGCAAACTGCTCAATGGGCCGAAGTGGTGGAAGTGGCCGACCTCAAGAAGTTTCGGTTTATACAAAAGCCTGCCAAAGTAAGGCAGGCTTTGCAGGATATTTCACCAGATAAAGCATTTGTATTTGTGCTGCACAAATGCTGACGTAGTTTTTACTTACACAATCGCTTTCACCACATTCCAAATTACTTTGGGCTTGCCCAAGGTGTAGTAGTGCAATACTGGCACACCGTGTGCTTTCAGTTCTTTCGATTGCTGAATGAGCCACTCGGTACCAACCTGTTCTACTTCTGCATCGCTTTTGCATTTCATCACTTCCAGGCTCAGCTCGGTAGGTAAGTCTACATGAAAAATACGGGGCAATACCGTGAGTTGCTTTTTGGTGGTCAGCGGTTTCAAACCGGGAATAATGGGCACATTGATACCAGCAGCACGACAGGCTTTTTCAAACTCAAAAAACTTCTGGTTGTCGAAAAACATTTGCGTCATGATGTAATCTGCCCCACCATCCACTTTCTCTTTCAGGTATTGCAAATCAATTTCCAGGTTGGGGGCTTCAAAATGTTTTTCGGGATAGCCGGCCACACCAATGCAAAAATTGGTTTTACCGCCATTCTGAATATCGTCTTCCAAATACAAGCCGTGGTTCAGGTCTACTACCTGCTTTAGTAAATCGGTAGCATGGCGGTGGCCATCGGGGTGAGGCACAAATGAGGGTTCATTTTTTTCGGCATCGCCGCGAAGCACCAGCACATTGTCGATGCCAAGAAAATGCAAATCGATGAGGGCGTTTTCTGTTTCCTGTTTGCTAAAGCCACCGCAAATCAGGTGCGGCACTGCATCTACATTGTAGTGGTTGCGCAGTGCTGCGCAAATGCCTACGGTACCGGGGCGTTTCCGCACCTCCACTTTATCAAAACTGCCATCGGCTTTTTTCTTAAACATGGTTTCAGCACGGTGGTAAGTCACATTGATCCATGGTGGCTGAAACTCCATCAACGGATCGAGGTGATCGTACAACGTTTGAATGGTTTTACCCTTGAGTGGAGGCAGCACTTCAAACGATACCAATGTATTGCCGGCGGCCTTTTGTATGTGTTCCGTTACTTTCATGATTGCTGGTGAATGGATTGCAAATGTAGCCGTTTGCAAAGAACGGATGCTGCAAAGTGGAGCGATTCTGTGCAAACGTCGGCGTCGTGCTCCACGCTGCATTTAACGCTTTACTGCATGCCATCCGCCATGCGCCCCTTACATTTGCTGCAAATTATTTCAGCCTTGCAACTCACCATTCAAACCAACAATCTGGTAAAAACCTACAGTGGCCGCACCGTGGTGGATCATGTATCGGTGCATGTAACGCAGGGCGAAATTGTGGGCTTGCTCGGGCCCAATGGTGCCGGCAAAACCACCAACTTTTACATGGTGGTAGGCCTCATCCGGCCCGATGAAGGCGAAGTTTTTCTCAACGACATCAACATTACCAAACTGCCCATGTACAAGCGGGCACAAATGGGTATTGGTTATCTGCCACAGGAAGCCAGCGTGTTTCGAAAGTTGAGTGTGCAAGACAACATCATGGCAGTGTTGGAAATGACCAAGCTTACCAAAGCAGAGCGGCAACACAAAATGGAGCAGTTGCTGGAAGAGTTTAACCTGGGCCATGTACGCCACAACAATGGCGACAGCCTGAGTGGTGGCGAACGGCGCCGTACAGAAATAGCCCGTGCATTGGCGGTGGATCCCAAATTCATTTTGCTGGACGAACCCTTTGCCGGTGTAGACCCCATTGCGGTGGAAGACATTCAAACCGTGGTGGCCCGCCTCAAATACCGCAACATCGGCATCCTCATAACCGACCACAACGTAAACGAAACCCTCAGCATTTGCGACCGTGCTTACTTGCTCATTGAGGGTAAAATATTCCGCCATGGCACAGCGCCAGAACTGGCCGATGATGAACAGGTTCGGCGCCTCTACCTCGGCACCAACTTTGAGCTTCGCCGAAAAGACTGGATTATAGAAATGGAACGAGATCAGGCACAGAAAAAGCAAGAAGCCACAACCAACGACGCCTCCGATTAACCAACAATATTTACTCCGATTGCAGCTACTCACTCCACACACATCTTTTTTCACCATCCATTTTGCTGTTTTGTATGTACCTTAATACTACACAGCACTCGTCAAAAACACCACATACATGTCTGCATCATTACGTGATTATATTGAATCCATTGTTTCCATCAGCGATGATGAGTTCGACTACATTTTGGGAGCCTTTGTACCCATCACTGTAGCCAAGGGAGAAGTGCTGTTGCATCAGGAACATGTTTGCAATTATTTCTACTTTGTAGAATCTGGTGCCATCCGTATGTATACAGTCCGGGAAAGCGGCGAAGAATCTACCCGGTACATTAATACAGAGGGTCAAATGGGTACGGCACTGGTATCGTTTATGAACCATCAGCCTTCATTTGAAGCCATTCAGGCGATTGAAAAATCAGAAATTCAACGGATTTCCTATACCCGTTTTCACGAACTGGCCCGTAAAATTCCGGCATGGCAGCAACTCTACGTTACCCTGTTGGAGCGGGCACTGCAATACAATATTTTCCGCCTCGAAACCTTTTTGACCATGGATGCACATGCCCGGTATGAGTGGCTCAGCCAGTCGCATCCCGAATATTTACAGCGTTTTCCGGTCAAGCTTTTGTCCAGCTTTTTAGGCATCAGCCGCGAAACCCTCAGCCGCCTGAGGGCCATAAATTAAGCGGCACAAAAAAGGCTGCCGCAAAAGCGACAGCCATCGTTATCACAAGCAATCACAAAACTAAGTTCCCAAATAAACCGGGGCAATCAACTCCCAGTCATTCGTAGCAGCAATAATATTAATATTTTGTGAATGACCAACACTTTTCATCCACGCTGTTTACACATCCCACGTTTTCAAGCTGTTATGAACTGTCTGCCCCTCCGTTTTCATAAAGATTTCTAAAATCTGCGAAATGTTTCGTAGAAAGAATTTCTTCTCTATATTTGATCTACGAAAATCTTCTTAGATATGAAAAAAATACTTGGCCTGGCCGTGGCAATGCTTAGTGTAAGTGCAGCAATGGCCCAAACAAAACCAGCTTCGCCCAAAGCCCCTCAGAAAAAAGTGATTGAGGAAAAAGTGTTTGTGACCTCCCCCGACGACAAAGAGAAAACCGTGATAGTGATAGAAGATGGCAAAGTGACCATCAACGGAAAACCTGCCGCGGAGTTCAAAGGCAACAAACGCATCGTGATCAACGGCAACACTATGAGCATGGCGCCGAATGCAAAAACCAAAACCATTGTACGCAAAGGTGAGCCCAAAGCTTTTTTGGGCGTGGGTACCGAGCCAGGCGATAAAGGTGCCAAGGTAATTGAAGTGGTGGAAGAAAGTGCCGCTGCCAAAGCGGGTCTCCAAGTGGGTGATGTGATTCTGCAGGTAAATGAAGAAAAAATCAACTCACCCGAAAGCTTGTCTGCTGCGGTACGCAAGCACAAGCCCGAAAGCGTGGTAGACCTTGTGTATGAAAGAGAAGGCAAGGAAAAGAAAACAAAAGTGACCCTAGGCAAAAACGAAGACATGTTTACAATGGAAGGTGACTTCGATTTTGGAGATGAATTCCGTGGGTTCAATTTTAATATGGAACCACCCGTAGCGATGACCATGCCCCGCAACGGGCAGCGGTTCGAGTTCCGCGGTGCGCCGGAAGGCTTTGGCTGGTTTGGCCCCAGTGACCGCCCCAAATATGGCTTGAATGTAGAAGACAATCCTGATGGAGATGGCGCCAAGGTGAGCAGTGTAGAAGCGGAAAGCAATGCGCAAAAAGCCGGCCTGCAAAAGGATGATATCATCACCGCTGTAGAAGAGAAAACTATCAAAACGGTTGATGACCTACGTGAAGCATTGGCCGAAAGCCGAGAAAAATCAAGCGTGTCCATCAAACTGCAACGCAATGGCAAAGCAGAAACGCTGACGCTGAAAGTGCCTAAAAAAATTAAAACCGCCGAGCTCTAATTTTTTCATTGGCTGGTTCAAAAGGCCTTTGCCCTTGTGGCAGAGGCCTTTTTATTGATAGGGCTGGCAGCAGGGCTTTACATTTGCAGCATGTCGTCATCCTACGAAATCGTCGTTGGCCTGGAAGTACACATTCAGCTACTGACCCAAACAAAATTGTTTTGCGCCGATACCACCAGCTTTGGTTTGTCGCCCAATAGTCAGGTGTCGCCCATCAGCCTGGCGCACCCCGGCACTTTGCCCGTGCTCAACAAGCAAGCTGTAGAGCAGGCCATCAAACTTGGTCTGGCTTTGCATTGCCAGATTGCTGCTGTCAGCCATTTCGACCGCAAACATTATTTCTACCCCGATTTGCCGAAGGCCTACCAAACCACACAACTCACAGAACCCATTTTAGTGGGCGGTTTTGTACGTACCGAATTGAGTGATGTGCCCATTCACCATATCCATTTGGAAGAAGACGCCGGCAAGAGTGTGCATGATGCCGACCCATTGTACAGTTGCATCGATTTGAACCGGGCTGGTATGCCCCTGTTGGAGCTCGTTACAGATCCGGCTATCCGCAGCAGCGATGAAGCCTTTGCCTTTTTGACCGAGCTACGCAAATTGGTACGTTGGTTGGGCGTATGCGATGGCAACATGGAAGAAGGCAGCCTGCGCTGCGATGCCAACATTTCAGTTCGGTTGACAGGTGAACCAAAACTTGGCACCAAAGTAGAAGTGAAAAACCTCAACAGCATCCGCAATGTAAAGCGGGCCATTGATGCCGAAGCGCAACGACAGATACAGCTGTTGCAAAACGGCGGCACAATAGTGCAGGAAACCCGCGGCTACAATGCCGATAACAATACCACCCTTCCGCAGCGGGAAAAAGAAGAAGCCAATGATTACCGTTACTTCCCCTGTCCCGATTTACCCCCGTTTACCACTACCCCCGAGCAGATAGATAATATCCGTAAGGCCATGCCGGCACTGCCGCAACAGTTGCAGCAGCAGTGGATGACCACGCATCAACTATCGGTGCAGGATGCACAAGTGCTGAGTGAAGAAAAAGCACTGGCGGATTATTTTGAAGCCTTGCTGGCTATTGGCACTGCTGCCAAACCCGCCGCCAACTGGCTCATTGGCCCTATCAAGAGTTGGTTGAACGAGCAACAAGTGAGCATAGATGCCTTTCCGTTATCTGCTGTCGCCTTGCAATCTTTGATTGCGTTGGTGCAAGAAGGAAAGGTGAATTTTAGCATGGCCGCCACCAAATTGCTGCCAGCATTGATAGCAGCTCCGGGTGAAGATGTGGCCGCATTGGCACAGCAGCTCGGCATAGTACAAGCTGATGATAGTGATGCTACAGAAGCATGGGTAAATGAAGCGCTGGCTGCCATGCCGGATAAAGTGAAAGAATACCAGAAAGGCAAGAAAGGATTGATTGGCTTGTTTGTAGGCGAAGTAAAAAAACGCTCCAAAGGCAAGGCCAATCCGCAGTTGGTAACCAAACTGCTGGAAGAAAAACTCAACGCCTGATACCTATAACTCATACCAATTGATGCCGTTTTCATTTTCATACAAACAAAGCGCTGCTGCTGTATTGCTGACACTGGGCATGTACAGCTGTGAGCAAAGCACCAATACTGATTTGGTGGTGAAAGGTTCTTTCAGCAATGCCACCGGTGGTAAAATAATGTTGGCCGAATTGCCCTACGCCGCAGCACAAAGAATTGTGGTTGACTCTGCCTATCTGATTGACAGTGTCGGTCGTTTTCGATTGCATACCCCCATGAGTCAGGAGTCGGTGTATCAGTTGTTTATTGCCAACGGACCGGGCCTGCTATTTATTAATGATGTGCCGGACATTGAGATTGTAGCTGATGCGAAACACCCTGAGCAATTCAAGATTAGCGGATCGCCGGCCAGCAGCAGCATCCAGACGCTGTACAACAGTTTCGAAAAAACATACGCTGAATGGAAGACTGCAGAAGCAGCAGCGATAGCCGCCGATAAACCAGGTAAGCAAAACGATAGCTTGCGTACAGCAACACTGCAGCAACGTGATGTACGTTATGCTGCTTTGCAACAACTATTCAGCAATTTCATCAGCAAAGAGCCCAATGCAACGGCGCAGTATTTTGCGCTGGGCATGGCGCATCGTTTTTTGCCCGGCAGCCAATGGCAGCAATTGCTGAAAGCTGCCCAAGACAAGCATCCGCAGCACCCCGGCCTGCAATTATTGGAACAACGGTTGGTAACGGCGAATACACCCGGCACACATTTACTCAACAAAGCGGTACCCGAAATTCAACTACCCGACAGCAGCGGACAAGCTGTGGCACTCAGCAGCCTGCGTGGCAAATGGGTATTGGCATACGTGTGGGCTGGTTGGGATAGTAGTAGCAGAAAACAAGCCATTGTACTGCGCAAAACACAATCGGCTTTGTACAAAAAGAACCTGGTTTTTTTAGGCTTATCCATCGATAAAGACAGAAGTACCTGGATAGAAGCCATTCGCCAAGATTCTGTTCCGGCCATACAACTCAGCGACCTGAAATACTGGGACAGCAAAGTGCTGCAGCAATTAGACATTCAGAAAATTCCATTCAACCTGCTGATTGATCCTACAGGTATGGTTAAGGCTGTAAACATACCTGATTCTGTTTTCATCAATACTGTAAGCTCATTTGTACGATAGAAGAAGCTAATTGTGCTACATAAAAAACCACCGGATTCAACCGGTGGTTTTTTTATCACAACGTTTCTTTCTATTAGTTGTCCGTCATCAGGGCATTCAGCTGCAATTCAGATGCAGGAATAGGCCAGATGTAGTTTTGACCAGTAGCAGGAACGGCAGTTACCCCTGGTTTTGCAGGCAGTGGCAAACCGAGGCGGGTATTGTCGAAGCCGGCCAAGCCTTCACCCAGAAACTCAATGCGACGTTCGGTGAGAATGGCATTGGCAAGTGCATCAGCATTGGCAAAATCGCCGGCAGCAAATACAGTAGAAGCATCAGAACGACCACGTACTGCGTTCAGCAAAGCAATGGCTCTTGCGTCCACTGTATTGGTAGAACGGGTGATGGCTTCTGCGAGGCTCAGCAATACTTCAGGATAACGCAAAACCGGAGCCCAGTCTGTATAAGGTGCTGCAGTAGTATACTTATTCAACCACGGTTTGTTGGCAGCCATCAGGATTTGTGCACGACGGGCATCACCAGCTTTCCAGTTAGCATCGGCATATACACCTGCGGGGTTTACAGAATATTCTGCGCCACCACCAGCCTGGCTGTCATGGCGAAAATAGAAACCCAACTGGTTTTGGGTGCCTGGCGCTTCGTTGCTATAGAAAGGCATTGACAGAATGCTTTCTACTGTAGTGTAGTTGGTAAATGTGGTATTAAATGAAGCGTTCAACGCATGACGTACACCAGTTGGCGCTACAAACGGAGCGGTAGCAGGTACCAGCTTGTTGGCTTCTGTTATTACATCAGCATAACGACGCATGCCCAGCAATACTCTTACTTTCAAAGCGATTGCTGTGTTTTTGTGTGCACGAATCACATTTTGAGTGGCATTGGCATTTGTAAGTGGCAGGTTGGTTTCAGCAAAATTGAGGTCATTCAAAATTTGCGTGTACACTTCTGCTACGGTGTTACGAGCCATATCAAAATTGGCACTACCAGTGTTTGGCGTTAAACGTAAAGGCAAACCGGGCTTCGAACCGTTGCCGTCCCAAAAAGGACGAGCATACAGGTTGACCATGGCATGGTAGCACAATGCACGAACCAAACGGGCTTCTGCACGATAGGCATTGGCCTTGGTGGCACCTACTACAGATTCACCCTTGCTGTCCATACCCGCCAAAAAGACGTTGGCGAGGTTGATAGCATAGTAAGCACGGCTCCATACAGCTTCTACGCTGTTGCCAGAGCTGTTGGCCGGGCCGTAGTTGTACACGTCGAAACCAGTAACAACGTTGGTTCTTTCGTTTACGAAATCAACACCACGTATATCGTTAAACACCTGAAGGCGACCGCCATACAAACCAGCATTTTTGATGGTAGCATAGAGAGCTTTTACCTGTCCTTCAATGCGGAGTTCGCTGTCGAATGCTGAGAGATCAGAAATCTGATTGGTGGGCACCGGGTTCAGAAACTCGTCTTTTTTGCAAGAAGCCAACTGGAACAGAACAGTGGCTGCTGCTATATTTAAAAATATTCTTTTCATCTTCATCATTTTGTGTTTAGAAATTAGAACCCAATGTTTACACCGAGGGTGATGGTACGAGCATTACCAACGGAGTTACGGTCTACACCTTGATTGGTGCTGCCTGTACCGTTTGATGATACTTCAGGATCGGGTCCGGGGTACTTGGTCAAAATCAACAGGTTGTTGCCAGATACGTAGAAGCGGGCACTGCTGATTCTTGCTTTACCCAATACAGACTGGGGAAGATTGTAAGACAATTGAGCGGTACGCAGTTTAATGAAGTCGCCCTTAAACACGTTTACATCCAATGGGAATGCAGAACCGTTTGATACGTTGTCGCCGAAGTAAGGCTTAGGCATATCGGTTTGGTCACCAGGCTTCTGCCAACGACGGAGCACGTCGGTAGAGTTGTTCCAGAAGCGCTGATCACGAAGACCCGCATAAGTACCCCAGTACACGTAGAAACCAGCCTGGTAGGTAAACAAAGTGTTCAAAGAGAAGTTACCAAAGTTGAAAGTGTTATCCCAACCACCTACAAAACGAGGGTTGGTGTTTTTGTACACTATCGCATCAGCAGAGCTTACGTTAGGAGCACGTGTGCCATCGGCATATTCAAAGTTGAAGCCAGTGGCTGCACGGAACTGATAAAACACTTCACGACCTTGTGCATTGATGAAAATACGACGACCAGTAGCAGGGTCTACACCGTTAGTACGCGTAACAAACAAGCTACCTACAGGGCTACCGGGTACAGTAATGTTTACTGTTTCCAAACCACTGGTTGAAGACAATACACGGTTCAATCCAGGAGCCAGTGAAGTCACTTCGTTTTCGTTGAAGTTGAAGTTGAATGAAGAAGACCAGCTAAAGTTTTTCTTCCGGATTACCTGAGCGTTAATGCCCAATTCAACACCTCTGTTGTACATGGTACCAACGTTGGTAGGTACTGAGCTAGGCATACCGGCACTTGGAGGAGCAGGCACGTTCAGAATCAATCCGTCTACATCATTGTTGTAGTAAGATACTTCAGCAGTAATGCGGTCGTTCATGAAACCGAAATTCAGACCGATGTCGAGTTTGTTACTGGTTTCCCAACCGAGGAAATTGTTACCAACCTGGTTGAACACCAATGTACCTGTTTGGCCATACAAGCCAGAACCAAATGTGCTGAGCGAAGCGAAGTCGCCCAAGCCAGCAATATTACCTACGCGGCCATAGCTACCACGCAGTTTCATGCTGCTGAAAATAGAAGACAGCTTAGATGATTGCCAGAAGTTTTCATTGGCAATTTCCCAACCGGCAGATACACCCCAGAAAGTACCAGCCTTTCTGTCGCTACCCAGTTGAGATGCACGGTCACGACGGATGTTGGCACTGATGAAATACTTCCTGTCGTAGTTGTAGTTCAAACGACCAAACTCAGACAAGAGATAGCTTTCGCCAATACCCAAACCGGCAGTGTTGGGTGTAGCCCAACCACCCTGAATGTTGGTGAAGTCTGGATCGTTTACCTGAATGCGGTTCAAACCAAAGCTCTTGGCTTGAATACGCTGCTGCTCCACACCGCCCAATACAGAGAAGTTGTTGGCGCCGCTCACTTTGAAATCATATTGTGCAGTAGTAGTCCATACCCAGTTTTTGCGGTTTACAAAACTGCTGGTGGCAGAACCATTGCTACCAAAACCTTCGCCAGATTGTGGGCTCCAGTAAATTTCGTTTTCAGTGTTCAAATAATCAACACTGTACTGCGTACGAATAGCAAGACCACTCACAGGACGCAATTCAGCAAACATGTTTCCGAGGAAACGGTTTGTTTTCTGAATTACTTCTGTTTTGATCGAGAGATACAGCAGGGTTATTAAAACCAACCTGACCTACTTTGTTATTCATTACACCAATAAACTGGCCATTCACGTTATAGGTACCATCATTGTTGTATGGCGCTACGTTTGGCGAAATAAGCAAAGCTGCCCGGCCCAAACCCGCTGTAGCAAATGCAGCACCAGGTATAGAACCAGAGCTAACAGCAGCTTCGTTCAATTCGTTTGAATATTGAATTTTACCACCAATCGTCAGCATTTTGCCCACCTTGGTATCGAAGTTGCCCAGCATAGAAATACGACGGAAATCGTTGCGCTTAATGATACCTGACTGATCGGTTACACCAGCAGAAAAATAGTAGCGGGTCGCATCGTTGGCACCACTCACATTTACGGTGTGGCTATGCTGGATGCCAGTGCGGTATACAAAATCGTACCAGTTGGTATTGATGGGCTGTCCATCAGGTCCGTTGGTCAAATAGAATGCATTGGTATTTGCATTGAAAGTACCCTGGTTTCTGAGTGCTTCGTTTTTGTAGTCAGTATACTGTTGCGCATTCAAAATGTTGGGCAAGCCAAACACTTTTGAAAAACCAACCCAGCTATCAAGGGTAACTTTTGCCTTACCGGTTTTACCACGCTTGGTGGTTACGAAGATCACACCATTAGCAGCACGGCTACCGTAGATGGCAGAGGCCGCAGCATCTTTACTAATGTCGATGCTTTCAATATCGTTCGGGTTGATACTGGCCAATGCGTTACCAGAAGCATCTGTACCACTTGCATCACCTGAAAATACAGGCACACCATCAATTACAATGAGTGGCTGTGAGCTCAACGAGATTGAGTTGGTACCACGCACCCGGATAACAGGCGGGTTGTTCAACACACCGTTAGGAATAGAAATTTGAACACCTGCGGCACGGCCACCCAAAGCCTGTTCAAAACTTTGTACAGGACGGTTGGCTACTTCCTGACCAGCCACAGAGGCAATGTTGCCTGTAATTTCCTTCCGCTTTTGCGTACCATAACCAACGACGATAACTTCATCGAGTTTATTTTCGGCAAGCTTCAAACTCACATTCAATACTCCGTTTGCAGGAATGCTTAGGGTTACAGCTTCATAACCCACAAAAGAAAACGTAAGTGTTTTAGATGAAGCAGGAACTGTCACACTATAAGATCCTCCAGCTTCTGATTTAGTACCCGCACCACCCGGTGCCGATACCGTAACACCAACAAGTCCAGTGCCATCCTTGCTGTCAGTAACCTTTCCGGTTACTGTTTTGCTCTGTGCAAAAGCCACGAAGGTGATGCACAGGCACACAATTGCCATTGCGATTTTTCTCATTTTTAAAATTTTGGTTTACAATAAATCTCACAATAAGAACGTGCACCTGTCTGTGTGAGCAGAATGGTTAGTGGGCTTCACTCACAATACATGTTGTTGATAGATGCAGCGCTTCTCTGACTAATTCGCAATGTAGACAACTAATTGCTTTGGATAGATGCGTAAAAAGTAAAAAAGATATAACAGGAGGTTATGGTAGGGCATGAAATTTCTACCCAATTGAATACCTATACATCCATTGCTTATTGCTACACAGTTATGGTTTAGCAGAGTTCATGCAGCAGAATGTATTGAATGAATCTTGTGGTTCATGACAGGATTATACGTAAGCAGATTACAAAATTGCACCAATACAAACGAGTAAATGCAAAAGGCCGGTCAATCCTGACCGGCCTTTGTGCGTATCGATATTGCGAATAACCAACTTATGGTTGTGCAATACTCAAACCAATTTTGGCGTAGTTGGTTGCAGGTTTAAACACTGCGTTCTCTGTGAGTTCAAGCACTGCAGTGGCAGTACCTGTACCAGCACCGGGGTTCAACACTACGAAGTCTACAAAACCAAAGCTGCTGTTGGCAGGAATGGTACCTGTACCTGTTACAGCCTGGAAGTGTGTACCGGGAGCACCAGTAGATTCTGCCTGGTTGAATTTGAAAGTAAATGCACGGTCTGTAGCAGCTTGTGCTCCTACTACATTCACCCGCAAACGAATAGTACCCGTAGTGCGGGTAATAAAAGGAGAGGAATTGGGGGTTGCAGCATTGTAAATAGGCACTCTAATCATCATTGGGTAGGTAAGTCCAGCAGCATTTGAATTCCAGCTACTTGCGTCCCACTCTATTTGAGCACCATTAAATGTGGCAATTTCGTTCTTGATACAACCGGTTGACAAAAACGCTGTAACAATTGCCAACATCAATATTGTATTTCTAAAATTTTTCATAGAAGATGTCTTATTGTTTAATAGCCGAAATTTTGTTTGATGCGAGGATTACCATCCACTTCACGTTGGGGAATAGGAGGAAGAATTCTTGCATCAGAAAAAGATACTGTAGCAGTAGAAGGAGCTGTTTTCACAATATCTCGTCCAAGCCTTTTAAGATCGAAGAAACGATGACCTTCAAAAGCAAACTCTATACGGCGTTGCCTGATAATCTCCTCCAAAAGTGCATTTCCAGAAAGACCGTTATCAGTAGTTTCTATTGCAGAACCTATATACCCTTCATATCTCCGTTGTTTAAGAAACTTAAGATCATTCAGTGCATTTGTTTCTGAAAAAACAGCACTACCAGGCGTAGCTGCAGACTCTGCACGAATGAGATATGCTTCTGCAATCCTAAGTACTGGCACATTGTCCAGATTAATGAATCCATTTTTCCCAATGTACTTCGTGCACTCAACCCAGACCTTCGTCCTGCCGCCATTGCCGGGTTCAAACAGTCGGTTTCTAACATCAGTCGACCGAGATGAAATTGAAGCATTAACTCCAACAAAATTTGAACTAGTTAGTGTGATTCCGAGGTCGGCTAATAATGAGGGACGAGGAACCAAATCACCAAATCCTCCCAGAACAGCCTGGTTTCCTGGAGCCGTCAATGTTGTGAAAGAAGTTTGAAGTGATTCATTAACTCCTGGATTTTCATTGTTTTGTGCAAATCGAACCTGAAAAAGTATTTCACGATTTGTCGCTGCTCTCCATTGCGCTTCATAGTTGCTTATGTCAGTCATTCTATCACCTGCCAAAGCAATGGCATCATCAGCCCACTTTTTGGCAGCAGCATAGTCTCTCCTATATAGGTTTACTCTCGCAAGCAAAAGTCTTGCAGCTGCTTTGTTAGCTAACGCCACATCTGCTGTAGGGCCAAAACCAAGTAATCCTTCGGCATCAGTCAAATCTGCTACGATTCTTGAATAGACATCATTGATAGGAGCACGTTCAGGCAAAAGAGCTACTGCACTATCTATATTATCAATTCCTTTTAGAATAATAGGAACCCCTCCACGATTTTGCTGATCGATAATAGCACCCGGAATATAGGCATATACCCGAACCAAGTCAAAATAGTAAAGTCCTCTAAGATAGAGACATTGGCCCCTCCAAGAGTTGATTCTTGCTGTTGTTGGAGCTGGCACAACATTGAGCCTTGGAATGGCCTCGAGAATCAGATTAATTTGATTTATAGCGGAATAACTATTAGACCAAATTGTGCCGGTAAAGTGTGCGTTCAAAACATTATTTGATTCATTCAATAACCGACCACTAGCATTTGTTGCATACCCATTATCTGCTAATGCTTCGGGATGTGTGATTAAATCACGACCATATTGTCTGAGGTTTTTCAACCTTGCATACAATCCAGTTATTGCAGCGTCTATGTTTTCCGGAGTTTGTAATGCAGTCTCTGAAGGGATTGACTGAACGGGATCAATCTCTAATTGCTTCTTGCAACCAGCGGTTAGAAATGCAAGAATGGCAAGTATAAAAACTCCTTTCGAAAGTTTCTTCATAATTAATAATTTAATTGGTCAAGGTTAAAACCCTACTTGAAGCCCAACAGTAAAGTTTTTAGACTGAGGAATAATGCCGGTTGATGTTCCTACGAATTCAACATCATAACTAAACCAATCGCTATAAGTCCATAGATTGGTTGCCTGAACGTAGAATCTTGCGTTTGTCAACTTCAACTTACTGAGTGTTTCCTGTGGGAAATCGTAAGAAATCAAAATATTTTTCAATCGGATATAATCAGCTTTGAACCATGTTCGATCACCACTCTGCTGGCCTGAACCTTTCACTTCTGCACCATTTACGTTTTGCCGGGGCGCCCAAGTAATCTGTCCGGGAGTAGTCCAGCGGGCATCATAGTAAGCTTTCAGATTATTAATTCTTGCCTGAGATTCGGTTAGGAAATTGATTTGCCCATCTGAGGCCCATCTTCCATATTCATACTGGAAAAATAAATCAAGAGAGAACCCTTTGTAGCTGAAAGTATTCCTCAAACCGCCCTGAAACAAAGGAATTCGAGTTGGTCCCAAAACCACTCTATCTCTAGCCTGAACCTGATATGCAAGATTACCAAATGTATCATACCACATAGCTCTTCCTGTAGCAGCGTTAACACCCGCATATCGCTGAGTAAACAAAACGCCAACAGGTTCCCCGACCCTAATACTAGGGTCAGCAGGCAGTATTTTATTACCGCCATAAAGCTTAGTAACTTCCTGCTTGTTGTAAGCGAAAACAAAATTGGTGTTCCAATTAAATTCCCCCTTACGACTAGCTTTGACAACATCTGCACCGAGTGTCAGTTCTATGCCTCGGTTATGCAATGAACCGATGTTTGAGGTAAATCCACCAAAGCCGGTTGTTAGCTGAACAGGCTGATCGAAGCAACAAATTCCTTGTGTCTTTGCTATAAACTTCAACTGAACCATTGATGCGATTTCCAAAAAATGCAAAATCTATACCTGCATTCAAGGTTCCGTTAATTTCCCAGCGAAGAGTTGGATTAGGCAATTGGGTAAACGCTAAACCAGCTAAACCATTGTATACACCACCAGAACCGTAAAGTCCTAATGCATCAAAATTGCCTATCTGGTCATTGCCCGTGGTTCCATAGCCAATACGAAGACGCAGTTGCGAAATCAATTTAGAGTTGATTAAGAATTTTTCCTGATCGATGTTCCATGCGGCTTTTACACCATAAAAAAGGCCAAAACGTTCTGTTTGTCCAAAACGGGAAGATCCATCATATCGGCCTGAAATACCTATCAAATACTTTTTATCATAGCTGTAGTTGATTGACCCGAATACACCATTGCGTCGGAATCCTGTAAAAAATTCACCCACGCCAACCGGATTTGCGGCATTATTCAAACTGACAAACTGATATGACGGAAAACCATCGCCGGTTGCTGATATTGTTTCATTGTTTTCACGTCTAAATTCGTACCCAATAACACCATCGATAGAGTTTTTGTCAGCAAATGACTTATTAAAATTCAATGTCGTGAAGAGATTGGTATTTGTATTCCAGTTGCTTTGTGTTTGTACTAAACCACGACGGACAAAAGCATCAGGAGTGCGTGCATCCCTAACACTCTTTCCTTGTACAAGCCTGTAATCCAAGCCTGCAAAATTGCTCCATGTAAGCCAAGAGGCCAGTTTGTAATCGACTCTAAAGTTACCAACTAGCTGGTTCGTTCGGGTAAAACCAGTATTCCAATCATTTACTGCAATGATATTCTGATTCAAAACGCCCATTAATGAACCTGGATTTTGACCTGGAACACCATAATATGAACCATCGGCATTATATATGGGGTTCATTGGCCAAATACCAGAAGCTGCAAATGCAGGGCTTCCTAAAAAAGATCCATCAGTAGCAAATGGGTTATTTTGAAAAGAGGTGCTAAGGTTAATACTTGTCGAGAAGGTAAGTTTACTCGTTGCTTTGTTTTGCAAGTCAACCTTTAAAGCGCTTCTTCTAAAGTCGGCTTTTGTAACAAAAGTTTCAACATCCTGATGACTCATACTAACCCGAAAAGTACTGCGATCATTGCCGCCGCTGGCACTCAACTCATAATTTTGAATCGTACCGTTCTGAAAAGCAAAATCTTGCCAATCGTAAGTTGCAAGTGCAGCTATCGCTGAATCTGCCTGAGCATTCGTCATATTAGCCGCATTAGGAACTCGAAATGTACCAAGCACATTTTGTTTTACTGCCAGGTTATTTGCAGGTAAATTATTAGCATTCCCAACTCCCTCAGCTCTCAACTGAAAATACTCTTGGCTGTTCACCATATTTAACCGTTTCAACGGCTGTACACTACCAAAGTATGTATTAAAGTTAAACTTGGTTTTTCCTGATTTGCCTTTTTTAGTTGTTACAATTACAACCCCATTAGCCGCATTTGAACCATAGATAGCTGCAGAAGCCGCATCTTTCAAAATATCAATTGATTCAATATCATCCGGATTCAAAAACGATAACGGGTTTGCCTGAGTAAACGCTGCATCATTTCTCGTGTTTAGTTGTACTCCATCCACAATCCAAAGAGGCTGATTGCCAGCATTGATAGAACCCTCTCCACGTATGCGAACATTGATCGCACCCCCAGGAATACCGTTGTTAGCCTGTACAAGTACACCTGCAGCTTTGCCTTGCAGAGCAACGTCTAAACTGGCATTTGGCCTGTTTTCGATTTGTGCAGCACGAACGGTAGAGATGGCACCAGCTTCATCCCGCTTTCTACGGGTTTGGTAACCTACCACTACTACTTCGTCCAAACCATCATTGCCGGCAGCACTCAACGTTACGTTGATGGTGTTGCTGGAACCGATGTTGACTTCCTTGGTGGCTTTGCCTACAAAAGAAACTACAAGTGCCTTAGCAGTTGTAGGCGCTGAAATGGAGAAGGCACCGTCTGCAGCGGAAGTAGCAGCAATTTTTGTACCCTTCACCGTTACAGTAGCTCCCTCGAGTGGGGCGCCATTCTCATCGGTAATCTTACCGCTGAGGGTTCGGTTCTGAGCTATCAATTGCCCTACAGCAATTACAAAGCACAGTACCAACAGGACTGTTTTTCTCATACGTTACTAATTGGTTATTTTTCTAAAAACGTTTAGATGCTTTCCGCTCTGGAAACCTTTGCAGCCTTCAAACGGAAGCGCCAAATTTAAGCCTCTTGACTTAATGATGTTCAAGAGTTGTTAAATGCTGCTTCAACGAAAATGTTTTTATTTATAACGAACGGTTATAAATAAATGGTTTTAGTCAGTGATCGCCGCTCAAAGCCTGACTGGCTTCGATTTTGAGGATTTACAAACTGACAGAAATATGACAATACTTACCCCTTTTGCTTGTCCTTCAATACAGCCAGCATAATCACCGGCAAAAACACCAGATTGGTAACGGTGGCTACCAATAAAGTCAATGAGGTGAGCCAACCCAGTGCAAACGTGCCGCCAAAACTGCTGAACATGAAAATGACAAAACCTGCCACCAACACCAGCGATGTATAGATGATGCTGATGCCTGTGTGGCGTATGGTTGAGGTTGTTGTGGCGAGTATGTTGTTATGATGCGTCGGCAGCTCCTGTTTGTAATTCACCAAGAACCGGATGGTGACATCAATGGCAATACCCAAGGCCACGCTGAACACCAACACGGTAGACGGCTTGATGGCCACCCCTGCCCAGCCCATGATGCCGGCCGTTACCACCAGCGGAATGATATTGGGGATGAGTGAACACACCAATATCCGCACCGATTTAAACAGGTACAACATGGTGAGGGCTATCAACAAAAACGCCCAGAAAATACTTTCCTTCAACCCATTGATGATAAACCTTGAACCCTCGAGATACGTAACCGAACTGCCCGTAAACTTTACTTTGTACGTGCTATCAAAAGTGGCCACCATCGGGCCATCAGGCTGCTCAGCATTCTTTGGCTCCAGAGAGGCCAGGTTGAAAATGGTATCGGCTTTGAGTTTGAACGAATCGAGCAATGCTGCAAGCCGCACCGTACCCACATCGGCCATGTTGATACTGATACGGGCCTGTTGCTTATCTGTGTCCATAAAGGTTTTGGTGAGCTTGGCCAGCTGGCTGCTGGTATCGGCATTGGCGTTGTTGCCGCCTTTGAGGTAAGGCCCGATAAACGCCATGTCAAACTCATTGGGCACCATGTAGCTCAAGCTGTCGCCATCGTAATATGCCTGCTTTGCAAACTTGAGGCCTTCTACCAAACTCAACGGACGGCCACATTCGGCATAGCCGTTGATGTATTCGGCCAGCTCATCCATTTTGGTAATGGTTTTGAGGTTGCGGGTGATGGCGCCTTTTTTACCGGCATCCACCACTATTTCCAACGGCATTACACCGCCAAACTGTTTTTCAAACCATTTCGGATCGGTATAAATCACATCGTTTTTCGGCAAGTCATCAACAATGTAGCCCACACTTTTCAGGCGCAAAATGCCCAACACGGCTACCACCAGACATACAGCTGTAATGGCGTACACCATTTTGCGACGCTGCAGTACCCAGTACTCCACTTTTACCAGCAGGTTTTCTAAAAAGCGGTTGCGCAGGTAGCGGGTATGCTTTTCTTCGGGCGGGGCCAGGTAGCTGAGTGCCGAAGGAATGAGGATAAATGAGATAACAAAAATGACCATGATATTAATGCCGGCCACAATACCAAACTCTTTGAGCAAGGCACTTTCGGTAAGGGCAAACACCGCAAAACCCACTGCTGCCGCAATGTTGCAAAACAGGGTGACGATACCCATTTTACTTACCATGTTCAACAGGGCTTCCCGCTTCAATACTTCAACCGAAGCGCCGGATGGTTGGGCTTTCTCCCGTGCCTGTATTTCCTCCCAACTCATGTGGTATTTGTTGAGGAAATAAATACAGTTGGGAATGCCTATTACAATCATCAATGGTGGTATAAGCGCATTGAGCAAGGTGATTTGGAAACCAAACAAATGCATGGTGCCAAGGGCCCAGGCTACGCCGAGAATGACCACCAGCATTGAAATCAAAGTGGCGCTGGCCGAACGGAAAAACAATACCAAGGTGAGTACCGCCAATGCCAATGAACCAATGAGAAAATAGTTCATTTCGTTTTTGATGCGATCGGCTATTTGCGTACGGATAAAGGGCAAGCCACTCATGTGTACCTGTACCCCTGTGCTCTTGTGAAAACGATTTGTTACTTCCAGAATTTCATTTACCACACGGGTACGGTCTTTACTGGCCAGTATTTGCTTGTTGATGGTGGCACCCGCCAGATATGCTTTGGTATCGGGGTTATGCAGCAAGCCGCGGTAAAAAAACATACCATTGAATAAAGCAGCCGCACTATCAATCTGTTCTTGTGTTTGCACCGTGCTATCAAACAGGATGGTTGTTTGCAGCTTTTCGGTGCTATCATTTTTTTGCAGGTAGATGGCCGCCGGAACAGACAGCAGCCCTTCTACCCCACGTACTTGTTTTATATCGGCAAGCATTTGCCGGTAGGCATCAAAATGTGGCTTGCTGAAAAACTGCGGGTCTTCTACACCCATCACCAGTACACTGCCGTCTTCGCCAAACTTGTTTTTGAAAGCCTGATACTCCAGGTATTTTTCATTGTCGGTAGGAATGGCTTTTGAAAATTCGTAACTGAGTTTTACCTGCAATGCATGCCAGGTCATAAAACCCGAAGCTACGAACAACACAATCAACAGCACAAGCCTGTACTGCAGTACAAATTTTCCTAAGCGATACCACATGGTGATGAATCAAAAAAGTAAACATTCAGCAGAAAGGGCCATTGCAAGAATGGGCTATTGCCGCCATTTTGAGAGCCCGCAAAGAAACTAAATGATTGGCATAATCTGCCTGTGGGCTATCAGCCCTGTATTTTCGCAGTTGTAAGGGGTTATTTATGCTGCAAACCACCAAGGCCATTATACTGCGTACCACGGCTTATGGCGATACAAGTTTGATTGTATCGGCCTACACCGAGCGGTATGGCCTGCAGCAATACATGGTAAAAGGTGCCCGCAAAAGCAGTAAAAAAGGCAGCAGTATGAGTACCATGCTACAACCTGCCGCCATTGTAGAGCTGGTGGTGTACCACAATGAGCTGAAGCAACTGCAACTGGTAAAAGAATTGAAGTGGGCAGTGGTATACCAGCAAGTGATGCACAGCATACACCGCAATGCCGTAGCGCTGTACATGATTGAACTACTCACCAAAACACTACGCCAACCGGAAACCAACGAGGAGTTGTATGCATTTATTGAAGACAGCCTTTGCCTGCTTGATCAATGCGATGCAGCAGTGGTGGCCAATCTGCCCTTGTTCTTTTCGCTGAAGCTGGCGGCCATGCTCGGTTTTCGGATTGATGATGATAAACCAGACGGCATATGCTTCCTGGATTTGCAAGCCGGTAGTTTTGATACAGAGCCGCCCATTCACGGCATGTATCTTGATGCAGCCCTCAGTCAGGTTGCTTTTGAATTGATGCAACAAGACAATGCCGTTACCCTGTACCGTATCAAACTCAACCAACAGCAGCGACGAGAATTGCTACAGGGCTTCATTCACTTTTTTCAATACCATGTAGCCGACTTCGGCCGGTTGAAAACAGTGCAAGTGCTGCAGGAGGTGCTCGGTTGATTTTGTAGAATTAGATGGGACACAGCTTAGCACGGAAGTATGTAGATTTTCGCGGATTTTTCTTTTACCATTTTAGTTTTAGTCAAACCAATAATTCGTGTCATTCGTGACCATTCGATTCATTCGATTCATTCGTGATTTCATTTTCGCCTAATCAGTGTTTCTTTAATTTCAACAAGCTCCAATCCGTTTCTTCAGCCACAATAGTATTGGTCAGCGTACCCAATCCATCAATGGTCATGCTCACTACGTCATTAGGTTGCAGCCACTGTGGTATAAAATCAGGGTTGTTGAGTTTGCCAGTGCCATTCAATTCCAACAGGCAACCGGTGCCAACCGTACCGCTGCCTATTACATCACCAGGATGAAGTGTAACACCGTAACTGCAACGCTCAATGATTTCTGCAAAGGTCCAATCCATATCGCTGAGGTTGCCCAAGCTCAATTGTTGTCCATTAACTGTACAAGTCATTTGCAAATTCCAGTTTTTGCCCACATGATTTTGCTTGGCAGGTACTTCGTAGGGCATCAATTCATCAGTCGTTACCAACCACGGACCGAGTACGGTGCTAAAATCCTTTCCTTTTGCAGGGCCGAGGCTCAATTTCATTTCTTCCATCTGTAAGCGACGGGCACTCAGGTCGTTCATAATCATCAAACCGCCAATATAGGCATCGGCCTCAGCAGCTGGTATGTTGCGGCCATAGCGGTTGATCACGATGGCACATTCCAGTTCAAAATCAAGTTGTTCAAAATGATCGGGCATGCAATGCACCGGCCCGGGCCCCTGAATGCTGTTGTGATTGGTGAAGTAAAAAATAGGGAACTGATCAAACTCCGGAATCATTTCCACACCGCGGTTGCGCCGGGCTGATGCCACATGTTGCCGAAACGCATAGCCATCACGACAGCTGGTAGGAAATGGCACCGGTGCCAACAGCGATGCCCCTTCATACGCCACTGCTTTTCCGGGATTGATTTCTCCGTTGAGTATAGCGCTATTGGCTCGTTGGGCAATGCCAATTACATCATCCCAATAATTCAAAAACATACCCATGGTATTGGGCAACTCAGGATGGAGTTGATCCATATTGTACAATAATCCATCGTGGTAAATGGCCAGTTGTTCGTGTTCGCGGTAGATATGAGAAACCAGTTTCATGGGCAAGCATTTTTACGGCGGCAAACATACCGACAGTTGTGGTAAATGCAGTTATCAAGTGCTAAGCACCTCAATTCCAGATGAATACTTCATTCGACATTAAATCTGAAAGTTCCTGATAACTACGCTGTTTTAAAACAGCCCCAGCGGGGCAATATTTTGGTAACTTGGGGTATCACTAAATCAACAAAGCCCCTTCGGGGCGATACACGTATGGCAAATACTTATTCTCAAATTACTATTCATGCTGTATTTGCAGTAAAACTCAGGCAGAATTTCATTGCTAAAGAATGGCGTGATCAGTTGCATCAATACATCGCAGGAATAATAGCGAATAAAGGAGCAAAGCCCTTAGCTGTTGGAGGATGGCAAGACCATGTTCATGTTTTATTCGGGATGCCCGTTACTACATGTATTGCCGACTTGATGAGTGCTGTAAAAGCGAGTAGTAGTTCATGGATAAATCAACAACAATTTATTAAAGGGAAATTTGAATGGCAGGCTGGCTATGGTGCATTTTCATTCGCCAAGAGTCAACGGGACATTGTGATTAAATACATCATGAATCAAGAAGAACATCATCATCAAAAAACTTTTAAAGAGGAGTACATAAAAATGCTAACTGATTTTGATATTGCGTATGACACAAAATACTTGTTTGAGTTTTACGACTAAAAATTCCGCCCCGCCGGGGCTACACACATAAAACAACATCGCTTGTTACCAAAATACCAACCCTACGGGCTTTTGAGGCGATAGAGTTTACATTATACTGGCTTTTGCGCAGTCCTATATTTTAGCTTTCAATTTATAGTGAGCAATAGAAGCTGTCTTCTTTTCCTGTATGGCTTCCGCCATTCTGTTTTACTTTTAGGCATGAAGCAAATGATTATTGTTTGTTTGGCATGGCTACTCATCAGCAGCACAACTGCACAAACCGTTATCCGGTACAATCAGCTGGGCTATACTACCCGCAGCAGCAAAGTAGTGGTACTAGGCAGTAAGGATCCCCTCTTCAAATTGCAGCAGTACAAGCTCATTGCATTGCATACAGGCAAAGCCGTGCTGCAGGCGAGCAAGCCCACGGCAAAAGACTTTGGCGCCTACGGTCCGTTCAAGCATAGCTACCGCATCAATCTGACAAGCGTGGTACAGCCCGGAGTGTATCAATTGTTGGTCAACGACAGCATTCGCAGCGGCATCATTCGCATTGGCGATGACGTGTACAAAGGCAGCGCCGACTTTTGCCTGCGGTACATGCGGCAGCAGCGTTGTGGCTTCAATCCTTTTCTGCAAGACAGCTGCCATACCCACGATGGTTACAGCATTTATGGCGAAAAAGCCGGCATACCCGATGGTACGTATTTCGATGCCACCGGTGGTTGGCACGATGCCAGCGATTACCTGCAATACACTACCACTACAGCCAATGCCATTTATCATTTGCTGATGGCCTACCGCGACAACCCGCATGCATTTGCCGATACCAAACAGGCCAACGGTCTGGAAGGAAAAAACGGCACCCCCGATGTGCTGGATGAAGCGAAGTGGGGCCTCGACTGGCTGCTGAAAATGCACCCCAAGGCCGATGTGATGTTTGCCCAACTGGCCGACGACCGCGACCACATCAGCATGCGGATGCCGGCGCAAGATTCGCAATATGGTCGTGGCTTTCAGCGGCCCTTGTATTTCCTTACCGGCGAGCCACAAGGACTGGGCAAGTATCAAAACAAAACCGAGGGAACCACCTCGATAGCGGCGAAGTTTAGTAGTGCATTTGCGTTGGGAGCCAGGACATATTTCAATCTACCTGTCATTGATTCAAATTATGTAAGAGCACTTACTAGTCATGCAAGAACAGCCCGAGACTTTGCCTACAAGAAAAAAGGATATACCAATACAGCGCCGAACAGGGCACCCTATTACTACGCTGAAAGCAATTGGGTAGATGACGCAGAATTGATGGAAGCATCATTGATTTTCATTGATGGTTTTGATGATGCTTACAGACGTGGCAGGTTTCGAACAGCCTACGATTTTGCGAAGCTGGAAAGAATAACTCCATGGCTAGGCGCCGACACTGCTACGCATTACCAATGGTACCCCTTTATTAATGTGGGCCATCGGGAATTGGCCAATGTGGTTGCAGATAAAAAAATCAAAGATTCACTCATCGGCTTTTACCGGCAGGGCATTGAAAAGGTATGGGCCAAGGCCAAACAAAATGCCTTTTATCGTGGCGTGCCTTTTATTTGGTGCAGCAATAACCTCACCACCAGTTTTGCCACGCAATGCCTGTGGTACCGCCAGCTGAGCGGCAGCAACCAGTATGAAGAACTGGAGCAGGCCAATATTGATTGGTTGTTTGGCACCAACCCCTGGGGTACCAGCATGGTGTATGGTTTGCCTGCCTGGGGCGATACACCTGCCGACCCGCATTCGGCATTTACCCACCTCAAAAACTATCCCATTGATGGTGGCCTCATTGATGGGCCGGTATACACGTCCATTTTCAAAGGGCTGATTGGCCTTACCCTTTACCAACCCGATGAATATGCCGAATGGCAAAGCGACCTGGCCGTGTATCACGATGATTATGGCGACTATAGCACCAACGAACCCACCATGGATGGTACGGCGAGTTTGATCATCTGTTGTCGGCGTTGGAAAACAAACCCTCCCAAACCCCTGCCATGCCGGCAGGCAGGCTCCCTGAAAGGAGGACTTTGAAGCCTGATGGTCCTCAAAGTGATGTCAAGAATTTTACCACGCAACTGGGTGCTATTATTAGGGCTGATAGTACAAGTAAACAACTGACGCTGGTGTTTACGGGTCATGAATATGCGGAAGGGATGCCGGCCATTTTGCAAACACTGCAGCAGGAAAATATCAAGGCGGCTTTCTTTTTCACCGGCGATTTTGTAAGGCAATATCCGGCATTGGTAAAGCAAGCCGTGACGGCTGGGCACTACGTGGGCCCACATAGCAACAAACATTTGCTGTATGCCGATTGGAAAAAACGGGACAGCACATTGGTGAACAAATCACTTTTTCAGCAAGACCTGATGGCGAATTACAAGGCGTTGCAAGCCGTGGGTATCAGCAGCCAAGAGGCGCCCTATTTTTTACCGCCTTACGAATGGTACAATCAGCAAATTGCCCATTGGACCAACGAGTTGGGGCTGCAGCTCATTTGCCATACGCCCGGCACCCTGAGTGCCGCAGACTACACCCTCAATACCGACAAGAATTACCGGAGCAGCAAAGAGATTTTCCAATCGATTATACACAAAGCGCAGCAGCCCAATGGGTTGTACGGTTATCTGTTGTTGATGCATGCCGGCGCCGGCTCTAATCGCAGCGACCCCTTTCATCAAGAACTGCCTGCACTTGTTAAAAAGTTGAAAAAGTTGGGTTATCGGTTCCAAAATCTGCCCCCGATTTTGAACCATTGAATAGCTTTGTGGTTTGTTTAGCGTTGTATCGCTTTTACCCACCATTCAGTAAACAGCTTTGTTATGCAATTCGAAAAAATTCACAACAAGGGGCAGGCTCGTTTATTCGAAAACCCCATACTGGAAGCACTCACCAAAACACACCCGCTGGTTATTTGGGGGATGTACCTACCCATTTTAGGTTGGATGATTTATCATGCAGCTACCGCCAACGATTTTTCTACAGCCCGTATTTTTTCGGTGTGGCTCATCGGGCTTTTCAGCTGGACGCTGTTTGAGTACGTTGCTCACCGTTTTCTCTTTCACATGATGCCCGATAGCGACACCGGCAAACGCATTGCCTATGTGCTGCATGGCAATCACCACCATTACCCACGTGATAAGCAGCGGCTGTTTATGCCGCCGGTGCCCAGTCTCATTTTAGCAGGCATCATTTTCAGCATGCAATACCTGCTCATGGGCAATCATGCGTTCATGTTTTTCCCGGGGTTTATGCTCGGCTATTTGTTGTACGGCAGTATGCACTACGCCATTCATGCGTGGAATCCACCCTTTAAATTCATGAAGCCGCTATGGCGCAATCATCACCTGCACCATTACAAAGATGAACACATGGGCTTTGGTGTAAGCTCTACTTTTTGGGACCGTGTGTTTGGCACCATGTTCGATTTGAAAAAGAAAAAGAAGACAAGGATAAGGTGCAGGAGTTGATGTTTGGGAAGTAGTGTTAAAGGTTGGAAAGTTGACAGGTTCACAAGTTGACGAGGTAATTACCAACGTTCATCATCCGGAATATTTTCATCCCGCTGTGCATGTTCGCGGCGGGATTTTATTTTTTGTAACTGCCGCTCCAGCAGCAGGTTGGCAATGATGCCAGCCGCATCGGCCGCCGGAAAATCGTGCAGCAATTGCCGCAGTTTTGCTTCCGACACATCTACCCGATACAGCAATTGCAGCAAGTCATCAAAGTGATGATTGATGAGTTCGTTCACCGCCGCCTTCAGCTGCTGATACCAGGCTGGCTCTTGCAGCACCAATTCATTTTTTTCTTGCAGCAGTAGTTCTATGTCAGCTATTTTTTCAGCCTGTGGCATACCTAAAATTTTTCGATCACACCCAACCCAAACAAAGCAAAGTCGTACTTCACCGGGTCCTTTGAATCTAACCTGCGTAAATACGAAGTAAGTTCTAATGCCGCTTGCCAGTCGGTGGGTGTACGTTGCAGCAAGTTAAACCTTCTGGCCACACGGGCCACATGTACATCCAGCGGGCAAATGAGCTGTGCCGGTGATATGTGTTGCCAAATACCAAAGTCTACACCAGCCTTATCTTTCCGCACCATCCAGCGCAAAAACATGTTGAGCCTTTTGCAGGCGCTGCCAGCTGCTGGTGTGCTGATGTGTTTTTCTGTCCGCTTCAAATGCTCTTGAGCAAAAAAGTACTGCCGAAATCCAATCAAGGCTTTTTCAATGGTTTCATCGCCGGGCTGCAGCCATTGGCTGAAAGCCGTTTCCAAACTGGGGTGCTGCGCATAATGCTGCTGAAAAAACTGCATACAGTGCAACAAGTCATCGGCCTGAAATGTGCGGTGTTTAAAATGCAGCAGTCGTTTCAAATCAGTAGGCTGATGCTGCATTACAAACTGATGTGGCGCATGGTCCATCAGTTGCATCAGCTCTTTGCTTTTGGCAATGATGGTGGTGCGATTGCCCCATGCAAATATGGCCGCAAAAAATCCGGCAATTTCAATGTCTTGTTGTTGGGTAAAAGCATGCGGAATGCATACCGGATCGGCCGCAATAAAAGCAGGCTGATTGTACTGTTGTACTTTATCGTTGAAAAATTGGATAAGCGAAGCAGGCTGTTGCACGGCACAAAAATACGTTGCCAATAGTCGGCTTAGTACAATCGGGCCATGTGCAGTTCAAATTCCACTTTAAACTCATTGCGCACCTTTACCAAAGGAATTTTTGCCGGCGATTTCAGGTTAAAATCTTCGAGGCGAAAAATGCGCCAGCCCTGAAGTCTGGTTTTGCCGTTGGCCATGGCCGACACTTCAATGGGCAAAGTAAACAAGCGGGTGACACCGGCCAGTGAAATTTCTACCGTGCCATACACTTTCGATACAGCTCCAGATTGAAATGCCGGCAGTTTATCAATCTTCACAAAGCGAACGGTCATGTACGGATAATGGTCAACTCGTAAGGTTTTGCGGAGGTTGCTGGTAAAGAAATAATTGTGGCAATTAAAATCGACCATAGCCACCTGAATTTTACCCATCAGCCCTATGCTATCTCCGTCTGCGGTTTGCTCCATCCAAACCGTGTCCACTCTTTTGTAAGAAGGATTATCGCAACTGATACTACCAATATTGGCTTTGCCATGAATCACCAAATGACTGGATTTTTCAACCAGCCAAGCAGTTGGCTTTTTAGCCGACGGCTGTGCAAGCTTATTGGGTTGTGCCAATGCTGCAACGGAGAAAATGCACCACAATGCCAGCAATAAAATACGCATGAGGCGGCCAAGATAATTGGAATAGACAAAAAAAGGGGCCGACTTGGAAAAGTCGGCCCGTTTAAACGGAATCAATCCATCAGAAGCCCACAATAGCTTGCAATACCACTCCGTTGAATTTACCACTAGAGCGGATGTCTGATGTTGGGAAGTCTTCGTACTTCTGATTTACGATTTCACCCTTCATCAAAATATTTTCGGTGATGAACCAACCAGCACCCAGTGCCAGGCGGCTAATTTTTTGATCGTTGCTGTTGCTGGCAATCATTTGACCACCTTACAGTGTTGTAACGTACGCCCAGGAAGAAGTTTTCCTTAGCACCTACGCGGTAGATACCGTCGATAGCAAACTGATTTACTGAACGCTTGTTGAAGTTGGCAATCTTTTCAGCAATGGTGCGACCCTTAGCATTTTCGATGGTACCAAAGAGTTCGAAACCACCTGCTTTCAGGAAAGCGTTCAACTGCATGGCAGTGATTTGCTGAGAGAAGTTCAAACCATTCAAACGGCCAGAGAAAGCGTTGGCAGTTGTAGTGGCACCAGTTGGTTCCATTACGAAAGAATAGTTGCTACCAGTACGGTCACCTGCCATCAGGGTACTACGACCATCGTTGTTGTTGTGATACAAAGAACCAGTTACACGTACACGTACTTTATCGCTTACATTACCATCGTAGCCAATTTTACCATAGATAGAAGGACCACGCTTGTAAGTAGTAGTACCAGAGATGGGGGTTTGATAACCACCGTTGATCGAAACCATTGCTTACGCCCAGCATACCAATGGCACCGCCTTTCAGATAGTACACTTCAGCTGCTACTTCAGTGGCAAATGCATCCATGATGTAGTTTTCGATGAAGGGGTTGTACAGTGCGTGGCCACCATCAGAACGACGGAAGTGTTGGTCACCGTAGTTGATTTCGAAGTGGCCGGCTTTAATCCGTACATTCTTCATGATGTTGTCGAAGAATTCGCCTTTGAAAGGAAGCTTATCCATTTGCAGGTAGCCACCTTTTACCCAAGTTTCGTTGTGGTGGTGAGAAGACAGGTAAGTAGTCACGTTCAATTGAATACCTTCTGCCAGCATCGCATCCAGATACAGGTTGGCTTGTGCAATGCTAAAGCCAGAAGCTAAGCGAGGATACAGTTCGGGAGTAGTAGCGCTGGTACCCAGGCTGCGGGCATTTTCATGCTCCAGCTTTTGCCACTGCTGTGTAAAACCGGTACCAAAGCGAACCTTTACACCATCAAATGGAGCGGGAGCTTGTTTGGCTGGTTCAAATACGTTTAC
The DNA here is from genome assembly GCF_009740285.1 of Phnomibacter ginsenosidimutans. Lineage (GTDB taxonomy): Bacteria > Bacteroidota > Bacteroidia > Chitinophagales > Chitinophagaceae > Phnomibacter > Phnomibacter ginsenosidimutans. The sequence continues at coordinate 3,957,034 of NZ_CP046566.1, forward strand.
ACCAGATTTGTCGTATTGGCGGAAGTTGGTCCAATAGTTGTCTTTTTGTTCTTTTTTCTCAGCACGTTTTGCTTTTTTCTCAGCTTTTTCGTCTTGTGCGAAGCTGCTGGCAGGCATCAGGCCTAATGCGGCAATTGTAAATGCGGCCAGATACAGAGAAATCTTTTTCATGATACAGATTTTGGTTAGAAAATTGTTGGGGTTTCTGATTATCGTTCTAATCAACACTAATATGCGTACGTTATTTGCGCATTACACCGCTAAAGCTGATGGTAATGTCGTCTCCTGTTTTAATAGAGCCCATCATGAATGTGGGAGGCTTTACACCAAAGGTGGTCATCTTGATAGCCTTTTTACCGTTGAAACTGATGCTGCCATCGGCACCTACAGTACAGGTAGCTACAATCTCCGTATTCACTGCTTTGCCAGCTATTTGCAGCATGCCTACACATTTTACAATGTAGCTATTGCCTTGTGCTGTTACAGTACCACTGGTTGCCGCAAACTTGATGACATTGTAGGCTTTGGTATCCATGGCCTTGTAAGCATTGTTGTCCATGGCTTCTTTACCACTTTTGAGTGCAGTAGGACCAACAACAAAATTGAGAGATAAGAGATCGGTGGGTTTTCCGGCAGCGTCCAATTCGAAATTGGCGGCGATTGATCCATTCGTTGCTTTCATTTCCCAGTCGTGCAACGTAGATGTTCCGGCAACTACTACACTAACTGCGTTTGTTTTTAAGGTCACTTGTGCAAGTGCTGGCTGAAGCAAGAGAAGCAGTACCAGATTTAGCATGACCGTTTTGAAGCGTTCCATAATTGTGAGCTTTAATGACGATGTAAAAGTAGTCCGCCACACAAGCCTCATTTATGTTCGCTGTCAGCAGGTGCCGTGATTGTTGTCAAGTACACGCATGACAATTATCATGAATTCGTAATCCGGGAATTCTACATTCCCGCACCAGCAGTCAATACCAGCATGTAGAAATACGCTGAAAGCCTTTGTGCCATTGGGTTTCAGCAAAAGCCGATGTTGTCAATTGCCTTTCATCAAACTACAGCAAACCTGCATTTTAGGTATATAACTTACGGTTATACCACTGTGCTTATTGCGAATTCTTTATCTGATTCCGGGTTTTGGCTAAAGTTATTAAAGACACCACGGCTATAATCACCCACACAACATTCACCAATGCTGAAGGATAAGCCCCATGATAAATGGTATTGATGATAAAAAACAACCCGCCAACAAGATTGCTCCATATATACAAAGGCGATTGTGCAGACAACTTGCCGCGAATGTTTAAAAAGTAAGCACCTACTATCAGCACCGATGCAATCCAACCCAATATTTCAATCAACAGCTCCATCATCATTTTTTAATTTATACAAGAGGTAAAAAATGCCCGGCATTACTGCCAGGCATACTACTATTTATGTTGTACAGATTTAGCCAATGGCCTGAGCCAAATCATCAATCAAATCATCGGCATCTTCTATTCCCACACTCAATCGGATGAGAGCATCGCTGAGGCCGTTTTTTAACCGCTCTTCACGGGGTATGGATGCATGCGTCATGCTGGCGGGATGATTAATCAAACTTTCTACACCTCCCAGGCTTTCGGCCAGCGAAAACACTTTGGTGCTGCTCAGCACCCGGCGGGCTTCTTCTATGCTATCGTTTTTGAGTTCAAAGCTAATCATACCACCATAGCCACGCATTTGCTGCTTGGCAATGGCATGGTTTGGATGATCATCGAAACCAGGCCAGTACACCTGCCCCACTTTGGGATGCTGCCGCAACCAATGCGCTACTTTCTCGCCGTTTTCGCAATGGCGCTGCATGCGTACATGCAAGGTTTTAATACCCCGCAATACCAAAAAACAATCCATAGGACCGGGCACAGCACCGCAACTTTTTTGAATAAAATACAATTGATCTTTGAGTGCCGGATCGTTCATTACCAGGCAACCCTGAATCACATCGCTGTGGCCGCCCAAATATTTGGTGGCGCTGTGCATCACAATATCCGCACCCAGGTCGAGTGGGTTTTGCAAATAAGGCGAAGCAAAAGTATTGTCTACACAAAGCAGCAGACCGTTAGCTTTTGCGATTGCACTTACTGCAGCAATATCCGTAATGTTCATGAGCGGATTGGTAGGCGTTTCCGTCCAAATGAGTTTGGTGTTGGCATTCACATGCGCCTTCATGTTATCGGCCTGCTGCATGTTGACATAATGAAAACGGATACCAAACTTTTCATACACTTTGGTAAACAAGCGATAGGTACCACCATACATATCATTGGCACAAATCACTTCGTCGCCGGGTTGCAGCAATTTCATCACTGCATCAGTAGCGGCTACACCACTGCTAAAAGCAAGGCCGAATTTTCCGTTTTCTATTTCGGCATAGGCGGCTTCCAAGGCAAATCGGGTGGGGTTTTGGCTGCGGGCATATTCAAACCCTTTGTGATCGCCGGGTGCGGCCTGCACAAACGTTGAGGTTTGATAAATGGGCGTCATAATAGCGCCGGTAGAAGGATCCGGTTCGGCACCGGCATGTATCATTTTGGTGGCAAGCTTCATGTTCTATCTGTTATGAATGCAAATATGCCAGTTTTTAGCGGGTCTGCTTTACTATGATAGTGGTCATTGTTTACACGCACTCATTTTTAAAGATTTGTTGCTGAAAAGATTATCTATTAAATGCCACTGCACACTGCCGTACCCAAAGCACCAAACAAAAAAGGACTGGACATCACCAGTATCCTCACGATCATTTTTATAGTAATACTTCCATTCGGATTTTACTTTCTCAGCAAGCGCCACTCAAACCACAACAAATCCCGTTATGGGTTGATACAAAGTATGTTGATGGGCAACAAGCGATTTGCAAAAGGCAGTCCTGTACATCCACATGTCAATGTAAATTACTTACAATCTATAGCACATGAGCAACGGCCAAAAGCAGTAGTCATTACTTGTTCTGACAGCCGGGTTTCACCTGAGTTGATTTTTGATGAAGGCATGGGTGATTTGTTTGTAATACGTACTGCAGGCAATATCATAGGCGAGGTAGAGCTGGGCAGCGTAGAATATGCTGTAGAACACCTGAAGGTACCATTGGTCATTGTGATGGGGCACGAACGTTGTGGTGCTGTACAAGCCATGCTGAGTGGCAAGTTGCCTCATAACCATATCAAAACCATCATCGATAGTTTGCGCAACGAAACAGAAATAAAAGCCATACCCCAAAATGATGAACTACGCCTGGCACACTGTGTAGAAGCCAATGTAAAACATGGGGTAAAAGAACTGCTTAGCCAATCTGAAGTGGTACAAGAAGCGGTACACCTGGGCAAGCTGCAAGTACTGGGAGCACACTACGATTTAGATGACCAAAAGGTACAAATTGTAGTTCAGCATTGAGTACGCTAATGAAATACTGAAGTTGGTTCAATCCAAACTAAAGCCGGTGCTGCAGGCATCCCCAGAGCCCATCAACAACCCTTTACAGTTTGCCAATACGTTAAATCGTTTTTCAATTTCCGGGTTCTTAGCATGAGTTTGTACTTTCGACACTTCAATGTTGAGTAACCGCCGTCATATACCTTTCTCTGCTACAGGTAGTTTAGCTACCAAAGCACTCCGCCTACCTCAATTGGCGGTGCTGCTGGCCATGCTTTTTGTGAGCATGCAAGCAAAGGCATTTCTGGGCTTTCAGCAGAACAATGCATTGGGTATTGTGAGCAAAAAAGTGCAGCCCAACCTGCAATCGCCCAATGCTACCCATGTTGCGGCGCTTTTTCCTTTTCAAACCGTTCCTTCCACAATAGACATTGAAATACTGGAAGAAGCTGAAATTGAAGATGAGTTGGATGAGTACTGGACGCAGATTGTCAGTGCTATATTTTCCAACAAAGACTTTTATACCGGTGCTGAACGCAGTCGTTACCTGCATCATCATGCGGCATTGCACAACCGGCAAACGGTTCCCTATTTTATCCTCTATCATTCTTGGAAAAGCTATCTGGCATAAGCCTTAGATAAAAGCTTTTTAGTTGCTCAATGGCCATTGCCATGTAGCAATCCTGCGTACCTACATACCTGTTGTGTTCGCAGGAATTATCGTTTTCATTTTCCCCATTTAAAACCAATATTTTAATGAAGAGGATTTTTATTCTCGCCATAGTGGCATCCGCATGTACATTTTCTTCCTGCAAGCACCACGCAGCAGAAGCCGAAGCTGAAACGAAATTTATCGTCACCAGCCCCATTGAAAGAGACACGGTTATTTACAAAGAATATGTGGGCCAGGTACAGTCATCCAGCCACATCGAACTACGGTCGCAGGAGCGTGGCTATCTCGAAAAAATTTATGTAGACGAAGGACAGTTTGTAAAAAAAGGACAACTCCTGTTTAAGATTATGCCCATTGTGTACCAGGCAGAAGTAGCCCGTGCCAAGGCCGAAATGGAGTTTGCCGAAATAGAATACCAAAACACCAAGAGCCTGCACGACAACAACGTGGTTTCGCCCAACGAACTGGCGCTTACCAAAGCCAAACTCGACAAGGCGAAAGCAGAACTGCAACTGGCACAGGCACATTTGGGCTTTACAGAAATCCGTGCTCCGTTTGATGGCTACATGGATCGTTTTGAAAAACGATTGGGCAGCCTGATTGAAGAAGGCGAACTGCTCACCACCCTCTCCGACAACAGTAAAATGTGGGTGTATTTCAACGTGCCCGAAGCAGAGTACCTCGATTACATTCAAAAAGCTAAAAACAAACAGCAGCAAACCGTACTGCTGCAGATGGCCAACAAACAATTGTTTGAGCAGCAGGGTGTGGTAGAAACCATTGAAGCCGACTTCAACAATGAAACAGGCAACATTGCTTTCAGGGCAACTTTTCATAACCCCAACAGCATTTTGCGTCATGGCGAAACAGGCAATATCATGATGCCCGTTACACTCAAGAATGCCATCATCATTCCGCAAAAATCTACCTACGATGTGCTGGACAAAAAGTTTGTGTACGTAGTAGATGAGCACAATGTGCTGCAAGCCCGCCAAATCACCATTGCACAAGAACTGCCGCACATCTACATCGTGGCTTCTGGCCTGGCTTGCTACCGATAAAATTTTAGCAGAAGGGCTGGGCAAGGTGAAGAACAACGAGAAAATTCAGTATGAGTTTGTGCCATTTGCCAAAGAGCTGGCCGAACTGAATCATTTACACGCCGAGTAAGGCAAGCATCCAAAATCAAACCATCCATGTTTAATAAGTTTATTAAAAGGCCCGTATTGGCCATTGCCCTATCCGTGGTGATTGTGTTCATGGGGCTGCTGGCCATCAACTCCTCGCCGGTAGCGCAGTTTCCCGAAATAGCACCGCCACGTGTCAATATCTTCATTGAATTTCCTGGATCGAACGCTGACGTATTGGTGAAATCAACCCTCACCATTTTGGAACGGGCCATCAACGGCGTACAGGGCATGCAGTACATGCTGAGCGATGCTACCAGCGCCAGTGAAGCCAGCATTGAAGTGATTTTTGAACCCGGTACCGACCCAACATTGGCTGCTGTAAGGGTAAAGTCGAGGGTGGACCAGGTAATGACCAACCTGCCACCATTGGTACAGCGGGAAGGGGTAATTATTTCGCCCTTGCAACCCAGCATGCTGATGTACCTGAACCTGTACAGCAAGGAAAAAAATGTGGACGAAAAATTCCTGTTCAACTATGCCAACACGTACATCCTGCCCGAGTTGCAGCGTATTAAAGGAATGGGCTTTGCACAGGCCATTGGTAGCCGTTCGTTTGCCATTCGTGTGTGGCTCAACCCTGAACGGATGCGGGCTTACAGCATTTCGGCCGACGAAGTACTAAAAGCCATTGATGAACAAAGTGTACTAGCAAGGCCCGGCCGTGTGGGCCTCAGCTCTGGTAAAAAAGCACAATCGCAGGAATATGTATTTACCTACAAAGGCTGGTACAACACCCCGGAGCAATACCAGGATATCATTATTAAAGCCAATGCCAAAGGCGAAATCTTGAAGCTGAAAGACATAGCCGAAGTAGAAGTAGGCAGTGAGTTTGTCGACATCTATTCCAATAAAGATGGTCATCCATCTGCCTCCTTGGTACTAAAGCAAAACCCCGGCAGCAATGCCAGTACCGTTATTAAAGAAGTAAAAGCCAAACTGGAGGAACTGAAGAAAGATTTTCCGCCGGGTATCGACTACGAAATCAATTATGATGTATCCAAATTTGTAGATGCTTCTATTGAAAAAGTGCTGCACACATTGGTAGAAGCCTTTATATTGGTAGCCGTTGTTGTATTCATTTTTCTTGGCGACTGGCGTTCTACATTCATTCCCATTCTTGCCGTACCGGTATCACTCATTGGTGCCTTTACCCTCATGCAGTTTTTTGGGCTCAGTATCAACCTCATCACGTTGTTTGCATTGGTGCTGGCTATTGGTGTGGTGGTAGATGATGCCATTGTGGTGGTGGAAGCCGTGCATGTAAAAATGGAAGAGGAACATCTGTCGCCCTATGCTGCGGTAAAAAAAGTCATTCGAGAAATCAGCGGCGCCATCATCGCCATTACACTGGTCATGATTTCTGTGTTTGTGCCCGTGGCATTTATGTCGGGGCCGGTGGGTGTGTTGTATCGTCAGTTTTCACTCACCATGGCCAGTGCCATCTTCATCTCTGGTTTTGTAGCCCTTACCCTTACTCCTGTGTTGTGTGCCATTTTGCTTAAAAACACCCATGGCAAACCAAAGCGAAAAAACACCGGTTACGTTATTTATCGACTGGTTCAACCGCTCCTTCGAAAAAGTAACAGGCAGGTATACCAATTTCCTGGGCCTCATTGTCAACAGGCGGGTGGTCACTTTTGGCATACTCATCGCCTTTGCATTTGGCATCATGGGCATCAATAAAGTGTTGCCGGCCGGCTTTATCCCCAGCGAAGACCAAGGACAGATTTATGCCATCATTCAAACAGCACCGGGTACCACGCTGGAGCGTACCAATGAAATTTCCAGAAAGCTTCAGGAAAAAGCTCGAAAAATTGAAGGCGTTTCCTCAGTTACTTCATTGGCCGGTTATGAAATTCTAACCGAAGGTCGCGGCTCTAATGCAGGCACCTGTTTGATTAACCTGAAAGATTGGGCAGACCGCAAGCAGTCGGTGAAAGAGGTGATTGAAGAACTGGAAAAAGAAACAAAGAATCTTCCTGCCAATATCGAATACTTCGAACCGCCTGCTGTACCGGGCTATGGTACTTCGGATGGCTTTTCGCTTCGCTTGCTCGACAAAGGCAGCGATGTAGATTATCAGGAGTTCGACCGGGTGAATGCTGCATTTCTGGAAGAACTCAGGAAAAGAAAAGAGCTGAGTGGTTTGTTCTCATTTTACTCTGCCAAATACCCGCAGTATGAAATAACGGTGGATAATGAACTGGCCATGCAAAAAGGAGTATCCGTAGGCAGTGCCATGGAAAACCTCAACATCATGATTGGTAGTACTTATGAGCAAGGCTTTATCCGCTTCAATAATTACTACAAAGTATATACACAGGCTTGGTCCTGAGTTTAGAAAACAACCATCCGATATCCTCAACATGTTCATTAAAAATGACCATGGCGAAATGGTACCGTACTCTGCATTTATGAAAATAAAGAAGACGCAAGGGCCAAATGAAATTGCACGGTACAACCTCTACATTTCATCGCTTATCAATGGTGTGCCTGCTAAAGGCTACTCGTCGGGCGATGCCATCAATGCTATTAAAGAAGTGGCCGCCAATAAGCTGCCCCGTGGCTATGATATTGCATGGGAAGGCTTGTCGTACGACGAAGCCCGGCGTGGTAATGAGGCATTGTACCTATTTCTGGTGGTTCTCTTTTTGTATACCTCATTTTGGCTGCACAGTACGAAAGCTTTTTGTTGCCGATGGCCGTGTTACTATCGCTGCCACCGGGCATATTCGGTTCGTTTATGTTGCTAAAAAGCATGGGGCTGGCCAACGATGTGTATGCGCAGGTTGGTTTAATTATGTTGGTTGGATTGTTGGGTAAAAACGCAGTACTGATCGTAGAGTTTGCAGTGCAAAAACACAATCAGGGCGCCACGGTTTTGGCAGCTGCCATTGAAGGCGCCAAAGCCCGTTTCCGCCCCATTCTTATGACCTCATTTGCGTTCATTGCTGGTCTTATTCCGCTGGTAGTAGCTACCGGCCCCGGTGCGGTGGGCAACCATACCATTGGTGCATCGGCACTGGGCGGCATGCTGTTCGGTACCATTTTCGGGGTGATAGTAGTGCCCGGCTTATACTTCGTTTTTGGCAAGCTGCAAGAAGGCCGGCACCTCATAAGGGATGAAGACGAAAATCCTTTGAGTGAAGACTTTGTAGAAAGCCGTTCGGATGCAGCATTGAGCAAACGCATTCAAAAAATTATCAAACGAATCCGCAATAAAAATGACGATGAAAACAACAGCTAAATACCTGATGCTACTGACTAGCATAGCATGGTTGGCCGCTTGCAAAGTGCCGGCCATTGTGAGCAAGCAGGAAAATAAAAATGTACCGTCGGGTTTCAACAACTCAACGGATACCAGCAACTCGGCTACCATTCCCTGGCGTACGTATTTCAATGATGCGTATCTCACAGCACTCATTGATACAGCGCTGCGCAATAATCAGGAACTGAATATTGTGCTCCGTGAAATAGAAATGAGCAACAATGAAGTGATGGCCCGAAAAGGAGAATACCTTCCTTTTGTGCAATTGAGAGCAGGAGCACTCACCGACAAGTCTGGCAAAAACACCTGGAATGGTTTTAATGAAGAAGACCTGAAAGCCAACCCTGATAAAGCGCCCAAGTACTACGGCGATTTTATGATTGGTGCGGCCATGAGCTGGGAATTGGATGTTTGGAAAAAACTACGCACTGCTAAAAAGGCTGCAGTACTGCGGTATTTGTCTACCATCGAAGGCAAAAATTTTCTGATCACCAATATTGTAGGCGAAATAGCCGGCAGCTATTACGAACTCATGGCGCTGGACAATATGCTGGCCATCATTGAGCAGAACATTGAGTTGCAAAACAACGCCCTTGAATTGGTGAAGCTGGAAAAGAATGCTGCCAAAGTAACACAGCTGGCAGTCAACAGGTTTGAAGCACAACTGCTCAATACCAAAAACCTGCAGTATGCCATCAAGCAGCAAATTGTAGAAACAGAAAACAGGATTAATCTGTTGGCAGGCAGGTATCCGCAGCCGATTCTCAGAAATACAGCGAGTTTTAACCAGTTGAATATGGATGGCATTTTTGCAGGTATACCATCTCAATTGCTTATCCATCGACCCGATATACGCCAGGCCGAACTGGAGTTGGCTGCGGCCAAATTGGATGTGCAGGTTGCCAGAGCTAATTTTCTGCCCTCCTTCCGGCTCACGGCAGGTGTAGGACTGGATGCATTCAATCCCGCATTTGTGTTTCGTCCCAGTGCGTTGATGTACGAGTTAGCGGCAGATGCTGTAGCACCACTTATCAACCGCCGGGCTATAACTGCCGCTTACTTCAATGCCAATGAAAAACAAACGCAAGCCGTTTTCAATTATGAACGTTCCATTTTGATTGCCCATCTGGAAGTAGTGAATCAGTTGTCTAAATGGAGTAACTACAAACAGAGCTACGATACAAAGGCAAAAGAAGTGGACATTCTGAATCAGTCAACCGTTATTTCCAACAACCTGTTTCGTTCGGCAAGGGCAGACTACATAGAAGTATTGCTCACCCAGCGGGAAGCATTGGATTCTAAAATTGAACTGATTGAAATAAAGCTCAAACAACTGGATGCTAAAGTGAATGTGTACAAAGCTTTGGGCGGAGGCTGGAACTAAACAAATGGGTACAACCTTGCATCCATAACGGACTTGCGACATGGCAAGTCATCCATAAGAAGCATAACATGTAAACAAAAAGTGTTCACCGGTCTCGTACTGGTGAACACTTTTGTATTGAAGCGGCATTGATTGCCGGTTTATTATTTAGCTGCGTATTTAATGGGCAACATTGCTTTTTGATTGTCCCATAAAATCACCAGGTTACCGCTGTTGTCGAACACCATGGTAAAAAATTCTACCACTGCTTCTGCATTAGCAACGTTGATGCTCGTACGCAGTACATCTTTGGTTTTATCGTAGCTGAAAGCTCCCCAAGAATCAAGGCCTTTGTTGAAAATGATGGTCCACTGACCGGGCTGTGGCAAACAATACAATGAGTAGCGGCCTTTCAGCAGTTTGGCTTTGCCAATGGTTACGTCCCTGTAAAATTCAATCTCTGTGCTTTCGTTAGCACCCAATCGCCACAGCTCGTTGTATTTTACTACCTCGCCAAAAATGGTACGGCCATTTTTTTGAGGACGGCTGTATATCACCCGGGCCAGCGGTGTGGTGGGTGCAGTTTTGGTTTGAAATTTTAAAATGGGATAGCCATGCGGGTGATACGATACATCGAGTGGCGACTTATCGGGTTCAGTAATTTGTAATTGTGCCATTGCTGCTCCTGTAAAACATATACACACTATAATGGCTATAATTCTCCTCATGATATATCTCATTTACTCCAAAAGTAATGGCTTGCAACTTTGTATCTGCCACTAAAAATGTAAAATCCATGTTACCGAACTTTGTGTATACAGAAGCTGCGACAGCCCTGCAAGATGTACAAAGCGGCCATCGGGTGTATGTGCATGGCAGTGCGCAAACGCCACTTCACTTATTGTCTGAACTGGCAAAGCAAAAAGACAGGTTGAGAGATGTGGAGCTCGTCTTCATTACGGTGCAAGGCGATATTACAGTGGACAGACCCGAGTTTGAAGGTCATTTCAACATCAATTGCATGTTCGTGAGTGAATCGGTTCGCTTGGCGGTAAATGAAGGCCGGGCCGATTTTATTCCTGTTTTTCTCAGCGATATTCCCGACCTCTTCAAAAGTGTAATGCCGGTAGATGTGGCATTGGTGCAGGTGTCGCCACCCGATCAGCACGGCTACTGCAGCCTTGGTGCCTCGGTAGATATTGCCCGTAGTGCTGTCAATACTGCGCAATGCATTATTGCACAGGTAAATCCACGGGTACCCCGCACCCATGGCGATGGCATGGTACACATCAGCCGCTTTACCCATATGGTGTGGCACGAAGCCGACCTGCCGCAGGTAGATTACAGTGCCAAAACCGGCGCCGACGAATTGCGCATTGGCGAACTCATAGCCGGTATGATAGAAGATGGCAGCACTTTGCAAATGGGCATTGGCACCATACCCGATGCGGTGCTTAAATGCCTCGGCAATCATAAAAACCTGGGCGTACATACCGAAATGTTCAGCGATGGCATTGTACCGCTGGTGCAAAAAGACATCATCAACAACCGTTGCAAACGCATACACCCCAACAAGTCCGTAACAGGTTTTGCCGTAGGCACCAATTTGTTGTACGATTATGTAAACGACAATCCCAGCTTTGCATTCCTCGATATTGATTATGTAAATGACCCGCATGTAATCCGGCGCAATCCTAAAGTAGTGGCCATCAACAGTGCCATCGAAATAGATATCACCGGGCAGGTATGTGCCGATAGCATTGGTACCCGCCAGTTTAGCGGCATCGGTGGCCAAATGGATTTTATGCGGGGAGCAGCCCTCAGCGAAGGGGGCAAACCCATCATTGCCGTTACCAGCCGCTCTGCCAAAGGCATTGCCCGCATTGTACCTTTTTTAAAACCCGGGGCTGGTGTGGTTACTACCCGTGGGCACATTCATTATGTAGTAACCGAATATGGTATTGCATACCTGCGGGGCAAAAACCTGCGGCAACGGGCTCATGAGCTCATCAATATATCGCACCCCGACGACCGCGAAATGCTGGAACGGGCCTGCTTCGAAAGGTTCCATAAGTTTTAACCAACGTAGTTTCACCCTACAACCAACATCGCCCGTTGTATCTATTGATGCAGCGGGCATTTTGTTGCATTCATTCCGCTATTTGTATGGACTCTCGCTGCAAATGCTGCACCTTTGCAGACCGGCATTTGCAAAGCAATGCTGAAGCCCCATACAACATGAACACAAGAACCGAAGAATTATACCTGGAAGCTGAAGCCGATATCCGGAACAGCAATTTTCACGAGGCTTTTCGCAAGTACGAAGAAATTTTGTACGAAGAGCCCGACTATGCACCGGCCCACAATTCATTGGGCTGGATTTATAAAACACAGTTCGAAAATTTTCAGAAAGCCGAAGTGCATTTCAAAGCGGCCATTGCTTCAGATCCGCTGTATCCGCATCCTTATTTTCACATGGCCAGCATACTGGTAGAGCTGGAGCGGTTTGAAGAACTGCGGGAGTTTCTCGATCGTTGCCTCGGCATTCGCACCCTCGACAAAAGCTGGGTGTACTTCCGCTATGGCATGGTAGCCGAACTGCGTGGCCAGTTTGAAGAAGCCACCAACTGGTACCAAAAAGCACTGATGCAAACCATGAACAACGATAAGGTGCGGGAGTATCAGGCCGATATGGATCGTTGCCAAACCAAACTCAATCTTACGCACCAACAGCGCCGCAACAAGCCCTGGTTTTCTTTCAAAAGAAAGGGTTAATGCCTGCACCTGCCTTCTGCATAACGTCTTTGGACTGATGCAGTTCTTCACATGCCGTGAAAAAACGGCATCTATTTTGCATAGATGCTCAGTATAGATTTGAAAAACACTATCTCTTTATGAAAATGTCTGCCCGGCCGGTTACAGTGTTGGCCGTAATTTTTCTGCTGTTGTTGATTACCATTTATGGTGTAGCAGCCATCGTTAGCTAGCACATTGGCGTAGCAAAACCACAACACTTAGCAATAACAATTTGCTGTTTACTGGCAGGCAATTTTGCCTACTCTGTTGGCGTGCCGTCCACCTTCAAACGCTGTGCTCATAAAGGTTTCAATCATTTGCAAGGCATAAGGCAGGGCCACAAAGCGGGCCGGAATGCAAATTACATTGGCATCGTTGTGCAGGCGAATGAGCTTGGCCACTTCATTGTCCCAGCAAAGGCCGGCACGAATGCCCTGATGCTTATTGGCGGTGATGGCTACGCCGTTGGCACTACCACAAAAAAGAATACCAAAAGCACACACGCCATTTTCTACCGATGCCGCAGTGGGATGCGCAAAATCGGGGTAGTCTACAGAGTCGGTAGTCATGGCGCCATAATCATTTACCACAAAACCCTTTTGCTGCAGCCAATGCTTTACAGCCATTTTGTATTCTACACCGGCATGGTCGTTGCCTATCGCAATCGGTAAGGATAAATCGAAGCTCATAACAAAAAGTTTGTGGTAAAAAATGTTGCTTACAAAGGTAGTTCTACCCCTTGGGTTAGCTCCATTCTTTTTCTTCTTCGGCAATAATCTTTTTAGAAATACGTGCCGATACAATTACACTGAATTCGTACAGCAAAATGAGCGGAAATACCACCAGCAGCTGGCTGCTCAAATCGGGGCTGGGTGTAATTACCGCTGCAATCACCAGCAAACCCACGTAGGCATATTTACGATACTCTCTCAAAAAGCGGGGTGTAATAAGTCCAATGCGGGTAAGCACAAAACTCACCACAGGCAGTTCGAAAGCCAGGCCTGCACCCACGGTAATGTCTACCAGGTTGTCGATATAATCATTCAACGCCGGACGTGTTTCGATGATATTTTTGGTTCCAATGGTATAATTGGCCAAAAAGCTGAACGTGAACGGTGCCAGCAGAAAATATCCAAACGCAACACCGAGCATGAAAAACAACGTCACCCAGAAAATAGCCCCACGGGTGGCTTTCAGTTCGGCGGGTTTCAGTGCGGGTTTTATAAAGCGCCACACTTCCCAAAATATGTAGGGAAAAGCGACAATAATGCCGCAAACAAAGGCAATGGTAATGCTGCTCACAAACTGACCGCCAAACGTGGTGGTTTGCATTTGTATGTTGGGCGTAGGCAGGCAAAGCGAATCGCCGATGCCCATTTTTTGACCCATTTCGCAAAGCCAGCTGTAGGTTACAAATCCTTTTTCGATGGGGCCGAATATGATCACATCCATCACCTCATCGATGTACACAAACACGGTAATGGCGCCAACCAATACGGCTATCACCGACCGCATGATGTGCCACCTCAATTCTTCGAGGTGGTCGATGAAGCTCATTTCTGCGCCTTCTTCTAACCCGTCTTTTCTACGCTCCAGTAATTTTAGCGCCACTGTGCCAATGTTTTTTTAGGTGGCCAAAGGTAAGGATTGAGGCCATGCGTTTTTTGCCAATCAACGGCGGGCTGAATACCAGGCAGCTCCGGCTTTCACGGCTTTTTTAAATACCGGGCAATCTTCGTCGTGGGCGCCGGGTAAGTAGCCGGTGCTCATCAAAAACTCATTCACAATTTCTCCGCCGGTAAAACGAAAATGCTTTTTGAAGAGCTTCACCCATTCTTCTTTGCGCAGCGGATGATGGGCTTCAATCCATTTTTTAAAACTGCCATGAGATTGTTGCAATTGCACCACAATGCCAGCATTGTAAATAGCCGCATCCACTTTTAGCCGGTTGCGGATGATGCCCGCATCATTGAGCAATCGCTGACGGTCGGCTTCACCGTAAGCTGCAATGGCTGCAATGCTGTAGCCACTGTATGCCTGCCGAAAGTTGGCTTCCTTTTTCAAAATGGTGGTCCAACTCAGCCCGGCCTGATTGATTTCGAGAATGAGGCGGCCAAACAGTTCGTCATCGCTATCAATAGGAAAGCCGTACTGGTGGTTGTGGTAATGGCGGTGCTCCGGCTGCTCCTGCGCCGGCAGTGTGTTTACATACGTGCAATAACTCATGAAGGAAGATATTAAAGCAGTTTGAGCTTGAGCAGCTCAATGCGGGTGTCGCTCATGTTCAGTATTTCAAACTGATAGTTGGCAATAATAATCCGGTCGCCCTGGTGTGGTAGTACATCGTGATGGCTAATCACAAATCCGCTGAGCGTTTCCGATTCGGTGCCTTCAAAATTGAGGTTGTATTTCTCGTTGAGATAATCCAGTTCAATGCGGCCACTAAACATGAATTCACCTTCGGCCAGTTGCTTTTCTACAAACTCATCGGTGTCGTATTCATCATGTATTTCGCCAAAAATTTCTTCCAGCAAATCTTCCATGGTGACCACACCGGCGGTGCCGCCAAATTCATCTACCACCCAGGCCATGCTTTTGCGTTCCCGGGTCAGTTTATTGATGAGGTCCGACACACTCATACTCTCTGGCACAGCAGGAATGCTGATGAGGATGGCCGCCAAATCAGTCGGATTTTTAAACAGGTCGAGCTGGTGTACGTAGCCCAATATATTGTCGATATTGCCGTCGTATACCACCAGTTTACTCAGTTTGGTATCCACCATTTTTTGGGTAACGGTGGCCATATCGGTGCCTACATTTACGCCTACAATTTCTTTGCGGGGCACCAGGCAGTTGCGAATTTTTACGCCCGGCAAGCCCAACGCATTTTCAAATAATTCCTTATTCAAATCGGGCTGATCTTCTTCTGATGCTTCTTTGGTTTGCTGAAAATAATGTTCCAGATCAATGCGATTAAAAGGGCGTTTGGGATCTGCTACCTGTACATTGAAAATGTATTTCAAAATCCAGGTAGATACATTTACAAAGAAGATACTGATGGGATCGAAGAGCTTGAAGAAGAACTGAATAACGGGAGCAAAAAAGTGAATGAGGCTTTCATTTTTTGCCCGAAAAATGGCTTTGAAAATAAACTCTACAGCCAATACAAAAACGGCAGACAAAATCACATTCAACACTACGCTCAGTGTTTCTGATTCATCAATGTTGTGCAGGCCGGCAAACTTCCAAACGGGTGCCATCAAATTGCTGACGATGAGCCCATACAGCACCAGAAAAATATTGAAGCCCACCAAACAAATGCCGATAAAACGGGACGGATTTTCCAGAAAACGGGAAATGATGAGACCGCTGCGTTTGCCCTGTTTTTTCTTGAGCTCAATGCTCAGTTTATTGGCACTTACAAACGCCACTTCCATGCCGGCAAAAAAACCGATGAGCAATAAAGCAACAATGAGAATAGCGATGTACATGAAAATTTACAGCGTTGATGTATTCCAAAAATAAGCAAACAGGTACAGTATTCCTGCATGGGTTACCAAGGGGTAACCACCGGCTTGTTTTGCAGTACTTCTTCTATTCGCTGCATTACGGCTGGCGTAAGCTTGGGCAGTACCTCCAATGCCTGCAGGTTTTGCGTAAGCTGCGAAGCCTTGGTAGCGCCTAAAATAACGGTACTCACATGGGGGTTGGCGGCACACCACGCAATAGCCAGCGATGCCATGCTGCAGCCCAGCTCTTCGGCTATGGGTACCAGCTGCCGCACTTTGGCAATGCGGTCGTCATTCAGTTGCTTATTTACCAACCACTCAAATCCTTCCATGGCCAGGCGGCTGCCTTCGGGTATGCCATTGTTGTACTTGCCGGTAAGCACCCCTGCCGCCAGCGGGCTCCAGATAGTAGTGCCGAGGCCTATGTTGTTGAAAATATTGAGGTAGTCTTTTTCGAGTTTGGTACGGTTGAACATGTTGTACTCAGGTTGCTCCATGGTAGGACCAATCAGCCGATACTGATTGGCTACCATGTGAGCTGCTGTTATTTCCTGAGCACTCCACTCGCTGGTGCCCCAATACAAAATTTTACCCTGTTGTATCAGGTGGTTCATCGTCCACACTATTTCTTCCATGGGCACGTTTTGGTCGGGCCGGTGGCAGAAATACAAATCGAGATAATCGGTTTGCAGGCGTTGCAAGGCTTCGTGGCAGGCTTCTACAATGTGCTTGCGGCTCAGCCCTGTTTGGTTGGGCTTGTTGTTGGGCCGGCTGCCAAAAAACACTTTGCTACTGAGTATATAGCTGGTGCGGTCCCAACCTTTTTGCTGCAGCACACGGCCCATCATTTTTTCACTTTCACCAAAAGCATATCCTTCGGCATTGTCGAAAAAATTAATGCCGTTGTCGTAGGCTATACCCATGAGTTCATCGGCACTGCCATCTTCCAGCTGCTTGTGAAAAGTAACCCAACTGCCAAAGCTGAGTACAGACACCTGTAAACCCGATTTGCCTAACCGACGATATTCCATGAATCAGTGTTTAGTTCAGTAGTTCTAATGTTCCAGTGTTCCAATGTTCCAATGTTCCAATGTTTACGAGTTCACTAGTTCGTTAGCTTACAAGTTTCAATAAACTGTGCATCCTCATTGGCACATTTTCACATTAGCCAATTAGCTAATTGGTTTTACCAACCCAAAATGTATGCAAACATCAGCGGTGCTACAATTGTCGCATCACTTTCTACAATGTACTTAGGTGTATGAATATCGAGCTTGCCCCAGGTAATTTTTTCATTGGGTACTGCACCACTGTAAGAACCGTAAGAAGTTGTGCTATCGCTGATTTGGCAGAAGTAACTCCAGAAAGGCACATCATGCCATTCCAAATCCTGATACATCATGGGCACCACGCAAATCGGAAAATCACCGGCAATACCACCACCAATCTGGAAGAAGCCAACACCCTTGCCGCTGCTGTTTTGGCGATACCATTCTGTGAGCCACACCATGTATTCAATACCACTTTTCACCGTGCTGGCCTGCAGTTCTCCTTTTACCACATAGCTGGCAAAAATGTTACCCGTTGTGCTGTCTTCCCAACCAGGTACTACAATGGGAATATTTTTTTGCGCAGCGGCCACAATCCAGCTGTCTTTGGGGTCAATTTCATAGTACTGCTCCAGCTCTCCGCTCAATACAGTTTTGTACAAAAACTCATGTGGAAAATAGCGTTCGCCATTGGCTTCTGCATCTTTCCACTGCTTCACCAAATGCTTTTGCAAACGGCGGAAGGCTTCCTCTTCCGGAATGCAGGTATCAGTGACACGGTTGTAATGATTTTCGAGCAAATCCCACTCGTCCTGAGGAGTGAGGTCGCGGTAGTTGGGCACACGCTTGTAGTGGCTGTGGGCTACCAGGTTCATCACGTCTTCTTCGAGGTTGGCACCAGTACAGCTAATGATGGCAATCTTATCCTGACGAATCATTTCGGCCAGGCTGATACCCAATTCTGCAGTACTCATGGCACCGGCCAGGGTAACCATCATTTTGCCGCCTTCGGCCAAATGTGTTTCGTAGCCTTTGGCAGCATCAATCAGGGCTGCAGCATTGAAGTGACGGTAATGGTGGAGGATGAATTGTGAAACGGGTCCTTTGTTCATTGTTTGAATTTAAAAGTAACCGCCTTCAGATCCCGAGCACTTGCGTCGGGAGACTTTGCGAAATAATGAGGCGCAAAAATAGTGCAATAAGGGAGGATTTTGCCTTTGGTGTTTTCGCACAAAGTCACGGAGTGTTATTGCCTTTTGCATTCAGCATTCAGCATTTTGCTTTCAGCCTTCGGCATTTCACTGTCAGCATTCTCCTTCAGCCTTTAGCTTTCCGCTCCTGCTGTATCTTGCTGCTATGAATTATCTGGCGCATGCATATTGTTCGTTTCGGGAGCCGGGCTGGCTGGTGGGCAATATGATCAGCGATTTTGTAAAAGGCAAAAAACAATACGACTACCCGCCGGCTATTTATACCGGCATTCGGTTACACCGCCTCATCGATACATTTACCGATAGCCATGCCGCTGTGCAAGAAGCCAAAACGGTTTTCCGGCCGCATTATCGTTTGTATGCCGGTGCATTTGTAGATGTGAGTTTTGATTATTTCGTAGCCAACGATCCCCGTTGTTTTGCCGACGCAGCAGCACTCGAATCCTTTGCACAGTTTACCTACCAAACCCTGCAAGACCACCATGATTTTTTACCCGAAAAATTTCAGGGCATGCTGCACTATATGCGGTTACAAAACTGGTTGTACCACTACTGCAGCATGTGGGGTATGGAAAAAAGTTTTGGCGGCGTAGTGCGGCGCAGCCAGCATCTCACCGATAGTGCAACAGGTTTTGCATTGTTTCAGCAACACTTGCCCTTGTTACAAGCATGTTACAATGCTTTCAGCGCCGATTTGTGGCCCATGCTGGAAGAATGGCGCGTGGCACAAATACAAGGCAGTGATAATACGGCGTTACAGTAAAATGCCCATGCGATAGTTGTGTACCAACTGCCCTGCAGCAGCACGGTTAGAGTAGTTGCGCAGCAATCCTTCTGTTTCAAAGCCGGCTTTTTCGTACAGCCGTTTGGCTTTGGGGTTGTCGTCATCTACATCCAGTTCTAGTCGGGTATAGCCAAGGCTTTTACAAAAATGAATGGTATCGTGCATGAGCTGCAAACCCAAGCCGTGGCCGGCATATTTTGGATGAATAGCTACTGCACCAATGTAAGCGATATGTGCCATGCGGTGCGTGTAGCCGCTGATTTTAACCATGCCCACTGCATGCCCGTTGATGTCGAAAATATACTTCACGCCTTCATTTAGCTGTGCAGCAAAAATGGGTTCAAACGCATCCTTGCTCATGGGCTCGTACAAGAGGTATGGGTTGTTTTCCGGTAAAAAATAGAGGTCGTATACAAAACTGAAATCGGCTACGGTTGCAGGTCGGAGCATGTTGTTTGTTTATCGCTTCAAAAAGCGGCAAAGCTACGTTTATTGAGGCGCTATCACCGTTGGCTTTGTGTTAAGGGCAGCCGGTTTTGCGCTGTTGGTGGTAGGCATTGTGCTATCGGCACCTTCGGCAGGCAATTGCACAGGGCCTGCTACATTGTCGATGGTGTAGCGGCTAAAATCGCTTTTGGCCCTGAAACCTGTACCACGCAGGTTGCGGGTAAGGCTGCGGATGTATACCGAATCTTCTGTAAAAAACATTTCATCTGCTTGGTGCCACCACAGCGTTTGGCAAAGCAACGTATCGCCCACCATGTTGTACACCACCACGCTGTCTTTTAAAAAAACCTTGTTGAGCCCTTCGTAATAGCGGGCAAATTTGGCCGTTACAACGTTTTGCAACTGGCGGTTGTTGTCGTAAAAGTCTACATGAATGGTTTGCGGAAAATCGACGTAGGGCGTGTCGCCTTTTACCCGCTGCATACGGGGGGCAGTCAAATAAGCAGCGAGGTTGCCACTTCTGCTAAACAGCCCTTTGATGTTTTTGCCTTCTTCTATTTCCTGCACTTTTCGGGTAAGTGCCGTTACTTCCTGCACATTGTTTTCGCAGGCCATTGTGGTTACAATAGCGCTGAATAAAATGAGCCAATATGCTTTAGCAGTTGCCATGCTGCAAAGTAACCATTAATCAAACTTCCGCTTCTGGAACCAAAGGTCGCCGAGGCTGATGCCCACATTGAGGCGGAAGAAAGTTTCGCGGATAGGCGATTCGCCGTTGCCACGGCGGCCATACTCAAAAGAAGTATTGATAGCAGTGTACTGGTTGGAGTAAATATTGTACCGGCGAATGGGCAGGCCCATACCAATGGTAACGCCCCAAACAGGCAACTGATTGCCATTCACGGTGATCATGTCTTTGCCGGTATAAAAACCAGCCCGGTATACCACCCGCTTAAAATAGCTTTTGTTGTCCGTCATGCTGGGAATGAAGTGGCCGCCAAAACGCAACATGTTGGTATTGGCCAGCTGGTCGGCTTTGCCATAAAAGCGGTACGTGCTCCAATCCACTGCTTCGTATTCGCCACCCAGCATCCAGTTGCCTTCTTTTTCAAAAGTTAAACCCACTGCGTAGCCTGCTGGCAGTTCAATGTTGCCTGCTACATTGTCTTTGCGTTCTACCACATCTACCGAATCGGTACCACTATTGGCATTGTACACAAAGGTTTGGCGGAGTATCGACTGGCTGCCGTTGACGCTGCTACCTAAAAACCCATTGGCACCCACACGGGCATACACATCTTTGCCCAGCTTTACCCGGTATTGAAAGCCTGCATCAGCACCAAACTTGCTGTACGAAGTTTTGGTTTGTTGCATGGCATTGAAATAAAACACAGAATCGTTTTGCAGCAGGCGTTCGGTTGTCAGGTCTTGCTGGCCAAACAAAAAGCCCACGTTGATGCCGGCGGAAAAACCGCCAACCCGGTAGCCGGTACCCAAAAATGCCCGGTATCCACCGCCTTGTCCTTTGTAGTTGGTACGGCTGCTGTCGATGCCGGTAAGGCGGCTATCAGCCAAAATATTATACGCCACTCTTGTGTATGGGCGGAGGCCAAAAGCCATGCCCCACTTGGTAAGTCCTTTTTTATCTTTTGCCAAAGGCAAACCAATGGCTACATAATTGAATAGCAAATAACCCGATTGTGATTTCAGCGTTTTTGACGGATTGAGCAAGGAGCGGGATTCCATTTCAACACCCACATCAAAGGTGACAGTTTGCAACTGGCTGTAAGAAGCGGGATTGACAAAGTTGACTGCCTGATAATCGGCATACGCCGCAGCCAGACCGCCAATGGCCCTGCTGGCCACGTTGCGTGAATTGTACAATTCGCCCAGGCCGTAGCGGGAGTAGGGCGAATTAATTTGCGCCTTTGCCTGATAAAAAAAGAGACAGCTACGATAGC
Organism: Phnomibacter ginsenosidimutans; assembly: GCF_009740285.1. Lineage (GTDB taxonomy): Bacteria > Bacteroidota > Bacteroidia > Chitinophagales > Chitinophagaceae > Phnomibacter > Phnomibacter ginsenosidimutans. The sequence continues at coordinate 3,978,696 of NZ_CP046566.1, forward strand.
AGCCATTACTCGGATTGGCTTAAACATTGAGGTCACAAATTGCATACAGTCCTTTAAACAATAGATCGGGGTCGGCAAATATCAAGTTTTTGAGGTGGGGTGCCAAATGCACTAAATCACCCCCGGTTAAAAGCACGTTAAATGCCCCGTATTTTTTCTGATACGCTTCAATAAATCCATCAATTTCCATAGCCAGGCCCATTACCACGCCGCTTTGGATATTGGTTTTGGTATCGTAGCCCACCAGCGGCACGTTCCACTCGGGGTCTACTATGGGCAGTTTGGCGGTAAAAGAATTGAGTGCCTTCATCCGCATCATCATGCCAGGGCTGATACCGCCGCCCAAGAATTCATTCCGCACATTCACAAAGTTGTAGGTAACGGCAGAGCCGAGGCCCACAATCAGGTTGTTTTGATGCGGATAGAGCAATACTGCTGCCGCACACAATGCCAAGCGATCGGCACCGATGGTTTCGGGCTTGCCCACTGGCGTCGTAAATGGCAAATGGCTATTCGCATTCAGCACATGCAAGGCGGTGTGCTCTTGCAGCAGCTTTTCGATAGCCGCATCATGATTGATAACAGATGATAAAATACTGCAGGCGGGCTGCCACTCTTGAATCAACTGCTTCATGTCGGCCAGCAGGTCGTTGCCAAAATAGCGTACTTCCAGTAGCTGGTCATTTTCAAACAACGCGGCTTTTTGCCGGGTGTTGCCAAAATCGATGCAGAGTGTTTTACGCAGCCGAACGGGCATAATGGTTGTTGATTGGGTGTCAAACCTATTGGAAAACTACAGAACGACAAATTGTATAAAAAAATCAGCCCCAGTAGAAACTGGGGCCTCAACCAAAACTAACTGCTTATGAGAAAAAATGTAATGTTCTTGTTTGTACTATTAAGACGTCGGGTGTTGTAGAAAGTTACTTGCTGTCGCTGTTAAAAATTTCCAAACCTCTTTTCTATCGTTCTACTAATCTACTACTTCCGATTGACAATACAAAGTACATACTTCCACGGCATACATTTCATGACAAATGTTCTGATTAACCGTGATTTAACACAGGTCTGCCAATGTTTTGACAAGGCTTAACAGGTAGCTGATATTACCATGACATTACTTGCCAAAGAAGCCCTGAATCATGTCCATTAAACCTGCACTGTTGCCGGGTTGCTGCTCATTGTTGCCCTTCACCTGATTGATGATATTGTTCAAATCGAAGCCTCCACTATTGCCATTGTCTGTAAACTGACTGATGATGTTGCCAATGTCTGAACCGGCCCCCGGCTGGCCGCCACCAGTAAGGCTTCCAATCAGGCTGCTGATGTTGAAGCCACTGTCTTCCGGTGCCTGGCTATTGGTTCTTTTCACCAGTGTTTGCATAATCATGGGCAGGAGGGATGCGGCAATTCCTTTTGCGGTACCGCTGTCGATGCCCAGCTTGCTGGTAATGCTGTCTACAAAAGAGCCTTGTGCCTGCTGTGCCAGCGGGTTGTTCATCACCTGGTCTTCTTGTTGAAAAAGGCTCATCACATCCTGCACATTGCCATTGGCAATGGCTTGCTGAAAAGTACCGGCCACTGCATAGCTGGCCTCACTCATCACGGCATTGTTGTGTTCGTTGGGTACGGCGGGATTATTGACGACTTCATTTTCGCCATACTCCTTCACCATTTGCAATAATTGATCTAGCATAATCGGATAAAGTTTGCCAGTAAGATACCAACCTGCACCGAGGAAGAAAAGCCTGCACAAAAAAAGGCTGCACCTCTTTTGTAGTGCAGCCTCTTGATTGACTTATTTTTTGTGAAACGCATTATTGCATGTTGGCCATTTTCTCTGTGTTTTCAGCCAATTGCAATGCTTCAATGAACTCTTCGATTTCTCCATTCATCACAGCATCGAGGTTATACACGGTAAGCCCAATGCGGTGGTCTGTTACACGTCCTTGCGGATAGTTGTAAGTACGAATTTTGGCACTTCTGTCGCCAGTGCTCACCAAGGTTTTGCGTTGGCGGGCTATTTCCTCTTCGTGCTTGCGAACCTGTTCTTCGTACAATCGGGTACGCATCATGTTCATGGCTTTTTCGCGGTTGCCCAGCTGGCTGCGTTCTGTTTGGCATATCACCACGGTGCCCGTAGGTATGTGCGTTAGCATCACCTTGGTTTCTACCTTGTTTACGTTTTGGCCACCGGCACCACCACTCCGTGAGGTTTCCATTTTTACGTCCGACTCCCGCAGTTCAAAATCTACTTCTTCTGCTTCTGGCATTACTGCCACAGTAGCAGCGGATGTATGCACCCGGCCCTGCGTTTCGGTAGCTGGCACCCGTTGTACACGGTGTACACCACTTTCAAACTTGAGTGTGCCGTATACGTCTTCGCCTTCTACTTCTACCACTACTTCTTTGTAGCCGCCTACTGTGCCTTCGCTTTCGCTTACTACGGCAGTTTTCCAGCCTTTTTTGTTGCAATAGCGCAGGTACATTTCCAGCAGGTTACCGGCAAACAAACTGGCTTCATCGCCACCTGTACCTGCCCGTATTTCCAGAATGGCGTTCTTGTCATCCTGCGGATCTTTTGGTATCAACAGTTTGCGCAGTATGGCTTCCAGTGTTTCAGATTTTTCTGTTAGACCTGGCAATTCTTCTTTGGCCAGCTCCCGCATTTCTGCGTCATCGCCGTTTAGCAGCTCTTTGCTAAACTCCAAATCAGCCAATACTTTTTTGTATTCCTCAAAAGGTTGTACAATTTTTTCGAGCTGGCGGTATTCTTTGCTCAGCTTGCCAAACTCCTTTTGGTTGCTCACCACTTCGGGGTTGGTAAGGGCTACACCTACCTGTTCAAATCTTGCTTTGATGGCTTCCAGTTTGTCAATCATAACGACGGATAATCCTTTTGGGGGCGGCGAAGGTAACAAACCCTGTTTAGTTGCACCCCATCCTTTCTGTTGTAAAAATCCTGTTTGAAATCCAGCATGCACTTTTTGTTTTCATTAGTAAACTAATTTTTTAATACACGTTCCATACTAGCAAAACCTATTGATTATGCGCAGTACAAATTTTACTCCTCAACGTGTAGCCCTTGTGGCTTTGTTGCTTGCCAGCACTTTGGCTGTGCAAGCTCAGTACAGAAACAGAGATGATGACAGACGGGACAACCGCAACGAACGCCGGTACGACGATGACGACCACGACCGATATGACAATGGCCGTTATCAGCAAATGTACACGGTGCGAGACAGGCCAATGGCACCGTATGCCCGGCCCTCTTTGCGGCCATCGGGCAGGCATATCTGGATAGAAGCAGAATGGATGTGGCGCAGTGGCCGCTACGTGTACCAGCCAGGCTATTGGACAGTGCCCCGCAAGCACATGCAATATGTACCCGGGTACTGGCATCGTAGCCGGGGCGGATGGATTTGGGTGCAGGGTTACTGGACAAATGCCAGAGGACGTGGCCGCTGGTAAAGCTTCACTACTTTTCACAAAAAAGGCCGGCAGTAATGCCAGCCTTTTTCATGTACCAGATTAATCAATTCTGAATACAGGATGCTGCACACAGGGGCGTTTGCCTACACTGGGAATATCGCAATCGGTATTGTTGGCTTTGATGATGGTTTGCTTTTGTGCATCTTTTACAATTTGCTCCCAGGTAATACCCCGCATGGTATTGAACGGGCTCAGCGACCGATCGAGTGCCGCCTTAAAATTGTAAGAGAAGAAGCCACCATAAGCCATGTTTCCGGCTGCCAATTCGCCTTTGGAAGCTGCGGTCATTAAAATGGAAACAGGCTTGGCAGGCATAAACAAAGATTGACAGGTGTTTTTATCCCACGATACACCAGAGTTGCGGGTACGGGTTACATCTGCCATACTGGGGGCAATGGCTGCAGGGTCGCTGTTGCAGCAATCACTCATCACCAAATTCACCCTTGCGCCTTTTGCCGTAATCATTTTGTAAATATTTTCCATGTTCAATGAGTTTTCCAGCAGGGGCTCAAAACTGGCCTGGCGCAATACGAGGTGCGGAAACTGGTGCCGATCTTTTGGATTGCTAAACCCATGACCGGTATAGTAAAACACCACAATATCTTTTGACGATGGCTGCAAGCCCTGAATGGCAGCCATCACATTTTTCTTATTGTACTTTTCGCCAAACACTGCATTCTCTTTAAATCCAATTCCCATAAAAGCTGCCAGCTCCCGAAAGTTTTTGGTAACCCGTAAACGGTCTTTTTCGCAGGTGGGTCCAATCTCTTCATCCTGCGTATCGGCCACCACTATCAAATGCATGGTACTGCCCAGTTGGTCGGGGCGCAGCGGCCTTGTACTCACTTCAAACAAGCTGGTGTAAAACTCTTCGTCTTTGTTGAAAAACTGCAGTACCAGTTCTTCAGTCAGATCATCGTCTGTAATGAGTTCTGCCGTTTCATAATGGAGAATATCAAGCTCAGAATTTTCATCCAGCATATCTCCCCTGATTACCATCCATGGCACATAATATCCTTCCTCATCTTCCAAAAACCCAAAAGCATCAGGCGGATATTTTTCTTGCATGTTGCCCCTGACCATTTGTGGATTTTCGCCATGCAACATCATGTAAATGGTATCCGTTTCGTTCGCAGCTCCGGCTTTAAATGTGTCAATCACTTCCAGCAAATCCATGTCTACAATTGCATCAGGATCACCCTTACTGTCTTTAAAGTGAATGCGTGCAAAACCTGTACCATCATCGAACCGTACAATGAACGCATCTTGCATTTGTGGCTCGCCGGTTTTGAGATTGTATGATTCGTAGGTACAGCGGTAAATAGACTGTGCCGATAGCAGCGAACTGACACAACACAGTATTGCCAATAAAAAAGCGGGTTTCATACAGGGATGGATTTAAGGTAAATATTACGAATAAGTAATGTACGATGCATTTATGACTTGCACAAGTTTGGTGTTGAATTGACCAGCAACGACGCATAAAAATCTGACACAAGAGTATGGAATGCAATAAAAGCCCAGTACATTCACTACTTACCGCCCATCTCCCTAGTGTATGCATATATTTTCCCGATTCATGATATGTTGTGTGCTGTGTGTTTGTTGTGTCAACCAACACACACATGCACAGCAAGCCAAAGAAGATAGTTTTCGCCAACTACTCAACATGGCCAAAACAGATACCAACAAAGTGATATGGCAGTGGCGGCTGGCAGATGTAATGAACAAACGCCTGCCCGATTCGGCGCTGTATTTGGCTCAGCAGGCTTTGGCGCTAGCCCGGCAACTGCGCTACACCGAAGGTGAATCCGCATCGTTGGGTGTATTGGCCAACACCCTTATTAAACTGGGCAACTATCCCAAAGCCCTCGACTTTTACCTGCAAAAATTACAACTGGAAGAGGGCAGAAATATGCCCCGCAATTTGGCCAGTGTGGTGATGAATATTGGTGTGGTGTACATGTTTCAGCAAGAGTACCGCCTGGCATTGTCATATTACCTGCGGGCCGATTCGCTGATTGAAGAAAATAACCTTAGCGATATCCGCTACAACAGTGCCCTCAACATTGGTGATTTGTACGACCGGATGAATATGCCTGATTCTGCTCATTTTTATTTCAACAAATCGTTGCTGCTGGCGATAGTTAATAACGACAGCGCATTTATGGCAACATCAATGGTAGGCCTCGGGCATAGCAGCCGCAAGCTTTTACAGAGCAATCAGTCGGCCGGCTATTACTACAGTGCCATTCCGCTGTTGCAGCAAGCCAGCGACAATGATTTGCTATGTGAAGCTTACCTCGGTTTATCGCAATTGTATCAGCAACAACAGCGAACAGATTCTGCCATATATTTTGCAACAAAATCATTTGCGCTGGCAGAAGTGAGCAACTTTGCTTCGCGGTCATTAGATGCAGCAAGATTACTCACTGGTTTGTATAAATCGGCCCGCAATACGGATAGTGCATTGGTGTATATGGAGCGTAGCAGTATACTCAGCGACAGCATCAATAGCAGGCAGCGGGTACGTCAGTTAGAAATGCTGTCGACCAATGAAAAACTCAGACAACAAGAGGCCAGTATTGCCCGCCAGAAAGCCGAAGAAGAAAGATCCAAACAACTGCAATACTTATTCATCAGCGTATTTATTCCTTTGGTTTTTTTGCTCACTTTCTTTTTAAGCCAACGCAGAATTCCGGTGCGGATTATCCGTTTTATGGGCATCATTTCTTTGCTCATCTTGTTCGAATTTCTAACGCTGCTGCTTCATCCGGTGGTGGCCGATTTTACACATCACAATCCGGTATATGAACTGCTCATTTTTGTGTGTATTGCATCGTTGCTTATTCCTGCGCACCATTCGCTGGAGCATTGGATAATAGCCAAACTTACCAACCGGCACCAGCAGCACCAGCGGCCATCTTACGTTATTAGGTTGATGACGAAAAAGCTGAAAATAAAAAAGCCAGCTCCTTAACAGAGCTGGCCATTCGCTTCTTGCATTGCATTACTTGTTGGGCGTCACTACAGGTCTTGTAGAAGCCGTGTCTCTTGCAGTGGTATCGGGGGTAGCAGCAGGAGCAGTAGTATCCGGGGCTGGTGCAGCCATTTCGGTGCTGGTTTCTGCTGGCTTTTCTTCGGCGCTACCACAAGCCGTTACAAAAAAACTGGCCATTACTACAGTGGCCATCATTGCGGTTCTCAAGGATTTCAAGGGGCTAAGTTGCATGGTATAAAAGATTTTAATGATAGGTAATATAGCTGATTCCGATGGCGTATCAAAGCCTTGGCTACAATTTTCCTCAAACCGGCAAAAAATCAACATTCGGTAAAGCCTGTTGAAAACCCAGCGTTTTCAGGCGTTTTCGAAAAATTAACCCATTGCCCAAGCCCATTTTGGCACTAATATTGAAGCATGGAGCATGGCTACGGGTATTTCGTAGCCGGCACGGTTTGTTTCAGTTTAATCCCTATGAAGTACCTGGAAAGATGCAGCAGGCTGGCTGCGCTTATCCTGCTTAGTGTGTGCCTATACAGCACCACGCAGGCACAAGTGCAATCGCCCCGATACGTAAACGTGAATCTCAACTGCAAAGGCTTTTATGAATATCTGCCCAGTGGCTACGCCAATAGTCCCGGCCAAAAATTTCCGCTGATTGTATTTGTGCATGGTTTGGGTGAATTGGGCGATGGCTCTGCCGCAAAGCTGCCACTGGTACTGCGCAACGGACCACCCAAACTCATCAACAACAAAACCTGGCCCGACTCTTTTAACGTGAATGGACAGTGGCACAAACCCATTGTTATTTCGCCCCAGTTTATAAAATGGCCCACCCCGGGCGATATGGACACGTTGGTAAACTATGTAGTAGCCAATTATAAAATAGATCGCAGCCGTATTTATGTAACCGGATTGAGTATGGGCGGAGGTGTTACCTGGAACTATGCCAGCAACAGCACGGCCTGGTGCAGAAGAATTGCCGCCATTGTTCCTGTTTGCGGCGCTACCACGCCCAGCACCACAAGAGGGGCTTTGATGGGCAAACAAGACTTGCCCGTATGGGCTACCCACAATCAAAGCGACCCCACTGTAGCGGTGAGCAATACCAATAACTATATCAGCTACATCAACGAATCTGCAACACCGCCCGATCCATTGGCCCGAAAAACCATTTTCCCGGTTTCGGGCCACGATGCATGGAGCACAACCTACAACCCAAACTACAGAGAAGATGGAAAGAATGTGTATGAATGGATGCTCCAATTTCGGCGGGAATTTACCAGTACATGGATTGGCGGCACCAGTACCGCCTGGGACAACAACGCCAATTGGAGCGAAGGCATCGTGCCCGATGCCAATACCAATGTGGTCATCAACAATGGCAATATCATCATCAAGAAAAACGTAGAAGTAAAAAGCATCAACATTGCCCGTGGTGCTTCTTTGAAAGTAGATCCCGGTTTTAAGCTCAACATTGTGCAATAATCTGGCTACTTGTTTTGCATTGCATTTTTTAGTGCTGCAACTATTTGGCATTTTCGCAGCCACAGCGTGGCGGCCAATGTCAATCGCCTTGCTGACGAAAGCGTATGAGTCAATTTGTAGTAAGAGGCGGCCACAAACTCAGCGGCACCATTGTGCCACAAGGCGCCAAAAACGAAGCCCTGCAAATCATTTCGGCAGTACTCCTCACCGCCGAGCCTGTTACCATTACTAATATTCCCGATATACTGGATGTAAACCTGCTGATAGAACTGCTGCAGGAAATGGGCGTAAAAGTGCAACGACCAGAGCGGGATACCTGCATTTTTCAGGCCGATGATGTAGATGTTGATTATCTGCACAGCCCCGCTTTTCATAAAAAAAGCGGCCGGCTTCGGGGCAGTGTGATGCTGGCAGGACCCATGCTGGCCCGATTTAAAAAAGCCTTCGTGCCCAAGCCCGGTGGCGATAAAATTGGCCGTCGCCGGTTGGATACCCATATCATCGGTTTTGAAAAACTCGGCGCCACTTTCACCTATCATCCCGAAGATGGCTTTTACCACCTGAGTGGCGATGCCATGCAGGGCACCTACATTTTGCTGGACGAACCCAGTGTAACCGGTACCGCCAACATCGTAATGGCCGCATCGCTTACACCCGGCACCACCACCATTTACAACGCCGCCTGCGAGCCTTACCTGCAGCAGCTCTGCGCCATGATTAACCGCATGGGTGGCAAAATCAGTGGCATTGGCAGCAACCTGCTCAGCATAGAAGGTGTAAGCTCATTGAAAGGTACCGAACACCGCATGCTGCCCGATATGATTGAGATTGGCAGTTTCATTGGCCTCGCCGCCATGACGCAAAGCAATATCCGCATTCAGGGTTGTGGCATTCCACACCTGGGCATCATTCCCGAAAAGTTTCGGCAGCTGGGTATTCAGTTTGATATTGATGGCGATGATATAGTAGTGCCCGAACAAGACAGCTACGAAATTCAAACCTATATGGACGGCGGTGTGCTCACCATTTACGACCATCCGTGGCCGGGCCTCACCCCCGACCTGCTGAGCATTATGTTGGTAGTGGCCACACAAGCCCGGGGCAGCGTACTCATTCACCAGAAAATGTTTGAAAGCCGCTTGTTTTTCACCGATAAACTCATTGACATGGGGGCACAAATTATTTTGTGCGACCCACACCGTGCCGCTGTTATAGGCCTGGGCCGCAGCCAAAACCTGCGGGGCATTACCATGAGCAGCCCCGATATTCGGGCGGGTGTAGCATTGCTGATTGCCGCTCTTAGTGCTGATGGCAAAAGTGTGATTCAAAACATTGAACAGATAGACCGCGGCTATCAAAACATCGACGGCCGCCTGCAGGCATTGGGAGCACACATTGTACGGGAGTAATGGCCGTATATTAACGTACCTTGCAGCGCCAAACCATCATTCTTTTTTGCAAATAAAAAACAGCAATACCATGAGCTTAGAAACACAGATAATGGAGCAACTGAAAGAAGCCATGAAGGCAAAGAACGAAGCCAAACTGCGTTCGTTGCGGGCCATTAAAGCAGCCATTATTTTGGCCAAAACCAGTGAAGGTGCCAATGGCGAAATCAGTGCCGACGATGAGATGAAACTGTTGCAAAAGCTGGTGAAGCAACGCAAAGACAGCCTCGATATTTACAACCAGCAAGGCCGTGCCGATTTGGCGGTGAAAGAGCAGGAAGAAATTGATGTGATCAATTTGTTTTTGCCCAAGCAAATGACCGAAGAAGAATTGAAAACAGCCATTGCCGCCATACTCGCCGAAACTGGTGCCAGCAGCCCCGCCGATATGGGCAAAGTAATGGGCGTAGCCACCAAACAACTGGCCGGCAAAGCAGATGGCAAAGCCATTAGCGCCATGGTAAAAAGCCTGTTGAGCGGTCAATAGTTTTATGGAATGATATACAATAAACCCGCTGCTTCCTTCGTATGGGCAGCGGGTTTTGTTTTACTGCATCGCCTATTTTTATCTGTATGACGATTGATATCATTGCATTAGTAGTATTGGCCATTGCCGTATGGAAGGGACTGCAAAAAGGACTGGTTGTCGGCCTGTTTTCATTCATCGGCATTTTTGTAGGTGCTGCAGCTGCCCTCAAACTCAGCGGCATGGCCGGCCAATACTTGCTGGCACAGTTTCCCAACCTTGGGCCATGGGTACCCTTGTTGTCATTCATCCTGGTTTTTGCCGGGGTAGTTATTTTGGTAAGACTCATTGCTGCTTTTATTGAAAAAACACTGGAATGGAGCATGATGGGCTGGGCCAATAAACTCGGCGGCATCTTGTTTTTTACCTTACTGTATGCATTGTTGTTTAGCATTGCGCTTTTTTATGCTGATAAAATGGCGCTACTCTCAGCAGAAACCAAACAAGCATCTGTGGCCTATAGCATATTGCAACCCTTAGCTCCAATACTGATGGATGGCATGGGTAAACTCATACCCATTTTCAAAGATTTGTTTGGTGAGTTGGAAGCCGCATTTGATGGCCTTACCACAGCAGCACCAAAACCGGCTTAGCCATTGCAGACCAACATATTGCAGGCTGTATAGTCAAATCCTTTATATTAGCGGCGTTCGGTATCCCTTTGGGTTCGAATCACTATTTTTACTGAGCTTAAAGGCAGCGCTATAGATGCAGTACGAGATTAAACAGAAAGATAAGTTCAAATACATAGAGGAAGGTGCCGGTGAGCCTCTGGTGTTGCTGCACGGTTTATTTGGAGCCCTCAGCAACTTCAAAGATTTGGTGGAGCACTTCCGGCAAACACATAGGGTAATTGTGCCCATGCTGCCCTTGTTTGATTTGGACATTTTTCATACCACCGTGGGTGGCCTCGAAAAACATGTTCAGAAGTTTATTGAAACCCTCGATTTAAAAGACATACACCTGCTGGGCAATAGCCTGGGCGGCCATGTGGCACTGGTGCATATACTCAAGCATCCCGAACGCATCAAATCGCTGATACTTACCGGCAGTTCGGGTTTGTTTGAAAACGGCATGGGCGATACCTACCCCAAGCGTGGCGATTACGAATACATCCGCAAGAAAACCGAACTCACTTTTTACGATCCCAACATGGCATCAAAAGAGTTGGTAGATGAAGTATTTGAAATCACCAACAACCGCCTGAAAGTGATTAAGATTATTGCGTTGGCCAAAAGTGCCATTCGCAACAATCTGGGTGAAGAACTGAATCAAATCAAACAACCTACGCTCCTCATTTGGGGCAACAACGATATCATTACGCCGCCGTTTGTGGGCCGCGAATTCAACAAGCTCATCCCCAACAGCGAGTTGCACATTATCGATCATTGCGGCCATGCCCCCATGATGGAAGTGCCGGGAGAGTTTAATGAAGTACTGGCTAAATTCTTAACAAAACTCAGCCAACCCGCGGCAGTTTCCTAACGTTACATCCTCAATCACCGCACATGCTCAATCAACAGCTCATATCGCCCCTCATTACACCGCTACAGCATGGGCAAACTGTTGAAGAAGCACTGCTGCAAATGGAAGACCAGGGTGTGTCGCATTTGCCCCTGCTCAAAGATGGTCATCTGGAAGCCGTCATTGCAGAAAGCGATTTGCTGGATGCAGACCAACGCACGTTGGTAGAAACACTGCCTGTATATGCAGCCCCCATTGCTGTAGCTGCCGACAATCATTTTTTAAGTGCTTGCTGCTGCCATGCTTGGCCGGCAGCTAAGTGCCGTACCTGTGGTTGCCGCCGAAAATGAATATGTAGGCACCATCACGGAACATACATTGCTGCAGCAACTGGCACAGCTTACCGGTGCTATGGGTGCAGGCGCATTGGTGGTGATAGAAATGGAGCCGCATCAGCTGAGCATCAGCGAACTATCGAAACTGGTAGAAACCAATGATGCCCACATTACCCAGTTCAACACCAGCATACACCCCGACACTGGTATGCTGCTGGCTACGCTGCGCATCAACAAGCAAGAAATAAGCGACATTGTAGCTACGCTCCAGCGCTACGATTATCATGTGGTATTTTTTTCGGGCGAAGAACATTATGAAAATGAACTCCGCAGAAACTACCAGCACCTCATGAATTTTTTGACAATGTAGGCGATGGCTTTGCCTGCTTGCCCCTATCTTTCCAGTATTCCCAATTATTTCAAAATGTGATGAGTGCATGTTTGTGCGAATGGTTTTATGGTGCTGTGTTTGGATGCTCTTGCCCTGTTGGGCCAAGTGCCAGCAGCTTCGCAATGCCGCCGCACTGCCCGACTCTTGCATTTCGCCCAACCTGCCCGATGGCAGTATTGACACCAGCCGCACTACCATTCGCAGCATCAGCGTCAGCGGCAATAAGGTAACCAAAGAACCCATTGTATTTCGGGAAGTAGTGCTGGCCTCCGGTCAAACCTATCACAATGCCGATTTGGAAAAACGCATTCGGCAAACCCGGGAACAACTGATGAATACAGCGCTGTTTGTAACAGTAGATGTACAAAAAGTGCCCGCTGGCAATGGCTTTATCGACATCAACATAGCTGTAAGCGAACGTTGGTATTTGTTTCCGCTTCCTTACTTCAAAGTAGTAGACCGCAACTGGAATGTGTGGGTAAATGAGTACAAAGCCAGCCTGGACAGAACATTGTTTGGCGTAAAAATTGCCCACAACAATACCACCGGCCGAAACGATAAAATGAATGTGTGGATTATTGGCGGCTATACACAACAGGTAGAGTTTAAATACCAGCTTCCGTATGTAGACAAGAAAATGGAAAAAGGATTTACGGTGGGCATGAGCTATGGCCGCAACCGCGAAATCAATTACGCTACCGATAGTAACAAGCAACAGTTTTTATCACTCTCCAAGTTTGGCAGAGATTACATCAAAGCAGAAGCTACTTTTTCGTACCGGAAAGGAAGCCAGAGAAGGTTTTACCTCCGTTCGGTTTTTGGTTGGGAAAAAATTGACACGGCATTTTTCAACCTAAATCCCAAATACCTCAATGGCCGCTTATCTGCTACCTATCTGGATGTAATGGCCAATTATCAGTATTTCAATGTCGATTACATTCCGTTTCCGCTTCGTGGCTGGATGATTGATGTGTATGCTACGCATCGTTTTTCGAAGGCCCTGGGCATGACGCAAATTGGAGGGAGGGCATTGGCCACCTGGGAATTTTTACCCAAAACATACATCAACTTTCAATCGGTTGTGGCATTGTCTACCCCACGCAACCAGCCCTATTACAACACCCGCATGATGGGCTACGGCAGCATGTACATGCAAGGGCTTGAGTACAATGTGGTAGACGGGACATTTGGTGTAATGGGTAGAACCACATTGCGCAAAAAACTATTTACAGCTACTTTTAAAGGACCAGAAAAATGGAAAACCTACAGCAGAATTCCATTCACTTTTTACCTGAAAGGATATGGCAATTTGGGTTATGTGTATCATGAAAATCCGGGCAAAACCAACTTCATGAACAACCGGCTGCTTCGCACCGCAGGCATGGGTTTAGAAATTGCCACCATTTACGATGCCGTACTCAAACTGGAATACAGTTTTAATCAGTTTGGCCAAAGTGGATTTTTCCTGCACACTGCCGCCGACTTTTAATCATAAGCCAGTAGCTTTATCTTAAGTTGCAGGCCACAAAATCTATTTTGGAAAACCAACATGAAAGTTGCCATTTATAGCCGTGGGCTCGAAGCGGATCATCTGGTGCATTTTGAATGGTTGCTGCAAGAGCTTACGTTGCACAAAGCTGATATTTTACTCTATCAATCGCTGGCCAATACAGATGTGTATACCTTTTTGCACAAATACAGCTTCGATGTATTTGTGCAAGACACCGACCTTGACGAAAGCGTAGACTGTGTGGTAAGCCTAGGTGGCGATGGCACCGTACTCGACTCCGCCATACTCATTCGTGACAAAGGAATCCCCCTGTTGGGCATCAACTTTGGCAGGCTTGGCTTTTTGGCAACACTGGGTAAAGAAGCCTTAAAAGAAGCCGTAGATGCATTGATAAACCGCAGCTACCACATTGATCAGCGCACCCTCATACATGTAGACTCCGATGTACCACTCTTTGCAAATGCGCCCTTTGCACTCAACGAGTTTGTGCTGCATAAAAGAGACTTTTCGCCCATGATAAAAATTCATACCTATCTCAATGGAGAATTTTTAAATACCTACTGGGCCGATGGTGTAATTGTAGCCACGCCAACAGGTAGTACCGGCTACAATCTGAGCAGCAACGGGCCTATCGTATTTCCTGAAAGCAAATCGCTGGTGATTACCCCCATTGCACCGCACAACCTCAATGTGCGTAGCATAATTGTACCCGACGACAACATTGTAAGCTTTGAAGTAGAAGGCCGTGCCGAAAACTTTATGTGTGCCATGGATGCCCGCAGAGAAGTGGTGAACATAAAAACGCAGGTAGCCGTTCGAAAAGAATCTTTCACCATGGGCCTTGTAAGGTTGAGTGAAAATACCTTTTTGGAAACCCTGCGAAAAAAACTGGCATGGGGATTGGATATCAGAAACTGACCTGTTATAAATTACACGGCAACATATTTATGCACCCCACCGTATAATTGTGGCATAACTCCCATTTTGCCACACATACCAAAATGGGTTTGCAAACGTTTTATTGAGGTACCCCGTTATTTTGTATTCATGAAAAAATGGCTAATCGCATCGTTACTGCTTGCGGCTACATTACCCGGCAAAAGTCAGTTGTATGAATCAACTGTGCTCAACGGAGAGTTTGGCGTAGCGGTAGGTGCTGCACACTACTTTGGCGACCTCAATACCAGAGCCAGCCTCCGCCGTCCCAAACCTGCTTTCTCTTTGCTGTTTAGAAAACAGTTTGGCAAATACATCGCCCTACGCCTACAAGGTACCTATGCAAGATTGGGTTTCAGCGATGTGTACAGCAAAAACAATACCCAGCGTACCCGCAACCTCAGCTTCAACAGCGATGTGTTTGAACTGGCACTCATGGGCGATTTCAATTTCTTCCGGTTCATTCCCGGCGAAAGAGACTACAATTTCACACCGTATGTAACCATGGGGGCAGGCTTTTTTACCTACGACCCCTATGCCTACCTCGGTGGCGAAAAATATTTCCTGCGACCTCTTGGCACCGAAGGTCAGGGCTCAGCACTCTACCCCGACCGCAAGCCTTACAGCAGCATGGCCGTTTGCTTTCCGGTAGGTTTCGGCATCAAGTACAACATTTCGCCCCGTACCAATCTTACATTTGAGATAACCCATCGTTTTACCAATACCGATTATCTGGATGATGTAAGTGGCACTTACGCCGGTTCGGCTGCTTTTCCTAACCTGCCCGATGGTAGTTCATCTCCTGCGTTTTTGCTACAAGACCGTAGCTACGAACTGGGAGCTCCCATTGGCCTGGCAGGCAGACAGCGGGGCAATAGTTTGCAAAAAGACCAATTCATTACTGCACAAATTGGTATTACGTTTAACCTTACTTCTTATCGTTGCCCTACGGCTTACTAAGCTTGCAGCGGCTACATTTTTCCTTTATAACCTAGAATAGAAAAGGCCCACCGTTTGGTGGGCCTTCCTTATGGTATGCACTGTTGGGCAGTGCAAGTTATCGGTGATTATCCCAGCGCTACACGCTTAAAGCCGAGCACCTGTACATTGCTGCCCAGGTATTCTGCTACGGTTTTGCTGCTGTCTTTTACAAAAGGCTGTTGCATCAACGTATTTTCTTTAAAGAAAGCATTGAGTTTACCTTCGGCAATTTTTGCAATCATTTCCTCAGGCTTACCGGCCATTTTAGGATCGTTCTTCATTTGATCGATCACAATAGCACGTTCACGTTCGATGGTTTCGGCAGATACACTTGAAGCATCAACGGCCAGTGGGTTCATGGCAGCAATTTGCATCGCTACGTCTTTACCTGCATCAGCAGCTGCTGTGCTCAGGCCTACCAATACGCCCATGCGGTATGCACCGTGGATGTAAGAGGCTACGTATTCAGCGTCTACACGCTCAAACTTGCTGATACCGATTTTTTCGCCGATAGAAGCCAGTTTGTCGTTGATGAGTTCAGCAACCTTAGTACCGTTTACACTTACTTCAGCCAGTTCTTCAGCGCTTTTTACGTTGTTGGCAATAGCAGCGTCGGCAATGCTTTGTGCAAAGGCAACGAAGTCAGCATTCTTAGATACGAAGTCAGTTTCGCAGCTGATATACACGGCAATACCGGTTTTGTTGTCGGCAGTGGTTTGTGCAATTACTACACCTTCTTTGGCTTCGCGGTCGCTACGCTTGGCAGCAATCTTCTGGCCTTGCTTACGCAACCAGTCGATGGCAGCTTCGAAGTCGCCGTTGGTTTCAGTCAGCGCTTTGCGGCAATCCATCATACCGGCACCAGTAGCCTGACGGAGTTTATTAATATCAGCAGCGGTAATTGTTACAGTTGACATATGAGTTGAATTTGAAAATTTGACAAGGTGAAAATGTGAAAATGAAGCATCCGTTAGGTTGCGCATTTCCATTTTTCAAAACAAGTGCATGGTCGTTATTAAACATGCTCCGGTGCGATACCCAAAGTTCGTTTGGTAGCAGCGCAAACCGGAGCAGGTTTTATTATGGTTTCATTAAGTACAACATTTGATGCAGCCTAATGAATGAAGCCCATGGGCTACCGGACATTAGCGGCCACCACCGGCTGGCTTACGACCACCGCCGCCAGCATTGGCTACACGGCGACGGGGAGCACCACCAGGACCACCAGCAGTATTGCTGTTGCCGCCACGGCCACCACGGCCGCCACGACCAGCACGGTCACGGTCTTCACCACCTTCTTCGGCATCAAAACGAGCTGAAGCTTCGGTTACTTCTTCTTCAGTATCCTCGTCTTTAGCAGCCTGACGCTCAGCCAAACCTTCGGCAATTGCAGCAGTGAGGTAGTTTACGATGATAGCGATAGACTTGGTAGCGTCATCGTTGGCAGGAACGGCGAAGTCTACTTTGTTGGGATCGCAGTTGGTATCTACCATACCGAGGGTAGTGATACCGAGGCGACGGGCTTCAGCCAAAGCGATGTGCTCGTGGCCAATGTCAACCAGAAACAGGGCAGCAGGAATGCGGCTCATGTTGGCAATACCACCGAGTACTTTTTCCATTTTGTCCTTATCACGGGTCAAAGTGAGGCGTTCTTTTTTGGTAATGCTTTCCAGTGTACCGTCGTTCAGCATTTTTTCGATGCTCTGCATTTTCTTCACACTCTTACGTACGGTGTTGAAGTTGGTGAGCATACCACCCAACCAACGTTCAGTAACGTAAGGCATGTTTACACGCTGAGCACATTCTGTAACGATTTCTTTAGCCTGCTTTTTGGTAGCCACAAACATGATTTTCTTACCGCTCTTAGCAATTTGCTTGAGGGCGGCTGCAGATTCCTGCAAACCTTCTACTGTTTTGTTGAGGTCGATGATGTGGATGCCTTTCTTTTCGGCAAAAATGAACGGCAGCATTTTGGGGTTCCACTTCTTCTTGAGGTGACCAAAGTGTACACCTGCATCGAGAAGCTGCTGCTGGAGAGAAGTATTTTGTTCCATGAGAATGTCTTGTTTGTTGTTTGTAGTTTTTTGTTTGTTGTTGGTTTGTGCCATTTGGATAACCAATAACAACAAACCAAAAACCAAAAACGGAATTAGCGTTTAGAGAACTGGAAGCTCTTACGTGCTTTCTTCTTACCAGGTTTTTTACGTTCTACAGCACGTGGGTCGCGGGTCAGCAGGCCAGCGGCTTTCAGTGCAGGGCGGAACTCTGGGTTTACTTCGATGAGGGCACGGGCAATACCGAGCTTGGTAGCTTCGGCCTGACCTTTGATACCACCACCAGCAGCGTTTACTTTCACATCGTACTTGTCGATGCCTTCAACGGTTTTCAATGGCAGTTCTACCTGATTTTGCAGGTATACCAGTGGGAAATACACTTTGTAATCCTTGTCGTTTACAGTGATAGCGCCGCTACCCTTGGTCAGAAATACGCGGGTAACCGCTTCTTTCCTACGACCCAATGCATTTTTTTGCTTTTCCATTTATTTGGAATTTGAGATTGTAATGTGGTAAAATCCTATCGCCCCTGTGGGCATTAGGGGTTGTTAGAATTTCGGATCTTTTGGTTGCTGCGCAGTGTGCGGATGCTGTGTGCCAGCATATACAAACAGCTTCTTCACCATTTTGCGACCCAAACGGTTTTTGGGGAGCATGCCTTTACGGCACGTTCAACAATTACTTCGGGGCGACGCTTCAGCAAATCTTTCGCAGCTTCTTCTTTGAGACCGCCGGGATAACCGCTGAAATTCTGGTACATCTTGTCTTCAAACTTGTTGCCGGTAAAAACCACCTTATCGGCGTTGATAACAATCACGTAGTCACCAGTGTCTACGTGTGGAGTGTATGAGGCCTTGTGCTTGCCACGCAGTACGGCGGCAATACGGGCACACATACGTCCTACGGTTTGATTGGTACCGTCTACAACGAACCACTGACGCTGTACGGTAGCCGCATTCGCATGCTTTGTAGTGAAATGTAACTTGCTCATTCTTGTTTTTTTATATTGGATAGTGTCGCCATCCCGTACACCATCCGGTTTACAAATTGGGCCGCAAAGGTATCAGGAACAACAGCAAATAGCCAAAGCTTTACAGGTGTTTTTTACAAGCACCTATTACAACACATTGATTTTCAATAAAAGTTTTTACTGCATTTTTACAACGATAGCTGAAAGTGGCCGCTGACAAGGCTTTTGAGGCAGCGAAATGCCGAAAGGCTTATGCCTGCAATGTTTGCGGCGATGGTTGTTTACAATCTTATTCCATCCAGCATCCGCATTTCACCCGGCTGCAGGCCCTCAATAGTAAGCCTGCCCTGACGCCAGCGTACCAGCCGGAGGGTAGGAAAACCCACAGCGGCCGTCATGCGGCGTACCTGCCGGTTTTTGCCTTCGGTAATGGTCAGGCTGATCCAGCTGGTGGGAATACTGGCCCGGTAGCGGATGGGGGGATGCCGCTCCGGCATGTTGGGCTCTGCAGGCAGCAGCCTTGCTTTGGCTGGCAGGGTGTGGTAGGTTTTGCCATCAATAGAAATGAGTACCCCTTTTTCCAGCTGTTGCAAAGCTTCATCAGTTATCTGACCTTCTACCTGCACCCAGTATTCTTTTTCGGTTTTGGTGCTGGGGTGCAGCAGTTGCTGGTTGAGGCGTTTGTCGTTGGTGAGCAGCAGCAGGCCCTCGCTGTCATAATCGAGCCGGCCCACAGGATACACATCTTGCTCCACCGCAAAAAAATCCTTCAGCGTTTGCTTGCCTTCCACCGGGCTAAACTGACTCATAACCTGAAAAGGCTTGTAGATGAGGTAGTATTTGAGTTTGGGCATAAACTAGTTTTTGAACAACCAAGACACGAGGATACACAAAGGAAAACGAAGAAATAGTATCGCTAAGCAGCAAAGAAGCTAAGAAGAAAGATAATTGACTCTGTTGTTGTTGAAATCAAATCAGGCAGTAGCCACATTGGCACATTTTCAAATTTGCTCATCTTCACATTCCCTTTTCATAGTTTATTTGTTGTCCCATTAGCACATCAGCACATTTACTCATTTTCACATCTATCTATGCGTATCATATCCTACAACGTCAACGGTATTCGGGCGGCCATTAAAAAAGGCTTTCTCGACTGGCTGCAAACCGACCCCGCCGATATCATTTGCCTGCAGGAAACCAAAGCAGTGAAAGAAGATATTGACCACCGCACATTTACCGAGCTGGGCTACCATGATTATTGGTTTAGTGCCGAGAAGAAGGGATACAGCGGCGTGGCTATTCTCACCAAAAAGCCCGCCGACCAAGTACTGTATGGCAATGGCATTGCCCAAAGCGATGCAGAAGGCCGGGTGATACGGGCCGATTTTGGCGATGTGACCGTGGTGAACGCCTATTTTCCCAGCGGTACCAGCGGCGATGAAAGGCAAGCCTATAAATACGTGTGGCTCGATGAGTTTTTGGGGCATATCAATGACCTGCGCCAAAGCCGGCCGCAGTTGGTAATTACCGGCGATTACAACATTGCCCACCGCGAAATAGACATCCACGACCCGAAGGGCAACAAAAAGTCAAGCGGCTTTTTACCAGAAGAACGAGCCTGGATGGACAAATGGCTATCGCATGATTTGATTGACACTTACCGTCATTTGAACCCTGAGCAAACTGGTGCATATAGTTGGTGGAGCCAGCGCTTTCCGAGTGTGCGGCTCAACAACAAAGGCTGGCGCATCGATTACATTTCTGTAACCGGCAATCTGGCGCCCCGCATCAAAGCCGCCGCTATTTACCCCGATGTAAAACACAGCGACCACTGCCCTGTGTATGTGGAGCTGGGTAAATGATCGGACGCGGATTTTTACGGATGGATACAGGATTTGCGCTGATGAATTATGTCTGAATTGATTCGCCGCAGATTCACGGATTATTCGGTTTTAAATTCACTCTGCAAAAACTTCGTGTTCCTTTGTGCCTTCTTAGCGCCTTGGTGGTTCAAAAATCTCCGTATTGGGACGCGGATTTTTACGGATGGATACAGGTTTTGCGCTGATGAATTATGTTTGGATTGATGCGCCGCAGATTCACGGGCTATTCGGTTTTAAATTCACTCTGCAAAAACTTCGTGTTCCTTTGTGCCTTCTTAGCGCCTTGGTGGTTCAAAAATCTCCGTATTCGGCAAGTGCAATAAATACTCTCTCTTAAGCACATTTGTATTTCTATGCTCATTTATAACGTCACCACCAAAGTAACCTGGGCCATCCACCAAGACTGGCTGCAGTGGATGCAACAGGTACACATACCCGAAGTAATGGCCACGGGCTGCTTTAACCGTTTTCAAATGGTACGACTATTGGAAACCGAGGACGAAGACGGCCCTACCTACGCCGTTCAGTACCACGCCGACAGCCACCAGCAATACGATACTTACATAGAAGTACATGCGCCTGCACTGCGCCAAAGCAGCATGGAAAAATGGGGCAACCAGTTTATTTCCTTCCGCAGTTTGATGGAAATTGTGGCCTGATTGTGGAAAAGAATCAGCAGGGCTTTTTCGTTTTTGTAAATAGCATATGCCCTGAAACCTGCGCCAGCACTGCATTTCGTGAAACAAAACGCCGAAACCCTTGCCAGACAAGCATTTCAGCGTTTTTTGCTTTTTTTTGCCTCTAATTTTCATGACCACCAAAATCGGCGCAAACCCAATACTGACAAGGGTTTACGCAAACTAAATGTTGATAACTCAGGGTATTGGCGGATAGTGGTACCTTCTATATTTGTTGCAGACAATTAAAAACTCATTTTATGAACAAAGCTGATTTGATTGCCAAGATTGCTGAAGACGCAGGTATCGCCAAAACACAGGCTAGCGCCGCTCTGGATTCTTTTGTAGAAGCCATCACTAAAACTCTGAAGAAAGGTGACAAAGTAACCCTGGTTGGTTTCGGTACTTTCTCAGTTTCTAAGCGTGCCGCCCGTACAGGTCGTAACCCACAAACTGGTGAAACCATCAAGATCAAGGCTAAAAAAGTTGCCCGCTTCAAGCCAGGCAAAGAGCTTTCTGAAAAGATCTAATTTTACGCTGACCTACAGCAAAAAGCAGGGTGTGCAAACGCCCTGCTTTTTTATTTGGGTTGTATCAGCCTATATTTGCCGCTCTAATAAAATCAATCAACTATGGGAAGAGGTGATAAAAAAACCAAGAAGGGCAAGATCTTCAAAGGCTCTTTTGGTAAGTCTCGCTTGGCACGTCCTACACAAAACAAAAGTGTAGCGGTGTTGAAAAAAGCAGAAGCGTAATCTACAGGATACGCCCCGAAAAATTAAAAGCAACAGTGTTTACTGTTGCTTTTTTGTTGCGCCATGGTTGCCCGCAGCGCCGCTATCTGTAGCTGCTTATTTACTCACCAAAGTGCCCACCTGTTCGCCCATCACCACTTTTTTCAGGTTGCCGGGCGTGTTCATGTCAAATACAATAATGGGCAGGTTATTTTCCATACACAGCGTAAACGCCGTCATATCCATCACTTTCAGGTTTTTGCTGATGCATTCCTGATAGCTGATTTGCTCGTATTTGGTAGCGGTTGGATCTTTCTCAGGATCGGCGGTGTAAATACCATCTACCCGGGTGCCTTTCAAAATTACTTCGGCTTTAATCTCAATGGCCCTGAGTGAACCCGCAGTATCCGTGGTGAAATAGGGGTTGCCGGTACCGGCACCAAAAATTACGACCCGGCCTTTTTCGAGGTGACGCATGGCCCTGCGGCGGATGTATGGTTCTGCCACCGATTCCATTTTGATGGCGCTTTGCAAACGGGTATACACACCGGCTTTTTCCATGGCACTCTGGATGGCCATACCATTGATAACGGTAGCCAGCATGCCCATGTAATCTCCTTGTGCACGTTCGATGCCAGTGTCGGCTTCATTCATGCCGCGGTAAATATTGCCGCCGCCAATTACAATGGCCACTTCTACACCTTCCGCCACTATGGACTTGATTTCTGCAGCGTATTGCGCCAGCACTTTAGGATCGAGGCCAAAAGCATTGTCGCCCATCAGCGACTCACCAGAAAGTTTGAGCAATACCCGTTTGAATTTAGCTGCCATGTGTCGGTAATTTTTACGTAGAAAGTGGCGCAAAGAACCTGAAAAAAAGCGGACAGCAAAAAGGAAATCGACTGTACACAACAAAGCCACTCCAATGGAGCGGCTCCTGCAAAATTGAGTCGGGATGACTGGATTCGAACCAGCGACCCCTTCGTCCCGAACGAAGTGCGCTACCGGGCTGCGCTACATCCCGAATGAGATAGCAAAAGTACAGCAGCTATAAAAAAACGCCGGCATTTTTTATGCGCCGGCGTTTGTTGTAATGGCTAATAATGTGCAGCAATATCAATACGTTATCACTTGCTCTTCGATGACTGCAGGTAGTTCCCTCCATTGGTACAGCTGGTTGCGCAGCTGCGGCTCAAAACCAGCTTCGGCAATGGCTTCCTGAATGCTCTTGTACGTAAATCGGTGTGGCGCACCGGCTGCACTCACCACATTTTCTTCGAGCATAATGCTGCCAAAATCGTTGGCACCGGCATGCAGGCTCATTTGTGCTACGGCCTTACCCACCGTGAGCCAGCTGGCTTGAATGTTGGTAATGTTCGGCAGGAAAATGCGGCTGATGGCAATCATGCGTACATACTCTTCGCTGGTGGTAAGGTTGTGTACGCCACGTATGCGGGTAAGCAGGGTATCTACATCCTGGAAGGTCCACGGAATGAATGCGGTGAAACCATAGCTGCCTTCCGGTTTACGGCTTTGCACTTCCCGTAATTTTTCCAAATGTTCAAAGCGTTCCCGCAGGGTTTCTACGTGGCCAAACATCATGGTACCACTGGTAGCCATGTTGAGCTTGTGGGCTTCGTGCATTACATCCAGCCATTCTTGCGCACCACATTTACCCTTGCTGATGAGGCGACGCACCCTGTCGACCAGTATTTCGGCACCGGCACCGGGCAGGCTGTCCATACCCGCATCCTGCAAGGCTTTCAGCACTTCGGCATGGGTACTTTTTTCCAGCTTGGTAATGTGTGCCACTTCGGGTGGCCCGAGGGCATGCAGGCGGATATCGGGAAACTCCGCCTTGATGTCACGAAACGTATCGACATAATACTTTAGGCCCAGCTCCGGATGGTGGCCGCCTTGCAGCAACAGCTGATCGCCACCCCACTGAATGGTTTCCGCAATTTTTTTGCGGTAGGTATCCATGTCGGTAATGTAGGCTTCGGCATGACCGGGAATGCGGTAGAAATTGCAAAACTTACAGTTGGCAATGCACACGTTGGTGGTGTTTACATTGCGGTCTATTTGCCAGGTTACTTTGCCATGCGGCACTTTTTGGCGGCGCAGGGTATCGGCCACGGCCATGAGCTCTGCCAGCGGTGCATGCTCAAACAAAAACATGCCTTCTTCAATGGTCAAAAATTCAGACCGAAGGGCTTTGTCGTATAAAGTAGGTAAATCAAACATGATGACTGTATAACAAATTTGACGCTGCACTGTTGAAGCATGCAGCGAAGGTGAGCAAAAGTAAGCCTTCATACACGAATAGGACAGTTGGCTTCGCAAAGCCAGCATTTGCCCTTAAATTGAGCCTGAATGATTGCGGACACTACCTTAGAAAGAAGCCTTTTACAACGGCTGCTCACAGCTATACTTGGGCTCTGTTGCAGCTTGCTGCTGCAGGGCCAGCCAGCAACAGCTCCTGCCAAACTGCTCACCATATTCCGTTTTGAGCAAATGACCGGTGGTGTCGTTATTTTGAAAGCCGGCCTCGACAATCATCAGGATTCCCTCAATTTTATTTTAGATACCGGCAGCGGTGGCATATCGCTGGATACTGCTACCTGTGTACGCCTGGGCTTAGCCATGACGCCATCCGACAAAACAATAAAGGGTATTGCCGGTATTAAGCAGGTATCGTTTGCCTACAATCATACCCTGCATTTGCCCGGGCTGAGTGTGCCCCATCTCAATTTTCACATCAACGATTATGAACTGCTGACCGGCGTGTATATGGGCTGCGCATTGATGGCATTATCGGGTACAGCCTGCTATCCCGCTATATCGTGATGCTCGATTATGATACGCATCTCATGAAGATTTACAGCCAGGGCAGCATTAAGTATCCCGAAAAAGGCTTTTTGCTCAAACCTACCATTGCCGGCTTGCCCATACAACCGGCCGAGGTATTCGATAAAACCAAACTCCGCAGCCGTTTTTACTTCGATACCGGTGCAGGGCTCAACCTCCTTTTTTCATCGGCCTATGTAAAAGACAGCAGCCTGATACCCGCCGACCGCAAACGTTACGCCACCATTGCCGAAGGACTGGGCGGCAAACGGGAAATGGAAATGACGGTGCTCAAAAAATTCAGGCTCGGGCCGCATGTGTTTCGCAATGTGCCGGTGTATGTGTTTGAAGACATCTACAACGTAACGGCCTACCCACAACTGGGCGGGCTGATTGGCAACGATATTTTGCGCCGGTTCAATGTGATTTTCAACTACGAAAAAGGAGAATTTCACCTGTTGCCCAACAGCCATTTTCACGATGCTTTTGACTACTCCTATACCGGGCTCGGTATTTTTCAGCAAAACAACCTGATACTGGTAAGCGATGTAATACCCGGATCGCCGGCTGCAAAAGCAGGACTGGCAGAAAATGATATTGTAGTGGCCGTTGAAAACAATTTGAGCAACAACCTGCAGACCTACAAGCAAATACTGATGCAATCGGGCAAGCGGGTACGGTTGGTGCTGGCCCGCAACAACGAGGTTTTTGAAACCACTTTACACATTCATTCCATTCGTAAAAAAATGAGCGGGACCAAAGGGGTACTTTCCAAATAGCCGGCCAATTAGCGCTGCTCACCTTTGGCCTGTCTTTCTTTACCGAAACTTAAGGTGGACAGATGCCGTAACCCTGTACTTTTGCGGCAAATTTTTCGCATACATGAAAAGACTTTTACCCTTATTGATGCTCTTGGTTTCGGCCGGTGCATTGGCGCAGGTAAGCATTACCAGCCTTGGTACCGCTTACACGCAAGACTTCAACACACTGGACAACAGCGCTACTACCGCTTCGGCGCTGGCACTGCCTACGGGCTGGTTGCTGCAAGAAACACAAGGCACCAGTGCCAGTGCACTCATGGACGGCAAGTATGGTGTAGACAACGGCGCTGCCAACAATGGTAACGTATGGAGCTATGGCACCACCGGCGCCACCGACCGTGCCCTTGGCAGCCTCCGCAGCAATAGCCTTCTGCCTTCGTTTGGTGTGTGGTTTACCAACAATACCGGCGGCGTTATTACCGCACTGGACATTACTTACCGTGGCGAAATGTGGCGGGTAGGTCTTTCGGCCCGTACTGCTGCCGACCGGCTCGATTTTCAGTACAGTACCGATGCCACCAGCCTTACTACCGGTACCTGGATTGATGTGAACAGCCTCGACTTTCAGTCGCCTGTACTCAACGCTACTCAGGGCCAGATTGATGGCAATGCCACCGGCAATTTTGGTACAGTTACGGCCACCATTACCGGTTTAAATATTCCAAATGGTACTTCTGTTTACCTCCGCTGGACAGATGCCGATATTGCATCCAGCGATGATGCACTTGCCATAGACGATGTGAGTGTAACGCCCACCGGTACCGCAGGTGTATTTTGCACCAACCCTACTGCTGCACCAACCAATCTGGTGCTTACGCCGGCCAGCACTGCCATTTCAGGTTCATTTACCGCCAGCGCCAGTGCAGATGGTTATGTAGTGTTTCGCAGCACTAGCAGCAGCCTAGGCTTTACGCCATTCGATGGCATTAACTATGCCGTAGGCACATCTGTAGGCAATGGTGTAGTGGTGTACAACGGCACTGCTACTTCGTTTTCTTCCACCGGACTTACGGCTGGAACCCAGTACTACTTCTTTGTATTTAGCCTCAATGGTTATGCCTGTAGCAATGGCCCGCTGTATTTCGCTACTTCGCTCAACGGCAACAGCACCACCACAACCGGCGGCACTACCGATTGGCCCACCGGCTACTATGATGGTGCCATTGGCCTGAGCTGTGCGCCTTTGAAAACGGCATTGAAAACAGCCATTACCACCGGCAATACTCCCAAAACCTATACCGACCTGTGGGCCCAATACCTCATCAGCGATGTGAAGCCCCGTGAAGTGGGAACCGGTTCTGCTAACGTTATATGGGACATCTACAGCGATAACCCCACCGGAACTGACCCCTACAACTTTACTCCTGGCACAGTAGCCAGCGGTGGCCAGCAAGACAATGGTACCGGCGGCGCTGTTGAAGGCGACAAGTACAACCGTGAACACACAGTTCCGGTCGACTGGTTTGATGGCAATACAAACAACTCTGGCCCTGCTACCGACTACCTGCACATTATGCCTACCGATAAATTGGTCAACAACCAGCGCAGCAGTTACATCTATGGTGAAGTAACCAACCCCAGCTGGACCAGCCTCAACGGCAGCAAACTTGGCCCCAATGCATTTGCAGGTCTTACGGGTACAGCTTTTGAACCCATCAACGAATACAAAGGCGATGTAGCCCGTGCTTTCTTGTATTTCGTTACCCGTTATCAAGACAACATGACCACCTTTACCGGTGGTGCATTTGGTACGCAGGCATTCGATAACACTACTTTCCCAAGTGTTGATATTGACTACCTGCGCCTCATGATTAAATGGCACAATCAGGATCCTGTAAGCCAAAAAGAACGAGACCGCAACAATGCTGCTTACACTTTCCAGGGCAACCGCAACCCTTACATCGACCATCCTGAATATGTAGAAATGGTTTGGAACAGCACTTGCGCCGGCTTGGGCACATTGCCTGTTACCCTTGAGTGGTTTAAGGGCCAATTAAAAGGCACCGATGTACAACTGCAATGGCAGAGCAACAACGAAGCCAACTTTAGCCGCTACGACATTCAGCGCAGTGTAAACGGTACTGATTATGTAACGGTAGGTACTGTAAATGGCCGCAACGTACGCAGCTACAATTACAGCGATGATGTAAGCAAGCTGGGTGGTCGCCGCCTGTACTATCGCCTCAAAATGATAGATAAAGATGGCAGCAGCAAACTGAGCAGTGTGTTTACCATTCACCTGCAGGCCAATGTTCGCTTTCAGGTGTACCCCAACCCTGCCAGCAGCAACATTACTGTAGAACTGGGCAGCAGCCTGTTCAGCGGTAGCCTCATTGTTACCGATATGACTGGCCGTAATGTGTACAGCCGTCAGCTGAGCAACCAGCGTGGTCAGGTAGCTGTATCGGTACAGCAACTGCCTGCTGGCCGCTACCTGGTGCAGCTCAAAGCCGACAACGGCACCGTGAGCAGCCAGTCGTTCAACGTGGCCCGCTAATACAGCATTGCAACTACATCATAAAAAAGCCGGAGCGATTTGCTTCGGCTTTTTTTATTTGGTAAGATGCTACTAATTGAGTGAAACGCTTTGCTGAAGCTTGTCATAAAGTGCTGTACAATCTTCAGACTTGGGTGCATCAATCATGCTCAATTGAATAAAGTATCCGTCGCCGGGTATCGAATAGGTTCTTGTTCTGATATCATATTTTTTGCCACCGGATTCCATAGTATATGTAACAATTGCAAAAAATACTTTCTTGTTACTCAAGGTCACTGTGTCAGGTCCCTTTTGAATCACAAAGTTTGTAAACAAGCTTTTCATTTGCTTAATGCTAGCTTCCATCATGTCAAAAAAATCATCGAAGTTGCTTGCAGGTACCGGATTTTTTCGCACCAGAATGTTGATGGTAGGAATGATACCAGCATGGGTTTGAGGCTTGTATTTCATGAATGACCCGATACGAATAGAGTTGTTGTGACTCTTTAGCAATCGTTCCATCTCCTCTTTACTGAAATTAAATTTTTCGAGATTTGAGGCTGTCACTTCCTGTGTAACCGTATGCCACTCTTCTGGTTTCTCCATAGAAAAACCAAAGCGTTTATCTTCTACTCTTTCTTGTGCAGCTACCACCAACAACAAATTACACAACAGAGCTGTGACCAAAATTCTACGCATCATTATCTGTATTTTATTGCAATACTACTCCATCGGCATCTAATGCCGCTCAAGGCTTGTGTTGGTATATCCAACCTCAATGCCGATTTTTGCCCCCTATGATTCACTACGAAAAATTCATGTTGCCCAACGGGCTTACTGTTATCGTTCATCCTGATTTTAGCACCCCCATGGCCGTGGTAAATGTGATGTACGATGTAGGTGCCCGTGATGAAAACCCGGACCGCACCGGCTTTGCCCATTTGTTTGAGCACCTCATGTTTGGCGGCAGCATCAACATACCCGAATACGACGAGCCGTTGCAAATGGCCGGCGGCGAAAACAATGCCTATACTACCAACGACCTCACCAACTACTACATACAACTGCCGGTAGAAAATTTGGAAACCGCTTTCTGGCTCGAAAGCGACCGCATGCTGAGCCTCGCATTTAGCCCCGAAAGTTTGGAAGTACAACGCAAAGTGGTTTGTGAAGAATTCAAAGAACACTACATCAATAAACCATACGGCGATGTGTGGCACAAATTGCGGGAGCTGAGCTATACACAGCATCCCTATCGCTGGATGACCATTGGCAAAGAACTACGCCATGTAGAAGAAGCGCAGCTCGACGATGTAAAAAACTTTTTCTTCAAGCACTACACCCCTTGCAATGCTATACTAGTGGTGGCCGGGCCTGTACAAACAGCCGAGGTAAAAGCACTGGCAGAAAAATGGTTTGGTGATATTCCGTCGGGTACAAAATATGTACGCCAGCTGCCCAAAGAACCAGTGCAAACTGCCCCCCGCCGCATGGATGTAACGGCCAGTGTGCCGCTGGATGCTTTTTACAAAACCTGGCACGTATGCGGCCGGCAAGATGCAGCCTATCATGCTACCGATTTGATTACCGAAGTATTGGGCAGTGGCGCCAGCAGCAGGCTGTATCAGCATTTGGTAAAAGAGCAACGCTTGTTCAGCAATATTGAATGCTACCACTTTGGCAGCATCGACCCGGGTATGTTGGTAATTGAAGGCAAGCTGGTAAAAGGCATTACCCCCGAAGCTGCAGAAGCTGCTGTGCAGGCCGAAATTGCACAACTCTTACAACAAGGTGTAACCGAACAAGAATTGCAAAAAGCCAAAAACAAAACGGAAAGCATCATCTCCTTTGAAGACATGAGCCTGATGAACCGGGCCAACAACCTGGCATTTTATGAGCTGCTGGGCGATGCTGCTGAAATGAATACAGAGCTGAATAAATACCAAAGCGTTACAGCCGCTCAATTCATGGAAACGGCAAACACGATTTTCACCGAAACCAACAGCAATACCTTGTACTATCGAAGCAATATGAACTGATGATTTTGTTTCCTACAAAAGAAAGACCGCGGCACAAGCCACGGTCTTTTTCATTACAACATGATATCCAACTTTACTGCACAATCAGTTTTTCTGTGCTGCTAACGCCATTGGCAGTCAACCGCAACAGATACGTACCTGCTGGCACGGTTTGAATATTAATGCTTTGCTGGCCATTGCTTACGTTCACTTGGCCACTCAGCACCGCTTTGCCATTCATGTTCAGCAGCTGATACTGCAGTGTACCACTCACCGCATCGGTGTTGAGGTATACCATACCCTTGGCAGGATTGGGGAATACCGTCACTGCGCCACGCTTGGCGGCCATGTTCACCATGCGTACTTCGCTAAAGGCTTGTTTGCCATCCAGATCTGTTTGTTTCAGGCGATAGTAGTTGTTGCCTTTACCGGGTTTGTTGTCGGTAAATACATACTGACGCTGACTGTTGCTATTGCCTGCACCGGCTACAAAACCAATGTCGCTCCAGGTAAGGCCGTCAGCACTTTTTTCCACGGTAAAGCCTTTGTTGTTGCTTTCGCTGGCAGTACCCCATTTCAGCAATACGGCACCCGCATTGGCGGCAGCAGTAAAGCCATTAAACTTCACAGGCAAGGAGCCTTCCTTGTAGAAATAAATATTATCGAGCCATGCAGTGGTAGTACCAAATGGCAACGACTCTAGCTTAAATTGGAATACGTTATTCATCACTACCGAGCCAAAAGTGGAGAGATCAACATCTACACTTACCCATTCGCTCAGCGTAGGTGTAACAGTTACGGCCGATTCCACAGGTCCGGGGCTAATGAGGAAGAACTTGAATTGGGTGCTGTTTGGCGTCCACAAATCGAAGTGAAGCTTCGTCATGCCGGTGAGGTTCAAAGCAGGCGACAATTCAAAGCCCTGATAGTTGAGGGTAGAATATTTCTTCGTGTCGTTACCGGCAATTTGCTCATCTGCAATCACCGTAGACTGACCCCAACCCGGATTGAAGTTGACACCGGTAATATTGGTGTATGCATTACTGAAAACAGAAATTACATCACCTGCATTTCTGGCCGGTGGTGTAGGTGCGGCAGTGGTGGGTGAAGTAGGCAATGCAGCACTCTTATAGAAATAAATATTGTCGAGCCATACCGTACTGGTGCCAAATGGTGTGCCTACTATTTTAAACTGAAACACATTGCTCAGCACTACAGGACTAAAGTTACTCAGGTCTACATCTACACTTTTCCAACCGCTTAAGGTTGGGGTAATGGTAGCTGGTATTTCTACAGGTCCGGGACTGATAAGATAGAACTGAAACTGCGTACAGTCGGGCGACCAGATATCAAAGTGCAGTTTGGTCATGCCGGTGAGGTTGAGGGCCGGCGTAAACTCAAAGCCCTGATAGTTGAGGTTGGCATATTTGCGGGTATCATTGCCTGCCACCTGTACTTCGCTTACTACGGTAGACTGCCCCCAGTTGGGATTCCAGTTGATACCGGTTACGTTGGTATAAGTCTGCACTGTATACAGACAGTACATCGCCGGCACTGCGGGCTGGTGGTGTAGGTGCTGCAGTATTAGGTTCGCTGGCAGCTCCAGATACAGTAACGGATATTGAACCTGTGACAGCTGCACCTTGCAGGGTTGCCGTTACAGTAGCCGAACCTACAGTAGCAGCAGTACAAATACCGTTGGCATCAAACGTAATGCGGCCAACAGGATTGCTGGTGAAGGTGAGATAAACACCTTTCAATGTGATTTGTGTGTTCACACTATTCACCGGAAAAGTAGCTCTTACGCCAGTGGCGGTAAATGTGCCACCAACGGCTTTGGTAAGGCTTTGGTTGTCCATCACTGCAGTGGGTGTACCAATGATACCACCGGTAAGATTTTCATAAGTAATGTCATCGAACCACAAGGTATAAGCGCCTTCATCTGAGCCTTCGGCAAAGTGAAACAAACCATTGATGGCAGTGAGTTTTGACGCATCCGGAATGGGAATAATCACTTTTACCCAAGAGGTACTAACCGCTACGTTGTTGAGCTCAGTTTGATAAGCATCAGAAGCGGCATTGTTACCCAAGCCACTTACATTGAGTGTAACGGCCTTACTGGCTTTTACCCAAAAAGAAACTGCATTGTAAGCACTGAGGTTGGCATTGGTAGCAGCGACCATGGCGCCGCCAGTGTAACCTGCGGCTGGTACATCTACCTTTAAAGATTTGGTACCCGATGAACCGGGCCTTGCATTGGCTGCATCAATAGTCAAGCTATTGGCAGAACCGCCAAAAGCAGAGAAGCTGATACCGGCCGCATAATCGTCGTCGAATACTGCGGGTTGCGCCATGCCTATAGTGAATGCCGCCAGCAACAAGGATAGTGTTGCGTAGAGTTTTTTCATGTGCAATCGGATTTTGAAATGAACAAGCTGGATATTAAAAAAGGTCAAGCCTGTGTAAGAAAAGTAGCACAGGCCTGACTGGTTGATTACTGTTCAATCATCTTAAACACTTTCACGTAGTCTACTTCCATTCTGGCAGGGAAGATGGTATTGTCTACCCCTTGCGCACCACCCCAGTTACCGCCTACGGCTACGTTCAAAATCATGAAGAACTTTTTATCGAAAGGCCATGCAGTAAACCCTTTGTTTTCATTGATGAATTCGAAGTACTGCACATTGTCTACATAACCGCGAACTGCGTAAGGAGTCCAGTCTACGCGGTATACATGAAACGCATCCAAAGCACCGGGCACCATACGGCTGGCGGTTTTTTGCGTGTTGCGGGTATGGTTGTAGGCAGATGTGTGTACACTGCAGTGTACTTTTTCCGGATCATAACCCACATGCTCCATGATGTCAATTTCACCACTGGCAGGCCAGGTACCATAATTGTTGTCTGCACTCAGCATCCAAATGGCGGGCCATGTACCACGGCCCTTGGGCAGCTTGGCACGTATTTCAAAACGGCCATACAACCATTCGCCCTTGCCTTTCGAAATCATTCGGGTGCTGCTGTATTCACGGCCATTGCTGCTTTCGCGGCGGGCTTCTATTACCAATGCACCATTTTCAATTTTGGCATTGTTGCCATTGGTATAATTCTGCAATTCATTGTTGCCCCAACCACTGCCGCCTGTTTCAAATGTCCACTTGCTTTGGTCTACACTAGTGCCGTCAAAATTGTCCTGCCAGGTAGGTGTGGTTTCAAATTTCCAGTCTTTGTCAATAATTACCTGCGGTGCAGTAATGGGCGGAATCACTTTTTCTTCGGTGCAGCTGCTCAGTTGCATCACTGCAACCAGCGTTACTATAGAATACACTAATTTCTTCATAACTGATTTTTTGATGTGAGTGTTATTGTGCTACCATTTTAAACTGGAACACAGTACCGCTGCCACTGCCGGCACGGAGTGTCATTCGGGTGGGAGAAATTTCGATGATGCGATAAGTATTATCCGGTACATCTGTGGTACCAATAAAGGCGGGCAACGGTGTGCCTGGCAATGTAACGGTTGCAATACCTGCTACACCGCCGGTGGTAGCTGCAAACGTAAAGGTGCTGTTGTAAGAACGGTCGCTGCCACAGTTGTAGTTGGGCGCAATATTGCCACCGTTGAAAGTAGCACCGTTAGCATTGTAGTTTATAGCGTTGGCCGTAGTAAATGTGTACACATCATCTAACTGACAATCGGCCAGCGGACCACCACCAAAATACTCAGCAGGGTTGCCTTCTGTACCAACAATAATGGCATTGGCACCGGGTGTTCCATCAAGCTTCCAGCCTTTGCTGGTAGCACCAGTCAGCAGTTGCTTAATGTCGGCCAATGTAAGCGCCACTTTACGCTTCAGTTTTACCTCCAGCAATTCGCCACCGCCCAATACTGATTGCAGCGTCATGGTACCATCGGTATAGTTCACCACTTTGTAGCTGTTATTGCGTACCACATCTGTGGTGCCAATAAACGGACTACCAACGCCATTGCTGGTGGGGCCCAAAATAATCACGGGTTGCTGGCCTGTTTTGGCCACTACTTTATAGGTAAGCGCATTGGACTTAGGACCCTGACAGCTATAGCCGCTTTGCACATCAAAAGTTTGTCCGTTGGCGTCATAAATAAAAGAACCGTCAGCGCCAAACTTGTACACATCATCGGCCTGACAACCAGCGGCAGCGCCGGCAAAATACACCTGTGTACCATCGGGCGACAATACTTTGATGGCATCGCCGTCGAGGCTCCATGTCCATTCAGAAGTACCACAGTTCGTCAACACTTTAAAGAAGGCATTGCTGCAGGCATCATTTACAAATACCTTTTTGGTAATGGAGTTATTGCCATTGGTACCTACAGTTGTTAAGCGAACATCGTAAGTGCCACCTACTTTGTAGGTATGCAACGGGCTTTTTTCTGATGACAAAGCTGCGTTATCGCCAAAGTCCCACTGGTATAAAAACTCTTCTTTGCTCTGGTTGGTAAACTGCACTTTGTATGCATACGGAAGCGTATCGCTGGCAGGGGCCTGTACAAAGCTGAAGTCTGCCACAGAAGCAGTGCCGCTCAGTTCCGGAATGGTTTTGGTGCAAGCAGACAGCAAGCTCATGGCTGCTGCCATAACCACTACACTGTATTTATGTAATTGTTTCATATACAAAATCGTTTTGGGTGGTATCAATATCCTTCGTTTTGGGTGAGGTTGGGGTTCTTATCCCGTTCGCCCTGCGGTATGGGCATATAACGGTGCTTGGCCTGAATATTGGTTTTGCCATGAGCCCGCATCACGGTGATAAAATAATTCTGATCGGGATGACGCAGCAGATCGTACCAACGATGCATTTCGAATGCAAACTCAAGGCGGCGTTCTTTGTAAATAGCAGCGAGGTATTGCGCATCGGTAAGGCCAGCGGGCAGGGCAGCAAGGCCAGCTCTTGCCCGTACCTGATCAACAAATGGCTTGCCCAACGCCGGGCCTGCAGCTTCAGCATAAATCAACAGGATTTCGCTGTAGCGCATGATGGGTACGTTGAGTGCACAAGTCCAGCCACCGTTATCGCCGAGTGTGTTGGCAATGGGTACAAAATATTTCCGCACATTGAGGCCCAAAGGAGAACCAACCAACTGAGCAGGCTGAGTATACGTACCAAACTTATCGCCAGGCACCCACATGCTGCCGGGGCGACGCTTATCTGTTATGGTTGAATAGCTGCTTCCTGATTTTTCATACTGGTCGGCAAAGTCTTTGGTAGGTACATTCCAACCATAGCCACTGCTTTGTACAATATCTTGTGCACGGGGTGCAAAAAAGGTATTGAGCTTATGACCGGCACCAAAATCGCTCCACTGGCCGCCACCACTTCTGTACTGCACTTCAAATACCGACTCCGGACCATTTTCCAAATCGAGATTGAAATTGTCGGCATAGTTGGTAAGCAGGCTATAAGTAGCTGCATCAATCACTTCTTTGGCTTTGGCAGCAGCATTGGGTTTGTCGCCCAGCCACAGGTATACATTGGCCAGCAAGCCCTTGGCAGCACCACGGGTAGCACGGCCCAAATCGCCACCACTGTAGCGTACAGGTAGTGCAGTTTCAGCTACTTTCAGGTCGGCAATAATTTGATCGAATACTTTCTGCTTGGGAGAGCGGGCAATCACACTCGACTCCTGCGCCGTAATCACGTTTGTGTACAGGGGCACATCGCCAAACACCCGCACCAAATGCCAGTAATAGAGAGCACGTAAAAAACGGGCTTCGCCCAAAATGCGGGTCCGTACGGTTTCACTCATTACAGGAATGGCAGGAACTTTTTCGAGCACCAGATTGGCCCGCAAAATGCCATAGTAGCTCTGAGCCCACAGCGTATTGATGATGGGGTTGAAAGGCGTTACGGTAAAATTGTCGAGCTCGGCAGTTTCCAAACCGTCGCCACCACCACCGCCACCCAGGTCGGTATCATCACTCATGATATCGCCAATATGCCAGGCGGCACCATTGTAAATAGCAGAAAGCGGCGTGTAAACCGAATTGATACCGGCAATGGCCTGTGCTTCTGTTTGAAAGTAATTATCGACCGTACTCAATGGTATGGTTGGCTCAATAGTGAGGTCCTTTTTGGAACAGCCAAACAAGATGGCTGCCATCATGAGCAGGTAGGTACTGATTTTTATAATTCGTTGAATCATGGCAAAAGATTTTAATGGCATTAGAAATCAATGTTGGCACCAATGGTGAACGTACGTGCCTGAGGATAGAAGCCAAGGTCTACACCGCCACCAACTTCAGGATCGAAACCACTATAGCCGGTTACGGTAAGCAGGTTTTGAACGCTGCCGTAAATCTGTGCACGTGATATTTTCATGAAACCAATCCATGACTTGGGCAGTGAATAAGCCAAACGAACGTTTTTGATACGCAGGTAAGAAGCGTCTTCTACAAAGCGGTCACTTACCCGGTTGTTGCCGTTGGGATCGTTGAGTACCAGGCGGGGCATGCTGTTGCTGCTACCGGGGCCATTCCAACGGTTAATCACGTCTTTCGAATAGTTGCCATTGCTCACACCACCTTCGGTATACCAGCGGGTAAAGTTGAGCACTTTATTGCCATGGCTACCCTGTACAAATACAGTGAGCTCAAGTCCTTTGAAGCTTACCGTATTGGTAAGGCCATAAGTAAATGTGGGGTTGGCATTACCAATATTGGTACGGTCTTTATCATCAATCACACCATCTCCGTTGAGGTCTTTGAATTTGATATCGCCGGGAGCTGTAGAAGTGGTTGGATCGTTGCCGGGTGTTTGGCGGGCACTCTTCGCAATTTCATCATAGCTCTGGAAAATACCATCGGTTACAAAACCATAGAAGAAGTTGGCCGGCGCACCTTGTGTAGTGCGAAGGCTACCACCAGTAATGCGGGTAAAGCCACCATCGAGCGGTGCACTCAGGCCCAATGAAATCACTTCATTTTTATAAGTACCAAGCACAGCATTGATGTTCCAGTTCAACTCTTTTTGCTGATTACATTGGCGTTCGCAGTAAAGTCGATACCACGGTTTTGCAAAGTGCCGGTGTTGTAAGGCACAGCTTCGTATGTGCCCGACACAAATGGAGGCGCTACATACAAAATCAAATCTTTAGAACGGCGCTGATACACGTCTACTGAAAAACGCAACTTGTTACTGAGCATTGCGGCATCAATACCAATGTTGAGTTGTTCGTTTTTCTCCCATTTGATATCGGGATTGTAAGAGCGGCTGGGTGCAGCTGCCTGTACAATACCACCCGAGCCACTGCTATTGCCAAATGTATACTGGAAGCTTTGGTTGATGGCCTGTATGTAAGAGTATGCTGCGACATTGGGGTTGCCCGTATAACCAAAACTACCACGAACTTTCAGCTCGTTCAGCCAATTTACATCTTGCATAAATGGCTCAGCTGTTAAGCGCCAACCTGCTGATACAGAAGGAAACATGGCAAACTTATTTTGCGGTGCAAAATTGGAACTGCCATCTCTACGCAAAGAAAAAGAGAAAAATCCGCGGTTGTCGAAATCGTAATTTACCCGGCCTACATAAGAAATAAACCGGCTATTAATTCCATCTTCTGCAGCATTACTGATTTGAGATATATCGGTAGGCAAAAAAATCTGGTTGTTGAGCACAGGAATGAGCTGGCTAAATGTACCGCCGCCTCTTCCGGCCGATACAAATGAGTAGCGGTTTTCCTGAGTGGTATAGCCCACCAAAGCATTTACCTTATGCTTGCCTGCAAAAGTTTTGTCGTACGCCAAAGTAATTTCGGCGAGGTAATCGGGGTAGAAACCTTTTTGTGTAGAGTAACCGGTAAGTACAATTGGGCGACCACCGGTAGAAGTGGTAGCAGGGCTGAAGTTGCGGTTTTCTGCAAAGTTGAAATCACCACCCAACAGGGTTTTAAATTTCAATCCCTTCATCAGTTCCAGTTCTGCAAAAATGTTACCCGTTACCCGATACTTGATGTATGAGTTTTGGGGTACTTCCAGTTGGTAAATGGGGTTGGGTTCATTGAAACCATCAGTAGAACCATTACCACCGGCATAGGTACCATCGGGGTTGCGTGGTGTAACCGTTGGAGGCGAAGTAAGTGCCAGCAACAAGATACTATTGAATGCTGTGTAGGTATCGGCACCATGCTCAATAGATTTGCTCATCATGAGTGAGTTGCCGATTTTAATACGGTTGCCCACTTTTACATCGCCATTAAAACGAAGGTTAAAACGTTCGTAATCGGTTTTGTACAAAATACCATCTTGCTTAAAGTAACCTGCCGACAGCATGTACTGTGCGTTGGGCGATCCACCCGAAGCGGTGAGGTTAAAATTGGTGATGGCGGCTCTTCTAAACACTTCGTTCAACCAGTTGGTGCCTTGGCCATACTGTGCTTCAATAGCAGCAGGATCGGCCAGCTTGGGCAAAATGTTGAGTCCGCTGGCAATGCGGGCTTCACTGTTGAGAATGGCGTATTCTTTTGCGTTCAGCATATCGGGCAGGCGCCATGCTTGCTGTATGCCGCGGTACATATCTACATTCAAACTGGTTTTGCCCACCTTGCCCCGCTTGGTGGTAATCATGATAACACCGTTGGAAGCACGTACACCATAAATAGCGGTGGCAGCTGCATCCTTCAACACATCTATGCTTTCAATGTCGCCGGTGCCAAAAGAGTTGAGTATGTTATCGGCTCCTTGGTCGGGCAAGGGATAACCATCTACCACTATCAGCGGGTTATTGGTACCGGTAAGCGAACTAATACCCCTGATGCGAATGCTTGTACCGCCTGTACCACCTGGCGCACCACTGTTTTGTGTAATGGTAACACCAGCAATGCGGCCCTGCAATGCCTGAGCGGCATCGGCTACGGGCGTAGCTACTACTTCTTTTGCAGAAATAGAAGACACCGAAGTGGTCAGCGATTTGCGGGAGCGGGTACCATAACCTACTACTACCACATCACTCAGCACAGCGGCCGATGGATTCAGCGTAATATCGACCAGCGCCTGGCCATCAGGCTTATATTCTTTGGCTTCATAGCCCACCACCGTTAATACAAGCACGTCGCCCGACGAATTGAGGCCAATGCTGAACATGCCGTCAATATCGGTTTGGGTGCCCACGGCTTTGCCCTTTACCACTACACTAACCCCTACAATTGGGGCGCCTGTTTTTTCATCGGTCACTTTTCCTTTTACTACAAATGAAGTGTCGGGTTTGCCACCTGCTTCTATTTGTGTAGCAGCGCCTTCATCTACATCCATAGAATCTTTGCCTGCACCAGGCTTCACTTTACCGGCAGGCACTACAGAATAGCTGCCGCTCGATAGTTTTTTGAACGTGTAGCCCAATGGTGTCAGCAAGTCGTTTAAAGCTTGCTCGGCATTGTTGTACTGGCCGGGTTCAAATTCTACTTTCTCTTTGGGCAGTCGCGAAGCTTCGTACACAATGTCTACCTGAAAACGCTTGTGAATGGCTTCGAGAAAAGCACTGACCGTGCCTTTGCTGCCTGCAAATAATGGCACATCAGATGCCATTGCTGTAAATGGTTGGGATTGCGCCGTGCCTTGGGTGAGGCATAGCACTAGCATTGAAGCCACCCATAGCGGCTTCAGCCAAGAGCTGAACTTTCTCATATAGCGGGTCGTTTAACTTATGTGCAATCGATGGCTGGCAGGCAAGGGTATTACTATTGCTTACCGGGCCGATATTAAAAGACGTTTATCTTTTTTCTCAATATTAATATTCAAGGTTACTTCCAAAGCGTTGATGAGTTCGTCGAGGTTGGCTGCATGCATGTGTCCGTTAAGGGTACGCTCTGCCAACACACTATCCTGCCAGCTTACAGCATAGCCAAAGCGCTGCTCTATCATTACGGCTATGTCTTGCAGTGGAGTGTAATCAAAATGGTATTCGTTGCTGGTCCAGTCCGCTACAACTTCTGTAGGCGTTTTTTCCAAAATAGGCTCAACAGCTTCTGCAGGCTTCAGCAATACCACATCGCCGGGTTTCATTTCGTAAATGGTGGTTTTACCATCATTATTCTTACCCGTATACAGCACCTGTACCTTACCTTCTTTCAGCGCCACACTGGCGTTTTCGGTGTAGGCATTTACATTAAACTTGGTACCCAGCACTTTTACATCCATGCTGTTGGTATGTACCACAAAAAAATCTTTGCCCGGGGTTTTGGCCTTGGTGATTTCGAAGTAGCCTTCACCTTCGAGCCACACATTGCGGATGGTATCTTCCAGCCAAATCTTCGGAATCTTTAAAGAGGAATTACCATTCAACACCACCACCGAAGAGTCGGGCAGCCACACTTTGCGTTTTTCGCCAAAGGCAGTTTTGATAACGGTGTACTCATCGGGCAAAGCCTGCTTTTGCGTAGCAGTAAACAATGCCCAGCCTGCTGCCAGCACAATAACGGCGGCAGCAGCCCACTGCGCCATGCGGCGAACAATGGCTACGGTGCCCAGTTGCCTTACCGGAACCTCTTGCTCCAGTGCCTGCTCTATTTGCTGCCAGTTGCTTGCCTGTTGCTCCTGGCTACGCAAGTCACGCCTCACCGAAAACGGGAGTTGTGGTTCTTTTTGTTCGTGGCCAGATTGCATCATTGCGGTACTATTTGGGTAAATGACAAACGGAAGCCATGTTTCATACTCATGCTCTTGCCCT
Source organism: Phnomibacter ginsenosidimutans (assembly GCF_009740285.1). Classification (GTDB taxonomy): domain Bacteria; phylum Bacteroidota; class Bacteroidia; order Chitinophagales; family Chitinophagaceae; genus Phnomibacter; species Phnomibacter ginsenosidimutans. Next base: position 4,019,452 of record NZ_CP046566.1, read on the forward strand.
TTTTTTTATTTTTTTTCGAAGTCCCGGAATCTGAGTCGGAAAACCACTGCTTCAGGTGCTGCATGGCTTTAAAGGACAGGTTCACCACACTCTGGTAATTGATGCCCATGATGCCCGCAATTTCTTTGTAGTCGAGACTTTCGTAAAAGCGGAAGTAGAGTACCTCCCGCTGGCGGGGCGGCAGTTGGTTGAGGGCCCTGCTCACGGCCTGCTGCTTTTCGCGGTCCCTGTCTTGTTGCATCAGCACTTCCTCCGGCGAAAACTCCAGCTGAACGGCATCGCTGCCCCATTGGCCAATGTGGAAGAGCCGGGTTTTCTGGCTGCGCAGCACATTGAGAATGTGCCGGCGAAGCAGTGTAAACACATAGCCTTTTACATGCTGAATGGGGCCAATGCTGTGGCGCTGCTGCCACATTTTTACAAACACTTCCTGAATGGCATCGTCGGCACCGGTATCATCTTTCAGCAGCTTGGCTGCATAGTGGTGCATAGTGGAATACAAAGCAGCATGCAGGGCCTGCAGGGCCTGCGTATCGTTTTGCAATACACGGCTCCAGCACTCTTGCAGATCGTTTGGTTGATGGCTGCCAATATGCATGAATATCCCGGTCAAAAAAACGTTTGTGGTGAATAAGCGGCTAAAGGTAGGGCGAAAGACAGGTAGCTCACAAATGACAGGCATCATCTCACAACAAGCTTTTTGTCACTGCCATCATTTACAGGCAAATTTGCATCAGCCACGCTAAACAAAACAGCTTGTTCGTTTATTTGTTGGGTGTTTTTGTGTCATAAAACAACGTTACCCAAACGGCCCCTTTAAAATACCACACATGAAGAAATTTCTTTTCCTCCCGTTGCTCTTGTTGATGCAAGTATGCTGCGTGGCACAAGGAACCGCCTTAAGTCCTCAACACCAAATCACCATTTTGCAGTACGCCGGCCCCAAAACCAATACGCTGGTACCCGTGGCCATGCTCAATCAGGTAAATGATAACGCCAGTGTAGCTGCCCGCTGGCTGGCCGACCTCCGCACCGAGCCCCTGCTGCGCCTCAGTTTTAATCCCAAAGACAGCAGCTATATTGGTGCTACTGTAGCAGATTTGGAAAAAACCTTTGCCGCCGCCGCCGACCAAAAAGCTCTCCTCTTCATCGACAATACAGATGTGCTCTGGAGCAAAGCTGCACCAAGCCCGGAAGAGAAAGCCCTGATGGACCGCTTTTACCAACTGGCTAAAAAATACAAACATGCGGTGCTTATCCGCTGCGTGTACGAGCCTACGTATTTCGCCATGGCTAAAGCGGGGTTTGGTATTGTGTCATTGGATTTGTAATCATTTTTCCCATCCATACACCCGCACATAATCTATCAGCAGGCTGGCAGGAAATGCTTGCGGATTGACGCCGTTTTTGCCACCCCAGTTGCCACCCACGGCCACATTCAGCAGCCAGTGAAAGCGCTGGTCAAAAGGCCATTCATCGGGGCTTTTGTGCTCGTTGCGAAAACTGAATAACAACTGATTGTCGATGTAGCCCTCAATCAATTCGGGCGTCCAGTCTACCCGATACACATGGTAGCCATCCATGGCGCCGGGCACTTGCCGGAAAGCTGTTTTTTGGGTGCCGGCAATGTGGTTATACGCTTGGGTATGTACGCTAATGTGCACTTTCTCGGGGTCGTAGCCCACATGCTCCATGATGTCTATTTCGCCACTGCGTGGCCAGTTGCCATAGCGCCAGTCTGTGGGCAACATCCAAATGGCGGGCCATGTACCCAAGCCGGCAGGCAGTTTGGCCCGGGCCTCAAAGCGACCGTACAAAAAATCGCCCCTGCCCTTGCTCACCAATCGGGCACTGGTATAGCTCATGCCTTTGTAGCTATCTGGCTGGGCGGTAATCACCAACTCGCTGCCATTTACCCAGGCATTGCCACTATCGCGGTAGTATTGTAGCTCATTGTTGCCCCAGCCATGACCACCGGTATCATAGCTCCAGTGGCTGGTATCGGGCATGCCTTTGTAGTTGAATTCATCGGCCCAAACGGGCTTGGCCGTAAAGCGGGCCTTGGTTTGCGCAACAGCAGCAGTGGCTACCAACAGCAGCAGGGCAAGTGTACATTTTTTCATACTTCAGCAATTGACATGAATGGAAGACAAGGGTAAGCGAAATAACCATAGCGGCCGCTTCGAACGCCTACATTTGCAGTCGTTTTACAAAAGAAGACACCTATGCCGGATCGCCATACTGCCCCCCTCATCAAAAATGCCGTTGATTTTTCATTTCAACTGAAACCTGTAAACATTTGGACCCTCAACAACGGGGTGCAGGTATATGCCCTGCATGCCGGCGAAGAAGCCGTGCTGCAACTGGAATGGGTGTTTTTGGCAGGCAACAGCCACGAGCCGGCCAACATGGTAGCCAGTGCCACCAACTTTTTGCTGAAAAATGGCACCAGCCGCCGCAGTGCTTTCGACATCAACGAGCACTTCGATTTTTATGGCAGCTACCTCAACCGCAACTGCTACAACGAAACCAGCAACATTACCCTCCACAGCCTCAGCAAGCACCTGAGTCACCTGCTGCCCGTAGTACGGGAAATTTTGACAGATGCCATTTTTCCGCAGGAGGAGCTCGACATTTTCGTCACCAACAGCAAGCAGCGCCTGCAGGTAAACCTGCAGAAATGCGATTTTGTGGCCAACCGCGAAATTGATGTGCATTTGTACGGTTCCAATCATCCTTACGGCAAATACAGTTCTGCCGAAGCATTGGATGCCTTGCAACGAGATGCACTGCTGCAATTTTACCAACAGCACTACCAGCAGGGGCATTGTGTGTTATTTGTAGCCGGTCAGCTGCCCGAAGATTTATTCGATCAACTCAATGCGCAGTTTGGCGACCTGCCGCTGAAACCGGCTGTGTTTACCAAAGCATCGCCACTGGTACTGCCACAACAGGTAACTGGTGAGCGGCACATCCGCATCAGCAACGATCCCAACGGAGTGCAGGGTGCCATTCGCATGGCCCGCAATTTTCCCAACCGCCACCACCCCGATTTTCAGGGGGTGAGTGTGCTCAACACCGTGTTTGGTGGTTTCTTTGGCAGCCGCCTCATGAGCAATATCCGCGAAGAGAAAGGCTACACCTATGGCATTTACAGCTACCTGCAAAACCATGTGGAGCAAAGTGCCTGGATGATTAGCACCGAAGCCGGCCGCGATGTATGCGAAGCCACCATAGCTGAAGTGTACAAGGAAATGGAACTGCTGCGCAACGAGCCCGTGGATGAAGAAGAACTGCTGCTGGTGCGCAACTATATGCTCGGTTCTATACTCGGCGATTTAGATGGTCCTTTTCAAATCATTGGCCGATGGAAAAGCTATGTGCTGCATGGTGTAGACGAACAGTATTTCTACAACGCTATTGAAAACATCAAAACCATTTCGGCCGGCCAATTGCAAGAGCTGGCCAATCGCTACCTGCAGCCTGAGCTGTTTTATGAAATGGTAGTGGTGTAATGTAAAATCCTGAAAAACAGGGATGGCAGCATGCGGCAAGGATTGCTTACTTGCCGGGGTAAAGTTGTTGTGTAGTGTTGAAATAAACAGTACACTTGATGGAAACAACCCATTCAACCTGATCCACTTTTTCATGCGCCAAACCACGCACCATTGTTACCGGGCAGCCTTGCTGCTATTTGTGCTGCACTTGCTGCTACCCCTGCCTGCGGCCGTGGCACAAACGGCTGCCCTCGACAGCATTTACAAGCTGGCACAAAAAGCACCCAACGATTCTGCACGGCTCATGTATTTGCGCCGCTACGGGCTGGTGCTGGCCCGCAACAATTTTGAAAAGGGCATGAAAGTGCTGGAAGATGGCGCTTCTGAAGCATTTGCCAAAGGCTACAATTTACTGGCCGTAGATTATTACCTCAACAAAGGCATTGCCCTTTATGAAAAGGGCGAATACATTCAAAGCATTGCCAGCGATGAACGTACCGAAAAAATGTACCTGCAGCTGCCCGACAACGACCGCCGCACCTGGGGTTTGGCGGCTGTGCTCAATAATTTAGGTACAGCCTACAGCCTGATCAACGAACTGGAAACAGCACAACAATATTACCTGCGCAGCATTGAGCAATTCGAAAAATTGAAAGACTCTACGTCGCTGTTGGTAGCACATTTTAATGTGGCATTTATCTACATTGATATGCAACAATGGGAGCAGGCCAATTTTTATTTGCAGCGCAGCATCGACCATTTATCCAGTAAACTTTTTTACGACGAAGCAGTGCACAGCATTGCCCGTAAAGCCGCCATTTGCTTCCGCCTCAATAAAATGCAGGAAGGCCTGCAACTGCTGCGCAAAGCCGATAGTTTGTTGCCCAAAGCGAGTTATGAACTGTCAGCTATTTATGTACACAATGCACGGGGCGATTACTATGCGGCCAAAGGCGATTGGCAGCAATCGTTGCAACAGCACCGCATGGCTTACCCGCTGAGTTTGCAGTACAACGATCCGTATTACATAGCCGATGAAGCATGGGAAATGGGCCGTGCATTTTTGCAACTGCAGCAGCACGACTCTGCCGAAGCTTATCTCAACAAAGCCCTGCAGGTAGCCCGCCAATACAACTACTTGCCTAAGGTGAAATTTATTTTGAAAGACATGGCGGCTTACTATGCTGGTATTGGCGATTATAAAATGGCCTGGCAACAAGCCAGTGCCCTCAACAATTTTACCGACAGCTTGGTAGCACGGCAAAACCACAACCGCATTTTGCTCAACGATGCCCGTTATCAAAGCCGGCAAAAAGAAACCCGCATTTCTACACTGGAAAAAGAAAATGTAGCCAAGAGCATCACGCTGCAAAAACGCAGCCTCATGATGTACGTATTATTGGCAGCATTGCTGGTGGTGCTGCTCATGGGTGCTTTGTATTATCGTACCTACCGGCAAAAGCAACAGCTGCAGCAGCAGCGTATTGATCAGCTGGAAACAGAAAAACAACTCATGGCTGCAGAAGCCATTTTAAAAGGCGAGGAGCAAGAACGCAGCCGCCTGGCCAAAGACCTGCACGATGGCTTGGGTGGCATGCTGAGTGGTGTAAAATTTTCATTTCAACATATGCGAGAAAATCTGGTGATGACGCCCGACAATCAGGCGGCTTTCGAACGGGGCATTGACATGCTCGACAGCTCCATTAAAGAGCTGCGCCGCGTAGCACACAACATGATGCCCGAAAGCCTGGTAAAGTTTGGGCTCGATGCTGCCCTCAAAGATTTTTGCCACAGCGTAAGCGAAAGTGGTGCTATACAACTGAGCTACCAATCGTTTCAGTTGCACAACTTATCGTTAGATCAACAAATGGCCATTGGCATATACCGGGTGGTGCAAGAGCTCATCAACAATGTGCTGAAACATGCTGCTGCTAAAAATGCGTTGGTACAAATCAACTATCAGGACGGGCACATGACCATTACCGTAGAAGACGATGGCAAAGGCTTTGACACGGCCACGTTGTACAACAGCGGCGGTATGGGCTGGAGCAATATTCAAAGCCGTATCAACTATCTTCAGGGTAAGATAGATGTACAATCAACGCCCGATAAAGGCACTTCTGTATTCATTGAATTTGATGTGTAATGGCCACCACCGTTTTTATAGTCGACGATCACTACATGGTTGTAGAAGGCATCCGTTCTTTACTGCAAGCCGAGCAGGGCATTGAGTGGATGGGGCATGCTTCCAACGCCAACTCTTGTCTCGCTTTTTTACAAAGCCGTCAGCCCGATGTCATCCTCATGGACATTAACCTGCCTGATATATCGGGCATAGAGTTGTGCAAAGAAGTGAAACAGAAATATCCGCATGTATTCATCCTTGGGCTCAGCACTTTCAATCAGCTGAGTTTTATAGAAAAAATGATGGACAACGGTGCCAGTGGCTACCTGCTGAAAAATGCCGGCAGCGATGAAATTGTAGCGGCCATCAACGAAGTAATGCATGGCCGCAAATACCTGAGTGCCGAAGCTGCTGGTGTGGTACGCCACGCAGCCAATGCCGGCAACACACTGCTTACCCGCCGCGAAAAAGAAGTACTGCAACTCATTGCCGAAGGCCTCACCAATCAGGAAATTGCAGACCGTTTGTTTGTAAGCGTATCTACAGTAGATACCCACCGCAAAAACCTGTTGCAAAAACTGGCCGCAAAAAACACAGCTGCATTGGTAAAAATTGCCATGGATCAGCAGCTGTTGTAGTTCAAGGTTACTCCCTTTGCTTACCCCTGCACCGGCCACTCAATATGCACCGACGTACCAGCTTCGGGTGTTGATTGCACATCTATCTGGCCTTTTAAAAAATGAACCCGGCTGCGGATATTGTTCCAGCCCATGCCGGCGGCAGCTTCGTTTTGTTGCTGCATACCACGACCGTTATCTTCTACTGTAATGGAAAGCACATCATCGTGGCGGGTAACTTGTATCAATGCTTCTGTGGCATGTGCATGCTTCAAAATATTGTTCACCAATTCCTGTACGATACGGTACACACTTATGGCTTCACCCTTGGGTAGTTTGTCTACTTCCAGCAAGTGGCAGGAGATGCTGAGCTGGCTGCTCTGCTGCATATCATGACAAAAATCGGTGAGGGCTTTGCTGAGGCCGAATTTCAGCAAACTCTCTGGCATCATGTTATGGGCTACACGGCGCATTTCGTTGATAGACTGATCCAGCATCACAATGCTTTTTTCGAAAGCAGCCTGGCCTTCATCATTCAGCAACACATTGCCCTTGGTATGCTGCAATGAAAACTTGATGCCGCTGAGCATGCCGCCCAGTCCGTCATGTAAATCTTTCGCCAGCCGGCTGCGTTCCTGTTCTTCTCCCTGCATAATGGCCTCAGCTGCCGCCAGCTGTTTTTCCTGCTGCAGCCGGTCTATTTCCTGTGCCTGTAGTTTTTGCTTTTGCTGCCAGGTGCGCCATACCAGCAGCAAGCTGGCCAACAGCAATATCGCCAATGCACCCAATGCATAATTCAAATTGCTTTTTTGCCGCAGGCTGGCTTGCTGCTGCGCCAACCGGTCTTCTTTTTGCTGCACCTGATAAATGGTTTCCAGTTCAGCTACATCACGTTGCAAACGTTGGTTGCTGATGCTGTCCGCCAGCATGGATGCCTGCTTGGTGAGAGATGCCGCCGTGGCTACATTGTGTAAGGCAAAATGAATATTGGCCAGTGTGTTCAGGCATTTCTGTTTTTCTGATAACACATGCAATGAATCAGCAATCTGCAAGGCCCGTTGTGCATACCTGAGTGCCGTGGCATAATCGTTTTCATACAAATGCGCAATAGCCATACCCCGCAAGGCAATCCCAGTGTTTTCAATATTGTCCATGGCCGTGCTAATAGCCAGGGCTCTTGCATACATGGGTTTGAGTTGCTGAAATTTTTGCTGATTGAAATACAAATCACCCATGTTCAGCATCAGTATATTTTCTGAATAATCGTTCTTGAGCAACCGGCAAATAACCAGCGATTCATTATACACTTTTTCTGCGCTATCCAGTTGGTTGAGCTCGGCATAGCTCATCCCCAAATTGGCGAGTGCACTCATCAGCAACAGGCTGTCGTTTTGTGCCCTCGACAATGCAACCGCTTTGCGGCCATGTTCTTTCGCCTTTTCAAACTGGTCAAGATTTTCATACAAGGATTGCAAAATATCGTGCCCCCTTGCTTCAATGGAAGCATCGCCATGCTTTTCAAAAATGCGTTGCCCCTCCAGATAATACTGCACAGAAAGGCGCAGCTTATCACTCAGCCGGGCCGAAGTACCGGCATTGAAATAGGCCTTGCCCATCATAAAAGAATCTTTGATGATACCCGACAGGCGGATGGCTTCCTGATTGAGCAACAATGACGAATCATACTTGCTCACCAGATTCAGAATGTAAGTGTAGTTGTTGATGTATTTGATGACGCCACGGGTGTATCCCAATTGCTTGCTGAGCTCACCGGCGAGGCGGTAATAATGCGCCGCTGTTTCCAATTGCGTGCCTTCGTACTGCTGCCCAATGTTGATGTACAAATCGACCTTGTTACTGTCGGCTTTTGCCGCAGGCAACAACCGCAACAAGCTATCGAGGTTCATGAGGGTTTGGCCATGAACTGCTGACACAAGCAAGCTCATGCAGCCCACCATCATCCATCGGAAAAAATACTTTGATTTCATGAGCGTCAAATAAAATGATGCCGCCGGGCAACGCACAAATCTACCCGTTCACAGCCCCCGTAATTTCCTGTTTTTAGGGGAAATGACACACTGATTGCACCGCTATTTTCACCCCAGCGTACACCATGCACAACCCTTGGCGCTACGAAAGCGTATGCAACAACTTTTTTTACTCCTTTTGGCTGCTGTCTGCTACTGCTGCCCTACACAAAGTTTTGCGCAAAAAAACCTGCAACCGGCCAGCAGCAGTACTGTTGCCGGCATTCCATTGCCTGCCAATACCAAAGCCGATAAAAGGCTGCTGATTCGGGTTGCTGCCAAAACCACCATGGACCTGGAAGCGGCCGACAGCAACTGGATGCTCTCCGACAATTACGAAGTATTTCAATTACCGGTAGGCAGCAATAACGATATCTCCGACAGTATCATTACTGCTTTGGAAGATAACGGATGGCAATTGCTGATAAACGAACACAACAACAAATGGGGACTGGCCAGCAAAGGCAGCCGCCGCCTTATGATTTATTTTGAAACTGCTAAAAAAGAAAGCTGGCTCTACATTGCTGAAATAGCTCAGGGGCAAGCTCCCAAGCAAGCTGCAACACCCACACCGGCTACACCACAGCCGGCTACGCCACTACCCGTGCAACCAGCCAACCCGGTGCAACCTGTACAGCCCGCTACACCTGCCCATTCGGGCACGTATCAGTTTCATACCACCAACTTCGATGATGGCTGGACAGCCACCGTACAAGCTGATTGGGTGGAAGTAAGCAAAGGCCCTATCAAAGTGCTGCTGCATTACAGCAATACCGCCATAGACATGAGCAGTATGCAAACACCCACCATCAATGCCAATGCCTGGAATACGCTGGTAGCACCCCGTTACAAAGACAAACAACATTTTTATGCCTTCAACGGCAACATGAGTTACTGGCGTTCGTCTGGCATCAGTGCCACATTAACCGATGCCAATGGGGTACAGCACTTTGTGGTGTTGTTCAGAAGAGGCAGCGGGCCATTTATCGAATTCATTACCCCCGACGCGGCCACGTTTGAAAAAGAATTTGGTGTCAGCTTTGTGTCCGCCAACGATCAAAACCTCATCAACAGTTATGATGATTCGTGGTTGAGGATGGACAACATGCAAAGCCGCAACAAGTTTGCCGTAGCCCCTGCCGACCTCATTGGTGACTGGAGCGAAAGCAGCGGCTCTTATGCACAAATGTATAATGTGTACACGGGTAACTATGCAGGCATGAATGCCGTGAGCAACAGCGCTGAGTTTTGGATAGCCGCAGATGGCAGCTATAAAAGCCAGCACAGCGGTGCCAGTGGCATGGTAGGCAGCCAAACTTTCTTTACGCAGAAATACAATGGTCGTTATACCATGAATGGCAACTGGGAAGTAAGTTTTACCAACCGCTTCAACGGAAAAACCGACACCTATTGGTGCCAGTTTGAAGTAGTGCGTGGGGGCCGCATCCTGCATTTGCAAGACAAAACCGCCAGCGGCATGCAATACCATCTTACTAAAAAATAAAAGCAACACATGATACAGTTCCCTTTCATACGGCTGAATACGCAACGTAGCGTTGGGCTAACGCTTTTTGTATTGATGATACAAACCGCTCAGGCACAAAATGTGGGCATTGGCACCAGCAACCCTGTAGCCCGGTTGCATGTAGCCGATAGCAATGTGCTCTTCACCGGACCGAACCATGTGGTCAACAGCACATCCGCCAATCCGCCCGTACAAGGGCCGGGAGCAAGAATGATGTGGTACCCGCAAAAAGCAGCTTTCCGGGCAGGGTTGGCCTATGGTTTGCAATGGGATAAAGACAGCATGGGCGTCATTTCTGTTGCGTTGGGCAATAGCACCAAAGCCATGGGAGAATCATCCTTTGCATCCGGGGCTGGCAGCACTGCCTATGGTGATCGGTCTACCGCTATGGGAGAAGGCACCGTTGCATCAGGTATTGCTTCCTTTGCTGCCGGCACACAGAGTATTGCTGCTGGTAGAAATGCCATTGCCATGGGTTTGGGCAATGTTGCTTCTAACGATTATACGGTTGCACTTGGCACTTCAAACACAGCAAGCGGCTTTGCGGCTTTTGCTTTCGGGCAATTGGCAAAAGCCACATCCAATACCGCCATTGCCATGGGCATAAGTGCCAATGCTGGTGGATTTTCAAGCCTGGCCCTTGGGCAAAATACCGAAGCGCTGGGACAGGGTTCAATGGCCATTGGAACCGATGCAAAAGCCACTGCTGCTTATTCCTACGCTTTGGGTTTTAATGCACAAGCCTCAGCAAATATGTCCGTAGCCATTGGCAACGAAACGAGGGCCCGATCTTATGGAAGCCTTAGCGTGGGTAGTCTTAATGATACCAGCGATATTACAACTCCGGGTATAGCACAAACAACCGACCGCATTTTTCAAATAGGCAATGGTAGCGTAGCTGGTCGCAGCAATGCTATGACGGTGCTACGCAATGGCAATATGGGCATTGGCACTACCACACCAGTCAATAAGCTACATATTCAGTACGGGTATGCAGGCTATCCGGGGCCCTTTCCGGCTGGCCTTACACTAGAAGGCAATCAGAACACCTATCTGCATTTAATCACCCCCTTCAGTCAGGAATCTGGCATACTGATGGGCACCGCTACCGGTACCACACCGGCAGGTGCAGGACTGGTGTACAATAGCAGTCAGCAGCGAGGGGGCCTGGAATTCAAAACCAATAACCTCACCAGAATGTCGCTTACCCAAAATGGCCGGCTGGGCATCGGCACCAGTGTGCCCCAGGCAGGCTTGCATCTCAACGTGGGCAATGCTGAAGCGCTTCGCCTACAGGCCGTTGATCCATACATCAGTTTTGTAGATGACAACGGCACTTTCACCGGCTATGTTTTATCTGGCCAAAGCAATAGTGGTGAAATGCGGGTAGGCACCAACGTGGCCATTCCCATTCACCTCAGGCCCAATAATATCACTGCACTAACGGCCAGCACTACGGGCAAAATTGGTATTGGCACCACTTCACCCACACAGCAACTGGAGGTGGTAGCAGGACCCAGTGCTAATGCCACTAAAATTGTGATTGGCAACCGGGGTGGCTTTGGCCCTGCAGCACTGGAGTTTGTGAGTGATTATGGATTGGCAAGCCAATGGCGCCCTGGCTTTATCATGAGTGGCGATAATGGCAACTTCACTGGTAATTTGGCATTTTATACCAACGGCACTGGCTCGGGCAATTTATACAACGCCGTTAAAGGCATGGAAATACGCAACGGCTCGGTACTCACCGCCACTGGCAGCGTGGGTAGCTTTAGCGATGAACGCTTAAAAGAAAACATTGTGCCCTTTCATGATGGACTGAATGTGATCAATCAAATCAATCCTGTACAGTTCGATTACAAAGCCAATGCACCCTTTGCCAACAGCCAAACGCAAATCGGCATCATTGCACAAGAACTCGAAAAAATTGCGCCTTACATGGTACGCCAAACCACTGAAGGCAACGTGCAGGACATGCGTTGGGTAGATCATCAGGCCTACATTTTTCTGCTCATCAATGCCATCAAAGAGCAGCAGCAACAACTGCTGGAAGCCAATAAGAAAATTGCCGATATGCAGGCCATTCTTCAATCATTGACCGCACCAAAACATTAACATGAAAACGCTCCTCTGCTCACTCCTTGCTGTGCTGCTGTGCGTTGGTATGCAGGCACAACCCAAGCCCAAAGCCAATCCAAAAGCCAGCATCAATGCCGAAATGGCGGCAGAAATAAAACAACTGGAAAAAGACATTGCCCAGCTGGAAGCCGACATGAAAACCATGACCGATGCCGATGAGTTGGCCAACGCCAAACAAGAACTCAGCATGCTGCGCAAGCAATTGGATATGCTGAAAAAATGGGCGGCATGCTTAACAACGCACAAGGATTGATGCAAGCGGCAGGCATGGATATGAATGCGGAAGAACCGATAGTACCCAAAAAGAATCCCGCTAAAATTGCTGCCATACCCGCTACGCCTGCTGCAGCAGCCATGCCTGCTTATTTGCAAAAATTACAGGCAGCTATTGCCACAAAAATATCCGCAGCCGACAAAGCCGAAGCCGACAAACTGTTGCAAGCCAATGGCAGCAATGTAAATGCAGCCAATGCAGCCGTTGGTTTGTGGATGGGCAAAATGCCCCTGCAGGCACTATACGTGATGAGTAAGGCCGCTGTGGCAGATGCTACCAACCCCAACACCCTCAACAACTACGCCAGCATGCTCAGCATGGCCGGTGCCGAACAGCTGGCCCTGCCCATTTTGCAACGGCTCAACCAGCAATATCCCCGCAACAGTACCATCCTCAACAACATAGGGCAGGCATGGCTGGGTTTGGGCGATTTGCTGAAAGCCGAACAATACCTCGACAGCGCTATCCGTATTTACCCCGGCCACTCGCAGGCCAATTTGGCCAAGGCCAACATAGCCGAAAGCAAAGGCAATACCAAAGCCGCTGCCGAAGCCATCCGCAAATCGCTGGATGAATCGTTCAGCAACGATAAGGTAAATCAACTGCGTAAATACGGTGAACGATACAATGGTAGCAACCTGCGCCTGCCCTCCAGCATGCCTGCCGATGCACTGGGCCTGCACCGCTTTACCTGGCCAGCCTATCCGGTTACTGTTGAGCAATCTCAACTGTTGGAAAAAGAATGGCAACAACTGAAAGAGCAATGCCGAAAAGAAGGAGAGGTTTTGAAACAAAAATTTGAACGCACACAACAGCAGGCATTTGAAGAACAAGAGCAACGCAACAAAGCATTGTTTGCCTACAATCCTTTGAGCGGCGCACCACCACCACAACCCCTGCCCCCCTTTGCGGAAGCTGCCAGTATTAAGCTACGCTACTACATCGAAGACAAAGACGGTGGACAACAATTCCGCATTCAAAAGCTGGCCCAGGCTATGGCCGATGCCCACCAAAAAGTAGCACTGCTTGACCAACAACGGCAGGCAGACCTCAAGGCGGTGCAAGAAAAATATGACCCCCTCATTGGCGAAGGCCGCCCCAACCCGCTGGAGGCCTACTGCGCCGAATACAATGCTGTGAACTCAAAATTTTTAGCCGCCGCCAACCCCTTACTGGAGCGCAGCTACAAAAATTGGCTCGATGAAAACCTGCGCCGCCTCAACAACGAAATGTATTACTACCAGTACATTCAATGGCCCACCCAATTTGAAGCCACCAAACTGCAAGCCAAAATAAGTTGGCTCAGCGCCATTGCAGATCAGCCGGTGCAGTTTGCTGCCCTTGGGCCATTTTGCAAAAGCAAACCCCAAACTCCGCCCTCCGGTAAGGGCCTTGCCGAGTTCGACGACATTGCCTGCCAGTACAACAGCACCATGGACCTCGGCGTGTTTCAAATTACCAGCAATTGCAGCCGCCTCAGCGGCCACATTAAACTGGGGCCAGTAGAGTACAACCGTAAAATAGACATGGATAAAGACATCCTCCTGGCGGCCTCTCTCGAAGTCACAGCAGGCGTAAGCAAAGGCTGGGAAAAAGGTCCCGTGGCGGCAGAAGCCAAGGCCGAAGTACGGGGCAAGCTGGAATGGAACGAAAAACAAATGACCAACTGGACCGTGACCGCCGATGCCGGCGTAAGTGTGGGTAGTAATTTGGGTTATGGCGATAAAAGCATCGAAATTGCAGGTGCAACTGCCCAAATAGGCATGAACAGCGGCCCCAGCCTCAGCGGCCGCGGATTGCTGCAGGGTGTGCAAATCAAATAACCCCAAACCTTATGAAAAAGCTTTTTACCAACCTGCTATTAGGCATTGTATTATCCGCTACCAGCAGTGCACAAAACGTAGGCATTGGTACCAATACGCCTACCGGTCCCCTCAGTTTTGCCAGCCAGCTGGGCAATAAAATTGTGCTCTGGGGCGATGGAAATGCTGCCCATTATGGATTGGGCATTCAGGGCTCTACCCTGCAGCTGTACGCCGATGCCTTCAACAGCAACATCAGTTTTGGCTATGGCCGTAGCGGAGCATTTACCGAAAGGGCCCGTATTTACAACAGTGGCATCGAAGGCATGTACCTCAATGGCCGCCTGCACCTGCGCAACGGCGATCCCTCCAACCTCGGAGGTGGCGGCGGCATTTGGTTGTACAACCCCGGCAATACTGCTCAAATTGGTTTTATGGGTACCCAAAACAGCCAAAACATCGGCTTTTATGGCGGCAGTGCCGGCTGGGGCTTTACCTATAACACCATCAACAGCCGGGTGGGTATTGGCAACGACAACCCCAATGCTCCATTGGCCTTTGCCGCCACACTCGGCAAAAAAATTACACTCTACCCCGGTGCCACCGGCGATGCAGGCTTTGGTGTAGCCGGCAACCGCCTGCAACTCTACAGCGACAATCCCAACGCCGATGTGGCCATAGGCTACGACGCCGCCGGTACTTTCAACGAACGTTTTGCCGTAAAACCCACCGGAGCTCTCGCCGTGGTGGGCAACACCGGCCTGGCCAACCAGGTGCTGGGCAGCGCCGGGCCCACTGCCGCCGCCCAGTGGCGTTCGCTCAACAGCCTCATACCAACCCCAAGTGCCGGCGCAACTGCCACCCTGCCTGCTGCAGGCACCAGTGTTTTTTTCAACAACGCCCAACTCAATTTTACCCTTGCCCGCTCTGCACGGGTGCTGATTTGGATAGACCTGATAACCGCTCAGGGTTGCGTGTTTTACCCCTGCAGCAGCTACTGGAAATTGTTTATGTACCTCAACGGCAACGCTATCTGGAGCCGCGAAATACCAGCCTCCCATATCGACCAAACTTATTACTCCGATGCCCGCTCTTTAGGACCCATAGTGCTCAACCTCGCCGCCGGATCACACAGCATCGCTTTTTCAGGGTTTAGCATCCGCGGAGAACCCGGCGTTACACTTTACCCAACAGCCATGATACTTTCAGATTAATGCGGCCACAACAGTGCCGCAAGCATACGCCCCCGCAAGTGCTCCGCTACTATTATCTTTGCAGCCCCCAATCAGGGGCTTTTTTATGATACCAACTGCGGTGCTCTTGGCAGCTGCGTTGTGTCACTCACTTGTGGCTGCAGTGCATACTTCAGCCATTAAAACAGAACATGCATTATGGCTTTCAACATTCGGACAAAAATTAAAGACGCTCTGGTTAGTGACCCCACTAACCAGCACATTATTATCATGGGTTGGGTGCGCACCTTTCGCAGCAACCGTTTTATAGCCCTCAACGATGGCAGCACCATCAATAATATTCAGATTGTTGTAGACTTTGAAAATACCGACGAAGCCCTGCTCAAACGCATTACCACCGGTGCCTGCATCAAAGTAAGCGGCCAGCTGGTACCCAGTGTAGGCAGTGGCCAAAAGGTAGAAATCAAAGCTGAAGCCATTGAAATACTGGGCGACAGCGACCCTGAAAAGTTTCCGCTGCAACCCAAGAAGCATAGCCTCGAGTTCCTGCGGGAAATTGCCCACCTGCGGATGCGTACCAACACTTTTGGTGCCGTTTTCCGGGTACGCAACACCCTCGCCAGCGCCACCCACGAATTCTTTCAGGGCCGTGGCTTTGTGTACTGGAACAGCCCCATCATTACCGCCAGCGATGCCGAAGGTGCCGGCGAAATGTTTCGCGTCACCACCCTGCCCATTGATGGCAGCGCCCCCGCACCGACGATGGCAGCATCGATTTCAGCCAGGACTTTTTTGGCAAAAGCACCAACCTCACCGTGAGCGGTCAGCTCGAAGGCGAACTGGGTGCCATGGCCTTTAGCGAAATCTACACCTTCGGCCCCACCTTCCGTGCCGAAAACAGCAACACGGCCCGCCACTTGGCCGAGTTTTGGATGATTGAACCCGAAATGGCGTTTTACGACATCGAAGACAACATGAACCTTGCTGAGGCGTACATCAAGTTCCTCATCAAAGCCGCTTTGGAACGCAACGCCGACGACCTCAAATTCCTCGACGAACGCCTGAAAGACGAAGAAAAAAGCCTGCCGCAAGACAAGCGCAGCGAGTTGGGCCTCATTGAAAAACTGGAGTTTGTGCTCAACAACGAGTTTGAACGCATTACTTATACCGAAGCCATCGACATCCTGCGCAACAGCACCCCGTACAAAAAGAAAAAGTTTCAGTACGATGTGCAGTGGGGCATCGACCTGCAAAGCGAACACGAACGCTACCTCGTTGAGAAGCATTTCAAAAAGCCCGTGATTGTCACCGGCTATCCCGCCGCTATCAAGGCCTTTTACATGCGCATGAACGATGGCTGCGAACCGGGTAAAGAAACAGTAGCCGCCATGGACATTCTGGCCCCTGGCATTGGCGAAATTGTGGGCGGCTCACAAAGAGAAGAACGTTACGACAAGCTGGTGGCCCGTATGGAAGCCATGGGCGTACCCACTCATGAAATGGAGTGGTTCCTCGATACCCGCCGCTTTGGTGGCTGTCCGCACAGCGGCTTTGGCCTCGGCTTCGAACGCATGGTGCAGTTTGTAAGCGGCATGACCAATATCCGCGACGTGATTCCTTTTGCCAGAACACCAAAGAACTGCGAGTTCTAATAGTGAATGTGTCAATGGTGATTGAGTGAAATTATTGCTTGATATACCAATCCCCGGTTGCTGGTCAGCCGGGTTTTTTTTGCGGCAGAAGAGCGGCCGTCAACGCTCAAATTCCCTGTTTTCGTTGATAAGCCGGCTGGGCTGTAATGCTGATTTTAGCAGCAAATACTCCCCATGAAACAAAAAGCCCTTGTCAGATTACTGCTGTTGTTGATGATACAGCAACTATCACAATTTGTAACTGCACAAAACGTGGGCATTGGCACCAATGCACCTACTGCTTATGGCCATGGCGGTACCAATCGCCTGTTGGAAATTTATAACAACAATACAGGGACGAACTCCCAGTCGCATATCATCCTTTCCACAGGAGCTGTTACCGAAGGTTCTATTGGAACCCTAAGCTGGACATCGCCGGCTTTGCAAACAGGTGAAAAGCGATTGGCGCTGGTAGGCGCAGGTTACGAAAGTGGTGCCACCGCCAGTACAGCTGGCTCAGGCCTGTTTTTCTACACCAGGTCATCAGCAACCAACCAGCTTAGGGAAAGCCTGCGCATCAGCGGCGAAGGCAATGTGGGTATTGGCAATTCAACCCCATGGGCACCATTGCAGTTTTCCAATTCTATTGTCAACCGGAAAATAGTACTGTACCAAACCGCCAATAACGATCATCAATACTATGGCTTCGGTATCAACGGTGGTACGCTCCGGTACCAGACGGATGCTAGTTTTGCCGACCACGTATTCTTTTCGGCAGTCAATGGCAGCTCTTCCAAAGAATTGATGCGCATTAAAGGCAACGGCAATGTAGGCATCGGCTATTCAAACCCGGCAGCGCCTTTGAGTTTTGGCCCTACGCTGGGAAAAAAAATAGTGTTGTATCCCGGTTCTTTGGGCGATGCAGGCTTTGGTATGTCGGGCAACCGCCTGCAAATTTTCAGCGACAACTCCAATGCAGATGTGGCCATCGGCTACGACGCAGCAGGTACGTTTAATGAACGTTTTTCGATAAAACCCAATGGGGCGCTGGCCCTTACCGGCAACCAGGGCGCCAACGGTGAAGTGGTGACCAGTGGAGGGGCAGGGCCTGCCTATTATAGCCGGCCAGGATACTATTACCAGGCTCAACAGTCTGGCAATTCTGTGTCTGCCAATGAAAACGGACCTTCTGTGGATGTGCCCGGGTTAACAGCAGCCATCAATCTGGCTACGCCGGCCCGGGTTGTCTTTCATCTCTCAGGAAATTATTGGGGCAATTATTGTCTTGCCTGCGAAAACCCCAGCGCTACCATGCTGTTGTACCGCAATATTGTAGGAGGAACAGAATTGGTTCGGTCTGCTTATTCTGGCGGTCTGGGGTATGCCTGGCGATCTGGGGTATTGGCCAGTGGTCCAATCGTGGTGGATTACCCGGCAGGAAGCCATACCTTCAAAGTAATGTTCAACAACTCTGGCTATACCGATGTGCTCTACCTGGGAAACGCCTTTCTTACCTGGCAGATATTTCACAATTAATCATTCTTCAGCAGCGTTGCACAACTGGGCTGTATTGGCACAATTGTGAAGCAACAGGTCATAAACGAAGAAGCCATCACGCCACTAGCTGATTTCGTTTGCTGTTCAGTCGGAGTTTTTTTGGTAAAAAAACAGGGCACCGGTAGCTGGAATACCGGGCCCCGTCACTGCTATTCGGATCCCTTTCTAGGTGGGTAATAGCCTGTAGGAGTAAGATAAGCGGCCAGGTATACAAAAAAAGGCGACCGCTTACAGACGGCATAAAATTAGGTGGCAGCCACCACGATGTGGCATGTTTGGGATTATTTTTTTGGGCGTTTAACCATTGATTAGCAACTATTTACACTAAGGGCAGTGGGGGTAATATTGATGATGGTGCTCGTTTGGCACAGCCACACCTGCGTATAGCTGCAGCCATTGTTCAGACTAACGGGCTCACCCTGATCAGCCATACCTGATTCGTTTTTAAATTTCTTTTTGCCGATTGCATTGAGCACCTATATTTGCAGCCCCGAAAGGGGAAAGGATGGTGCGGTAGCTCATCCCGATAGCTATCGGGAGGTAGAGCGAAAAACTGAAAATCCTTGTGTCGATAACAGATACTGAATGGTGCGGTAGCTCAGTCGGTAGAGCAAAGGACTGAAAATCCTTGTGTCGCCGGTTCGATCCCGGCCCACACCACAACAACAAAAAAGACTCGCTGATTAGCGGGTCTTTTTTGTTGTCTGATTTTAATCCTGTCCGGCCCCCTATTCTTCTTCCTTCAACAAGCCATCGCCCAACTGCTGCTTGGCATTGGTACCCATTTTCTTCAGCTTTTCTACACGTCGTACCAAATTGCCCCTGCCTGTGTACAGTTTTGTTTACAAACATTGTCGTGGGCTTGCTGGGCATCCTGTATTTTCTTGCCTACTTCCTGCAAACTCTCGGTAAAGCCCACAAACTTGTCGTACAAATCGCCGGCCTTTTCTGTCTGCAACTGTGCCAGAGATTGCTGGCTGGCTTGTTGCTTCCGAAGCAACAGCAACCGATCAACATCTCCAGTACAAGGGTGATTACTAACAGAGAATAGGCTTGCATCAACCATGGCGCATTGAGTACGCCACAAGTAAACGCATTTTGACGCAAACTATTGGCAGGCCAGTGAAATTTTCATGCCCCAGGATAGTAAAACCAATCCTGTATATTCATTGAAAATGCCCGTTTACCATAGCCATAATACCGCAGCCAGCAGGGCACCCAGTAAGGGGCCCACAACGGGTATCCAGGCATAGGCCCAGTTGCTGCTGCCCTTGGTGCCCATGGGTAGCAGTGCATGCATGATGCGGGGGCCCAAATCCCGGGCAGGGTTGATGGCATAGCCGGTGGGGCCACCGAGGCTCAGGCCAATGGCCAATACCAGCAGCGCTACGGGCAAGGCATCTAACGCCCCCAGGGTGGCAGCAGGTGCAGCAATATACAGCACCGCATACACCAGCACAAATGTGCCCAGCGTTTCGCTCAGCAGGTTGCTGAGCGTATGGGGAATGGCGGGTGCCGTACAAAACACCGCTTGTTTCAATCCTGCATCGTTGCAGGCCAGCAAATGCCGCTGGTACACCGCCCACACCGCCAGTGAGCCGAGCATGGCGCCCAGCATTTGTGCCGACAGATATACCGGCAGCTGCGCCCAGCTGATTTTGCCCAGCACCGCCATGGCCAGCGATACAGCCGGATTAAGATGTGCCCCACTTACCGATGCCGACAGAAACACACCCACAAATACGGCCATGGCCCAGCCAAAGCTGATCACAATCCAGCCGCCACCCTGCCCTTTGGAGTGGGGCAGCAATACATTGGCCACTACGCCATTGCCCAGCAACAGTAGCAGGGCGGTACCAGTAAGTTCTGCAGTAAAAATGCTCATGATGCAATGTTTTCTGATGGATGTGTACCGCGGTCACAGGTAGCGGCAACAATTTTGTATTTATGCAGTTGTCCATGCCAGGGCTGCCATTACAGCTTTCTGCCATTGTCGGCGGTGCTCGTTACAGGTAGCCAAAGGCATGGTAGGCGTAAATGCAGCATCCTGCTGCCAGTATTGTGCCAGTGTTTGTGTGTCTTTCCAAACGCCCACCGCCAGACCTGCCAGATAGGCAGCACCCAGTGCCGTGGTTTCTGTAATGGCCGGGCGTACCACCCGGGTTTGAATCAAGTCTGCCTGAAACTGCATCAGGTATTCATTTACCGTAGCACCGCCATCTACCCGCATTTCCTGCACGGGCATGCCGGCATCGGCTTCCATCGCCGTCAGTACATCCATGGTTTGAAAGGCAATGCTCTCCAGAGCGGCCTTGGCCAAATGCGCATCGGTTGTACCGCGGGTAAGGCCCACAATTATGCCCCTGGCCTGTTGGTTCCAGTAGGGGGCGCCCAGCCCGGTAAAGGCAGGCACCATGTATACACCGGCATTGTCTGCCGCTTGCCGGCTCAGCGCTTCAACGGCAGCCGAATTGGGTATCAGGTGCAGGCCATCGCGGAGCCATTGCACCACGGCGCCGCCAATAAATACACTGCCTTCCAGCGCATACTGCACTTCATCACCAATCTTCCAGGCTACGGTCGTCAGCAAATTGTGCTGCGACAGCACCGGCTGGCTGCCTGTATTCATGAGCATGAAACAGCCCGTGCCGTAGGTATTTTTCACCATGCCCGGCTGCAGGCACATTTGCCCAAACAGCGCCGCCTGCTGATCGCCGGCAATGCCACAAATGGGTATGGCCGCAGCGGCCAGCACCTGCTGCGTATGGCCGTATATTTCGCTGCTGGAGCACACTTCGGGCAGTACACTCGCCGGTATATCAAACAGGCGCAGCAGCTCCTCATCCCACTGCAGGGTATGAATATTGAAGAGCATGGTGCGGCTGGCATTGCTCACATCGGTTACATGTCGCTGTCCGTTGGTGAGCTTCCATACCAGCCAGCTGTCGATGGTGCCAAAGCACAAATCGCCCTGCTGTGCCTTGGCCCTTGCACCGGGCACATGATCGAGCAGCCACTTGAGCTTGGTGGCAGAAAAATAAGCATCAGTCACCAGGCCGGTTTTTTCACGAATCATTTCGGCAGCACCACTTTGCCGCAGGCTGTCGCAGTAGTCGGCGGTGCGACGGTCTTGCCACACAATGGCATGGTGCAGGGGCTGGCCGGTGTGCCGGTCCCACAGCACGGTCGTTTCCCGCTGGTTGGTAATGCCAATGCCCGCAATGTCTTGCAGATTGATACCCGCTTTCAGCACGGCTTCAGTGGCTACCGTCAGTTGGGTGGTCCATATTTCCAAGGCATCATGTTCTACCCAGCCGGGCTGCGGAAAGTATTGGGTAAATTCTTTTTGCGCCACCGACATGATATGGCCTTGCTCATTAAAGAGAATGGCACGGGAGCTGGTAGTGCCCTGGTCGAAAGACAGAATATAACGGGACATGCAAGCAATTTTTTGTTGAGAATAACAGTCTTAGATGTATGCAGTAGTTACACCCGGAGGATGCTACCGATGCATCACTGTCTTACAGTTGTTGAAACAAATCGGGATAGTCGGAAATGATGCCATCTACACCCAAACCTTTCAGGCGGCGGATTTCATTCAGATCGTTCACTGTCCATGGAATGAGGCGCATCTTTTCTTTACGGCAGGTCTCTATCAAGGCAGCATTCACCAAAGAAAAATGCGGACTGAAAATAGTAGGCGTAAACCCAAGTGCAGCAATCAGTTGTGGCAGTGTTTTTGTTTCATTGCTTTCTACCAGCAAAGAAGTAGTAACGCCCGGGTATTGCTGATGCATCACCTGCAGGGCCCGCAGGTCAAACGATTGAATGCAGGTGCGGGCAGTAATGCCCTTGCTGTTGATGACGTTCATGGCCAGTGCCACAAACTCCGCCACCGGAGGATGCTTCTTGCCATCATTCGCCGCCTTCGATTTGATTTCGATATTGTACAGCATCACCCGGCCCTTGGTTTTGGCATAGGCTTCTGCAGAGTCAATCAGCGTGGCCAGCAGTGGTTTGATGGCCGCCAGTTTTTGTTGCTTCGGAAAATCGGGATGTGGCTTCAATCCCACATCGTACTTACGGATGCTGTCGTATGGCATGCTGTACAGCAGGCGGCTGGCAGCAGCCGATTTGCTGAGGTAGCCGCCTTCAGGTGTTGTCGTAATGTTTTCGCTGAAATACGGATCATGTGATACCACTACCTGCCTGTCGGCAGAAATGGCCAAATCCATCTCCAGCGTCGTCACCCCCAAATCGATGGCTTTGCGCATGGCGGCAATGGTATTCTCCGGCATGAGGCCACGGCAGCCCCGGTGGCCCTGTGTTTCGAATGCGGCAGGTACTGCAGGTGCTTGTTTACTGCTGCTGCAAGCCATGCTCGTTACAAATAGTGCTACTAATGCAATGGGTCTCAACATGTGCTTATTTTTCGAGGTACTTGCCTTTTTTCAAAATCTCAGCCCATACTTTGTAGCCGGCGGCAGTCAGGTGCAAGCCGTCGATAGTGTAGGCTTTGTTGAGCTTGTTATCGGCACCCAGGAAGTGCGGATACAAATCGATGAGTGTAATGCCTTCTTCTTTGGCCATTTGCTTCAGCGCTGCATTCACCGCTGCAATATGTTCGTCTTTATTGTAATGATTTTTGAACTGGGTAAACTCATTGTTCA
The DNA here is from genome assembly GCF_009740285.1 of Phnomibacter ginsenosidimutans. GTDB lineage: Bacteria > Bacteroidota > Bacteroidia > Chitinophagales > Chitinophagaceae > Phnomibacter > Phnomibacter ginsenosidimutans. The sequence continues at coordinate 4,042,509 of NZ_CP046566.1, forward strand.
CCGGCAGTAAAGTATGTATGTAAATGCGTGTTTTGGGCGAAGCCTGTTTGATGCGCTGTACCATCAGGCGATGGTTCTTCATAATCAAACTGTCGGGAATATTTCTCGAAATATCGTTGATGCCAATGAGGATAAACACTTTGGCAGGCTTGCCTTCCGTTACCTCATCCAGCCGTTCCAATACGCCATACGTAATATCACCCGAAATACCGCGGTTACGTACATCGGTACGGCCCAGCAGCTCCATCCAGTCGGTGCCGGCGGTGATGCTGTTGCCTAAAAAAATGATGTCGGTTGGCGCATTCGGAAAGCTTTTAAACTGCCCCACTTTCAGGGCATAATTGTTGGGGCGGAAAGTGCTGTCCCACTTAGCAGTTTGTGCCTTCGCAGCCATCGCCAGCAGCAGGCAGCCCATCATCATCAAACGTTGTTTCATACGCATCTCAATTGTATTGTCATAGTATAACGCAAATAGATTGACGATTGTCGTCACTACAGCATCTAAGCATTCGGTCTAATCGTTTCCGTGTACTGACGGCCAAAGCGATCGGTAGCTATCACCGTAACTTTTTTTGCAGTAGCAGGTACCACGGCACTAAAGAGGTGTTTGGTTTGGTGAGGCTCTGCAAAGCCACGGGGTTTGGGCAAATCAGGACCCATCATTTTTTTGAAGGCATCCATATCATAGCCTTCAAACTGCGTCAGTGTTCCTTTGCTTTCCCCATCTACCAGATACTCCGTTTTCCAGGCGGGGTCGTGGTTCCAGATATTGGCCACCACCTGTATGGAATCATCTGAATACGGCGTGGTGTACAATTTCATTTGATAGCCGGCCGGCTTGCCAGTAGCCTGATAATGCCAGCTGATGTCCTTGCCTTTCACTTTGTATACCCCATAGCCACAGGGAGTACCATCCTCGCAGATATCACCTGTCCACCAGGCACCGCAAACAGCGCCATGGTTGTGCTCGTACACATTGTCTTTAATGGCATTGACATTGTAATGCATATGGCCCGACATGAGATGTACGGTACGGCCTTCGAGCAATTTGTACAAGGCCTCTTTGTTCTTGGTTCCCTTGTGTACCGGAATATGAACGCACAGCACTACGGGCAAATCTTTTGGCACCAAGGCCAAATCCTTTTCCAGCCAATCGAGCTGATTCTGTTGAAAGAATCCATCGTAGTCACGGTCTTTGCCGAGGTACCGTACGTTGTCCATCACCACATAGTGAATGTCGCCACGGTTGAAGGAATAGTACGTAGGGCCGTATGCCTGCGTAAAGCTGTCGTCGGAAGTGTCATCGCCGCCCTTGCGGTAGTCCATGTCGTGGTTGCCCAGGCATTGAAAAAATGGAATGCCCATTTTGGAAACCGCTTTATCATAATCGTCAAACAAAGGCAGATTATCCCACACAATATCGCCTACGGTAATGCCGTGAATCAAAGTGCCGGCACCCATAGCAGCCACCGTCTTCTTTACATCGGGTACCGATTCCCGCATCATCTTTTCTACATCATCATCATTCTTCACCTGCGGGTCGGCCCAAATGATAAACTGGTGTTCGCTATCATCTTGCTGCAATGGCTGCAGTTCAAACACGATGGGCTCATTGGGTTTGATGTCTTGCAGCAGCCGGTAATGCCGGGCAATACCTTTTTGATGTGTAAATGCATATCCACGTGGAGTAGACACAAACACAGTAGTAGCCTGCGGATGCAGCGAAACAGAAAACTTGCCTTCGCTATCGGTACGCAAGACGCTGTACCCATCACTCACCACTACACCGGCCATGGGCTTGCCATTGGACTGCAGCAATCCGTTTACCGTTACCGGTTCTGTCAGTAGGCCTGCACGGCCGCTGGCATTGCGAAACAACAATAGCCCGCCGGTAAGCCAGGCCAGTTGCTGAAAGAAAGTACGCCTTTGCATAAATTGTCATGAGCAGGCAAGCGGGCACCGGCAGCCATTGCTACCGATGCCATTGTTCACCTTGCTTACTTTTTATAAATCACAAAATCGTCGAAGTTGAGACGGCCATTGTTAGAAGTACCCAAGCCCAGCTTGGCCAGGCGGAATCGAACGTTGCCTGTGTAGTTCACCATCCATACTGCCTGGCGGAATTCTTTATCAGCAGGAGCTGTAATGGTGCTGCCTACAGTTGTCCATGTGGTGCCGCCATTGGTAGAAGCTTCGAGGCGGAACTGCGAACGGGCATCGGTACTATAGCGGCCGTAAAACACGGTTACTTTAGAAGCACCTTCCGTTACGTCGAAGTTCATTTGTACAGTGCCCACAGTGGTCAGGTTTTGCTGCATGCGAATGCACTGCTTACCGGGCTCATTGTAGCGGTCGCTGGCGGCTGTGTTGGCCAAAATGCCTTGCAGCAATGTCCAGCTACCCGTTTTGAGTGTCACCATATTGGTGCCGCTGTTGTAGCTCGATTTGGCGGCTACTTCAGGGCTTTCAAAACTTTCGGGGAAGCCGCTATACATTACACCACTCTGCCACTGCACATCGGCAGCATTGCGGGGCATAATCACTTTTTGGTATTGAAAGTATCATTACCGCTTTCGTTGAGGCGGGCAGCAATACCTGTAAACTGTGCACTCACCGGCATGGGCTCACTGGCATGCGTTGCGGCCGAACGGGTATATACATACACAGCATCGCCGGTTTGATCGGCCACTTGTTTGCTACCAGCCAGTGTTCCGGCAGCGGGGTCTACCGCATCAGCATTCAGCGATACCAGGGTTGATTCGTAATACTCCATGGTGCTGTGCAGCTTGCCCAAGGTTACAGGGCGTACCAATGCGGCTTTGCCCGTAGCTATCACCGTTACCTGAGCGGCAGTAATGCCACTAATGGTAAGGTTGCCACCCACACGGCCCAGTTTACCACCAGATACATTGATGTGCAACGAATCGCCTACAGCATACGCAGGCTCAGTCGTCATGTTGATAACGATGCCACGGGTCATGTCTGTAAAGCTGTTGCTGCTGGCAGCCGTCTGCTGCAATACGAGACTATTGGCCGGCAGGTTTTTGCCGTCTTTATCTGAAATAACAATACCTGAAATCGTCGTGCCTCCGTTAAGGCTGGCGGTATTCAAGGTTACGTCGCTGCCTTTGTACGCCTGGCGTACGTCCAGCAGGGTAATCATTTCGCCTACCTTGCCTTCCGAAGTATTGAAGTCTTCTTTCATACAGGAAGACAAGCCGGCACTCAGCACCAGCATGGTGAGGCTCAGGCGGAAATATGTTTGCATGTTCATCTGCTTCATGTTTTGCGTTGGATTAATTGATGTCCCACCAAACTTTTACCTGCATGTTGTCGCCACCCATATTGGCTACGGCAGCATCATAATTGGTTTTGTTCAGCGATTGTACCGATACAGGATACACCAGCCGGCTGGGCATTTGGCCACCGTTTTGTACACCAGGGCCCATGGGTAATGTTGGGTATCCGGTGCGGCGGTATTCAAACCACGATTGGAAATCGGTAAAGAAGAAGGTGTAATACTTTTGCGTAATTATTTTTTCCAGCTTTTGCGCTGTGGTAGCTGCATCATCCCAAGCCACTGCAGGTTTTGCTAAATGCCCTGCAGGTACTGTTAATCCCCAAAATGTAATGGCGGCATTCACACCGTTTTCATAGTAAGTTTTGGGATTGCCGGTGATGAAACCTTTCAGCGCTGCTTCAGCCAACATGAATTGTACTTCTGCAAAGTTCAGCATATTGCCCAGCAGCGGTTCATTTTTCAATGCAGCCAGATACACCGACTGACGTTCCTGCTGTGTACCTGGTGTGTAGCCACTAGGAATGCCTGCATACACACCGCCACTCACGGTATTGGCCCACTTAGCCAGGCGAGGATCGGTCCAGCTGTTGAGGGTGTTGATGAAGAATTCGGTATAACCATTTTCACCATTGAAATCATAATCCCGCCAGGTGTTGAACGACGATACAAAAGGTGTAACAGTGGTGAAACGAATTACTGCCGATTCATCTACCGATGTCATGATGGGATACTTGGTAGGTGTGGTTTGCAGCATGTCTTTTATTTTCTGCACGGCACCACTTTCCTGTCTGTCAGAGGTACGCAGCAGCAGCCGCAGGTACAGGCTGTTGCCAAACTTGCGCCACTTGGCTATGTCGCCGCCAAACAGCGGGTCACGTTGCATCAGCGCCGTTGGTATGGCATTGTTCAACGCCAGCAAAGTATTCGCTTCTTCCAGCCTTACAAAAAGGCTGTCGTAGATGCTTTTCTGTGCATCAAACTTGGGCATAAATATATTGTCCGTTCTACCACGGTTGGCTTCAGAAAACGGCACGTCGCCATATGTATCCGTTATCATAGAAGCTACCCATGCTTCCATAATGCGGGCCATGGCCATGTAAGAAAAATTGTAGGCCTGGCTGGAAAGCAAACTCAGCTTGGCTGCACTTTCGTATGCATCTCTAAAGTTGGTGAGCTGAGTGTACCAGTTGTTCCACATAAAGTCCGACTCAGAAGGGCGAATGATGTAGCGATGAATTTCATCTGAGTTGTTCACGGTTACATGCACCTGCATCATTTCGTGTACCAGGCGGTGTTCACGAGATTGGTTGGCCTGGCGTACGGCATAAATGGCCGATTCCATGAGCAGCTCCGGTTTGGTTTCCGGCAGTGTATTTGGGTTGGTGTTCACCTTTTTAAAATCTTTGGTGCAACCCGCCAGCAGTACTGCTCCCAATATGCCGGCTGTGAAGTATTGTTTGAATGTTCTCATTGTTCGGTGGTTGAAAGTGGACCAATTAGAATGCTACGGTAAAGGATACGCCCATGGTACGGGTAGAGGGGAATTGCGCAATCTCAAAACCCTGATTGATCTGTCCGTCGTTGAGTGTACCAAATTCAGGATCGAAGCCGGGCCATTTGGTAAACTGGAAGAGGTCGCGGCCATAGATACCAATCACAGCCCGCTGCAGTTTCAGTTTCTCCAGCAGCTTGGCTGGCACAGTATAATCGAGGCGTAACTCACGTAGCTTGATGAAGTCTGTACTGAAGGTGTTGGCTTCTACGTTGTCGCGGTTGAAATGCGCATCGTAGTAGGCCTGAATATTGGTCACCAGCGTGGTGTTCGGCACATACTTTCCGGTAGCAGCATCCAGTTGTACACCATTGCCAATGATACCTGAGTAGCGGCCGGGCAGTGTTTTCTTCAGCTTGCCTTCTTCCATCAGTACGGCATGACTCAGCGAGTAGGCCACCGCACCAAACTGACCATCGAACAAGAAGTTGAGACGCAGGTTTTTGTATTTCAGTTCACTGCCAAAACTACCTTTCCAATCGGGGTTGGTATTGCCGAGGTATTTGATTTCGGTAGTACGCATAGGCAGGCCCTGGCTGTTGTACACAATCTGTCCGTCGGGGCTTCTTTCGTAGCCAATGCCATACATATCACCCATGCGGCCGCCGGGGCGTGCTTCTACCGAACCGCGGTTGGCAGGGCCGGTAGACATCACATACACATCTACACCATCTACCAGTTCTACCACTTTGTTGCGGTTGGCATAGTAAGTGGCAAACACATTCCAGCGCAGGCCTTTTTTGGTTTTGATGATGTCGCCGTTCAGCTGCACTTCAATGCCCTTGTTGGTCACCAAACCGGCGTTGGCAATGGTGGCAGAATAACCAGATGAACGATCAATTGGAACTGCAAAAATTTGGTTACTGGTATTGTTGCGATACACAGCTACATCCAGACCAATCCTGTTTTTGAGGAAACGGACATCCAAACCAAGCTCAACGCTACGGGTCAGCAGGGCTTTCAACTCTGGATTAGCAATGGCTGAAGGGTTGGTAAGCCCTCCCGGAAACAAAGTGGGTGAATATGCAAAAGAGGTAAGGTAAGGTGTAGTACCACCACTACCCACGCCAGCCCATGAACCACGCAGTTTCAAAAATGATACAGGCTTAGGCAACTTCAGCTTTTCTGTAACCACCACACTCAGGTTGGCAGATGAATAAAAGAACGGAGAGTTTTTAGTAGACGTTGGTGTAGCCAGTGTACTGGCCCAGTCTTCCCGTGCCGTCAAATCGAGGAACAGGAAACGGTCGTACGAAAAAGCAGCCAAACCATACAGACTGTTTACCCTGAACTCTGAGCGGTAAGGCAGTGCCACCACCGGGTTTTTACTGTTGGCCAAAGTGTAGTAGCCGGGCAGATTCAGCTGGTCGGCACGAAGATCATCTCTTGAATAGCGGTTGCGCATTTGGCTACCACCGGCAGAAATATTCATGTCGAATTTCTTGCTGAACTTCTTGTTGTAGCGAATGAGGAAGTCGTTATTGATTTCCTGCGTAAAAATGTTTTGCGAACGATACATGCCTTCAGCAAACTTGTTGGTGCCAAATGGCCGTTGCTGCGAACGTGATTCAGAAGCATAATCGATGGCAGAACGCACCATCACACTCAGGTCTTCGCTAAAATTGTAGGTAGCCGATACATTACCAATCATGCCATGCCGGTTCGATTTGTTCAGCATTTCGTTGGCAATGAGGTATGGGTTATCCAACAGGCTGCTGAACGGACGGGTCTGGTTGATGTTTTCCTGACCGGGCACCCAGTAATCTTTAAACCAGTCGATGTTCATGTTGGGCGTAAGGCCGCGAATGAAGTACATGATGCTCTGGTTGTTGTACCCGGTAGAAGGCAGGTTGTCCGACTTTTTGTTGGTATAGTTCACCTTGGCCGCTACCTGCAGCTTCGACGACATTTTATGCGACAGTGATAACGCCACTGTATTTCGGTCGTACCCCGTGTTCGGAATAATCCAGCTGTTTTTGAGGTTGGTCAAAGACAAGCGAATGCTGGTGTTCTGATTGCCGCCATCAATAGTAACGGCGTTGATGAGCGTCTTGCCGGTTTCAAAGAAATTCTTTCGGTTGTCGGCGTAAGGCACCCAGGGGGTTCTGGTGGCACCCTTGGTACGGTTTTCAGGATCGTACTGGTAGTACAGCTGACCGGCAAAACGGGGACCCCAGGCAGAGCTGGTGCTGCGGGTGCTCGGTCCGTCTTCGGTGGCGTTGTACGAGTACCAGGTATGCTGGCCGCTGGCACCCTGACCGTATTCATTCTGGTAATCCATCCAGCGGTTTACCTGATCGATGGCAAAGTTGAAATTGTAGGTAATGCCGAGGCCTTTTTGCTTCGACTTGCCCGACTTGGTGGTGATGATGATGGCACCATTAGCACCACGTGCACCATACAGGGCCGTAGCACCGGGGCCTTTCAGCACCGAAACGCTTTCAATGTCTTCGGCATTGATATCACTAAGGCTGGTACCAAAGTCTACCGGCGATTCTGACTGCAGGTAAGAAGAACTACCCGTGCCGGTTTGCGCACCACTGCTTGCTGCCGATCACCACCCCATCCACTACAATGAGTGCCTGGCTGTTGCCATCCAGTGAGTTTTCACCCCGCAAAATGATTTTGTTGCTACCGGCAGGACCACCGCCTGATTTTACCAGGTTGATACCCGCCACCTTACCGGTCAGCGAGTTGGTCCAGTTGTTGGAGATGGCATCTGTCAGCTCCTCTGTACCCACTTTGGTAACAGAGTAGCCCAGTGCTTTTTCATCCCGCTTAATGCCGAGGGCAGTAACCACCACTGATTCCAGCTGCGAGGTCACAGCTGTCAGCGCAAAGTTGACCACGGTTTGCTGGCCCACGGTTTTCTCCATGGGCTGAAAGCCTACGGCAGTTACCACCAGCGTTTGGTTGGCAGCCGCCTTGATGGAATACGCACCCTTATTGTCGGCTACTACAGCCGTTTTGGTGCCCTTCACCGTAATGGTGGCCTTCTCCACAGGCAGGTTGTCTTCGGCGTTGGTTACCACGCCGGTAATCGTTTTTTGCTGGCCATGCACCGTTACGGTGGTCAGCAAGAGAAAGAAAGCAGCCACGATATGTCGTAGGCTCAGCATTCTTCCGGCAGCAATCTTGAACATGCTCATACGTAAATTGGATTGATAGTTAGGCAAGAGAGGAATGAGTTTCTTTTTTCCAGGTAAGGGCGGTAAATACAACGGCGAGTACACAGGAGGCCAGCAGTACATAAAAGCCGCCATCCCAGCCCCAGGCATCTACTACAAAGCCCATGGCAGCATTGGCAAACACAGCACCACCGAGGTAGCCAAACAGCCCCGTGAGGCCCGCCGCTGTACCGGCTGCTTTTTTGGGTACCAGATCGAGGGCATGTACACCAATCAGCATCACCGGGCCATAAATGAGAAAGCCAATGGCAATGAGGGCAATATTGTCGACCAGCGGATTACCGGCGGGGTTTTGCCAATACACCAGCACAGCTACCAGTACCAGCAACATGTAAATGATGGTAGCTGGTGCCCGGCGACCATTGAACACCTTATCGCTGAGCCAGCCGCAAAGCAGGGTGCCGGGTATACCCGCCCACTCGTACAGAAAGTAAGCCCAGCCAGTTTCGCTCAGCGAAAAACCTTTGGCTTCTTTCAGGTAGGTTGGCGCCCAATCGAGCACCCCGTAGCGTACCAGATAGATGAAAGCATTGGCCAAAGCGATGTACCAGATGAGTTTGTTCACCAGTACATAGTCCATCAATATCTGGCGGGTGCTCAGTTCTTTTTCATGTGTTTCGTTGTAGTCGGCGCTGGCTTCGCCTTTGTACTGCTCAATGGAAGGCAGGCCGCAAGACTGGGGTGTATCCCGTACCAGCCAGTAAGTAATAAGTGCTACTACCAGGGCCACCAAAGCCGGAAAATAGAGCTTGCCCTGCCAGGTGCCAAACACAGTTAGGCCGGCAATGGCAATGGGTGCCATAAGGCCGCCACCCACATTGTGGGCCACGTTCCAGATAGACATTTTGGTACCCCGTTCTTTTACCGAAAACCAGTGTACCATTACCCGGCCGCAGGGTGGCCAGCCCATACCCTGAAACCAGCCGTTGAGAAACAACAGCACAAACATGACCTGAATAGAACCGGTAGCCATGGGCGACAGGCCCATCCATACCATGGTGAGGGCCGATAAAATAAGACCGAGTGACAAAAAAATGCGGGCATTGCTTCTATCGGAAACCGTACCCATGATGAACTTGCTGATACCATACGAAATGGAAATGGCCGACATGACCACACCCAAATCCGATTTGGTAAAGCCCTGCTCTATCAGGTCGGGTACTACCATGGAAAAGTTTTTCCGTACCAGGTAGTAGCCGGCATAACCGATAAAGATGCCCAAAAACACTTTCAGGCGCAGCTGTTTGTATGCCGGGTCTACCTCGGTAGCCGGCAATAGGGACCGGTGCGCAGCCGGCTTCAGGAGTTGTGCAATTTTCATGTTGGCGTTCGCAGTTCGTGTTGGTAGGGTGTGCCGGTAGTGGGGCTGTTGTAAGGTTGTAAGGCGGGTTAGGCCTCTTGTAAAATGTATCGGTTGGCGAGTTGGGTGTACTCAGCTATTTCCTGTTGTACCCATTGCTCGTCTTTGCCCAGCTCTTGCGCCATCAGGCGGGCTACTTCGGGGCAAATGCGGGCACTTTCCCGGGCATCCAGCAGCAGGGCCCTGGTGCGGCGGGAGAGAAAGTCTTCTACTTTGCGGGCCATTTCGTGTTCTACGGCCCACTTAATTTGTGCTTTGTGAATGTGCAGGCGTTCGCTCAGCCACACCTGGCTGCTGCCGTTCATCTGCTGGCGTACAAAAGGTGCATCGCTACCATAGTAATGCAATGGGTCGCTCCAGTTCACCAATTCTGAATATCCGTGTATGTGCAGGTTGGCCGTCACAGGTTTGCGATGTGTCCAACGCAGTTTTTGCTCAATCATGTTCACCATGTCCTCACCCATTTTTCTAAACGTGGTCCACTTGCCGCCCAAAATGGTGAACAGATTAGACGGTGAAAGAATGATTTTATGACTGCGGGAAATCTCTTTTGTTTTTCGATCACCTTGCTTCGGTGCTGCCAATGGCCGCAGGCCGGCAAACACACTCAGCACATCTTCCCGTGAGGGGCGCTTGCTGAGGTAAGCCGCAGCAGTATCGAGGATGAAACGGATTTCTTTTTCCAAAGCCGTTGGCTCCAGCGAAGCTTCTTCAACGGGTGTATCGGTAGTACCTACCACTACTTTATCGTGCCAGGGCACGGCAAAGAGTACCCGGCCATCGCTGGTTTCAGGAATCATCAGCGCATGATCGGAAGGATAAAAAGACTTATCGAGCACCAGGTGCACCCCTTGACTGACGCAGATGCTCTTGGGTGCCTTCTGGTTGTCCATGTGTAAAATGTCGTCTACAAAAACGCCAGTGGCATTAACAACGGCTTTGCCTTTTACTTCGTAAGCTTTTCCCGATTCTTCATCAACCACAGTTACACCGCAGAGCTGGCCTGTGCTGGTTTTGAGCAAGCCGGTAACCTTGGTATAGTTAATGGCGCAGCCACCTTTTTCTACAATGCTTTGCACCAGATTGATGGCCAGGCGGGAGTCGTCGAACTGGCCATCGTGGTACAACACGCCACCCAGCAGTCCATCGGTTTTAATACCGGGCAATGCTTCCATGGTTTTTTTGCGAGACACCGGCACGGAAGAACCGAGACTCAGCTTACCGGCAATCCAATCGTAAAACTTCAGGCCAATGGTGTATTTGAGCTTGTCCCAATAACTATAAATGGGAATGATAAAGGTTTGATTGCGCACCAGGTGAGGTGCGTTTTTGCGCAGCAAACCCCGTTCTACACTGGCTTCCCTTACCAGTTGTACATCGCCTTGTGCCAGGTAGCGTACGCCACCATGCACCAGTTTGGTGCTGCGGCTCGAAGTACCCTTGGCAAAATCGGCCTGCTCCAGCAGCAGGGTTTGATAGCCGCGGCACACTGCATCGAGGGCAATGCCCAAGCCGGTGGCACCACCACCAATCACAATTATATCCCACTCGGCTGCGCTGTTGCTGAGCCGCTCTAGCTGTTGTTGTCGGTCTAACTTATTCATAAGCCTTCGCCTCCGTCTCTTTCGTATACTTTCGTTTTATAGTCAATGGTAATTAAACGAAAGCAATAATAACAACTAATTAATAATCGAAAGATGATTTTCATTAATAAAAAAATATATTGAAAGCAATTTCGACAGAAAGCGAAACTTTGCTGTACAGGTCAAATCCTGTAATTTGCCCAAATGAACCTGACGGAGCGGCATCAACATATCCTGACCAAGCTGAAAGAGAAAGGCAGTGTACAAGTACTGGACCTGTGTACGGAGCTGGAGGTATCACCCGTAACCATCCGAAAGGATTTGAAAATGTTGGAAGACAAGCAATTGCTCTTTCGCACCCATGGGGGCGGCACGCTGGTAAACCCGTATACCACCGACCGGCCGGTAACGGAAAAAGCCAAGATTCGTTCGGGAGAAAAATCAGATATCGGCGCAGCTGCAGCCCGCCTCATTGAAGCCAATGATTGTGTGCTCATTGCATCGGGCACCACGGTGCTCTCACTGGCCCATAATATTCAGCCCATTGGCCACCTTACAGTGGTCACCGCTGCCCTCAACGTGGCCATGGAGCTGGTGCAGCATCCCGGCATTCAAGTGATTCAGCTACCGGGCATCATTCGCAAAACATCCTCCTCTGTTACAGGCAATTTTGCGGAAGAAATGCTCAGCCATTTCTCGTTCAGCAAACTGTTTTTGGGCGTTGATGGTATCGACCTTGAATTTGGCCTCACCACCACCAACATGATGGAAGCCCAGCTCAACAAAAAAATGATTGCGGCTTCGCAAAAAACCATTGTCCTGGCCGATTCCAGCAAGTTTGGCAAGCGGGGCTTCGGCCGCATTTGCGGGCTGGAAGACATTGAGCACATCATTACCGACAGCAATATTTCGGAGCACCTGGTAGATACCCTCAAAGGACTGGGTATTGAAGTTACCATTGTGTAATCCTGCCGGTCACTTCGGCACCTTCCCCAGATTTACTCACCCGGCCATACAGATACCAGCTGGCCCGATGGACGGCGAACAATGACCACCGATTGGGGCTGACCATGGTCTTTTACTTCTACAAATACCTGCTTACCCGGCATGGTGGTGGGTATGGTCACCGGCACAGCATTCATGGCTTCGGCCAATGTACCGCCCACCTGCACCGTATAGCCGGTACAGCGATGCTGCGGCAAGCCCATGCTGCCAAAGAGTTGTACTGTAAGCATGCCTTTTTTCCAGCGGTGTACCTGTTGTACTTCCAGTGGTGATGACAATTCCCGCAGCACTTTCATGGATGGCTTGGGTTGGCCATACATATCGTACACGCCATGTATGCGGCGCCGATATTTAGGCTCATCTGTAGTGCCGGGGTAATGGGTGCGGTAATCCGTCAAATCGAAATAAATAGCTGCTTCTATGTACGGCTTGCTTTCGTACACAGCCATGTGGTAAATAAGATCGGTGATACGACGAGGATCGCCGCCTTTGAAGTTGGGCTCACACAATCCAAACTCCGAAATCATCATCACTTTATCGGGATAGGTCGCATGCACACTATCTAGGTAGCTGCCCAGTGAACCTGTGGGAATACTCCACCAGCTGCCACCGTATTCATTCATCAAAATAGCATCACCCAATGCTGCTGCATCTGGCACAAATGCAGGGTGGTTATAAAATGAATGCGCCACCGTGTTGCTCACATAATCGATCATGCGGGTGCTGTCGAGGCTGCGGGCTGTGGCTACCAATCCGGCAATCATTTGTTGCATCGCCGGCAGTCGTCCCTGCAACTCATTACCCATACCCCAACTAACAATCGAAGGATGATTGTAGTGCTGCTGTATCATGGTTTGCACCTGCGCTGTAGCAATACGGCGAATGGTATCGTTGGCGGGTGTTTCGCCACCCCACAGCGGTACTTCTTCCTGTACCAAAATGCCATTGCGGTTGCAGAAGTCATAAAACACATCATCTTGCTGAAAGTGCACTCTCGTAAAAATGGCATTCACGTCTTTCATGAGTTGTGCATGGCGAATGATTTCTGCTGCAGGCTCTGCAAAACCATACTGCGGATTGGAACCTGCCGTCCATTCTACACCCATCAACTTCACGGCTTCACCATTCAACCATATTTTACCATCCTGTAGCCGAAAGTTGCGAAAGCCAATATCCGCATGTTGCTTGTCAACGGCTTTCTTGCCATCCAGCACCGTTACCTCCAATCGGTACAGATTCGGGAAGTCGAAATGCCAGGGTTTTACTTTTGGAAAGTTTACAGTAATATCAGTTGTGCCCTGCTGCCATACTGGTATTTGCGTTTGCTCATACAAAACGGTGCCACTACCATTCACTTCACTCAATCGGATAGCCAGTTGGTAAGGCTTCTTGATAGCACCGGGCTGCGCTACCTGCAACCGAAGCGTACCGGCACTATCGGCTTCATGCAGTACTGGCGTGGCTTTTAGCGTTGTGAGTGCAGGCGTTTCGCTAATCAGCAATGCTACCGGTCGAATCAATCCGCCATCATTGGGCCAGTCGAACGAATTGCTGAACGGCACTTTGTTGGCACTATAGGCGTTGTTACAGGCTACCGTAATGCGGTTCTCTCTTCCGGCCTGTACATATTTTGAAATGGATACAAAAAACTTGTTGAAACCATCGCCTGAATGACGGGCTACTTCCTGCCCGTTTACATACACGATGGCCGTATGATTGACGGCACCAAACTGCAGTGTTAGATGCTTGCTTTTCCATGCAGCAGGTACTATCAAGTTGTGCTGATACCATGCCCAGCCATAATGATGCTGCCACTGTTCATCCACATTCCAGGTATGCGGCAGACTCACATTTTTTCCTGCAGGTAATGTCTTTGTAAACCATTGCTTGCTGCTGGCCTACAGCCCCTGTATCGGGTTGAAAAGACCAGGCATTGGTCAACCACACTGTATCCCGTTGTGCTTGAACGTTCACCAACAGGCATAACATGCCACACAATAAAATCAGGTGCTTTTTTTTCATCGCATTGTCATATTTAACTCAAACTCTAAAGAGCCATTCAAAGTACTTCCCGATTGATAATTAGTTAATCGATGCTCATGCAGCCTTGTTACTTTCTTTTTCTTGAAAAAAGAAAGTAACCAAAGAAAATTCGAGGCAAACCCGACGCCTCCGGCCGTTTTGCCTTGCCAGCGCCTCCCTCTGTTCAGCTGAATAATTAAGCCTAATAGCTTTTCAACTATTGAATGCCTTACTTATAATTGAATAATTACTCCACAATAATTTCATCAGCAAACAACCAGCCGGGTTTGCCCTCGCCAGAATGGCCCTTAGGACAAGCATCAATCACTTTGGCGGTTACCCGTACATAACGTGCTTGTACTGCTGCTGCTTTCACGGTAAAGTCTTTGATGATGGAAGCTTTCTCATCACTACTCACGGTATTGTTGACCGTACCAAGGCTGCTAAAGTTTTGACCATCTACAGAATATTCAACCGTTACTGATTGCGGTAAGAAAATCCAATCGTTATACCGCTGCAGGCAACCCAATGTAACCTGCTGAATGGTTTTACTGCTACCCAAATCAACGGTCGCCACCAAATCTTTGCCACTGAAACCATGCCAAAACTTACCCACAGCATGCATTCCACGAATGCCATCGGTGAGAGAATTTTGTCCATCGGCCTGATAGTAGCGGCTCACAGGATTAGCATACTGCACCGCACTACCTACAGCTTTGTGCAACACAAAGTTTTGCGATGCTGGTTTCACACCCATCACTTCACCTTGTATTACTGTTACAGCTTTCACTACTGCAGATTGCTGCAGTCTAAAAGGCGCCGTGTATCGTTGGCTGGTTACATTGGGTTCGCTGCCATCGGTGCTATAGTAAATGGTACCATTCATGGCTTCGGTAGACAGTTGTACCTGCACCTGACCATTGGCCGAAACGGGCTTAATGTTTACTGTAAAATTTCCCTTGCTATAATGCAACCCCTTTTGCTCAAACGCCCGGAAATGCGGCTGCAGGCGTTGGTTAAAGCCCACCCAGTCTCGGGTTTCTTTGGGGCTCCATACTACTTCGGCCAATGCCAGCATGCGGGGCAACACCATGTATTCCACATGCTCAGCGGTAGTTACATATTCGGTCCACAGATTGGCCTGTGCACCCAAAACATACCGGGCTTTGTCTGCCGGTAGCTCTGCCGGAATGGGCTCGTAGCTGTACACTTTTTGCAGCGTGTTCATGCCACCAATGGCACGGGGTTCACCTTCGGGGCCTGCCTGATAATGGTCGAAATAACAAGGCGATCCGGGCGTCATTACCACATCGTGGTTCATCTTCGCTGCTTCAATACCACCGGCTTCACCCCGCCAGCTCATCACGGTTGCTTCGGGAGCCAGTCCGCCTTCGAGTATTTCATCCCAGCCAATCATTTTGCGCCCCTTGCTCACTACAAATTTTTCAATGCGCTGAATGAAATAGCTCTGGAGTTCTTCTTCATTTTTCAATCCTTGCTGCTGCATGCGTTGTTGGCAACGGGCACATTTTTTCCAAGGGCCTTTGTCTACTTCATCGCCACCAATGTGGATGTAGGTAGAAGGAAAGATGGCCATGGTTTCAGTGAGCACATCCTGCAAAAACGTAAATACAGTCTCGTTACCCGCACAGTAGTTGGAAGCCATGTTGCTGTAATCGCCACCAGTGAGCGGCAGCTGTGGTTGCTGCGTACAGCTCAGCTCGGGGTAAGCAGCAATGGCCGAAGCTACGTGACCAGGCATTTCAATTTCGGGTACAATGGTTACGTTGCGCTGACGGGCATAGGCTACAATGTCTTTGAGCTGAGCCTGTGTGTAATAACCACCGTAAGTTGGTGTTTCACCGGGCTTGGCTTGTGGCCTGCTGCCCCATACTTTATCGTTTTGATCTACCCGCCACGCACCTACACTGGTGAGTTTGGGATATTTTTTGATTTCGATGCGCCAGCCCTGATCATCTACCAGGTGCCAGTGAAACGTATTCATTTTATACGTAGCCATCAAATCGATGTATTGCTTTATTACTTCGGGGCCGAAGAAATGACGACTTACATCGAGGTGCATCCCCCGCCAGCCAAAGCGTGGCGCATCTTGCACCCGCATACAAGGCACTTGCAGCAAGGCATTGGTGCGAATGGCGGGCAATGTTTGCAATACCGATTGCATGCCATAGAAAATACCACCATAGCTTGTTGGCCTTGATGGTAATGAGATTGGTTGATACATCCAGCGTATAGCTTTCATCGCTTGGCTTTACTGGTTTTGACAATTGCAATACAATGCGGCGGGCAGCATTGGGTTGTGCCGACAAACGGATGCCGGAGATATCGGCAATGGCTGCCCTGAACCAATCGGCCGCAGGTTGCAGCAATGCAGCCTCGTTGTATTGCAACGACACGGCTTCATTAATTAGAAAATGTCCCGACAATACTTCCAGCTTGGCTGGCTGCGGAATAATTGATACCTGCTGCGCCTGCAGCTTGCCCAGCAGCAGCATGGCTGCCAGCAATACGCCACTCCATCTTTTCATTGCTTCACGTGTATTTTAATCGTTGATATGTTGAGGTTGTTTTTCGTCGTAATAAATGCCCATTTCTGCCAGCTCGGGATTGGCTCTTGTGCCGGTAATGCGCAACCGCACTGCAGCAGTACGCACCGCAGGAAAGCGCAGCAGTCGTTTGTAACCGATCGTAGTACCAGTGGCAGCCACCTTCCAGCCATCGCTACTCAGGTATTCCAGCACAAAATTTTCTACCCGTTGGCCCTTGCGAATGTCTTCCTGCAACAGCAACACATTGAAAGTTTGGATGCCCCGCCAGTTCCATTCTATTTGCATGTCCCGCTGTTGGTCGAGTGTGCAGGCCGTGCTATCCTTTCTGTCTAAAAGCAATGGAGCATTCGCCAACGTACATTGAGCTGATGCCAACAAATTGCGGCGGAAAATATCGTTGCGGCGTTGGCGCCATTGCTGCAATGTCTTCACATCCTGTTCGTGAATGAGGCCCCGCTTATCGGGTGGAATATTGAGCAGCAATACACCGTTGCGGCCTACCGAATGAAAGTAGATATCCAACAATTGTTCCGGCGTTTTTACCAGGCTGTCTTCGCTGGCATGGTAAAACCAACCCGGCCGGATAGACACGTCCGTTTCTGCCGGATACCACACTAACGCTTTTGCCTTGCTGATTTTTTCGCGGCTACCCAAATCATCGCCCATCATATCACCGGCAGGTTTAAAGGCGAGGTCTTGCTGCGAATTAGCCGCCACTGCTGCAGGGTCCAAATGATTGGCGGGTACCACACTCCATTCGGTGGTGCGGCCGTGACCGCTTTCTGTACCTACCCAGCGTACATCAGGCCCCATAATGGCGATGGTGGCCTGCGGTTGCAACTTCCGAATCACTTTGTACCAGCGGTCGAAATCGTACACCTGTTTTTTACCATTCGGTCCTTCGCCATTGGCACCATCAAACCACACTTCGTCTACCTGTCCGTATTGAGTGAGCAGCTCTGTGAGTTGCTGTACAAAAAATGTATTGTACGCCTCCGTACCATAGCTCGGCTCGTGGCGGTCCCATGGCGAGAGGTATACACCAAAACCAATCCCGGCTTCGCGGCAGGCATCAGCCACTTCTTTTACCACATCGCCCTTGCCATTTTTCCATGGGCTGGAGGCAACTGAATGGTTGGTGTATTTACTCGGCCACAGGCAAAAACCATCGTGATGCTTGGCGGTAATGATTACTTGTCTGATACCGGCTGATTTTACCGTATGCACCCATTGCCGGGCATCGAGTTGAGAAGGATTGAATAACTGCGGGTTTTCCTTGCCATCGCCCCACTCCCGGTTGGTAAACGTGTTGATACCAAAATGAAAAAATGCGGTGAGCTCTAATTGCTGCCAGCGTAGCTGCCGGGGTGTTGGTGTCACCTGCACAGCTTTGTGCAGTATTTGTGGCAGGCTGTCTGTGGGTGCAATCCATACCATGTTTTGCTGCTGTGCAGCAGCCTGCAAACAGGTACTGGCAAGGAGTAAAGAGAGCAATCGTTTCATGCGGATGGTTGTGTAGGTGTTTTTATAACATAGAGGTAAATCCGGTAATAGCAGCGGCGGTAGATTGATGCAGGTCCATCACCACAATCTTGTTTTGTCCTTTCTTCAACCAGGTAGCGGGGCAATACAAGCGGTATTGCGGACCAAGGTTCCAGTAGCGGCCCAACAAGCGGCCGTTTACAAATACCACGCCTTTGCTATAGCCACTCAAATCGAGATAAGTATCGCCGGTTTCGGTCAATGAAAATTCACCCGTGAAAAAACGGAGATCCCCATTTTGCTTGGTAGCACTCACTGCTTTCGGAAAAGGTTGTTGCATGAATGCCTCATCCACAGGCAGCAACTGTGTTTGCCAGTTCATTAGCGTCATACCGTTGAGCGTTACCCGGTCGGTGATGCCCTTGCGGTCAATCATGAACTGCGCAAAATTGATGTGGCCCATACCCTCTACAACAATCGTGAGTTCAGGTGTAGCGCTGTTGGTTTTGGGCAGTTGCACTTCCCAGTTGCCGCCATCACGATATACGGTATCAATAAATTGTCCGTCGAGATAGACCAATGCATAATCGTGTGGCTCCCAAATTTTGAGGCGGCCACTTTTGTGTCCAATTAGCTTGGTGCGGTACACAATGAAGCCCTGATTTTGGCCGTAATATTCCATGGGCTGTGGCTGTGCCGACGCATGCACTTTGGGTGCATAATCAAACAGGCTGTGGGCAGGCTGCATGCTGAAAGACGGAATGCTGATATGCTTCACGGGAGCAGGTATGGGTGGGGCGGGCTTTCCGGTGTACTGTTCAATCAACCGGCGCAGCATGTGGTACTTGGGAGTAGCATTGCCCGACTCATCAATGGGAGCATCATAATCGTAGCTGGTGAGGTCGGGTTGGTACTGCGAAGGACTGAAAGCATTGGCACCGGCAGTATACCCAAAGTTGGTGCCGCCATGTATCACATAAAAATTGAACGACTTTTTATTGGCCAGCAAAAAACTCACTTCTTTTTTCAAAGCAGCGGTGTCGGGCCTTGCCCATTTTTCACCCCAGTGGGTGAGCCAGCCGGGATAAGTTTCACTACTAAAAGAAGGCACATTCGGATTTTGACGGGTGGCTTGTGCAAAAGCGGCAGAGTCACTTCCACTGTCCAAACCAATGGCGGCATCAATCAAACTACCCGCTTCGAGCATGTATGGGGTTGGGCCATCGGCTGTGTAAAAAGGCACATCAATGCCAGCCTTGCGCCACATGCTGGCAAGGGTTTGCATATAGGTACGATCATTGCCGTAAGAACCATATTCATTTTCTACCTGCCACATCAAAATGGGGCCGCCTTTGCTGATTTGCAAATGCCGCACATGAGCAGCCATTGCCGTTACATAGCGTTGCACAGCAGCCATGTAGCGGGTATCCATACAGCGTATTTTGATGTCAGGAATTTGCAACAGGTAAGTAGGCAGGCCACCAAAATCCCACTCGGCACACACATACGGCCCGGGGCGAAACAATACCCACATGCCTTCTTCCTGACAGAGCTGCACAAATTCAGCCATGTTACGGTTCTCGGTATTGAAATCAAACTTGCCCTTGCTTACTTCATGATAATTCCAAAAAATATACGCGGCCACGGTATTGCAGCCCATGGCCTTTATCATTTGAATGCGGTGGCGCCAATAGGCCTTGGGCACCCGTGCCGGATGCATTTCGCCACTAATGATCTGGAAAGGTTTTCCATCCAGCATAAATTCCTGTCCTTTAAAAGCAAAGCTGTGTTTGGCTGCAGGTTGTTGAGCTTGTTACCTGCAGTTGCAGGAATACTAGTGCCACAATAAACATCCATCTGTTCATATCCGTTGGTTCAATGTTGATTAGAGGTTGGGTAAAGTGCAGCATCCACAAAATCCCATGCGGGAATGGCCGAATGCTGGTGTTCTCTTTTGGCTATCTCAATGGCTTTCGCTACAATCTCCGGATGCTGCGCTGCCACATCGTGTTGTTCATTTACATCCGTGTCTAAATGGTAGAGCTCCCATGGGGCCTGCGGATTTTTTTTGATGTTGCTCTTCACCGCTTTCCAAGGGCCCATACGTACCGCTATCTGTCCGGTTTTTTCTACAAATTCAAAATAGAGAAACGGATGCGTGGCTTGTTTCCCTTTGCCCAACAGCGTTGGCAAAAAAGATAGGCCATCTGTTTTGGGTGCTTTTTTATACCGCAGCAAATCGGCCACCGTAGCAAACACATCGTATTGCGCCGATACATGATTGGTTTCGCTGCCAGCGGCAATGCGACCGGGCCAGCGGGCTATCATCGGCATGCGAATGCCGCCTTCGTACAAATCCATCTTCAATCCACGAAGGCCGGCACTGCTATTGAAAAACGCCACATCAACGCTGCTATGAAAAGTGGCTCCATTGTCGCTGCTGAAAATGACAAGTGTATTGCTATCGAGGCCCAGCTGCTGCAAGTGTTGCTGCACTATGCCCACCTGTGCATCCAAATAAGTAATCATGGCAGCGTAGGTAGACATCGGATACTTGGTGCTTGCATAACACTGTTGACCGTAGTAAGGTTTTTCATCAAACTGACCGATGTATTGCTGCACACAACTATCGGGCGCTTGCAGCGACAAATGGGGCAAGGTATACGGCAGGTACAGAAAAAACGGTTGTTGTTGGTGTTGGTCGATAAACTGCAGCGCCTTCTGCGTTAGCAGGGCCGGTGCATATTGCTGGCCTTTGTAGCGGTTGAAATCGGATTCAGTAGCAGTCCCCGGATTCAGCCGTTTGTGTACATCTATCCATGGCTGGTGCAACGAATCCCAACGGTCATTTTCCCACAAATGCGAAGGGTAATAATTGTGGGCCTGCTTTTGATCGAGGTAGCCGTAGTAATAATCAAAACCATGCTGCAAAGGGCTGCCATTTGTATCGGCCATGCCGAGGCCCCACTTGCCAATCATGGCAGTAGCATAGCCATGTTGCTGCAACATTTCTGCTACAGTAACACTCGTTTTGGGCAATGGCAGCTGACCACGCTCCGCACTATCAGCAAAACCACCCAGCTCGTAGTTGCCGCGGATAGCAGCGTGGCCGGCATGCATACCCGTCATGAGCATGCTGCGGGCAGGAGCACATACAGGCATGCTGGTATAATGCTGCGTAAACCGCATGCCCTCAGCCGCCATACGGTCGAGGTGCGGCGTACGAATTTTTTGCTGACC
Source organism: Phnomibacter ginsenosidimutans (assembly GCF_009740285.1). Lineage (GTDB taxonomy): Bacteria > Bacteroidota > Bacteroidia > Chitinophagales > Chitinophagaceae > Phnomibacter > Phnomibacter ginsenosidimutans. The sequence continues at coordinate 4,063,812 of NZ_CP046566.1, forward strand.
ATACGCCCCCAGCTCACCATAGCCCAAATCATCTGCATAAATGTAAATGATGTTAGGCCGCTTGCTGCGTAGCATGTTGCGCCGCTGTATTCAGCAACATACCACAACCGAATAGGCACAATAACCAATACCGCATTATTGAGTGTTTGCTGTTAAAAATGTAAACATCCATTTCACCGGCTGTTGCCAGTCGGCCCGAAAGCTACCAACTGGCGCTTTGATTAGCACGGTATTCCATCCTTTCTGGAAAAATATTTTTGTCGGCGGCCGGTACGCATAGCCTTCGTCGGTGTACGGAATTTCGAGATGACCTTGCTGCCCGGCCCTTTGCCATTGTGGTGGCGCTATACGTTGCCCATTTACCCATACTTCACTACCCTTATCATCCCACGCACCTGCAGGCAATGAATGCGTGGCAGTAGAACGGGACAAATCGTTGAAGCCAATCCATGCATCTGCCATGCCTGCTTCGTTGCTCCAAATTTTTCGCACAGCATACCAGGTAGTACTATCCGTAGGCTTGGCCAAATGTGAAGGAATCATGGGATGCCAGAAATGCCGCAGCCAAATGGTACCTCCTGTAACGGTTGGGTATTGCTGTAGTTTCACTGTATCCCAAAAAGCGGGTTGTTCGGGTGCAAAAGATTGCTGCAGTTTGCCAGCATTTTTATACGGACCAATCAAGGTCCATTCAATATTGGCCTGTGGCCAGTAAGGAAAAGATTGCTGCTGAAAATACTGCTGTTGATGGGCCAGCAAACGTTGCTCAAAAGCCGCAAAGGCTGTATGCTGTGGCGTTCCTTTTGCAGCCAATGCAGTAGTAAAGTTTCTCCATCCCTTGCCCTGCCAGGTACGCTCCGCAAACGTAAGCATCACCGGGTACACAGCATTCATGCGTATGAGGTCGGCTTCAACACTCACCCGCCTGTCGGGCCAGTTGCAAAGTATGGCGCCACGGGCATCGGCAGTGGCAGTATCCACATCACAAATCTGATGATAGTAAGTAGTGACCACACCATCCAGCGGATCAAAATGATTGAGGTACAAATGACGGGAGTCAACAGCAGGATAACCTGCCTTCACTTTGGTATTGCCATTCCACATTTGCATATAAGTTCCCTTAGGCACATTGCCGCCGGGGTCCCAGGCCCACACCTGCTTGCCGAGTGATTTGAGCAAGGCCACCATCTCTGGCAGAAAACTTTGGTTGGTAATTTTCACTTCATCGCCACCAATATGTATAGCCGGTACATCGTGGGTCTCGCAAAACTCCCGCAGTATGTTTTTGCAAATGGCCATGCCCGAATCGCTTTGCATGATTACCCCCATGGCTCTTTCAAAAGCCGCACTATGCCCGGGCATGTCTATCTCGGGTATCAGGGTAATATGGCGTTCTTTACAATACGCAATCAGCTCCTGCATGTCAGCTACAGAGTAATATTCACCTGCATTGCGCTGCATGTGTTGCGGTGCGGTGAGCTGCGGATAACGGCGGCTTTGCAGGCGCCATGCAATATCTTCTGTAAGGTGAAAATGAAACACGTTGAGTTTGTACGCCGCCATCACGTCAACCTGTGCTTTCAGCTGATACATCGATTGAAAATTGCGGCCCACATCTACCATAAAACCCCGTACCGGAAAGGCCGGCCAGTCCTGAATGCTGACAGCAGGTATCATCACGCCATCCCGCATCAATTGATGCAAGGTTTGTAAGCCATTGAACAAGCCATGCCGGGTAGCAGCTTTCAATATGATCTTGTGTGTTGTTACCGTCAACGCATATTTTTCTGGCGAAATAGCAGCGTTGATGCTTGCATCTAGCTGCAGTTCGATAGCAGGTTCATTTTGTTTTTGCTTACCAATGTGTAATTGCTGATGGGGCAGCCATTGCTGCAACAGCTTTGCTTCTGGCAGCAAGCTATCATTTGCTACCACTACGTTCCGGCATTTGTACAACGGAAAACGACCCGCCTGCCATTGCACTTGCTGCGGCATGGGAATGAGTGCCGGCTGCAACGGCAAATCGTACACATACGGATAAATGAGGTGCTTCCACAACAGGTATCCTTCGCCCATCAGGTGCAGGCCATCGTTGGTATAGTTTTCCTGCATATCGCCGTTGGCATTGAGGAAACCAGTATACAAATCGGCAAACACATACTGATGCTTGGCCGCCTGCGATTCCAGCTGAGCATTCACGGTTTTAATAATGGCTGCTTTGCTGGTATGCCCGCCAAACTTGCCAAAGGCGGCATTCACCGGCAGGATGCTCTGCACTATCAGTTTTGTAGACGGGGATTGCTCATGCACATAATCGGCTATCAAGAAAATATTGCACAGCAAACTATCAGCGGAAACACCACGGGCCAAATCATTCACGCCAATCATCAATACAATTTTGGCAGGTTTGTATTGTACCATTTGCGGCAATCGGTGCAGCACACCTGCGCTTACATCGCCGCTGATGCCACGGTTCTTGATGCGTGGATCACTGAACAACTCGGCCCACTCATTACCATCTGTAATGCTGTTGCCCACAAATACAATATCGTTACGTTGCAGCGGCAGGGCTGCAAACAAACTATTGCGTTGATGATAGTAGGTGTTGAACAAAGAGTCGGGGTATTGCGGCAACACCGTTTGTGCCTGCGCCAATCCCATCATCCATACACAACAACAAGTAATAATCCATTGCTTCATTGTACCGCTATTTTAAAAGTGGAAGCCGGCAGCTGCGCAGCATTCAGCAAATTGCCATTGCTGTATGGTTGCCAGCCATAATACACCGCTTCGGGTTTGGCAGGGGTAGAAATAATGATTTTGTTATGGCGAATTTGTGCAGCTACTGGTGATGCGCCATTCAGCGAAAAACCTTGCAATGGAGCAGCATTCGCAGTCTGTAACCCTTTGCAATGCGCAAAGCGAATGACAACTTTGCCTTGCTTATAACGGACACTCAAAGGCAAAGGACCAGAAGCTGTTATTCGCTGGCCATACACATCCCGCAGGGCCCACAAAGCCAGGCGTTCGCCCACCGTTTTTTTATCCGTCGGATGCACATCATGCCTTGCACCAACATCACTGCTCACCGCCATGCCGCTGAAGGGAATCTTGTCCAACATCAACCGTTGTTCATTTCTGAATGCAGGCCACAATGCACTCTTGTAATTCGTTGCTTCAATAGAAGAGAGTTGTACAAAATAAAAAGGCAGTGCAGGCAGTTGCCATGCCCGACGATAGTCATTTATCATCAGCTCATTCAAGGCGGCATATTCTGCTACCCGTTCCGGTTCCTGCGCATTGCTTTCACCCTGATAACAAAGCACTCCCGCTACCGGCATAGGTGTAAAAGCAGCCACACCGGCAGCATACGCAAAGCCCGGCTTATAGGCATGGTTCGGGCCCATATCATCCGTAGGAATGGAGGTATTGTGGGCAGTGTTTTGCATGCCCCGTTCCCGCACCCACACAGGCAGCGCATCGTTGCTCAGCCAGTTGCCTTGTTGCTTGGCAGCCAGCTGCGGATGTGCCGCCAATGCTTTTCTCCGAATAAAAGTTTCCAGCGGTGCCCCACCAATAGAAAGTTGCACAAAACCTTGTGGTACGCCGGTATTGTTGAGCAAATGTTGGCCAAAGAAATAGGCCACTGCACTCATATCGGGCAGGCTGCTGCTATCGCAGCGTTGCCAGGTGCCTTGGTAAAATTGTTGCGTATTCAACCGGCGGATAACGGAATCAGTAAAAGCAATGTTGTAAAGATTTTTACCCGCGTAGCTGGGGTTGTAAAAACGAAGTAAGGGTTGCGGTGGGGCAGCCATAGCTTCGGCTGCATGAAGCGATCTTTTCACCGGCCATTCCATATTGCTCTGGCCAATGCACAACCATACATCGCCAATGAGCAGATCTGTCAATACAACAGAATCAGTACCCGAAACAACGTACATAGACAGGGGCTGAGTACTGGCTGATTGTGCAGGCAGGTACAGCGACCAAGTGGAATCTGCGGCTACTTGTGTAACGGCGTTATGTTTACCAAGAGAAACTTGCACTGACTGTTGCGGTGTACCCTTTCCCCACACATGAATGCGCTGGTTGCGCTGCAGCAGCATCTGCGAAGCAAAAGGTGCCGCCAACTGCAACCGGGCCTGTGCTGTTACACACATCAATAATCCGCAAACAATACTCCACCACCGCATGCCATAATTTCTTTACACAGCGCATGCTTCACAACTCCATGCACCGTTTGATGAATCATTATTCTTTCTTCAGCCTGAGCACAACGGTAGCATGGCTTTCAATGCTTCCCTTCCATTGCTGGCTGCGTTTTGTTGTGGTGCCCGTCCACACATCCTGCACCGTATAGCGGCCTTCCAAACCAATGCTGGCAAAAGGCAAGGCATAAGGTTGTGTAGTAGCCGATTTGTTGAGGATGGCTATTGCAACATCCCCATTGACCAGTGGTTTCAGTAATACGTCAATCGAGTCTTTGCTGGCTATACGTTTGGCCTGTAGCCCCAACGAATCCTGATTGATGGCAATAATGCCCGCATGCATCAAAATGCGTTTTACTTCCTGTGTCATTTGCCGTACATCGTTGGTGGCAATGAGGGGCGCAGCCATCATGCTCCACAGGCTCATGTTGGTTTGATATTCTGTTATCGTACAACCTGTACCACCCAGATCTCCGGAAGGGCCTTTGTTGCCGCCGAGACCTACAATCAACATGTCCGGATCATTCCAACGACCGCTGCCGGCGTACGCATGCAGTTGCACATTGATTTCATAAATACCCATCATACTGCTCCACGAATCACGAATATCAAACGTAGTACGCCAGAGCTGACCACCGGCTGCAGCAGCCCAATGCCAGGGTTGGCGTTCGCCCCATTCACACACGGCAAACACCATGTCGCGGCCGCTTTTGCGCAGCGCATCGGCCATGGTTTTGTAGCGTTGCTTTGCCGTAAATGAATCTTTTGGCGCATTGCAATAATCATACTTCAGGTAATCAATACCCCATGAAGCAAATGTTTTCGCATCCTGTTCTTCAAAATGCAAACTGGCCGTGTAGCCGGCACAGGTAAGCGGCGCCGCATCAGAGTATATGCCCAGCTTCAGCCCCTTGCTGTGCACATAATCCGCCAATGCTTTCATGCCCGATGGAAATTTCTTTGAATCAGGAATGATGTTGTTTCTGTTGTCGCGGCCGCCTTGCCAGCCATCGTCTATCACCAGGTATTGGTACCCAGCTTGCAGCATGCCACTGCTGTGCATGGCATCAGCTATTTCCCGTATCAGTTGTTCGTTAATGTTTTCACCAAAGTAATTCCAGGTCATCCAGGCCATGGGTGGCGTAGGTGCCAGATGGGTTTGTGCCCTGCCTTGCAAGAGGCAAATACTCAGCAGGCTATACAGCCAAAGTTTCTTCATTGGTTTAAGCAATATCTGGTGAATCAATTGTGCTGCGGTGTGGAAGTGAAGCGATAGTGTTGTGGGTTACTGCGCATAACATTTCAGCAGTTGCATGCAGTACCATTCCTGCCGGGGCAAATGAAAAGGTCCTTTGTACAAATTGCCTTTAGCAGTTTGTGCTACGCGTCCATCACGGTGAAGGTAGCCGAACCATTCACCATGCAAGGCATCCCGAAAATGGCTGTAGGCATACTCATGAATTTGTTGGTGCCACTGCGCATATTTTTCGTTGCCCGTCATTTGGTAAGCAAGCAAAGTGGCAATGATGGTTTCATTTTGCGGCCACCAAAACTTCATGTCTTGCCAATACTCCTGCACGGGTTTGTTGTACACATCGCGGAAGTAAAGAATGCCGCCATAAACCTTGTCCCAGCCACGCTCCCACATATAGTCGAGCATTTTGCAACCAAGTGCTATCAAATGTGGATCGTTGTTGCGATACTTCGCTTCGTGCAGAATAAACCAGGCCCCTTCAATGGCATGACCGGGGTTGAGGGTACGGCCGTCGATGTGATCAATGATGCTCCCATCTGGCGCCACCTGCTCCATCACACAGCGGATATCATCTTTTACAAAATACTGTTCAATGTCCACAATCCATTGCGTGATGCAATCATCACAACGAGGGTCGCCAATGGTTTCCCGTAGCTGTTGTGCGGTATTCATCATAATCATGGGTACACCAATACCTCGAGATGGACGAGTACCTGTAAACTTGGGCGTTAATTTTCTTTCACCCGATGCATATTCCAGGCAACGGCCAAATACCCGGCGGGCATTATCGGCAGCTGTTTCATCACCGCTGGCTTTGGCATACGCCGCCGCAGCAATCACATAAAAGGTTTCAGAAAAAAAGTAGCGGCGTTTGCGCAGGGGCTCGCCACTGCGGGTCACATGAAAAAACATTTGCCCATCGGTATCAAAGCAATGTTTGTTCAAAAAATCGTACCCGAGTTTGGCACCGTCCAACCACTCTTGGCGAGGCTCAACCGTGTTGTACAAAGTGCTGAGCATCCAGGTGGCACGGCCTTGTATCCACACGGCTTTGTCATCATCGATGAGGCTGCCATCGGCATCCCGCATCAATAAAAAACCACCATGTGCTGTATCGAAAGAACGGGGAAACCAAAAAGGGATTGTGCTCTCCAGCAGTTGCTGTTTGTAATACTGATGTAGCGCTGCTAAATCGTTTGTTGTGTAAGCCATCTTGTGTTCTTATAGCTGTTGCAGTATCAGTTCCACTTTACAACGGTGAAAATGATTGATGCGTAATTGTCTTTTTCGTAGAGGATGCCAATTTGCTTTTTGGGCAGGGGTACAATGTCGGAGTAGGCAGCATTGTCTCTTTTACCCGTTGCATCAATCACCATACTTTTTGCCCAGGTAAAGCCATCATCGTAGCTAATGCGGAGTGTAAGATTGTCTCTGCTTTTGGTATCGGCGGCATTGCAAAAGGCCACAATGTATTTGCCCTTCTTTTTACCCAGCGTTACAATGCTTCCCTGGCAAACAGGATCAGGCAGATTGTTGTCGAAATAAACACTGTCCCATTTGGCACCACCATCATGGCTGATGGCAATCAACCTTGCCCGTACATCGCCTTTCTGGTTGCGGATATTCATCATCAAACGGTCGCCGGAAATTTGTGTGGCCATGGCTTCGTTGCCACCCACCCGATCAACGGTTTCGCTCAGCTGAAATGTTTTGCCATGATCATCGGTATAAAAACCATGTGCCTTGTAGTCTTCAAAATGAGCCAGCGGCTCGCCGGAAGAATGATTGGCCGCCACAAAAATGCGGCCTTTGTACACCCCGGTAGTAAACTGCATGGCATGGCCGGGCGTGTTGGCATAACTGCGCCAGTCTTCCGAAAAGTTATAGGCAGCATTGGTAGCGGGTTGTTTGGGGCGATGCGTTTGTGTGGTGATGTTCACGGCTTCGCTCCAGGTAATGCCGCCATCGGTAGAGGTTTTGTACCACACTTCCCGCAGGCCTTTTCCTTTGCGTACTTCCCCTTCATGATTGTTGCCGGTGTTGTAAAACAAAAACACCCGTCCCTGCGGATACAGCGGGTCTGTCGGATCTACCACAGGTGCGGGGTTGCCCGCCTGTTGCTGATCGTAATCAACAATCGTTTGCAGGTTGGTCCATGTTTTTCCGCCATCCGTGCTGCGTTTCAATACGATATTGATATCGCCAAAATCGCCGGCATTATTTACACGGCCTTCGGCAAAGGCAAGTAAAGTGCCGTTCTTCAACGCCACAATAGCCGGAATCCGATAACTCTTATGCCCTTCCTTCCCCGATTCAAATACAGTAACCGGTGTTGTTTGTGCTATCACAATTGTTGTTGTGATGAATAAAACGATAACACTCAAACAAAATCTTTTCATGAGTAATGGTATAAATCGGATGAATGATTAAGTTGCTGCTACAGTATTAGCTTTTGGTTTTAAAAACCACAACTGTATAAGTAAGGCAAAGGCCACAATGCCACCGAGCATGGCAAAGTCTTTACCCAGGTTGCCTGCATCGGTTGATTTACCCAACCAATCGGTGATGAAAGCTCCGGCAAACACGCCGGTCATGTTCATCAAACCATATGCTGTGGCCCGGTATTTTGATGATACAAACTGACACAAAATGGGCATGTTGTTGGCATCGAACATACCAAAGCCAAAACCAAAACAAAAAGCTGCTCCAATAACGCTAAATAATGAACTGCCAAAGCCAATGAACAACAAGGCAGGAATGGTTAAGCCCAAACCGATAGCACTGGTGTAAATGCGGCCCCGAATATTTTTTTGCACCCAACGGTCGGATAAAATACCGCCGAAGATGACACCAATAAAAGAAGATGCGGCAATAGTAATGGTTGACAATGGACCAGCTTTCGACATATCAATATGCAGGCTGTCGGCAAACAAAGTGGGCAGCCAGTTCTTTACACCCCATCCCGGCAAGCTGGGCACAGCAAAATACAACAGGATAATCCAGAAAGAAATATTGCTGAAGAGGAGTGCCAATCCTTTCGTAACAGAAGGCTTCTCAGTGCTACTTCTTTCTACTGTAGTTGATTTTTTCTCTCTTAAAAAAAACATTAATACAAAGGCATACACTATACCAATCAATCCAAAAGTATGAAAGGCTGCCTTCCACGAAAAAGCAGCAGCCATGGTAGCACCAAAACCACCCAATGCCTGGCCCATGTACAAGCCCGTCATGTGAATGCCAATGGCAAGTGATCTTGTTTTGTCGCTGTGATAATCGGCAATGAGTGCCAGCCCCGCAGGTATGTACAAAGCCTCACTCACACCCATAATGGCACGAAGCCAGTAGAGCTGTGTAAAGTTTTGTGCATAGCCCATGGCGAGTGTAACGGCACTCCACACAAACAAACTGATAACGATCAGCCATTTACGATTTACCCTGTCCGCTATAATGCCCGCTACCGGGCTCATAAAACCATAAATCCACAAAAAGATGGCCATGAGCCTGCCAAAGTTGGTGGCGGTTTGCAACTCAGCAATATCGACCATCATCGATGGTTTCATGGTACTCAGCATTTGCCGGTCCATGTAGTTGAGGAGTGCCACTACCCACAGCAGCCCAACTACCACCCATGCATACGATTTGTGCTGTTGCAAACTCATAGCTAATGCAATTTAACGGATATGATATACGGGCTACGTACGCCGGCTTTTACTTCACCACTTGGTATAAACACCCACTGCTTCCATGGTACTGCTATAGTAGTAACCGGTGTTGCATAAGGCAATCTCCCTGCTTCTTTCCATCTTTTACTATCCACATGGTATTGATACACTTGCTGATGAAACCCCGGATGCTGACTTTGTAAAGCAATCTTTTGCTCATTCAATTTGGCTGCTTGTGCAGCATCTTTGGTTTGTGCAATGGATTGTATCAAAGCTTCCACCTGATAAAAAGTTTCACCGGTATCGCCACCAAAAAGCATCAATCCATCTTTTGTAACCACTGCTGTTCCGGCAGACAGTGCAACTGGCATATCAGCCAAGGATGTCCATGCTTTCGATGTTACATCCATACTGTAGAGTTTTGATGAAAATGCACTTAAGCCATTGCTTTGTTTATACCGGCCAGCCGCTGCAAACAGTATGTGCTTACCCTGTTGCTTTCGGTGCAGCAATACAAAGTGCGATAGTGGTTGTGGCAAAGCAATCCAACTCTTCCAGCCTGCGGCTGGTGCCTGCAAATCGAGGCGATACATGGCGGCGGTAGTACCTGCAGCTGTTTCGCCACCGCCTACATACACATAGCGGTCATCGGTGCAGGCAGCAGCGTTGGTAGTAGCCACCGGCAAGTCGGGCAGGGCAGTTGTTTGCAGTTGGCCGGTAGCAGATAAACTCAACAACCAACAAGCTTTGCTTAATCCTTTTGCCGATTCTCCACCGGCCACTACAATTCCATCAGCAGTACTGCACACGGCAGCATATGCCAGCGGCTCCGGTAGCAAGCCCGTTCTTTCCAGCAGGAGCTCCGCATTTTTTTGAATGGCATAAATGTATACCCGTTGTTGATATACTTTTTTGCCACCCAGCCACGGCATGCCATCCGGAAAATTAGCACCACCCGCTACCAGCAGGCAGTTGTCGTACACGCCGGTAATAGGCCCGGCCACGCCTTGTACAGCTGCTGCTCCGGCATGGGTAAGGTCGGCAGCCAGTTTCCAATGCTGCAGTACAGGCGCTGCCTGCTGTGCAGCCACAGGTTCTGCGGTTTGCATCATCATGAGGAGAAATATCAGCAACAGGCACCGCATGGTTTATGCAAGGGTAGCCTGAGGTAACTGTGAACAATAAGTAGCAAATTGCTGCGCTGCATTGTCTTGTGCAAAGGCTTCAAACTGTGCAGCACTCATGTTTTGTACCGGCAGGCGAAACTGTCCGCAATCCAACCCAATCAACTTCATAAATGCCTTTCCGGTAGCAATGCCACCGTACTTGCCCAGCAACCGGATCATATCAATAGATTGCTGCTGCAAGGCCCGTGCTTTTTCCAAATCACCGGCTTCAAAAGCAGCGATCAATTGCAGGTACAATGGTGTAGCATAGTTGAAAGTGCTACCCACAGCACCTTTGGCGCCCAGTGCCAATGCTGCCAGCATGTTTTCATCGCGGCCCCACAGCATATCATATTGCCCATTGGCAAAATGCAGGCAGGAGAGGAAGTCCATGAAATCTTCATGCGTGTATTTGATGCCCGCAAAATTGGGCAGGCGCCCATGAATCGCTTTCAACAAATCATACATCGTATGCTGCACTCCCGTAAGCACGGGAATATGGTAATAATAAAAAGGCAAATCGGGCACAGCAGCAGCCACTTCTATACAACAATCTGCAAGTGCCTGCACAGTTGCCGGTTTAAAATAAAATGGTGCGGTGAACGAAACAGCATCCATGCCTGCATCACGGGCAAACAGCGCCAGCTCTTTACAATCGGTAAGGCTGGTACCGCCCAGCAAAGGCATCACCGTAAAGTCGGCATCAGCTGCTTGCTACTTTACCCCAGGCAGTAATCACCGCCATTTTTTCTTTGGCCGTCAGCGATACACCTTCTCCCGTGCTCCCACAAATAAAAGCGCCTTTTACACCATTGCTTTTTAGCAAAGCATAGTATGCAGGAATCATTTCTGTATGAAGACTTCCATCGGCATGCATGGGGGTAAATGGCGCTGCAATCAACCCTTCAAGGTGTGGCAAAGACATAAATCAAAAACTTCAAGATGAGAAAATACAAGGGGCACTTGACTACCCCTTGCTATCAAAACTACTGCTTATGAGAAACCAATATTAGTATCCTGCAGTTTGCACCAACAATGGATCATTATTGAGCATCGTAAGTGACAATGGCAGGAGGAATTTGGCGGCGGTAGACGCAGAGAAATACGTGGGGTTTACATTGGCATACACATAGGTATCGCCTGCACGGCGCAGGGCCCACCAGCGTTTGCCTTCCGCTATAAATTCCCGCAGGTATTCTTCCAGTATCGCATTCATATTGGCCGTAACACCCGCATTGGTATGTGGCGTGTAACCGGCACCGTATGCACGAAGGCGAACAGCATTGATTTCTGCTGATGGGTCTTCACCCAATTTTGCTTTTGCTTCTGCCAGCAACAGCAACACATCTGCATAGCGGTAGATAGGGAAGTCGTTGTTGTAAATCTGAGAGGTACCAGCTGTGGTGCCAATGTACTTGGTGAGCATCACGCCTCTTACTGCATGTGGTGGTGCAGTTGAGTACATGGTTTTGAAACTGTAGTTGATGCGCTGATCCGGAGTACCACTGGTAAGGCGGGTAAGCATGGCCTGATTGAAACCAATGCGGTTGGCACCATTTACATACGGATACACAGATGACACTGTTGGCGTAGGTGCTTGAGCAAACGACAAGGTGTTGGCCTGAATAGAGTTTACCAAAAAGCTGCCAAACATACCCATCTGCGACTGCTGCAATTCGTAGTTAATCGCAAAAATGATTTCCTTGTTGTTGGTCTTTTTAGTGGGGTCAAATACATCGGCATAGTTGGCCTGCAAATCCAGCGTAGCACCTTGCAAATTGCGGATTTCCTGCAGGGCTGTTTTAGCAGTAGTCAAATCGGCAGTACCGCCACCCATGTGCGTACCCGACCACAAATACACATCACCTTTGAGTATTTGTGTAGCCACACGGCTCCAGTATACGCGTTTGCCACTGGGCAGTGTATTGCTACTGCCAAACAATCTGAGCGATTCTTCAATGTCAGCCTTCACCTGTGTCATCACGGTATCCACACCGGTACGACGCTTATAGGTTTCTGCAGCATTGTTGATGGCTTCTACCGGTTCTGTATTCAACGGTACATTACCCCAGGTACGCAGCATGGTGTAATACACATATGCCCGCAAGCCATACACTTCTGCCAGTATGCGGTTCTGTTCTGCTACAGGCAAAGTAGTTTGAGGAATAATTTTGATAACGTTGTTGTAATTGTAGATGAGGTTATAAAAACCACCCCAGTTACTAAAAGGTACGTTGAGTGCACTAATGTTGTGGCGATACAAGTTTTGCAAACCACCATCCACCGATTCTGTAAACAAACCATCCACCCAAAGGTCGGAGCGCATTTCGCCCAGTTGAAAAAATGTACCGGCATACGAACGGGTGAGGCCATACACGCCGTGGTACAATGTACGGGCAGCGTTAGGATCACTCAATGCCTGGTCTTTGCTAATGGTATCCTGTGGCACCACAGCATCCAGTTCTTTGGTGCAGGAAGCCATGCCTGCCATCAGCAGCAGGAGGCCCGATATGAAGAGGAGTTTATTCTTTTTCATTGCAAATAATTTAAAGTTGAAAACCAATTACAGCGTTACCCGTACACCAATGGTGAGGCGCTTTGGCAGCGGAAACTTGCCCTGATCTACACCACCCACTTCAGGGAAGTTGCCACTGTAGCCAGAGAGATACAAGAGGTTGCTACCGGTTACATTCACACTCAATCCTTTGATGCGGTTGGCGAGGTACTTGCTCAGCACAGAGGCAGGCAAATCATACGCCATGGTGAGTTCACGCAGCATTACGTAGTCGCCTTTCTCCCACAGGTTGGCAGCAGGGTTGTTGCCGCTGGCATCTGTAGCATAGTTGCGACCCTGGTTGGCCCAGTAGTAGCGTGGCATAGTAGCAGTGGGGTTGCTGGGTGTCCATGTTTTCAACACATCAGTAGTAGAGTTTTGCGAACCCTGTACCTGATTGAGACCCCGCATAATCTGGTTGTTCAAAATCACAAATCCAAAAGCGTAATCAAAGCCGGCATACAGGCGAATGCCTTTGTAAGCTGCTGCCACATTAAAGCCACCCATGTGCTGTGGCGTGGTACGGCCTACGTACACAAACTGGCGTGAGTCGATGGTATCGTTTTGATACACCTGATGCCAATCGGCATCGCCCAGTTGCTTGATGCGCTTATTGGTATACGGCAGGAAAGCATTGTACACATTGGCATCGCTGGTAATTTTTCCGGCGTCTGTATACACGCCATCCCACTTGGGCGCCCATACTTCATCAAGGCCTATGCGTTGTCCTTCTACCATACCACCTACATACATCTGTTGGCCGGGGTTTTTAGGATCCCACACAAAGAAGCCATTGGTACGGTTGCCGGGCAGTGCGTTGAATGGCAACTTCTTGGCAAAGCTGCGCACATGGAAATAGTTGGCACCCACTTCGAGGCTAAAGCCATCTGCTTTCTTCGGCTCAATCAAACGGGCATTCACGGCTATTTCCACACCCTTGTTTTGCAACTGACCAAGGTTGGTAGTAAAGCTGCCAAAACCAGTTTGAGAAGAGATATTCAATCCCGCCAGTTTATCAAACACATTGCGGATGAAGTAATCGAAGTTCAACGTAATCCTGTTGTTCAGGAAACCGAGGTCGGCACCAAAGTTGAGGCTGTTGGTACGTTCCCAACGCAGGTCGGAGTTGATGTAAGATGCCGCATAAGTTCCGCCAAAACCATTGTAGGTACCGGCGTTGTTGTACACCTGTGCGGTGGCAAAATAACCAAGAGAGTTTACGTTACCATTTACACCATAGCTCACCCTTGGTTTTACACTGCTGAGGATTTTGGCTACGCCACTGGCAGCAAAAAATGCTTCGTTGTGCAGGTTCCAACCCACAGATACACCGGGGAAAGTACCATAGTAGTTGCCTTTTTTCAAACGGCTGCTACCATCTACCCGTACAATACCGGTTACCAGATAGCGGTTGCGGTAAGTATAGTTTACCCGGCCAATGGCTGAGGTAATTTTTTCCCACTGGTTAAAGTTGGAAGAAGCACCTGCAGGGTTTACAATGGTGGTACCCTGTACGTTGGGCGGTGTAGCAGCAGTGAGCCAGGGGATAAGATCGGTGGGTGCACCTTGTGCAAAACCAGAGCTCACATAGTTTCTGTACTCATAAAATTCCGTACCAGCCAGTGCTGTAATGGTATGTCCTTTAAAATTCTTGTTGAACTGCAGGAAGGCATTCGTCGTATACTGAATAGCCTTGTTGTTGTTGAAGCTGGCAGCACGGTTCGTATTCATGGCACCACCATTACCCTGCTGGTAAGCCTTGGTAAAGAAATCGTTGGTCGTAAACTGGTAGTAACCAGAACCACTCGCCAATACTTTCAGGTACGGCAAAATGGTATACTCCAGGTTGATGCCACCCAGAAAACGTTGCTGGCTGGTTCTGTTCACCGTAAGGTTGCTCCAGTACATGGGGTTGCCGAGGGTTACATCATTGGGTCCGGGCAGCATGGCACCAGAGGTATCATTGGTATACCGCACGGTGGGCGCCACACCTACAAAGCGCTGCAGCAAACCACCGGCTGCACCACCTTCGGGATCCACGTTATTAAATTGTCCGTAGGGCAATGCCTGCTCTACAGTATAGGCACCAATGTTGGTGGTAATCTTCAGGTCTTTGCCAATGTTCAGGCCACCATTGAAGTTCATATTCATCCGCTTCAGCCAAGAGCCGATAATCATACCATTATCCCGAACGGTACCCAGCGACAATGCATAAGAGCCCTGATCATTGGCACCCGAGAAATTGATATTGTGTTCGTTGGTATTGACCTGTTGCAAAATCATGGCTTCGCGGTCTCTGGCACTCAGGTCGGTGTACAGAATGCTATCCATTTGATTCACATTAAACGGATTGGGATCACCAGCAGTTTCCAACCGGGCTTGCTCAGCAGGCCGCGGTTCTGATCGTTCAGCAACTGCGTGGTGTACAATCCTTCCGGCGAACGCCAGCCATTGTTCACCGCCCAACCCCAGGCACCTACCAGTTGGCCACGGTCGGTATTCATGGCATTGGTATTGTTGTCCAATGAGTCGCCACGAAACCGCGACTGCAAACCAAAACGGTTCATGCGGATATAATCGGCCGCATTTAGGTATTCTGAAGGGTTGCGGCGGATATAGTTGGCGGTATGGCTGTAAGAATAGGTCACCTGTGCTTTTCCCTTACGGCCTTTTTGGTGGTTACCAATACCACACCGTTGGCAGCACGGGCACCATATATGGCTGTGGTTGCCGCATCTTTCAACAGGTCGATGCTGGCCACATCATTGATATCCAAACCATACAGCGAAGGCACAATCACCCCATCCAAAATAAACAGGGGCGTACCTCCACCACCAAACTCTGTACCACCGCGAAACGAAATCGACGGCGTAGTACCCGGCTGGCCGGTACGCTGCTGCACCCGCAGGCCGGGAGCATTGCCCTGCAGCACAGTAGCCACGTTGGTGCTGGGGCTGTGCTCAAATGTTTTGGGATTTACCGAAGCCACAGCGCCGGTTACCTCTTTGCGCTTTTGGGTACCATAACCGGTTACCACCACTTCTTCCAGCTGGCTTACCCGGGGTACCATCGACACATTGAGTGTACTGGCCGTACCTACCCGCAGTTCCAGGCTGTTGAAACCCGTCATGGAAAACACGAGTACGTCTCCCTGAGCGGCTTCAATGCTGAAATCACCCGCCGTGTTCGACTGGGTGCCGGTTGCCTTCCCTTTAATCGTTACAGATACGCCTGCAAGAGGCTTTGCATCATCATCCAGTATTCTTCCTGAAATCTTCCCGGTCTGCGCAAAAGATACCATGGCGACCAGAGTGGCGACTGCAAGAAACCAGTGTTTTAAAAACGTCAATTTCATGACAAGCAGTTTTTGTTTTGTATTATGTATGACATAATAAAGGTAACAAAACTTTACAGGTTCCTTCCAAATAAATCTTTTTACTAATGTAAAATATTATAAATCAATGCTTAGCAACCGGTTTAGGCAAAAACGGCATTTTCCCTACCTTTGAAACAAGTAATACATAATATGGCCATCGAACCTATAGACACTGCTTTTACCTCCATCGAAAACAGCTCGTTGGTGGATAGGGTAGAAGCCAGCCTGGTAGCGCTGCTGCTGCAGCAAAAGCTGAAAGTGGGCGACAGTATTCCCAAAGAAATAGAGCTGGCAGAAAAACTTGGTGTAAGCCGCACCGTAGTAAGGGAAGCCTTGCTGCGCCTGCGCCTCATGGGTTTGATAGAATCGAAAAAGAAAAAAGGGGCCGTCATTACCAGCCCGGATCTGTTTGGCAACCTCAGCAAGAGCATGAACCCGCACATCCTGAGCCCCGAAACCCTGCGGGAAATTTTCGAAATCCGCTTGGTACTCGAAATCGGGATGGCCGACTTTTTGTTTCACCGCATTACCAAAGAAGACATAGCCGAACTACGCCAGATAGTAGCCAGCGAACCACCGGTTACCCAATACCACCTCTTCAACGTGCAACACGAAATTGCCTTCCACGGCAAGCTCTATGATATTACGGGCAATAACACCCTGCACAAGTTTCAAAACATGCTGCTGCCGGTGTTTGACTATGTACACCACAGCGGCCTCCTCAAAAAACAACCCCTGCTCAAAGTGTTTGTGTCGCACAAAGAGCTGGTTGATATCCTCGAAAACGGTACCCCGGAAGAATTTCGCAACGGCATGCGCAACCATTTGGAAAATCATTTTGCCCGCCTTTTCGAAGCGTAAAAAACCTTCGCCCACCAACTTTACACAGCCAGCATAAAGATGCCGCCACAGCGGCGGCCAACTGCACCGAACCCCCTACTTTTACGGCACTGATGAGAACAGTAAAACCCCTGATCTGAGAATGTGCTGCGAACGACCTGAGGTAACATGGTTTGGGGGCGCTTGATTCCTAAAATTGTTATACGCATACAGGTTGTTTGTGGTGGATTTCTTACCGCAGACAGCCTTATTTTTTGCGGTACTTTTCAGGCCTGTTCTAATACCGCTTACTGCAGCCCATGGATGCTTTTTTTTAAAAGCCAAATGTGACTGAGATGGCGAAGCTTTGAACAAAATTGATGGATAGCATTGTCTGCTACACTACCCATATCACCCGAAGCCAGCTGGCTGGCCGTGTACACCAAGCCCCGCTGGGAAAAAAGTGCATGCCCGCCTGCAGGCCAAAGGCATTGTAAGCTATTGCCCCCTCAATGTGGTACACCGCCAATGGAGCGACCGCATCAAAAAAGTAGAAGAGCCTCTCTTTAAATCATATGTATTTGTGCAGGTGCTGCCGCCGGCACAATCCGAGGTTCGCCTCACCGAAGGCGTCATCAATTTTGTGTACTGGAATGGCAAACCCGCCATCATTCATCCACAAGAAATTGATACCATCCGGCGTTTTTTAAACGAATACGACGATGTGGAAGCCCTGCCGGTATTGGCACCGGGGCAGCGGGTACAAATTCAATCGGGCCTCATGATGGGCGCCACCGCTGTAGTAGAAAAAATTGATAACCGCTGGGTAGAAGTAAGCATCGACAGCATTGGCTACCGCCTGCGGGCCAAAATAGACAGCCGCAGGCTGCAACGCATTCCTTAACTTTCTGCTGTGGCAACCCCACTGCACAATCTGCATTATATGATCAACCGGTTGATAACAACGATATGCCGCCAACGCAGCACCGTATTCCTCTTGTTTTTGACGCTGGCCATGGCTGCCTGCAGGCCCTCAAAAGAAGCCGTGGTGGACTACCGCTTCTTCGAAAAAAACATCGACTCGCTGAACAAAGTGGTGCTCAACCTCAAAGAACCCGTCATTCAAAAAAACGACCAGCTCGTCATCAATGTGAGCAGTGCCTCTCTCGATCAATCGCAAACACAGGTGTTTAACCTGCTGGGGGGTAGTACCGGTGGCGGAGCAGCTCAGGCCGGCGCCATTGGCTACCTCGTAGATTATGATGGCAACATCACCCTCCCCGTCATTGGAAAAGTACAGGCGGCCGGACTCACCAAATCGCAACTCATCCAACAGCTGGAGCAAAAACTGGGCCCCTATGTAAAAGACCCCGTGCTCAACATCCGTTTCATCAACTTCCGGGTCATGATGATGGGTGAAGTAGGCGGTCCGGGCTGGCTCAGTTTCCCCAACGAACGGGCCACCATTGTAGATGCCATTGGCCAGGCAGGCATTACCGAGCAAGGCATGCGTACCAATATCCTGCTCATTCGCCAGCAACCCAACGGACAGGTAGAAACTCACCGCATCGACCTCAACGATGCCCTCATCTTTCAATCGCCCTACTACCAGCTGCAGCAAAACGATATCCTCTACGTATTGCCCAACGACAGCAAGCTCATTCAATACCAACGCAACAACTCACCCTTCTTCCGCGACCTGCCGGTATACCTCGGTCTCGTTACCTCCATCATGGCTTTTGGCACACTCATCATCAGTTTGACGAAATAGGGTTTGGGTGGATGAGTTGACGGGTTAACGGGTTGATGAGTTGATAAGATAGTCACACACTACTCAGACTCATGCCGTATCAATCATTTGAAGAATTAAAAGTTTGGCAGGAAGCCAGACAATTAAAAAATGACATTGCATTACTGGTGAAATCATTTCCGCCAGAAGAAAAGTTTCGACTCGTGGATCAGTAAATTCGAAGCTCCCGTTCTGTTGGAATTCAGTTGGTAGAAGGTCATGGCAGACGTACTTATCCTGATCGAATCCGCTTTTGTATCATCAGTAGAGGTTCGTTGAGTGAAACACTTGGCCATTTGATTGACGCTTTTGATGCAGGCTTCATCAACGATGATCAGCTGTCCCGTTTCAGAATAGAAATAGACAAAGTAGAAAAGCTACTAAGTGGCTACATCTCTTGGTTGGAAAAACAAACAAATCAGGATGGAAACAAAAATGCATGACAGCCCCGGATTTATAAATGTCGCTCATTTTGTTGATGCTGCAACGCGTCAACGCATTAACCAGTTAACACGTTAACCTCCCCAACTATCATCTAACACCTGTCATCTATCATCTAATTCATGACTCCATTTCCTTCCGAATACAACCCCACCGGCGACGGTAGTGGCGGCAAATTTTCTCCGGCAGATATACTGTTCAAGTACCTGGCCTTCTTGCCCCTCTTCATCGTGAGCCTTGCCTTGTGCATTGCCGGCGGCATGATATACCTGCGCTACACCACGCCCAAGTACACCAGCAGTGTACAAATGCTGGTAAAAAGTGGCGAAACCAATCCCGTATACGGCAATCAGGGCGACATTGTAGAACGGGCCCTCTACGGCCCCCGCGACATCAATATGAGCAACGAGATTCAAAAGTTGCGCACCATTGCTGTGGTAAAACGGGCGGTCGAAAAAAACAATTTTCACATCCAGTATTTCAACGAGGGCAATATCAAAACCTCCAACCTCTTCGATCAGGTGCCCTTCCGCCTTGTGCCCGTAGCCATTGCCGATAGCAATGCTTCTTACAAAATCCGCTTTACCAATATGTCGCCCTCGGGCTACACCCTGCTGGTAGGCCTCGAAGGCCGTGAAACCCATGTTTGGGGCGATGTACTCAACATCAACGGCAGCCGCTTTCGCCTCGTACCCAAAGACAGCAGCATCTATATCCCCACTACCGATGCCATCAACATTTGCACCTGGGGCTCACCCATGGCCCGGGCCAATGAAATTTTGAATGGCCTGCTCATTTACCTGCCCGACCCCAACACCACCATCCTCAACCTCAGCATCACCAACGATAACCCCTACATGGGCAGGGCCATCCTCGATGCCCTGGTACGGGAATACATTTTGTACAGCGTTGACACCAAAAATGTTGCCGCCGATGCCACCATCCGGTTTATTGAAGAACGTCTCGACTCGCTGAGTGTAGAACTCAAACTGATTGAAAATTCGTTGCGGGATTACCGCGACCAAAACGATGTGCTGCCGGTAGAAGAACAAGCCTCGCTGTTTAGTACCCGCCTCACCGAAAATCAGGAAAAAGCCGCCCTGGTAGACTGGCACCTGGGCATGCTCAACAACATTGAGCAATACCTGCAATCGCCCCGCAAAAAAACCGAACTGGTGCCCAGCTCACTGGGCATTGAAGAACCCACCATTACTGCCCTCATCGGCACCTTCAACTCGTTGCGCCTGGAGCGGGAGAAAACCGGCCGCCAGCAAACCGCCGGCAGCCTGCAGGTGCAGGAGCTCGACAAACAACTGGACGAAGTACAACGCAGTCTCAAAGAAGCCATTGGCAACTACCGCCAGGTACTGCTGCGTCAGCGGGCCGACCTGTTGTCTAAAAACGGCCTCTACACCAGTTACCTCGCCAAAATACCCGACAAACAGCGCCGCCTCCTCGAAATGGAACGCCAGCAAAAAGTAAAAGAAGGTCTTTACCTCTACCTGCTGCAGCGCAAAGAAGAAATTGCCATCACCACCACCAGCACCGACCCGGGTTATGCGGCCCTCAACCCCGCTGGCGGTAGCCTCAATCCCGTAGAGCCCGATGAAGGCAAAATCCGCATGTTCAGCATTTTGCTGGGCTTGCTCCTGCCCATTGGCGTCATCTACCTCCGCGACCTGCTCAACGATAAACTGATGACCCGCGACGATATTGCCAAAGCCACTAAAGTGACCATCATTGGTGAAATTGGCCATGTCGAAAACAACAAGAGTCTGGTGGTGGCCGACAAGAGCCGCAACCTCATCTCCGAGCAGTTCCGCATCATCCGAAGCAACCTGGCCTTTATGATGGAGAAGAAACCCTTCCAAACCATCCTCGTCACCTCTACCGTATCGGGCGAAGGCAAATCTTTCATCAGTATCAATATTGCAGCCGTACTGGCCCTCAGCGGCAAGCGGGTGGCCCTGCTCGAATTTGACCTCCGCCGCCCCCGCATCATGAAGAACCTCGAATTGAAAAAAACAGGCGTGGGCATCTCCAACGTACTCCTTGGCCTGGCCGACCCTGCCGATGTATACACGGCCCTGCCCGGCTACCCCGAGCTACATGTGTACCCCACCGGTATTGTACCCCCCAACCCCGGCGAACTGGTGCTCAGCATCAAAAACAAAGAATTCTTCGACTACCTCAAAGCCCACTACGACTACATCATCATCGACTCGGCACCCGTGGGTCTGGTGAGTGATACCTTCAGTCTGGCACCCTATATCGATACCTCGGTGTTTATTGTTCGCCACCGCTTTACCTACAAGCGGCAGCTGAGCTTTGTCGAAGAAATATACAAACAGGGAAAGCTACCCTTCCTCTGGCTGGTGGTAAACGACCTGAAAATGGGGGCCCGTTTTGGCTACTACGGCTATGGCTACGGCTACGGCAAAGGCTACGGCTACGGCTATGGTCACTACTATGGCTATGGTGGCGGCTACTTCAACACCGGCGCCGACGAATACTACGACATCAAAGTGCCCCAGTGGCGCCGCAAATGGAAAAAATGGAAACAAAAGCTGATGTTTTGGGACCGTTAAACCAGTCAGCAGTTGACAGTTGGCAGTTGGCAGGATGAGACGTTTGCAATAAATATCCATGTTTAGCAATCATGGGAACTTTTAAAGATCTCACGGTATATAAAAAGGCTTTTGCGCAGGCAATGGAAATCTTTCATATCAGCAAAGAATTTCCACCGGAAGAGAAGTATTCCCTAACAGACCAGATAAGAAGATCTTCTCGTAGTATTTGTGTGAATTTGGCTGAAGCATACAGGAAGCGACAATATGAAGCCCATTTTGTCAGCAAACTATCTGACTGTGATGCTGAAAACAGTGAAACGCAGGTTTGGTTAGACTTCGCACATGCCAGCCACTATATCAACAACGAAACCTACCAAAAGCTGTATTTGTCAACGGAGGAAATTGGTCGCTTGTTGAATGACATGCTGGCTAATCCTAAAAAGTATATCGGCTTCCTGTCAAAAAAATAATTGGCAGTTACCAGTTCGCAAGGCAGCCTCCATCCCTCGCAAATTGCAAACCCTCACAGCTGCCCCACCGCAAACTGCAAATTGCAAACTGCCAACTAGCTATCACCCCCTGCAAACTGCAAACCGCAAATTGCCAACTGCAAACTAGCTACACCCCCTGCAAACTGCTAACTGCAAACCGCAAACTGAAATGGAAACCACCATCATCGAACCCAACCGCCGCAGCCGCACCTACCTGCGAGACCTCTGGCAGTACCGCGACCTGATGGTCTTGTTTGTGAAACGCGACTTCACCGCCCGGTACAAACAAACCCTGCTGGGGCCCCTCTGGCACCTCATACAACCGGCCCTCACCACTGCCATGAGTGTGCTGCTCTTCAATGTGGTAGCGGGCATTGGTACAAATGGCGTCAACCCCGTGCTGTTTCAAATGAGCGGCATCGTTATCTGGAGCTATTTTGCCGCCTGCCTCACCAATACCAGCAACACCTTCATTGCCAATGCCGGCATTTTCGGCAAAGTGTATTTCCCCCGACTGGTAAGCCCCATCAGCGTGGTCATCAGCCAGCTCATCCAGTTCGGCATCCAGCTCTTCCTGCTCATCTGTGTGATGCTCTACTTCCATTGGATAGCACCCACTGGTCAACCTGCCAACCCGTCAACTTACCAACTTACCAACTGGCTCCTCATCCCCATAGTCCTGCTCCTCATGGCCGGCATGGGCCTTGGCCTCGGCATCATCATCAGCAGCATCACCACCAAGTACCGCGACTTCACCGTGCTCATTGGCTTTGGCGTACAACTGCTCATGTTTGCCAGTGCGGTCAACTATCCGCTGAGTGCCCTCGACAACATGCAGACCACCCATCCGTGGGTATACCAACTGGTACAATACAATCCGCTGGCGGCCCTTGTGGAGCTGTTTCGCAACAGCATCCTCGGTGCCGAAGTACAATACTGGCAACTGGCCTACAGCAGCGCCTGGATGCTGGTGCTCCTCTTCATCGGCATGCGCCTCTTTAGCCGGGTAGAAAAGACGTTTATGGATACTGTGTAGATACCCTCACCCCCGCCTCTCCCTAAAGGGCGAGGAGCCTCAATAAATTGCACAGTTGATAGTAAAACTCATCAACCCTTCAACCTTCCAACTAACTCGTGAACTCGTAAACACTGGAACTCGTCAACTCCAAAAACCATGCCCCTCCTCCGCACCCTACGCTTCATTGCCACACAGCATGCCTTCAGCCGCCGACGGCCGGCACAGGCACTGTTGCGGTTTGTGCAGTGGCAATGGCATGCAAGACTCAGGGCTACGCCCAAGCTGGTACCCTGGACCAACAACAGCCAGCTCTGGCTGGCACCGGGCCTGCGGGGTGCCACCGGCAACCACTACTGTGGCCTGCATGAATTCGAAGACATGTCTTTTTTGCTGCACCTGCTGCGGCCACAAGACAGCTTTGCCGATATTGGGGCCAACACCGGCACCTACAGCATACTGGCCGCTGCACAAATAGGTGCCCGTGTGTATAGCTTCGAACCCGTGCCGGCAGCCCTGCATTGGTTGCAGCAAAACATCAACGCCAACCAGGTGCAACAACAGGTTACCATCATCCCCAAAGCAGTGAGCAACCAAACGGGTGAAGTGCATTTTACCAGCCACCTCGATGCCATGAACCATGTGCTCGACAACGCTGAGGCCCACAGCATAGCGGTACCCTGCACCACGCTGGACGAAGCCCTGCAAGAGGCAACTCCTTTGCTCCTGAAAATAGATGTAGAGGGCAACGAGCACCGGGTACTGCAAGGCGCCGAAAAATTATTGTCATCCCCCGGCCTTAAGGCCATGATTATAGAAACCACCCACCAGCCCTTTCGGCCACCACACCCGCAAACCACGCATGAGTGGTTGCTGCAACAAGGCTTTGCTGCCTACACCTACGCCCCCTACACCCGCCAACTCATACCACTGGCCACACCCCACCACCACAACACCCTCTACCTCCGCGACATTCCCTTCATCGAACAACGCCTGCAATCTGCAGCGCCTTTCGGGCTCTGGGGCAGGAACATTTAGAATAGATGATGAAAGACTAAAAACATTGTATGCAACCCTACATACATCATCAATTAGAACATGATTTGAGGTATCCGACTATCATGGTACCCATTATCCTGGAACTACTGAACCCAAAGTCGGTAATTGACGTAGGTTGTGGTCCTGGGAACTTTTTGAAGGTATTTCAGGATTTAGGCATCGATGATGTATTTGGAGTTGATGGATCGTGGGTACAAGAAGATACCCTGTATGTTGATAAGCAGAATTTTAATGCAATTGATTTGACAGCTGGATTTGATGTCAAGAGAAAATTTGACATCGCATTGTGCTTAGAAGTAGCAGAGCATTTACCTGAGAAAAGTGCAAACGCTTTAGTATCAAGTCTGTGCCAGCACACTGATATGATTGTTTTTTCTGCTGCTGTACCGTTACAAGGAGGACAAAATCACATCAATGAACAGCCTTTTTCTTATTGGAGAGAGAAGTTTGAACACCTTGGATATCACTGGATTGATTGCTTCAGACCATTGCTTTGGGAAATTCCTGAACTGGCGTGGTGGTACAAACAAAATACATTCCTTATTGCTAAAAATCCGACTCAATTGAACCTGAAACGTTTGAATGATAATCTTTCCAATGCCGTTCAAATTCATCCTGACTTATTTCAGGAAAGGGATACTAGACTAAACAGTCAGTTAAGCCATTACAGAGAACTTTATGATGCCGTTTTAGAAGGTAAGTTTCAAACCAGCACGTACTTAAAATGCATACGCAAACATATTATGAGAAAACTAAAACTCATCAAATGAAAATTTGCATTTTAATACTGGCACATAAAAACCCTCAACAACTAAAACGTTTAGTAGCAAGGTTGCATGCTGAGCACTATGAGGTATTGGTTCATGTTGATTTAAAAGCCCGAGAAATTTTTGAGCCATTTGAAAGCTATATGTTTTCAACTACAGCAGTATACTGGGGAGGCTACAGTACTGTAAAAGCAACGCTGGAGT
Organism: Phnomibacter ginsenosidimutans; assembly: GCF_009740285.1. Classification (GTDB taxonomy): domain Bacteria; phylum Bacteroidota; class Bacteroidia; order Chitinophagales; family Chitinophagaceae; genus Phnomibacter; species Phnomibacter ginsenosidimutans. Next base: position 4,089,191 of record NZ_CP046566.1, read on the forward strand.
TGTTTGATAAAGCAATGACCTTAAATGCCGATTACTATTTCCTGATTTCTGGTCAAGATTATCCTTTACAAACCCGAAAAGAAATAGAGAGGCAGATTGATACTTCTAAAATTCTAATGTCATATGACCCTTTGCCCATTAAAGGGTTAGGCTTAAATGACGGACTGGAACGCTACAGGATTTTCCATTTTCAGGACACCGGAAAGTGGGTGCCACCCTTTCCATCTTTTTTAACTAGACTTAAACGTCGCCTTGGCATCAACAGAAAGTTTTTAAAAGGAAAAAAGCCATTTGTTGGAAGCCAATGGTTTGGGGCCTCGAAAGAAGTGTTGGCTTTTTTGTTACAAGAAACTGAACAGTACGAATGGTATTTTAAATACGTTATGCTAAGCGATGAGATGACATTTCACACTATTCTAGCCAATAGTGATTACGCAATCAAAGTCACCAACAATAATTTTCGAAAAATCGCTTGGGACAGGCCTGGGCCTAAACCCTATGTTTGGCAAACCAGCAATTTGGAAGAATTGATTACATCCGATGCATTCTTTGCAAGGAAGTTTGACTGCGAGAACAATTTTGAAATCTTTGACGCAATAGACAGTCACACGTTTCAACCCAAAAACTGATAAACGCTGGAACGCTCAAACTCTGGAACCTGTGAACTTGTAAACTCGTGAACAGTTAAACCTCCCCCCTTTGTCCGCCCCCATCATACAAGTAGACAACCTCAGCAAGCAATACCGCCTCGGGCAGGTAGGCACCGGCACCATCAAAGACGATGTGAAACGCTGGTGGCACCGCATCCGGGGTAAAGAAGATCCCTTTTTGACCATTGGCGACAGCAACGACCGCAGTCAAAAGGGAAACAGTGAATACATTTGGGCCCTCAAAAACATCAACTTTAGCGTACAGCCCGGCGAAGTGCTCGGCATCATTGGCCGCAACGGCGCCGGCAAAAGCACCCTGCTCAAACTGCTGAGCCGGGTCACCGAACCCACTACCGGCCGCATTGCCATGCGGGGCAGGGTAGCCAGTCTGCTCGAAGTAGGCACCGGCTTTCACCCCGACCTTACCGGCCGCGAAAACATCTACCTCAACGGGGCCATCCTCGGCATGACCAAAAAGAAATCACCCGCAAGTTTGATGAAATCGTTGACTTTGCCGGGGTAGAACGCTACATCGACACCCCTGTAAAACGCTACAGCAGCGGCATGCACGTTCGCCTCGGCTTTGCAGTAGCCGCCCACCTCGAACCCGAGATTTTGATTGTAGATGAAGTGCTGGCCGTAGGCGATGCTGAGTTCCAGAAAAAATGCCTCGGCAAAATGAAATCCGTGAGCACCAACGAGGGCCGGACCGTGCTGTTTGTGAGCCATAACATGGAAGCCATCAGCAACCTCTGCACCCGTGCCCTGCTCATAGAGCATGGTACACTTACCGCCAGCGGTCTGCCGGCAGACATGGTACGCCTGCACCTGAAACATGAAAGCACCGCCGCTGCATACCAGCGGGTTACTCCTGTACCCACAAACAGCTCCGCTATTCTGCACATCCACGTACTCAACCAGCAAGGCCAAAACAGCGCCGTGTTTGATTATACCGAACCCGTCAGCATTCGCTTTGCCCTGCAGCTGGCCGCAGATGCCGCCAATGCCAACCTGTTTGTAACCTTCCTCGACGACCGCAAACGCCGCATCTTTTCCTGCGAATCGGCCAGCCTGCAACAGGAATGCACCCTTACCATACCCGGAGGCATTTTTACCCGTGGGCAATACAGCATACAAGCATTTATCAACGTACCCAAAGTAAAAGCCATCGATGAAGTAGAAGATGCCTGTGCCTTCAGCATCATCGACCATCACTCGCCCATGGCCAAACATGGTGGCTACGATTACGGCAGCGTCTTTGTGCCCCATCAATGGCAGTAGCATTTCCGGCAAGCATGAATCAGCCATCTCAGCGTTTTCCCGGCCTCGATCGTTGCGCAGCATCGCCATTTTGTTGGTAGTACTGGAGCATGGCACCTACTTCGATTTTGGCCGCCGCCCCAACCGCTACGATGCGCAGTTCTTCCTCAATGGCGTTGAACTGTTTTTTGTGCTGTCCGGCTTTTTAATTGGCCGCATCCTCATCCGCCAGATGCAACAGAGCAATCAACCCGCCACCATGCTCCGCCACTTTTGGATTCGCCGCTGGCTGCGCACCTTGCCGCTGTATTTTGCGGCCTTGCTGGCCAATGTATGGTTGGTATACGCCGGTTGGATGGTGGGCAATACCGATACCATTTCGTGGCGCTTTTTGCTGTTTCTGCAAAACTTTCGCTGGTACTTCAACGGTTTTTTTATGGAGAGCTGGAGCCTGGCAGTAGAAGAGTGGTTTTACCTCCTGTTTCCTATTGGCTTACTGCTCCTCCGAAAAGTCTTTTCGTTTCCAAAAGCCTTTCTGATGGCCGCAGCGGGCATGCTGCTGTTTGCAGTAGGGTACCGCTGGCATATTAGCCCACTGGTCACCAATGCCGAGCAGTGGGACATGCTGCTGCGCAAACTGGTATTGTGCCGCCTCGATGCGCTGATGGTGGGCTGCCTGCTGGCCTGGGCCTGGGAAAATCATGCCATTTGGCTTACCCGCTTTCGGTGGCCGCTTTTTGTGGTGGGGCTACTGGTGTATCTCTCTGTGCTGGTCATACCCGGGTTCCCCAACAGCAGTTATTTCCGGCTGGCCTACCTGAGTGTAAACGCCATGGCCATTGGTGGCATGCTGCCCCTCTTCGCCTGCCTGCCTGCTATCGGCACCTGGCCACAATCCATCATTGGCTTCATCAGCAAAATATCCTATTCCATGTACCTGGTGCATGCCATGGTGCTGGGCCTCATGCTGCACAACCCCCTACTCAACACCGGTCATTACTGGCTCAACCTGCTGCTGTACAGCACTGCCACCATTGGCATTGCCAGCATCACCTACCGCTGTATAGAAAAACCGGTATTGCAATACCGCGACAAACACTTTGCCGCTTAACCGCACCGCTTCATCATGCTACCCCTTCAACACATAAAAAACAGCCTCAAAGCCTTGGCAGGATTATCCAATAGTCCGTATGCAGAAGGCGATATCAGCCGCTACACCCTATCGGCTACCGACCAGGAAAGGCTCAGCAACGAGCACAGCTTTGCGCAGGGCACCGTGCCGCTGGCGGGCATCAGCACCCGCTACACCCACGGCGCCAGCATGCTGCACAGCTGGCAGGAAATATTTGCCGACGAAGTGTACCGCTTTATACCCAACAACAGCAAACCATACATCATCGACGGTGGTGCCAACATCGGGCTGAGTACCCTCTACTTTGCCCTCCGGCATCCGCAAAGCCGCATAGATGCCTACGAAGCCGACCCCCGCATATTTGAGGTGTTGCAGCAAAACATAGCCGCCCACCGCCCACAACTGAAGGCCAGCATACAGCTGCACCAGCAGGCACTGTGGCATAGCAATACGCAACTTACCTTTCACGAAGAAGGAGCCTTGGCAGGCTCTGTAGTGGGCGACTTTGGCCGTACCGGCAAAACCCAAACCGTACCTGCCATCAACATGGGCCAGCTGCTGCAGCAGCCGGTAGATTTTTTTGAAACTGGACATAGAAGGAGCGGAAAATGAACTGCTACCCACCCTGCAGCCCGCCCTGCCCAACATTGATTACCTGTTTGTAGAATACCACAGCCTGCAGGAGCAGCCGCAGCAACTGGGCCAGCTCCTGCTCATGCTCAGCAACGCCGGCTTCCGCTACCACATCCGCGAAGCCGCCCGGCTGGCCCCGCACCCCATGGTAGAAAAACTGACTATCCGTCGCCTATTCGATATGCAACTCAACATTTGGTGTTACCGGCCATAAATCCGCATCCGTGACTACCCCCGGCATTTCCATAGCCTTGTGTACCTACAACGGTGCCCAATTTCTCGATCAGCAATTGGCTTCGCTGTTTGGCCAAACCCTGCCGCCCAACGAAATAGTGATATGCGACGACGGCAGTACCGACAATACCATTGCTATTGTACAGCAATGGCAACAGCAACAGCCCGGCATTATCCGGCTCTATCAAAATGCCAGCAACCTGGGCTTTGGCCTCAACTTTAAACAGGCCATTGAATACTGCACCCAAGACATCATTTTTTTATCGGATCAGGGACGATGTGTGGCTGCCCGAAAAAATAGCGGTGATGAGCAGCTGGCTGCAGGCACATCCCCACTGCAATGGCTTGTTTTGCAACGGCCTGTTGATGGATGAGCACAACCAGATACAGCCCACCACCATTTGGGATGCTACCTATGGCCATGCTTCACTCAGCCACGAACTGCCACCGGCACATTTCTTTCCCTGGTTGTGCTTCAACAACAATTTCATCATTGGTGCTTCCATGGCCATTCGCCGTTCAGCTGTACCGGACATATTCAACAGCTGGCTGCCCGATGAGCCCTGGCACGATTTCATTATTGCCCTCAAGCTGAGCCTCAACGGTACATTGGCTGCTACCGACGCACAGCTCATGTATTACCGCCAGCACAGCAGCCAAACCTGTGGCCTGCAGGGCCATTTTCAGCGCAGCCATACCATTGCCTTTGCCCGCCAGTGCTGGCAGCAGCAATGGCAGGGGCTCGATATGCAAGAAGTGGTCCGCTACTTTGCCTTTGGCCTCTCCAATATGGAACGCTACCGCCTGTTACTCGTAAAGACGACCAAAGAACAGACACAGTTTCAACAGGCCTATGCCATAGCATTGGCCAAACTAAAACTAGCCACCCAACAATGGCTGGCACCCATGCCCTGGTGGAGCCGCAAAAAGAAACTGCTAAAGCATTACCTCAAAGGCGGTGAATACCTGCGTACCAACTTCACCGACGTATTAAGCATGTAAACATGCAACCTGCTCCACACCACAACAATTTCGATTTCATCAGGCTGCTGCTGGCATCCTTTGTCATCATTACCCACAGCTATGCATTGCTAGGATTGCCAGAGCATGATGGGTTGTGGCAATGGAGTGGGGGCAACGTGGCGTTTTCTACACTCGGTGTCAATGGATTTTTTATTGTATCGGGGTACCTGGTATGCCAAAGCCTGGAAAGGTCGGCCAGCATAGCCAGTTATCTCCGCAAAAGAGCCTTGCGCATTTTTCCCGGCTTACTGCTGGCCCTGCTATTTTCATGGGCGCTGGCCTGGCTGCATTTCAATGGTCCGGGGTTGCAGTTTTTAGCGCAAGCCGATAGCTGGACTTTTATACCCCGAAACATGCTCTTGCTCTGGCCGCAATACAGCATTGAAGGCAGCTTTCAAGAACTGCCCGCAGCACACCGTGGCGAAATCAACGGCTCACTCTGGACCCTGGGCTACGAATGGCTGATGTACCTCTGCCTTCTGCCACTGTTCTGGATTCGAAGGGCCGCATGGCGCAAGGTTGTTCCTCCAATCATCATTATAGGGTTGCTTGCACTCATGTATACCGACAACCACTGGCGCCTGCCGCAGTGGGGCAGTATACAGCTGAGTAAACTCACCAGCCTTGGTACCTATTTTTTGGCAGGTGCCAGCCTGCATGTACTGGGTTTTGGCAAACGCCTCAAATGGCTGCACCTATTGATAACAATTGGTTTATTGATGGCGTCCATTCACTTTCACCAATACTTTATTATGCAATACCTGTTGTGGCCGGTAATCATCATCGGCATAGCACAGCAGCCCGCCTGGCGCCTTACCCGCTTCATACAGCAACGGGGCGATCTATCATACGGCATCTACCTGCTGGCATTTCCGGTACAGCAAACACTGGTTAGCCAATGGCCCAACCTTACACCAGGTATGCTGGCCGGCTTGAGCTGGCTGCTGGTACTGCCACTGGCTTATGCCAGCTGGCACCTGGTAGAAAAGCCCGCCCTCCGCTGGAAACAGCCTGCCATACAGCAGCAATTCAAACCCCTTACAAGCAACGCATGAACGAACTGGTAACCATCGTTATCCCTTGCTATATGCAGGCGCAATACCTGCAGGAAGCCATCGACTCGGTACGGGCACAAACCTATCCGCATTGGGAATGCATTGTTGTAAACGATGCCAGCCCCGACCATACGGCCGCCGTGGCCGATGCAGCCGCTACGACAGACAGCCGCATACGGGTGATACACAAACCGCACAATGAAGGACTGGCTGCTGCCAGAAATACAGGAATTAGCCATGCGAATGGCATGTTCATCCTTCCATTAGACGCTGACGACTTGATTCACCCTGAATACCTTCAAAAATCATTGGCTGTATTCTATAACAATTCTGCCGTAAAGGTTGTGTACACTGATGTATGGACATTCGGAGATCAAAGCAGAGAGGTTTGCAGACCAGAAATCAACATGAATGAATTATGTCATCATAATCTTTTTCAACCAACTGCGCTTTTTAAAAAATCAGACTTTCAAAAAACGGACGGATACAGGAAGAATGTGTATGGGTATGAAGATTGGGATATGTGGTTACAGCTAATTGAAAAACCAGCACATGCCCATAGAATAAAGGAACATTTATTTGGGGTAAGGGTAAAACAGCAAAGCATGATTATCGAACTGGTATCCGATGCAGAAAAGGAAAGAACGGTGAGGAGAAATGTGATGCACAATAACCTGGCAAGAGTTCGTCAATGGGCTCCCGAGTTGCTTTCACAACAGCATAGCAGTTTTTTCTTTAAAATCCTGAAAAGAATAAAGTCAGTGATACGATGATTGCCGTTGGATTTTTAGTAGCCTACGACTTTGAATACTTGAAATATGCTTTGCCAAGTATTTATGCAGCGGCAGATAAAATAATACTTGCTATTGACTTGAATCGAAATACACTGACTGGCGAAAAATTTCACTTTGATGACAGTTTTAAGCAATGGGTGCAACATGAAGATGTAAATAGCAAAATTGAATGGCTGGAAAAACCATTTTACCAAACTGGTCAGTCTCCTCTGGAAACAATTATGTACATGCGGAATCAACTACTAGATGCAATGCGTCCGGCAGACTGGTACATTCAAATTGATGCTGATGAATATTTTTTAGATTTCTCAAGCTTCGTAAATGAATTACAGAGATTACCCTGTAATTCAGGGCCAACAGTGGTGTACTGTTATTGGAAAACAATATTTAAAAAATTAGGCCACCAATATTTACTCATTGCCGGAAACCCTGAGGCATTTCCTGTTGCAACAAATCGACCATTTAATACAAGTGAGCGAAATATTGATAACGCTGAAAAAATACAATGCAAGCAATTTGTATTGCACCAAAGCTGGGCAAGGTCAGAGCAAGAAATTGCCAAAAAAATAAACAGCTGGAGCCATGCGCAAGACTTTGATACAGTAGATTTTTTCCATCGTTGGCAAGCAGTAAATGGTTGGAACTATAAACTGTACCGTTACTTCCATCCGCTGCATGCACCCATATGGCCCTATCTCGAAAGAGTACAAGCCGACTCTATACCGGCACTCATTGAGCATTACCGGCACCAGCCGCCTGTAGAGCAGCCCCTGCCCGCCTTATCGTGGCCACAGAAAGTACTCAAGAAAATATTGGGCATCTAAACTTGGCAGCTACCCCCTGCATATCGGTCATTGTTCCCTTTTATAACCACGCTGCATTTGTGCAACGCCGCATAGAAAGCCTGCTGGCGCAAACGGCCGGCCGGCTCGAACTCATTTTGCTGGATGATGCCAGCACGGACAACACAGACAGCCTGCTGCGCCAATGGGAGCATCATCCTGCGGTACAATGTGTTTGCATCAATACCCACAACAGCGGCTCGCCCTTTTTGCAATGGCAGCGGGGCCTGCAACTGGCCCGGCAAGAATGGGTATGGATAGCTGAAGGCGATGACTATTGCGACCCTGACTTTATACAAGCCTTGCTACCCGCCCTTACCGAGCCCCGCTGTGTGCTGGCCTACAACGAAGTACGCTGGGTAAATGAGCACGACGAACTGCTGAAAGCCAGCCAGCCACAGCCCGCCCGCTGGTACAGCGGCCGCGAATTTTTGGCCCGCCACATGATGCTGCAAGACCATTTGGTCAACTCGGGTATGCTGCTCTTTCGACGGTCGGCCCTGCAGGGTTTGCCCCACCGCTGGACGGAAATGAAACAAGCCGGCGACTACCTGCTGTGGGTACAAATAGCCGCCCAAGGCAAGGTTTATGCCAGTGGCACAGAGCAGGCCGCCTTTGTACGCCATAGCCAAAGCCTGAGCCTGCAACAGCTTGGAAGTTTAACTCACTTAAACGAAAGCATTGAGGTGCAAGACGAGATTGTAAAACACTTCCCCGCCTTTATATCCATACACAGAAAATACATTTTACAACAGCTCATTCAGACAGAGACAGGTAAAAATGGTATGCAATTAGAAGAGTATGCAAATAGAATCAAATTCTGGCAAGCAATCGCCCAACAAAGAGGCGGTGGATTCAAATTAGTGCATATAAGACTACTGGCATTTACTGCCAAATTCTTTCACACATTGAGAAAGTATCTTAGACAAGAATCATGAAGTCTTTAATAAAAAAGCTTACGATCAGGGTAGCTCCGAAATGGTTGAAAAAAATCATTACTCATGATTTCAAACAACAAGAGGGAATAGAATTTGGTTACTACCATACATCCTATTCACAACAAGGAGAAGATTTGCACTTAAAACGCTTTTTTGAAAATAAACAAAATGGATTCTATGTAGATATCGGCGCATTTCATCCACATTACTTTTCAAATACTCAAATCTTTTACCACAATGGATGGAGTGGCATCAACATCGAACCAAATCCTGAACAGTTTAAACTTTTCACAGAGTTTCGCAAAAGGGATCTCAATTTGAACGTTGCTGTAGGAGACAATTCAGATTCACTAACCTACTATCGTTTTAATATGCCCGCTTTAAATGGGTTTGACAAAAGAAACGTAGCGCAATGGCAGCAAAAGGAAGGCTTTCAATTGATTGATACTTTGAACATACCCACATATTCGTTATCAGCTATTCTAGAAAAACACCTGCCTGCGGGGCAACAAATAGATTTTATGACTGTTGATACTGAAGGCTGGGATTTGAAAGTTTTACAGAGTAATAATTGGGAGAAATTCAGACCTACAGTTATCGTTGTAGAAACTGAATTGAAAGCTGATGAACCACCCTCTCGAAATTCAATCTTTCAATTAATGACATCTGTTGACTATTCTCTTTGGTGTATCACCGGAGGTTCATGGTTATTCAAAAACAATGTGAAGTTTTAGGCTGCTATAGCTTACAATTTCACCAGCTAAATTGTACATAAATCCCAATGACAGCAGAGCAATATTGTTGCTGATATATGGCTATAGCTGATTCGAACCGTTACAATTATTGAACCACACAATGTCAGTAGCCACCCCTGTTTTACTCATCCTCTTCAACCGGCCCGATACCACGGCCCGGGTATGGGAAGCTATACGGGCAGCACAGCCGCCTGTGTTGCTCATAGCGGCCGATGCGGCCCGCCACCCCGGGGAGGAGGCACAGGTGCAGGCAGCCCGGGCTATTACCGAACAGGTAGACTGGCCTTGCACCGTACACCGCCGCTATGCCAGTACCAACCAGGGCTGCAAGTGGGGGCCGTACAATGCCATCAGCTGGGGTTTTGAACTGGTAGCAGCAATGATTATCCTGGAAGATGATTGCCTGCCACATCCCGATTTTTTCCGCTTTTGCGACAGCATGTTGGAGCGGTACCGTAATCACCCACAGGTAATGCATATCAGTGGCAGCAGCTTTGCTGCACCAGCTGGTACATATAGCTATCAGTTTAGCCGCTTCACCTTTGTGTGGGGCTGGTGCACTACCCGGCAGGCATGGTCAGCCATGGACATTGCCATGGAGCAATGGCCCCAACTGCGCCAGCAAGGCTGGTTGCGCCGCTTTTTTACCGACCCGCACGATGTACAATACTGGCAGGCACAGTTCGACAATGTACAGCACCAGCAGGCCAGCATCTGGGATTATCAATGGACATTTTCCATTTGGCAAGCCGGTGGCTTGTGCATTTATCCTGCGGTAAACCTGGTGAGCAATATTGGTTTTGGCAGCGGCGCTACCCATACGCATCAAGAAGATTCGTGGCTGGCCAACCGAGCCTTACAGGCATTAGGCACCCTGGTGCACCCTTCTGACATTCGCATCAACCAGCAAGCCGACCAATGGCTGATGCGACATGTATATGCGCCCAAACCACCTTCGTTATGGCAACGCCTGCTCCGCAAACTGCAATCACCATTCAACCGCTAAGCTATTCATGTCCTTGCCCTCTGTAGCTGTTGTTATTCCATTTTTCCGCAGCGAACCCCTCTGGTACGAGCAGGTAGCCATTCAACAGGCTATTGCAATATTGGGGCAATACCCGCACCTGGTGGTAGCACCGGCTTCATTATCGCTCAGCCATTTGCAGCACTGGTATGCACATCACCCTGCCGGCTTTAGCTGCATCCGGGTGGCCGACCACTATTTTGAAAGCACCGCCTCGTACAACCGACTGATGCTGGATGCGGGATTTTATCATCACCTGAGCGACTATCGGTACCACCTTATTTACCAAACCGACGCATACATTTTTCGGGATGAACTGGCCCATTGGTGCCAGCAAGGCTTTGACTATGTAGGAGCCCCCTGGCTGGATTGGATACATGCCGCCTATCAGGCCAAAAACCAGAACCGCTGGAACCAACTGCTGTGGCGGCTGGGCAAGCGGCGGTTTGATGCCGTAGGCAATGGTGGCTTTTCTTTGCGCCATACCCAACACCTGCAGCAGGTGCTGCAGCGGCTGCAACCGCAGGCTGCAGCCTACCGCCACAACGAAGATTTCTTTTTGCCTTTGAAACGGCCCGGCTGGGCCAACCCTTACACATACCTGGCGTACAGCAGGCACTGTCATTTGCCTTTGATGAACGGCCCGAACTGGCCTGGCAAATGAACCAGCATCAGCTGCCCATGGGCTGCCACGGCTGGCACCGGCACCTGCCTTTTTGGAAAGCCTTCATACCCGAACTGGCCCAACACGCATGAAACACACGGCCCTGATATTGGCACACCGCTACCCCCGCCAGCTGAACCGGTTGGTACAGCGGTTGCAGCAGTTGCACATAACCCCATTGGTACATGTAGATGCGAAGCAACGGGCAATGACTGCTGCCTTGGAGCATCCGTACATCAGCTGCTACAAAGTGAATTGGGGCGGCTACTCCACTGTAGCGGCTTTTGAGCTATTGCTAAAAAATGCGGTGGCACAGCGGGCCGATTATTACTCTCTCATTTCTGGTCAGTGTTATCCATTGATGAGCAGGCACAGCATGGAAGCTACACTCAGCAGCGGGCTCAACTATCTGGAATATTATGCCCTGCCATTTGCCAATTGGTCGGGCCATGGCGGGCTCGACCGTTACGCCTACCTGCATTTTCCCGACCTGCCCTATCCACGCCTCCGCGATTACCTGCGCCAGGCACAAATACGCTTGGGCTATCGCCGGCAATGGCCAACGGGTATTCAGCCCTATGGTGGTTCGGATTGGTTTACCATTACGCATACAGCAGCCGAATACCTGCTGCTGCAAATGCCCAAATGGAAACGATTTTTCCGCTATACGCTGCTACCCAGCGAAGCCATGGTGCATACCATTTTGCTGAACTCGCCGCTGGCCCACACGGTGGCCAACAATAACCTGCGGATGATTGAATGGCACAGAGGGCCGGAGCATCCCCGCACCTGGCGCCACGAAGACCTGCCTTTGCTGCTGCAAAGTGGCAAATGTTTCGGCAGGAAATTTGAGGCAGTACAAGACATGTCTTTATTGGATGCCATAGACAAAGCAGTTGACAAGGCAGCATAAAATACTTAGCAATACAAAGCAATACTTGTGGGAATTATCCGATTTATTTTAGCCATTTCAGTTGTATTAGCACATGCAGGCCCACTGCTTGGGAATAGCCTTGTTGGAGGCCAATTAGCTGTTCAAGCATTTTACATTATATCGGGCTTTTACATGGCACTAATACTAAACGAAAAGTATGTGTCAGGAAACCGTGGATATAAAATATTCATAGTAAATAGAGCACTGCGATTGTTTCCAATTTATTGGTTCATACTCTTCGCCACATTACTCTATTCATTGGCTATTGGATTCAATAATAATGGTGCGTTTTTCCCACTACTGGATATATACATTCATCATTTTTCTGAACTGGGATGGTTAGCATCAGGCTTGTTGATTTTTTCGAATTTTTTCATCCTGTTTCAAGACTTGATTTTATTTCTTGGCGTGCATATCGATACAGGCCAATTGTTTTTCACCAGTGATTTCTTGAATACCAGTCCTATACTTCACAAGTTTGTACTTATTCCGCAAGCATGGACTTTGAGCTTAGAGTTACTGTTTTATTTGATTGCGCCATTTATTGTCAGAAAAAAACTGATGGTGATTATTTCTCTCCTTTTGATATCTGCATTCATTAAGTATACGCTGCACATTTGGGGCTTAGAGAAAGACCCTTGGTCATACAGATTCTTTCCTGCAGAACTTATGTTTTTTTTACTGGGAACACTTGCTTATAGGGTGATATTTATTAAAATCGCTGGCAAAAGACAGTATAAAATTCTGTCTTTATCTATGTTAACGTTATTACTATCAGCTACTTTCTTTTATAATCAAATTGCTTTACCTGGTAAATCAGCCCTTTATTTGACGCTGATATTCCTTACCCTTCCGTTTGCTTTTACATTTACCAAAAACATTTCTCTTGATCGATACATTGGAGAGCTTTCATATCCAATTTACATTTCTCATATGCTCGTCCTTACGGTATGCTATGCGCTACATCTGGAAAGTTTGGGAACTATCAGTTTGTTTGCTGTTATTCTTTCCATCTTGCTTTCCATTTTCATGAATGAAACAATCGGCAAAAGAATAGAACGTATTAGACAATCCCGAATACCGGGTTGATTGCTGATAAATAATGATTATTACCAAACTACAAGGAGGCCTGGGCAACCAAATGTTTCAGTATGCCATGGGGTTTGCCTTGGCCCGGCACATGGATGTGCCGTTGTACTACGATAGCAGTTGGTTCAATGAAAGTTTCGACCCCGCAATTGTTACGCCACGCAGTTTTGCCCTCGATATTTTCCGGCTGAGCGGGCAGCCCGCCGATGCCGCCATGGTAAAACAATTTTTTCCTACCCCGCATTGGCCGGATAAAATATGGCACCGCCTCAAACGCATATTGGGTACCGAAGCACTGTTGTACGAACAACAGCCGGGATACGACAAAATCATACTCGCCAAAGCCCGGAAAAACAGCTACCTGCAAGGGTACTGGCAAAGCGCTGCCTATTTTTCGAATGTAGAACTGGCGCTACGTCAAGAGTTTCAATTTGTGGAGCAGGCAGCATCGCCATACACTGCACAGATAGCAGCAGCTGCACTTCCCGTGGCCATCCATGTACGCCGTGGCGACTATGCCCACAACGCCGCCACACAAAGCATCCACGGTTTGCTGACGCCGGCGTATTATCAACAAGGCATTGCCCTGCTGCAACAAGCACTGGGGAATGGCATCGATTGGTTTATTTTTTCGGACGACCCTACCTGGTGTTCAGCTGCATTTGCGTCACTGCCCAATCATACCATCGTAGATAGCAGCAGCTACCCGCATTGGTACGATATGCAATTGATGAGCACCTGCAAACACCACATCATTGCCAACAGCAGCTACAGCTGGTGGGGTGCCTGGCTGGCGGCACATGCTACACAGCTGGTGGTGGCCCCGGCACAATGGTGTGCTACAATGCAAGCCATTCCACAGCACATGCATCCTGCACATTGGGAAACAATATGATTGGTGGTTTGATACATAGCCTCACCCAACACCTAGCCCGAAAAAAGCGAGGAACAAAATTGTTTGAGTACCTGCATTATTTATCACTTGAAGGATTGAATGTTGGCAATTCAAGGCCTGCTTCTGAAAACGGAGAGCAGCATTTAATTCAGATGCTATCAAAGCAATTTGCCACTATCGACTCGCCTGTTGTATTTGATGTTGGCGCCAATCGCGGCGACTATAGTCAGCTGGTGCTGAACTTCATGCCGAACTGCAAACTATATGCATTTGAGCCCATTCCTGAATTGAACACTCAGCTGAAACAACGGTTTGAGTTAGCAGCAAACATGCAAATACATCCACTCTTGGTGAGCAACCAGGTTGGCCAACAAGCTTTTTTCCAACGTCATGACCAGAATGCTTTGTCCAGTGTATACAACCGCTATCACAACAATGAGCCAACCAAGCAATCTGTCATCACGGTCAATACTATTATCATTGATGCGTTTTGTTCTGCTAACAAGATTAGAGAGATTCATTTTCTCAAAATCGATGCTGAAGGTCACGACCTATTTGTATTGCAGGGTGCTAAAGAAATGTTGGCTGCCAAAAAAATACACCACATTCAGTTCGAATTTGGCGGCAGCAATATAGACTCCCGTACCTATATGCGTGATTTTTTTGAGTTGCTTTCAGATGACTTCCAAATCAGCAGGGTAATGGAAGATGGATTAGCGCCGTTAAACAATTACCATGAAAGTCTGGAAATATTTTCAGCAGCCAATTATTATGCTCAACTAAAAGATACATGAATACGCTTCCACTTATTTCTGTAGTAATGCCCTGCTACAATGCTGCTGCCTTTATAGAAGACAGCATTCGCAGTGTGCTGCAACAAACGTACGCACAGTGGGAACTCATCATAATCAATGACGGCAGTACAGATGAAACGGCGCAGCGCATCTCAGCTTTTTCCGACAACCGCATACGACTCATCCAGCTGAATCATAACCACGGGATTGCCTATTGCAGAAACTTGGGCATACAGGAAGCAAAGGGAAAATATATCTGCTGGCTGGATGCCGACGACATTGCCCTTCCACAACGGTTGGCCATACAGGTGCAGGCTTTCGAATTGAATACCGATTTGGTGTTGTGCGCAGGTGCAGCACACCAGTTGCATGATGGAACTACTTCTGCATCGGCACATTACGAACCAGCATCTTCTGCAGTGTTGAAAGCCCGATTGTTTTTCGCATTTCCATTTACCAACTCCAGTATTGCCCTCCGTGCTTCAGCCGTACTATCACTACAAACCTTTACACAAACCTATAAGCAAGCAGAAGACTACATTTTGTATTGCAGACTTGTACAATCTGGTGAGTTCGTATTACTCAATCAGCCACTGGTACTATATCGCATTCACCAAAGTGATAATCGCATCACCAGCGACAACAACAATGCAGACATTGTACAGGGCAGAATGATTGCCTGGCGGCTACTGCTAGCACAATTGCAATTGCAAACCACCGATGAAGTGCTGTTGTTACACGATAAAATCACATACTACCGTAACCGAATTACGGCTTCAGATACTGCACACTACAGTAGCTACATTCAGCTGCTGTGCAGCATGCAGCAACGCAATGCCGCTGCAAATGTATTTGACAGGCCAACTTTTGATGCAGAAATAGCCGGCAGAATTTACAGCACACTGATCCTTGCGCATGTACCCGTTTGGGCTGCATTTAGGCAAGCATACCAACACCGTAATATCTTGGGTATAGCTACCAGTATGAAGCTATGCCTGAATAAAATGCGGCGCTGGTTGTTGCGCATGCAATAACTTTTTCCTACCCACTCTAATTCCCTATGCACCTCCTCCTCCTTACCGATAGTTTTCCCAACCAAAACGGGGCCGGCATCAGCCAAACCCTGTACAACCTGCTGGAGGGTTGGCAACATCCCTGCACCGTGCTCTTACCCCGGCACGAAGCGGCTCCTGTAGATGGCCGCCTGCCAGTGCAGCAGCTCCGCTATGCCGATGGGCCCTGGCAACCGCTTCACAACCGCCTCGGCAAATGGCTCAACCCCTGGCTGCAACGGAAACGCCTGGGCTGGCTGAGCCAACAGGGTCTGGAAAGCATCCGGACATCGCTGCCCCCCGCACAGGAATCGTTGGTACTGGTAAGCACCACCGTACCCGAAAAACTCATGGCCGCCTATTGGCTGCAACAGCAGGGCTACACCGTCGTGCCTTACTTTATGGACGACTGGATGGCCGACAACCGCCTGCAATGGAAAGGCTACAACCTGCAGCAGTTGGTACAGCAATTGTTGCAGCAGGCACCCGCCTGGCTCATGATCGGCCGCCAGCTGGCACACACCCTCCGCCACCGCTACAACCTCCTCCCCAAACCCACCCTCATCATCCACAATCCGGCACCCCAGGTGCAGTTGATAGATGACAGTTGGCTCCCGATAGCAATCGGGATGGCAGGAGAAGAGAATGACTTACTAAGCCAACCACAAACCACAAACCACAAACTGCCTTCCCACCATCAACCACCAACCACCAACTACCAACCACCAACCACCAACCACCAACTCATATACGCCGGCTCCATCTGGCCCATGCATGCCGATGCCCTGATTGCCGTGGCCAAAGCCATTCACCTGCTGCAGGCACAGGGGCAAACAGCCTATCAACTCACCATTTATACCAGCGAAGCACATTGGGCGCAATACCGCTTGCAGCTCACGGGCCCCGGAGTGCAGTACGGCGGCTGGAAGCCCTACCACGAAATACATGCCCCGCTGCAACAAGCCTGGTTGCTGGTATGCACCGCTAGTTTTGCGGAGGCACACCAGGCCTATAGCCGCAGCAGTGTGCAAACCAAACTCACCGACTATATGGCCTGTGGCAAGCCCATCTTGTTTGTAGGTCCTGCCGATGCCGCCAGCGGCGCCTTTGTAGAAGATTACGACTTGGGCTTTACGCTGGCCACGCAGGTACCGGCAGATATAGCCGAACGCTTGCAGGCCATTGCCCGCATGCCCGAACAATACCACCGCAAGCAGCTCAACTCCCTGCACGAAGCCCACACCCGCTTCAGTAAGGCTGAGGTACAACAGGAACTGTATGCGTTTTTGAAAAAGATTCCTTCCCGGCTGTAGATAGCCTGCCCCGCCATTAGCGGGGGTGCCCTTCAGGGCGGGGTGTCTTCTCCCCCTCTTTCGGAGGGGGTGCCCTTCAGGGCGGGGGAGGTCAAACGATAAATGACCACGAAATAACCTCACCCACCCCTCAAAACCGGTTCTATGCCTGCTGGTTCCCTTCCCCTCCACAGGAGGGGAGTTGTGAAACAGGTCGCTTCAAATCAGCGAAAACTTCCCCCCTCCTTGGGAGGGGGTGCCCTTCAGGGCGGGGGAGGTCAAACAATAAATGACCACGAAATCACCTCACCCACCCCTCAAAACCGGTTCTATGCATGCTGGTTCCCTTCCCCTCCACAGGAGGGGAGTTGTGAAACCGGCACTACTTGCCAACGTTAACTTTACCCCCCTCTTTCGGAGGGGGTGCCCTTCAGGGCGGGGGAGGTCAAACAACCCCCAACCCTCCCCCTAACATCCAACATCTACCATCTGTCATCTACCCCAACCATACTCTTCGTTTGCACCGGTCTTGGCGGTGTGCACCGTGGCTTTGAAACACACATCCACGACCTGGCCACTGTGTGTATGCAGGCCCCCAATCGCCGTTTCAACGTGGCAGTCGCCTCCGCATACAATGTGCCCAACAGCACATACCCACACAAAAAGTTGTTGGCCATTTCCCGAAACAACAGGTGGTTACAACACCTCACCAGCAACCTCCACACCCAATTCCATACCGAGCAACTCAGCATATTATTGCCGCTGTTGCTGCACATCCATCGTATCAAACCCCGCGTAGTGTATTTAGGCGAATACCAATTGTATTGCTGGTTGTACAAATGGCGCCAGCTGTTTGGCGGGCAATGGCAACTATGCCTCCACACAGGTGGCCAGGCTATGCCCGGTCTGTTTGTACCAGGCAAAGACTGGGTGCACCATGTAACCGACCGTTTTGTAGCATCCTGCCGGCAGCAGGGCTTTCCCGATACACATCAATTTGTTTTGCCACACCTCATCACCGAACAACAACCCGTTGTGTCGGCTGCACTCGCCAACGTTCAGGCGGCAGCCCATGCACCCATTGTGCTCAGTGTTGGCTCCCTCGACGAATCAGTTAAAGGCATGCTATCGCTCCTGAAAGCTTTGGCGCAATGCGGCAAGCCTGTTTATCCAATATTGCTGGGAGAAGCCTCACCAGAAACACCAGCCATCGAACAATATTTACAACAACATTTTGGCAATGCTTACTACCTCGGAAAAGCCACACAACCAGAATTAGCTGCCTGGTACCAGACAGCCGATTTGTTGGTGTCCAACAGCAAAGCAGAGTCATTTGGTTTGGTCATGCTGGAAGCCATGCTGCAGGGTACGCCTGTCATTTGCCATCCATGGCCAGGGGCTCGTTGGGTATTTCAAGATTATGCTGCCTACTTTACTTCATCAGATATCGTAGGCATTGCGCAAACCATCTCCCAACATGTACAGCGAAAAAACCCGGCCATCTCTGCAGAACTACGCACCTATGTGCAACTCCGGTTTGGCACATCATTGGCAGCACAATACATCACACAACTCAACAAGATGCTCACGGCATGAAATACGGTCCCTCTTTTTGGAAACGCCAATTCCGGATGGCCAAACGCAAGCCAGCAGTTGCATGGCTACGGCACCAGCTGTGGTCGGAAGAGGTAAGCATCATCAGCAATGATTGTTTCGGCGGCGAGTATTACCGCCTGCTACAGTTGCCTTACAACACACCCTTCGTGGGGCTGATGCTCATGGCACCTTGTTACATCAAACTGTTACAGCACTTTGATGAGTATATGGAACAACCGCTTCATTTTGTAAACGAGTCCAAATACCCATCTCTCAATGTCCAACGCCAAGCCAATTCTTATCCCATAGGCATGCTCAACGATGTAGAGATTCATTTTCTGCATTATCACAATGCCGAAGAAGCAGCAACTAAATGGAAACGACGTTGCCAACGCATCAACAAACAGAACATGCTGATCAAGTTTGCAGGTGAAAAGATTTTGCAACAGATGAACATTATACAGCGTTCAGCAAGCTGTCGTTCAGCAAAAAAATCAGTCTGGGTACCATGCCCCGGCCTGCAACAGAATCCTGCTATCACCTGATACCAGGCCTTACTTTTGATGGGGCCGCAGCATTTCATGTGGCACTAAAACACCTGTATCTCCCGGCACTCATCCGCACAGGAAAAGGATATCCTGAAAACGATTGGCAAAAATGGCTCACCCGCTGGATAGCGTGGAGCCTGCGCTGACATGAATACGACTTATGCCTGTTCAATATTCAATTGTCATCCCAACATACAAACGCAACCACCAGCTGGCACTATGCCTGCAACGCTTGCAGCCAGCGGCACAATCGCTGGAGGCAAGTTTGTATGAGGTGATTGTAACAGATGATGCAGCCGATGCTGCAACGGAACAGTTATTGCTCACTCAATTTCCCTGGGCCACATATACTGCCGGACCGCACAGAGGACCAGCGGCTAACCGCAACCATGGCGCCAGTTTGGCCATCGGGGAGTGGCTCGTATTTACCGATGACGATTGCCTGCCCGATGCGCAATGGTTGCAGGCCTATGCCGACGCCATTGAATTGCATCCCGATTGCAAAGCTTTTGAAGGCGCCATCCTGCCCGACGATTGGGCGCTACTTAAAAAGACATGGCCGAATGCCCCGTCAACACCGAAGGCGGTTGCTTTTGGAGTGCCAATATCATGGTGGCCCATTCGCTGTTTCAAGAACTGGGTGGCTTCGACGAACAGTTTGCCATTGCCGCACAGGAAGACCAGGATTTACAATGGCGCATTCAACAACATCACGACATTGTATTTGTGCAGTCGGCAACAGTGGTACATCCGGTGAGGAGGATTTCATTGCGTAATAAACTCAGTGCTATTCCCGCTGGTATATCAAATTGGTGGAAGTTTTCGCTGAAAAAACAATCTCGCTATATGGCTCTGATGTCTGGTATACAAAGCCAGTTTGCTGCCTGCATTGCCAATCTCAAAGCCAGAAAATGGCAGTCAGCTGTCTTAAATATAATTACGCTTTTACTACTATTGCCAACACTTCTATTTCACTCCAAGCACAAATAATGGCTTCTAGAACATTCCAATGGATTTCAAGTACTGACCCACAAAACAAACTGCAACTGGAGCAGCTGCACCAGCGCATGATGCAGTTTTATGCAAATGAATCAACGAGAGATGGCTATCAGGTACTCATTCCAACTAGCGAAAACACAACTCCAGCCGACCCTGTTTCAATTGCCTTTCTTCATTGGTTTCAACAACAACAATTTTCAAACATCATTGAAGTCGGTTGTGGCAATGGCAGAACCTTTAACTACTTACAACACCTGATGGCAAATGCTACCTATACAGGCATAGAAGTAGATGAGCAGTCAATAACAAGAAATCAACAACGATGGCCACACCAACGATGGATACAGTCAGATGCTTATACATTGCCTGTGCCAGAAGAATCTGCTGACCTCATTTTTTCCATGTACGTTCTAGAACACTTGGTTTACCCCAAAAAAGCCTTAGACCTGATGTATCAAAAACTCAAACCTGGTGGCATACTGGCATTGGTATTTCCCGATTTTACATGTACCAAGCGGTTGCCTTCGCAACAATTGGGACTGAGTTTGCTGCAGTC
Organism: Phnomibacter ginsenosidimutans; assembly: GCF_009740285.1. Lineage (GTDB taxonomy): Bacteria > Bacteroidota > Bacteroidia > Chitinophagales > Chitinophagaceae > Phnomibacter > Phnomibacter ginsenosidimutans. Next base: position 4,109,950 of record NZ_CP046566.1, read on the forward strand.
TGCAAAACAAAAGTTTCAAAAGCTTAAGTTGATAGATGCGTTTATCAGCTTGTATGATAGTAAAATCAGATTACAAAAAGCATTAAAAGAAATAACAAAGCAGCCCGGGATGTTCATGGTCAATACAGCTCCTAACTGTTTAGTTGCCGACAACAAACAAGTTTGGCCCGATTATGACGCAGTATACATTGCTCATAAAATGGAAATAGCACATTGGGCAACCCAACATAATGCAAGTATTGATTTTCCGATGGGAAAGGGTAAACCCTTTGATGAACATAGTTTTATTATTATAGAAAAACAGCCTGAGAATGACTGAATCTAAAGCAAGCATTCCAATCGTAGTACTTACTCCCACAAAAAACGAAGCGTGGATTATCAAATATTTTTTAGAGGCCACGTTAAATTTTGCCCACCACATTATTATTGCGGACCAGAATAGTACCGACGAAACCGTAAGCATTTGTAATGAGTATAGCAATGTTACTGTCATCAAGAACGAAAGCGATAAATATGATGAAGCCTACAGACAAATGTTGTTGCTTGATACTGCTAGGAAAATGTTTCCTGGAGATAAAATAATATTTGCTTTAGATGCAGATGAAATTATTTCTGCAGATAGTATTGACGCTGCCGCATGGATTGATTTAAAAAAACAAAAACCTGGTACGGTCTTTTATTTTGAAAAGCCAGAACTATATATCAATACCACTCAAACCATTAGGTACTATCACAGGTATTACCCTCTCGCTTTTATAGATGATGACACTATCTCACATCATCCGAAAGCAGTTCATAGTATTCGCATTCCAACATCAATTGCTCAACCAAAAGTTGAAATTGATACTATAAAGTTTTTACATGTAGCATACTTACGACCGAAAACACAAAGGGCTAAATACAGATTTTATGCAGTGCAAGAAAACATGTTAAATACTAGCCCTTGGTACAGAAGACGAAGAAGGTACAGAAATGGAAATCATTTGCTTCATTGGGAGGTTGTTGAAAACGCACCAAATGAATGGTTCAAATATGAAAGTCAAATTAAAATTGATTTAAGTGAAATTTCCGATCCAGAAATAAGTTGGTATGATTTAGCAATCAAAGAAGCCTTTGAAAAATATGGTACTCGAAAGTTCTGGTTAGATGATATTTGGGATCAAGAATGGCAAACCATATTTAAATCATCACCCCGAATAAAAAATCCGCCGAAATTTTTGACTTCTCTGTTGAAGTTTACCGACAAGTTCAACAAATAACCGCTACATATGCAATGCCACGCTTGTAAAGCGTCTATAAATTATTCGAATACAATCCACGCAAAAGAAATGATGCGTGGAACCAGAGCAGTATTCGACTATGCTGTTTGCGAAAACTGTGGCAGCTTGCAATTACTGGATGAACCGGCCGATATGTCGGCATACTATTGCCAAGGCTACTACAGTACCAATCATGCAGTAGAGGGGTTATTTCAGCCGGCATGGAAGGCATGGCTTAAACAATACAGAGATGCCTATTGGATAACAGGAAAAGGTTGGTTGGGCAAACATATTCACCAACGCATGCCGAACAAATCCATTGAACTGGCAAACCTGCGGCACTTAGAACTCACTTCCTCAACACGCATTTTAGATGTTGGTTGTGGCACAGGTACCATTCCCTATGTATTGTACAATGCGGGGTTCAAACAAATCACCGGCCTCGAACCATTCATTCAGGAAGATATTCACTACGCCAATGGCTTGACCATAAAAAAGGGTTGGTTGACTAATTATAGAGAGGAGCCTTTCGATCTCATCATGTTCAATCATTCATTCGAACATTTGTCATCACCACACGAATACCTGGATGCTGCTTACAACCTCCTAAAACCAAATGGGCAGTTGCTCATTCGGATACCTACTGTTTCTTCTTTCACCTTTCAACAATATCAGGAAAACTGGGTGCAATTGGATGCACCTCGTCATGCCATGCTGTATTCCAGAAAGGGTATCGAGCTGCTGGCAAAAGCACATCAATTCGACCTGCAAGTAATGATTGATGAAGGCACTTCTTTTCAATTCATCGGCAGCGAACAATACCAGATGGACATTCCGCTACATGGCGACAAACGCAGCTGGTTTGAAGGAAATACAGAGCTCTTTACGCCAGTCCAAATCCGTCAGTTTGAAGAGCAGGCAAATGAACTGAATAGAACTGGGAATAGCGATTCTATTGCTGTCACACTCCAAAAGCGATAACCCCCTGAAAGCCTCGGTCATCATACCCACCTACAACTATGCCGAATACATTGGCCGTGCCATTGATTCGGTACTGGCGCAGCAATATCCGGCGGTAGAAATCATTGTGGTAGACGATGGAAGCACCGATGATACAACAGCAGTAGTGGCAGCGTTGCAACAGCAGCTACCGATGCTCCATTACCATGCGCAGCCCAACAGCGGCAAAGCGGTGGCTACGCAGCAGGGCATTGCACTCGCCACCGGCGATTTCATTTGCACCCTCGATGCCGACGATTGGTTGCTCCCCGGCAAGCTGGCCGCTACAGCAGCCGTGTTGCAGCAATACCCTTCCGTGGTACACGTGGCCAGCCCGGCACAAATTCAGTGGCAGGAGGGCAGGCAGCCGGTAACAGAACCCATCCCCACTGCATTACTCGGGCAGCCCCTCAAGGGCAGCGATGTATTGCAATATTTCTTTCAGCGCAACATGCTGTTTGGCGGCGGCTCTACGTTTGCCATGCGTACGGCGGCAGCCAAACAAATCCAATGGCAGCCCGCCATCGATATGTACACCGATGAATGGCTGGTGATAGCCGCCCTGCTGGCCGGCGATACTTATTTCCTGCCCGAGCCATACAGTGTGTGGTGGGTACACCAGCGCAATTACTCGGGCAGCGGGGGAGAAGCCCTGCTGCACAAACAACACCGCCTGCGCCAATCCAGTCAGGCAGTATTACAACAGTTAGCCAACAGTCATGCACCAGCATGGCTGCAAAATGCCTACCAGCTCAAACACGATACCCGTGAGCTGGCCTGGCAGGAAACTGCACACAGCAAAACCTTATCCGGCACCTGGGCCTACACCCGCCGCCACCTGCTCAGTGGCCGCCATCGCCTCAGCACCCTATGGCACTACCACGCCTTCCACCGCCTGCTGAAATGGTAGCTTTTTTGTCATGCTCTGCGAAGCGAAGCATCTCATCATTCGAAGCCGTCATGCTGAGGAACGAAGCTGCAAGCCCTGACCGCAGCGGAGGAGGCATCTTATCTACACAAGCGTATCCTCATTCATGAGATCCCTCCTTCGTCGGGATGACGAAGAGTACCCAATAACAAGACTTTTCACTTGCCGTCCTTACTCATCATTACCCCCAACTATGCCCCGTTGATATGCGGCGTAGGGCACCACAGCCAAGTGCTGGCCGGCAGGTTGCGCCAACGGGGTTGGACAGTAAGCATCCTCACCAAAAGAACGCATGGCTGGTGTTTACTGCAAGAAGGCGCAGCAGAGCAACCCATGGGTAAGCAGCTGCAAAAAGCCATTCTGCAAAGCTTGCCACACACATCTGCCAATACCAAACTGCTCTGGCAATATGCCCCCAACGGATTCAGCAACAAAGGCATGCCCGTTTTCCTGATAGCCCTTATGCTTCGCCTACGGCTACAGGGCATTCGTCAATACATCTTTTTCCACGAAATAGCCATGCGTACCCTTGGCTATGGGAGTCGGCAAATGCTCTTTTCGATGGTACAAAAATGGCTGGCCAACAAGATGAATGTTTTGGCCAAAGCTTCCGCCACCAGCATTGCTTTGTATCAACAATATTGCTGGTTGTACAAACCCATCATTATACCGGCTGGCAGCAATTTCCAACTGCCGAAGCAGCCACCAGCTCCGATAGTAAGTGAGGGTTTGCGTTGCTGCTGTTTTACCAACCGTTGCAGCCATGCCCTGTTGCAAGCCTTTGCACAATGGCTGGTTGACAACCCGGCGCATCAGCTCATCCTCATAGGGCAGGCAAATCCGGCGCAAACAGCACAAATACAACAGTGGTTGTCTGAACTTAAACTGCAGTCATCGGTACAATGTCTGGGAGCATTGCCCGCAACCGATATGATGGACCAATTACTGCTAAGTGATATCGTACTGCAATGGCAGCCCCGAACAGCCAACGGGCAGGGTGGGGTATCGGCCAAAAACGGCACCATCGCTGCCGCCATGCAGGCCGGCAAGCCCATCATCACCATTGCTGGTGATATGACCGAAGCCACTTACTTCAGGCACGGGCAAACCTGCTGGCTACTACAGGAAGATACACCGCAAGCCTGGCTGGATGCTGTGCAAGAACTCGGCGGCAATGCCACCCTCCGCCAGCAACTCGGCCACGCCGCCCAAGCCTGCTATCAGCAATACATGAGCGATACAGTATTGACAAACCAATTCGAAAAACTCTTGAACAATGAGCTAATGAGCCAATGTGCTAATGAGCTAATGAGCTAATGAATACACATTTGTCCGAAAGAATTGGAGGTTGATTTTACGGAGAAGTTCGGATGTTCATAGATTCTTCTCTACTACCATCCAACATCCAGTTCAATTGGACGCGGATTTGTAGGATAAAGCCGGATGTACATAGCTAAAACAAAATTTCTCCGTGACCTCTGATAGCTCTCCCGCCTGCTGCGGGACAAGTTGTGCGAAAGCAAACATTTGCCGAAAGCAAATAAAAACCTCCGTGCTCTCCGTGACTCTGTGCGAAACAAAAACCCATTTGCCGTAGGCAAATACCTCCACAGCTCCATTTTCAAATTTTCAAATTAGCATATTAGCTAATTAACTCATCAGCACATTACCCTCCGAGTCCTCTGTGAGCCCTGTGCGAAACACACCCATTAGCACATTTCCAAATTAGCTAATTATCACATTGAACATCGTTCTCTACTCCCCCCGTTTCTATCCCCTCCTCGGTGGTCTCGAAAGAGTGACCATGGCCTGGGCTACCTATTGGCAGCAACAGGGGCATACGGTCACGGTCATCACCCACACCCCCAACCCGCAGCCCGACAACTGCACTTACCGCATCCTGCGCCAACCATCACTTTGGCAACAATGGCAGGCCATGCGCCGGGCCGACGTCGTACTCATGCTCAATATTTCCCTGAAAGGCTTGCCACTGGTTTGGCTGGCGGGCAAACCACTCTTCATCAGCCACCATACCCTGCTTACAGACGGCGACTATGCCCGGCAATGGCGGCAGCAACTCAAACGGTTCATCTGCAACCGTTTTGCCCGGCTCAACATTTGCTGCAGCCACTACGTAGCCCGCAGCCTGCGCCGCACGGTGGTGGTGCACAGCCCTTATGACGCCAATCTGTTTCAACCCGGCAGCGGCGATAGAAATCCCGGCAGCATCTTGTTTGTGGGCCGCCTCGTGAGCGACAAGGGCATCCACACCCTGCTGGAAGCCGCTGCCCGCTTGCAACAACAGGGGCTGCCATTTCAGCTCAGCATTGCCGGCGATGGTCCGCTTTGCGAAGAATTGCAGGCCTTTAGCAACACTCAACAACTTACCCAAATACAGTGGTTGGGCGCAATAGACCAACCCCGGCTGGTACGGCACATGCAACTGCACCAGCTGGTGGTTGTACCCTCATTGGTAGAACCCTTTGGTACGGTGGTACCCGAAGCATTGGCCTGTGGCTGTACCGTTATTTGCAGCAACAGCGGTGGCCTGCCCGAAGCAGCCGGTGGATGGGCCACAATGGTACCGGCCGGAGATGCAGCAGCCCTGACGTCGGCCATCCAGGCAGCATTACTATCACCAAATAAGCCAGCTGCAACTGCGGCAATCGCTGCACATTTGCAGGGCCTTACCGTTCCCGCATCGGCCGATGCCTTACTCAGAGCCATTCAACAACATTTGTAACACATGCGCCTGCTACCCAAGCATACCAACAACGAAATGAGGTGGTACCTCATCCTGTTTTTGCTGGCCGCATTGGGTGGGGCGGTACGCAAATGGGGCACCAGCAGCGGGGCCGTTTCCAATGTGATCCTGGGTCTGCAAATGATTGTACCCTTTTTGATGGTGTATTTCCGCAGTCCCAACTGCTACACCCCATTCAGTCAGCACAAAATATTGCTGTTCTATTTTTTCTATATGGCCTTCCACGTCATTCACCCCCTGCAGCTCACGTTTATGCACGGTGTGTTTGGCATCTTGGTACATGGTGGTTTTTGGCTGGGCATCTTTTACTATTTCTCCAACCGGCACCTCTTCGATCCCCGGCAATACATGAACCTCTTCCTCATCATTGCCATCATCGAAGTCATATTGGCCTTTGTTCAATACCAACTCCCTCCTAATCACTTTCTGAACAAGTATGCCAGCGATTTAATAGAAGTAGCCACCGTGGGTGATCGGGTACGGGTAACTGGCACTTTCAGCTTCCTCAGTGGCTATACTGCCTACACCATGTTTTTCGGTTTGATGATTTGGGCCATGATACGGATGCGCCTGCCCCAGTGGATGATTTTTACCGCCATACCGGCCGGCCTCATTGCTACTTTCATGACTGGTTCCAGAAGTGGCTTGGTGATTTACTTTTTGTTTGTTGGGGGCATTTTGTTTACTGAATATCCGGCAGGAAAAATATTCTCCTTGCTAGGAAGGTTGGTCATTCCATCCATGATTTTTCTGGCAGTTATTTTGTTATACAAGAAAATCCCCATTTTCGAGCAGGCAGAATTGGCATACAACAATTTTATGGGGAGAGTAGAAGCCAACCAACGCTCTGGCGAACAAACTGCCCGACTCTTAACAGACTATTGGTATTTGACCAATGGGCGATTTAAATACCCGATTACTGGTGTTGGTCTTGGAGGAACTTACCAGGGAGCCACACAACTCTTTGGAACTAGCAGATACGTACAAGAGTTTGGCTATGTAGAAACAGAATTCAGCAGAGTGCTGTTGGAAGGAGGCTGGTTAGTCATTTTTTTTAAGTTAATATTAGGCCTCATAATGGCTATCAATCTATCCTTTGGCGGTTTTATGCGCTGGGCGGTCTGGTTCGTCGTCGCTTTTGGACAGCCCATTGTCTACAACCCGCACAATGCTGCTTTTTTATTGCTCGGCATTATCCTCGTCGACAATATCATTTGGCGGCAAAAAATAGAACGCAAACACCAATGGGAGCAATACCAGATAGCACGGCAAGAAGCAGCTGAAACAACAGCTGCTGATGCCCAACCCGCACCCATCGCCATAGGCACAACCTCCTGATCTCGTGACAACACCTGCCGTTTTACTCACCCATCCGGGTACACAATACAGCCACGCACTGGCCGTTCAACTGCACCGCCATGGCCTCCTCTACCGCTTTGCCACCGGCATTGCATTTGGCAGGGAATATGGTTGGCTGCCCAAAGCCCTACAAACCCGCGTACTGCCCACCGTACCTGATGCCTTGCTACACCGCCAGTGGCGCACCGAATACCAAAGCCTGCGCCAAATGCGCAAAGGCGGCGATGCAGAAAGCATCCTCCACCAACGCAACCAACGCTTTCAACAGCAACTGCCCGATGACCTGCTGCAAACAGCCAACTGCATTATTGGCTTTGATACCAGCTCCTGGATATTGGCACAACGGGCAGCGCAGTGGCAAAAAACCTTTGTGCTTGATGCCAGCATCGCCCATCCCCGCCTCAAAGAATCCATCTATGCCCAACTGCGGGAGCAATACCCGCAATGGCAGCAGCAACTCACCCCTAAAAGCGAAGCCCTCCTGCAACTCGAACAAGCCGAAATGCAACAGGCCACCCACATTGTAGCGGCTACGTCTTTTACCAAAAACAGCTACATCGCCCAAGGCATTCCTGCCGATAAAATCAGCATCAATCCATACGGCGTACATCTCACTTACTTCCAGAGCAAATGGGATCAACCGGTAGCTGAAAAACAGAAACTCATTTTTGCCTTTCTCGGCAGCATCAATGCCCGCAAAGGCATCCCCTGGTTGCTGAAAATATGGCCCGCCATTCATGCCCAATACCCGCAGGCAGAACTGCAGCTGGCCGGCTATGGGCAATGGCCGGCACAACTCCCCCTGCCCAAGGGCGTGGTACTCAAAGGCCCCATTCATCCCGCTGACCGGCTCGCTTTTTTACAGCAGGCCGATGTATTTGTGTTCCCCAGTTTTTTTGAAGGCTTTGCGCAAACCATCATCGAAGCCATGGCCTGTGGACTGCCTGTCATTACCACCACGCATACCGTGGGGCCCGAAGTGATAGAAAATTACCAGCACGGATTTGTGCTCACGCCCGGCGATGATGCCGCCCTCACCCAGGCCATGCTTCATTTTCTGGAGCAGCCCGACAGAATCCGCCCCATGGGCGAAGCGGCTCGCCGGCAGGTATTGCCCTACAGCTGGGAGGCCTATGGCGATCGCTGGGCACAGATCATTCACCAACTGCTGCAGTCTTCATAAACATGCTACCGTTCATTTTCATCCATACCCATCCCATCCAATACTTTGCGCCGCTCTACCAATACCTGAGCAGCAGGGGCATGGCCTTGCAGGTGTGGTACTGCGCCGATGGCAGCCGCCCCGATGGCTACGATGCCGAATTCGGGCAGGCAGTGCAATGGGACATTCCGCTACTCGAAGGATACGCTTATCGCATGTTTCCCAATAAAGCCAGCGCTGCACAGCAGGCCGACAAAGGCTTTTCCGCCTTTCACAACCCCGCCATGCTGCAAGCCCTGCAGCAAGAACCCCCAAGCATCGTAGTGGTGCATGGCTGGAACTACCGCACTTATGTACAGCTCTTGCAACAGGCCAAACGATATGGCCATCAGCTGGCTTTCAGGGGAGAAACCAATGCCGCCATGGAAATGGCCCGCCCCCGCTGGCAACAACTGCTGCGCAAATACACCTTACGTTACCTGCTGCGCCATGTTGATTATTTCCTCTACATCGGCCAGCAAAGCAAACAGTTCTATACCCGGCTGGGCATACCGCAGCAGCAACTCCATTGTACGCCCTATGCCGTCGACAATCAACGGTTTCAACAGGCGGCACAGCAGCTGCAGCAATCTGTAGTACGTGAGCAACTCCGATTGCCCGCCGACGCCAGTATTTTTTTGTGCTCGGGTAAATACATCGATAAAAAAGACCGATGGATGTGCTCCGTGCTTTTGCACAGCTGCGGCAGCCGCTGTCACATTTACTGATGATGGGCGAAGGCGCCTTACGCCCACAAATGGAAGCATTCATTCAGGCCGAAAACATCGCCCACTTGGTTACACTCACGGGCTTCATCAATCAACAGGACGTAGCCCAATACTACGCCGCTGCAGATGCATTTATCATGAGCAGCGACTACGGCGAAACCTGGGGTCTCAGTGTCAACGAAGCCATGAACTTCGGCTTGCCCCTCATCCTCAGTCATCGGGTGGGCTGTGCCCCCGACCTGCTGCTGTCCGGCCAAAACGGTTGGCAATATACTTGTGCTGATGTTGATGCCTTGCAGCAATGCATGCAAGCATTCCTCCATACCGATGCCGGTACCCGTGCCGCCATGCAGGTACAATCGCTCCGGCGCATCAACCAATACAGTTTCGCCGTCATCGAAGCCACCCTGCGCCAGCTGGCGGCAGACAGCCAATAGCTCGTAGCCTTTCTACAGCTTTTCTCGAAGGCCCCTCTTCACTGGCCTTCATTTCCCAACTTATTTATAGTAGTTAATCAGTACTTACATTTTCTATCTATCACAATCATAGATCTTTCAAAACCAGTAGTTTCTCTGCGTATGAAAACGAAATGCGGCAATCCGGCAGAAGACTCCCTGCAACCTATTTGCATCTATGCAGCCCTCCGGAAATGCTGTATCCCATCAGCTGGCAAATGATAAAGCAGCTACACAGAGGGAGGCGTAGGCCTGGCCATCCCGATAGCTATCGGGGGCCCGGAGGGATCGGGTTGGCCTTGTCCCGATAGCTATCGGGATTTTTTGGTACTTTTTTGCATCAAGGCAAAAAGTACAAGGCAAGCAGTATGCGCCATTTACTACAAGTGAAAAGCAATACAAAGCAATGCCCGCAACCCACCATACATCAAGGCAAAAAAGTACAACGCCGCCGCCTTGGTTCGTGCCCTCACGAACCAATATCCTCCAAACGCCTGTCATCCTATTCCCTTTCTTCCCCCAACCATCAACTACACACCACCAACCACCAACTATAACCGCCGCCTTGGTTCCAATCCTCACGAACCTATTTCCTAATCACACCAACGAAGCATCCCCACACAAGAAATCCTGCCATATGGCAGGATTTCTTGTGTGTCGTAAAGCAATTAAATTCACATAAACGGACACAGCCAAAACTCGGCGTCATCCATAAACTCACTTGGCTTTCAACAACCCCTCCAATCGCTGCATCATCGATTCCTTCTCCTGCAACATGCGTTCATACAACGCAATCTTCTCTTCGTGCAATTGAATCAACTGCTCAATAGGGTTAACATTAAACGTTGGTGTATTACCAGTATTTAAAAAGGAGCCCTGATTGAACGTGTTCGAAATAATATTCACCGCTTTTTCTTCGTCAAAACTTTTAATCGCTTCCACCGGCACTTTCAAAAAAGCAGCAACATCCACCAGTATCTTTTCATCAATCTGTTCCCGTTGTTCCAACGAAGAAACTGCCTGCTGGCTCAGCCCGAGTGAACTGGCCAATACATCCTGTTTAATACCCAGCATCTCTCGGAAACGCTTCACATTGCGGCCTTGGTGTATGGTCTTTTCCATACCTCAAATATAATCAGCAGCGGCACTATCCCAAAGCACTATTCTCCACACCAAGACTGTTGGTTTCGGCTGGTAAAATACATACGCTTTCTTGTATCATACAAGGCATATTGGTTCGGTACCGCACAGGCACACTGTTGCTTTACCGCTAAATACCACACCATGACCTACCCAAAATCAATAAACACCCCTTCGCCACAAACTACACAAGCCGTTCCAACAGCAGCACCACAAAACAACTCCCAAGAATCCAATGTTCTCTATTGGCTGAAAACACAGCAACCAGCATTCTACAACCTCTTCTACGAATGGAACAGTATTGAATCAATGCAAATAGGGCTTTGGCATTGGTTCCGGGCTGCTATCGACAACAGCCACAAGCCATGGCAATACAACCCATCACACCTGCTCTACCTCCACAATCACCTCCAACAATTGTTGCACATTGCCCATCAGTACTGGCAACAGTTTGGCCAGCAAATACCGCCTGCCACACACAACCATGATGCTGAGCACTGGCTGGCTAATGCAGAAACTATCTGTAAGCAATTCGACGGTAAAATCGTTTTCCTGAGCAAGGACGAAACCCGGGAACCAATGCGGTTCTTCCACCGCCTTTTCCAAACCCGGCCGCTGGAAAAATGGAAAGAATTGCTCAGCAACTGGCTCGCATATGGCCTCAGCAGCAACAGCTTACTCAACAGCGAAGCAGCAGCAGAAATGGCCGCCGACCATGAATTGCTTCGGGGCCTTTGCGAAGCAGGATGGCTGCTCTGGCAGCAAACACAGCAACAAAGCAAGGGCTGCACTGTAACGCAAACCGAAACAACTCACACTGACCTTCCTGCAGCCTCCCTGCACAATTACGCCCGGCAGGATGATGACCTACAGGCACTCATCCACATGATTGTGGCCTCTATGCCGGTAGATTATATTTTTTTACTCGGAAAATTTCCCCTGCAACCCGAAGCCTTGGGCTACGAATATGACCTGTTAGTACTCACCACCCCAACACAACAACGTCCCGCACATGAACTGGAAAGCCTCATCCAAAACAGAAGCGAAGAGCTATCACCCGTAGCCGCAACCGTTATGCAAACAGCACAGGTAGCCCAATGGCTCCAAAAAGGCAACTGGTACCTGCATCACTGCTGCGCTATCCACAAGCTTTGCTACAACAATACCGGCAATCGTCTGCCATACCAGCCCAATCCCGTGCCGCCCAACCACAACCTCATGCAACAACAATTTGACAACTTCCTGAGCAAATCAACAGGCTTTCTTACTGCAGCCACTGCGCAAATTGAACAACAAGAATGGGCACTGGCAGCCTTTATGCTGCATCAATGCCTCGAAGCTGGCCTCAATGCCCTCATAACGCCCTTCTTACAACAACGCATCAAAACACATAGTCTGCACAAACTCATCACCCTGGCCCGACACCTCATGCCCGGGCTATCCAACATGTTTCCCCGGTATACAGCCGCAGATGTCCAACAATTTCAGTTGCTGCAAAAAGCTTATATCCACGCCCGTTACAAAAACAACTTCAACATCACCGAACAGCAATGCCGCAACCTCTGGCTGCAACTACATGGCCTGCTTCACCAACTACCCACTGCCTTTTCAATCGCCTTACAAACACATCTCCCGAATACTACACATCCGCACCATCAGTCAGCTTAAATTGTCCTCCCTCTCTTCACATTCCACCATCATCTATTACACCATGTCACTCCAACACCTCGATGCACCAGAACAATTTCCGGCACTGGCCATGGCTGCCATTTGCCATGCCTACACCGCTGCAGAAGCCCGCAGCATCCTGCAACAATGGATGATTACTGCCCTCATAGACGAAGCGGCAACAGTTGACACTTATGACAGCAAACGGCAGCTGGCCGACTTTTGCGAAGACCTGCAACAACTGCTCGAAGCCATTCGGCTGTTGCAGCAACAAACCAATCGCCGGCAAAAACAGCTCTTGGCGGCTATGCCACTTCAAGCACGCCAGTGGCACAAAACCGCACAACAATCTATGCGGCTCAACCATTCCGAAAAACAACAACCCTTACAGCTCCTGCAACAGTTTGCAAGGCAATGGCCACAACCATACGTACACAGCACCTTGCTCAATATCCTCGATAGCGCCCTGCACCAGCCACGGCTTCAACAACACGACAATATCCTCTTTTACCGCATTCTCCTCGCAGCTACCCGTATCGCTCAGCTGCATTGCAATGAAAATGCCGATTCCCTTATTCAATAATCCGCCGCCTTGGTTCCTACCCTCACAAACCAATGTATTCGCCCTTCTAACGGCTCATCAAAAAAAAGCCATGCCGCATCCCGGCAGAAGACTCCCCGCAACCACCTCGAATTTATCCAACCAGCCAGCAAATAAGGTATCCCACCAGCCAACATTCAATAATACCGCCACACAGAGGGAGGCGCAGGCACGCCTACCCGGCCGGAGGCATTCGGGGTAGGCTTGATCTTTTTTGGTACTTTTTTGCATCAAGGCAAAAAAGTACAAGGCAAGCGTATACGCCATTTACAATAATTGAAGTAGGCCGCCCAAAAACCCGCCGCCTTAGTTCCTGACCTCCACGAATCAATTTCCCGCCAGCTACTAACATCCAACTTCAGTCATCTATCATCTAAATCTCTGCCTTGGTTCCTGCCCTCACGAACCAATTCCATCGCCCTTCTAACGGCTCATCAAAAAAAAGCCATGCCGCATTCCGGCAGAAGACTCCCCGCAACCACCTCGAATTTATGCAACCCGCCAGCAAATAAGGTATCCCACCAGCCAACATTCAATAATACCGCCACACAGAGGGAGACGCAGGCACGCCTACCCGGCCGGAGGCATTCGGGGTAGGCTTGATCTTTTTTGGTACTTTTTTGCATCAAGGCAAAAAAGTACAAGGCAAGCAGTATGCGCCATTCAATACCAGTGAAGCGGGCAGCCAAACAATCACTTTTTCCTTTCCGCCGCCTTGGTTCGTGCCCTCACAAAAAAAATTTCCCATGCAGCAACCATCAACTACAAACCACCAACCACAAACCTTCATCCCCTTGGTTCCTTCCCTTACGCACCAATTTTCCTCCAAACGCCTGTTATCCCATTCCCTTTCTTCCCACAACCATCAACTACACACCACCAACCACCAACTATAACCACCAACCCCCTGCCTTCCCCCTGGATACTCCCTACATACGCCCTACATAATGCATGGGGAGTAGCACTTATCCACATTCGCCAGCACCATTCCTGCTGCCTTGGTTCCTGCCTCCAGGAACCAATATCCCGCCAACTACTAACATCCAGCATCAGTCATCTATCATCTAATCCCTTGGCTCCTGCCCTCACAAACCAATTCCATCGCCCTTTTAAACAGCTCATCAAAAAAACGACATGCAACAAACCGGCAGAAGACTCCCTGCAACCTATTTGCATCTATGCAGCCCTCCAGAAATGCTGTATCCCATCAGCTGGCAAATGATAAAGCAGCTACACAGAGGGAGGCGTAGGCCCGGCAAAACAGCGGAGCAATTGTTTTGCCTTGATCTTTTTTGGTACTTTTTTGCATCAAGGCAAAAAGTACAAGGCTAGCAGTATGCGCCATTTACTATCATTGAAGCAGGCGGCTTAAACACACACCGAGCCCGAGCAAAAAACGCCATGCTGCCTCTATGAGGTAAAAAAAATGCAATGCCTTCGCATCTTAGCATTCTGCCGCCATGGTTCGTGCCCTCACGAACCAATTTAGTGCATCATTCTTTCCACTATCTGCCGGAAACATTCTTCCAATGAAATCGTAATATCCCATCCGGGATAATGGCTGCGGATTTTCCGCAGGTCGCTGTAATAGCAAATATGATCCCCTTCGCGGTGCTGCTCCAGGTAGCGGTAGCGCATGGGCTTACCCGTAATATTCGCCACCAAATCAAAAGCTTCCAGAATGCTGCAGGTATTGGCCTTGCCACCACCCAGGTTGTATACTTCACCGCTGCGGGGGGCAGCAATAAATGCTTCTATAAAAGCTGCCACATCGGCGCTGTGAATATTATCCCGTACCTGCTTCCCCTTATACCCGTTAATCTGGTATTCGCGGCCTTCCACATTGCACCGCACCAAAAAACTGAGGAAGCCATGCAGCTCCACCCCGCTGTGGTTGGGCCCCGTGAGGCAGCCACCCCGCAGGCACACCGTAGGCATACCAAAATAGCGGCCATACTCTTGCACCAGCACATCGGCAGCTACTTTGCCAGCGCCAAACAAAGAGTGTTTGCATTGGTCGATCGACAAACTTTCCGGAATGCCATGAGCAAAAGCTGCATCGGCATAATCCCAACGGGTGTCGGTTTCTACCAGTGCAATATCATTGGGCCGGTCGCCATACACTTTGTTGGTGCTCATGTGTACGAAAGGCGCCTCGGGCACATGGCGGCGGGCCGCTTCCAACAGGTTGAGCGTCCCTACGGCATTGGTATCAAAATCGTCGAAAGGAATTTGTGCCGCTTTGTCGTGGCTGGGCTGTGCCGCAGCATGCACAATGGCATCGGGCTGTATAGAAGCCACCAGCGCACCAAGGGCATCGCGGTGGCGGATGTCAATCTCGTGATGGGTAAAGCCCGGCAGCGTTTGCTGCAAGCGTTGCTGGTTCCAGCGGGTATCGCCTGCCGTGCCAAAAAACACTGCCCGCTGATTGTTGTCAATACCATGTACTGCCCAACCTTTCTTGCCAAACCATTCGCATACTTCCGAACCTATCAATCCGGATGAGCCTGTAACCAGTATCTTTTTCAAACCAGGGATTTTTGACCTGCGGGCAAGATAAATCAATTGACTGCAACACCAGTATTTCAACACGCCGTCATTAACTATCCATTGGGGCGTGGGGCAAAATGTCGCACCTTCACCGCAGCGTGATTGACTAACATAGCACCGAATTTGACCCATGTGCCGCATTGCCGGAATCATTGATTTTACACAACCAGAAAATTGCCACCGCATCACCGCCATGCGGGATAGCATGTTGCATGGCGGCCCCGATGATGCGGGTATTTTCCATGCCCCTGCTGTGCCCCTCAGTTTTGGTGTTCGCCGGCTATCGCTGCTCGACCTTAGCCTGCAGGGTCACCAGCCCATGCAAACCGCCGATGGCCGCTACCACATTGCTTTCAATGGTGAGCTGTACAACTTTGCCGACATCCGTCGGGAACTACAGCAAGCCGGCCACCTTTTTCATTCGGGTACCGATACCGAAGTGGCCCTCAAAGCTTATGTGCAATGGGGGCTCGATTGCTTCCAGCGCTTCAATGGCATGTTTGCCCTTGCCGTGTACGACCAAACGGCCAACACCCTCACGTTGGCCAGAGACCACGCCGGCATGAAGCCCCTTTATTATTATGTCAACGCCCAACAACGGCAGTGTTATTTCGGCTCAGAAGTACGCAGCTTTCATCAGGTAAGGCCCGGCTGGCCCGAAGACGAACACTGGCGCATCCGCTTTTTGGCCTATGGCCACATGCCCGAGCCCCACACCACTCTCAAAGACGTGTACAGCCTGCCCAAGGGCCATTACATGCACATACAGCTGGATAGTTTTCAGCAGCTTACACAGGCCTGGTACCAGCCGTATAACGGACCTGCATTGCTGCACGGAGCTGCTGCCAATGATGCCTTGCACCAAAGTGTAGAAGCCGCCGTAAAAGACCACATGATAGCCGATGCTCCCATTGGGGTGTTTTTGAGTGGCGGCATCGATAGCTCCATCATTACCACCATGGCCGCAAGGCACCATACCCAGCCCATTGTTACGCTGAGTCTCGATTTTGAAGACGCGAAATACTCAGAAAAAGAATACCAGCAAATCATAGCCCGCCAATGCGGTACCACACACCATGCATTTACCATTGGCGAAGCCCAGTTTCAAGAGCAGCTTCCCGATATTTTGATGGCCCTCGACCAACCCAGCAACGATGGTATCAATGCCTATTTCATTTGCAAATATGCCCGGCAGATTGGGTTGAAAGCCGTGCTCAGCGGCATTGGCGGCGATGAACTATTTGGCGGTTATCCCTCTTTTAAAAGGCAACGTTGGGTAAAACCCTTGCAAACACTGGGCCCACTCTTAGGGCTCGGCAACTGGTCGGCCAAAGACTGGATCAAACGCTTCTCGTATTTACGCCATACATCCGATGCGGCGCAATACCTCTTTCACCGGGGATACTTCAACAGCAGCCAGATAAGCATGCTCACCGGCAGTAGCCTGCAGCAGGTAAACGACGTGTTGCAATTGCAAGCACCTGCTACCATGTTACGCCACAACAACCCCGCACAGGTGAGCAGCATGGAGCAACATTTTTACCTGCAAAACCAACTGCTCCGCGATACTGATGTCATGAGCATGTGGCACAGTGTAGAAGTCCGCATTCCATTTCTCGATAAGCGGGTGTTGCAAGTGTGTGAGCAAACAGACAACCGTACCCGGTTCAACACCGGGCAACCCAAGCAATGGCTGATACAAACCTTTGCCAACGACCTGCCCGAAGCCATTTGGAACCGCAAAAAAATGGGCTTCGCTTTTCCGTTTGGGAAATGGATGCAGCCGCTGAGTGTTCGGGGTGCCGTACATCCCGAGCTGCCGCATTTTGAAAAGCAATTCGAAAACGGACACATGCAGTGGAGCCGTTACTGGGCCTACCTGCTCAGCACCGGCATGCCCATTCAGATAGGCAAACCCAAACGGCGCATGTTGTTTGCCAGCCTGCGTACATTTTCTGCCATGGGGGGCATTGAAAAATTCAACCGGGCCTATGCCCTTGCCCTGCAGCACAATGCCCTGCAACACAACTGGCAGGTGGCGCATACCTCGCTGTACGATGCACAACCCGATGCCCGTTATTTTCCGGCGCAGGCGTTTATGGGTTTCCGGCAGCATAAATGGAAGTTCGTTTGGTTTTTCCTCCGGCAGCACCGCCACTTCGATACGCACATATTGGGGCACATCAACCTCAGCATTTGTTTTGCCCTTACCAGCAGGTTCAGCAAGGCGCAGCGCATCATGCTTACCCATGGTATTGAAGTATGGAAAGCCCCATCGCGGCTGCAAAAATTAGCATTGTACAGTTGCAATGCCATCTGGACGGTCAGCAATTTTAGCCGCCGGCAGTTGCAGCACATCAACGGGCCCAAACTACCAGTGGTGCAGTTGTTTCACAACACCCTCGATCCTTTTTTGAAGAAGCCACAGCACAACTCGAATTTGGTTCCCTGCCGGCCCCGTTTCCGCCGGGTTACCTGCTCACCATTGCCCGCCTGGCCGATACCGAAGCCTACAAAGGCTACGATAAAGTAATTGCTGCGCTGCCCCGGTTGTTGCAGCAATTTCCCCACATCCACTATGTATTGGGCGGCTCGGGAAGTGATAAAGAACTGCAACGCATCCGCCAGCTTATACAAGCATTGGGTGTAACCAACCACGTTACCCTCACCGGCTTTATACCCGACGAAGACCTACCTGCCTATTACCAGCATGCAGCCGCATTTGTAATGCCCAGCCGCAAAGAAGGGTTCGGCATTGTGTTTGTAGAAGCAGCCTGGTGCGGTACCCAAATAATCGCCGGCAATGCCGATGGTTCTCCGGAAGCCTTGTTGCACGGCGAGTTGGGCAAGTTGGTCAATCCGCAGGATGAAGCGGCTATCGCCGACGCCATGGCAGCGGTACTGGCCAACCCGCCCCTTACTACCGATGATTATGCTACACGGC
Organism: Phnomibacter ginsenosidimutans; assembly: GCF_009740285.1. GTDB lineage: Bacteria > Bacteroidota > Bacteroidia > Chitinophagales > Chitinophagaceae > Phnomibacter > Phnomibacter ginsenosidimutans. The sequence goes on from NZ_CP046566.1 coordinate 4,128,546, forward strand.
GTTTGCTGGTACAAAAGCATTTCTCATTTGCACAATTCAAACAAAATCAGGCACAATTACTGCAACAGAATGTTCACCAACCGACCTGAGTATCGTTGAAAAGACGTACTTCGTGGCCTTAACATTCACCGCCGTTTATACCCCCCGTTGAGCATGCATTACCTGCATATCATTCCATACTATTTACCCGACGTGGCTTTTGGTGGCCCTGTATTTTCTGCTTCCGGCTTGTGCGAATCACTGGTGAAAGCAGGCAACAAAGTGTCGGTGTACACCGTAGGGTATCAATCCAACGAACAATACCCGCAACAGCAAACCATCAATGGCGTTACGGTGACGTATTTCAAAGGTGATGCCGGCAAGCCCTGCCAGGTATCACGTCAGTTGTGGCAGGCTTTAGACCAAACCTGCACCCGCTTTGATGTGGTACACCTGCACACCTGGTGGAATGTGCTCATTTTTCGCTCCATTCAAATACTCAACCGGCAGCAGGTGCCATTTGTGGTGTCGCCCAGAGGCATGATGAGTGATTATAGTTTCACCCACCGCAAAACCTTTGTGAAACGCAATTTTCAAAAATGGTTGGGGGTAAAACTGCTCCGTAAGGCAGGCTTACACGCCACCAGCCAGGCCGAAGCGGCCGATATGGCCATCCGCAGCAAACGGGCAGAAAGAGACATCCACATCATGCCCAACCTGCTCAACCTGAAAGCGGTAGCCAACTACCAACCCGCTGCAGCTGGTTTTTCCATCGGCTTTTTGTCGAGGCTACACCACAAAAAAGGCATTGAAGAACTATTGCGAGCCGTAGCCATTACACCTCATATTACCGAACTGGTGATTGGCGGCCGTGGCGACGACACCCTGTACGAGCAACGCCTGCAACAATTGATTGCCGACCTGGGCATAGCCGAAAAAGTACGGTTTGTGGGCTGGGTAAGCGACGAAGAAAAGCCGGCTTTCTTTCGGCAGTTTCAGGTGTTTGTACTGCCCTCCTTCAACGAAAATTTTGCCAACGTAGTAGCCGAAGCCTGGGCCAATGGCAAACCCACCATTGTAAGTACCGGCGTAGGCATCAGCCACTATGTAGCCGAATATGGGCTGGGTTGGATATGCGAAGCCAACCCCCAAAGCATTAGCCAGGCACTGCACCGGGCATGGGAGCAGCAACCGCTGTGGGCACAAATGGGCAGCGCAGCCATCGACCTTGTAAATGCCCAGTTTACCGACGACCGCATACTGGCCCAATACATTGGCATGTATGAAAAAATACTGGCCACAGGCAAAAACACGGCTCCGGCGGCCGGTAGCGCTGATGTGTATGTGCTGGGCATCAATGCCCACCATGCCGACGCCTCCGCCGCCGTACTAAAAAACGGGGAGCTGATAGCCGCTATTGAAGAAGAACGCATTCGCCGCATCAAACACTGGGCAGGCTTTCCTACAGAAGCCATTCGGTTTTGCCTGAGCGAAGCGGGCATTGGCTTCGACCAGTTGTCAGCCATCGCCATCAGCCGCGACCCTCGGGCCAAGTGGCTGAAAAAAGCCCGGTTTATGATGGCACACCCCGAAGCCGTGAGCTTTGCGGTAAGAGGCCGCCTCAACAATGCCGATGCCATGGCCAGCACCGAAGCCAGCCTCAACCAAATGGCCACCGCCATGGGGCATGGCAAAGTGGGGCACAAAATTTACCAGATAGAACACCACCGCAGCCACCTGGCCAGCGCCTTTTATGCTTCGGGGCTTCCAAAAGCAGCCCTGCTGAGTGTAGATGGCTCCGGCGATTTTAGCACCACCATGATGGGCGTGGGCAACGGGCAGGACATTGAAGTATTACACTCCATCGACTTTCCGCATTCGATGGGCATTTTCTATACCGCATTTACCCAGCTGCTGGGCTTTCCGCACTATGGCGATGAGTACAAAGTGATGGGCCTGGCACCTTATGGCCAACCCGAATACTTTGATGACCTGAAAGCCGTAGTCAACTGGCACGATGATGGCACTTTTAGCCTCAACGAACAGTGGTTTCGGCGGCCCGAAAAAGGGTATGTCAGCTACGACGAACAACACCGGCCAGTGGTACCAGAGCTATACAGCACCGCCCTGGCCGACAAGTTTGGCCCCGTAAGAAAAGCCAGTGAACCGCTGAGGCAAGAGCACAAAAACATGGCTGCGTCAGTACAGAAAATGCTGGAAGAAACCCTTTTTCACATGCTACGGCACCTGCACCGCAAAACCGGCCTCAGCAGCCTTTGCCTGGCGGGTGGAGTAGCGCAAAACTCGGTTGCCAACGGAAAAATCACCCGCAACACGCCTTTTACCAAAGTATACGTGCCCTCTGCCGGCCACGATGCCGGCCTGTCGATGGGGGCCGCCATGTATGTAAGCCACCAACTACTGCAGCTGCCCCGCACCGCCGGACAGTTTCATGCCTATACCGGTAGTAGCTATAGCAACGAGGCTATTAAAAACTTCTTGGAAAAAAGAATGGTGCAACATACATTTATACAAGACAAACAGGAGTTGTATCGCACTGTAGCCAGTGCAATAGCCTCCGGTGCCGTGGTGGGATGGTTTCAGGGTGCCAGCGAATTTGGCCCCCGGGCCTTGGGCAACCGCTCAATTTTAGCAGACCCCAGAAGAGCCGATGCCAAAGAACTGCTCAACCACAAAATAAAAAGGAGAGAAAGCTTCCGGCCTTTCGCCCCTTCTGTGCTGGAAGAATATGCCAGTCAGTATTTCGAATTTTGCGAAGACACCCCTTTTATGGAAAAGGTGTTTCCCATTAAGCCGGAGATGCAAAACCAGATTCCCGCCGTAACACACGTAGATGGAAGTGGCAGGTTACAAACAGTATGTAGAAAATATAATGCGCCTTATTACGACCTGATTGATACTTTCAGGCAACTAACAGGCGTTCCTGTTTTGCTCAACACTTCCTTCAACGAAAACGAACCAATTGTAAATACCCCGGAGGAAGCCCTGGAGTGTTTTGAGCGAACCAACATGGATATGTTGGTATTGGAACAGTACCTAATTCGCCGTTAAGGCCAGCGTGATATGAAAGTATCTGTAATTACCACATCGTACAACAGTGGGCACACCATTAAGGATACCCTCATGAGTGTAGCTACACAAGACTATCCCAATATTGAACACCTCATTATTGATGGTGGCTCAAAAGATGAAACCATGAACGTGGTGAGCAAGTTTGGGCATGTGGCAGTGGCCATTTCTGAAAAGGATGGCGGCATTTTTCATGCCATGAACAAAGGGCTGCAGCTCTGCACCGGCGATGTCATATGCTTTCTCAACTCCGACGACTGGTACATCAGCCCCACCGTTATTTCGAGTGTGGTAAACTGCCTGCAAAATTCGCATTGCAATGTGGCCTATGGCGATTTGCAATATGTGCAGCAGTTCAATCCCGAACGCATTGTTCGTACATGGAAATCGGGCCGCTTCCGCCGCAAAAACCTCTACTATGGCTGGATGCCCCCGCACCCCGCCTTTTTGCTAAAAAAGAAGTGTACGAAGAAGTGGGCTTTTTCAATACCGAACTCAACAGTGCCGCCGATTACGAACTCATGCTCCGCATTTTGCTCAAGCACGAACATGATGCCTGCTATATACCGGAAGTACTGGTAAAAATGCGGTTGGGCGGCTACAGCAATGCCTCCTTCAAAAACAGGCTGCGGGCCAATAAAGAAGACCATCAGGCTTGGGTAATGAATGATTTGAAGCCGATGATTTTTACCCGCTACCTCAAGCCCATCCGAAAAATTCCGCAGTTTATTTTCAGATAATCTTTTCCAAAAGCAAAGCGGCACTCATAGGGATGAGTGCCGCTTTTTTATGCGTTGTAGTATGTGTTGCTGATTACAGCTGGCCTACCAAATGTGTAAGCAAACCATCGCGGAGCTTGGGCTCAAACCAGGTACTCTTGGGTGGCATTACATTGCCGCTGTCGGCAATATCAAACAGCTGATGGATGGTAACAGGATACAGGCTGAAAGCCACGGCCATTTCACCGCTGTCTACTCGTTCCTGCAAGGCTTCCAACCCACGAATGCCGCCTACAAAATCGATGCGCTTATCTGTCCGCTGGTCCACAATACCCAGCACGGGTGCCAGCAGGTTGTCTTGCAAAATGGTTACATCCAACACACCAATCGGGTCGTTGCTATAGGTACCTTCTTTGGCGGTAAGGCGATACCAGGTTTTGTCGAGGTACATGCCAAACTCATGCAAGCCGGCTGGTCGCAATGGCTTCCGGCCAATGGCTTCTACTGTAAAATGCGTGGCTGTTTTTTCTAGAAAAGCTTCTTTGCTCAGGCCGTTCAAATCGGTCACCACCCGGTTGTAATCCATGATGTACAACTGATCGGCGGGAAACAAAGTGGTAAGGAACCAATCGGCTTTGGCCTTGGCTCTTTCGCTGGTAAACAGTGCCTGGCTTTTAGCCGCACTGGCTGCCCGGTGGTGGCCATCGGCTATATACGTGCAAGGCACTTCAGTTTCAAATAGCTGGGTGATGGTTTCAATCGCCTTGTCGTTGTTGATCACCCATATTTCGTGCTTCACTCCGTCTTCGGCAGTAAAATCGTACACGGCGCCACGTTGGGTTTGCCAGTTGGCAATGAACTCATCAATGGCGGCCACATTGCGGTAGGCCAAAAACACATTGCCGGTTTGAGCCCCCGTATTCACAATGTGCTGAATGCGGTCGTTCTCTTTTTCCGGACGGGTAAACTCGTGTTTCTTGATGATGTCTTTGTTGTAATCTTCCACCGAAGACACACACACCAAACCGCTCTGGCTGCGGCCATTCATGGTGAGGCGGTACAAATAATAGCAGGGCTTGGCTTCTTTAAACAGCACATTACGGCTCAAAAAAGCCTTGAGGTTGCTCTTGGCGGTTTGGTATACCTGTTCATCGTAGGCACTTACCGTGTCGGGCAAATCAATTTCGCTGCGGGTAATGTGCAAAAAGCTGTTGGGGTTGCCCCGGGCTTCGTCTTTGGCCTCTGAGCGGCTCATCACGTCGTACGGACGGCTGGCTACGCCTGCGGCAAACTGAGGGTCGGGTCTTAGTGCTTTGAAGGGCTGAATGTGTGCCATGTTGTTTTGACTTACTACTCCTGTTGATCTGATACTAAAAATCGGGGGTGCAATATAGCATATCGCACCCTATTGCTAAGGTTGATACCCGGCAGGGAAAATGGTCACCCATGGGTTTGGGCAAAATGTTCCATCAGCTGCACCAATGCCTGTACACTGCTCAGCGGCATGGCATTGTACATAGATGCTCTAAAACCACCCACACTGCGGTGCCCTTTAATCCCAATCATGCCTTCTTTTTGCACTGTTCCAAAAACAGGGCTTCCAGTGTAGCATCTTCCATAATCCACACGGCATTCATGAGGCTGCGGTCTTCCTTAGCCACGGTGGGGGTAAATACCGGCAGGCGGTCGAGGGCCTGGTACAGCAAATCGGCCTTGGCCTGATTGATGGGTTCAATGGCGGCAATACCACCCATTGCTTTGAGCCAGCGCAGGGTGAGCATGCATACATACACGGCAAATACGGGTGGCGTATTGAGCATGCTGCCATTGGCAATGTGCTGGCGGTAGTCGAGCATAGGCGGAATGCTGCGGTCGTTGTGGCCCAGCATGTTTTTATCTACCACTACCAGGTTTACCCCGGCAGCGCCAATGTTTTTTTGCGCCCCGGCATAAATGAGACCAAAGCGGTTAAAGTCGAGCTGGCGGCTGAGGATATCACTGCTCATATCGCTAATGAGCGGCACCTGTGTATCGGGCCACTCATGCTGCTGCGTACCTTCTACCGTGTTGTTGCTGGTGATGTGGCAGTACACCGCATCAGCATCCACCGTATAATTTTTAGGGATATAGGTATAGTTCTTGTCTTTGGAAGAGCCCAGCACCTGCACGTCGCCGTACAGTTTGGCGTCTTTAATGGCCTTGGTACCCCACATACCACAATCGAGGTACGCCGCTTTTTTGCCCTGCGGCAGCAGGTTAAAAGGTACCTGAAAAAACTGCGTGGATGCACCACCATGCAAAAACAAGACTTCCTTATCGGCATCGAGTTGCATCAGTTCTTTTACCAGTGCTACGGCTTCGTCCATCACCGCCTGAAAATGCGATGTGCGGTGGCCCAGTTCTAAAATGGATAATCCGGTGCCGTTAAAATCGGCAATGGCCTGAGCGGCCTGCTCATACACTACTTTGGGCAGTATGCTGGGGCCAGAGTTGAAATTATGTACCACAGTATTGTTTGGTTGATTGGGACTACAAACATACATCAACCCGAGGGGAAGGGGTAGGAAGGATTTGTTAATCGCAAATCTTGCCGAGTGCTTTGCCGGTTTGCCAGCCCGTGTTCAGGGCTTCAAATTCTTTCAGGTCTTCGGGGGTAAAGTTTTTGTTGGTCAGGCTTTTCAAATCGGGCTGGCCGGCATCTACCCAAGCCGTGTACCAAAAGCTGGCTGTAGCCAAAATGGACTGCCGCATCCGCCGTTCAATCATGCCATCCAACGCCTGCTGATAGGCTGCTGAAAAAGCAGTGGAATATTGGCGGATGATTTTGCCCGACCGTTCTTCAAACGCATATTTTTCATCGGGCTTCATGTTGCGGGTGAGTAGGGCTTCCATTTTCAAAACGGTGTCAGCCGCAGCACCACTTTCCAGCACCCGGTCCCAAATAAATTGCCCGGGGTTTTGAATGTACATGGCTTTGCCAATGAAGAAATCGTACTGTGCTTCAGCAAACAACTCAGGCACCCGGCTTTCCCAAAAACCATGAATGCCGTATTGGTTGCTATACTGCCCGTTGTGGTTGTGGCAGGCGTGTAGCGGCACATGGGCATCGCTGATGTAATGCGCAATCTCTGCACTCAGCTTTAAAATTTTCACCTGATTTTTTTCTTTGAAGGCATCGGTCAGGCGCAGCTTCATGGTTTGCACCCACCACGGCACTATGCCATAGGTGAGCAATGTGTCTTCCGAAAACTTGGCTACCGCATCTGTCCACTTACGGGGCAATTCTTTGTAGGGATACTCACCATAATGATCGATATCGATGTAATGCCGCGGCGCTTCTTCGGGTATGGCATAGCGTCGTTTATCGGGGTCCACAGCATGCTCGGTAATAAAATCGATATGCGTTTTGTAAAAGCCAATCATTTCAGGCGGCAATGAAAACACCGCTTGAAAATTGATTTTGCGGTGGCCGAAAAAGCCCCAGCAAAAGGCTTGCTGCTGCAGGCTGAGTAAGCACAGCAACAGCAGTGCAAATTTTGTATGGGTAAAAAACGATGGCTTCATGAAGACACTAAAAATAAATGAAGCGGCCACTGTAGCAAGCTTTTGTCATCAATAAATTATTATTGCCTTTACAAACCAAACATCATGGCTATGGAACCAGGCATTGGCTCAAGATTGCAACACACACAATTGGGCCCCGGCGTTATTGTAGATGTACGATTGTCGAGCTACCTTATTTCTTTCATTCATCATGGCATTAAAGAAATTGACAAAAATGATGATGCGCTGGATGAAATCATTCCGGAGCAGGTAAAGCCGGTGGGCGAAACCAGCAGCGAAGTAGAAAAAAGTTTGTTGCAAATACTGCGCTATTGGAATGGCATTGGAGAGCCCGTTGCCCTCGGCGACCGATGGAAAAACGGGATGATGCTGTTGCAGCCTGCCGACAAATCACTCAAGCCAAAAGAAGTACCGGTAGAAATGTTTTTTCATAAAATAGTAATGCTGCGAGACAGGCTACGGGTACTGGAGCAAAACATCAACAGCCACAAAGTATTGACTGATGAAGACAAAATCAACCTGCAGCAATACATCACCCGCATCTATGGTTCACTAACTACATTCAACGTGTTGTTTAGAGATAAAGAAGATTGGTTTGTAGGTGAAAAGGGAAGCAAAGAAGAATAACGAACAGTTATACATAAAAAAATAATTGCCGCATGATGTAACATTTTTTCATGCGGCGTTTTTTTTACATACGAGGCTGCCACTCATCACTTCGCATGAGCAACGGCGCATTCTTCCTGCTATTACAACCGCTCTTACCTGCATGCTTGTGTAGTTTTTGGTAGTAGTACATCTTTGCTGTACAAACAATTTCTCACACCAAAAACCGTAACACATGAAACGTTTGTTTTGTATCGCCGTAGTTGGCGTATTCGCTTTGTCTGCACAGGCTTTCACTACTTCAAGCCACGTTGCTCCGCACCAGGTGCGCCAGTCATTTGCCAGAGAGTTTGGTAATGTAAAAGAAGTCAACTGGTCGCCTCTGAAAGAAAACTTAACCAAGGCCAGCTTCATGCTCGACGATCAGGAAGTGTCTGCATTTTTCGACAATGCCGGCGATCTGGTTGCCACTACTGTAAGCCTGCAAAAACATCAGTTACCAATAAAATTACGCTTAGCGATTGATGCAAAGCTGGGTAGCGTCTTATTGAGTGAGATGTATTATGTAGAACATGCTTCTGAAACCGCATATTACTTCAATGCCGTGAAAGATGGCCAAACAAAAACCTATCAGGCTTTTGACAATGGCCGCATCACCGAAGTAAAACTGGGTTGGATGAAATAGTTTTTGCAATACATGTTGTTAGTTTAGATCACCGGTCCTTTCCAGGACCGGTTTTTTTGCACTCCAACTACAAAGCCTTTCTGTCAGAATCTGTACATTGCCCTGCTAAACATTTGATTGCTATGCCTACTTCTGTCATCGCTGGTATTGGTATGTATGTACCACAGCAGGTTGTAACCAACCACGATTTAATGCAGTACATGGATACCACCGATGAGTGGATTCAGGAACGCACCGGAATACAACAACGGCGCTATGCCCACCGTACCGAAGAAACCACCACTACCATGGGTGTGGCAGCGGCCCAACAAGCCATAGAAAGAGCAGGCCTTACCCCACAGGATATTGATTTTATTGTGTTTGCCACGCTAAGCCCCGACTACTATTTTCCGGGCTGTGGGGTGCTGCTGCAGCGGGCCATGGGCATGCGCCAAATTGGAGCCCTGGATGTACGCAACCAATGCAGTGGTTTTGTATATGCCATTAGCGTAGCCGATCAGTTTATTAAAACCGGTATGTACAAAAACATATTGGTGGTAGGAGCCGAAAAACATTCTTTCGGACTCGACTTTAGCACCCGTGGCCGTAATGTGAGTGTGATTTTTGGTGACGGTGCCGGAGCAGTGGTATTGCAAGCAAATGAAGAACCCAACCGCGGCATCCTGAGCACACACTTGCACAGCGATGGCAACGAAGCAGAAATACTGGCCATGTACAACCCCGGTACCCATGCCAACAAATGGAAACCCGAGTTGGCCGATTTTGGTGATGCCGCCATGGGCCAAATGTTTGTAACACAACCCATGCTCGATAAAGAACAATTCTATCCCAACATGGATGGCCCGGCTGTGTTTAAAACAGCGGTAGTGAAGTTTCCGGAAGTGATTATGGAATCGCTTAACGCAAATGGATTGACGCCGCAGGATTTGCAACTGCTGATACCGCATCAGGCCAACCTGCGCATCAGCCAGTTTGTACAGCAGCGCCTCAAGCTGCGAGACGATCAGGTGTACAACAACATACAGCAATACGGCAACACAACGGCCGCCAGTGTGCCCATTGCTTTGTGCGAAGCCTGGCAAGAAGGCCGGGTAAAAAATGGTGATCTGGTATGCCTGGCAGCATTTGGAAGCGGCTTTACCTGGGCCAGTGCATTGCTGCGTTGGTAAGCTTGCTACTTTTATCAAACCATGACGAATTTTATTCCGCTGTTTCCATTGGAGTTGGTGCCTTTTCCTGGAGAAAAGCTCAACCTCCACATTTTTGAACCCCGCTACAAACAGCTCATAGGAGATTGTGTAGCGCAGGGTAAACCCTTTGGTATTATTGCGGTCATCAACAACAAGCTGATGGAATACGGCACCCTGATGCAGGTAGCCGAGGTAAAAAAATTGTATGAAGATGGCCGCATGGATATTGCCACCCGGGCCACAGAAGTGTTTCGGGTGCTGGAGTTGGTAAAAGACCTACCCGACAAATTGTACAGCGGCGCCATTGTTACTTATCCGCAAAATGAAATCGTCGTCAATATGCCTGCGTTGCAACCAGTACTCAGGCAAATACAAGAGTTGTTGCTGATGCTGCAATCGCCCAAAGCTTTTCCCAAGCCCGACAACGAACTATGCAGTTACGATGTAGCCAGCATGACAGGTTTGAGTATGGAAGAAGCCTACGACTTACTGCAACTGCTGCGGGAAGACCAACGGATAGAATACCTGCGGCGCCACATGCAAAAAGTATTGCCGGTAGTGAAAGAAATGGAATTGCTGAAAAGTAAAATCAAACTCAACGGCCATTTTCGGGAGCTGAAGAGCCTTGGCTTTGAGGAAGAATAAAACGACGTACCACCCAAGGCAAGAGCAGTAATCCCAATATGGCACCTGCTGTATCTGCCAGTACATCCCAAGGGTCGGCACTGCGGTTGGCCGTGAAATTTCCTTGCACTATTTCAATTGTAATTCCATACAACACAGCCAGCAATAGTGCCATCCAACCTGTCTTCTTTTCAAAAGCGTTGCTACGCAAATAGGTAGGCAGCAGCCACAATTGCAAGAGCACAAAAAACAACGCCATGTGCACCCATTTATCGGCATACGGAATGTCGATTAATGGAGTTGTTTCGAGGCCATCGGTGGGCATCAAAAAAGATAGGTAGCGGCACTGAGCCACAAACCTGCAGGAAAATAAGTACGGAGAATTTTGTACAGCCAGCGTTTCATGTTTCACCAATAGGAGCTGGTGAAAATAAGTGGCTTTAAGCTTTGCCCAACACTTTTACTTCGGTAAGCGTAGGCACTTTGCTACCGCCTTCCGGTTCAAGGCTAATGGCAAAAGCCTGTGCATTGGCTATGCGACTCATTTTTACCAGGGCAGCCTCATCGGTCCAGGTAAGCAGTCCGGCATCCACCATTTGGCCATCTACCTGAGCCCAAAGCTGGTATTGCTTGCCTTTTTGTGGCATGGGCAGGTTGTTCACCATCAGGTACACATCGGTGGTGCTTTTGTCGTAATACACCGTGGCCATCATGCCGGCATTGCCAGTCACACCCTGCATTACCACAGGTTGTACTTTGGGGCTTTTAATCATGTGCATACTGGCTTCCAGCGCATTGGCCTTGTTGGCCAGTACATTTTGGCGGGCAGAGAGCTCTTCGTACCGGTTAGAGAAATCGGTGTATTGACTATAAAAATAAAAATTGAGCAATACGCTGCCCATGAGCAACAGTACAGAAGCAGCCAGTGCCGTGCGAAACCAACGGATGGGCTTGGGGGCTGCTTTTAAATCGGTAGGCATCGCCACCACTTTGGTAGGGTGCGCCTTTTCTTCTTTGAGGGCATTGAGGATGCGTTCACGGGTAGCAGCAGGGTTGGCCAGCGGCATTTGCAGGGCCTGTTGTTCCATTTGCTCTTCCAGTGCCATACGGGCAGCCTGCACTTCCGGATAACGGCCTTCCATTTCCAGTTGCAGGGCAATATCGGCCTCATCGGCCAGCCCGTGTATGTAGGCTTCTATAGCCCCACTGTTGATGTATTCGTTGGCGTTCATCGGTTTACTTGCATCATGGTCCTCAATTTTACCAACCCGCTACGCACCCGGCTTTTGATGGTGCCCAAGGGCGTTTGCAGCAGTTGGCTGATCTCTTCCTGCGTGTGTCCTTCCAGGTAGGCAAGTATTACCACCTGTTGTTCGGGCTTGGGTAGCTGGGCTATCCACTGCCGTACATCGGTGGTATCGGGGTTAAAACTGGTACTTGCCTGATTAGGTACGTCTTCCGGCGCCGTTTGGTTCACTACCGATGGTTGATTTCCTGTTTTGCGCATCCAGTCAATGGCGGCATTGCGGGCAATCTGGGCCATCCAGGTGTACAAACGGCTTTTGTTGGTATCGTACAATTCTATTTTCCTGAATATGCGGATGAATACCTCCTGCAGTACATCTTCCGCCACGGTAGCATCGCCCACCACTGCGTAAATGATGGCATTGAGGGCACCGCTATAGTGGTCGTACAGGTAGGCAAATGCCTCCTGTTTCCTGGCTTGCAGCAGGCTTACCAATTGTGCTTCAGTATACTGTTCGGCTTGTTTCAAATGGGTAGCAACTCTTTAGGGTGATCCCGCAAATGGGGGTCATTGCTTTGCCAGTGCAAAGCAGATACGTTGCTGCTGTGCAAATGGCTCAGTCCGGCTAAAAAATACATTAGCTCACAGAAGCACTGTAGTCTTCGGCAGACATCAGGGCTGCCACATCGGCTACGTTGGCTACTTCCAGCTTTACCATCCAGCCTTGTCCGTATGGGTCTGTATTTACCAGCTCCGGCTGATCGTTGAGTACAGGGTTTACTTCCAGAATTTTACCAGCCACGGGCAAAAACAAATCACTCACGGTTTTCACGGCTTCTACGGTACCAAACACCGCTTCCGCTTCCAGGCTTTTGCCTACACTGTCAATGTCTACGTACACAATATCGCCGAGCTCACGTTGTGCAAAATCGGTAATGCCAACAGTAGCAACATTGCCTTCGAGGCTAATCCATTCGTGGTCTTTGGTGTAACGCAGTTCAGCTGGAAAATTCATGACGTAAATTTTAAAACAGTTTGCAATGCAATTTGGAAAGTGCAAACCTAATGGGAAAATGGCTTTCGATAGCCAAGCGTTGAAAACCTTGTTGATAGGACGCGGTTTCTGGGACGCGGATGAATTAGATTGATCGGATTTTCACGAATTCATCTTGCAAACTGCCCACTGCAATCCCGATAGCTATCGGGAGCCAACTGCCAACTACTTATTGCAAACTCTTTTCAAATCCCTACTTCCGGTTGCGGAGCACAAACATCCGCATCCGTACATCGGCTTCGGGGCGGTCGCCGGGGCGGGTTTTGGTAGTGGCTATTTTGTCGAGCACATCGAAGCCAATCACCAATTCGCCAAACACGGTATAGTTGCCATCGAGGTGGGGTGTGCCGCCTACGGTGGTGTAGAGTTTTTGCTGGTCGGCATTGAGGGTGAGTTTGCGCTGCACAATGGTGCTGTCGAGCTGGCTCTGGCGCCATACCGGCCGCTGCACAATGTAAAACTGGCAATTGCTGCTGGCTTTTTCGGGGTTGTTGTCTCTGGCGGCGGCCAATGCACCCCGCTTGTGGTAAATGCCGATATCGGTTTTCAGTTCGGCCGGTATACGTTCCTGACCCGGTGCACTACCGCTGCCCACCGGTGTTTCGGCAGTTGCCCGCTTGCTGGTGGGGTCGCCGCCTTGTATCATAAAATTGTTGATGACGCGGTGAAACAGCAGGCTATCGTAAAAACCCGCCTGCACTTTGCTCATGAAATTGTCGCGGTGCAGGGGTGTTTCGTCGAACAGTTTTACCACCATATTGCCCTGTGTGGTCATGATGAGCACATAGTAATGGTTGTCTTTGGCAGGAATGAGTTGGCGGTAATGTTTTACAGCCGATTTTTCTTCGCTGTTGAGCTTGCGAAACTGCTTGGGGGCACCACAGGCCGCCAGCAACAGCAGCAGTACAAACAAGGAAACGATACGCATGGGATGGATAGATTGAGATGAAGGGAAGATAAAGCTTGCCGTTGTTTCAGCAAGCAAAAGGCTGCATCACTCTGCAAACTTCTCCTGCTCAAAATAGAGCAGTACATGGTCTTTCAGAAAATCTTCCTGCTCCCGCAGGCCCATATCGGGCAGGGCTTTCAGCTGTTTGAAATGCGGCCAGCCGTCTTCGTCTTTCCCTTCCAATACATAATAACCGCTGGGCGATAAAATGGTGCACACCGCCACATGCATCAGGTCTTGCTTGGTTTCTTTCGAAATGTTGTTGTCGAAGAGTTGCATTTCCTGCAAACCAATGAGGTATAAAACAGCATCGAGGTCGGGCTTTTTGCCAAACCGCTCCACCAATTGGGCTTCCAAATTCCACCAGCGCTGCTGCAGGTCGTCGTGTAGGTTCATGGGGGCAAATGTATGTAAGAACCCTCCAAACCTCCCTAAAGGGAGGCTATGCAAGAGGTTTATCGTTGGTGGAAAGAAAGTAGATGTTTGATGTTAGTCCGGAGACGACAACCCATTCTACGTCCCCTCTCCTGTGGAGAGGCCGGGAGAGGTTTAAAATTGGCAGATGATGGTTGTTGGGAAGAAAATAACAGTAGTCGGCTGTTATTCTTTGTGTCCCTTTGTGTCTTTGTGACTTGGTGGTTCAAAAAAACAAAACTGCGAACACCCCTTCCTATCCTGCAAATCTGCGTCCCATTATTCGCACCCAATTATCCGTGCCCCCTTTTCCCCGCTTGGTTATCTTTGTGCCCCCGTAAAATAGACGAACCACTATGCTCGACATAAAACTCATCCGCGAAAATCCTGACTTCGTAAAAGAACGCCTGGCACACAAACAGTTTAAGCAACTGGAACTGGTAGATCAGATTGCCAGCCTCGACAGCCAGCGCCGTACCCTGCAGCAGGATTTGGATAATGTACTCAACCAAAGCAACCTCGCCGCCAAAGCCATTGGTGGCCTCATGAAAGAAGGCAACAAAGAAGCTGCCGAAGCCAAAAAAGCGGAAGTAGCCGTACTGAAAGACCGCGAAAAACTGCTGAAAGATGAGCTGACTGCCGTGGAGCAGCAGCAGCAAGACATTGCAATACAACTACCCAACTTGCCGGCAGCCCTCGTACCAGCGGGCAAAACCCCCGAAGAAAACGAAGTAGTGCGGGAAGGCGGTACCAAACCCAACCTCCCCGCCGATGCAGTGCCGCACTGGGACCTCATCAAAAAATTTGACCTCATCGATTTTGAAACCGGTGCCAAAATCACCGGCAGTGGTTTCCCGCTGTTCAAGGGAAAAGGTGCCAAACTGCAGCGGGCCCTCACCAGCTATTTTCTCGACTTCAATACCGCTGCGGGTTACGTGGAATACATTCCGCCGTACATGGTGAATGCCGCCAGCGCCTATGGCACCGGCCAGCTGCCCGATAAAGAAGGCCAGATGTACTATATGCCGGCCGACGACCTGTACATGATTCCGACCGCCGAAGTACCGGTGACCAATATTTACCGTGATGTGGTGCTGAAAGAAACCGACTTCCCCATCAAAATGACGGCTTACAGCCAGTGCTTCCGCCGCGAAGCCGGCAGCTTTGGTGCCCAGGTACGTGGCCTCAACCGGGTACACCAGTTTGAGAAAGTAGAAATCATTCAGATTGTACACCCCGACCAAAGCCATACCGTGCTCGATGAAATGGTAGCCCATGTAGAAAAGCTGGTGCAAAGCCTCGAGCTGCCATACCGCATATTGCGCCTCTGCGGCGGCGATATGGGTTTTGCCAGCGCCATCACCTACGATTTTGAAGTGTGGAGTGCCGCCCAGCAACGCTGGCTGGAAGTGAGCTCTGTGAGCAATTTTGAAACCTTTCAGGCCAACCGCATGAAGTGCCGCTTTAAGGGTGACAATGGCAAAACACAAATTGCCCATACCCTCAATGGTAGCAGCATGGCACTGCCCCGCATTATGGCCGCCCTGCTCGAAAACAACCAAAGTGATAGCGGCATTCATTTGCCCAAAGCTTTGCAACCATACTTTGGTGCACCGTTTATTGATTAGCTGATTAGCTAATGTGCTAATTAGCCAATGATAACTGCCGGTCTACAATGATGACTTTCATTGTAAACCGGCAGTTTTTTTCAGTGTATGCTTATCCCTCACTACTCAACCTATTTAACCTACTCAACCAATTAACCCAATCAACTCATCTTCTTTCATTCAAATATTTTTTGGAACCTGCTTGTAAATTCATTTACTTTGAATCTCAAAGTGCTTTTATGAGTCAAGACCAACAATCACTGGATACACTCAAAGACATCCGCAGCATGATGGACCGCAGCAGCCGCTTTATCAGCCTGAGCGGCTGGAGTGGTGTGGCAGCGGGTTGTTGTGCATTGGTAGGTGCGTGGTTTGCCCATGGCGTTATTGAGCAAGGCAGCAACAACCACAGCAGTTTGCGCAAACACTACGATGCCACGGCAGATATCAACGGCATTTCGGTTTCAGCTTACATGGGTTCTAAAGAACTCATTCTAATTGCGCTGCTTACGTTGGGTGCAGCCATTGCGCTGGCATTTTTATTTACCTGGATGCGGAGCCGCAAAACACAAACGCCTGTATGGGGCAACAGCAGTAAGCGTATGGCATTTGCACTGGGCCTGCCCTTAGGTGTGGGTGGCATTTACATGCTGCAATTGATGCAAGCCGGCGCCTTTGGCATGATTGCGCCGGGCTGCTTGCTTTTTTACGGACTTGGTCTTGTAAGTGCCAGCCGCTATACATTTGGCGAAATTCGCTGGCTCGGATACGGACAGTTACTCACGGGTATCGTCAACCTATTTATGACTGGTTTCGGTTTGTATTTTTGGGCCTTTGGATTTGGCATTCTCCACATCATTTACGGATTGGTAATGTGGTACACTCACGAAAGAAGCGAACAAACAAACTAACTCATTGGCACTACCCATTAACATAGCAAACCTCAACAAGGTGTTTGACAGCCGCATCCGGCTGGGCATTATGAGTGCCCTGATGGTAAATGAATCCATCAGCTACAACGACCTGAAAGAACTGCTGCAGGTAACCGACGGCAACCTGGCCAGCCATCTGAAGGGCTTGGAGGATAATGGCTTTGTGAAAGTGCAGAAAGGGTTTATTGGCCGCAAAACCAATACCACTTATAGTGTAACCAAGGCTGGCGAAAAAGCCTTCCGCCAGCACCTTGATGCGTTGGAAGCCATGATCAAGGGCACCCAAGGCTAAATTTTTTTACCCAAATACTTTGAAATGCAAAGCACTTTTTATGAATAAAGAAATCCTCCTCAAATCCATTGGCACCTGGCTGCGTAGCCTGCTTACGTATGCCCTCATTACGTTGCCGTCATTGTTCTTTCCACTCATGTACATCATTTCCATGGGCTTTGCCATCATTTGGAGTTTACCGGCATTGCTGTTGTTTGTGCTGACGCTCTGGTTACTTAGCATGCTGCATGTAACGACTGAATTAAAATTCTACCTGCTACTGCTGAGCACGGCAGGCATTGTGTTTTTGTGCACCTGGGGCGCTGCCTGGCAGTTTAGCGTTGGCCGCGATGTATGGGATAACTACTTCGAATTTGTGCTCTTTCCCATTGCCGGTATGTTGGCCGCTGTACTGGTAGTATTGGTACGGCGCCAGGCTTTAATGGAAGTATTGGCCACGCCTCCTTTTTCGCATCATTCATCACTATCACTATAAAATCAACTTGTATGCAAATCACAGCAAAAGCCTCATTTGGCGATCGGTTTCTTATCAAAGGCATCATCACCGGATTCCTCATTTTGGTGATGCTCATTCCTTCTGTTTTTGTACTCAATCTGGTAGAAGAACGAAAAGAACGACAGCAGGAAGTAATAGCAGAAGTCAGCAGCAAATGGGCCAGTGCCCAAACTTTGTCGGGGCCGTTTTTGATTGTACCGTATGAACGCACATTTATTGATGCCGATAAAAAGCCCGCCGTTGTAACCGAACAACTTATTGTACTACCCGAGCAATTGATGGTAAATGGCACGGTGCAGCCACAAATCAAACAGCGCAGTATTTATAAAGTGGCGTTGTACAAAAGCAGCATCAAATTGGATGGTCATTTCGATTTGAAAAACATTACTGCGGGTGAAAACGAAACCATCTTGTGGAGCAAAGCCAGCCTGTGCATGGGCCTTACCGATAGCCGTGGCATTGAAGCACAAATGCAATCGACTGCTGCACAAATGCCGCTTACGTTTGATGCCGGCATTCCTGAAAACGGATTGGCTGAAAGAGGGGTAAGTGTGCCCGTTGATTTATCGAAAGTGCTGGCCGATGGCCGGTTGGATTTCACCATCCCGTTATCGGTGCGGGGGAGTGAGTCGCTGCAAGTATTGCCCTTGGGCAAAACCAGCAGCATGCAGCTGCGTTCTGAGTGGGAATCGCCGAGCTACATTGGTAAGTTTTTGCCCCAGCACAACCCCGATATGAAAGGCTTTGATGCCAAATGGCAGGTGCTGCATTTCAACCGCGACTTTCCACAAATTTGGAAAAACCGCAGCTACAAAGCCGCAGAATATGCATTTGGTGTAAGCCTGATACAACCCGCCGACAACTATGCCAAAACCATGCGGAGTGTGAAGTATGCCATCCTGTTTATCGGCCTCATGTTTGGCTTTTTCTTCTTGCTCGAAATTATGCTGGGCTACAGGGTTCACCCTGTGCAGTATGTGTTGGTAGGCATTGCGTTGATAGTTTTCTACACGTTGCTTTTGTCCATTGGTGAATTGCTCACGTTCAACATTGCGTATGGCATGGCCACATTTGCCACCGTATCACTCATTACGCTTTATGCCAAGCAGCTGTTTGTAAAATGGAGCAACGCTCTGCTCATTGGTGGTTTCCTGTTTGGTTTGTACGCCTTCATTTATGTGCTCATACAACTGGAAGACACCTCGCTGCTGGCTGGTAGCATAGGCTTGTTCTTGCTGGTAGCACTGGCTATGTATTTCAGTAGAAAAATAAACTGGTACCAACAGCCTGCCGCTGTTGTAGCGCCTGAAGAAGAAGCATAACTGCTTTGCAATTGGATATAGAGTGCTGTCGTGGCTTGCTGCGGCAGCACTTCATTTTTGCATCAGGTACAATCATACATTTACCATTCAAATGATGCCATGAAAAGATTCATCAACCGGGTACAATATGCTTTGCAAGGATGGACAGCATTTTTTGCCAAAGAAACACATGGCCAAATACAATTGATTGTAGCCATCATTGTAGTCGCTACAGGTTTTTACTTTTCCATCAGCACTACAGAATGGATGCTGCTCTTGCTGTGCATTGGTTTGGTTTTGGCTCTTGAAATGGTAAATACGGCTGTTGAAAAACTCGCCGACAGGGTACACCCCGATCATCATCCGCAAATTGGCCTGGTAAAAGATGTAGCTGCCGGTGCCGTGCTGTGGGCATCGGTTATCAGTGTGGTAATTGGCCTGATGATTTTTATCCCCTATGTAAAAGCGTTATTATAACAGCATTACATCCAAGCAGTAATATCCACCCCAATTTCCTGCGCCACATCCTGAATGAGTTGCTTGCGGTAGTTGAGCTTTAGCTGATTTATGCGTTGGTCGCCTTTCAGCCAATCATTAACCAAACTGCTACTCATCAAAAACTTTTGGGCATGCTCACCATACTTAGCAGCAATGGCTTGCTGTATGGGTTGAAAAATGTGAGCCTTCGCATTTTCCTGTGCCAGCTTTTTTTGTTCGAAACGCAGTCGGTCTTCTTCCGATAGCGGTTGGCCATTTCTGCGGCGGGGCAATTGCTGTGCATGTGCAGCTGCATTGATTTTTTTCCATTGCTGCTCCAGCATGTACACCCCTCTGTCGCTTTTGAGAATGGGATGTACCCCATGCTGCGACAGAATATCGGCGGGCTCCATTTTGCGGTAAGCAATTTGCCGCACCAGTTCTTCCGGAATGATTTGATGCGCCGGTTTGTTTTTTTGGCGGGCTAAATCATCTCTGAAACGCAACAACTCATTGAGCACATACTGGTCGTACGGACTCATGAATTGCAGGTCATTTTTCTTGAGAAAATTTTGCCGTGCTTCCAAGGTGTAGCGTACTGTATTCAGTTGGGCAAACTCTTCGGCCACAAAAGGCATCAACCCTTTTTCTGTTGCTTCTTGTTGCAAAATATTTTCCAGCTCAAACAGGTAAATCACATCGGCAGCAGCATAGTGCAACTGGCCATCGCTGAGTGGCCGCTTGCCCCAGTTGCTGGTTTGCAATTTTTTGTTGAGTTGCACATCGCATTTCAATTGCAACAAGTTGCTCAGCGATGTTTGCTCGTAGTTGAGCAACTTGGCATACAGTTCTGTATCCACCAAATCGGTTGGATAACAGGCCAACGAATGCAACAAGCGTAAATCTTCGCCGGGGCAATGCACCAGCTTGCGAATACCCGGTGTTTCAAAAAACTGATACAACGGTTTCAAATCGAGGCCGGCCAATGGATCGATGACAAAACAAGCTTCGGGTGTAGCCATTTGAATGAGGCACAAATCGAAACCGTACGTGTAGCGGTCGCGGTCGAACTCCAGATCGAAAGCCACTACAGTTGCAGCGTGTAAGTCTTGCAGTGCTTGTTGTAATTGTGCAGCGTTGGTAACGTATAACAGGGGGGTATTCACAGTCTACAATATTAAGCGATATTAGTTTCGCACAGAGGGCACAGAGCCCTCAGAGGATTTATTAATAATAATCCGTGGAAATCCGTTGATAATCCGGCCATCCGTGTCCCATACAAAAACGGTGCGCTGACATAGCATCAACGCACCGTTTATTATCTGTTGTTCCTGAATTAGTCGCGGTAGTTCAACGCTGGCTTGCGGGTGCCGAGCAATGCCTGGTATTTGTAATCGCCAATCATTTGTTTGAACTCTTCCTGTGCTTTTGCAATCAGCGTTGGATTGGTATACAAATCAATGGCGGTGAGGGCCATGGTTTTGGCAGCTACCATCATGCCTTTGGTGCCCAGCTCGGTACCACCGCAAGCCACGGCTTGCCAGCTATGCGCCGGTGTGCCGGGTGCCCAGGTAGCAGCACGTAATCCCACCGTGGGTACTACGTAGCTTACATCGCCCACATCGGTGCTACCACCACCAGCATCCATCTCAACTTTCAACGGTTGTACTGCTGCAGCATTTTGTACATCGGGTGCAGTAAAAGTGAAACTGCTTTGAATTTTTTTAGCAAACTCAACCTCTGCAGGAGAGTAGTGTACACCACCCACTTTTTCGAGGTTTTGCTGCATGGCTACGGCCAATGTTTTGTTGAGCAACAAATCATGCGTGCCACCAATAATTTCATATTCCATGTTGGTTTCGGTACCCAATGCGGCTGCTTGTGCGGCTTTCATTACACGGTCAAAAATTTCCACCACGTCTTTGCGTTTGGGATGCCGCACATAGTAATACACTTCTGCATAGTCGGGCACTACGTTAGGCGCTTTGCCACCATCTGTAATCACATAGTGAATGCGTGTTTCCTGTGGCACATGTTCCCGCATCATGTTGACCATGTAATTCATGGCTTCCACTGCATCCAAAGAGGAACGTCCTTTCTCAGGAGCCATAGCAGCATGTGCACTCAATCCTTTAAAACGAAACTTGGCCGATTTGTTGGCCAGTGCACTTGTCATGGTTACGCCGTTGTCGCTATCGGGATGCCAGTGAATCACTGCATCTACACCATTGAACAAGCCGGCACGAACCATGTACACTTTGCCACTGCCGCCTTCTTCTGCCGGGCAGCCATACACTTTAATAGTGCCGGTAAACTTTTTCGCTTCAATCAGCTTTTTGATTTCGATACCCGCCGCTACACTGGCAGTACCAAACAAGTGGTGCCCGCATCCGTGCCCGCCTTTTTGATTGGCAATGGGTTGTTTTTCCGGCACTGCTTGTTGTGCCAATCCGGGCAATGCATCATACTCTGCCAAGATGCCGATTACAGGCTGTCCGCTGCCATAGGTGGCCACAAATGCTGTAGGAATATCAGCCACACCTGCTTCAACTGTAAAACCGTTTTCTTTCAATCGCTTGCTGCAACAATGCGCTACTGTTGGTTTCTTTATAACCCAGCTCTGCATAGTTCCAAATTTGCAACGCGGTTTGTTTGTACAAGTCGTAGCCCGATTGCAAATCGTTGATGGCGGTTTCTTTAATAGCCGTCACCGGATTGGGTTTTGCTTTTTGCGCACCGGCTTGCATAGCCAGCAACAGGGCACTTGCTAACAGCAAGTTGGTTTTGGTAGCTCTCATAAGTATAAATCGATTTTACAATGCGTTGGAATAGTATGTGACGATAAAGCAGCTACAAATGATTGCTGCTTAGCGACCAATGATGTGCCACTTGTACTCGTCATCGGGGCGGATATTTTTCCGCTTGAGCTCAGACACCAGTTTGTATTTGCCGGTGAGCTCATCTTGCTCCATGATGATGATTTCGGCATTCTTCGGGTTGCGGAGTGTTTCAAATTCTTCCACCGTCCAGTGAAACCACCGCATCAGAAACAAACGCACCGTCATGCCATGCGAAACGATGACAGCATTTTGCGGAAACTTGGGTTTTTCAAAATCGCGGTACATGCTGTGCATGAAATCGCTGACCCGGTCGTACACATCGGCACAACTTTCACCGTCTTTGATGCGATAGTAAAAAGTACCAAACTTGTTGCGTTCATCATCTATCTGAATGTTGGCTTTCAAATCACGAAAGTGGCCCCACTCTTGCTCCCGCAAACGAGGATCTTCTTTCCACCGATACTGCGACTTATCAAAATGTTTGGCAATGTGTTCGAAGGTCATGCGGGTACGCCACAAGGGTGATACGTAAAACAAAATGCGTTCATCACCAATCAATGCTTGTAGCTTTTTACCTGCTTCATCAGCCTGCTGTTCACCCAATGGTGTCAGCAGTAATTTGTAATCCTGTTTTTGTGCATAGGTGTTGCGATCGAAGTTGCCTTCCGATTCACCATGACGTACCAATATGATTCTGTGTGGTCTCATGCAAACAGTTTACGAATACACTTTTTACAGCATATGCTGTTGCTTCAAATGTAGCTGAAATCAAGATTGCATTGTGGAATAGCAGCTGATAAAAGAAGATGTAAAACGGAAGTATTATGCAAAAGAAATCCTCCGAAGAATCGGAGGATTTTCCAACAATGGGTTAGTAAGTACTGGGATAAGTATTTCCCGACACAATATTAAATACTAAGTATGCGTATCTGAAAATTTGGCAGTGCATAGTTATTCACACTTTGTTTGTAACTGTGAATTTCAAAAGGCTGTACAACGATGTAAAAAGGGGGAAGAATGGTGAAGATAACGTGCATGTATGAAACCAACAAGTGAATCAATTGTTGTAATGCATGGCTGAATGACGGGCATACAAAAGGAAGTGTTTACTTTTGACCGTCATCGGCGGAAAGCTGCATCAACACAGGTGTTTCGGCCATTGTACTTCATTTGCAAACAAACAAGTCGTTTATGAAATTTCCTCAACCTGTCAGCACTCAATGGATTGCCGATTTGATACACGCTCAAGTGATTGGTGACGCACAAGCCAGCATTACAGGCATCAACGAAATACACAAAGTGGAAACTGGCGATTTGTGTTTTGTAGATCATCCAAAGTACTACGATACCTGTTTGAAAAGTGATGCATCATTTATCATCATCAACAAAGCAGTAGACAATGCGTATGGCAAAACACTGCTGGTATGCGATCAACCTTTTGAAGCGTACTTAACCATCGTGTCACACTTCCGCCCATTTGTGCCGGCTACTGAAATGATAAGCAACACTGCTGTTATTGGTAAAGGCACAACCATTATGCCGGGTGTGTTTATCGGGCATCATGTTCGCATTGGCCGCAACTGCATTATTCATCCTAACGTAACCATTTATGATTACACCGAGATTGGCGACAATGTAGTCGTTCATGCTGGTACCACATTGGGTGCTGATGCGTTTTACTACAACAGCAAACGTGACCGTGTCGTGTGGTATAAAAAAATGAAAAGCTGTGGCCGCGTTGTGCTGGAAGATGATGTAGAAATTGGTGCCAATTGTTGTATTGATAAAGGCGTGACACATGATACACGCATTGGTCGTGGTACCAAACTTGATAACCTCGTACAAGTTGGTCATGATGTAGTGATTGGACAGAACTGCATCATTGCCGCACAGGTGGGCATAGCGGGTGCTACTACTATTGGTAATGGCGTGAATTTGTGGGGCCAGGTTGGTGTGAGCAAAACATTGCACATTGGTGATGGTGCCAATGTGTTGGCACAAAGCGGCGTGCCTTCTTCCATTGAAGGTGGCAAAACGTATTGGGGTACGCCGGTGGTAGAAGCACAAGTGAAACGCAAAGAACTGGTATGGGTAAAACGCATCCCTGAAATTTGGGAGAAGGTGAAGAACAAGTAATAATTGTTTTCAACGCGAAGGCAAATCAATAGGACGCGGATTGTATTGATGAATACAAGATTTTCACAGATGAATCACCATTCCTCTGTGCTCTCCGTGTCCTCTGTGCGAATACATTCATTTGCCGAAGGCAAATAAATGCTGTGCGAAAAATGGGACGCGGATAAAAAGGATGAGACGGATTTTCACGGGTGTAAAAAGCTAGCTCATTAAAGTACGGCCATTAGCACATTAGCTAACTATCCAATTGGCAAATCATCGTCCTCCCGACAAGTGCTTGCATATCCGCTGCACGGCAGCATCAATTTTTCCGTAGCGGAAATCGGGTAGTGCTTTCAATAGTTTGCTGTTGTCGAAGTTGGAGACTGCCAAACTGGTAGCTGCTGTTTCTTTGGTTACCAGCGGACTTTTTCCCGTCAACCATCCTTTGATTTTGTACAACCGCCACGCAATGGCCGCTTTAAAAGGCGTAATCATTTGTGTAGGTCGCGGCTTGCCAAAAGCATCGGCAATCATGTAAAAGAAATCGCGGTAGCAAAGGTTTTCTGCGCTGATGATAAAACGCTGTCCGCTGATATCGCTGTCCATCAATTGTATCATGGCTGTAGCCACATCATCAGCATCTACGAAACCTGTTTGGCCCATGCTGTAATAAGGGAAGCCATTGTGCAAGGTTTGAAAAATTTGCATCGAGCCTTTGCTCCAATCGCCATGTTCGCCAATGATGATAGTGGGATTCACCGCAACGGCATTCAACCCTTCACCCACGGCCCGCCACACTTCCAGTTCGCCCAAGTATTTGCTTTTGCCGTATTCGCTGTTGCTGGTGTCTTCCGTCCAGTGCATGCTTTCATTAATCACGGCATCTTTTCGAATGCGGCCCAATGCAGCCACACTGCTTACGTGCACCAATTTATGTACACCAGCTTCCAGGCAAGCATTTACCACGTTGGCCGTTCCTTCCACATTCATTTTGTGCAGCAGCATTTTGTCTTCTGGCTTAAAGCTCACAAAACCTGCTACATGATACACCTGCGCTACCCCTTGCATGGCTTCTTCCAAACCAATAACATCCAGTATATCGCACTGTATCCAGTTGGCTTTGTCCTTTACCACATCGGGTATCTGATTTCTGTACAATGCTTTTACAGCAATGCCTTTGCGATGCAACGCCAAAATAAGATGTGTACCCAACAGGCCGGTACCGCCGGTAACTAAAACCATGCTGCAATATTAAAGAAGGAAAGATGATGTTTGAGGTTAGTAAGTTGGGAGGTTGGTAAGACTGGATAATTGAAACTCAATCTTAGGAATATTTAGTTGTAAAAGGTTCTACTCGAAAAAGGGCCAAATGCTGAGTGATTTGAGAAACGAAACACTTACTCCATAATTCGTGTCATTCGTGAATATTAGAATCCATTCGTGTTTCAATAAGTATAAAATCCCTTGCCCGTTTTGCGGCCCAGTTCGCCGGCATCCACTTTTGCTTTTTGCATGGCAGCAGGCGTCAACCTTTCGGGTTTACCCAAAGCTTCCCACACTATTTCGCTGACGCTGTAGTTGATGTCGAGACCGATGAGATCCATGAGTTTGAAAGGGCCCATTTTAAAGCCGGTGGCTTCCATCACTGCATCTACCTGTTCCATGCTGGCGGCGCCGCTCTCTACAAGCCGCATGGCTTCCAAATAGTAAGGCCGTGCTATATGATTAACAATGAAACCCGGCGCATCATTGCAATGCACGGGCACTTTGCCCATGGTTTTGGCTAAGGTATACAACGCATCTACCACATGCTGTGCGGTTTGTTTTCCTTTCACCACTTCCACCAACTTCATGTGGGTAGCAGGGTTGAAAAAATGCATGCCGGCAAAACGTTCGGGATGAACAACCTGCTCTTGCAATTCAGATATCGAAAGCGAAGAAGTGTTGCTGGCAAAAATGCATAGCGAATTGTTCACGGTAGCCAGCTGCTGAAACAGCGCCAGTTTAATAGCTCGTTTTTCTACAATGGCTTCAATCACCACATCGGCTTTACAATCGGCGATGTTGTTGGTAAACAGCAAGCGGTCTTGTACTGCTTGTGCTGCTTCTGTTGTGAGCTTCTGTTTGACTACCAGTTGTTGCAAACTTGCCGCAATGGCAGCCTTACTTTTGTCGAGCATGCTGGTTTGTACATCGTACTGTATGGTACGAAAACCTGCCTGCGCTTGCTACCTGTGCAATGCCACTACCCATGGTACCGGCTCCGCAAATGCAAATCGTTTGTATCTGTGATGTGGGCATTTCTTTCCTTTAAAAATTATACCAATCCATAACTGGTTCCTTTGCCTACCCCGTATGAGTGTAAGTATTGTTGGGCAACCAATGCCGCCAGATGTTTTTTAATAGTTGATCTGTTTGCCTCGGGCAATAAATTGTTGATCTCTCCAATGGTAATTCTGCCACGGTTTTTTGCCAATTCTAATATTTGCAATGAAAGTGCCGGCAGCTTAGCCATTAGCATTTGTTCTTGTTCAATTTTATTCAACAAGTTTTGCTGCTGTAAACGTAAAGCCCGCAAAAAAACAATATCCAAGGTTGCCAATTTGGAGAGGCTGATGTGATATTATTTTGTGTTTGCCGGAGTGCTACATAGTATGCTTGCTTTTGTTGCTCAATTACGGCTTCAAGTGAGCTGTAAGGCGTATACAGATAACCCGATTGTAACAGCAGCAAGTTGGTGAGTATTCTGCTCAATCTTCCGTTGCCATCCTGAAACGGATGAATAGCCAAAAACTCTACTGTAAAAATAGCATTGACCAGAACAGGATGTAGCAACTGTTTACTCAATAGCTCATTGCTCAACTGTATAAGTTGTTGCATTCGCGGTGCTGTATCAAAAGGACCAGCGGTTTCAAAAACGATACCTATGCTTTTACCAGTTGCATCAAATGCTTCTACATGATTGGGTAATTGTTTGTAATTGCCGCGGTGCCATTCATCCTTTGTGCTATACCTGAGCAAATCGCGGTGCAAGTGCTTTATCAGGCTTTCGGACAAATCCATATGTTGATAGTGTTCAAAAATGGTTTGCATCACACCGCTATAGCCAGCTACTTCTTGCTCATCTCTGCTATCAAACTGTTGAATTTGTATGTTCAGCAACAAACGCTCCACTTCTGCATCACTCAGTTTACTTCCTTCTATACGGGTACTACTGCCAATGCTTTCAATTGTAGCCACCTTTTGCATGCGTTGGAGCTTTTCAGGCGCCAGTCGGCCTATGGCTTTCCAGGCACCTTTAAACTCATCTATTGCAGCTATAAGTGCCAGTAATTCCGGGGTAATATGCAGGCTATTGATATTGAGCACTTATCCATATTTATATCCAAAAGTAGCCAAATAAACTTCTATTATCCTAAAACATATCCATAAATAGCCAAATTCTTTACTTAATAAAGGCAGCCGATGGTAGCAATGCTTGGTTCAATTTGTTGATCAGGCAACCAACTATCGCAATGTTTTATCCGCCTTTGTGCTCCTTGTGTGCCTTTGCGCCTTGGTGGTTCAAAACAAAAAAATTCCAGTGCCCACCACCCGTGAACACTGGAACTTTCAAACTCGTCAAACTTGTATTTACGCTCCTGTAAACTGTCGTAAAAAACGCACATCGTTTTCGCTGAACAGGCGCAGGTCTTTTACCTGATACTTGAGCATGGTAATGCGTTCGATACCCATACCAAAGGCAAAGCCGGTGTACTTGTTAGGATCGATGCCGCAGTTTTGCAACACATTGGGATGCACCATACCGCAACCCAAAATTTCTACCCAACCGGTGTGCTTACACACGTTACAGCCCTTGCCACCACAAATGAGGCAGCTGATGTCCATTTCGGCACTGGGCTCGGTAAAGGGAAAATAGCTGGGGCGGAAACGCACTTTCACATCCTGCCCAAACATCTCTTTCACAAAGAAGTAAAGCGTTTGTTTCAGGTCGGCGAAGCTCACGTTTTCGGCTACATACAATCCTTCTACCTGATGAAAGAAGCAGTGTGCACGGGCACTGATGGTTTCGTTGCGGTATACTTTGCCAGGCATAATCAGGCGGATGGGCAGCTTGCCCTTTTCCATTTCCCGAATCTGCACGTTGCTGGTATGCGTACGCAGCAACCACGCTGGGTCCTGGCTGATGTAGAACGTATCCTGCATGTCTCTGGCCGGATGATCTTCGGGCAGGTTGAGGGCACCAAAGTTGTGCCAGTCGTCTTCAATTTCAGGGCCTTCAGCTACGGCAAAACCGAGCCGCTTGAAAATATCGACAATGCGGTTGCGCACCATGCTGATGGGGTGGCGGCTACCCAGTGGCAGCGGATCGCCGGGCAGACTGATATCGTAATCGAAGCTAAACTCAGTATTGCTTTCCAGTGCCGCTTTCAGTGTTTCGAATCGTTCTTCGGCAGCCAGTTTAAAGGCATTCAATATTTGGCCAAACTCCCGCTTCTGCTCGTTGGGCACATTTTTCATTTCGCCCATCAGGGTTTTTACCAACCCCTTGGTACCGAGGTATTGAATACGGAATGCTTCCAGTGCCTCGGCGTTGGGCGCTTCGGCAGCGGCTATATCGGCCTGATGTTGCGCTATTTGTGCTAAAATGTCTGTCATAGGTGGCGGCAAAGATAAGCAGTCGCCAGCGGGAAACAGCCGCAGAACGCAGCCCGATTTCGTTAGCGGCCAAAGAGGGGCAGCTGCACCGGTACAATATTGAAACTCTTGCGGTGGTGGATGCACAAGCCGTGGCTGGCAATGGCCTGCCGATGATCTGCGGTGCCATAACCCTTGTTGCTGGCCCAGTTGTACTGCGGAAAGTCTTGGTGCAAGGCCAGCATGTAGGCATCGCGGTGGGTTTTGGCCAGTATGCTGGCGGCGGCAATGCTGGCATAAGTACCATCGCCTTTTACAAAACATTGGTGCGGTATACCGGGGTAAGGTGTAAAACGATTGCCATCTACCAACAGCAGTTGTGGCGCCACCGCTAATGCAGCCACCGCCGCATGCATAGCCCGGTAGGTGGCCTGCAAAATGTTGATGTTGTCTATCACGGTTTGGTCCATCATTTGCACACTCCAGGCCAGCGCCTCCTGCTCTATAATGGGGCGCAGCAGGTTGCGGTCTTTTTCTTTCAGCTTCTTGCTGTCGTTGAGCAAGGGGTGGGCAAAGCCTGGCGGCAAAATAACTGCGGCCGCAAACACAGGCCCGGCATAGCAACCACGGCCGGCTTCGTCGATGCCGGCTTCCACAATGTCTGGCTGATGATACGGGAGCAACACGGGTTAAAAGTAATGGGCAATGCGTTGTCAATGTGCAAAGGCATCATCATTTGTCCATGCGCATTATTGCAAAATGGCCTTGTGTTAATAGAACTACTTTTGCCCGAATTTGTTTTACTCAGTATATGTCAGTATTAGAGCAAGAGTTGCAGCACAACAACAACAAAGCCGTGTACCGTTGGCTCATGATAGGCCTCGGCATGACCATCATTCAAATTGCCCTCGGCGGCATTACCCGCCTTACGGGTAGTGGCCTCAGCATTACCGAATGGGATGTGGTAACCGGCGCCCTGCCGCCACTCAACGAAGCTGCCTGGCTGCAGGAGTTCGACAAGTACAAGGCCACGCCACAGTTTCGCTTGCTCAATACCGATTTCGATGTGAGTGATTTCAAATTCATTTTTTTCTGGGAATGGTTTCACCGTTTGTGGGCCCGCCTCATTGGCGTAGTGTTTGCCGCAGGCTTCGTTTACTTTTTGGTAAAAAAGCAATTTGAAAAAAACATCATTCGCCCATTGGTGATTTTGTTTGTGCTCGGTGCGCTGCAGGGGTTGGTAGGCTGGATTATGGTGGCCAGTGGTCTCGAAGGCGATGCCGTGTATGTAAAGCCCACCCGGCTGGCATTGCATTTCATTTTTGCACTGGGCCTGCTGAGCTATGTGTATTGGTTTGCGCTACAGCTAAGTGTGGAAGAAAAACACCGCACCAATTGCCGGGCGTTACAAAAAGCTGCATTGTACATTATAGCCGTGCTTACCCTGCAGTTGATTTACGGTGCCCTTATGGCCGGGCACAAAGCGGCTACGGCTGCTGCCACCTGGCCCGATATCAATGGGTATTTAGTACAACCGCCGGGCTTGTACAAAGCCGATCATGGCTGGCTCAATTTCATTGACAATAAAATTATGGTGCACTTTGTGCATCGGGGTTTGGCTTACTTACTGTTTATATTGATTGTATGGTTTGGCTGGAAGGCCAGCCGCCAGTATGGATTGCTGCGCCGCCAATCGTGGTGGCCCATGGTACTTGTATTGGTGCAGGTGCTGCTCGGTATTTTTACCGTGCTCAGCAGCAAAGGCATTGTGCCCAATAGCTGGGGTACTTTTGAGTGGTTGGCTCAGCTGCACCAGCTCACCGGCATGCTCTTGCTGCTGGCAATGGTGCGGATGCTGTACCTTACCAGCGGCATACGCAAGGCAGCACATGCATAACGCTGGTTGTCTTTGTGTGTAAGGAAGTACAAACATGACAACTACAACCATACCCACCAGACACACCGCTAAAAAAAAGCTGAGACGCTATGCACTCGGTACCTGGTTTTCATTGCCGGTACAGTTGTTTTTGCTGCACTTCAAAAAGTATCAGGCACTGTTGTTGATCTGGTACATTTTGTTTGCCACCGTGGGTGGTTCTTTCATGAATAAGTTTGGTGCCCACATGCTCTTTTTGTATCCGGAGTATTTGGGAAAAGTCAATGCCGTTGGCACTTTTTGGGTGGGCTGCGGCTTTGCTGTTTTTCTGATGTGCTGGAACATTACCACCTTTATTTTACACAGCCGGGAGTTTAAATTTTTAGCGGCCACCGCACAGCCTTTTCTGAAGTATTGCATCAACAATGCCATACTGCCACTGCTGTTTATTGTATTCTATTTGGTGCAGGCCATTGAGTTTACTCGTACACAAGAGTTGTTGACTACTGCTAATATTTTGGCC
Organism: Phnomibacter ginsenosidimutans; assembly: GCF_009740285.1. Classification (GTDB taxonomy): domain Bacteria; phylum Bacteroidota; class Bacteroidia; order Chitinophagales; family Chitinophagaceae; genus Phnomibacter; species Phnomibacter ginsenosidimutans. The sequence continues at coordinate 4,159,766 of NZ_CP046566.1, forward strand.
TTGTCGGGTGGGTTTTTAGCCGGTCTTATTTTGGTGTTGCTGATTAGTTTTTTGTACTTCTTTGGTGCCGATAAAACCATTTACAAACGCCTTACGCCGCAAGCCAAAGAAACACTGGCGGTAAAGAAACACCGCCTCCACAATTTTAGGCGACGCAATAAGCAGCGCATTCGGGTAGACTGGTATTTTTCGGCCACGCTGCGGTTGCGGCAGCCACGCAATGTGTCGCACTACGACGATGCTTTTCTCGAACGCATTTTCAGTCAGCATCACTTAGCCGCCATCTTTTCCATCATGCTGGTGTTTGCCTTGCTGGTAGTAGCTGGTTTTTTGCAAGACAATGCCTATTTGCAACTCCCTGCTGCCGGTAGCATCATGGTTTTCTTTGCCATCCTCATTGCTTTGGTAGGTGGGTTTTCTTATTTCATGGGCACCTGGTCGCTGCCGGTGTTGGGTTTGCTGTTTCTTGGATTTAACTACCTATACCAGCAAAACATATTTGACCCCCGCAACAAAGCGTATGGCATTGCCTACAACGATACCACTCATGCCGCTTACAACGAGCAGGCATTGATGCAAGCCAGCGATGCCAAACACATTTCCGCCGATTCTTTACAATACATACAGCTACTCAACAACTGGAAACAACAACAAGGCACCGACAAACCCGTGATGATACTCATAGCCAGCAGTGGGGGCGGCATGCGGGCTGCAACCTTTACCTCGCAAGTATTGCAGCAGTTGGATAGTGCCAGTCGCGGACAATTGTTGCGCCAAACTTTTCTCATGACGGGTGCTTCGGGTGGCATGCTCGGTGCTGCATGGATTCGGGAATTGTACCATCGTCGCCAGCAGAAAATACTCAGCGATAGTGCCGCTGCACAACTGGTGCCGGCTGTGTGGCAAGACCTGCTCAATCCGTTGTTCTCTTCATTCGTTACACGAGATTTAATGGCGCCTGCACAATTCTTTTCGTATGCCGGGCAGCGTTACATCAAAGACCGTGGGTATGCTTTTGAGCAAAAGCTCAACAGCAACACCATGGGCTGGCTCGACAAACCCATGCTGGCGTACAAAACAGCAGAAGCCAGCGGCCAACTGCCCCATATGGTTTTAAACGCCGTGATTACCCGTGATGGCCGCACGGTGTACTTTAGCAATCATCCGGTACGCTTTTTTACCAAACCACAAATGCCGGGGCAACCGCTCTATCCCGATGGCATCGACTTCCATTCCTTTTTTAAAGCACAACAATCCGATAGCCTGCGGTTTTTATCTGCCCTGCGCATGAACGCCACATTCCCTTATGTGCTGCCAAATGTGTGGATGCCTACCTCGCCGGTAATTGATGTAATGGATGCTGGTTTCAGAGACAACACAGGCCTGGAAACGGCTGTCAGATTTATGCAGTTTTTCCGGCAGTGGCTGCACGCCAACTGCAGCAAAGTGCTGATACTGCAAATACGGGATAAACCCGAGGGTGGTTGGGACATGCCGTATGAAAGCAACAACATGTTTGACCTCGTTACCAAGCCGGCCTTGCTCACCCAAAACAACTTGTTTCGGTTTCAGGAGTACGACCAGCTGAAACGACTGGAATTGCTACAACAGCAACAACCCGGATTAATAGAAAGAGTACTGTTTGAATACACGCCCAACAATCAGCAAAGTGCAGCGTCATTGAGCTTTCACCTTACCAGAAGTGAGCAGCAGGATATTGTACTGAGCATACGGCACAGCGGGCATGTACAACGCATTCGCAAAGCCATGCAAAACATGCAAGCCACTAAGGCACCAGCAAATTGATACTGCCCTGCTGCATGGTAAAATCAAGCGATTCTTCTGTTTGTACCGGATCGCCATCGATGTGCAGCGGCGCCAGCTGCAGGTTGCGTACCTGTATGCTTTTGGCCTGATAATACAGCACATGATTTTTGCCAATGGTTTCGGCCAGTGAACGCAGTTTATTGTTGCCCCTTATCTGGCGCATCAATGCAAAAGGCAAACCTGCCTTGGGCATTTTTTGTACAATCACAATATCGAGCAAACCATCGCTGATGCTGGCCAGTGGTGCAATGGTTACATTGTTGCCAAACTGATTGCTGTTGGCCACGCTGATAAAAAATGCATCGGTGAAAAAGCAGAAATTTTCAATGCACACTTCAAACTGATACGGATGCGCTTTGAAAAACTCCACCAGTGTTTTGGTGGTGTAGGTCATGAGGCCCCGCTTGCTGCTGTGCGAAAATTTTTCGGCCACAGCCGCATCAAAACCTATGCCCGCCAGCATGCAGGCAAAATGCCGGTTCACATTAAAGCTGTCCGTTTTGGCCACTTTGCCGCGGCGAATCACATCGTATGCTTGTGCCGGTTTCAATGGCAGTGCTGCCGTTCTGCCCAAGCCGTTGCCGCTACCCACCGGAATAATGCCGAGGTTCATGCGGGTATTGCGTACAGCTGCTGCCACCATGTTTACCGTACCATCGCCACCGCAGGCAATTACATCTGTTGCATCAAATTCTTCGGCCAAATGCTGCAATGAGTATGCGTTGGTATTGGGCGAAGTATGAAAAATATGGTAATCAATTCCGTCGGCATCGGCCTGCTGTCGTATGAACTTTTCGAGCCCGTCTTTGGAGCGGGTTCCTGCTTTAGGGTTGATGACAAAAAAATAGCGACGCCTCATAATACTGTTCATTTACTGCACGGCGGGTAAAGGTAAGCCCGGGGCGTTGGGCCAATTCAGAAAACAATGTCAATTTTCCACTTCAACTCCATCGCTGCACGGCTCACAAATGCGATGTACCTTGCATCCACCATCCCATGAAAAAATTCCTCATCAAAGGGCTAAAAATAACAGGTATCAGTATAGGCTCATTGCTGCTACTGATGTTTGTGCTGCCCATGCTCTTTCCCGAAAAAGTAGCCACACAAATCAAAAGCTGGGCCAATCAAAGTATTGAAGGTGAACTCAACTTTTCAAAAGTGCGGTTGTCTTTCTTCCGGCATTTTCCCAACCTTACACTGAGTTTGTATGACTACTCACTAACAGGCAGTGCGCCTTTTGCCAAAGACACGCTGGCGGCTGGCAAAGAGCTGGCTATGGGCATCAATCTGTTTTCGTTGTTTAAAGAGTCGATTGAAGTCAACAAGTTTTATGTAGATGCTTCCAGGTTCAATATTTTGGTAGACAAAGACGGCAACGCCAACTACAATATTTACAAAAGCGATACCACTGCTACCAGCAATAGCAGCGACACGGCATCGGCACACCTCAATATTGAAGGCATTGTTATCAGCAACAGTCAGCTGTATTACAACGATCAATCGCTGCCCATGCTGCTGCGTATGGACGGCCTCAACTACGAAGGCAATGGCGACTTTGCCCACAGCCAGTTTGAACTGGAATCGGAACTGCAGGCAGATAGTGTAGACTTTATATACGATGGTACTGCCTACATACAACGCAAGCAGCTACGGGCAGCGCTTATTACCGGTATCAATACCTCATCGCTAAGTTTTCGTTTTGCTAAAAACGATATCCTCATCAACAAACTACCTGTTGATTTTTCGGGCAGCATGACCATTGTAGATGATGGCTATGATATTGACATGCATGTGGTATCGGGTACTACCGATTTTGGCAACATCTTTTCTGCCTTGCCACCGGAGTATAACGAATGGTTTGCCAGTACAACATTCAAAGGCCGTTCACAAATCAAACTGGATTTGGAAGGCAAATACCGGGCTGCTCAAAACCTGGCCCCCAACCTGCACATGCACATGTGGGTGAATGACGGACTGATACAACACAAAGCAGCACCTGCCCCGCTAGAACATTTTTATACCGGCATCGATTTCAGCATACCCTCGTTGAATGTAGACAGCATGGAACTGCGTATTGACTCATTGAAATTTTTGCTGCAAGGAAGTCCTACTTTTTTCACCCTCAGTAGCAAGGGTATTCATAAGCCTATGGTAAAAGGGCGGCTCAACAGCCAACTGGATTTATCGTTGCTGGACCAGGCTTTGGGCCTTAGCAATATGGAATTGAAAGGACTGCTAAACATGCAGGCCAATATCAATGGTCGTTTTGATGGCGACAAACAATTGTTTCCTCCCACCAATGCCAGCATTACACTGCGCAATGGTTTTGTACAAACCAGCTACTACCCACAGCCGGTTTCCAATTTGGATGTCGACGTTGCTATTAACGGTCAAAGTGGCACGTACAACGATTTACAAATTCAGCTGAAACCGGTTTCCTTCCAGTTTGAACAACAACCATTTTCACTCACTGCAGATTTACGCAACCTCAATAATGTGGCGTACAACATTGCTGCAAAAGGAACGTTGAATCTCGGCAACTTGTATCAGGTATTCGCCATTCCTGACTATGGTTTTAAAGGCATGCTGAAAGCGGATCTTGCCTTGCAGGGCACACAGACGGATTTGATGGAAGGCCGGTATCAGGCACTCAACAACAAGGGTACACTTGAAGCCATCAACTGGCAATTGCGCAGCCGCGATTATCCCTATCCGTTTGAAGTGCCTACAGCATCGCTGCGTTTCGACAGAGAAAAAGCCTGGCTCAGCAATACACAAATACAATACCGTGGCAACAGCATGATGCTGAGCGGATACGCCAGCAATTTTATTGGTTACTATTTGCAGGGTAGTCCGCTTACCGGCAAGCTAAGTGTACGCAGCAAGAAACTAGTGATAGATGATTTTATGGAGCTCATGCCAGCCGACAGTAGTGCTGCAGCAGACAGCACCACAGCCAGCACCGGTGTAGTGATGCTGCCCCGCAACCTGCGTCTCCAGTTCGATGCAGCGGTAGATGAAATCGTATACGGCCAATCTACCATCCGCCATTTTGGTGGCCAGCTGCAACTGCAGCAAGGCAAGCTCGATATGCGGCAAACCCGCTTTAGTATTGCCGGTGCCAAAGTAAACATGGAAGGCAGCTATGCACCACAGCACAGCAAGAGTGCTCTCTTTACCGCCAAGCTCAAAGCTGATTCTTTCGATGTAAAAAAAGCCTACGATGAAATACCCCTGTTTCGTGAAATGGCCAGTGCGGCGCAGGGTGTGCAGGGCCTGATATCTCTCGATTATGCACTCGATGGCCGTTTAAACGAAACCATGTACCCAGTGATGCCGAGCCTCAAAGGCAGTGGCTACCTGAAACTCGAAAATGTGAAAGTGAAAGGCCAAAAAATTTTGGGTGCCATTAGCAGAAAGACCGGTAAGGATAGTTTGAGCCAGGGTAATATCAAAGCAGTGGTCATCAAGAGCAGCATTACCAACAACATCATGACCATCGAACGCACCAAAATGAAAGTGTTTGGCTTTCGACCCCGATTCGAGGGACAGGTGTCCCTGGATGGCCGTATGAACCTGAAGTTTCGATTGGGCCTGCCACCTTTCGGCATCATTGGCATACCCATGACCATTACCGGTACCAGCGACAAGCCGGTGGTAAAACTGCGCCGGGGCAAAGAGGCCGATGAACTGGAAGAAGAAACTGATGAGGAAGACCTGGAATAAAATCAATGCGACAGGTAGCAGAATTAAACCTCTTGCCTGAAGTTTCATCTACCTTGTACTTGTATTATTGCAACCTTTAATCAAAACATGATTTGTTGTATGAAGCGAATAAACATGCTGTTGATGGGCGTAGCTGCCCTATTAAGTGTTGAGGCTTTTGCCCAACAAAAATTTACTGCTCCCAAAGGGCTCGACATCCGGATTGGCTATGGCGTAGTACCCATGCAAAACATACAGGAAAGTTTTTCCAACGAACTGGTGCCGGAGCTGGCTGATAACAACGCCATTGACCTCAAGAAAAAAGGATCGGGTGTGTTTAGTGCCAGCCTCAACTACCAAACCAAAAGCCGATTTGGTTTTGGTGTAGATGTACTGTATGGCCAAACCCAAAGTGAATTTGCCTATACCAATACATCAAAATCAACGGTAAGCAGTCAGTGGTTTACAGTAATGGCCAAGGGCAGTTTCATGTATTACCGCGATGCATTCAATGTGCCCAATGTTGAACTGTATGGTGCTGCTGCACTGGGTTCCTCTTTCAGAGAAGCAACAGGCACTGTAAACAATGTAGAGAAAAGCAAGAGCATGTCTTACTTCGCTTATCAGTTTACACCATTGGGCGTACGCACTGGCCAAAAAGTAGCTTTTTGGGCAGAACTGGGGTATGGCTACAAAGGCTTACTCAATGCCGGCGTCAGCATCCGATTATAACAAACGTGCTTCGATTTACGACATACAAAAAGCCGCTTCGATGATGAAGCGGCTTTTTATTATTCCAACACCGGACGCAGCCATTTTTCTGCGTACTCAATCGGTTCACCTTTTCGTTTGGCATAGTCTTCCAGTTGGTCGCGTTGTATTTTGCCAATGCCAAAGTACTGGCTTTGCGGATGACTGAAATACCAACCACACACCGATGATGCCGGATACATAGCCATGCTTTCTGTGAGGGTAATGCCTGTGGCTTCACCTGCATTGAGCAATGCAAACAGCTTGTATTTTTCTGTATGATCGGGGCAGGCCGGATAGCCTGGTGCCGGGCGTATGCCCACGTACTCTTCTTTAATCAATTGCTCATTGCTCAGGCTTTCTTGTTGCTGATAGCCCCAGTATTCTTTCCGCACTTTTTCGTGCAGGTATTCTGCAAAGGCTTCTGCCAATCGGTCTGCGAGTGCCTGCAGCATAATCTTGTTGTAATCGTCGTGTTCGGCTTCAAATTTGGCAATCCATTTTTCTAAACCGGCAATGGTAACTGCAAAGGCACCGATATGATCGCCGGGCTCCGGGGCAATATAATCTGCCAATGAAAAGTTGGGCTGGCCTGCTGCTTTTTGTGCCTGCTGGCGCAGGAAGTTGAGCTTGGTGGTTTGATTGTTGTGCTGCAGCAACACATCATCGCCTTCGTTGATGGCGGGCCAAAAACCTACCACGCCTTTTGGTGTGAGCCACTGTTCTGCGGCTACTTTATCCAGCAATGCATTGGCATCGTTGTACAGTTTGGTGGCTTCTGTACCCACTACTTTATCCGTCAGTATTTCAGGGAAGTTGCCATGCATTTCCCAGGCAATAAAAAACGGTTTCCAATCGATGTACGGACGAAGTGTTTCAACCGTAATATCTGTAATTGTTTTAGTGCCAGTAAATGCTGGCGTAGGTGGCGTGTAGCCTTCCCAGTTGATGGGTACTTTGTTTTGCTGCGCTGCAGCCAGTGGCAAATAATTCTTCACCACTTTTTTGGCATGAAAGCTCTCAGCGAGTTTATCATATTCATTGCGCAGGGTATTCAAAAATCCAGATTTGGTATCGTTGTTGAGCAGGCTGCCCGCAACGGTTACACTGCGGCTGGCATCCAACACATGAATTACACCATGGTCGTACTGCGGGGCAATTTTTACAGCAGTGTGCATGCGGCTGGTGGTAGCGCCACCAATAAGCAGCGGCTGCTTCATACCCCGGCGTTTCATTTCGTGGGCTACGTGTACCATTTCATCCAGCGATGGCGTAATCAACCCCGACAAACCAATGATATCGGCACCCACTTTTTGTGCTTCATCCAAAATTTTATCGGTAGGCACCATCACACCCAAATCAACAATGCGATAACCGTTACATGCCAGTACTACACCTACTATGTTTTTACCAATGTCGTGCACATCCCCTTTTACAGTGGCCAACAAAATGGTCGCCACCGCAGAAGTATCAGCATTGTCGGCTTTTTTCTGCTTCAATAAAAGGCGTGAGGTAGGCCACGCTTTTCTTCATCACACGGGCACTTTTGACTACCTGTGGCAAAAACATTTTGCCAGCCCCAAACAAGTCGCCTACCACATTCATGCCATCCATCAGCGGGCCTTCAATTACATCCAGCGGACGGGGCAGCAGTTGGCGGGCTTCTTCTGTATCCGCATCCACATAATCGGTGATGCCGTTTACGAGTGCATGCTTCAATCTTTCGGCCACAGGTGCCAGGCGCCAGGTTTCATCTTTCTTTACTTCCTTGCCCTTTGCTTTTACTGTTTCAGCAAAAGCAATGAGTTTTTCGGTGGCTTCGTTGTTGTCGTTGTTGCGGTTCAGGATGACATCTTCGCATAAATCTCTGAGCGTTGGCTCTATTTCATCGTACACCACCAGCTGGCCGGCGTTTACAATGCCCATGTCCATGCCGGCTTTAATGGCATGGTACAAAAACACACTGTGCATCGCTTCACGAACGTGATCGTTGCCACGGAAAGAAAACGACAGGTTGCTCACACCACCACTTACTTTGGTCAAAGGCATCAGCTGTTTGATGCGGCGGGTAGCCTTGATGAAATCAACCCCATAGTTATTGTGCTCTTCGAGGCCGGTGGCTACGGCAAAAATATTGGGGTCGAAAATGATGTCCTGCGGATCGAAACCCACTTGCTCAGTGAGAATTTTATATGCCCGGTGGCAAATCTCCACTTTTCGATCTTCAGTATCAGCCTGGCCTACTTCGTCGAATGCCATAACAATCACCGCAGCGCCGTAGTCGCGGCAGATGTAGGCCTGTTCTATGAACTTGGCTTCGCCTTCCTTCATCGAAATAGAGTTGACGATGCACTTGCCTTGTACGCATTTCAAACCCGCTTCAATGATCTCAAACTTAGAAGAATCGATCATGATGGGAATGCGGGCTATGTCGGGTTCGCTTTGCAGCAGGTTGAGGAAGGTTACCATGGCCTGTACCCCATCGAGCAGGGCATCGTCCATGTTTACGTCGATGATTTGGGCACCGTTTTCTACCTGCTGGCGGGCTACGCTCAGGGCTTCTTCGTATTTGTTTTCCCGTATGAGACGGGCAAACATTTTGGAACCCGTTACATTGGTTCTTTCACCAACGTTTACAAAGTTCGTTTCGGGCCGAACCACCAAGGGTTCAAGGCCGGCTAAGCGGAGGTATGGTTTGATGACAGTCATTTGATTTATTTTTTGAACCACAAAGACACAAGGAAGGCACTAGGGTCACAAGGATCCATTGATTACCCTTCTTACACCATCTTTGAATAGCGCAGTATTAAAATTGACCAATAAGCCAAGCTTGCAACCCGATAATTTCAGGTAGGTTAAGATTTGTGCCAAATGCACATCGGTCAACATTTCTACTGCTTTTATTTCTACTATTAGTTTGTCTTCTACTATTAAATCGAGCCGATATCCAATGTCCATTTTTACAGATTCGTATACCAGCGGCAATCCCTTTTGTCGTTCTACTTTTAATCCTTCCTGCATCAACTCGTAATGCAAGCATTCTTCATAAGCACTTTCCAACAAACCCGGCCCTAATGCTTTGTGTACTTTAAGGCCAGATTGAAAAACAACGTGTGCAATGGCATCTTCATGCATAATGTGTGATTTTTCTTTGTGTGCTTTGTGCCTTCCTTGTGCCTTGGTGGTTATAGTGCCTTCTCCACTACCGGCACCGCTCTCGGCTTCAGGCTTTTGACGTGCTGGGCTATGTGGCGGATGTGGTCGGGTGTGGTGCCGCAGCAACCGCCTACAATGTTTACATACCCTTCTTTGGCCCACTCTTCTATAAAGTGTGCCGTTTCGTGTGGTTGTTCGTCGTATTCGCCCATGGCGTTGGGCAGGCCGGCATTGGGGTAGGCACTGGTATAGCAGCTGGCAATCTGGCTCAGCTCTTCGATGTGGCTGCGCATTTCTTGCGCCCCCAGAGCACAGTTGAGCCCCACACTCAGCGGACGGGCATGCGCCACACTGGTGTAAAAAGCTTCCAGCGTTTGGCCACTCAGGGTACGGCCGCTGGCATCGGTAATGGTACCGCTGATGCTAATGGGCAGCTCGGGCTTACCGCTGTCGCGGAAATATTTTTTCACCGCTACAATAGCCGCTTTGGCATTGAGGGTATCAAAAATGGTTTCGATGAGGAGCAGATCTACGCCGCCTTCTACCAATGCCTGCACCTGTGTGTAATAGGCTTCCATGGCTTCGTCGAAACTGAGGGCCCGGTAGCCGGGGTTGTTCACATCGGGGCTGAGCGACAAGGTTTTGTTCATGGGGCCAATGGCACCAGCCACAAATTTGGGCGTGGTGTCGCCGGTTTCGGCACGGTATTCTTCAATGGCCTGGCGGGCACACTTGGCAGCGGCAACGTTGAGCTCATGAGCCAGTGCCTCCATGCCGTAATCGGCGAGTGAAACCACCTGGCAGTTGAAGGTGTTGGTTTCAATAATATCGGCACCGGCCTGCAGGTATTGCTTGTGAATGCCCACAATGATGTGCGGCTGTGTAAGGCACAACAGGTCGTTGTTGCCTTTGAGATCGCTGGGCCAATCTTTGAAACGTTCGCCGCGGTAGTCGGCTTCTTCGAGTTTGTGGCGCTGTATCATGGTGCCCATGGCGCCATCAATGACTAAAATGCGTTTGCTGAGTTCTTCGCGTATGTTGCTCATAGTATGTTCAAGTTTGCACTGCCGGTGCAGTGAGTGACACAACCGGTGCTACATAGTAGTACCACTGCTTGTGACCACAGTATTAAAATGCTGAACTATAAACGAGGGAAAATCCGGAGTGGAAGTACACATCGTTTATTAGTTCGGTGAAGATGCTGTTTCGTTTGTGGTGCTTCGACAAGCTCAGCATAGCAAACTACTTACCCAGCAGGCCGAACAATAAACAAATCCGCCTGCCGGATGGCAAAGGTATTGCAAAATGCTGAATGGGCGGGTTTGCTAAAAACGGAAAACCGCTGCCTTGCGACAACGGTTTTTTAAGTTAGGTTACCATTTTGGGGGCTTCGATTTCTTTTTACCACCAATTTGAAACACCCGGCTGATGTTGAAACCAAAATGAATATCGCCACCAAAAAAGTTGCCGGTCGTTTCTGTGAGGAAGGGCTTTTCAGCAATCCCTTGTCCGTTGGTAAAAATCAATTGGAAAACGTGACCACCTGTTTCAATATCAAAACCTATGGCCAGTGAGTTGCGGGTATTGGCAAATTTGTAGTCGCTCAGGTTGTAGTAGTATTCTACATTGAGGCTGGTGCTCTTGGTGAGCTTAAAGCGGCCACCGGCACCGAGTGAAATAATATCGTTGGGATCGGTAGATGTAGGCACAATATTGTAGTGCGTAAATGTAGGCATCAACTGCAGCGACAAACCTTCGGTAAACTTGCGGGCAACTAACAGTTGCATGGTGTAAGCCATACGGTCGGTAAAGTTGGGTTTGTACGGCAGCGAGGCTGCATAGTCATCCGTACGAATCATGCCGGCAGCTACCACGGCCACAGATACGGGCATGCCCGAAGATTTTTGCTCTAAAAATTTGTACTTCACAAATCCATCGAGTTGCTTTTGATAGCTGGTACGGCCAATGCCTACCATCAGCTTATTGGTAATGCCATAATCGAGACCCAAACGAATAAAAGCCTGATCGAGACCAAACATTTCCTTAATGCCACTATTGAGCTTACCAAAGCGATGTTGAATTTTGAAATCGAGTACACCAGCGGGCAAGTTTTCTACACTATGACCGTTTGAAATGCGGGTGGTTTTAAACGTTGCCAACACTACTTCCGGTCCTTTCTTTTCTTCCTTTTTGGTTTCCTGCTCCAGCAGTTTATCCAGGTCTACATCTTGTGCAAATACAGGTGCAGCAAGCAATACAGCAGCAGCAAGCAATATATGTTTCATTGTCGGGTTCAATTCAGGCTTGAAAAAAAGTATAGAAGAGATACGGGCAAATAGCCGGTACAGATGCACCGGCTATTCGATTATTTAAGATTTGTACGGAGCATACTGGCATTTCACGGTTACTTCTATTTCCTGCGCAATTTTTGCCGAAGAAAAAGAAGGTACATCAATACCAAAATCGCTACGCTTTACCATAAACACTGCGTTTACAGCAGGCACACCTCCTTTGATGGTAATGGTGCCGGGCACAGTAATGTTTTTGGTCACTCCATGCATGGTCATGGCACCGCTTACCTCTACTTTATAAGTACCGTCTTTTTTAAAATCAACAGCTTTTGTATTGACGATGCTGCCTTTGAATTCTGCTTTCGGAAACTGATCGCTGTTCATGTAGTTGGCATCGTTGAAGTGATCTTGCATAGATGCTTTAGGAAATCGAAATCCTTTGATGAGCAACTGAAAACGAAACTCACCTTTTGCTCCATCTATAAATGAAACTACTTCGTTGTTTTCTGCTTTGATGTCTTCAATAGCGGTGTGAGAGAAAAAACTGACAGCACCTGTTTTGGTAAACCATACTTGAGCAAATAAGCTTTGTGCAGCCAGTACAATACTAGCAGTGAGCAATACTTTTTTCATGTGTTCTTATTTTTTGGAGTTGGAATGAAAGAATGGTGATTAGTTGTTGAGAGCTCCGGCATTTACCCAGGCTTTTATCACGGCTATTTCGCAGGCAGGAAGCTGCGGAGTGCCCTGGGGCATAGGTTTAAAGCCAGCAGTATGTGCAATGGAGCCTACCAGCTTGCCATTGCCGGCTTGTATTTTCACCGCCGCATAAGTATCGAGTTTGATGCCTGCACCAGCCGCCGCCGTACCGCCATGGCAGAGGTTGCATTTGCTATTGAGCAGGGGCAATACTTTGGCACTGAAAGTGGCACCGGTAGTATCGCAGGCAGTAGAAGGAGGATATACAATATCAGCCTTATCGTAGTAGCATGATGAAAAGGATAACACAGCCAAACCCATCATCAGCACCAATAAAAATTTATACTTCATAAATACGCAATCGTTTAATTGTTGAGGGCGCCGGCATCCACCCATTTTTTTATCGTGGCCAGCTGGCAACTGTTGAGCTTGTAGCCTTGTGGCATACCCGAAAAACCTGTGAGGTAATTGATGGAACCCATAAGCCGGCCGTTGGTAACAGCGGCTTTCACACCTGCATGGGTGGAGAAGTTGTATCCACCACTGGCCAGCGCATTGCTATGGCAACCAAGGCAAGCCGTGTTGATGATGGGTGCAACAGATTTGCTGTAAGTAACAGTAGCCGTGTCGCATTTGGTGGTGTTACATCCCGTGGTGTTTTTAGCACCTTCATTTATCCATTTGGCCACCAAACTAATTTGGGCGGTGGTAAATCCTGCGTTGGGCGGTGGCGGCATGCGGTCGCTGCCGCTCTTCAGCAATACTTCAAAAATTTTACTGCCCGATGCATTGCCCGCTTTCACGCCTTTCTTTATGATGTTGTTGTAGCTGTCGAGAATGTAGCCTTCTTCATGTGTGGTCGCATCATGACAACCCGAACGGGCACAGCCCGAACTCAGCAAGGGTAAAATATCGGTTTCGAAACAAACCGCTCCATTGGCTCCGGAGCCAACAGTAGTAGTATCGCCAGGCCCACCAGTGCCGATGGTTGCCAGATAGGGGTCGTGTTTACAACTATACAGGGCCGATACCAATAGCAGGCAGGCCAGCAGGGTGCGCCAGTTTTTCATACTCAAATGGGTTATTGTCGGATCAAAAAAGACTACTTGTCCATGTAGCAGTCGATGACCACCACATCCATCAAAAAGCCTGTACAAATGCCCCTTACAGTTACGGTGCTACCTACTGCGGCGGATGACGGCTCTTTCATGGTACACTGTACCCCAAACATGGGGTCGCTGGTTTTGAGTGTGAGTACCTGTTGCTGTTCCTGATTGGTTTGTACCTGCGTTACTTCGCCGGTTACGGCCACGGCTTTGTCCAGATAGTTGGCGTTGGCCTGGGTTTCGTTGTTGGTGTATGCATCGAACAAAGCCTGGGCCTGCACGGCTATGGCAGTCTCCTCTTTTACATCACGCTGCGGCTTGTTCCATACCAAATACGCATAAACCATGCCAATAGTAAACAGTACTGCGCCCAGTATTAATATGGTCCTGATATATTTTTTCTTCATCATAGTAAAATGGTTTTCCGAATGATCCATTCGTTTTACCAACCATAGGTACGCATAGTTTGGTACATATAGTTGCTGCTAAACTGCAAGAAATACTTGCCGCCACCTACATCAGCCCTCCGAAGCGGGAAAGCGGACTACCGAAACGGGAATTATAGAACTTGAAAAAATGGATGGATTTAACCCAACCGGGAAAAACCGGCACCGAACCGGTACTTACTGGCGTACAAAGTTTTCGACCGGCAGGCGGTTTTGCAGGCTGCGGGCCAGGGTCATTTCATCGGCATATTCCAGTTCGCCGCCAAAGGCAATGCCTCTTGAAATAGCAGTGACTTTCACTGGCAAGTGGGCCAGTTTTTTCTGGATGAAATAAATGCTGGTGTCGCCCTGTATGTTGGGGTTGAGGGCAAAAATGATTTCGCTGACGTTGTTGTTGCTGGCTCTTTGTATCAGGGTTTCAATGTTCAGCTGATCGGGGCCAATGCCATCGAGTGGCGAAATAACGCCGCCCAACACATGGTAAGTGCCGTTGTATTGCTGCGTGGCTTCTATGGCCATTACATCGCGGATGCTTTCTACCACACAAATCAAATCTTGCCGGCGGGCAGGTGTAGCGCAAATGTTGCACAGGGCATGGTCGCTTACATTGTGGCACTGCTGGCAAAACTGAATTTCCCGCCGCATTTTGCTGATTGTTTCGGCAAACATGTCTACCTGTGCAGGCTCGGTTTTGAGCAAATGCAATACCAACCGCAGGGCTGTTTTTTTGCCAATACCCGGCAGCCGCGAAAACTCGGCCACTGCATTTTCCAATAAGGTAGATGAGAAATTCATGAATTGGGCCGCAAGATAAGTTGAATTGGTAGCAAGTTTTTTAACCACTGAGGGAAAGGAGGTCGGCTCAGAGTAACATGGAGGATTTTTTTGAACCACGAAGACACGAAGGACACACTAGGAGCACAAAGAGCTTATTGGAGTTTGCGGTTGGCAGTAGGCAATTTTCAGGACATCCGTTCAACACCTGCAAACTGCTAACTCCTTTACCTTAACCTCGGCCTTTGGCCTTGTGCTTTCAGCCTTACGCCTACAGCTCAATATCAAACTCATTTTCCCAGCCGGCCTTGATGCTGAATTTTTGCTCAATGGCCAGCACCACTTCGGGTTGTATTTTTTTCCAGTAGTCGCCGGTATCCCATTTGCCGTTTTGGTTGGCATCGTACAAAATGCGGAGCACATATTCACCAGGCTTAAACAGCGGTATGTTTACTTTATTGCTGGTAAGCACGGTGGTTTGTACCACTTGCTCTGCTTCTACCCATTGCAGCACAGGGTGCAGCGCCAGGTTGATACCCGTGAGATTGATTTTAAGAGAACCATATTCCCGTTCGCTTTTGGTTTTAAAGAGCACGGTATCGGTCTTTGTATTGATGTTGCCCGCTGTATCGGTAGCAAAACCTTTGGCAATGCGCAGCATGAAAAATTCATTTTCCTTCCAAGGGTATTGCAGCACTACCCGGTTTTGTGCTGTATCCAGCGTAAGCTTGTAGTTCGTTTTGGCTACAGCATTGGTATCGGCCAGCATGAGTTTGCTGCTATCAATGCGGGCAATTTTTTTGGTAAACTTAAACTCGAAAGAGCTAAGCAAATCTTGCGGCATGTTTTCATTGGCCGAAGTGTTGATGAGTACATTTTTATCAACTTTCTGGCGGTTGGGCGCATTGTTGCCTTCCTGATTGTTGCTGCCTGCTGTGCTGGTTTTGGGCGGTTCTTTTTCTGCAGCAAAAGCCCGCAACTCTACCGGTGCCGGATTGGTACCCGTGGCAATCATACTATCGTTAAACGCAAACATGGTGCGGTTGCTGCTGTAGCGGCGCATGCCTTCATCTTTCAATGCAAAAATGTAGAAGCGGCCGGGCGGCATTTGTTCAAACCGAAACTCGCCCTTGCCATTGGGCTTGGTGATAAAGCGAGGTTTGATTTTGGCCACCGCCGAATCGTCGGGGTCGCTGTGCAGCAAAATGGACAAAGTGCTGTCGGGCAAGCCGGTTTCGGCATTGATTACAGTGCCACTGAGCTGCAGGCTATCGATATAGCTGCCCGTGCTGAAAACATATTTGAAATTGCGCAGCGGGTTCGATTCGTTTACATCTTTTATGGCATTGCCAAACTGAAAACTGTAGGTAGTGTTGGGTTGCAGTGTATCCCGCACTTTGATGTACACGTGACGCAGCCGGCCGGTAATATCGGGGGTGCGGTCGAAGGGTGGGTTTACAATCAGCTCCTGCTGCAGGTTGTCGAGCTGTATGTATTCATCAAACTCCAATTCAATATTGGCCCCTTTAAACTGCGTGGCCATGTTCACCGGAGTGGCTTTGATGAGCACCGGCGGCAATGAGTCTTTGGGCCCACCAGTAGGCGGAATGATATTGGCACAGCCGGGTACCAAAGTAGCCCATGCTGCCAGGGCCGGCAACAGCAACAGCCATTTGTAAGAAGAAAATGCTTTGTACATGCAGGTTGCAAACTTACAGGTGTACGCAATGCCAAGGCCTGCTTGCAAAATGTGAAAAATCGTTGCCCGGCCTTTTTGTCGATTTAACGTAGGCAGTTTGCAACATTCACGAACATGGTTTGTATTTACTATATGTCGAAAGTATACTCTCTGAAAACCGTGCAGTACATGCCCATCAGCCTCGAGCAGGCGTGGGATTTTTTTAGCAAACCTGACAACCTGAAAGACATTACGCCCAACAACCTGGGCTTTGTTATCCGCAGCAAGCACCATGGCCCCCGCATGTATGCCGGCCAGGTGATTGAATATACCGTGAGCCCGGTGCTGGGCATACCGCTCTACTGGATGACGGAAATAACCCATGTGCAAGACAAGCAGTTTTTTGTAGATGAGCAACGCTTTGGCCCCTACAGCCTGTGGCACCACCAGCACCATTTTGAAGCAGTGGAAGGCGGGGTAAAAATGACCGACATTGTACACTACAAACTACCGCTGTGGTGGCTGGGCGATTTGGCCAATCTGCTGTTTGTAAAAGCACAGCTACGCCAAATTTTTAGCTTCCGTTTTCAAAAAACCGCCGAGCTGTTTGGCGCCTGGCCGGGCCAAAAAGTGGATGTACAGTTTTACTAATCACCTGCATATACCGCAATAAAAAAGGGTTGACGCTGCAAAACGTCAACCCTTTTTCTATTCCTCATTACATTAACCTGGAATGCGGCTGATGTAGCTGTTGAGTTTCTTGATTTGCTCTACCACGTCTTTGTTGGTAGGCTTTTGCTCCTTGGCCTTTCTAAACATGTCTTTGGCGGCCCGCAGGCTGCGCATGTCGCCTTTGTTCATGTATATCTGGCACATCTGCAGGTAGGCCATCGCAGCACCATCGGCATCAGGAATGCCGGCACGGAGGGCTGCACGAATGTAGTTTTCTCCCTGCTTCAAATCGCCACGCTGCATGGCCAGCATGCCCAGCTGCAACTTGTTGGCACCTTCAGCTTCGGCCATAGGCATACCCAGTTGTTCGCTGCGCTTCATGTGCTCTTCAGCACCTTTAAAGTCTTGGCGCATCATGGCCATTTGTCCTTTCAGTGTATAGTAGGCGCTGCGGATGGGCTTGTACAGCAGGTTGGGAAACCAAATCATACTCAGCACCTTTTCAGCACCTTCCATATCGCCGGCCTCAATGTACTCCTGAATGAGGCGCATGGGGCCAATAAAGAAATGGCTGGCAATAGCAATTACCGCCAGTAAGTACAACACGAAAGAAGGCCAGAAGCCGGAATACACATTGACGAAAATGGCCAGCGCCAAGGCTACCAATCCCAACCAAAACCGATACCGCAACAGCCAGTTATAAAACTTCATATTTTTTTCTTTTGGGGTGGCAAAGATAACAGCTTGCACCACTTGTGGCTCATTGCTGATCGTTTACTTCAATCCAGTAGCCATCGGGGTCTTGCAGGTATACCTGCTTTACGCCATCGGGGCGCAGGGTATAGCGGTTTTTCTCTCCCGCCCAGTTTTCAAAAGCCATGCCTGCTTTTTGCAGTTTGGCTATGAACGCATCCACCGATGCTACTGAAAAGCACAGGTGGCTTTCCTTGATACTCACCGGAATTTTACTGCCCTGAATGAGGTGCAACGCCCCCTGCTCCGATACTTTGAGCCATACATGTCGGCCATCATGGAAAGGCTCGGGAATGGTATCGAGCCCCAGCAAATGCTGGTAAAAGGCGGCGCTTTTGCCCAAATCTTTCACGGTAAAAGCGATATGGTTGAAGCGGGTGGGCTTGAGGGCAGGAGCATTTTGCGCCAGCAGCTGCTGGCTGCAGAGCAAGAGGCAGAGCAATAAAAAACGGAACATATAAGATGGATTTGGGTTGAAAGTAAGCCCATTGGCAGCAGTTTCTGCATTTCTATTAATTTCGCCGCGAGGTAAAACCGGCCCGGTAGTTCAATGGATAGAATAGGAGTTTCCTAAACTCTAGATACAAGTTCGATTCTTGTCCGGGCTACTACAAAAAACCGCTGCAGTATCATAGCAGCGGTTTTTTATTGCGGCTGCTCCTCGTTACGCAATTAATTTTTTAATCCCTTCTATCCTTCGCTTTCGCAAACATCAGGAACTTGCGGGCAGCATGTGTTTGCATTCGCCATGCACCAACTGGTATGATTCGTTGCTTGTTTTGTTTCGCCGTATTGCTGATGGGTTTGGGAAAAGCTGCCGCTCAGCAACACATTCAATTGTTAAACAAAGGCTGGCAGTTTGCTGAGCAGGGCAGTAGCCAGTGGCGGCCCGCTTCGGTGCCGGGTACTGTCCACACCGATTTGATGAAACAGCAAGTGATACCCGACCCTTACTACCGCAGCAATGAAAAAACCGTGCAGTGGGTGGCCGATAAAAACTGGGTGTACAAAACCCAATTTACCAGCAGTGCCGCACAGCGCAATCAACAACATACCGACCTCGTATTTGACGGCCTCGATACCTACGCCGATGTGTATCTCAACGGGCAATTGCTATTGCAAGCCAACAACATGTTTCGGCAGTGGCGCATTCCGGTAAAGCATTTGCTGAAAGCCAACAACGAGCTGCGCATTGTGTTTCATTCAGCCAAAAAGCAAGTGGCTGCTTTTGCCAAAGCCGATTCGCCACTGGTGATACCTGCTGAAAATCCACGGGTATATGCCCGCAAGGCTCAGTACCATTTTGGTTGGGACTGGGGCCCCACTTTTGTTACTGCCGGCATTTGGAAAAATGTATACCTCGACAGCTACAACCAGCCCGCTGCAGAAAAGCCTTTTCACAATCCCCGAAAGATTGAACTGGTACAAGAGCCTGACAGTATTGGCAAATCTTTCTATTTCAAAATTGATGGTAAGCCTGTGTACATGAAAGGTGCCAACTACATACCGTCGGATATGTTTTTGCCACGCCTTACCAAAAACGATTACCGACAAATACTGCTGGCCGCCAAAAATGCAAACATGAACATGCTGCGCATTTGGGGTGGCGGCGTGTACGAAACCGAAGACTTTTACGACCTCTGCGATTCGCTGGACATTTACGTGTGGCAAGACTTCATGTTTGCCGGTGGCATGGTGCCGCTGGATGAGGCGTTTTTCCTGAACGTAAAAGAAGAAGTGATACAGCAAGTAAAAAGACTGCGCCACCACAAAAGCATCATTGTGTGGTGCGGCAACAATGAAGTAGAAGAAGCCTGGCACAACTGGGGCTGGCAAACACAATTCAACCTGCACGGCCAAGACTCCGCCAAAGTATGGCATGCTTACAAACGCCTGTTTAAAGACAGCATACCGGCTTGGCTGCAGCAGTACGATGGCACCCGGCCGTATGTAAGCACATCACCCATGCATGGCTGGGGCAGGGCCGCCAGCATTACGGAAGGCGACAGCCACTACTGGGGCATTTGGTGGGGCATGCAGGAAATAGAAATGTTTGAAAAAAAGACCGGCCGCTTTGTAAGTGAATACGGCATGATGGCCATGCCCAATATGAATACCACCGCATCGGTTACACTACCGCAAGACCGTTATCTCTATTCCGAAGCGTTGAAAACACACCAGAAACATCCTACTGGTTTTCAAAACATGAATGGCTACCTGCACCAGTATTTCATCGACTCAGCCCGCATCAAACATTTATCGCTGGAGCAGTATACGTACCTCACCCAGTGTCTGCAGTACTATGCTTTTAAAAACAGCATAGCCATACACCGCAGCAAATACCCGGTGAACATGGGCACTTTGCTGTGGCAGCTCAACGATTGCTGGCCCGTAGCCTCCTGGGCCATTACCGATTTCAGCCGCCAGCCAAAAGCGGCGTGGTATGCCGTAAAAGAAGCTTACCGCGATGATGTGTTGCCCCAACGGGATGCAGTGCGGCCCAAGGCCTTGCAGCTATCCAAACCGAGCTACACACTGCAATGGAAAAATGCAGAAACACTGCTGCTGAAAAGTAGTGTGCCCGCTAAATATGTGTACCTGCATGTGCCGGGCGTCAACCTGCAGCTCAGCGACAACTACTTCGATTTGCAACCCAGCGACACCAAAGCCATCAGCATCAAAGGATTACCGGTGAGCCAGCGAAAAGTGTTGCGCATTTGGTCTCTGTACGATGTGGTAAAAGAAAAGTAACCACCACTACGCTTCCCACTCAGCGTAAGAGTCGGCCGTTTCGTACAGCTTGAGGCGGCAGAGTTTTACCTCGGGTGGCATGGCGCCTTCAATGGCCGATTTTACTTTCAGCAAAATGTTTTCGGCGGTGGGTTCAATGGGCCAGATGTCGAGGTTTTCGAGGCTGCCCAAGTGCGGGTTTTGCGCCAGGTAAGCTTCGCTTAAAATAATACAGTGGTCCATTTTATCTACCACCTGCGCTTTTACAATGCGCTTCAAATCTTTGAAGTCCATTACAAAGCCGGTACCATCCAGAAAACCTTCGTTGGGGTTGGCCTGCTGCACGGTTACGTGCAGCACATAAGAATGGCCATGAATATTTTTACAACTTCCGCAGTAGCCAAAAATGGCATGGGCAGTTTCGAACCGGAAAATTTTGGTCACACGTAACATACATCAACACTTAAAAATCAAACAATGGCCGGGCTGTACCGGCGCTGCAACGCCGCAAAAGTATCTCAAATGGGTTAGTTTTGGCCAAGGATGAATGCGCATGAACATATTGCTGCCTTTGTAGCAGCCCAAACGGTGGCCACGGTTTGTTGCACCAATGCCGATCAGCAACTGCATTGCTTTAGTTGCTACTACGCTTTCGATGCCGGCCAAACGCTGCTCTACTTCAAAACCTCCGCCGATACCCAACACATGCAATGGCTGCAGGCCATGCCGCAAACAGCGGGCAGCATTTTGCCCAACAAACTGCAAAAGCTGGTGGTAAAAGGCATTCAATGGTCGGGGGTATTATTGGCCGAAGACGACCCGCTGGCGGCACATGCCGGCAAGCAGTACCACCTCAAATACCCGTTTGCGCTGGCCATGCCCGGCACGGTACGCACCATTCGCCTCGATACCCTCAAAATGACCGACAACAGCCTGGGCTTTGGCAGCAAAGTGCATTGGAAAAGAGGGGAATAGAGTTAATCAAAAATCAGCAAATAGAAAAGTACAACAACAGGGTAATTGATTCTTTTCATCTGCTACAACACCCATCCGTTATACAAAATGCTTACCGCCAATACTTAGGTGGAGTACATTGTCAATGCTGTGTGTTTCCTGCAAGCGTAGCATTTCTTGCTTGGGGTAAAAAATGGGTTCGTCACTCAAATCAAAAGTGCCGTAGTGCATGGGAATGAGTTGGCGGGCACCCAGTGTTTGCAATACCTGCAGCGCATCGGCCGGGCTGGTATGCGATGGATGCATGAACCACTCGGGCTTATACGCACCAATGCCAATGATGGCATAATCGATGCGTGGAAAGAGTTGCGCAATTTGCTCAAAGTGAATGCCCAAACCACTATCGGCACCAAAGTAAATATTGCCGGCACTGCTTTCGAGCATCATGCTGCCCCACAGCATTTCGTTGAGGTCGGTAAGGCCGCGGCGGTTCCAATGTTTTGCTGGCAAGTACGTGACAGAAAAGTCTTCCTCGATATTGTAGCGTTGAAACCAACCGGCTTCAATAATCGGGTTGCTGATCTTCCACGACCGCAACAGAGGCGCCAATCCAAGGCCGGTTAAAATAATGGCTTTGGGGTTGAGGCTGCTGAGTATTTGCAGGCTGCGCTGGTCGCAGTGGTCGCGGTGATTGTGCGTCAGCAATATGTAGTCGATGTGTTTTAAATCGGCCGCATCCATAGGCAGCGGCGTGTAGCGTTTTATCTGATGCACTACCACGGGCAGCTTACCCAATATGGGATCGGTAATGATTTGCTTGCCATTGATACTGATGAGAAAAGACGCATGCCCCAACCAGGTGATGCCGTTGTCGGTATTGCTCGTCAGCTTAGGCTGATGAATGACTTCAATGCCATGCTGCTGCTTTTTTTTCAGCGGCTTCAATGGTTTTTTTTCTGCCTGCCATTTCAGTACGTCCCAATAGTTGCGCTGCGAAGGCCCGTCGAGATTGATGTACTGATGTTTATCGTTCAGCGGATTGCCGCTCCAGTTGTCGATGATAAAAGGTAACGCTGGATTGTGTGTTGGTCTTGCCATATCAGCAGCTGAATTGTCTTAAATGATGATCGAGGTGTTTCCAAATGAGGCGGCCCCAGTCTTTGCGGCCCAGTTTGCCAAACAGCGGATGCGTAGCTTCGATATTTTCTTTTTGCAACACAGCTTGCAGCGCATCTGTCAGTTTTGCTTTTTCTTCTGGTAGTGTTCCCACTTCGGGCTTCGCTTTTTTGACATCGAGGCTGGGTGCCGTGGGCGATTCTTTGGGCCAAGGAACAGCATAAATAGCCAACCATGTAAAAGGCTGATACCGAAACATGGTATTCAGCACTTTGGTATCAGTTGGTTGCAGCACAAACTCCAGCTGCTGCCGGCAGTGCCAGCACATTTCGGCAATGGTCATGGTGCCCCACTGCCTTGCGGAGTTTTCCTGCAGGGCTACAAGTCGCTGTTCTATTTGCTGCAATGCTGCAGGTTGCAAAATGCTATTGGCCATGTGGTAAAGGTATTGTTGTGCAGGAAGATGAATGAAGATTCGTTTACCGCATCAGTTTCCGCAGCACCTGCACATACCATTTTTTGTATGGCGCATACCAGAGTGGTGTATCGCCCAAGCGATGGCTGCGCATGATGCTTTTCAAATGTGAAAACCGATCGAAACCATATTTGCCATGATAGCCGCCCATGCCGCTGAAACCCACACCGGTAAAGGGCAGGTCGGTATTGCCCAGGTGAATAACACCATTGTTCACACAGCCGCCGCCAAACTGAATGCCTTCCATAAAATAGCGTTCGGTACTGCTGCTGTTGGTATACACATACAACGCTAACGGATACGGGTTTTTCGCAATGATGGCCTTGGCTTCTTCATGTGTATCAAAACCAATGATGGGTAAAATGGGGCCGAAAATTTCTTCCTGCATAATGGGCGATTCCATTGCCACTTCATCGATGATGGTGGGTGCAATAAACAAATCTGCCGCATCGTGCTGGCCGCCATGCACAATATTGCCCTGCGATAAATAGCCCGTCAGCCGGTTGAACTGACGCAGATTGATGATGCGTCCAAAGTCGGGGCTTTGCTGCGGATCATCGCCATACATCTGCAGCAAATGTTTTTTCAATGCCGCTATCAGCTTGTCTTTTACGCTATGATGAACCAACACATAATCGGCAGCCACACAGGTTTGCCCGCAATTGAGAAAGCGGCTGAAGATGATTTTTTTCGCCGTGTAATCAATGCTGGCATCTGCCGCCACTATACATGGACTTTTACCACCCAGCTCCAGTACTACTGGTGTAATCTGTGTAGCAGCGGCCTGCATAATTTTTCTGCCTACGGCAGTACTGCCGGTAAAAAATACGAGGTCGAGATGTTGTTTGGCAATCAGTTCCTCACTTACCTGTTGGCCGGGTCCGGTAACAATGGCGATGTAATCCGGCTCAAAGGTTTCCTCAATCATTTGCTTCAGCACAGCAGCTACATGCGGTGCTTCTTCTGAAGGTTTGAGGATGCTGGTATTGCCTGCGGCGATGCTGGCCATCAAGGGTTGTATCAGCAATAAAAAGGATAGTTCCAGGGCGCCATAATGAGGCTGACACCCCGTGGCTCTGGTACCACTTTGCTGGTAGAAGGAAAAAACATGAGCGGCGTACTGCGGTGCCGTGGCTGCATCCAACCACGCAGGTGTTGTTGCGTATGTGTGAGCTCTTTATAGGCAGGCCCGAGTTCGGTACCGTAAGCTTCAAATTCATTTTTGCGCAGGTCTTTGTACAGTGCTTCCTGCAAAGGCTGCTCGTAACGGCCTATGGCTTTGCGCAACACGCCCAGCTGGGCTTTTCTAAAACCATAACTGCGGGTTACACCCGACTGAAAAAAAGCCTGCTGCTGTGCGTATAATTGTTGCAGGTCTTCAGCCGTATGGCTGGCTACTGCACCGGAATGTATTTCTGTTGTCATAAATCAGCAATCGTTATTTATCAATTAATGCACACCCATGACAGCTGCCATGGTTACAATGCCTTCCAGCAAAAAACTGATTTGCAGGTTTTCGTTTTCGGCATGCTGGTTGTTGTCGTAGTTCACAATGCCAATGCTCACCGGCAGCGATTGCAAAATGGTTTCAAACATGTAGAGCGGCAGGCTACCACCCACAGTGGGTATTTTAATCACCGCATCTGTTGTGGTAGATTGAATGGCTGCAATCACCTGTTGAGCAATGGGCAAATCCATCGGCGTTTTCTGTGCCGGGTACGCACCATCGTTCATCGTTAGTTTGGCAATCAGCGGATATTTTTTCCGCTCTTCTGCGGTAGGCTCATGGTCGAGTACGGTGTAGCCCTTGCTTTCGATGTAGCGTTTTACTTTGTTGAACTGTCCTTCCACCGTATTCCCTTTTACCAGGCGCAAATCCAATGCTGCCGTGGCTTCGGCAGGAATGATGTTGCTGGCCATGCTGCCCACATTCATAGCCGCAAAACCGTTGATGTTGAGCGTAGGAATATTCAGCAACTCCTGAAAATTGCGGCCATCGCCATCCGGATGAATCATCATCAATTCTGTTTGTAGCGTAGGCACCACATCGGGTATTTGTGCAATGGCTTCCTTTTCTGCTTTGCTGAGCGGCTGCACATCGTCATAAAAACCGGGGATGGTGACCATGCCTTTGTCATCTTTCATGCTGGCCAGTAGTTGCGCCAGTCGCATGGCCGCATTGGGCGCCCAGTTGCCATAGTTGCCACTGTGCAAGGGTCGTGCTGAAGCGTACACTTTCAGTTCGGCGTTTATATCGCCACGTACCCCAAACACCAGTTGCTTACGACCCGTTACATGGCGGGCACCATCGCATATCATCCATAGGTCGGCTTTCAGCAAGGCTTTGTGTTGGGTAAAATAATCGTCGAGGTGTATGGAGCCCACTTCTTCTTCGCCTTCAAAAATGAACGTGAGATTGGCCTTGGGTTGCTGACCCGATTGTTTCATCAACTCATAGGCCGCAATGATGGCAAACACCCCCGCTTTATCGTCGGCACTGCCCCGACCATAGAGTCGCATTTTTTCTGGAATGACCGCAGGCACCGCATTGCCGGGTACAAAACTGCCGCCACGGTCGAGGCGGTCGGTGGTAAGTTGTGGTGTAAATGGCGACAAGCCCTTGGCCCATTGGGCGGGGTTCACAGGCTGGCCATCGTAATGCGCATAAAAACCCATGGTGGTGGTGGCACCGGGCACTTTTACCTGGCCCACTACCAGCGGGCTGGCACCTTTTATGGGCAAGGTGAGAATTTGCGTAGCAATGCCCCGCCGCTCCATCATTTGCTGGATGAAAGCCGCATTGCGATGAATGTTGATGCTATCGCCCATGACATTGGGAATGGCTACAAACTGCAGGTACTCCTGCAACAGTTGCTGCTGGCGCTGCTGTACCAGCTGGCGTACTTTATCGGCTTGTGCCTGTGCAAAAAAACTGCACAACAGCAGGGCA
Source organism: Phnomibacter ginsenosidimutans (assembly GCF_009740285.1). Lineage (GTDB taxonomy): Bacteria > Bacteroidota > Bacteroidia > Chitinophagales > Chitinophagaceae > Phnomibacter > Phnomibacter ginsenosidimutans. The sequence goes on from NZ_CP046566.1 coordinate 4,185,848, forward strand.
AAAAGAGGCAGGCTTCGCTTCATCACGATAGGTAAAAATTTGCGGAAAGCTAGGGAACAAGTTTCAGAGTTGACGGGTTCACTAGTTGACTAGTTCAAGGGAAATCAAAAACATGAATTTCCTGATGAAACCTGTGGAAGAAAGTTGCTGACTTTCTCAAAGGCCGTGCATAGCCCGCAGTTTTTTGGGTAGCGACTGTACCACCAAATCGTAGGAGTCTTTGGTCCATTGTAGCAGCAGCTGATTGGATATGCTGCCATCGATCAATACGGTGTTCCAGTGTTGCTTGTTCATGTGGTAGCCGGGCAGTACGGCGGCGTATCGTTCCCGCAGTTCAATGGCCTGCTCGGGGTCGCACTTCAGGTTGATGCTTTCAAACACCGTCATGTTGGCGAGGGCAAACATTTTGCCCGCCACTTTAAACACCAGCGTGTCTTCATCAAAGGGCAGGGTTTCTTCCGTAGCCGGCAGCGAAAGGCAGTATTGGCGAAATTGTTCGAGGTGCATTTTTAAGGTTGGAATGTTGGGAGGTTGGGAGGTTTGCAAGTTCAATGGTTCGAGTGTTTCAAAGTTCACGGGTTCATGAGTTGAAATCCATTACTTCCTACTTTCTTATTCATTATTCTTTGTTTCTAATTTATCATTCTTTCATCGTTGCCAAAAAATCCACCAAGGCTTTGAAGAGGCTACAGCTAACTCAACACTTTCATAGCGGGATTTTCTTTCTTCTGTTGTTCGGTTATCAATGAATAAATAATGGCCGTATTCATTTTGTTTACCAGTTAATACAACTTGTTCATTTTCCAACCAGCCAATTACTCGTTGAATATCTGCCGGTAAATTGGGGTTTAAGCTATTGAGCAAAGTATGTTGCTCATGCTGCGAGAGTTGATCCCAACTGTCTGCAAGTCCGTACGGTACTTCCAACTGCAATCCATATCGCAATGCCAAGTCATTCAAAAAATCGTAGCCTTTCCAATACAGTTCATACAAATGCATCAGTATTTGTGGTAAGGATTCGTCACGCTGCAGCGCTTTGTATAGCAGCTTCAGCAACTTCCATTTTTCATAATCCCCTTTTTCTATGTGCTTTTCTAAAAGCTGGTACAGACCATATTTCACCTGCTCGCCTTTGTAGCCATAGCTGATGAGGTCGAGGTAATCTGATGAAGGCAACAAAGTTTCCAACCGGTTGTCGGTGTACAACCACTGCTCAAATGCCAAAGGAGTTACATCGCCGGATAGCGTTTTGTAGAATAATTCTTGAATGTCTTCCGGCAGTTTCATCTGTATGAAGATGTTTTCTTTCTTGTTTCATTTACACTGTACAAACCTGATGTATGACTGTTGTTTTACTTAAGTCATTCAGATTTGCGTTGTAACTATTGATTCCTCCCTTCGCACTTCTTCATTTCTTTTTGCATTTCCCATCTGCTCATTAGCACATTTTCAAATTAGCACATTGCTCACTCCTCCCAATCGCCCTTTCCTTTCCGAATCACCACGGGGCTATCGGCGGTAAGATCTACCACGGTTGAGGGTTCTATTTCGCCCATGCCGCCATCTACTACCATGTCTACCAGTCGTTCAAAGTTTTCCATAATGAGGTCCGGGTCGGCCAGGTCTTCGGGTAGCTCAGCTGGCACCGAAGCCGATAAAATAGGATGCCCCAATGCTGACGCAATGGCGAGAGCAATGTTGTTTTCGGGCACCCGCAAACCAATGGTCGATTTTTTGCTCTGCATCATTTTGGGCACTTCCTTACTGGCCGGCAAAATGAAGGTGAACGGACCGGGCAGGTGCTGTTTCAGCAGGCGGAATGTGGGCGTATCCAACTGGCGGGCATATTTGCTCAGGTCGCTCAAATCGTGGCACACAAAACTGAGCAGCGCCTTGGCCGGATCGCTGTTTTTAATGCGGGCAATGCGGGTGAGTGCCTCCCGGCTGTGCATGCTGCAGCCAATGGCATACACCGTGTCGGTGGGATAAATAATAACGCCATCCCGCAGCAGGCACTCCACCACCTGTGCTATCAACCGGGGCTGCGGATTATCGGGATGAATGCGTACATGAATAGCCATAGCCGGAAAGGTAGCGCAAATGCCCGGTTGATGCCTTGCTGATACAGCAAAAAAGCAACCCGTTGTACAACCGCTTGTACCTATGCAGGGGCAAATTTTGGTCGGTATACAGGTCTGCCTGTATATTAGTTGGGTCGTGATTACAACCAACCTGATAGCTCCCTTACGCAAATGGCTGCTGTGGCCCATGGCCCTGCTGGGCTGGCAACAAACTGCCCATGCACAAGTGAGCAAAAGCGACACGGCCAACTACCTGCAATCTTATTGGTACAATGGCATTGGCCTGTTGAAACGGCCGCTGCATTTCAACGCCGAACAATGGATTACTGCCAGCGGCTCGCTGGTGTTTGTCGGCTCTATGATTGCGCTGGACGAACCCATTAATATTCCCCTGCAAACCTGGAACAGCCCCGGTGCCGTACAGTTTGGCAAAGCCGGCGATGCAGCCGGTGGATTGCCCGTGCAGCTGGGCATTAGCGGCAGCGCTATTTTGCTGGGCTCCGTGGCCAAACAGCCCGGCCTGCTGCAATTTGGCCTCGATAACCTGCAGGCACAAGCCATGACCGGCGGTGTTACGCTGCTGGTCAAAAATCTTTTTCACCGTGCCCGCCCCGAAACCGGCAATGGTGCTTTTCGCTGGTACGGGCCCATCAACGGCTGGGGCAACGAAAGCTTTTACAGCGGCCATACCGCCATGGCTTTTAGTACGGCCAACATGATTTTTTTGCACAGCAAAAAGAAATGGTGGGTGGGCGTACTGAGTTTTGGTGCCGCTACTGCTGTGGGCATCAGCCGCATGCAGCAGCAAAAACACTGGAGCAGCGATGTAGTAATGGGCGCCATTATGGGCACGGCCATCAGTAGCTGGGTGTACAAGCAGCAGGAAAAAAGAAGAACCACGAGGAAGCAGTTGAAGCTGGCGTATTGAGCAGCATTCATGCACAGCCAGTTTTTTTAGCGACAGTTGTCGCTGCAGCACGGCATCCCCGACAGGAGTCGGGGACGATGTGAATGGTCATCGTCTCCCGAGGAGGACTTCCTGGTTGCCAGCATCATGCTGATAAGTAAGTACCACAGCCGTGCATCTTCTTTCATCCTCTTTTCGAAAACAGGAAAAAAGCCCCCGCAATGGGGAGCTTAACCAAGCTTTACCACGCCCAAGCCGGTCAGGGTTTTACCTTTACCGCCGTATATTTTTCGGCCATTTGCGCCAAACCTTCGAAATTTGACCTCATTATGATACAGACAGGCAATCCCGTAATCAGCATTTATACCGAAATGACGCCCAACCCCGAAACCATGAAGTTTGTGGCCAACAAACTCCTTTACCCGGGCAAAAGCATCGATTTCCCCGATGAAGCCAGCGCCGCTCCTTCGCCCTTGGCCAAAGAGCTGTTTACCTTTCCCTTCATCAAAAGCGTATTCATCGCCAGCAACTTTGTTACCCTCACCAAAACCAACGAAACGGAAGAGTGGATGGACGTCATCCCTACCGTGAAGCAGTTTTTGAAAGAATACCTCGAAAACGGTGGCGTGGTGGTAAACGAAGAAGAACTGGCCGCCAGCAAAGCCCAAAAAGTAGCCAGCAACACCGTGGCTGCCGATGATGATGACGTGGTAAAGCGCATCAAGGAACTGCTGGAAAACTACGTGAAGCCCGCTGTAGAAATGGACGGTGGCGCCATCCAGTTTAAAAGCTATACCGACGGCGTGGTAAACCTGGCCCTGCAAGGCAGCTGTAGCGGTTGCCCCAGCAGCATGATTACCCTCAAAGCCGGCATCGAAGGCATGATGAAGCGCATGATTCCTGAAGTACAGGAAGTAGTGGCCGATGCGGAATAAGCAATGAGCTAATTGGATGATGTGCTAATTAGCTAATGCAATACAGTTCGTATTTTCCAGCAACGTCTCTCGCAGAGCACGTTGCGTTATATAAAAAGTCCTGTGGCAAGTTTAACTGCCGCAGGACTTTTACTTTTGTGCCATGCTACTATCTATTTTTTCCTCACTGCTATTGCAGATTGATACCACCAGTGCCGAGTATCAATTCGGTTATCAGGTTGGCTCCTGGTTGCCGTTTATCGTGTTACTCTTGATTACACTTATTGTGGTCATCATCATCATGCGCAAACGCCGCAAGCAAGGAAGATAAACAGCCAATGTGCCAATTTGTAAATTGGATAATGTGCTAATGAAATACAGCGTTCTCCTTGTAACTGTCATGCATGTAACCACAGTACTGGCTTCAATTACTGGTTCCTCCGCATCTCCGTTTCTCTGGGGTAAAAAATCCGCAAACAACCTCCGCGTCTTTGCGACTTCGCGTTGAAGTGTGTTTTTCGCACAGAGCTAAGGAGAACACAGGGTTTATTGCTTTAGGCAAACTTCAATTACTTCCCGTTGTCATATCTCCAGTAAAACGCCGAGCTGTTTAGGTTAATAGGAAGTGTCCAAAAATAGATTCCTAAAGTAAGCATACAGTAAATCCGATATTGGGAACAGATTATTTAAAATATGTAAGAAGTGATTTTATTAATTTGGAGTCCAAGTAAATTTTAGCACTTTGAAAGTCAGCTTCCTTAAGGTAATTTATTCTTGGTTGCTGATGTCTAAGTTTTTTGATTGCATTCGTATCAAATTCGATTAGCTGTTCTACTAGTTTAAGGGCTTGATAATAGTTATTATTATGATTTTTGAGGTTGTTCAGAAGAAACGATTCATGACCACAAATAGCCGCAGTGGTCTTGATTGAGAAATATGTAGAAATACCTTCATTTATTACTAGCATTTCAGTTTCCTTCAAACTTGGGAATTCCTTTTGGGATAAAACAGGTGGCATAATTCATGACTAAGTTGAAAAATGTATTGAACCTCATCATATTTGGCCTTTAGAGATAACGAAATAGATATCTTACCCTCACTTGGGTAATAACGTAAGTGAGGATGGCTTTCATTAAATTCAATACCAATAAACTCCCAATCATTTATTGGATCTCCAAGTAAACTCCTTGCTTCTTGAAATACCTTTTCTTCTAAACTCATTTCCAAAAAACTTAGAACGAATAAATCTGCGGCCAACACTTGTATAAATTACTATGCATTTCTATTGCTTTGCGTTGAAAAACAACTACACCAATTTCTTGCGGCTCACAATCAACGCAATCAATGCCGAGGTAACAATACCTGTAACCGGTGCAAACATCAGCGAACTGATGATGTAGTTGCGCAGGTTGAAATATGCAGCAGCTTCATCTGCTGTCATCAGTTTTTGTGCCACACTGTACTCCGTTACGTTTTTAAAATAGTCGGGCGAAATAATTTCTACCGACACATACTGCCACAGCGGAGTAAGCACAGTAATGAACAACGTCATCAACAGACCGCTGACAAACGCTTTTTTAAATGTGATGGTGCCGCCATTGGCTTTACGCTTGGCACTCAAAGCAAACCAGTACACCGCAATGGCCACAACCATAAACAGGTTGGTAACAATGGGATGCATGTCGATGTGCTTGTCGTGCAGGCCGGTAAGTTTTTCCAGCAGCATCCATGCCATGCCAGCCACTATAAAAATGACGGCCCATTTTATTTCATGTGCTATGTTTTTCATACGCAAGGGTTGTTGTGAAAAATGAGGTTGCCTTTGTTTTTTTCGCACGGAGGGCACAGAGCTCACGAAGAAGATTGAAGAATCAGACTATACATCATTTGTATTTATCGATGCGACCACCGCATCTCCGCGGTAAAATATGTCAGCAAAAAACTCCGCGTCTTCGAGTCTCCGCGTTGCTAACAATTTATACCAATGTTGCTTCCGAAGTAATGCTGCAGTTATACAACTTCGAGATGGGGCAGTTGGCTTCCGCATCTTTTACTGCCGCCGCAAACTGCTCCGCTGTAGCACCAGGTACTTTGCCTGTTACAACGAGGTGGCTGTTGGTAATCGTGCCATTATCCAGCGTAATGGTACAGGTCGTTTCCAACGATTCGGGCGTTAGTTCCATACCACCGAGCACAAAGCTGAGTTTCATGGTGAAGCAGCCCGCATGTGCAGCGGCTACCAGCTCTTCGGGGTTGGTGCCTACGCCTTCTGCAAAACGGCTGTTGAATGAATATTGCGTTTGTTGCAGCACGGTGCTTTGTGTAGTGAGGTGGCCATGGCCTTCTTTACCAGAACCGTTCCAAACGGCAGTTGCATTTCTTTTCATGGGAAGTCATTTTTTTAAGGAATAGTAAGATAGCATATTTGTGCCCCAACAAGTGCCGAATGCAGGAACTATTTCAACAAGTCTGGAGCGGTTTGCAGCAAACCACGCCCCTCGAATTTGTAGCAGTAATGGCTGGTATCGCCAGTGTTTTTTTTTCCCGCAAAGAGCACATATTGGTCTATCCGGTGGGGTTGGTCAATACCATCATTTTCATTTACCTCTCTTTCAAGTACCACTTGCCCGGCGAAGCGGTGGTCAATTTTTATTACACGGTCATGAGCATTTACGGCTGGTGGTTGTGGGCCAAAAAAGACCAGCAACAGCAACCCGTGATGCACGTAAGTTTCAGCAGCCGCAAAGAGTGGCAACAGCAGTTGTTGTTTGCCGCTGTTTGCTATGTGGCTCTCTACGGTTTTATTCTACTGATGCGCCAGTGGTTTGCCAAAGAAGCCATTCCCTGGGCCGATGCTTTTGCCAGTGCTACCGCCTTTACCGGCATGTGGCTCATGGCCAAAAAGAAAGTGGAAAGCTGGTACTGGTGGATCGCTACCAACATCGCCAGCATACCGTTGTACTTTGTAAAAGGGCTGGTGTTTACCAGTGTGCAATATGTGGTGCTGCTGTTGCTGGCTGTAGCCGGCTTGGTGGGCGTGGAGAGCTAAAAGCAAAATCAATTAGCTAATTTGAAAATGTGCTAATGTGCTAATGAAAACACACCAAACGTTCTAGTGATGAATTGATTAGACCTTTACCTATTTCCCTGCTGCTTTTCTTAATTCTTCCAGCCATTCCACCATCAGCACCGTACGGTATCCGTTGCGCATTTTTTCCAAGCCTATCATCAGGCTGAGTTGCCATGCGGTGCGGGGCACAGGTGGCAGTTCAAACAAAAATGCATCTACCAGATTGTCGGGTTTGTTGGGTGGTAAACCGGCCGGGTCTACAGGTTGCAATACCATAGGCACACTATCGGCTATGGGTAGCGTACAACCATTGATTTGCTGCAACACTTGTCTGAACTGGCGATTCGCATTTACCAAATCTGTTTGCGGTGCAAAGTTGGCGATGTACTGCCAGCTGTCTGTTTGCAGCGTATCTCTATAATCAGTAGCATGTTCTACTTCGGTGGTTTGGGCATCGGCCCAGGGCAGGCGGGTGCTGTAGCGTTCGTGGTTAAAGGTCCATACACCATTGGTTTGGTAGCCATTGCTGCTTTTCAACTTGGTATCGAGTAGTTCCGGTATTTGCTGTTGGGTAAATAAATACACCACTTCCCGTATGGCCGAGCATTGGCGGGAGTAGCCCGTATCTGTTTGCGATAGCGCCACAGATGCCTCAGCACAAGCCATCAAAAAGAAAACAACACGCAGCATGGCAGAAAGGTAGCACAGAATGGAAAGATTACAACAGCACTTCGATGCCTACATACAAACCATCGTCAGTTTCCTTTACGGGATAGGTGCGCAAAAAATAACCTTCGCCACTGGTATTGCGACCCGTGCTCAGCGAAAACTTGTAGCGGTGCAGCGGGCACACCACATTGCCCAGCGCATCTACCCAACCATCGGCCATGCGGCCACTGGCATGTGGGCATTTGGCAGCGCAGCCATACAATGCTTGCTGGTGGCGGGTTATGCAAATGTCTTTGCCAGCCACCGATACCTGCACCAGACTGCGGCCGGTGTTGAACAGCTCGGCCGCACTTTCGGCTACTTTAAACCAGCGGTATTGTTTATCAACAGCAGACATGCACCAAAGAAAGCTTTTTTATGCCAGACGTGCCTTTGGCGTAAAAAATTATCCACCCGCTGGCAGGGCCCATGCAGGCAGTGTAAATTGCACCCCTTATGCAGGATATTTTAGCAGGATTGAATGAGCAGCAGCGGGAAGCCGTAACGCACAAAGACGGACCGCTGATGATTGTGGCTGGTGCCGGCAGTGGCAAAACCAAAGTACTCACCACCCGCATTGCCTACCTCATGGGGCATCACGGGGTAGATGCCTTCAACATTTTGGCCCTTACGTTTACCAACAAGGCCGCAGCCGAAATGAAAGAACGGATTCAGAAAATACTGGGCAATGGCGAAGCCCGCAATTTGTATATCGGTACGTTTCATAGTGTGTTTGCCCGCATACTGCGTGGCGAAGCACAACACCTGGGCTACCCCAGCAACTTTACTATTTACGATACCGACGATAGCCGCGGCGTTATTAAAACCGTGGTGCAAGAACTGAACCTCGATGATAAAACCTACAAGCCCAATGTGGTAGGCAACCGCATCAGCGCTGCTAAAAACGCCCTCATTACCCCCGAAGAATACCTGAGCGACAGCCACATACAGGCAGAAGATGCCCGCCAAAACCGCCCTGCTATCGGCCGCATTTACGATGCCTATTGCAAACGCTGTTTTAAAAACGGCGCCATGGATTTTGACGACCTGCTGCTGAAGATGTATGAACTGCTGCGGGATTTTCCGCCAGTGCTCCACAAGTACCAGCACAAATTCAAATACGTGATGGTGGATGAGTATCAGGATACCAACACCACCCAGTACCAGATAACCAAACTGCTGGCTGCCGCCCACGAAAATCTCTGCGTGGTGGGCGATGATGCGCAAAGTATTTACAGCTTCCGTGGTGCTACCATCGAAAACATCCTGCAGTTTCAAAAAGATTACGAAGATGTAAAAGTGGTGAAGCTGGAACGCAATTACCGCAGTACCGGCACCATTTTGAACATTGCCAACGAGGTCATCAAAAACAACAAAAACCAATTACCCAAAGAGCTGTGGACCGAAGCTGAAGCCGGCGATAAAGTGAAAATTGTGCGGGTCATCAGCGACAACGATGAAGGTCGTTACGTGGCAGATGCCATTCAGGAAAACAAACTGCGCAATCATTTCAACAATGGTGATTTTGCCATTTTGTATCGTACCAATGCGCAAAGCAGGGCGTATGAAGAATGCCTGCGTCGCTCTAATATTCCGTACCGCATTTACGGCGGCATCAGCTTTTATCAGCGCAAAGAAATCCGGGATTTTATTGCCTACCTGCGGGTGATAGTAAACACCCGTGATGAAGAAGCATTGAAGCGCATCATCAACTACCCGGCGAGGGGCATTGGCAAAACCAGCATTGAAAAACTGGTGATAGTAGCCAATGAAAAAAACATGCAGATGTGGCAAGTGCTGGAACAGGCGCAAAACGTAGGCATTCGTGGTGGCAGCCTCGAAAGCATGCAGGCTTTTGTGCAAATGATCAAGTATTTCCAGAGCATGCTCAAAACCAGCAATGCGTATGAAGTAGCCTTTCAGGTGGGCAAACACACAGGTTTGGTAAAAGAACTCTTCAACGATAAAAGTGCCGAAGGTTTGGCCCGCTACGAAAACATTCAGGAGTTGCTCAACTCTATTAAAGAATGGGTAGACGATGCCGAAAACCGCAGCATGATTGATGAAGACGGTACGCTGATTGAAGACAGCATTACCCAACCAACTGCAGGTTATGTGGCACCAGAGACTGCACCAATACCAGAACGAGACCCTACAGCAGCTACCAACTCTGGCGGCACTTTGTTTGACATGGCATCAACCCCTGATAGCAATAGCCCTGCAAAAGACGCCGCTGCTACCGCATCTCTGGGTACCTACCTGCAACAAATTACCTTGCTGACCGATGCCGATAAAAACGATGATGAAAACGCCGACGTGGTAAAGCTCATGACCATCCACGCATCAAAGGGGCTGGAGTTTCCATGTGTGTTTGTGGGCGGCATGGAAGAAACCTTGTTTCCCAGCGGCATGAGCATCAACACCCGGGAAGAGCTGGAAGAAGAACGCCGGTTGTTTTATGTAGCCGTAACCAGGGCCAAGAAAAACTGTGGCTCACGTATGCGCAAAGCCGCTACAAATTTGGGCAGGTGGTGGCCAATGAGCCGAGCCGCTTTTTGGAAGAAGTACCCGGCCAATATGCCGATCGTACTATGGCCGGTGGTGGCCTGCGCAATCAGGGCGGCATGGGCTTTGGTGGTGCCAGTGCCTTTGAACGATTGCATGGTGGCGGCCGTGGCGGAAGCAACAGTGCCGCTGCTGCAGAACGCAGATACGGTGCGCCTCCGGGCAAGCAAGCCGCCAGCACAAAGCCAAGCTACGTTGGCCCTGCACAGCCGCCCAAAGTGGTGGAGCATACACCATCCTCCGACTTTGTAGCCAGCGATACCAGCGGCCTTAAAGAAGGCGATAAAGTAGAGCACCAAAAGTTTGGTTTTGGTGTGGTCATCAAAATGGAAGGGGCGGCACACAACCCCATTGCCACGGTGAAGTTTGATCAGAACGGCGAAAAGAAAATCATGCTGAACTACGCCAAGCTGCGCATTTTGTAATTGCATTACATCTACTATATAAAAAGAGGAACTGTTGTCAGTTCCTCTTTTTATTGCTGAAAATATTTATCAGGCTTTCACCTGCTTGTGGCTGCCATCGCAGAAAGGCGGATTTTTGGTTTGCTTGCAATTGCACAGCCATACTTCTTCTGTTTTTTCGGCAGTAAACTTCAGGCTTACAAAATGCTTTTGCAATTCGCCGTTGGCGTCTTCTGTCCAGCAGGCTTTGTGGCCACCATCGCAAAGCGGTTGCTTTTCGCTGAGGCCGCAGGTACACCAGGCATAGGTTTTACCGGCTTCCACTTGTACAGCGGTCGGTTCGCATTTGGCTACTTTGGGCAATTGAGTATAATCCATGTTGTGTTTGTGTTTTGGTTATTGTGAATACAATTGATAGTAGAGGAATGTTTATGCCTGCACGTACTGCCGAACAAATTGGTACAAATTAAACTCGCTGTGCAGGAGTTCGGCAATGGCTTGTTTTAGTTGCGCCTTGCTCAAGTTTTTCATGCGTTGCTGCTGTATCAGGTGCCATGCTTTTTCAGCCAACAGCCAGCTGCGGCGTTCGTTGGTAGCGCCTAGCTGTAGCACATCCGTTATGGCTGTAGTCAGTGCATCAATACCTTCCCGTTGCTGGGCTACTGTTTTTACCACGGCTATTTCATGTTGCCTTGTCATAAAGGCCGGCGCCAGCATTTGGCGCAGGTTTTTTACAAACATATCCGCATCAGGTCGGTCGGCTTTGTTGACCACAAACACATCGGCTATTTCCATCAGGCCCGCTTTCATGGTTTGAATTTCATCGCCGGCTTCGGGCACTACCACTACCACGGTGCAATCGGCCAGTCCGGCAATTTCTACTTCGCTTTGGCCCACACCCACTGTTTCTACCAGCACATAGTCAAAGCCTGCGGCTTTCATTACATCAGTAATTTCTACAATGTGCGGATGCAGGCCGCCCAGCGAACCGCGGCTGGCCAGCGAACGGATAAATACCTGCGGATGATTGTACCATTCACTCATGCGGATGCGATCGCCCAACAAGGCGCCCAAGTTAAAAGGCGAAGAAGGATCGACACACAGCACCCCTACTTTTTTGCCGGCAGTTACCCAATGGTGGATGAGGCCGTCTACCAGTGTGCTTTTACCAGCACCCGGCGGACCAGTAATGCCGATAACGGGTGTGGCCGAAGCAGGCAATGCTTCCAAAAAATCTGCCGTGCCGGGCACTTCGTTTTCTACCAAAGAAATGCAACGGCTAAGCGACTTAATATGGCCGCTCAACAATGGTTGCTGCAATCCGGTATACAACGAAGATGACATACTGCAAATGTTGTGAAATGGCTGCAGCCACCCAAAAAGGCTATACCCGAATGTGTATACATCCGGGTATAGAACTTGTGCCAACACTTGTGCACCCAACTACAGCGTAGCAGTAGTAAGCTTGCTGTTTAGCGTGATGGTTCCTCGCAGCGTACCGTTGCTGTAGGTACCTCCGATATGCCAGCCATTGGTATTGGTACTACCGCTGATACTACCACCGGTATACACTTTGTAGCTGCTGCCTGCACTGAGTGCTGCAGAAGAATACACCAGGTAATACGCATTGCGCAACGGTGCAAAAGTGACAAGACTGGTTCCCGCAGCATTTTGAATATTGATGAGTGAGCCGGCACTTACCACCGAACTGAATTTTACCAGCATGGTATATTGACTGGAGTTACTGCTGGTTGCTTCAATCTGATTGCCGGCATTGGGGCCTGAGGCCAGCAACAATCCACCCGAAATAGTAAACGAACCATTTACATCGATACCTACTTCCGGAGAAGAAGGTGGCCCTTGTACCAGCACCGATCCACCTGTCATCACTACATTTCCGTTACCATCAATGCCATCGCCACCAGTAGTATTAAGCAGTATAGTGCCGCCGGCAAAAGTGATGAGACTTGCATCGGTTGTTTCGCCACCATTGCCCATCGTACCATTTACACAATCGTCGCTGCTTACTACACTCACTACACCGCCGGCAAACGTAATGGCGGGTGCTTCAATGCCTTCTGTAGACTGCGTAATGGTAACATTGCCGCCATGGATGGTAATGGCAGATTCGCTTTTCAAACCATCATCAGTAGCAGCAATGCTCAGGTTGCCATCTTTCATCACAAAGCTGCCATCGGTTTTGATACCCTTCGCTTCTGTAGCGTCGGTGCCATAGGTAAAAGCGGTACCACTCGCCTTAATTACTGCAGTACCTGCGTTCATGGTCATGTTTCCATCCACAGAAATACCCTTTCCACCTGCACCTGTGCTGGTGATAGTAAGGCTACCATTGTCCATGGTAAGATTACCATCGCAATTAATGCCTGCCGGAGCAGTTATATCTGCATCGTCAGTATCGTAAAAAGCCGCCCCTGTGGTGCTAATGGTAATGCTGCCATTGCTCAACAAGCAATCGCCACCAGTTTTAATTCCTTTGGCACCTTTGCCCGATACTGATAATTGAATGGTACCACTGCTGTTGATGCTGGTGTAGCTTTCGCTTTTTAAAGCATTGCCTTTTTCGCCTGTGGTGGTGACAACAATGCTGCCCCCTTTAATACTGATGTAAGGGGTGATACTGGCATCCGCATCTTCGTATGATGCAACAATGCCATCATCTACACTATTGACGGAAATATTGCCTCCATTGATGGTAATATATCCTTCTTCACATTCAATACCATCGGATGAAGCCGCTGTTACTTTAATGGTGCCTGCATCCATGTTGAAATAATCATTGGCATGAATGCCATCAGAACTTGCTTTTACAATGTCGATATTACCATTGGTAATGCTGATGTAATCATCGCTGCAAATACCATGTTTATAATTGCCCGTTACAGCAAGTGTACCTGTACCGCTGAATACCAGTTGTCCTTCGCTAAAAAATGTTGCTTTCTGATCTTCTGTACTACTGCTGTACGTGCTACCATCAATTAGTCGGTTATTGGTACCGGTCAGCACATTGACCGATACTTTTTTTCCTGACTGAATGTTGATAGCGGGGCCGTCATCATTTGTAATACTGGTGCCATTGAAAATAAGATTGAACTTATAATCACTGTACACTTTCAGACTGCCATTGGTTGCAATGCCCGACAACACATAGTTGACCTCGGTACTGGTAGTAGTAGCTGTAACTACTACATCTCCGTTGTTTATTGTTACGGCTACACCATTTCCTTCCATGCCATTCGTTACGGTGGCGGTATTGCCGTTGTATTTTATCACTACCGCATTGGCAAAAGTGGTATCCAGTGTATTGGCTACAAAATCTGAGCTGCCCATATCTGTTGTAGTAGTACTGACATCTTCTTTTTTACATGCCAGCATTATCAGTATCATGCTGCTCAAGAGCAATGCGGAAGTTCGAAGTTGTGTTTGCATAAAAATGAAGTTTGATGGATGAGAAAAATCAAGTTGGCGGAAGCAGGCATGCCTTTCATGCAACGCATGTCGGGCACGCCTGTACACATACCCGCTGCTGACAAAAACCAATAATTAGATTGTAATACAAAGGGTGAGTAAGAAACGCCACCACATACATTGTTTACCAAATGAGTAATTGCTGTGCTGCGCAAATGCTGTAGTGCGTCTCATGAGTGGCTGCAAAATCATGTTGTGGCTTTACACATGAAACCTGTGCAAAAGCCATACGCTTAAGCATCCATTGGGATGTATCGGTAAACAACGCTATTTTATCGATTATTAACAGCCTATTTGCCCAATAGCTGAAGTACAGCAGGCTGATATTTTTTACCAATGGGCAGGCTGATACCAGGCAGTTGAATTTCCTTTGCCTGAATGGTTACAATGCGTTTGATAGGAATAATATAGCTCCGGTGAATACGTATAAACAGATCAGCGGGCAAGGTTTCTTCCATTGCCTTTAAGCTCATGAGTGTTAAAACGGGGCGGCTGCCATCTACATGAATGCGGATATAGTCTTCGAGACCTTCGATGTATTGGATGTGATCCAGAACAATGCGCAGCATTTTATAATCGCTACGTACATAAATACTTGGCTTTTCTGCCTGCGTCTGCTTTTGTTGCTGCAGCAAAAAAGCATCTTTTACTTTCTGTATGGCGGTGGCAAAACGTTCTGGTCCAATGGGTTTCAGCAGATAATCTATGGCTTGTAGCTCAAAGCCTTCGTATGCAAATTTTTTATAGGCTGTTGTAAATACAACCATCGGTCTTTTACTGAGCGACTCCACTAGTTGTAGCCCGTTTATGTCCGGCATATTAATGTCGGCAAACAACAAATCAACCTCATGTGTTTGCAAATATTGCCTGGCTTGCAAAGCGTCATCAAATGTGGCCAACAGCTGTAGGTCGCTGTGTAGCGACACATAGTACTGAATCAACTCCAGCGCAAGTGGCTCGTCATCTATGGCAATACAACGAATGGGCATGGTACAAGTTGAATGAATGAAGCCAACGGTTACGTCAACTGAATTTTGAGAAATACTTCATACCTATCGCTGGTTTCCCGTATCTCCAATTGATGACGGTGTGGATATAAAAGCTGTAACCGCTGCAGCGTATTGGCTAAGCCTACACCACTGCGCTGTTCCATGCTGGTTTGGGTTTGTTTAGGATTAGACGTGGTTAGTTGCAGTAATCCTTCTGATTTACAAATTAAAATTATTGATAATTTACCAGATTGTTGCTTAGAAATTCCATGTTTAAAAACATTCTCGACTAACGGTAACAAAATCAACGGGGCTATTTGTGCCAGTGGAGCCGAATGTTGACATTCAAAGCTGAGATTATATTGCTTTCCCAGCCGTAACTGTTGTAACTGTATGTAGTTATGCAAACATTGTAGTTCTTTTACTACAAGCACTTTTTCTGTGCTTACCTCATCGGTTATGTATCGCATCATTTCGCTTAGTTGCAGCAAGCCTTTGGCTGTACCCGGATGCCCTGCCATCGCCATTGCATATAAATTATTGAGGGTATTAAAAAGAAAATGCGGATGAACCTGCCCTTTCAAAATGGACAGCGCTGCTTCTTTTTGAGCAGCTTCTGCCTGCAGGGCCCTTCGTTCTGTAGCCAACCAATGGCTGCCCATGAGCAACGCTACACTGGCTGCCAGTACACAAAACAGTAAAAATACACTGATGATATCAAACCGGGGGCCAGGCGCAGGATGCTCCATTGGCAGAAGTGTATTAGGCAATGCTGTTAACTGGCCCGGCGTTGGAGGTCGGCTCAGCGTCATCAATTGCTCAAATGGTTGCAGCAAAATGGCTTGATACAAAAAGCGCCAACAGCAGCAGTGCATACAACAGTTTATACCCTCGCAGCCACAAGTAGGGCCAAGCCCATTGCTGATGTATGTAAAAACAGATGGGATAAAAGAACAGGTAGCCATACAGAACCGGCGACTGCAAAAAGTAAGCAAAGAAGCACTGCCTGGTTGCAGGTAAATGAACAACAATGGCATGCTTAGAAAAACCGGCCAAAACAACCCGTGAAAATATGCAGCATGCCCAGCCTTCATGATCGAACTCTTTACCATGAATATACTCATAGAGCCCGGTTAGCCACTAAGGTTTAACTGTCTACGGTACCGGATCGTAGCCACTACCACCCCACGGATGGCAACTGCTCACCCGCTTGAGCGACAACCAAAAACCTTTGAACGGACCGTATTTTTTAAACGCCTCTAAAGCGTACTGACTACAGGTGGGTGTATACCGGCATTTTGGCCCCAGCCATGGGCTGATGACCAATTGATAAAAACGAATGAGCACAATAAATGGAAATGCCAGCACGGTTTTCCACCAGGCGGTTTTTTGCACCGGTGCATCACCCATCGCTTCTTTACAACAACTCTTCATACCATTTATTTGGTTTCGTTTGTTGGTACATCAGTGCTTTGTTCTTCTTCCAGTTTTTTGCGCAGCCGCTTCAGGCAATAGCGCATTTTATCGTACAGCAAATCGTAGGCAGGCATTTGCTTATCGAGGTACAAAAAAACACGGAAACCTTTTTGCTCTTGGCAGTAGCAGTAGCTATCAACTCATGCTTTTGCAAGCGGTAAGCTTCCCGCAGCAATCGCTTGATGCGGTTGCGGTCGGCAGCATGCTTAAAGTTGCGGGCACTGGCCGTTACGCCTATTTGCACACACGCTGCATCAGGAGTGCTGTCGGTGATGGTAAAAATCACTTTCACCGGAAACGCCGTAAATGCCTGTGCGTTAGCAAACAAGCTGTCGATCTGCTTGCGGCTTTTCAGCTTTTCTTTTTTACCCAATGTATTTTTTACAGCCGAAGTACTCATAATGATTGTGGCGCAAAGGTAGCCCTTAATTGTCCGCTATTTTGATGGCCGGCCGGCTATCGTTGGGATTGCGGGTGCCGTAGGTCAGTTTAAACGCATCCAGATTGGGCCGCTGCTTGCGGGGGCGTTTGAGTTCATATTGGTATATGGTTTGACCAAGTTGATACAAAAACGGATGACCGATGTCTTCAATGTCGTATTTGTCATCGTTGAGCACCCCGTCTTTGTTTACATAAATGGTAGCACTCAGCATGTACTCCACCTTATTGTTGAAGTCAGCCACGTATGATACATCGGTGAGAAAGCCATAGGCCCATCCCACTTTGTTGAACACCCGTACACCAGGCGGCATGCGGTGGCTGCCGTCGTAAAAGAAAAACTTTACATAGTTGTCGTAGTACGTTGCGGTGTCGTATTTGGGATTGTCGGTTTCGCTGGGATAGGCGGATAGCCAGGTACGTAAAAAGGTATAATCAGCTGGTTTGAGGCGAAAGCGTTGACTCGTGGGTACCGACTGCGGAAACATCACTGATTGCAGCATTTGCTGAAAATCTTTCAGCGAAATATTGTTGTGCCAGCTAAAATCGAAAGGCTCGTTTACCAGGCTGTCGTATTTATTCAGATGCCCTTTGCCAATCAAAATCTTACGGCTGAAATCGAAAGTATCGGGGTTGTATTGTGCAGGCTGGCTATACAATCGTTTGCCTTTGGCATCGAAAAAACTTACCGGATTGGTATGGCGGTTTTGCTCTTGGGTAAGGCCCAGAAATTGGCGGGAAATGACCGCCGTGGGATAGCCCTTGGCACGCAACTGCTGGTGAATGCGCTGCTGGCCCACCCATTGGTACAGGCGGTTGTAAGCATCGTTGTCGCTAATGAGAAATACCTTTTTGATAAAATGGGCAATGCTGGGCCATCCATCAGTGGCTGTTGTGTCTTTGTAAAAGGGCCGCTGCCAGGGTTGGCTGCTATCAAAGCGCATATGCGTTTGCGCCGAAAGGCCGGGAATGTTCAGGTCATTCAACTTTTCCAACGATAAAAAAGCCAGCGGCATTTTTACCATACTGGCCGGGTTGAAGTATAGCTGAGGATCGTAGTTGAAATAATAATGCGTAAAGCGGGGCTGGTTTTGAGCATCGCGGTTGATTTGGGTGTAAATGATTTGGCAGCGGTATTCGGCCGGATTGGCCAATACCTGCTTGCAGTGGTTGTGCGGGATTGGCCAGCAACAGGTGGTGCAGCAACGAATCGGTACGGGGCTGGGCCGCAGCCCCCAACCACAACAAACAACTGAATAAAATAACACGCATGGCTGAAAGATACAGCCGCGGGGCATGGGCACAAAAAAGCCCTCCGTTTCGGGAGGGCTGTATTCGTTTGTCGGCGTACCCCAGCGGGGCAGCGGATTACTTCAGTTTGCGTTCGTCGCTTACAGTCAGCTTATGACGACCTTTGGCACGGCGGCTGGCCAGCACTTTACGACCGTTGGCGGTTTGCATACGCTTACGGAAACCATGTACGCTTTTGCGACGACGGTTGTGCGGTTGGAATGTACGTTTCATGACTAATACTTTTTATACCCTTTGGTTGGTTTAAAATAAGGTGCTGCGGGAGAAGCGCAGCGGTTTATTTCAAGTTCACCAACAGGCCACCATGCCTGCCGTTTTGTGAAAGGACGGCAAAAGTAGGGAAGTTGAGGATAATGCGTGGAAAAATCTCTGTGCTGCTTTCTTCAACAAGGGGTTTAGCTGAGCAGCCATCAACACTCGGGTAACAATTTATTAATATGTGTTCAGTTAGGCAATGGTTTTGCCTTTTGCGTTTCATCTAACGAATGCTATATTCCATTTGGTTATAACTAAGAAAACCTCTGCTTTTTTGCGAAGCTCTATGCTTAGACGGCCATTTTGTTGGTTCCTTATTATTCTTTTAACATATTCGTGTGTCCAGTACTTTTGCAGCGTTTTTCGGAACAACAAAAAACTAAACATTTATGGGAAAAAGATTGCTGCTTGCCGCGATGGCAAGCCTTTTTTGTTTGATGGCCTTTAGCCAGGTTACCACCAGTGCCATTACAGGTGTGGTGAAGGGATCGGCTAAAGAAGCACTGGAAGGTGCTACCATCACTGCGGTACACGTACCATCGGGTACCCGCTATGTAACCACTACCGGCAAGGGTGGCCAGTTTACACTGCCCGCTGTACGGGTAGGTGGTCCTTATCGCATCACCATTTCGTACACCGGCTATCAGGAGCGTGTAGAAAATGACGTGTTTGCTCCGCTGGGTAACACCGCCAACGTGGATGTGGTGTTGAGTACCAACGACAGCCAATTGCAAACCGCCACTGTTGTAGCCAACCGCAGTTCTATCATGAACTCAAAAGCTACCGGTGCCTCAGCTACCATTGGCCGCGAAGCCCTCAACCGCACTCCTACCATTGGCCGTACCGTAAACGACATTACCAAGTACAACGCTTACAGCAATGGTCGTTCTTTTGGTGGCCAAGACAGCCGCCTGAACAACTTTACCATTGACGGTTCTGTGTTCAACAACGGTTTTGGTTTGGGTAGCCAGGCACAAGCTGGTGGCCGTACCGGTTCTGGCGCCATCTCTTTGGATGCCCTCGAAGAAATTCAAATCAACATTGCACCTTTCGACATTCGCCAGAGCGG
Source organism: Phnomibacter ginsenosidimutans (assembly GCF_009740285.1). Lineage (GTDB taxonomy): Bacteria > Bacteroidota > Bacteroidia > Chitinophagales > Chitinophagaceae > Phnomibacter > Phnomibacter ginsenosidimutans. Next base: position 4,205,521 of record NZ_CP046566.1, read on the forward strand.
CTTTGCCGGTGCTGCACTGAACGCCGTAACCCGTAGTGGTACCAACGACTTTTCAGGTTCTGTGTTCCGCTTTTGGAACAACCGCGACCTGGCCGGTACCGAAGCTGGTAAAAACAAAGTGCCTGCCACTCCTTTTAGCGTAGAAACCAATGGTTTCCGTTTTGGTGGCCCCATTATCAAAAACAAATTGTTCTTCTTCATCAACGGTGAATTTACCAAAGGTACCCGCCCTGCCCTCGACTGGCAGGCCAACCGCCCCGGTGTAACCGGTGGTGTAAGCCGTACCACTGCTGCCGATCTGGAAGACCTGAAGAAATTTATGATGGACAACTTCAGCTACGACCTCGGTGCTATCGACAACTTCAACAACGAGTCGAACAGTAATAAAATGCTGGCCCGTGTAGACTGGAACATCAACGACCGTCACAAGCTGACCGTTCGCTATTCTCACCACGACAGTGAGAGTGATGTAATTGTGAGCAACAGTAACTCTGGCAACACTGCCGGTAACGGTAACCGCCAAAACCTGGCGCTGGCTTTGTCTGGTCAAAATACCGGTTATGGTATTCAGGACAATACCCGTTCTATTGTAGCTGAATTGAACAGCAACCTGAAGAACAAAGTATCTAACCAGTTTTTGGTTACTTACAACAAGCAAATTGAAGACCGCAGCTATAAAACAGCCGGTGTGTTCCCCACCATCGACATTTTGAAAGATGGTAGCACTTATACCAGCCTGGGTATGGATCCTTTTACACCCAACAACCGTTTGGATTACGCTACGTTTAACATCACCAATAACCTCACCTTCCTGCGTGGTAAGCATACCATTACCGTAGGTGCTTCTTTCGAAGCGTTCAAGTCGAACAACCTGTTCTTCTACGCTTCTAACGGTGTATGGACGTTCAACAGCATCGACGATTTCAAGACTGCTGCTTTGGCGTACAAAAACAATCCGAACCTGACTACTTCTCCTGTTACACTCAACCGTTTCAACTATGCCTATACGCTTGCTGCCTGATGGTAAGCTGCCTTGGCAAACGTTTAAAACACAGACTTACAGTGTATACGCTCAGGATGAAATTAAAGCCACCAACAACCTGCGCCTCACATTTGGCTTACGTTTGGATTACCTGAACGTAACCAACACTGCGGCTGATTACACCAATCCTGTAGTAGGTGGTTTGACTTTCCAAAACCCTGATGGTACCGGCACTAAAGTAAACACCGGTGAAATGCCTAAGGGTCGCTTGTATGCTTCTCCCCGTGTTGGTTTCAACTGGGATGTATTCAGCAACCGCAAAACACAAGTACGTGGTGGTACCGGTATCTTCCTGAGCCGCATGCCTTATGTACTCATCAGCAACCAGCTGGGCAACAACGGTGTAAACATTGGTCGCCTCAACCTCACCGGTTCTGCCGCCAACAACTATCCGTTTACCCTCGATCCTACCCGCTATACACCTGCAACTACCAACATTGCAGCACTGCCCGCTTACAACGTAAACTATACCGATCCTAACCTGAAGTTCCCTCAGGTATGGCGTACCAACCTGGCCATCGACCAGCGTCTTCCTTTTGGCGGTGTAATTGCTACTGTTGAAGCCATTTACAACAAGAACCTGAATGCGCTGAACTATGTAGACCTGAACATGCGTGCCTCTAACGGCAGCTTTGCAGATGGTTCTGATCGTCGTATGATTTATCCTGCACTGGACCTCAGTGGTGCTGCAGCTTCTAACGCCCGTTTTGTGAATCCTCAGATTGGCAACGTGTTTATGCTCACCAACAACAACAAAGGTTATAGCTACTCTATCACCGGTAAGTTGGAAAAGCCCATCACCAAAAACTGGGGTGGATTACTCGGTTATACTTACGGTGTAGCCAAAGACATCTCGTTTGTAGCCAGCACAGTAAATGCTAACGTTCCTACTATTTATGGTGTAAACTACCTGCGCAACAGCTTTAGCGATAACGACCTGCGTCACCGCATTGTGGGTAACATCAGCTATCGCCTCATGTATGGCAAAGGCATTGCCGGTGCTACCACCATTACTTTGGGTATGGTAAGCGCCAGCGGTTTCAAACTGAGCTATACTTCTAGCAACGACATGAACGGTGACGGTCAAATCAACGACCTTATCTACGTGCCAAAAGCTGCCAGCGAAATGAACTTCCAAACGTACACCAGCGGTACTACCGTATTCACTGCTGCTCAGCAGCAGGCTGCTTACGATGCGTACATCAATAAGCATCCTTACCTCAGCGAACGCAGAGGTGGTTATGCAGAACGCAACGGTGCTGAATTGCCTTGGCTCACTCGTTTCGACTTTAGCGTAGAGCAAGACCTGATTGTAAAAATTGGTAAGAGCAAAAAAGCCAACACCTTCCGTTTCCGTATGGACATCCTGAATGCAGGCAACATACTGAACAAAGACTGGGGTGTAGGTAACCTGAGCACCACTTCTCAGCCGCTCAACTACCGTGGTCGCACTGCAGCTGGTGCACCTATCTACCGCCTGGCTACTCAGGTTGTTAATGGTACCACAGTATTGCTGCAGGATCCTTTCATCAAGTCGAGCACCATCGACGATGTATACCAGATCCAACTCGGTATCCGCTACATCTTCAACAACTAATTGTTGTTTCATTTTTTCAAAAAAGTCGCTTTCATTTCGAAAGCGACTTTTTTTATTCCTTTACACATGCGTTTATCCGTTCTTCTTTTCCTCAGCATTGTTTGTACTGCGTGGTTACAGCAACCATCTTCATCTACCTGCAGCAAAAAAACCATGGCACAGTTGGTAGCCTATGCGCCTAACCGTACCGAACCCGTTTGGATGGCGCATCGCATGGCACCACCTGCGGTGGGCTATGCCGAAAACTCTTTGGCTGCCTTGCAAAGAAGCGTCACCCTTTATCCATGTGCCATTGTTGAGCTTGATGTACGCATGACAACCGACAGTGTACTCGTACTACTGCACGACGATACGCTGAGCAGAACCACTACTGGTACTGGCAAACTACACCAACAATCTTTTGCACAAATACAAGGTTTGTGGCTAAAGGATAGCCGTGGCCATGTGCTGCTGGAACGTATCCCTACTTTAGATGACATTCTACGTGTTGCGGCCAGCAGCCATGCATTTCTTGCTTTGGATATGAAACCCGGCACTCCTCCCGAACGCATGATGCAACGAGTAGCTAAGCACAACATGCTGCAGCAGGTAATGGTGATATGCTATACCATTGCTGAAGCACAACGGCTGCATCAACTGTATCCCAACCTTATGCTGGCGCTGGGTTTCAACGATGCGGCACAAATAGCACAGGTACATCAAAGTGGCATTCCTGCAGATCGCTTAATTGCCCTTACACCCAGAGCCTTACAACCTGCGGATTATTACAGCGGTATTCATCTGCAAAACATTCCCACCTCCTTCAGTGCCTTTGGCGGAATGGATACCTTATCAAACGAAGCGTTACCTACAGCCTTTCAGGAAATGATGCAACGGGCCGGAGATATTGTTTGTACCGATAGCCTTGACCGCATGATGCGGTTGATTAAGCATTAAAGTGGTTGATGTGCTTTCGTAGTAACTCCAACATGAAAGGATGTGCAATTCGCTCCTGCTCCAACCGCATATTTTTGGTACAGCATTGTTGATACAACTTTTTTTCTGTAGCCGTAAGCAAATCCAATGTTCGTTCCTTAGCTCCAGAACCTTTTACTTCAAATTCCTTAAAAGCTTGATATGTTTCCTCATCCATGCAAAAAGATGCGGTTTGTGGAAATAGTATTCTCAATTGATGCAACATTTCAAAACCTTCGGCATCAATATCACCCCAGTATAGGATAGGTATTGGCGCCAGCCATTTCAGTTTTGATAATAAACTAACAGCCTTACCACTACCAAAGATTACTGCGGTGGATTCCATGTTGGGAAGCGTTAAAAACACTTCGGCATTTTCAAAGTTCTTTTTGTTTTCCAGCACAATTACTTTTTGCAATGGCCACTCAAGATTTGCCAATTCATCTACGGGTGCTTCTATATCAGTCATTCCGTTGTTATAGTAACGTGCGAAGGTTGCATCTAACAAACGAATACGGATACGGGCAGGAATGATCTTCAAGCCAAAGCGTAATTCAAACTGGCTTACGCCACTGTATTGCTGTTGAATAGCAGCTGGCGGCAGCACTTCGTTGAGCAGCTCATACAGCACAGCTTTATGCTGCTCAATAAACTTGGTATGCACCGGCACCGGAATTTCTCTGATAAAAATGCCCGGTGAAGCATTGGAAACAAAATAACTAACTACCGCCAACAGGCTATCCCAGTCAAGTTCATACTCCAGTATGCTGCTGGTATTATTGCTCATCCATGTTTTTAGTACAGGATAATTTTGCAATATTTTAGCCACGTTGCTGGTAAAGGATGCATACTCTTCCTGTTTGTTGAGATAGCCAATCAACTGTGCTTCATTATCAAAACTTATTTCCTTTATAACAGTTTGCACACCATGCTTACGCATGTGTAACTGAGTGTATGCAATGCTGTAGCCAAATTGATGATGCTCTCGGCTATGCGCAATAATGGGTTCAATTAAATCATGCCATTGCGACAACTCTTTGGGAAAAGTTTTATCAAAAGGAACAATAAGTGGAAAAATAGACTTCTGCTCCACATGTGCTTGCAACACTTTAGGATAAAGCTTCGTAATCTTCTTTTGTAAATCAACAAAGGAAATCATAACGCTAAATTTTTTCCAACGCTTCCTTCAGTTGTTTGATGGGCATATCGTACATCAAACTATCGCGGTTGGCCCTGCGCTGCACGTAGTGTATGCGGGCCACAAAAGGTTCTACTATTCTAAACTCTTCTGTTTTATCGGGGCTCACCACCATAATCTGCAGGTTGAGTTGCTTGCATAAATTCATGAGGTATCTGGCCTTCTCTTCATCCTGCCGGCTAAAGGCTTCATCCACACAAATAAAGCGGAAGCTGCGCTGGCTGAGGCCATCGCTGGTAATGCCAAACTGATACGCAATGGCACTGCCCAAAATGGTGTAGGTAAGCTGTGCTTGTTCGCCACCGCTCAGCTTTTCGGTACCAGTGTAGCTGCGGTAAGTGCTCTTGTCTTCGGCACGAACTTCACGGGCCACAAAGCGTAACCACTGCCGCACATCCATCACTTCGCGGCGCCAGCTTTCCTTGCTTTCCAAATCGTCTATCAGTTCTTTGATTTTTACATAGCTGGCTTCGAGTATGCTGTCGTCTTTGCTACGGTGATATTCGGCAATATTGGGCTTCCAGGCCACCAGCCGGTGGCGGAAATCTTTGATGTTGGGGCTGAGTTCTTCTCTGGCATCCAACTGAATATATGTCTTTGGGTTTTGGCGATAGCTGATACCAGAAAGGCTAATATTCAACTCATCTACCCTGCGACGTATTTGTTGCAAATGTTCATCCAACCGGCCACCAAAACTGCTCATGCGGTTAATCATTTCTTCGTTCAGGTACTTCTTGAAACGATCCCGCTGTTCGGCCAGTTCTTCACCCTCCAGGCGTTCGAGCATGTCCATGTATTCACCCGCCAGGTCTACGCTTTCGGGCAGGCGGTGTGTATCGCCCCGCCAGTCAGGAAACCGCTGCAGCAACTTTTCATCGGTTGGATATTTGAACCTATTGATAGCGGTGTTCAGCTGCCGCTTGGCCGATTCAGTTTTGCTGTTGAGCTCATCCGTTTTTTTGCGGATGATATCCGTTACCTGATTGCGGACTTTCTCAATCACATCCAAATCAATGCTGTACTCAATCTTGTTGATGTACTCCAACTGAAACTCGGCCAGCTTTGTTGTGATGTCAACTCCTTCGTAAGCCATTAATATTTCATCACAACGTAGCTGTGCACTCTGCCACAGCTGCAGTTGATTGTGTTGCTTTTCTTCTTCCCTTATTTTTTCGTCTTTCTTTTGCTGCAGTTCTTTCAGCCGCTGTTGCAGGGCTTCTTTCTTCTGTTGCAGTTCTTTCAGCGTGGGGTCACCTTTTTCCAGCTTTAGCCGCTCTTTTTCTTTGGCAGCAATGTGTGCGGTTGTGGCTTCCCAATCGAGCTCTGCAAAAGATTGAAAGCGCAATAATTCTTCCAGTGCTTTTTCCTGCCGTTCGAGGTTGTCTATTTTGCTGCGCAACACACTTTCTTCTTTGCGGAGTTGCTGCACTTTTTCTTCCCGTTGGGTGAGCTCTGCTATCAGCATGCGAAGCTTGGCACTGTTGTCCCAACCCAGCACATAATGCTGGCGACTATTGCCTCTGTTGCGGTCATCCTTTTCATGCCGGTTGCCATGGCGAATCAATCCGCTGGAAGTAATGGCATAGTCTGTTTTAGCAAATTCGTTCAGGTTGTCGGTGCAGTAGTAGTTGTAGTATTTGCGCAGTTGAAACTCCACCCAGTCAGCATATTCACTGTCGTGTTTGATGTCAAGTTTATCGGGCACCGTATCAGGTTCCAAAGGCAGCAAATCGGTGAGGTAGTTGCCCTCTTTGTAGCGTTCGTACACAATGCGGCCTTTGAGGTCGGTGCCCTGCACGTACTTGTTCACCATTTTGTAATACTGCTCGGGTACCAGCAACCGCTGACCAAAATTGTGCAGCAGTTTTTCAATGGCGTATTCCCATTTCTCTTCGCCTTCCCGCAGTTGTATCAATTCGCCTACAAAAGGAATTTCAGCTTCGGTGGCGCCGCAGTATTCCAGTATCTCTTGTCGTATTTGTGCAATACGACCGGTGATATTGTTCTTTTGCTTTTTCAGTTGTTCTATATCGCCTTCGAGTAGCACCATATCGTCTTCTGCCTGATGCCGGGCATCTTCCATCCGTACTTTGGCGGTACGTTTCTCATCCAGGTCTTTGCGCAGCTCTTGTGCTTTCTCTTCTGCCTTGCGGCGGTTTTTATCAAACTCCCGTTCGTTTACCTGCGTATCCCAACCCAGCTTTTCAGCAAAGCCGTTGTAGCGTTGTGTAGCTGCCTGCCGCTTTTCTTTTTCTGTTTCCAGCTCTTTCATTTGCCGGTCGAGCTCGGCCAGCAAGCGGCCCGGCTGGCTGCTTTGTATTTGCACTTCGGTAGCAATGAGCTGCTGGTTTTCTTCATCAATCACCGCTTCAATTTCCTGTTTGCGCAGGCGGGTTTGTTGCAGTGTTTCTTCCAGCTGCTTCATGTCTTTTTCCAACAGGTTGCGCTGGTGCGTAGCAAACCATGCTGGCAAAGTTTGCCGGTGCTGATCTACAATGTATTTATCTGCTTCAATGTTTTTCCAATCGTTCCAATGCTGGCGTACCGGTTGCAGCAATGCAATTTGCGTTATGGTTTTTTCAATATTACGATGTGCATCGCTCAGGGTTTTGAAATGGTCTTTCAACTTTTCAAAATCATCTTCCATTTCGGTTTCTTCCAGCATTTGAGTGCGGATGAAATCGTCGAGGTTGCCCAAAATTTTGAGGCTGATGGTTTGGTTGAACAGGCTTTGTGCTTTTTCGCTACGCATACCAAACACACTGCGCAGCCGGGTGCCGTATTCTTTGGGGCCGTCAAAAAACTCTATCATTTCGCGGCTGCCCTGTTTGGGATAATCTTTGCGCAACCGCTTTTTCCATTCGCCTTGTGTATCAAAATACCGCAGGTCTGTTTCGATGCTGAGCGGCTTGTGGGCCACTATAAAACTGCGTTTGAGATCGGTGCCGGCAAACCAGCGGATTTGTGCCAACGTTACATATTGATCTTCGCTTTTGAACACCGCCAGTATCACACTGCGCACCTTGCTCCTGTCTTCCCGTAGCCGTTGTGCTTTACTGCCGCTGTCATCCTCGGTAAGACCGTATTCGCCCAGCACATAGCTTTCTTCGGTGCGTTCGTTTTTGGTTTTGCCCTCGGCACTCATGTTGAAGCTGCGCATTCTTCGCTCTGCCGCCAGCAAGGTGAGCAAGGCATGCACAAAAGTGGTTTTGCCGCTACCGTTGGCGCCAGTAAGCAGGCTGTTTTCGCCACCGGGTTCTATGTGGTAAATTTTTTCGTCGAAGGTGCCCCAGTTCCAGAGTTCCATCCGCTGCAGGCGAAAGCCGGCTTCGGCAGGATTGAGGCTAAATAAACTCAGGTTCATATATCGGCAATGAGTGTATCAGTTAATGGGATGATGGGTGTGCATGCAGAGCGTGTATGGCAAGTGGGCGAATATATTGCCCATGCCATCAAATATGCCAGTTGCAGCGGGCTATTTATAAACAATGCCGGCAGTTGAAATTGCCGGCATTGCTGTTTGCCATAGTAAAGGAAAAGAGGAGTGAAGAATCTACTGCAAACTACAGGTGTGGCTTCGCCAAAACACCTACTCCTGCCCTTCCTTTCGAAACAACTGAATGGCGGTATTTACCGCTTCACGTTTGTTATCGGGGTTGTTGGGTTCGTACACATAGGTGAAGGGGTTAGACACGGCAATGGCTACCCGGCCAATGCCTCGTATTTTGTAATCATCGCCGTCGCCATCTTTGAGAAAGAAAACAGTGAGTTGTGCTAATGCATCTTTTACCAATACCCATTGCAACATAAATTCTTGTAGCTCTTTGTTTTTATAATATTGGTACACCGTATCCGATTTGGCAGTGAGCTTGGGCGCATCGGGTACATCAAAAATGAGTTGGGCATTGTACGGGGGTTTGCGCCACACTTGCGCATACGAAAGGGTGCCACAGCAAAGGGCACAGCACAGCAGCCATTGTTTCATGCAATACAGGGGTTTATAGTTTTTGATACATACAAACGCCTACTGCACAACTGCATAGATAGTGATACAGCATTGGAATACAGTAAACAGCCGAACGGCCAGCGTTTGCACTGTGGTACTAACGCCGGCCGTTTGCGGGATATTGTATCGTTCTTTGGCTTATGCTTCGATATCGCCTTTCATTTGTGTTAAAAAATATTGTAACGTGTCTTCATCAAAACGGGCTTTCAAAATACGGCGTACTTCAAAGCGATCGTCTTCACTGGCGGTACTGTCCGTTTTTAGTTTTTTGAGGTACCCCAGTTCGGCTACTTCTTCTATGTAGCGGTTCAACTCTTTGATGAGTTTCATGCGGTTGGCCTTCTCTTTAAAAAAAGTTTCGAGCTCTACCCGTAGCAGCTTGCGGGTGATGTAGAGGTTGCGGTTGCTGGTATCGTTGAGCTCAAACTCGTCGAGCATTTTGCGCAGAATCACACACAGCAACGTGACTTCATAACTCAACGGACGGCGTTGCACCAAACCTACGGTGTTGCCCTTGTCATCGAGTTCGAGTTGCTTCAGGTAAGCATAGCCATCCCGTTGATCAATGATGAGCTCTACCGCAATTTGCTCAAACCACATGATGAGCTCCGTTTTGTAAATGCTCAGCTTGTGCCAGAGCTCTTCTTCATCATCAAACAGCGGGCCTCGCAGCAAGCGGGCAGCACAGCGAGCCCAGGGCTGTACCCGGGCTACATGCGGCATATAGGCGGTGCCGCTTTGGTGTGCTTCAGAAAAAAGGTTGCTCATGAATGAATGTTTTTTAACCACAGAGGCGAAAGAGGTAAACACAGAGGAACACAGTGTTGCATTTCCTAACATCTACCATCTGTCATCTATCATCTATTTTTAACCACAGAGGCAAAAGAGGTTTGCACAGAGGAACACGGTGTTCCTGCCAACTACAAACCGCCAACTGCAAACTCCTCGGCCTTAACCTCGGCCTTCAGCTTTTCGCCTTCAGCCTTTGTCAATTAAATATGATTTGCGGCACCTGCAGGTATTTCTGTTGTGCCTTATCAAACAAAATGTCTTCTATCGTGTCGGGCTGTATGCTGGCATTGCGAAGGTGTACGGCCAGGCTCACGTAAGCCAGCAGCTCTGCCAATCCTCGGGTACAGCCATGTTTGTCTATCACTTGTTTGAGTGTTACTTGTTTGTGTTTCTTCAGCATACTGCTGATGTTGCTTTGCAGCACCACTTTGTCTATGCTGCCATCGTCCATCAATTTATGCAATTCCGTCAGCTGGTCTATGCTGAGGGTTGCTGCATTGGGTGCTGTGCCAAATTCATTGTCGCTGGGACGGTCGCCGTGGCGCCTGTCCATGGGCAGGCTTATATCAGGGCGGTCATCTACATAGGCCATGGGGGCTTTCTTTTCGTTGCGGTCGGCTTGCTGTATGGCCTGCTGCAATATCTGGTTGATGATATCTCTGGTTTTGCGCCGGTTGCCTCTTTCTTTTTCTACTACAATACGGCTGAGCTTGTACCCCAGCAGCTGGTTGGTTTCCAACACTTTAATGCCCGCCGCATGCAGCATGTATTTCAGTTGCAGCAGCTGGCGGCTTTCGTAGGTAATGTCGGTATGGTCCAGCAGGTCGTACACCTGTTGCAACATGTCGGTAAACTGTTGCTGCTTTTCATCATCCATCAAAAACTCCCAGAAGGCATAAAAGCTTTTGCCCTGATCGTTTGTTTTCAACTCTTCGAGTGCATCAAACGTAAGGCGCAGCAGCTGGCCTTTGCTCAGCGTAGCGTCGGCATGGCGGTGGCTGATGGTTTTATAAATCTCCTTGAAGTTTTCTTCCACTTCGCGGAAGTCGCCACTCAGCTCTTTGCTCAGCCGTTCTATTTCGGCCCAGCGGCTTTTAATTTGCCATGGCTCGAACACAGGTACTTCACCCGTTTGTTTGATGAGTTTTATTTCTTCATCAATCTGCCTGCGTTTCTCTTGCAGTGCTTTGATTCGTTCTTCCGGATCTTCGTTGGTACGCTGCACCAGCTCCTGCACTTTGGTAAACAAATCGAGCAGTTTGCTTTCGGTGCCTATAAAATCTTTTTCCCGCAGCAGCTCCAGCGCCTGAAATACTTTTTCGGTATGGCGGGTGAGTGTTACATAGGGCTCATGCGTTTTTTCGTCGAGGTTGATGAAGATGAAACGGTTGTCTTCATCGGCCCAGCGCTTGAGGTAGGTATCGGCCCGTTCGTAATAATCGCTGCTGATATAGCTCAGCGTTTGCTGCTCTTCGCTGTCTTCCAAAAAGCCAAGGTTGGCCAGGTAATCGGCCAGCTTTTGGGTGAGCTCCGCCAAATCAATTTGCAACACATTTTGCTGCCGGAACATTTTGTGTAAAAACGAAATGCTCATGGCGGCATGGCCACTCCGCAGCAGTTTCATACTGAGCGACTGGTGCAGCAATTGCTGTAGCGAACGATATTGAAAAAAAGTATCCGTCATGGAAAAGCGGGGGCACAAAATACGTGACGGCGGGGCTGAAAACACGGGTGTAAAAGGGAATGTACCCACAGGTTTTCAACCAATCATTTTGCATCAACCATTTTTTGCAAAGGCTTGCCAGCAAATCGTTGCTGGTACTACTCGTTTATTCCGCTACATGCAAATCGAGATGTTGTGATTGCACAGCGGCGCCGTAAAAAACGGAGGCTTGTTCATCAAAGCTGCGGGTATCATCAGTGGTAAAAAAACGACGGCTGCCACCGGTAGAAATGCGTTGCGCCATTTCCGGATGACGCTGCAAATAATCCACCAAACTATTGGCCACAATATCGCCCTGTGCTACAATGCGGGTGCCCGGTGCGGCGTATTGACGAATCTTGTTTTCCAACAACGGATAATGCGTACAAGCCAGCAGCAACGTGTCAATATCGGGGCATTGTGCCATGAGCTGCTGCAAATATTCCTGCACAAAAAAATCGGCGCCTTCGCTGTTGTGTTCATTGTTTTCTACCAGCGGTACCCACATAGGGCAGGCCTGCTGATACACGTGCAATTGCGGCCAGAATTTGGCTATTTCTATCGGGTATGAATCGGATGTAACGGTGCCCTTGGTGCCGAGTATGCCCACTTTGCCTGTTTGCGAATAGCGGCCAATGATTTCGGTAGTGGGCCGTATCACACCTAACACTCTGCGGCTGGGGTCGGGCAGCTGTGGTAAGTTTTTTTGCTGAATGCTGCGCAATGCTTTGGCACTGGCGGTATTGCAAGCCAGTATCACCAGCGGACAACCCTGTGCAAAAAACCATTGCACACATTGCCAGGTGTATTCGTACACGGTATCAAAACTGCGGGGGCCGTAGGGGCTGCGGGCATTGTCGCCCAGGTATACATAATCGTACTGCGGCAGTTGCTCCACCATGCTTTTAAATACGGTGAGCCCGCCATAACCAGAATCGAAAACGCCTATGGGAAAACTTGCCTGCATGCTTGTTGTTTACTGCGCATGATGTGCTGACCAATACTGACCGGTACGCCACCAACGCACCACAAAGTAAAGCAATACACCTACCGGACCGAGCATGAACGTAAAAACCAAACACAGCGACAACAACCAACGGGAAATGCCATGCTGTTGTGCGTTGCCCACCATCCATAAGCCGGCCAGCAAATCGAAGGCGAGGTAATGAATCCAACCGGTGAGTACGGCACCCGCTGAGCCTTGCAACGACTGCAGGCCTGCCAGCGTTTGAAAAGATTGCGGATCGGTGGGGCCGAGGTTTTGATACAAGCAAACAGCATAGGTAATGCACAGCGCAGCCACCACCGTACCGGCCAGTACCGTAGTTGTTTCGGGGCGGCGATACAAGAGCAGCAAGTACAGCCAGGCCACAAGGGCCAACAGGTTAACGGCTTGATAAACCAATTCGTAATTCATGTAAGGATTGTTTACTTTGAACAAACAGCCAACGGAGATACCAGTAAAGATAGGCGGCTGTTAATCATGCAAAATATTCGCCCCATGGTACAGCTTTCTATTCGTCGTGTTTTGTTAGTGGTGGGTTTGATGGCCACACTGGGTTGTGCGGCACAGCGCAACAAAAAAAGCAAGGTTGCGAATGCCAATGCCGGAGCGTTGCTGTGGAGTAATTACCGCGGTTCATTTACCCAGTTTATACAGCAGGCCATCCGGCAAAATGCTGTGGCTATTGTAGACAAAGATGTAACGCCGCCCGAACCTGTAACTATTGAAGGCAACCTTACCTTGAAAGGCACAGGCATTACAATTTACAATCAACACAAGCAACTATTTGTCGTTGGCAGTGGTGTACATCATTTCAGCCATTTTACGGTGCAGCAATCGCATGCAGAAGGCAGTGCATTTTTATCGAACACGCAACCCAAACTTGTGTGGACCAATACGCTGGATGATGTACACATCAACGGCGGACAGTACGGCTACAACAGCAGCCGTGGTGGCTTGTACGATGAAAAGCAAGACAGTGTATTGGCGTGGAGTGGCACTACTATTCTCAACAGCACCTTCAATGTACGGTACATTGCTATTGCTGTGTTTTCGCAAGACGGGCCCTGCAAATATTTGCATATGCGCAATGTACAAATGAGCACTTCCGAATCACACAACCTCTACATTCATCCCAACGTAAGTATGCGATTTGATAGTGTGGCAAGCATAAAAGCCGGCAAGCTGGCCATGCATCATTTTAGTGGTGGCAATGAGCAGTTTTATTACACGGCCCGTTATTTGGAAATGAACCGCGTAACTGCTCCAAGTAAAGCTTGCATGGGAAATGATCAATCCAAAATCCGGCTATATCATGATCAACAATAGCAACATGGGGCCGTATACCGCCGTGGGTGCAAACACACCGTGGGTGTATGCTACCAACAGCACTTTTTACAATGCGGGTAATGGTGTAATGCTTTCGGGCAAATTAATCAACTGTTCAGGAAAAGCTTGGAGTGGCGGCAAGCAACCATTAGCAATCGAAGGAGGAAATTATTCAGAAATCTGTTTTAGGCCAGGTGGAACAATTAAAGCCAGCAAAGCCAACATTACTTATTTGCTACTAAGCGACAGAGGCAATGCATTTGAAGGAGAATTTGACAACTGTACCATTTCCGAAATTCAGGATAGCAATACCGACAAAGGAAGGATTGTGCTGCGCAAAACAACGGTTAAAAACAACCGTTCTTCCCGCCCAAAAATGTTTGTAATACAGTAACAACCTACGTTACAAACCGATAACCCACCCCTTTGATGGTGAGTATTTCCAGCGATGGATCTTCTTTAAGATAGCTGCGGATTTTGGTGATGTACACATCCAGATTACGGCTGTTGAAAATGCTGTCGTTTCCCCAAATGGCATTCAGCAAATCCCGCCGTTCGATGATGTGGTTGCGGTGTTCAAACAAGTACAACAGCAATTCGCTTTCGCGGTAAGAGAGTTTGCGTTCTTCCTGCTGAAAGTGCAATACCTGCCGGGGTTTATTGAATTGATACTGGCCAATGGCAATGGTATCCGCATCCGCTTTTTCTGTAGGCTGATGTCCGGTTAACTGCAGCAGATTATTGATACGGGCAATCAACTCTTCCATACTGAAAGGCTTGCGCAAATAATCATTGCCACCTTCACCAAAACCTTTCACTACATCTTCGGTTTGCGTTTTGGCCGTTAAAAACAAAATAGGCACGGTGGCATTTTGCTGGCGTATTTCCCGTGCCAGCGTAAATCCGTCTTTGTTGGGTAGCATTACATCCAGCACACAAATAGCGGGCTGAGCTTTTAGATAAGCCTGCATTACTTTGGCACCATCGTCTTCCATCACCACGGCATAGCCGCGGCTCTCGAGTGTTTCCTTTACAATCTTGCCCAGAAAGACTTCATCTTCTACATATAAAATGGTTGGCATCATGGTATGAATTTACGCCGACTGCAGTTCAATCACAAAACAAGCTCCGTGTGGTTGCACCGGCTCTACCCGAATGCTACCGCCATGTTTTTTAATCACTTCGGCTACATAGCTCAGGCCAAGGCCATAGCCTTTAATGTTGTGCGTATCGCCATGCGGCACCCGAAAGAATTTATCGAATACTTTATCGCTATACTCTGCAGGTATCCCCTCGCCTTTATCGCTTACACGTAGCTGCACACGGCCGTCGGTTTGCTTTATGTGAATGTCGATAGAAGGATGATCGCCACTGTATTTAAGCGCATTATCCAGCAGGTTGTACAGCACACTTTGCAGGTGCAGTGCATCTGCTTTTACCATAACTGCAGGTGCGGCATGCAGCTCACAATGTGCATGTGCTTTTTCCAATTGCAACCGCATGCTGCTTACTACTTGTTGCGCCAGCGCAGTCAGGTCTGTTACTGTTTGTTGCAGCTCCATTTTGTCTTGCTCAAACATCGATACCCGCAGCACTTTATCTACCAGCAGGTTAAGCCGTTGCAGTTCGCCGGCCGATATATCGAGGTATTCCTGTGTACGTTTCGGATCGTTGAGTGCATGAAAACTTTTCAATGCTTCGATGGCTACACCTACGGTGGCTATCGGCGTTTTCAACTCATGCGTCATGTTGCTGATGAAATCGTTTTTCAGCAATGCCAGCCGTTGCTGTGTTTTCAAGCTTCGGAACAAAAACAAAAAAGCAGTAACCGTAATGCCGAGCATGGCCAATGAAAAAAGATGGGCCACAGCATTTTAGGAATCACCATCCACACTGCACCTTCGAAACTGGCTGCCACAATACTCATGCCGGGTATAGAAGGGCCACGGCGCATGCCGGGTGATGGATCATTTTCCCGCTGTTGTTGTTCTTTGGCAGAAAGTATCCGAATGCTAAATGGGAAGGCCAGCTCATTTTCATCCAATGCTTTTGCATACGATTTTTGCAAGGCCGGTAAGTCTTTGGCAGTACCAAAAAATGGTGCATGCACAACCAGGGTCGACAAATCGTCGCGGTTGTCATTTCTACGCTCCGCATCCAGCGCTACCATGCGTACACTGCCTGTACGGCGGGCAGAATCGGGTGGTGGCGGCAGGTTGATGCTTACCTGAATTTGGCCGTCGGTTTTTTTACCCAATACAGTATCGGTAATGAAAATTGCCCGTCGTTCTTTGTTGCCAGAATCGGCAAACACAAATCTGCGTCGCGTTGAATCGTTCGACAAAAACTGTAGTTGTCTTCGCACCGAAGTTTCGCGGAGCACAATGCCCAGCTCACGGCGAAGGCTCTGGTATTCGTCGCGGTAGGTTTTGCGCAGCCAATAACCCTGAAACAATACCAGCAGTACAATGCTAAGTACCATAAGCCAGCCGGCAGTACGTATTTTTCGTTGTTGCGTCAAGTGAAAATCGGTTTGTCTATCAAATGTATTTCGCCCGGTTATCCTGCCGCATATTCCTTTAACCTAAATTAACCACGCACTCATCACTCTTAACCCTTTTGTGCGGGGCAGGCGTGTAGCTTTGGTGAAAATTGATTCTATGAAATGTAAATGGATAGGCATTGCCTTACTGGCTGTGTCGGTATCGGCTACTGCACAGGTAAAAGAAGGCAAGGTGATTTATGAAAGAAAAATCAACATGCACAAGCGCCTGCCACCTGAAGCAGAGCAAATGCGGGCCATGATTCCCGAGTTTCAGACCAGCAAAATGGAGCTGAGTTTCAACCCTACTCAATCGTTGTATAAAAATGTGGTTGAAGAAACCAACGAGCTGCCCACCGGCGATGGCGCAGGTGGCGGTGGCATGCGTGGTGGCATGATGTTTCGCTTTGGCGGCGGCAACCCCAACGATGAAACCTTTCGTGACTATGAAAAGGAACTGATTGTAGAAAGCCGTGAGCTGGGCCCCAAAAAATATTTGATTGACGATACGCTTCGCCCCATGAAGTGGAAGCTGGAGCAAGATACCATGACCATTAACGGATACCTGTGCTACAAAGCCACAACTGTAACCAGTGCTTTTGGCATGGGTGGCATGCGCATGAATGCCGGTGGCGGTGGCCAGCAGCGCCCTGCTGGTGATAGTGCACAGGGCGGCAATCAGCAACGTCGTTTCAACATTCCTGCTGAGCAAAAAGTAGAAGCCTGGTTTACACAGGATATTGAAACCAGTGCCGGCCCCGATAACTACTTTGGCCTGCCCGGTTTGATACTGAAAGTGGTGGTAGATGAAGGCACCATTACCTACACAGCCCTGAGTGTAGATACACAAGCCAAAGCCAATGTGAAAACACCCACTTCAGGTAAAAAAATTACCCGTCAGGAGTATATGAAAATGATGCAGCAGCAGTTTCAAGGCATGCGTCCTCCCGGTGGTGGAGGCGGCGGTCAGCGCATCATCATCAGCCAATAAGATGACACAACTTCTCAAATTAAAAACGGTCGCTCTGCATGAGCGACCGTTTTTTTATGACACCTATTAACTGCATTAATCTCTGCTGCTAAAGCGGCTGAGCAAACGCAGGATTTCGAGATACAACCATACCAGCGTTACCATCAGGCCAAAAGCACCGTACCACTCCATGTATTTGGGTGCACCGTATGCAGCGCCTTGCTCAATCATGTCAAAATCGAGGATGAGGTTCAGCGCAGCAATGGCTACCACAAACAGGCTGATGCCAATGCCGAGCATTGAGCTGTCGTGCATAAAATCCATTTCTACACCAAACATGCGCACCACCATTACAATAAGGTAGAAAATAGCGATGCCTGCAGTAGCAGTAAAAATGATTGACTTAAAACGCTCTGTGGCTTTAATGATGCGGAAGTTGTACAGCAAAAACATAGCCAGTGCAGTGCCCATGGTAAGGCCTACGGCATTTGTAATGATATTGGGCATGTTTTCTGCAAAAGCAAAATTGTACACCGCTGAAATTGCACCGATAAACAAACCTTCCAAAATAGCGTATGCAGGAGCCAGGTAAGGCGACCATTCTTTTTTAAACGTCATGATGAGTGCCAGTACCAAGCCGCCAATAGCACCTGTCCACAAATAACCGGTTACCTGTTGGCCTTTGTAAAAAGCATTCCAGGTAAACAATGCGGCACCCAACAAGAGCAGCATCATAAAGCCAAGCTTGTTCATAGTGCCACGGGCTGTCATGGCGCCACCGCCAGAACCGGCAATCGACAAGCCCTGAAAAGATTTTTCTCCCAATGTAGGGTTACCCGATTTGAATAAAGACATAATCAATTCAATTTTAAGATTGCTAAACTAATGGTTTTGTTGTTAACCCGGCTGTAATGTACATGACTGCCACTGCCGAAAACCACTAACCATTTCATGGGATGGGGAATTGCAGCATGGAACAGATTTTCGGTGATTAAATAATCCGTGAATTCGTGGCAAAAAACTGAGCCACAGATACACGGATTTCATTTTTTCCCTTCGGTTAAAACGCCAGCCGGAAACTGCCAAATACCCCAAAGCGACTCGTACGGTTTTGCGGCAATGGAGTGGGTGCCAATCGCCACACCAAATCGAGGCGAAGCACTTTAAAAATATTGTCTACCCCGGTGCCCAGTTCGGCATAGGTTTTTCCCTGCAGCTCCTGAAAAGGATGGCCCTGCACAAAGTTGAGCTGGCGGTTTGCTTCACTCAAACTACCCCACAAAGTTTTGATGTTCCAAAACTGACGCAGCTTCATTTTTCTTGTAAAACCAATGTATTTAAACAAGCCGCTGCCAAAGTTTTGCTCAAAGCCAATGCCTGCATATTGATCGTTGATGTATTCGAAACGATTCATGAGGTTGAAGGCGTATTTATTGTAATAATAAATCTCATTGCCGGGTGCTACATCCAGCAGCATGTAGGGCAATGTGCCAAACACTTTGCCCACATAAGCCGAGTATTCGATAGAGCCAAATGGCGCCACTTTGTGATAACCATTTACCCGAAAGTTGAGCTTGTGGTAATCATAATTGCTATTGAGCACACCAGCCCAACCTTTGGAATAACGGAGTTCAGCTATGGGATAATCGCTGCCGAGGCTTGGTGCGGAAATAGTTGCCGTTCAAAAAGCGTTCGAGATAGGCAAAGCGTACCGCAACCGTGGTTTCAAAGTTGGTGAGTGCCTGGCCCTTACCACCCGTAAAATTGTTTTTCAGCGGTATATTTTTCAACGGCTCGTATTGGGTGCGGCGGGCTTCCAACTTGAGCGACCAACCCTTTTCGTTGCTGGTAAAATATTCTATTTCCTGCCGTTCAACTTTCATGAACTTGATGGGAATATCGGGCTTGCGAATGGCTAGTGTAAAAATGTTGTCGAGGCTTACTTCATCATAATAATTCTGTCCGTTGTCTAAATCGTTGAGGTAAGATACATGCAGCATCTTCCGCGGATTTTTTTCGAAGAAATAATACAACTCCGCTTTGCCTTTGAGTTTCTTGTCGCCAAAGCCGTAGGCCAGATAGCCATGCAGGTACATGTTTTTGTTGAAGCCCGGTGTGGTGCCCAAATCAAAACGGGTACGCAGGCCTTCCCATGCATTCAGGCTTATCCAGTTGAACCACGGACCAATTTCATAATTGCCAATGGGCTTGTATCCTGTTGTCAAAAAAGAAACGGTGTTGTAATACTTTTTGAAGATGGGCATTTGCTGCAGCGTGTCAATCATTTTGTAAATGGCCTGCTCATTTTTATTGAGCTCCTCGTGTCGGGCATCGCTCCAAAAGCCTTCGTTTTTTTCTTCTGAGCCAGGCAATACTATTACCTGTTCGGGCAAGGTATTTTTGGCCAGCTCTTGCAGTACCGCATCATTATTTACCAGCACATTTCTGTACGTGGTGGTTTTGCGGCCCTTCATACCACTTTTGTTTTTACCAATAGGATAGATATCGGCAATGAATTTGTCTTTCGATAAAAACCACAGCGAATCGTCGATCAGGCGATAGTCCTGATAAATGCTCAGGTTCTCTACAAAGTTGACGGTGGATGTTGCATCAATACGAAGTTGGATACGCTGTACGGCAAAGGTGGAATCGTGTATCCACGCATCGCCTTCAAAAGTGCTTTCGCCTTTGCGCTTTGGCGAAAACAACCAATGGTAGTAGCGCCGGCCATTGAGCATCACGGTATCTGCAATGCGGTAGTTGTAATATGCATCGCCATTGTCGCTCAGCGGACTTACAAACTGCTTATCGAACACCGGAATGAAGTTGTTGTACACGTTTACATTCTGGTACATGCTGCCCAATTGGCGTGTTACACTCTCGTTGTCGATGCCGTTTGTTTTGCTGGCTTTTATTTCTTCCCGTCTGCGTTTGGGGTTGCTGCTGTACCAATAATCACTGATGGTTTCGGCGAGGTAAATGGGCAAAAACGGCGGCCCGGCTTCGGTGGTATCCACATTATTCAGCACAAAAGCAAAAGGCTTCAGCAGTTTCATTTCTTTTATCTTTTCTGCATTCACCTTGTTCAGGTCGAGCTCCAGTTTGTTGTGTACCTCGTAGCTGTAATTGCTAAAGCGGCTGCGGTCGTTGTAGGGTTTGCGACGCACCACTTTGCGCCACAAAATGAGGCCCCAGTTGGCCTTGGTTTTTACCAACACACCACCCGATACTTCTCTTTCTAAATTAATGATGACAGGCTTGCTCAGATTGAGCTCTGCAATGGCTAACGCTTTTCGGAAATAGCCCACATAACTTACAAACAATGAATCGGCAGCATAGCCCGTAATGTCGATGCTGAAATTGCCCAATGAATCGGTGACTGCGCCTTTGCGGGCAGGATACACTTCGACCGATGCGAAGGGGATGGGCTCTTCATTGTGACTGTCTTTCACAATGCCGCGAATGAGTGTGGTTTGCGCTAAGGCTACTTGTGCAACGAATCCTCCACACAAAAGCAGCAGCAGCTTTGCGCCAAAAATTTTCATAGGGTACAAAAATAACCGAATGGTAAAGCCGGCTGGTAACCAAACACACGGGAAAGCCGCTTGTTTAGTCAAAGTTTTGAAAAAAATAGGTGAATCATACAGCTGCGGGGCCGCCACTGTACATTTGCCTGCTCAACCATTCATTGCTTCGGATCATGAAACTTTCCCGTATCGCCTGCTTGTGTACGCTGAGTGCCGCTGCGCTGATGACCAGCCCCGAACTGCTGGCACAATCCAAAAAACAACGCAAAGCCATTGCCGCGGCCAACACACAAATTGAAAATAACCTCAAAACTTTTGTAGGTGTACTGGCCAGCGATAGCCTCGAAGGCCGCCGCACCGGTACGGCCGGCGAAGCCAAAGCCGTTGCATACATCGAGCAGTATTACAAGCAACTGGGCATACCCGGCGCCAACAACGGCAGCTATCAACAGCCGTTTGTGATAGATGAAGGAAAGATGGCCAATGCCAGCTTACTGCAATTGGATGATGCAGTGCTGAAAGCAGGAACTGAATATTTTCCGCTGCCCTGGAGTGGCTTACAATCCATTGATGCCAGCAGCGCTGCCGCCCTGCAAGAAATTGGCAGCCCATGGTGGTACGATTTGAAAGAAGACCTCGAAGCCAACAAAAACAATCCACACCTGCTGCCGGAGCAGCTCATTCGCGACAAAGCCGTGGCTGCCGCCAAAAAAGGCGCTACCGCATTGCTGGTATACAACAGCGCTGCCGGCGAAGAAGTGATTAAATACAATGCCAAAGACCGCTCCGATGCTGTGGCCATTCCGGTGTTTTATATTCAGAAAGATGCTGTGCATAAATACAAGATAGATGCCAGTGTTTCTTTTCATGTAAAAGCAAAAGCGGCATTTACACAGCAACAAAGAAATGGTACTAACGTAGCAGCCATCATCAACAACAATGCAGCGCAAACCATCATACTGGGTGCACACCTCGATCACCTGGGCTATGGCGAAGATGCCAACAGCCGCCACACCGGCGATGCCGCCATACACAACGGTGCCGACGACAATGCCAGTGGAACAGCTGCTCTCATGGAAGTAGCCCGTTTGCTGAAAGAAAAACCCAACAAATCTTTCAACTATTTGCTTGCTGCACTTTAGCGGCGAAGAGCTTGGTTTGTATGGCAGTAAATTTTATACAGAACATCCGTTGGTAGATGTAAAGCAGGTGAACTACATGATAAACATGGACATGGTGGGCCGACTGAATGATAGCAGCAAAGTGCTTACCATTGGTGGCATTGGTACTTCACCTGCATGGCCATCCATTTTGAAAATGAATGAGCAAACAGATTTTACCATCAAGGTAGACAGCAGCGGCACCGGCCCCAGCGATCATACTTCTTTCTATCGCAAAGACCTGCCTGTGTTGTTTTTCTTTACCGGTTTGCATACCGATTACCACAAGCCCAGCGACGATGCGCAGCTGATCAACTACAGCGGTACCCGCAAGATTGTGCAGTACATCAGCCGCATCATCGATCAAACACCGGCAGCAGAAAAACTGGCGTTTACCAAAACCAAAGAACAGCAAATGGGTGGTGGCCGCTTCAAGGTTTCTATCGGTATTATGCCCGACTATACGTTTAGCGGACAAGGCGTAAAAGCCGATGGTGTAATTGATGGCCGCCCTGCTCAAAAAGCCGGTGTACAAGCCGGTGATGTCATCATTCAACTGGGTGAGCACCTCATAACCAGTGTAGAAACGTACATGCAAGCCCTCAACCGTTTTGATAAAGGACAACAAACCACCGTTACCATCAAGCGGGGCAATGAGATCAAAGAGTTTGCCATTAGTTTTTAATACCTTTTCGCTGTGGCCAAATGGACATTAGATAACGAATTACTAGCCGAGGCATTTTTTGAAGATGCCCGCTTGTTTGGCATTCAATGTCCTGCATCGCCCCAGAAATTTGTGTGGTTGGTCAACAATCATTTTGCTTTCGATTTCAGGTACAGCGCCGGCAGCGAAGTAGAAATGAAAAAGAAGGGACGCACATTCACATTCCCGCTGTTTCGTTTTTTCGAAAATCATTTGAATGTAGAACACATCATTTACGCCAACCATTGCGATGGTGAGTATTTGCTGCCCGAACTAAAGCACACCGATTTTTTGTGGCTCATCAAAAGTGATAACCATAGTGCCAGCTTTCTCGACCTACTGGCCAATGAGCTGCGCAAAGTGAGCCAGATACAACTGGTTACCCTGCTGAGCAATGATAAGATTAAGAACAAACAGCAGCTGGTATTGTAATAATTGCTTTCACCAACACCTGCATGTATGTGGCAAGAAACCAACCAACAACTCTACCGCAAATTTCAGTTTGCCAACTTTAGTGAGGCATTTGCCTTTATGACCCGTGTGGCTATAGAAGCAGAAAAAATGGATCATCATCCGCTGTGGACCAATGTATGGAACACTGTAGAAATTTGGCTGAGCACTCATGATGCAGGCAATGTGGTAACGGATAAAGACCGTGTACTGGCCGCCCGTATTGATGCGTTGCTGGCGTAATTACTTCCAACGATAATAGAGGTTCATGCTGGTTCTGAACTGCAAGGCTCCATTGTAGAAATTTGCAAAGGGCGAAGCCAGGTCTACCGCAAATGGCTGCAAGCCCATGCTCATGCCAAATTGCTGTTTGATGATGGGAATCGTCATGTTGATTTCTGGCGCAAACAAACAGCTGAAGTTTTTCAATTCGCTTTCATATTCATGCTCCAGCATCCGAAGTTCTGCTTCGGTAGGCGCCCCACTGGTGCCCGGTTCGCCAATGGGGTCGGCATTGCTTTTTTTGTGTAGTGCAATACCCGGCACCAGCATGGCCCGCACATGAAATTGAACCGCTGTATGCGTATTTTTAGTAAGGTTGTAATCGTATGCCAAAGGCATCGTCAATGCCAGTACGTTATTACGCACACTGCTGATGCGAAAAGTATCGGGCATCGGCCGGCCACCAAATGGAATGATGAGGATGGAGAAAAAAGCATCTCCCAAATTCGTGCTGTTCATAGTGAAAGCATCGTAACGAAGACCAAGCCCTGTGTACAACCGGTGGCGGCTGCCATTGCTCCATTCCAGCATGGCAGGCAAATGCATAGAAAAGGAAATGGTGCCATTGCCCTGCCTTCTGTCGAAGATGAGTTTGTTGTTGATTTCGTAAGTATGAAATCCTAATGATGGTGCAAATGCCGCATCAATTCCAACGGGTTTCCATTGTGCCCATGAAAAGGAAGCAACACAAAAAACCAGCGCAACAATCAACAAACCTTTCTTCCTCATCGCCATTCAGTTTATGGTTGTACAACAATTCGTTTTTCACCCGCAGTAGTCAACACACCAATGGGCTGCAATGCCGCGGCTGATAAGCCGTGAGCTGATAACGCTTCCTGCACTTGTGCTACCGCATCGGGGGCTACTGCTATCAGCAAGCCACCATTGGTTTGCGGATCGGGCAGCAGTTTGAAAGCTTCCATCACATTTACCCCGGGTTCAAATTTTACCTGTGTACTGTAAGCATTCCAGTTGCGATAGGTAGCATCGGGCACGGCATTTTGCTGTAGGTAGCTGGCTACTCCTTCCAATACTGACAGCTGGTTGTACTGTATCGTTGCACCAAGGTTGCTGCCTTCGCACATTTCTATCAAATGGCCCAGCAATCCAAAGCCTGTAACATCGGTCATGGCATGCACGGCTTCCATTTTACCCAATGCTGTACCTACGTGGTTGAGTTGCGTGATGGTGTGCAGCAGCAAGTCATAATGTGCTGTTTGCAACAAGCCCCGCTTTTGTGCAGTAGATAAAATACCAATGCCTAGCGATTTGGTGAGCAGCAATACATCGCCTTCATGCGCCTTGTTGTTTTGTTTGATGTTGGCCTTTGCCACCAAGCCATTTACTGCAAGACCAAAAAACGGTTCGGGGCTATCAATACTGTGGCCACCTGCCAAGGGAATGCCGGCTGCTTCGCATACTGCACGACCACCTTCCAGCACCTGCGCCGCCATAGCCGCAGGCAGCTTTTGCGTGGGCCAACCCAATACGGCTATCGCCATCAACGGCTTGCCGCCCATAGCATACACATCGCTGATGGCATTGGCTGCAGCAATGCGGCCAAAGTCAAACGCATCATCTACAATGGGCATGAAAAAATCGGTGGTGCTAATGAGGCAGTCGCCATTGCCCAGGTCATACACAGCCGCATCGTCTTTGCTGCTGTTGCCTACCAGCAAGGCTGGAAAAGTTGTTGTTGCTGTTTTGCTTTGCAAAATTTCTTCCAGTACAGCAGGTGCTATTTTACAACCGCAGCCGGCGCCGCTGGCAAAGGCTGTTAGTTTAATGGCTTCTTGTTCACTCATGGTAACCGATTTTATGACGCAAAGAAAAAGAGGCCGAAGCCTCTTTTTACATGATAGATGTTGTTATTTATAATTCCGATGCGGAAAGTCCTGCATTAATTTTCACTTCTGTAATGCTGATGTCTTGTTTCATTACTCCCAGGTCAATCACAATTTGTACCGGAATTTTCACGCCGTTGAATTCCTTGTATTCTTTGTACAGCGTGGTCACATTTACTTTACCCATCGGTCCAACTTCCTGCTGGCGCATTTCCTGCACTTTCAATCCGGTTTTTACATCGTAAAAAGCGTGGAAACTACTGCCTTCGGGTGTTACAATTTCAATATCGTACGCATCCTTGCCATCTACACTTTCAATGCCTTTCAGGTTGAGTTTTACAGCGGCGTTGCTCAGGTAATACCGCTCATCGTAGAGGGCGGCTTTGGCATCGAGCTGTGCTTTATCGTCGGCGCTTACTTCCTGCTTGGTGCCCTGCATGGCAGCACTGTATTCACTACCATTTTTGCTTTGTTTCATCAGTTCCATGGGGCCCATTTTTACCACCGCACTATAGCCACCGGGCATTACATGCTTTTGCTCGTACTGCATGGCTTGTCCCATCATTGATACACTGCCTTTGAGCGTCGCATCTTTAATAGCAGCAATGGCAGTCTCACCACCATAGGCTTCTATGGCTTTTTGTAAAACGCTGGTCGCCGTAACATTTGCATCCACTTTCTTTTCGGTTGGTGGCGCTACTTCGTTGCCATTGATGTCGAAGAATTTCACATCGCCATACTTGCTCAGGCCGGCAGCAATCTCTTTTGCGTTACCTACGATGGTAATCACCAAATTGTTTACAGGCACATACTTATTGGCCATCGCCTGTACGTTGGCTGGCGTAACGGCATTGAGCTTGGTGAGATAAGTACGGTAGTAATCTTTGGGCAAATTGTAACGGGCTACGTTGAGTGCAAAGTTGGCCACGGTAGCTGCATTTTCGAGGCTGCGGGCAAAGCCACCACTCATGTAGTTTTTGAGTGCTGTTACTTCACTGTCGCTGGCAGCTTCGTTGCGAATGCGGTTGAACTCATACAAAAACTGACCAACGGCGCTGTCTGTTTTTTCGTTGCGTACCGAAGCACTGGCACGAAAACTACCCACCAGTCGGTCGGTGCTTACACCACCGCCGGCACCGTAAGTAAACGCATATTTTTCACGCAGGTTTTGGTTGAGGCGGCTGCTGAAACCACCACCCAACACATTGCCCATTACACTGGTAGGAATCGCATCGGGTGTACCGGGTTGCAGGTTTACCGGTGAGCTGATGCTGATAACGCTTTGCACAGAGCTTGGCCTGTCTACCACGGCTATCAAGGTTTTAGCGGGCTGCTTTACTTCGGCATATTGTTTTTTGGGTACATCGCCACGGGTCCAGCTGCCAAAGTGTTCGGTGGCCAGTTTCATAGCTTCATTGGAGGTAATGTCGCCTACAAAAATGAGGTAGGCAATATTGGGCTTCCAGTAAGTGCTGTGATAGCTTTTAATGTCGGCTACGGTTACATTTTTTACTGTTTGCTCCGTTTCAAATTCACCGTAAGGATGATTTTTTCCATACACCAATGCGCCGCTCACATTGCCGGCAATACTGTTGGGATCGTCTTTGGCTTGTGCCAGACCGCTGAGTGTTTGGGTACGAATTTTTTCGAGCTCAGCATTACTAAACGAAGGACGCAAAGCCACATCGGCCATCAGTTGCAGCAGCTTTGGAAAATTGCCTTTGAGTGAAGAAGCCGATACCGAAGTAGCACTGGCACCCAATTCACCACCCAAAAAGTCCACACTTTCATCGAGGGTGGCTTTATCCATTTTGCTGGTGCCGCGGCGCATCAGCGAACCGGCCATGCTCAGCATACCGGCTTTTTCACCTTCCAGCAGCGGGTCGCGGTCGATGGTAAGCGTAGCAGACACTTGTGGCAGTTTGGTATTGGTTACCACAAAAACCTTGAGGCCATTGGGCAGGGTAAAGCTGGCAGGATCAGCAATATTGATTACTGGTGCAGGACCAGGCTTGGGTGCTTTGCTACGATCAATGATTTGTGCTGGCAGCAAAACGGTGCTGCACAAAGCCATGAGCGATAGATATATATATTTCATACGATTAGTCTGTTATAGTTGAATACAATACACAATTAAGAACAAGAAACAATTAAGGCTTAGGAGTAGCTTGCGACTTAGGCACATAGTACAGCACTACGCGGTTGTCTTTTACCAAATACTTTTTGGCCACGTTGCGCAGGTCTTCGCGGGTTACCTTACGATAGCGTTCTATTTCTGTGTTGATGAGGTTGGCGTCGCCAAAATATACTTCGTAGTTGGCCAGGCTTTCGGCAATACCAGCCACTGATGAATTCTGCCGGATGAAATTGCTCTCTATCTGATTGCGTACCTTTTCAAACTCCCGTTCGTCTACCAAATTGGTTTGCAGTTCGCCCACCAGTGAGTCGATGGATTGCTCTACCACTTCGGGTTTCACACCCATGTTGGTGATGGCGAAATTGATGAAGAGACCTGCATCTTCCAGAAAGAAGGGGAAGGCGCCAGCCGCTACAGCTTCTTCTTTTTCATCTACCAATACTTTGTTCATGCGGCTGCTTTCGCCACCGCTCAGCAAAGTGCTCAGCACATTAAAGGCGTAGTATTCATCGGAGCCCTGCTTGGGTGCACGGTAGCCCTGAATAACAGCTGGCAGTTGAATATTGTCTTCAATCACATCCCGTACTTCTTTGGCCAGTGCTGGCTCTTGTACTTTAGGGCGGGGCACTTCTGCACCTCGAGGGATGGGGCCAAAGTATTGCTCGATTTTCTTTTTGGTGCTGACTACATCAAAATCGCCGGCAATGCTCAGCACGGCATTGTTGGGTACATAAAAGCGTTTGTAAAACGACACAAACTCATCGAGCTTGGCGGCTTCCAGATGGTCCATACTGCCAATGGGTTGCCAGCGGTAGGGGTGTTTGGTAAAGGCCCGCTTAAACAGGTTTTCTACCATGGTGCCGTAGGGCTGGTTGTCAATGCGCTGGCGCTTTTCTTCTTTCACCACCTGGCGCTGTGTTTCCACACCCTTATCGGTGATTTCAGCATGCATCAGGCGTTCGCTTTCCAGCCACAGGCCAAGGTCGAGTTGGTTGCTGGGCAGCAGGTCGTAGTAAAAAGTACGGTCCTGACTGGTGTTGGCATTGTTGTCGCCACCGGCGTTGGTAATGTATTTATCAAAGTCGCCCCGCTTCAGGTTTTTGCTGCCTTCAAACAACAGGTGTTCAAAGAAGTGAGCAAAGCCGGTGCGGGCTGTGTCTTCATTTTTTGAACCCACATGGTACAAAACAGATACCACCACTACGGGTACCGATTTATCCTGATGCAAAATCACTTTCAGGCCATTGGGTAGGGTGTATTTTTCAAATGCAATACTGGGTGCCTGACCAAAAGCCAGTGCTGTTGAGGCGAGTAGGGCAGTAGCCACCACTCCTTTTTTCCATTTCATATATATCCCGGTTTTAAGTAACGTGCAATTAGCGGTGCGAAAATTAGGTACAAGCTTGTTGAATACTGAAGTCACTCATCACAAAAACCGGTACATTAACAGCCTCTTTTATCAAACAGCCAATTTTATTAAAGGTTAGCCTCCATGAACAGAAAAATTTATTCGCTTGGGTTATGCCTGAGCCTTGCTGCATCGGCAGTAGCACAAAACGATGCTGCCATGCTCAAGCAATTGTCAGATGAAATTATGCTGCGCAGCACTACCTACGAAAATCTTCGCTACTTGTGCAAGCAGGTAGGTCCACGCCTCAGCGGATCGCCCCAAGCACAAAAAGCCGTTGAGGCCACAGCCCGTATGCTCAAAGAAGCCGGTGCAGATACGGTGTACCTGCAGCCCTGCATGGTGCCGCATTGGGAGCGGGGCGCCAAAGAGCAAGGCGTGGTTACGTATGGCGGCAAACAAAAAGCCCTCAATGTGTGTGCACTCGGCATGAGCATTGGCACACCAGCCGCTGGCATCAAAGCAGGTGTGATTGAGGTGCGCAATTTTGAAGAACTGGAAAAACTGCCCGACGCAACGGTAAAAGGCAAGATTGTTTTCTTTAACTACCCCATGCGCCCCGAGCTGATACAAGGTGGCTATGGCGATGCCGTTCGCTACCGCAGCAATGGCCCCGTGGCGGCCGCCAAAAAGGCGCCGTAGCCGTGATGATTCGCAGTGTAACCCACTCGCTGGACAATTACCCGCATACCGGAACCACCCGCTACGAAGATGGCGTAACCAAAATACCCGGCTTTGCCTGCAGCACCATGGATGCAGAATGGCTGAGCAAGCAACTGAAACTCCGCATGCCGGTGCAACTCTTTCTCAAATCGAGCTGCAAGCAGGGCCCCGATGTGCTCAGCTACAACGTGATTGGTGAAATTCGCGGTAGTGAAAAACCCGAAGAAATCATTACTGCTGGTGGCCACCTCGATAGTTGGGATTTGGCCGAAGGCGCCCACGACGATGGCACCGGATGCATGCAAAGCATTGAAGTCATCAGAGCCATTAAGGCCCTCGGCTGGAAACCCAAACGCACCATTCGTGCCGTAATGTTTATGAACGAAGAAAATGGCCTGCGGGGTGGTACCGCTTATGCTGAGTTTGCCAAAAAGCTGAATGAACAACACATTTTTGCTGTAGAAAGCGATGCCGGCGGCTTTGGTGTAGAAACACTTGGCATCAGCGGCAAGCCTGAGCAGTATGCCAAAGTAAAAAGCTGGGAAAAATTATTCAAACCCTATGGTATTTATGAACTGAGCGATGGCGGAGGCGGTGCAGATATTGGCCCGCTGAAACCGCTGGGCACAGTGCTGAGTGGCGTAAACCCCAACAGCCAACGCTACTTCGACCACCACCATGCCGCCAACGATGTGTTTGAAGCGGTAAACAAACGGGAGCTGGAACTGGGCGCATTTAGCATGGCTGCCATCTGCTGGCTCGTTAGCGAATACGGTTTGTAAACCCACCACATACTACCTATGAAAAGCCACTCTGTACAGGGTGGCTTTTTGCATGTATAAGCTTCACATGTTTCATGCATTTTGGCACTATTGATACGCAGTTGGTCACGGTTATGAAACGATGCCGCACAGGGTTTGTTTATTCGGGTACTTTGAAGGGATAACCGCTACTTTAGCAATACCATTTACGTACCCGTTATTGTCATTTTATGCAAATGATTTCACTCGCATGGCGGTCGCTGTGCTTTCTCGTACTGAGTAGTTTCTGCATTCCTTTTTTTGCTGCTGCACAACAATCGTCGGGCCCTGTTGAGCTCATCAACAGTGGTGCCATTATGCAAGAGGCCAGCAAGCAGTTTGAAGAAAAAAATTACAAGAATGCCATTGGGCTGTATCAGAACATTTCCAAAAGCGATACCAACTACAACAACGCCTTGTACGAACTGAGCTATGCATACTATGCCGATAGCCAGTACGATAAATCATTGCAAGCTGCTGCAGAGGGCATCCGTTTGTTTCCTGAAATGAAGGGCAAGTTTATGTTGCTGCAAGCCAGTGTGCTCGATGATATGGATAAGAAAACCGAAGCCATTCAAATGTACACGCAGTGTATTCAACTGGATGTGTTTGACTACTCGGCGCATTATAACCGTGCTGTAACCTACAATCAAATGGAGCAATACGACAGTGCATTTGCCGATTTAAAAAAGTGCCTGCTCATCAATCCGTTTTATGCATCGGGCCACTACCTCATGGCAATGCACTACCTGCGCAAAGGCAATATTGT
Source organism: Phnomibacter ginsenosidimutans (assembly GCF_009740285.1). Lineage (GTDB taxonomy): Bacteria > Bacteroidota > Bacteroidia > Chitinophagales > Chitinophagaceae > Phnomibacter > Phnomibacter ginsenosidimutans. The sequence continues at coordinate 4,236,399 of NZ_CP046566.1, forward strand.
AGCCAGTGTACTGGCCTTGCAAACCTACCTCATCATTGCCCCCGAAGGCCGCTACCTCAACGGCAGCATACAATGGCTGAGCAAAATAGCCAAGGCATCGGATGATGTAATGGAATATGCCGCCAAGGCCGACGATAGCCAGCTCGGCAACTTTGCCCCCATACAAGCGGTACTACTATCGAAAGCCGCACTGGACAAGAGTTATAAGCTAAAAGTAAGTTTGGAAGACAACATAGTACGGCAGGTGCAAGTAGTAAATGAACAGCTGCAAATTGATGCTGGCAGCGATGATTTTGCGCAGCAGGTTTATGTGCCTTTTTTGAAGCAACTGATGGATAAAAACTACTTCGAACCACATGTGTACACCATGTTTGGCGGACTCGATATTGCCGACATTCAAAACTGGAACAAACGCAACAAAAAAGTAACCGAACCCTATTTTGCTTTTGCCAACGATTACTTGCGGCTCATCCGTACCACACAGGAAATGACATTCAACAAGCGGGCACAATGCACCCAATGCTACCTGTTTGAAGATGGTTATGTAAAAGGCACTGGCTTGTGCAAAAACCAGGATTTGAGTAAGTACCATGGCAGCTGGCAGTTGTATTATGAAAACGGACAACTGAAAGAGAAAGGCCAATTTGATGAACAACAAAACCGCCAAGGCGAGTGGGCAACTTATCACGAAAATGGCACGCTCAAAGAAGTATCGCAATACAAAGACAACTTACTGAATGGCCTCTCTAAAGGATGGCACGAAAACGGCAATCCATGGTTTGAATACACTTTGCAAATGGGCAAAACCGAAGGCAAAGCCATCACCTATTTTTACAATGGCCTTATACGCACTGAGCAGCAATACAAGAACGATGTAAAAGACGGTGAAGAAATTGAATACACCTATCAGGGTATTCTTTTTGCCAAGGCCAATTACAAAGAAGGCAAAAAGCAAGGCTTAACCACCTTGTATCATCCGGGCGGAAAAGTGCGGGAGCAACTGAACTATACCGATGGTTTGGAAGATGGCCGATACCAGTCTTTTTACTTAGACGGACAACCATTTGAAACCGGCACTTATGTAGCCGGAAAACGGCAGGGACTCTGGACTTCGCTGCACGAAAACGGTAAGCCCAAAGACAGCACCACCTACAGCGACAACGAGGTAACAGGACCGTTCAGCGAATACTTCGACAACGGCAACATCAGCCGCAAAGGCAACTATAGTAAGAAAAACTGGACGGACTGCTATACGATTATGCCAGTGACGGCAAGCTGTACAGCATGACTTTGTTTGACAACGGCAGGCTTCGGGAAATCACTTATTACAACAAGGCCGGCGCTGTTATCAGCAGCACCAATACAAGGGGCGATAGAAACCTCATTGTTTCCTATTCGCCAAATGGATACAAATACGCAGAAGGCTATTACAACAAAGAAGGCTACCGCAATGGTAGTTACACTACGTTTTACCCCAACGGAAAAGTGCGGGAGCAATCCACCTACACCGAGGGCGAACTCGACGGACTGAGTACAAGAACGCTTGTTTACAGGCCAGCCATGGAAGGAGCTTACATTCAAAAAAGGCAAACAGGATGGCTATTACAAAAGCTATTTCACCAGCGGCAAACTGTCTACCGAAGGCTGGATGGTGGCCGATGAAAAACAGCAATTGTTTCGCTTTTACAATATCAACGGCAGCTTCGATGTGGACGAGTATTATTTAGACAATGATCTGAATGGTTTCAGTACTTCGTATTACCCCAACAACAAGCCTTCGTTTGTATATCGCTACGACCATAGCTGGCTGATGGGTTGGGAGCAATACGATAGCAGCGGTAAGCTGTTGAGTACCGCCAATTTTCCGGCTGGCAAAGGCGCTTACGAAACCAGGCACTTCAATGGCAATGTGATGGTTCGTGCTGCCTACGAAGCGTATCAATTGCACGGCAAATACGAATCATTTTACTACAATGGCAAGCCCCGGCTTAGCATGCAGTACCGCTATGGCAAATCATACGACTCGGCCATTACCCGGTATTTCAATGGAAAAATTGAAAGCCGCGGACTGATGGTGAACAATGAAAAACATGGCAAGTGGCTATACTATTTTGAAGATGGCAAACTGAGAGAATCTGAGCTCAACAAACATGGCGAGCTGCATGGCGAAAATATTTTTTACCGGCCCGATGGCAGCATCGAAAAATCAACTGAATACAAAGAGGGTAGCTCCCACGGCAATACCAACCTGTACAATACAGCCGGCGAACTGATGATACAAATTCATTATCAAAATGGCTTTGCTATAAGCTATAGCTACACTGGCAAAGATGGCAAGCTGGTGCCCGCCATCAGCATCAATGCTGTAAAAGATTCTGCCGTTGGCTATTATAAAAACGGCGTAAAAAGTGCGGTGTTTCATTTTGAAAATGAAGACGAACATGGCGAAAGAACGCTGTACCACAATACAGGTGCGGTGTATTCCGTTGAACAGCGACACATTGGTTATGTGCATGGTGTAAGAAAAACCTACTTCGCCAATGGAAAACTGCAGAAAGAAGAATCTTTTTACCATGGCCGCAATGAAGGTCCGCTTAAAGAGTACTTTCCATCGGGCAAGTTGAAATCAGAAAAAACATTTGTAAACGATGATCCACACGGCACTTGGAAATATTACTCGGAAGCAGGTACAGTAACCGAAACACGGGTGTATTTTCATGGCCAGCTTTTATCAGTACAATAAACGTATGATGCAATTGAAACAATGGATACTAGCCACAGCTCTCTGCAGCGTGGCTGGTGTGAGCCAGGCGCAATCCCTGCAAGAAGTGCAGGCCCGTTATCCCAACGAAGCCGCTGTATTTCTGAACTACAAAACCGAGCTGCGGTTGTTTTTGCAAAACGACACACCGGCTGCCGAACGCAAACAGATAAATGACCTGATGATACTGAGTGAAAACAACGCCGGCCTTTTTTCACGAAGTGCTGTGTACCACAGTGGTTTTAATCAGCTTACCGGTATGGAGGCGTACACCTTGCTACCGGGTTCAAAAAGAAGATTCCCATTGGCCCTACCAAAACTCAAAGCAGCACCAGCCAATCTGTATTTTATGATGATGTAAAAGAAACCAGTTTCGATTATCCGGCACTTACCCAAGGGGCCGTAGCACACCTGGAGTACACGCAGCTGTTGAAAGAGGCGCACCTGATATCACCGTTTAGCTATGGCGCCGGTATTCCCGGCTGGAACGTAACGTTCACTGCCATTGTGCCGGAAAATATGGAGATCAAATACATAGTAAAAAATGATCCCAAGGGCCTGCTGAAATTGACGACAGAAAAAAAACGCGGCAATACCTATTACACCTGGAACATGCAGCAGGTAAAAAACGAAGCCGGTTTTGGCGATGCTCCTGATGACCGCTATTACGAACCACATGTAATTGTATACATCAGCAAATACAGCAATAGTGCAGGGCAGCAAACCTTTGTACAATCTGTAGACGACTTGTATCGCTGGAATGCCTCGTTTACCAAAACCCTCAACCAAACGGAAGACCCCACACTCAAAGGCATTACTGATTCGCTGGTAAAACCATTGAGCAGTTCTTTGCAAAAAGCAGAAGCCATTTACAAGTGGGTACAAAACCACATTCGCTATGTGGCGTTTGAAAACGGGCTGGAAGGCTTTCGGCCACGGCAGGCAGCAGAAGTTTGCAGCAAACGCTACGGCGATTGTAAAGACATGAGCAGCATTATTACACAAATGCTGCGCATGGCTGGCATAGAGGCATATTATACATGGATTGGCACCCGCGACATTCCGTATGAATACACCGATGTGCCCCTGCCCATTGTAGACAACCACATGATATCTGTAGCCCGGATAGATGGCAAATGGTATTTCATTGATGGCACCTCGCCCAGCAGTACCATTTACTTACCGCCAAGCTCCATACAAACCAAGCAGGCATTGGTAGGCATTAGCGATACCAAGTATGAAATATTAACGGTGCCCGTAGCCGAGCCCGTTATCTCTACTGTTGAAGACAGCACGTTTATTCATTTTACTGCCGATGGCATTGCCGGTAAAGAAAAAGTACTGTACAAAGGCTACTATGCCGAAGACGTTCACAATGCCCTGCTCTACCGCGATGAAAAACGCCTGAAAGACTATGTAAAAACCCGTATGGGCAAAGCTAGCAATAAGTTTATGCTGGGCGAATACAAGGTAAGCAAGCATGAAGCTCCTACTTTGGAAGCCAGCATTGTAGCAGATTTTGAAGTACCGGGCTATGGCAAAAAAGTGGGCAATGAATATTACATCAACCTCAATTTGGAAAAGCTTTTTGAAAACCAGTTGATTGACACCGCCAAGCGTAAAGTGCCCAAGCAATTTGAATTTAAAGGTCAGATTACCGAGCATCACATACTAGAAATTCCGCAAGGCTATCAGGTGAGTTATCATCCGGAAAACTTTGAGATAGAAACACCGTTTTACCAACTCAGTATCCGCTATACCAAACAGGCCAACCGCATTATTGCTACACAGGTACTTACTACCAAAGTACTGATGCTGCAACCCAACCAGTTTGATGCTTGGAATGCCCCCATGGCCAAAATACAAGCACAATACAAAGAACAAATTGTACTCGAAAAATTGTAAGTAAAATATCCCTTTATGAATCTATCCTATTTACACCGGCTGAGCATAGCGTCATGTTTATTGTTGTTGGCGCTGCAAGGCTTGGCTCAAACTGCCAGCGAATGGGCAGCCAACCCAAGTCTGCATCAAATTAAACCCGGCAATGCCAATGAGAATGCTGTAGTGATTCTTGACCAACGCAAACACGAGTTTGTAGCCGACGAAAAAGAAGGCATTGTGTTGTATACCAGCATGCACAAAATCATTCGGGTGATCAAAGAACAGGGCGTAGAAATGTTCAACAAAATTTATGTCTCAGTTCCATACGATGCTCAGGTAAAAGAAATCAAAGCCCGGGTAATTACACCATCTGGCAAAGTGGTGCTGCTGCCTGCCGAAAAAATTCTGGATGAAGAAGACGAGGGCCGCTTATACAAAAAGTTTGCGCTGGAAGGCGTAGAAAAAGGCAGTGAAGTAGAATACATCGCCGTCATGAAACGGGGCAGTTCGTTTTTTGGTTTGGAAGTTTTTCAGTCGCCGGTTCCCTGCGAAGAAGCCCGCTTTACCCTGTCGGTACCAGACCATCTGGTATTTACCTGCAAGGGCTACAATGGTTTTGTAATGGACGCCGATACTGTTATTGGGGAAAAGCGAATTACCAACGGCGTTTGCAAAGACATACCTGTAATTGAAAATGAGAAGTATGCACAAACTGCTCCTTACCTCAAAAATGTTCAATACAAATTATCGTACAATCTGAGCAAAGACAAAGATGTTCGGTTGTTTACCTGGAATCAATTGGCCAAAAACGTTTTTGACCGCTACACCAAACTTGAAGAAAAAGAAGTTAAAGCCGTTGCAGGTTTCCTCAAAAACATCAAGCTCAATGCAGATGATGAAGAAGCCAAAATAATTGCGCTGGAAGACTACCTCAAAAACAACATCAGCATCAACGAAGAAGGCTTGAGTGATGATGCCGATTTGATAGAAAAGATTGTAAAAACAAAAGTGGCCAGCCACGAAGGATTCAACACGTTGTTTGCAGCTTGTTTGCAACAACTGGGCATCAATTATCAGCTGGTATTTCCCAGCAAAAGAGATGACATACCACTGGATGAAAAGCTGGAAAATTATCGCTTGATTGAAAATCCTGTTTTCTATTTCCCGGGAACCGGTAAGTATCTGGAGCCAACAAATATTTCATTCCGCTATCCGTATATACAACCCAGCTGGGCTGCCACCCGGGGTTTGTTTTTACAAAACACCAGCATTGGCAATTTTACTACAGCCTATGCATCGTTTAAAAACATAGCCATACTGCCTTACGAGCAAAGCAGCCACAATATGGAAGTGAAGCTGAGTTTCAACAGCCAGCTCGATTCGGTACTCATGCACAGCAAACAAATTTTTACAGGCTACGGTGCCAGCATGTATCGGCCTGCATTTCACTTTTTGCCCAAAGACAAACTGAATGAGTTTACGCAAGAGCTGATGCAAAGTGTATCCAACAGCAAAAACATTCGCAATATTCAAGTGGCCAACGGTGCTTTTGCAGATGGCTACAGCAACAAGCCACTTACTATTGAAGGCGACATCAGCAGTGCAGAGTTGTTTGAGGTAGCAGGCAATAAAATACTCTTGAAGATTGGCGACGTCATTGGACCACAAGTGCAGATGTATCAGGAAAAACCACGACAACTTCCTGTGTCTATCGACTATCCGCATGCATTGGATCGCAAAATTGAAGTAACGATTCCTGAAGGTTATACTGTGAAAAACCTGGATGACCTGAAATTCTTCATCACTGAAAAGGCAAATGAAGAAGGAACTATGGGATTCATTTCTTCATACAAAGTAGATGGCCAAAAACTGCTGATAGACATTCATGAATACTATAAGGAAACAGCATATAGCATGCAGCAATTTGATGCGTTCCAAAAAGTAATCAATGCTGCCGCCGATTTCAACAAAGTAGTATTGGTATTGGAAAAGAAAAAGTAAGAAAGGCTTCATGCATAAATACAAGAAAGGCTTCACCAATAAGTGAAGCCTTTCTTGTAGATGTCTGTTGCAAACCCCTTGCGGTTATGTTGTGATGTCGGGAATCAATCAGATTCTTTTCATCTATTGTTATTGTGTGCTGAGAAGAGAAAAAGAAGCACTGCCTTTATTGGTTTTCCTTAGGGCAATGCTCTTTGTTCTTTCTAGAGGGGGTTGGTAAGTAGTTATAATGAACTGAGATTAGAAGCAGGCGCCTTTGCTGGTTGAGCCTTGCTTAATCACATTCGTTTCAATTTTAGGAGCCAAGGCGCTGTTGGTAGCTTTCAAATCAACCAATGATTTATAAACACCATTCGGCGACCAGGGAATATTAATCAGCTCTGTAGGGTTGAGTGGATTTACACCCGTTGTTGCTACAGAACTCAGTGTACCTGGGCGAACAGCGTTCAGGCTTGAACCAACAAAGTTGGCACAGTTGAAAGCATCAATTTCGTATCGCATGGTAGAGTTGTATCGAAGCTGGTTCAAAAAGGCTTTGAATTCTGCAGCATTCCAACCATCAAGTGTAAGCGATGCATTGTATTCGTGTGTCTGCCCGCTTTTGCCATCGTCGGCCAGCTTACTTGTTACCGGCGAAAGCGTCACGCTTTTGTAATCGCTGGAAGGATAGAAACCAATTACCTGATTTACAGACTGGCTGCCATTGGTTTTGGTGATGCTAATGAATACGTGTCCAACACTCAAGCCTGTTGCTCCCACGTTAATCAACGAGTTGGGGTTTGCATCCACAGGTATGTCCACCATTACTTTAATGCTAAAGTTTGATCCTGCGTCTGGTACATTATCAAAGCACTTCAGGTACTCATCTAGGTCAATGGCCGTTTGCTGTGGCGACTCGTCCATTTCCCACTCTATCACTTCTGTCTGTAAACTACCACCACCATCATTATTTGTGTACAATGGATCGAGATAGTCTAGATAAGTGTAATTACCGTTATCAACAATCCCGCCATCTGCACCACCACCGCCAGTGCCGGAGCCGCTACCGGAAGAACCGGAAATACCCAACATGGTGGCCAATACGTAAGAAGTTGATGAAGAGAAGGTGGTGGTAGAACCGTTGCTATAAGTACCAACGATGGTTACCATGGGCAGAGTGCCGCCGGGCGAAACAAGGCTTTTCTTGTCGATGCCACTAGATTTGCCATCTTTATCATCTTTCGCTTTCGACTTTGAACGCAAATCGTATTCAACCCACTTCTTGGTTTGGTAATTGTAATTACGCAAAAATTCGGGGAGCGTTCGCTTACCGTTTTCAACCTTGTATTTGATTTCGTTTCTGAAAATGCTCGTCAACTTACCGTTTTCAACGTTTACGATTAAAAACTTGTAGTTAACAGCATCACAGCTGTTGAGCGGGATTTTCACCGCTATCATTTTGGCGCTTTTGCGGACAATTGAAAATTTATCCCAGTCCAGGTCATCCAAGTCAATCTCACCCTTTCGTTTGCTTACATGAAAACGAACGGTTTCCCGGCCCATACGTTCCGGGTTCAATCCTGCCTTTTGACCATCTACCGCCTCGTCCTGAGTTGGCTCAACCAGTATTTTCTCCTTTTGACACGCTGCGGCCAGCAAAACCAGTAATACGACTAGTATTCTTTGCATGGCTTGTAATTTTATCCAAAGCAACGGCAATAACTACATTCGAAAATTTGACAATTGTCAAAATCGTGTGGATAAATGCAGTTATGGCCCGTCAATTTGGCAAAAGACAGGCGATTTTGGCAGGAATTAACACTTTTGAGTGCTATCCATCCGAAAAATGGTGGCTAATCGTGGTTCAAACACCAATGGTTTGGATGTTGAAACGCTGACCAGAAAAGGGGATTGGTTCTTACAGCATAGGCAATCTGAAGAGGGGGGTTGATGTGAAAAATCCAAATATGTTGTTGATCTGTTTCATTGTTTGTTTGCTCATTTGTGACTGTTCAAATCCCAGGCCATCCATAGGGGAGACATTCCCATTTTTTGAGCGGCAGCCCGGGGGTTGAAATAATGCACACTTTTTATCTGTTGCAACATTGACACCTGTTGTAGTGCCAGTGCTTCAATACCCAGTAAACCACTCAAAATGTAGGTATCAATGGAAGAAAGTGTTTCGGTGTTGTCAGCTTGTTTTTCAAACACACCGCTGGCAGTTACTGGTGGAATAATGGCCATTACTGCCGCAGTAGTTACATCAGGCTTTATGGTTGCGGCTGATGTACCAGACCAAGGGAGTTTTCCGTTGAGGCCTGTTTGATACTCGGCAATAGCACCAGAACTGTAGTTATAGTTCTTGATAAGCGAAGGATACATTCCACCATGCAGCGGCACATAGGTAATTTCATTTTTGTAGATGGTACCTACCTGATGCTGGCTAACATTTACAAACACAAATGCTACTTGAGTATCGGTGTTTTCTGCGAAAGGAATTTTGTAGCCAATCAACAGGTTGTTTACCGTTACCGCTTCAATTTGATGAATGTCAAGTTGATTGAATTCTTCTGCATGCATCACCTCTTTTACTGCAAGTACAACAATGGTTTTGTCGTTTGCATTGGGTGACTGCGCAAACTCTTTATGGCATGCCGTAACCACGAAAATCATGATTATGTATACCAGTTTTTGCATGCTTTGAATTTTACTCAAAACAAGCAAAAAATTTATTACAAAAATTTGTGATAAATCAAAATCGTGACTTGTGAAAAGTCAAAAAACGATGTTGCGAAAAATCAAATTTTCTCAGACCTGATGCGGCTTAGCGTCTCCAGGTTTACACCAATAAAAGTTGCGATATCACCGAGTCTTGCACGTTGCATAATATCATGATGCTTCTCTAACAAGTAATAGTATTTTTCTTTAGAAGTACGCTTACGCAACATGTACAAACGCTCTTCGCTCATTACATAATATTTCTCTGTCAACACCCGACCGCAGATGTTGAATTCAGGATAATTCATGTAAGCATACTGCAAATCGTCGTAACTGATGGCGTGTACTGTTACACGCTCCAATGCTTCAATCACTTCATTGGAAGGTGTTTGACTAAAGAAGCTTGCAACTGATATAATTACATCACCTTCTTTCATAAACCAAGAAGTGATTTTTTCACCATCCTTATAGTAGTAGGAGCGAACAATTCCTTTTTCAACAAAAGCAATAAAGCTGCTCACCTGACCTTCTTTCAATAACAATTCTCCAGATTCATATGTGCGGGTTTCCAAACGCTCATTCAAAAAATTCAGCAGAGGTTCTGACAGCGGTACAATGGAGTTCAACAACTGGATAAGCTGGTTATTCATCACGCACAGATTTTGGGCTAAAAATACAGTTTCAATTTTTTCCGAGAGGGTTAATATATAAGTGCTGTAGCCGGAGTACAACAATATTCAAACCAATGCTATAATTGTGCCGCATGTCTCCAAGAGTTATCACCATATGGTTAATTACACCTTGCCAAGCTTTTAACAAGCATGTGGCTATTTTTACTCTGCTTATCTAAATTATATGCATCTGCTCAAAAATTCAATTCTGGTTGGCAGCTTTCTGTTGGGCTCACTTGCTCAGGTAGCCGCACAAAGCAGTCAAGGCGCCCACATTGCTCTCGACATTAAACCCTACAAAAACCAATGGGTATACCTGGCTTGCTATTATGGCGGCATCAAAGCCCTGGCCGATAGTGCCTATCTCAATGCTGATGGCAAAGGTGTAATCAAAACCAGTAAGCCATTTCCTCAGGGCATTTACATCATGGCTTCGCCGTCTAAAAGCATTTTGTTTGAAATAATGATGGGCGAAGACCAGCAGTTCTCCATTGAAGCCGACACGACTAATATCGAGCAAAGCCTTCGCTACAGCGGCAGTGCCGAAAATGATTTGTTTGCTGCATACACAACATACATTGCCCCAAGAGCAAAGCTGGCCGATAGCCTGCAAAGCAATATGCCCGGCATGACAACTGCTGCACAGCAAGCTGCCGGCAATGAGTTGCAGCGGCTCAATCAGGAAATTATGAAGTACAGGGTAAAAGTGATGGAGGAGCATCCGCAATCCATGCTGAGCCTGATGTTCAAAACACTCAAGGGCATCAACTTTCCTCCGGATTTGGCGCAGCCCCGCACCCGCAAAGACAGCATTGCGCAATACCGCTATGGCAAAGACCATTATTGGGATGAGGTAGATTTTATGGATGGCCGATTGGTGCGTACACCGGTTTTTGAAAACAAACTGGCCGACTATTTGGAAAACTGGGTATCGCCCGAACCCGATAGCGTCATTTTCGAATTCAACTGGATGATTGCACTTGGCCGAAACGACGAAGAAATGTTTAAATACCTCATTAGCTACTTTGTCGATCATTACATGTATCCGAAAATCATGGGGCAAGACAAAGTGTTTTTGCATGTATTTGAGCAATACCTGAGTGGCGAGAAGCCCAAGGCCGATTTTCTGAACGAGAAACAAATGAAAATTATTCGAGACAGAGCATACATGCTCATGGCCAACCAACTGGGTACCAAAGCGTGGAATATGAACCTGCCCGACCCCAATGGTGTGCTGCAAAGCATGTACAATATCAAAGCTAAATACACGGTAGTTGCTTTTTGGGATGTACACTGTGGCAAATGCAAAGAGGACATGCCAAAAATGGATACGCTGTATCAGCAAAAATGGAAGCAACACAATGTACAAGTGTATGCTGTGATGGTGAACGAGTCGAGCATGAATGACTGGAAGCCTTTTATTGGCAAGCTTAGCAGCAAATGGATTCATGTGCATCAGCCCAATGAAATGCGAACTGCCGAAGAAAAAGCCGGTACACCCAACTTCAGACAGCTGTATGATATGCGCAGTACCCCCACGCTTTTTTTGCTCGATGCAGACAAACGCATCATTGCCAAAAACATTGGCCTCATCGATTTGGATAAGCTCTTAGAACAGAAATTTGCTCAATAATTATTCGCTCTATTTCCTCCCTATGAAACAAGCATTTTTTGCAATAGCTGCCGCATCGGGCATGCTATTGGCAGGCTATTCCGCAGGTGCTCAAACCCTTTTTACGTATGGCAAAAAAAATGTAACGCAACAGGAGTTTCTGAAAGCCTTTCAAAAAAACCCGACAGCTACTCAATCGCCCACAGCCATACAAGATTACCTACCCCTGTACATCAACTATAAATTGAAAGTACAGTTTGCTTATGATGAGGGAATGGATTCGCTGCCGGCTCAGCAAGATGAATTGTATCAATACCAGGAGCAGCTCACAGAAAGTTTTATAGCCCGCCAAAGCAACACCGAAGCATTGGTAACAGAAGCCATGCAGCGCAGCCAACACGATCGTTTTGTTCGTCACCTGTCTATTCCGTTTGAGCCGGGCAATGCCACTTCGGAGCAAAAAGCAAAACAACTGGCCGATGCTGCCTTTGCACAACTGCAAAGTAAGGTAGCATTTACCAAAGTACTAAACCAGTACAGCAGCGATGAAGATGCTAAAAAGCAAGGCGGTATTGTAGGGTGGATTACGGCATTCACATTACCCTATTTCTACGAAACAGCTGTATACACTGCAAAGCCCGGTAGTGCAACGGCACCAGTGAAAGGCTCCGATGCCTATCATCTCTTTTTGTAGAAAAAGAAAGACCCGCTTTGGGCAAACGCAAGTTGGCGCAAATTCTTATCTGGCAAGTTGGTGCCGATGAAAGACAAGCGAAGAAGCAACTGGCAGACTCTATTTTTCAATTGCTGCAATCGGGTAAGCTGGCATTTGATGCAGCTGCATTGCAATTCAGCAACGACAGGGCTTCTTATAGCAATGGCGGTGTACTTCCGTTGGTGAGTGTTGGTGAGTACGATGCCGTTTTTGAACAGGCAGCATTTGGCCTCACCAAACCCGGCCAACTGTCGCCAGCTTTTGAAACAGCACATGGCTGGCACATCCTGAAATTACTAGAAATTGTTCCGGCACCCAAGGCCGATGACGAGAATGCAGCAAACGAATTGAGACAGCGGGTAATGAATACAGACCGGGCAGAAATTGCGAAGAAAAATTTTCTGCGTAGTGTCATGCAAAAAATGAAGTTTCAGGAATCGGTCATCAATAAAACAGACCTCTGGCGATTTACTGATTCGGCTGTGCGAAATGGCAAAACAACCGGCTTGTCTGTAAATAACAATACCGTATTGTTTAGTATTGGTAAAGAACAAACGCTGGTTGAAAATTGGGTAATGTACAACCGGGCAGCGGGCATCGTCAATACAAGTGCGTATGCTGCCCGATATGATGCGTACATGTTGCAGTCGGCCAATAGTTATTACAGAGAACATTTGGCGGAGTTTGAGCCCGCATTCAAAGAGCAACTGCAAGAGTTTAAAGATGCCAACCTGTTGTTTGCCGCCATGGAAAAAGAAGTATGGTCAAAAGCTGCCAACGATAGTGTGGCTTTGCAAAAACATTATCAGCAACACCGCCAGCAATATACCTGGGCCAATGGTGCCAAGGCACTCATGATTACAGCCACCGATTCGTTGGCAGCTGAACGGTATAAAAAACAATTGCTGCAACAACCAACCGAATGGAAAGCTATTGCTGCAAACATGCAGGAACAAATTATTGCAGATAGTGCCCGGTTTGAACTTACACAGTTGCCTGCGCTGAATGGTGCCAGCTACAGCAATGGCTTTTGCACGCCGCTGCAACATAACGACATGGACAACAGCTACAGTTTTGTGTACATTTTTCAGCTCATGCCCGGCGGCGATATTCGCCAGTTTGAAGATGCTAAAGGTTGGGTAATCAACGACTATCAACAAGTACTTGAGAAACAGTGGATTGATTCGCTGCGGAAAAAGTATCCTGTTAAAGTAAATGATGCTGTGTGGCAAACCTTACTCCGCAATAACAAATGATGATGTAAATTTAGGAGGCAATTGAACCATCAAACCCAATTGCAACATTGCGTCATGAAACACTTCAGTATATTGTTATCGCTACTCTTGCTGGCTAGTATAATGCCTGCGGGTGTAGTTGCACAAGCAAACAAAGGACCGCAATTGCCCGTTGCCGAAAGAGTAACCAGAACACTGGAAAGATTAAAGCCAGAGCTGGATTTGACCAACGACCAGGTAAAAAATATGACCCCTGTGTATACTTCATTTTATACCTCCATGGATAAACTAAGGGCTGATGGCAAACAGCCAACAACAGAAGACAGACAAAAACTGATAACAGAAAGAGACGAAAAACTGAAAGGCATACTTACCGCGGATCAAATGAAAAAACTAAAAGAACTGGAAGACGAAATGCGTCAAAAAAAACCATCTTGATTTGCAGTATGACTTTTAAAAAAACCATGTTTCATAACATGGTTTTTTCATTTTACACAAGCGGTATTTGAAATGCCCAATGCCTCAATTATCTTATCGTTTCATTAAAAGCCCACCACATGAAAAACGCCATCAGTTGGTTTGAAATTCCTGCCAGCAATCTCGACCGTGCCCAACTATTTTACGAAACCATTTTGCAAACCAAGCTTGTAGACATGAACATGCCGGGTATGCCCATGCGTATGTTTCCTGTTGATGACCCCATGGATCCGCATGCTGTAAGCGGTGCCTTGGTGCATGCTCCCGGTTTTCATGAACCGGCAGCAATTGGCAGCATGGTATATCTTAATGCCAACCCCGATGTACAATTGGTACTCGATAGAGTAGCTGCCGCTGGTGGTAGCATTGTAGTGCCCAAAACCCTTATCTCAGAAGAGATTGGTCATATGGCGGTGCTCATCGATTCGGAAGGCAACCGGGTAGCATTGCATTCGGTACCCGCTGGTATGGCCTTATAATTTTTTATTGTAAAAATTGATACCGTTGAAAATAAAACATGCTATCTGTCTTGTGTTTGTATTGCTGGTAACAAACCAGGTAATACAAGCACAAGCTGTGCAAACGCAGCAACAGTTACAAGTTCTCATCGGCAGTTGGAAAATGCAAACCCAAAAGGGTGAAATTTGGGAACGCTGGCAGCAAGAAAAACAGCAATTGAAGGGCGTTAGTTTTTCTGTAAAAGCAAAAGACAGTACGCTGTTGGAAGATGTAATACTGGGTATGCACAATGGCAAGCTCTATTATGCGCCCCGCACCAATGGCGATGCCGAATCGAAAAGGGTGTATTTCACATTAGTAAAAAGTACTGCTACGCGGTTTGAATTTGAAAACCTGCAACACGATTTTCCACAGCGCATTGTGTACCAGTTCTTCGGTACAGATTCGCTGCATGCATGGATTGAAGGCCCCATCAATGGCAGCATTCAGCAGCAACATTATTATTACAAAAGAGTGCAGTAATCTTACTCTGTCGGAAATTGACTTTTATCGATGTTGGGAATGATGCGCAAGGCGTTTTTATAATACACTTTTCGCAGCACCGCATCACTAAGGCCCATGCCATACATTGGCCAAAAGGCATGGTATTTTTTATGATAAGGAAAATACTCGTCGTTGGTTTCCAGCACCCGAAAGTAAGTGGCGTATTCCTCGGGTACCCAGCTGTCTTTGCCAAATAAAATACGGTCCTGATATTTCTCGAAAAAAGCCTTGGCCATGCGTGGCTGGCGGCCCAGCTCTGCTATCACCGCACCAAACTCAACCACCACATTGGGCAGCCTGGTAAGTATTGAATCCAGCTTGGCCAAATTGTTGGGATACCAACCAAAATGGGCTGCTATAAAAGTGGTTTTCGGATGCTTGGCAAACATACGGTGTTGCTCGTCTATCAGTGTTTGCCATGGTGCGGGGTTATCATCGGCCCGCTTACGGTTGGGATGTGTTTTTAACTCTAGCAACCGTTCGTTGTTGTTATCCATCGGCTCCCAAAAAGAAGCAGGATCGGCTGTGTGGATGAGCACCGGAATGCCGAGCTGGCCGCAGGTTTGCCAAATGGCATCCAGTCGCACATCATCTACCGTTACTCTTTTTCCGTCGGTATCTTTTACACTAAATCCGAGGTTTTTAAAAATCTTCAAACCATTAGCGCCATTGGCCACATCGGCTTTCAATTGAGCTACTGCCTTTTCAGTCCCGTTGGCACTGCCAACACCGTTAAAATCGATATTGGCAAACACAATAAACCGTCCCGGTTGTGTGGTCCTGATGGCATCGGTTTTCTTTTTCAACCCATCACCATTGCCACCGCTCAGGTTTACCATTACCTGCATGTTGAGCTTGTTCATTACGCCCACCAATTGCTGCAGGTCGGCTTCGGCCATATTCCATTGATGATTGTGAACATCTATAAACGGGAACTTAGCCCGCTGCAACGGTTGGCCGGGCACCACCAGCGTTGATGGTGGATTGTATTTTTCAAAATCGATGGTTTGAGCTGCAAGCGGTAGTGCCGAACCCAACAGCAGGGCGGCAAAAAAGAGAGGCTTCATCATGATACTAAAATAGAGATGGCTCACCTGTACAGCAAACCGCTGGTAAAACAAGCTTCTTCATTTACATGCTGATGCCTTTGGCCAAAGCGCCGTATGCAATGGCACACATTTCATTTTTATCGTTGAACAGCTCTACAGTGCCAAACACACGGTTGCCCACTACTTTTTGCGTAATGGCGGTAGCTGTAAGGCTGCTGGTACGAAAGGGCTTGAGGTAATGAACGGTGAGCTGCGCCGTGGCCGTCATACCATCTTTGTAATGCAGCAGGCCCAGCAAGCCAAGGGCCAAATCGGCAACGGCTGCAATGGTGCCGCCGTGTACCGCATCGCTGCCAATGCCGCCGAGGTGGTAGTCTTCTACCTTGGCAATGTGTACCTGTGGCTGCTCAGGGTTACTCAGGTTAATGCTGGCACCAATATGCTGCAGTTGAATGGATTTATTGAACAGCTCTTCCAGTTCCTTCCACTTTCCGGTGGTAGCCAGGTTGCGGTATTTATACAATTGGGTAAGGTTCATGGCAAATTTTTTTTCGAATCGGTTTTAAAAATACATTGATTTTCAGGATGAAACTGAATTGGTTGGGAACCCACCCCAAAATTTTAGCACCAAAAGTTCATTGTTGCGCTTTTGATATTATACCTTTAATTTCTGAATTAGCAGACCACACCCTTTACCCAACGCCTACACAGCGTAGATTGTCCCTGAACCAACCCCTTATCTGTAAACCCTAGACGTATCCGAGAGCTTCATCTGTACATGATGCTGCCAACGTATATGTTGCATGCCCTTAAACCTCATGACAAAGTCATTTTTCCGTGGCTTGGTCGCAGTGCTTTTGCTGCTGCAATCGAATATCATCCAAGCCCAAACGGGTCAATTTTATCGTTCTCGTGTAACCGGAGAATGGGCTGTAGCCAGTACCTGGGAATGGAGCAATGCCATTAATGGCACCTATACAATAGCAACTGCTGCGCCTAATGAAACAGCCAATAACATCGTAATACAGAATGGGCATACCGTAACTATAAAAAGTAATGTTTCTCTGGATGAAACTATTATTCAAGTGGGCGGGGTTTTACGGTGGGAAGAAAATACCATAAGTATAAACAATGGCCCCGGCGACGACTTGACGATAGCCGGTGTATTTGAGGATGCCAGAAATGCGGCCACACTCCCCACCATGGGTACAGGCAGCATGATAACCGTTGCCAGCAATGGCATTGTACGTGTTTTAGTAGCAAAAAACAATAAGGATGGCTACGCAGGCAATCAAAATGGTAGTTTAATAAACAATATTACCTGGCAAAACGGATCAGTGTTTGACTGGGCGGTCAATCAAATTTTTGCTGACGATGCTGTCACCTATTTTCCGAATGCCACAGCAGGTGTGATTCCTGTTTTTCGGATTACAGGTGCTCCTTTGGGTGCATTTCCTGAAGTTGGCACTACAGGCTTCATCAGCGTCAATGGGCTGTTGGAAGTGAACAAAGACATGACACTTGCAGGCTCAGGCTTAAAAACCCTGCGTAATGGCATCATTGGCTCTGCCAACCTCACCATGAAGATTGACGGAGATGTAAGCAAAACCTGTGGCAAACTACTCATTACCGGAGCCACTTCCGTTATAGGTGGAACTGGCAGCATTATTCTCAATAACAATGGGCTCGATGTTTCTTCTGCAGCCTGTACGCTTATCAGCAATAAGCTCATCAATCAAAACCAGGTAAGCGGCACTATGCGCCTCATGAGCAATGCCACCCTTATAGCTCAAACATTTGAAATGAGCGGTGCTGCTATTGTTCATCAGCAAGACAATGCGCATTTAAAAACAGCACATGCCAATGGCGTTTCGGGTAGCGTTCAAACCAACACCTACACCCATGGTAACTACTGCCATTTCACCTTCAACGGTGCTGCCAACCAAATAACCGGTGCACGTATGCCCGCTACAGTAGGCGATGTATTCATTGAAAACAGTGGCACTGAGGGTAGCAACAACAATGTATCGGTAACCAATACGGGCCTGCAAACCATACAAGGCAACCTCACTATTAAGTATGGTCATTTTAATTTGAACATGACCCCCGGAGCCAACCTGGATTTACACGGCAATTTTAACCGCTATGAAACCGGCACTTACAACGATAATAACCGCACTACCACCTTTAACGGAAGCAAGCACAGCGAAATTAATACACCCCTTGTACTACCTGCCTCCGGTAGTAATCCTACAGTGCAAGATTTTGGCGTAGCCGTTGTAAACAAAAATGCTGGCTACAAAGTCATTTTAAATACCTCTACCGGCATCGGTAAAAAATTAACTTTAATCAATGGTATTGTGGATGCCATTGCCTATCCGCTGTACATAAAAAATGCGGTAGCAGACGATGGTAATAATAATGGAGTGATCGGTGGCAATAACAATAGCTACGTGAACGGCAAGCTTTACAGATACATGTCTCCATCTACAACTGGTACCTATGCATTTCCTATTGGAAAAACAGATGCAGGCCCTGGTGGTAAATACAAGCCCGTTAGTTTTCTATCTACAGCGGTAGCATCACCTGGTGCGGTCTTTCGGGCTGAGTATTTTGGTGGTTTTAAAGCTACTCCAGAACAGGGGCCAGATGAAAAATTCCTAAGTGCATCGCTTACCGGCATTCTTCGTGATGAGTTTTGGCAGTTTGACAGGATTGAAGGCACAGAAGACCACAAAGGCAAACTCATACTGCCTTACGAAAACCCTGGTGCAGGAAAGTGGCGGGATGCCGACGGTAATAGCTTAGACCCTTGTGCAACTTGCAATGTTGCTATTGCCAAAAGAAACACTGACAATGGAACCGGTATTTGGGCATTTACCAAAGCAGACAATAATTTTTTAGATAATGGCCCCCTACCCGAAACCAGATTAAACACAGACAACGGACTACTTATTACCGGTGAACTTTCAACATTCAGTCCTTTCACTGTAGGTTATGGGTTCAATACGATATTGGGTAGCACCCGTTCTTTACCCGTTAGGCTGCTAAGCTTTACCGGAACCGCAACCGGTCATCAAGGCTTACTTAACTGGACCATAGATAGCGATAAAGATTTGAGCGGTTTTGTACTGGAGCAAAGCAGCAATGGCCGGCAGTATCTGCCAGCAAAAACCATTGGCCCCAAGGGCATCAGCTACAGCAACCAAACCGTACAACTGAAGCCCGGTACCAATTACCTCCGCCTGAAAGTGCAGGAAAAATCTGGCAACAGCTACTACAGCCCGGTGCTGCTGTTGAATGGCAGTGCGGCAGCCACCGTAATAGTAGGGATGCAACAAACGGTGGTACAGCAAACAGCTACGGCATTGGTTCAGTCTGCCGGCAGCCAATTGGCCGAAGTAATGCTGATAGACCTGAGCGGAAAGCAACTGCTGAGCAAATCAGTAGTCCTGCAAATGGGAATTAACCAGATACTACTGCCCGTGGACAATCTGCAAAAAGGCCTTTATATAGTACTGGTACGTACCCGGGATGGCGTACAGCGCAGCCTTCGGTTTGTAAAAGAATAGTACAATTGGTGATTTGATTTTGAGGTAAAAGCCGTTTCCTTGTGGAGCGGCTTTTCCATTTGAAAGAAGGTTACAAAAAAATAACCCTTCTACATAGCTGTAAAAATCCGGGTTCAGCCATTATCTTTAACGCAACCCCAAATAAGTAGGACTCCTAAGGAGTTCATACCCGTTACTTACCCCTGTTGATTTCGACCCTAAGCTGCCTCCTTTTTGATGCAGCCCACAACCCTTAAACCCCCAGCACTGATCATGCTCCGGAAAATAATTGGATTATTGTATTGTGTAGCACTGGCTGCCTCCATCTCTGTTCAAGCTCAAGATAATGCCTCAATGGCCCTGAGGGGCAGTATAAACGGATTTGCAGAGGCTGCCATGACATACCGTTCTGGTTTAGACAGTTGGATTGTAACCGTTCAGGCAGGATCTGCCAATGCCAATGCCGGTTTTTTATTCAGTCCTGTGGGAGCCTCTTTTAATCCAAAATGGGCCAATGGTGCAAGTGTTTCATTGAATACTAAGAGCATTTGGTATGCCAATGGAGCAGATGGTCTTTACAATCAAACATCGGGCAGTTACTACACTTTTATCAGTAGCGACCGTTCAGCTGGTACCAATGCCGAAGGCTATGTGTTTGAAACAAGTGCCACGCCCACCTCTGTTACGAATGTTACACAGGTGCCATTAATCGGTTCTGTGACTGCAGGACAGGCGGTAGTGGTAACAGCTACAACTGGTACTGCATTGCCCAGCGGTCAAAAAGTGTATCTACGATATGCTCCGGGAGGAAATTATAGTTCAGCCGTGGTGTTGGAAATGACACACGCCGGTGGCAACGATTATACAGCTACAATACCTGGTACAGTAAATACTGCTGGCGGTACTCAAAGCTATTATGTATTTACCAGTGGCATAAACACTCCGACTAATGCTGATGCCGATTTAGCTACTATTAACCTAAACAATAATGGTGGTAGTAATTATAGCTATACCGTGTTGAGTCCGTCAACTATTTATCAGCATAATTTTAATGACGACCCATCCAACACAACATATACAACCTCTCCAATTAGTACTATTCCTGCTGGTATACTAAATGCCAGTTTATCAGGTAGCCAATGGACAAACAATACTGGTGCCGCATTTTCCAATTTGCTAGGAAGTGGTGGAACGACGTCTTCGTTGTCTGTTTCAAGTGGATTAGATGTTACAAGAACATTTACACTTTCCCTAAACGTAGCAAGTGGTTATTCTGCTTCGATAACTTCATTCAACTTCTGGACTCGAAGAAGTAATACAGGTCCAACAGGTTGGACATTGTCCGTTAATGGGACAAGTATTGGAACAGGAACATTATCTGGTACTGCTGGGGTTGTCTTGGGTACCACAAATGTATCAGCCCCCCAAAATGGATTAACAGGAACACTGACTATAGTGCTGACGCTTACAGGTGGTACCAATTCGACTGCAACATTCCGCCTTGATGATTTCACCCTCAACGGCAACGTAGTTGCCCTGCCCGGTGCGGCCAGCAATAGCAGCGACATTATTGATAATACAAGTTATGCAACTGGTTCTCCGGAATTCAACAGTAACCCCTCGTACATTTTATATACAGATGGTACTGCTACAACCGCTGGCAAAATCATCCCTATGAAATTTAAAATCAGAGATGGTGGAGCCGGCTTAAATGATGCAGATAATTTACCCACTACTTTAACAGGTATTACATTTAACGTAACAAATACCAGCAGTACCAACCGCGGCAATTTTATAAAGCAGGCTATTCTTACAACAAGCGGCGGCACTGTAATTGGTACTGCCAGTAGCATCACAGCTTCCCAAATTATTTTCACGGGTCTTTCAGATGCAGCGTTTACCGTAGCCGACAACACTGAAACGGCTACCAATTTGCACCTCCGTATTGCTTTTGATGAAACTACTGTTATTGATAACGAAAAATTGGTGTTTACGGTTGCTGCTGCTACTGCAGGCGCCAGTGGTTCTCAATTTGCCGCCGCAAACGCAGGTGGTGCACAAACAGACAACCTCACCAGCAATGACCGCAACCGCATCGAAGTAATTGCCACGGCATTGGCATTTGTGCAACAGCCGGGTAATACTGGTTTTGGCCAAACCATGACACCCAACCCCACCGTAGAGGCCATAGACGCCAACGGAAAAAGAGATCTTGATTTTGCCAATGGCATTGTACTTACTTCTTCTGGTACCATGACTGGTGCACCCATCACTTTAAACGCCAACAGTGGATTAGCTACCTACACATCTGTAGTACATACCGCAGTACAAACAGGCGTGCAACTCACGGCAAGTTATGCAGGCCTTACCAGTGCGGTGAGCAACACATTTAATGTTGCTGCCACATCTGGCACCACCGATCATTTCCGCACGGCTACTGGTTTTACCACAGGCAACTGGAATTCAACCGGTACATGGGAGTCATCGCCAGACAATAGTACATGGGTAGCCGCAACACAAACACCCACCAGTGCAGCCAGCAGTGTTACTATTCGTACAGGTGCTGTAACAGTAAGCACTCCACAATCAGCCAAATTACTAACGATTCAAGCTGGTGCTGTGTTAGTACATAATGCTGGAACCACTTTTACCATTGCAGATGATGGCACCGCCAATCACGACTTTGTGGTACAAGGTAGATATGAAATCAACGGAGAGCAGCCAACACTTAATTCAGGAGCCACAGGAATCATTTACACCAACGCAGAGGTGAGAGCAAATGACAACTTTGGTTCTCCGGGCACCAGTGATGACTTTGCCAGAAATACTTCTATTTCTTGGCAGCACAATTCACTTTACAATTGGAATACAACTAATGCCTTTGAAACATCGGCTGCTATTTATTTCCCCAATACACCCGAAGGCACTATTCCCATATTCAGAATATCTGCAAATACCAATGCCGGAGCTGGTAGTACCACCACTATCAATGGTATATTGGAAATTGCTGGCAGCGCAACATTTACCTGGAACAATGCCGGAGATAAAGTTTTCAGAAATGGTATTCAGGGATCTGGTACATTAATTCAAAACTCAGGCAACTGTGGCAGATATGTAATAAATGGAAATACCTCTGTGTTAGGTGTTACCTCCGGGCTTACCCTTCGCAACAACGCCGGCAGTGGAATTGTGATTCAAAGTGGCGTTTGCAGCATACTCAATAATACAATTACAAACAGTGGTCCGGTTTCAGTGAGCAATGGCGCTACGTTGGTGGCTGGTACTTATGTCATAAGTGGCAGTGCCTCTTTTACTTTGAATGCTGGCGCCACCCTTAGTTCTGCCCATGCCAATGGTGTAAATGGAAATATTACAGTTTCTGGAACAAAAGATTTATTATCTGGCAGCAACTACATTTTTAATGGCTCGGTGAATCAAACGACCGGTGCACTGATGGCATTGAGCACCGGCTCCCTCACCATCGCCAACACCGGTACTGCTGGCAATAATACTGTCACCCTTACAACCAACAATACCAGCACCAATGCCCTCAACCTCAACAGCGGTTTGTTTGCTGCCGGTACAGGACAAACATTAGAAATCAACAATACAGGCAGCGTTACTTCTATTGGAGGCGAAGTGGTAACTACCGCAGCTGGTGGCAACATCTGGCTGAAAGGCAATAACACCGTAACCGGTTATGCCCAAGGTACGCCTCACTTTTACGACCTCACTATTGGCAGTGGTATTGCCGGCAGCCCCGTTACACTTACAAATAACCCTACTGTTCATCACTATTGTACACTCAATAGTCAGGCGGCATTCAATGGAATTGCGGCTCCTACCTATGCTACAGGCTCTACATTGATTTACAATACTACCGGTACTTACAACCGAGGTATTGAGTGGGGAAGTGCAGCAGGTAATCCCGGTTATCCCTGGCATGTAATGGTGCAAAATGGTACCACGATACAGCTGGGTATTGGCGGTACACCTACCGTACTCGAAACAGGTGGTAACCTCAACCTGGGCAATGGCACGACTACCGGATTTGTGAACATGAATGCATTGGCGCAAACCCTTACTGTAAAAGGAAACCTGACTATTGGAGATGGTACAACCGTAAATAATGCGCTGACCCTTTCTACCGCAATTGGTGGCGACCTGGTGGTGCATGGCAACTTCACCCGATATGATGGTAGTTTTTACAACGATAACTCACGGGCCATCTTCTTCAGAGGATCGGGCAATTCTACCATCAGCATTCCGGGGCTTATTCCTCCGGCTGCAGGTTCGCCCAACCCCACTTTGCAAGATTATGGCTACACCATCATTGATAAAGACGTAGCAACCGCCAAAGTAATTTTGAATGCTCCCGTAGGCGTCACAGAAAAACTTACGCTTACCAGAGGCATTATTACCGCTACCAGCCATGGATTGTTTATTAAAAAACCATCGCCCGATGCCACAAACGGAGGCATTGCTGGTGGCAGCATCGATAGCTATGTGGATGGTAGATTGTATCGCTATATGTCTGTAACCACCAACGGTCTTTACAGCTTCCCCATTGGAAAATCAGATGTTGGCAGCGGTGCATTTAAACCCGTTGTTTTTACTACTACCAACCATCTGTCGCCTGGTGCAGTTTTCAGTGCTGAATATTTTGGCGGTGTAAACGCCACGCCATTGTATGGTCCGGATGAAAACTTCTTGGGAACCTTACAAGGTGTGCTGAGAGATGAGTTCTGGCAGTTCAACAAGGTTTCTGGTGCTGCCGCTGCCGCCGGTAAACTGGCCGTAAAATATGATTACAATGCTGGTAATGTTTTCCGGGATGCAGACAATAACGTGGTACCGGTTTGTGCAGATTGTAATGTAGCTGTAGTAAAAAGAGACAGCGATGTAGGCGTAGGCAATTGGGAGTTCACTAAGGCCGATTATACTTTTGATGTGTATGATGCTACATATCCCGAAGCAAGGTTGTTCAGTCAGTCAGGATTTATTCAAAGCGGCGAACTCAGCAGTTTCAGCCCATTCACTGTTGGCTTCAACTTCAATAATATTTTAGGTACACTGCCCGTAAAGTTGCTGTCGTTCGATGGGCAGTTACAACAGCAGCAAGCAAAGCTTACATGGACAATTGACAGTGATAAGGATGTTCGTCATTTTGAACTGCAACACAGCACCGATGGCAGTTCATTTACATCCGTTAGAAAAATGCAGCCAGCTGGTAACAGCTATTCCATTGCTCACCAACCTTACAGCAGCGGTAAGCAGTTTTATCGGTTGAAAGTGGTAGAAAAAAATGGCACAAGCTTCTACAGCAAAACGGTACTGCTGATAACAGGCAATAGTTCCAGCTATATGATGGGTTTGCAAAGCACGATTGTACAACAACAAGCCGTTATCAACCTTTGGTCGGCACAAAACCAGGCAGCACAAACAAGCCTGTACGATGCCAACGGTAAATTGTTGGCGCAGCAACAGCAACAAATTTTACGGGGCGATAATCAACTGAAAGTAACCACGCAACATTTGGCGCAAGGCATTTACTTCCTGCACGTTTACACAGCAGATGGTATCAGACAAACACTACGTTTTATAAAAGAATAATGGTTCACAAATGCCAAAAAAGCATCACCCTTCGGTGATGTTTTTTTATGTCCGGTCTTTTCCGGCGCATACATTCAATCTGCTGTACTTTCATACCATTGCATTACCACAACAAGCATTACTTATGGATTACATACAACACAAAACCATTTTACTTACGGGTGCCAGCAAAGGTATTGGCCGGGCTACTGCATTGGCATTGGCAGCACATCGGGTAAAGCTGGGTTTGGTGGCCCGCAGCGAACAAGATTTGATAACACTCAAACAAGAAGTAGAAGCGTTGGGTAGTGATTGTGAAATTTTTACAGGCGATGTTGCCGATGAATCTACTGCTGTAAAAGCTGTAGCCAAAATGCAGGATCGCTTTGGTAGTATTGATGTGCTCATCAACAATGCTGGCTATGGAAACAGCAAACCCTTTGAACAGTTTTCTGTACAAGAGTGGGATGATTTGTATGCCACCAATGTAAAAGGTACTTTCTTGTTTAGCAAAGCGGTGACGCCTGCTATGAAACAACAACAAAGTGGCCACATACTCATCATTGCCAGCGATGTAGCCAAACGCACATTCGCAACCGGTGCATTGTATTGCAGCAGCAAGTTTGCACAGCATGCATTTGGCGATGCCATCCGCAAAGAACTGCGGCCACACAAAGTAAAAGTGAGCACCGTATACAGTGGTTTGGTAGACAGCTATTTTCACGCCGAACCACAAGGCGATGCTGCACACAAATGGTGGCTAAAAAATGAAGACATGGCTCGTTCTATTGTGTTCATTATCAATCAACCGGCACATGTGGTTATTGATGAGTTTATGATTCATCCGCTGGAGCAAGACTACTAACGCAGTTGGATGCAATAGCATTATGGAAGACTGATACAAGGTGCATCTCTGTTGTAAACACTGTTTATGGCAGACATACAATTGAGCAGTAAAAAAGGCGGCCGCAACAGGCGCAGCACCCGGGTAGATCTCACCGCTATGGTCGACCTGGGTTTTTTATTGATTACCTTTTTCATTTTCACCACCACCATGTCGCAATCGGTGGCCATGCAGTTGGTGATGCCTGCTGATGGACCGGATACCAAAGTAGCAGCAAGTGGTGCGGTTACTTTACTGGCGCATCAGCAAAAAGTGGTGATGGTATTGGGCGAAGACCTTGCTTCGGCAAAAAGTTTTTCGTGGCAACAACCAAAGGAATTGCGGCAGGCATTGATACAAGTAAAGCAACAAGTAATAGCAGCCAATGGCAATGATGACAAACTTTTCGTGCTCATCAAACCCATGGACAACAGCAGCTTTGGGCAAGTCATCAACCTGTACGATGAAATGACGATATGTGGCATAAAACGCTATGCCATGGCCAATCTCACAGAGCAGGAAACCGTTTTAATGGCCGGTATGTAATGCCTTAATGTGTTTGTTGCTGGTACGCTTTTACTCTATACATTGCATTGTCGCGGATGTCTTTCCAAAACAAATTGATATCGCCAATGTGATAGTTTTTGGTGGTGAAAAACCAGTTGCCAAAAAACCGCGGCTTGCTACTCCACAAAATATTACCGTGTATTTGTGTAGCTACATTTCGCGGCTTGGGATGATTGAATTTGTACAATACTGCCCCTTTGCTTTGGCTTCTAGGTACCGGCATTGTATCCATCGTCCACGTAAGTGGATTTACCACCACTGCTTTGAAATTTTCTCGCTGCACAAATTCGGGTACGTGCCCTTTTTTAAACGTACGCCAGCTTACAAAACATCCCGTTTGGTTGGGTGTGGTACAAGCAGGCAAACTGCTAAAATATTGCTCAGGTACCGGTAAGCCAATGATGTAAGCTGCTACCAATCTTTTTTGAATTGGATTACCTTCTACCTGCGCTTTTAGCAATCGGCCTGCATGCAATGTACCTTGGCTATGTGAGGCAACGATGAATGGCTTGTTGCCAATCGTTTGCAAAAACAACATAAATGCACGTTCGATATCGGCATAGGCAGTATCGAAAAATGATTGGGCGATGCTATCATTAATGTAAAACGAACGGATATGCGCCTGACGGTATCGGGGTGCATATACTTCAAAGCTGTTAAACACACTTGCCTGATTGAGCATGCTGCTGTAGTCCGTTTTGGCATTCAGTGCCGCATCATTTACCGATGCATTCCAAAACTGCATGTTGTAAGGTTTTCCATCTACAGCACCGGCATGGGTATAGGTAGTGGGATGTATGAAAAATACCGCCACCGATGTATCAGCTTTATCTTGCGCAAAGGGCTTCGGCGTTGAGTCGGCCAAATCCTTTTTAAGTGGATGCGCCGCCCAATAATACAGGTTTGCATAATTGGGTATGCTGTCGGCATTTGCTGCTGGCACATAGCTTTCCACAGGATATTTACTACTGCTACAAGATTGTAAGCATAGCAGAGAAACATTGGCAATAGCCAACCATAACAGCAGTCGATTTTTTTGCATGGCGTGTGTTGGTCTGAAATTTGTTCGTACTTTAACCAATAACAACATTCCTGCTTGCAGGTTGTTCCTCAAAATTTTTGCTTCCATATGAGTATTCCAGTGGTAGACCTTGCCCAATTTAATCAGGGCAGCGATAGCGACCGCACTGCATTTGTATATGAGTTGGGTCGTGCCTACGAAGATGTAGGTTTTGTAGCCGTCAAAAACCATGGCATTCCCGAAGAGTTGATTGATGAATTGTATAAGTATGTACAAACTTTTTTCAGCATGCCGGGCGATGTAAAAAACCAGTACGAAAAACCAGAACTGGCCGGCCAGCGTGGCTACACCAGTTTTGGAAAAGAACATGCCAAGGGTAGCGATGCGCCTGATTTGAAAGAGTTTTTCCAGTTTGGTCAAACGGTGGAAGACGACGATCCTGTAGCGGTAGAATATCCGGCCAATGTAACGGTGAATGAAGTGCCGCAGCTCACACCAACCCTTTACCGTGCCTATCGGCATTTTGAAAAAAGTGGCCGGGCTTTGTTGAAAGCCATCGCCATTTACCTTGGTCTCGATGAAGATTATTTTGAACCATATGTAGTGAATGGCAACAGTATTTTGCGGGCCATTCATTATCCGCCCATTACGCAAGAACCCAAGTCGGCCATACGGGCTGAGCAGCACGAAGACATCAACCTGATTACATTGCTCGTAGGTGCCAGTGCCGAAGGCCTCCAGATTTTAAGCAAGCAGGGCGAATGGGTCGGCGTTACGGCATTGCCTGGCCAAATTGTGGTGAATGTGGGAGACATGCTGCAGCGCCTTACCAACAACCGCCTCAAGAGTACCACACACCGGGTGGTGAATCCGCCAAGAGAAAAATGGGGGAGCAGTCGTTTCAGCATTCCTTTCTTTTTGCACCCCAAAAGCAGCATGAGCCTGGCCTGCCTAGAAGATTGTATTGATGCCGACCACCCCAAAGCATACCCCGATGCTACCGCTGGTGAATACCTCGATGAACGCCTTCGGGAAATAGGTTTGAAAAAATAAATGCGTGATTCTCTATAGTTAAAGCCAACCCTTGGGGGTTGGTTTTTTTATGGGCAACATTATCTGGTTCATAACTGTTTTACAGCTTGTATAACCTGTAATTTTGCGCATCAATTTGAGCAGTATGGCCAACAGTTGGAAAAAAGTGGGAATGATTACGGCAAGTATATTGCTGACTGCCGGCAGTGCGTTGGCACAATGTTCTATTTGTACCAAAACCGCATCGCAACTGGGCAAAGAAAGCGCCGAAGGTTTGAACGGCGGCATCATTTACCTGATGATTGTTCCTTTTTTGGTGGCCGGCTATATCGGTTACCGCTGGTGGCGCCAGGAAAAACAACAGTCTTAAGATTGCAGTTTCATCCAGTCATTTTTAAGTAAGGCAAAACGGTGCTCATTGCATTGGCGGCCGTTTTTAAACACGGCATCCCGGGCAATGCATTCCAGTTGAAAGCCGGCATTGTGCAACACTTTCATACTACCCTCATTAAAATCAAATACGCTTCCCTGCAGCCGCGTCAACGGAAAATTGTGGAATACATAATTCACCATGGCTTTGGCTGCTTGTGTCATAATTCCTTTACCCCAATAGGGCTGGCCAAGCCAATAACCAAAGTCGGCACCGTAGCGGTACACATCGCTAAGCGGAGATATGCCAATGGCACCTACAGCTTCTCCGTTTAATTCTATCGCCAGGTTCATCGGCATGGGTCGGGCCATTTCCATGCGTATAAAATCGATGGCATGCTGCATGGTGTACGGATAGGGAAAATAATCCCGCAGGTTTTGCGCAATGTTTGGATTGTTGGCCAGCGTAGCAAATGAAGCGGCATCTCTTTCCTGCAAATTGCGCAGGGTGCACGTTGTTGTTTGTATGCTAATGATTTTCATAAGTTGAAGATTACCGCCAGGGCCAATTACCTTTGAGTTTCACAAAAGTATTGACCTATGCGGTTGTTGCCTGTAATGATGTGTTTTGCTTTGTTGTGTTTGAACTGGCCCGGCGCAGCCGGCCAAAAATTTTTTTACAAGGCATTGTTCAAGATAGTGTTCAAAAAAAAGAAATTCGTTCTGCCAGTATCCGCAATGTTTTTAGTGGGACAACAGTTGTAAGCAGGAGCGATGGTAAATTTACCATCGCTGTTCAAAAAGGTAACATTCTTGCAGTAGCTGCATCAGGGTATTTGAGTGATACGCTTACTATTACAGATAGTATTCTTGCTTCCGGCTTTATTATATTGCAACTCAATCTGTTGCCGGCCACCTTACCTGGTGCTACAGTGAGTGCCGGCCTTAATCCCTATCAGATAGATAGTATTAGTCGCCGGAAAGCCTTTCTGGCAACGGTTGGCGAGGCTCGCATTACTACCGTAAGCCGTACCAATGAGTTGGGTTTTGGCGTAGGCATCAACATAGATCGCTTTAGTAAAAGAGAAAAAAATAAACGGGCTGCCAGAACTTTGTTCGACATTACTGAAGAAGATGCCTACATTAATTTTCGCTGGAACGAAAACATTGTTAATAAATACACCAAATTTACCGGTGACACGTTGGTTGAATTTATGCAGGCCAATAGACCTACCTGGGAATGGCTTAGAAAACATCCTCTGGAAGAAGATTTATTATACTACATCAACCAACGTTTAAAAAGTTATTTCAAGCGAAACGACAATTAATAAAAAGGGAATCCAGTATATCGGATTCCCTTTTGTTTTACCCTATTACGAACCAGTTATTTCTGTAGCGTTATTTTTTTCAGCTCTGTTTCTTTACCTGCTTTTACAACTATATTGTTGATGGTTGTATCACGATATCCGTTTGAAGCATTTACAAACAAAGAGTAGGTACCTTCTTTCAAACCACGGATTTTGAAATCTCCATCTTTATATGGAATGGCGTAAGCGGTATCGCCGCTGTTGTACACACTAATGACAGGGGTAGCTTCGCGGGGTACTACTTCTCCTTCAATAGAACCCGTTTTTTTAATGGTAAACGGACGGAGGACCGGCGCCAGATAAAACTGGCCATCCCGAACCTTTACAATACTGCGGGCCACATCAAAATCGAGCCAGATGCGGCGGCGGCCACTGGCAAAATCGTCCCAATCGCTGTCGCGGAGTTTGATTTCAACCTCAGTCCGGTTGCCCGGCATCAGGTTGAGCGGATAGCGAATGCCATCTTTTACCAAATAATGACCGGTACCCAATACCAGTTTTACTTTTTTGATTTTACCTGCGGGGATGGTACCCTGCGCCAACAAGGTATCCACACCGTTGCGCAGTCTCAGCAGGTCGTACTTACCAGGCTGAATAGTAAGGGTGTGCCACACATAGCAGCTGTCGTCGTCATCATTATCATCATCGTCATCATCACTCAAGGTACATGTATCCAGTTTTACCCGCACCGCCTGAATGTCAATCAACACACTGTCGAACAGGGCAGGATCATCGGTGAGGTAAAGGCTTACTTGTTGCGTTGCACCCTTGTTACCGTTTCCTGAAATCTCTTTTGGCAAGCCCACAGGCTCACAGCTACCAGTAGTAAAACCACTACTACATTTCTTACATGCTGCCTCATACAATATTGTTTTTAGTTGAAGATGGATTGTGTTCTTTCTTCTAAATCCAAAGATTGTACCAGAACTGGCCAACAACAACCGAAGGTTATTAAAACAGGAAAAAGCGCTACTGAAACGGGATGTTTACAATAGCGCTTTTGAAACGATGGGTAAATATTTATCCAATAAGACCGGCTGCCTTACTGATTTCAAGCATGCGTTCAATGGGTTTCAAGGCTGCCAGGCGAAGCGATTCTTCCATGGTGAGTTCTGGCTGCTCATATTTGAGGCAGAGGTATAGTTTTTCTAACGTGTTGAGTTTCATGTGCGGACATTCATTGCAGGCGCAGGAATTATCGGGCGGAGCTGGAATAAATGTTTTCTGCGGTTGGTCTTTTTGCATTTGATGCAAAATGCCCGTTTCGGTAGCTACAATGTAGGTTTGGCTGCTATCGGTTTGGGTATATTTCAGCAATTGGGTAGTGCTGCCAATATAATCAGCCATGCGCAGCAGGGGTTCCCTCACACTCCGGATGGGCAATAAGCTTGGCTTCGGGGTGGCGGGTTTTGAGGCGGGTAATTTTTTCGAGGCTGAAAATTTCGTGCACCATACAGGCGCCATTCCAGAGCACCATGTTGCGGCCGGTTACCTTATTAAGATAGGCACCCAGGTTTTTATCGGGGGCAAAAATGATTTTCTGGTCGGCAGGCCGGCTGTCGATGATGGCTTTGGCATTACTACTGGTACAGATGATATCACTCAATGCCTTCATGCCGGCACTACAGTTGATGTAGGTGACCACAATATGATCGGGGTACTGTTCCTTCCATTTGGCAAACAAAGCCGGAGGAGCACTATCGCTAAGGCTGCAGCCGGCCTTTAAATCGGGGAGTACCACTTTTTTAGTGGGATTCAGAATTTTTGCCGTTTCGGCCATGAAATGTACCCCGGCAAATAAAATGATGTCGGCATTGGTTTCCTTGGCTTTCTGCGCCAGTCCCAGGCTATCGCCTATATAGTCGGCTACATCCTGAATATCTGGTTCCTGATAATAGTGGGCCAGTACAATGGCGTTCTTTTCTTTTTTCAGGCGTTCGATTTCAGCAAACAGATCGAGGCTGGGATCCACGGCAATGTCGAGAAATCCTTTTTCCAGTAACTCGGTCTGTTGTGTGTTTATAACTGCCATAATATGTATTAATATTTATTATTTATAAATCTACCTACTACTATTAGGAGTGTGTATATCCGCATTTCTGTTTCCCAATGCGGTGTGCAAAGGTAATAGTGTGTGGTTGCTTTGGTTTATTCACCATGTTATAAACGCTACAAATACTCTTCAGTATTGGGTTTGTTGCTGTTTTCCCCAAATACTGTATTTGATGTGAGTTTGGTTTTTGTGAAATGATGTGGTTTTAAGGAAAGATGTGGATTGTTTTTTGAGTTGTGGATTACCCTATGTGCATGGTGTTTTTGGGTAAAAAGGAGCTTTCATTTTGTTCTGTATTTATCCCTCTTTCACTGTGCTGTTTTCGTGGGTTGTACACTTTTATTCATGCTTTTCAACAGGGTTTTCTAACTCTCGTTTCACATGCATGTTCCACTGTTTTCCGGATACTTCATTGTTTCTTTTACCGTTTTGCTGGCTATAGGGTTGTTCACATATACATGTGTGTTTTGAAGCCTTACCAGTATTGCCTTTTACCCGTTTTTCCACAATTTTTTCATAGGTCTGTTTCCCCTATTTTTGCCATCCTTTATAAACTATATAGTACTGTATGTCTATTATTCAAACGATTCGTGATAAGGCGGCACCTGTTACCATTGGTGTGATTGCCATTAGCCTTATTGGATTTATCCTGATGGATGCCGGCCGGAGTGGTCTTGGCGGTGGTGTGAGTCCGAAAGATGCTGTTGCTTCTGTGAATGGCGTGGATATCAGTTGGGAAACCTTTCAGCAGAAAGTAAAACTCAATGAAGATATTCAGCAAATGCAGGGTGCTACGGTTGATGAAAACACCCGTCAGCAAATTTACACTGAAACCTACCGCACCATGATTGACGAGGAATTGCTCAATCAGGAATTTGCTAAGCTGGGTATTGATGTAAGTGACAAAGAGTTTAACGATATGCTCTTTGGTAAAAATCCTCCACAATGGCTTACACAGCAATTTACCAACGAGAAGGGAGAATACGATGTAGTGGCTGCTCGTAATGCTATCAACGAGTTGAAAAAGAATAAAGCGAACGCCAATCGTGACTTGATTAATAATGTGTATCTCAATCCTATGATTGATGGTACCAAGCGTAATAAGTATTTCAGCTTATTGCAGAATAGTACTTATGTACCAAAATGGATGGCTGAAAAAACGATTGCTGATAACAATCAAATGGCTAGCATGAGTTATATCGTTGCTCCATTCAGTTCTATCAGCGATAGTGCTGTAAAAGTTACGGATGCGCAAATCCTTGAATATGCGAAGAAGCACCAGAGCGAATATGAAACCGAAGAGGGTAGTCGCCATATTGCTTATGTAGCTTTTGATGCCTCACCTAGTGCTCAGGATACTGCTGATGTAGTGTCTTCTTTGGAAGCCTTGAAAGCAGAATTTGCTTCTACTGCAGATGCTGGCTCTTTCGTTATGCGTAATGGTACTACGCTTCCTTATTTTGATGGATATGTAAGTAAGAACCGTATTCAGATAGCACAAAAGGATTCAATCATTGGTGCTGGTGTAGGTAAAGTGTATGGTCCTTACCTGGATGTGCAGAGTTTTGTGCTTAGCAAAGTGGTTGATAGTAAAGTATTGCCCGATAGTGTTAAAGCACGTCATATTTTAATTGGCACTATTGATCCTCGTACGCAACAGCCTTTGATGGATGATGCTTCTGCTCAGAAAAAAGCAGACAGTTTGTTTGCAGCTATCAAAGCTGGTGCTGATTTTACAGCTCTGGCTTTGATGAACAGTACTGATGAAGGCAGTAAAATTCAAGGTGGCGATCTGGGTTATTTTGCCAGTGGAACCATGGTAAAAGAGTTTAACGATTTTTGCTTCAGCAAATCAAAAGGTGATATGGAAGTAGTGAAAACCCAGTTTGGTTATCACATCATTCAGATTACTGATCAAAAGGATTTTGCGCCAGCTTATAAGATTGCCTATCTAGCTAAAACCATTGATGCCAGTCAGGCTACTATCAATGACGCTCAGATGAAGGCAAACACATTTTTGTCGAAGAGTAAAGACTATAAAAGTTTTGATGGCAACGCTACTGCTGAAAAATTGAATAAACTAGTGGCTACAGATATTAAAGCTGCAGATTACCAAATTGGTATGCTTGGTGTAAATCGCCAGCTGGTTCGGGATATCTACAAAGCTGATGTAGGTGAGGTGCTCCCTGAGCCAATCGAAATCAACAATCAGTTTGTGGTTGTAGCTGTTACTGGTGAAGATCCTAAGGGCCTTCCTTCTGTAAATAAGTTGCGCCCAATGGTGGAATCAATTGTACGCAATGAACTCAAAGGAAAGCAACTCGCTGAAAAATTGGCCGGTGTGAATACTTTAGAAGCAGCTGCTCAAAAAATCAACGTTCCCGTTCTCCGTGCTGATAGTGTTTCTTTCGTTAGTCCGCTGTTGGGTGGTGTTGGTTATGAGTTGAAAGCTGGCGGTTTTGGTTTCAACAAATCCTCTGTTGGTAAGGTAAGTGCACCGATTGTTGGTAGCAGCGGTGTTTTCTTGGTAAAACCAGAAAACATCTATGCTAAAGCAGACGCTACTGCCAATGTGCAGGAAACCATGAGCACTTTGACTAACCAACAGCGTGGTGTATTGCTGTACGGAAGCATGGAAGCTTTAAAAAAGACTGCTGCTGTTACTGACAACCGTACTAAGTTTTTATAAATATTAAATTTCCTCTCTTGCGAAAACCTCGTCCATTGTGGCGAGGTTTTTGCTTTTATCGTAACCAGGATAAAGACACCCACTCAATTTTGTTTATAGCTTTGTATTATGGAAGAGGTAATTATTAATAAAGTAGCTGAAAGTGCACTCACTACTATTGATTTGGCGGATTATTATCCGGCTGAGCAAGAGTTGGCTTTATTTGATTTAAAGCCTTTCCTTTTCATGGAACTTATTTTACGGGAGAAGGATTTTCGGGAGGCACTGAAAAACCATGATTGGTCTGTGTATCAAAATAAACAAGTAGCTGTAACCTGTAGTGCAGATGCCATTATTCCAGTTTGGGCGTACATGTTGGCTGCTGCTTATCTTACTCCTGTTGCTGCACAAGTGTATATGACCAGCTTCGCCGAGCTTCCTAATACCGTTTTAGTCGATCGAATTAAATTGATAGATGCTTCTGCATTTGCAGATAAAAGAATTGTAGTGAAAGGCTGTGGCGAATTGCCTATTAGTGAAGCAGCTTATCTGGCTATTACTGCAAAGCTTCGGCCAGTTGTCAAAAGTATTATGTATGGTGAACCTTGTAGTACCGTACCTATTTTCAAAAACAAAGGCTAGTCTTCTTTTCTTCCGGGTCTTGCTTCATTCTGAAACCATCCTCTTCTGTAAAACCATATAATCATGAGGATGGGTATGATAATCATAACTGCTATCGTACCATAAAAACCATATGCATGGTGTGCATATGGTATGATGTCAAAGTTCATTCCGAACACTCCACCTATTACTGTTGCAGGTGCCATGATGGCGGTGATGATGGCTAATGTTTTCATTACCTCATTCATTCGCAGATTGATATTGTTTACATACATGTCTTGCAGGCCAATAATCAAATCACGATAGTTATCAATCAGGTCATTGGCTTGCACTACATGATCGTACACATCTTTAAAATATTTGGTAGTACGTTCTTGTATCAGTTCCGATTCTGTTCTGTTTAAAGATGCAGCAACATCTTTTGCAGGCGCAATGTTTCTTTTCAGTAAGATGATGTCTTTGCGCAGTTGTGATATTCTTTCAAATGTATGTTTACTGGTACGCTGTAAGAT
This sequence comes from Phnomibacter ginsenosidimutans, assembly GCF_009740285.1. Classification (GTDB taxonomy): domain Bacteria; phylum Bacteroidota; class Bacteroidia; order Chitinophagales; family Chitinophagaceae; genus Phnomibacter; species Phnomibacter ginsenosidimutans. The sequence goes on from NZ_CP046566.1 coordinate 4,272,739, forward strand.
TTGTTCTTCTATTGTTTCAATTTGTGTTCCCAGATTTTCGATGACACCTAAATAACTGTCTGTAATTAGATCTATCAAACTGTAAAAGAGATAGTCTGTTCCTCTTTCCCTTTCTCTGCTGTTTTGTATGTGAAGTCTTTTGCGTATCGGGTCAAAAACATCTTTCTCCGCATCTTCCTGAAATGAGAGAACAAAATTGTTGCCCATTACTATGCTGATTTGTTCTTCTTCAATTACACCGGTACTTGTATTGATGAAAAGCATATTGAGCAAGCAGTACACCACACCTTCTATTTCGTCTACTTTAGGGCGTTGGCCTCTGCTCATTACATCTTCTTGTATCAGCCAGTGTATATTGTAGTGATTGCATATTTCTTCCATTTGTTCTTTATCCAAGCCATCCATGTTGATCCAGGTAATGGTAGAAGAGTGTTTGAAATCAAAGCATTCTTGAATACTCGTTGGTTTGTGATGTTTGATATTATTGGTATCATAATCAAAAACACTGATGTGTGCAGTCAGATATGTTTTTTTGGCTGGCTGTTCGTATGGTTTTATTACTGCTCTGGTTTTTTGTTTTGCCAGATTGCGCAGCAAATTTCGATAGGTCAATTGCGATAAGTTTTTCCTGAAAGCAGATGCCATGATGCCAGTATATTTACGTACGTATTGAAGGTAAAGCCTCCAGCTTTTTTTTCATGAAATTACTCCGTCATATACCTTTTCTGCGGATGGTTTTTGTGCATAGTCTCACCGCTTTTGGTGGGCCACAGGGTCACTATGGAATGATGGTTCGTCGGTTTGTGCAGAAGCGCCATGATGTAACGGAGGCTGAATTAATGGAGTTTACAGCATTTGTACAATTGTTGCCTGGTGCTAGCAGTACACAAACGCTTACACTCATTGGCTACAAAAGAGGTGGTTTGCTGCTGGGCTTGCTTACTCTTTTTATTTGGGTGTTGCCTGCTGGCGTGTTAATGAGCTTGCTCAGTTTTCTATTACACTATTTCGATCAGCAATCTAAAGAAGCTGATATTTTTAAGTTCATTCAGCCCATGGCTGTGGGTTTTCTTGCTTTTGCAGCTTTACGCATGGGGCGAATTGCCATTCATAATCTTATTACGATTGTGATTGCAGTTGTCAGTGTAGCTATCACTTTTTTATGGTTCAAAACACCGTGGGTTTTTCCAGTACTCTTGGTAGCAGGCGGGGTGGTAACCAACTTTAGTAAAAAGCGAATTCCACAGGTTGAAGTAAAAAAGCGAAAGATTGCGTGGGGTAATATCTGGCTGTTTGTTGTCTTCTTCGTGCTGTTAGGTTTTATGTCGGAATGGGCACGTAAGCAACAGGTGCGGCTTGGGCATCAGGAACCACAATACCGGGTTTGGAATTTGAGTGAAAACTTTTACCGTTTTGGAAGTTTGGTGTTTGGCGGTGGAGATGTACTAGTACCACTTATGTATGAGCAGTTTGTGGTACGCCCTAAAGGGGAGAACAAGTACATGACCAGTGAAGAATTTTTGACAGGTAGCGGAATGGTGAGAGCTATACCTGGTCCGGTGTTTTCAGTTGCAGCATTTCACGGCGGCATGGCCATGCGAAAATGGGGTGTTGGTTGGCAGATTGTAGGATGTGTTGCTGGATTGGTTTTTATTTTTCTGCCCAGCGTATTATTGGTTTTGTTCTTTTATCCTATTTGGAATTACCTTAAAAAGTATGCTGTTGTTTACCGCAGTTTGGAAGGTATCAATGCAGTGGTGGTGGGCATTATGGCTGCATCCTCATTTTATGTAATGAAGGATATATCCATCGGTTCTTTTCAAACGGTGGCAATGACCAATCTTGCTGTAATGGTGGGAACCTTTCTACTATTGAGTTTTACAAAACTACCTAGTCCAATCATTGTATTGGTCTGTTTGGGTTTGGGTTTCTTCCTTCACTAGATACATTAATAATTATATTAATGTATTTAATTTTTGTAATAGTTATTCTCCATGATTTCAGTGGCAACAGCATCGGGCACCATGTAGCGAATTGAAATGCCTTGCTGAATAAACTGCCTTATTTGCGTGGAGGAGATATCTAGAAGGGGTGCCTTAATGGTATGAATATTGGCGCCTACTTCATTTACAATTGGGAAGCCTGGTCTCTCGTAAATATAAATGGAATGAGTCGCTATCAGTTGCTGGTAGTTTTTCCAGTGGGAGAGGTTTTGTAAACTATCACTACCCATGATAATGGCAAATTCGTGTTGCGGATATTTCTCTTTAAGATAGGTAAGTGTATCGATGGTGTAAGAAGGTTTGGGCAGATGAAATTCTATATCCGATGCTTTCAGATGTACGTCATCTTGTATGGCTAGTTTCACTAAGTGAAGGCGGTGATATTCATTCAACAACGTACCTGATGGTTTCAAGGGATTCTGAGGTGAAACCACCAGCCAAACCCGCTGCAGGTCAGTTGTATGCCGGGCAATATTGGCTACTATTAAATGGCCATTATGAATGGGATTGAAGGAGCCGAAGTACAAGCCAATTTTCATACAGACATTAGTTGGCTACAAAAGGTTCTACCAAAATATGTTCTGCCTCACTCAGTCGTAGACTCAGGTGATAGCCTGCAATCATAATGGAGATGGGATCACCCAATGGCGCCCTCATTTCTACCAGTAAAGATTCACCAGGAACACAACCCATTTCCATCAGTTTTAAAAAGATATCATTGGAGCTGAAGGAATGCACCGTAGCCTTTTCGCCTGGTTCCAGTTCGGAGAGTTTCTTAAGTATTGAGTTCATTACTTTGCAAAAGTATTTCTTTCTATAACCCCCTGTTTTCCAAAAGCGAAATGGCTGTCACTTTTTCTTATGCCGATGTAAGGCTCAATTACAATCAGAAGCAAAAGCTCAAAGGTTTTATAGCTCACATGGCTGCCAGGGAAGGATATACACTGGAACAGCTCAACTATGTTTTTTGCTCTGATGCCTTTTTGTTGGACATCAATCAACGTTTCCTTAACCACGATGATTATACCGACATCATCACTTTTGATCTCAGAAAAAACAGGAAAATGTCAGAGATAATCGGAGAGATTTACATTTCAATCGACAGGGTAAAAGACAATGCTGTTTTGCATGGGGTTCCTTTCGAAAGTGAACTCATCCGGGTTACTTGTCATGGCATGCTACACTTGTGCGGTTACCGCGATAAAAAGAAAGCTGATATTATTGCCATGAGGGCTGCCGAAGAACGATGTCTTTCCTTGTATCCTTCTTTCCAGTAGTTTGTTCCACGTGGAACAAATACAGCTTCCCCCTACCAAAGAATATTTGCTTGTTCCACGTGGAACATCAGGATTCGACAATAGTATTGGGTTCCACAGGCTAATTTTGCCGCATGTTTCCAGATTACGATGTAATTGTTGTAGGCGCCGGTCATGCCGGTTGCGAGGCGGCCGCCGCGGCTGCCAATATGGGCAGCAAGGTGCTGCTCATTACCATGAACATGCAAACCATTGCCCAAATGAGCTGCAACCCGGCTATGGGTGGCATTGCTAAAGGACAGATTGTGCGTGAAATTGATGCTTTGGGCGGGTATAGTGGTATTGTGACGGATAGAAGCATGATCCAGTTCAGGATGCTGAACAGGAGTAAGGGCCCTGCTATGTGGAGCCCCCGTACTCAAAACGACCGCATGTTGTTTGCTGCTACCTGGCGTCAAATGCTGGAAGAAACGCCCAATGTGGACTTTTATCAGGATATGGTGAAGGGTTTGCTGGTAAAAGATGGCCGCTGCCACGGTGTAATTACCGGTCTGGGCCATCATATTGCAGCGAAATCTGTGGTCGTTACCAGCGGTACTTTCTTGAATGGGGTTATTCATATTGGCGAAAAACAACTGGGCGGCGGCCGCATTTCAGAGAAAGCCGCTACAGGTATTACCGAACAGTTGGTGGAATTGGGCTTTGAAGCCGACCGTTTGAAGACAGGAACACCACCCAGAATAGACGGCAGAAGCCTAGATTATAGCAAAATGGAGCGTCAGGATGGTGATGAAACCATCACCGGATTCTCTTATTTAAACGTTCCGAAGATTCGTCCGGAGAAACAAATACCCTGTTGGATTACCTATACCAACGAAACCGTGCATGAGATTCTGAAAACAGGCTTCGATAAAAGCCCCATGTATCAAGGCAGAATTCAGGGTGTTGGCCCCCGTTATTGCCCCAGCATCGAAGATAAAATCAGCCGGTTTGCCGAAAGAGACCGCCACCAGCTCTTTGTAGAACCCGAAGGCTGGAATACCGTAGAGATTTATGTGAATGGTTTCAGCAGCTCTTTGCCCGAAGAAACGCAAATGAAAGCCCTTCGAATGGTGCCTGGCTTTGAAAATTGTCGCATGTTCAGACCCGGATATGCCATCGAATACGACTATTTTCCACCTACACAGCTACGCTATACGCTTGAAACCAAGCTGATTCAACACCTGTTTTTTGCTGGCCAAATCAACGGAACTACGGGTTACGAAGAGGCCGCATGCCAGGGATCGATCGCTGGTATGAATGCTCACCTCAAGGCAAAAGGGCAGGAGCCCTTCCAGCTGAAGCGCAGCGATGCCTATATAGGAGTGCTGATTGATGACCTCATCAACAAAGGAACGGACGAGCCTTACCGCATGTTTACCAGCCGGGCAGAGTTTAGAACGCTCCTTCGGCAAGACAATGCCGACCTACGCCTCACCGAAATGAGCCATAAAGTGGGACTGGCTACCGACGAACGCTATGCATTGATGCAGCAAAAGCAGCAAGAAACCATCGAGATCAAGCAATTGATGAACAGTTTTGGGGTGGATCCTACAGAAATAAATCCCTATTTCGAGAGCATTGGTTCGTCTCCAATTCCTGAAAAATACAAAGCGGCAAAGCTTTTGCTGAGGCCAAATGTAGAAATGAATGACCTGCTGAAAGCGGTTCCTAGGCTGGCTGAAGCATTGCAGTCTTTTGGATCAGAGGCATTGGAGCAGGCATCCATACAGCTGAAGTACGAAACCTACATCGAAAAGGAAAAAGAGCTGGTGAACCGTATGGCACAGCTAGAAGATTTGCAGATTCCGGAAACCTTCGATTACAATAAAGTACACGCACTGAGTAACGAAGCCCGGCAGAAATTTCACAAAATTAAGCCAGCTACTCTGGGACAGGCAAGCCGCATTAGTGGTGTTAACCCCAGCGATGTTCAAATTCTGATGGTATACATGGGGCGATAATTCATTTCCACAGATTTAATTTATCGGGAAGGCATATTTTATGCCTTCCCGATTCTTTTTACAAAAAACACTGGAAAATGACCAAAAACAGCCCAAAAACGTCATGCGGCAGTTGAACAGATGACGATTTTATAACTCATTGAAATACAACAACTTGAATACAAAAATAGGTATTTTTAAACGTCTCAGAATACAATAACCCCTACAACACCCCGAAAGGCGTTTAAATATCGAATTCTCAAGCGGTTCATTTTTGATCCTTTGCTCCCTGTATTTGGGTAGCGTTTTGCCCCTATCTTTTAACAAATTATCCGCCCATGAGACTACCGGTATTTTTGCTCGTTTTGCTAATCAGCAGTTTTAGGGTAAGTGCACAACAAACCCCGGAAGAAAAAATAGCCGCACTTGGTTTTACGCTACCGCCAACTACAGCACCCATTGCTAATTATGTAAAATGGGTGAAAGTGGGAAACGTACTTTATACTTCAGGTCATGGGCCAACCAATGCACAGGGTGAAACCATCAAAGGAAAACTAGGAGCAACCTTAACCATCGAGCAAGGATACGATGCTGCCAGGCTCACTGGTTTACAATTACTGGCCACTTTGAAATCGGCAATTGGTGATTTGAGTAAAGTGAAACGGATTGTAAAAGTGCTTGGTCTGGTGAATTGTACCGACACCTTTGGCGATCAACCGAAAGTGATGAATGGCTTTAGTGATTTGATGGTAGCCGTATTTGGCGAAAAGGGAAGACATGCCCGCAGTGCTGTTGGCACCAATGCATTGCCCAATGGCATGGCCATTGAAATTGAAATGATTGTTGAACTGGAAAAATGAAAATGCTATATGAGAAAAGCAACGTTATTTGTATTTGTGCTGTTGATGTCAACCATCATTGTTGCACAACCTATCCCGAAGGCGCCTGAAGTAAAGGAAGGTGAGGGCCCCTACACCCAATTGATTTTGCGGGGTGTAAACATTATCAATGGTACAGGAGCACCAGCTCAAGGCCCTATGGATATAGTGATTGAACAAAACAGGATTGTTCGCATTGCTAGTGCAGGATATCCGGGTGTAAAATCGGATCCTGCAAAACGGGTACCATTAAAAGCGGGTGGAAAGGAACTGAATTGTGAAGGCATGTACGCCATGCCTGGTTTTATTGATATGCACGGCCATATAGGCGGAAGTGGTCAGGGTACACCAGCGGAGTATGTTTTCAAATTATGGATGGCACATGGTATCACTACCATCCGTGAACCCTCATGTGGCAACGGTTTAGAGTGGGTGCTGGATCAGAAAAGGAAAAGCGCCGAAAATAAAATTACCGCACCTCGTATTTATGCATACACTGCATTTGGGCAGGGTAGTGCTTCCCCAATCACCAATGCAGAACAGGCAAAGGCTTGGGTAAATGAGAATGCAAAAAAAGGAGCCGACGGTATTAAATTTTTTGGTGCCCGGCCAGAAGTGATGGATGCAGCACTCAGAGAAAACAAACGCCTGGGTCTTCGTTCTTGTATGCACCATGCGCAAATGGATGTGGCCCGATGGAACGTACTCAACAGTGCAGAAGCAGGGCTCACCAGTATGGAACACTGGTATGGTTTGCCAGAAGCGTTGTTTACCGATAAAACCATTCAGCAATATCCACTCGATTACAATTACAGCAACGAAGAACATCGATTTGAAGAAGCTGGAAAACTATGGCTGCAAGCAGCAGCGCCTTATAGTGATCATTGGAATAAGGTAATGAATCGATTGTTAGCCTTGGATTTTACTTTAGATCCCACCTTTAATATTTATGATGCCAACAGAGATTTGCAAAGAGCCCGCAGAGCCGAATGGCATGAATATTATACCCTGCCGTCGTTATGGAAATTTTTTGAACCGAGCAGAATTAGTCACGGTTCTTACTGGTTCAACTGGGGAACAGAGCAGGAGGTTGCCTGGAAGAAAAACTATCAGTTATGGATGACATTTGTAAATGAATATAAAAACAGAGGTGGTCGTGTAACAACCGGTTCAGACAATGGATTCATTTACCAAACCTACGGCTTTGGATACATCCGAGAGCTGGAACTCTTGCGGGAAGTGGGTTTCCACCCATTAGAAGTAATTCGTTCGGCTACATTGTATGGTGCTCAGGCATTGGGTGCAGAAAAAGATTTGGGAACGCTGGAGGAAGGAAAGTTGGCAGATATCGTTTTGGTGGATGCCAATCCTTTGAAAAATTTACAAGTCTTGTATGGCACCGGAGCAATAGAGTTGACGGCGGATAATCAAATTATCAGAAAGGGTGGTGTAAAATATACTATCAAAGATGGTATAGTGTATGATGCTAAAAAACTGTTGGAGGACGCTAAGAAAATTGTAGATGAATCGAAACAAAAAACAGGATTCAAAATCATCCAACCCGGAGATACGCATCAGCATTAAGACACAACTTAGATACAACAAAAAAAAGCTCAGACACCTGAGCTTTTTTTGATGCTAAAACAAACCCTATTTAAAATGCATTAATTACAACTTATTCAATTTTATTGACTGCTTAAATCCATTTGCGTTATCTTCTACCTGAACAAAATACAAACCTGCAGCCATATGTGCCGGTAAGCGAAGTTGTTGTGTTGGTCCGTTCTGAATAGTTATCGTTTCAGTATGAATAACATTGCCGGTTGCGTTGCTGATACTCAGTTTTACTTTCTGATTTTGCTTAACACCAGACCAATTCAATTGAATCATGTCTTTTGCTGGGTTCGGTTGAATGTTTAATGAGATAGCTGTTTTCTTCCAACCCACCATCTCAATAGCAGAATAAGTAATTTCATTATTCAGGTGAACCATCTTCAACCGATACCACAATCTGTCAGCATTGGATTGTGGCAAATCAGTCAATTGGTATTGGTATTTGCTTACGAAACTGTTGGGGTTCACTTTTTCAACTGGAGAAAAATCAACACCATTTGTGCTTCTTTCAATAACAAAATATTGTAATCTGTCGATATCGGCAGTAGCCCAGTTGAGCAGTACTTGTTGGCCAAAACTTGCTGCTTTAAACCGCAGCAGTTTAATAGGCAATACACAAGAGCCAATTTGAATAACTGCACTGTTATAAGCTGTAACCTGGCAAGGAGCAGCATCTGCCAAAGAAATATTAGAAGCCTGAGTAGCGACTACAACCCGGAAATAAACTTCACGGTTAGGATCATTAAATGATTCAGTAACTGCAGAATCTATTCGACCATTGGTCGGATTGTACGGGTCGTTTGGCGTTGGCAATTCCATCACTGGTGTTACAGCATTCCAGGGCCCGTTTGATCCATATGCCCATTGAAATTGATAGGCGTCGTATTGCGTAAAAGCTCCGGTAGATTCTATCCAGTTGCCCATAATTTGGAAACGCTGACCAATACAAAAGGCCGATGGTTCCGGATCGATAACTGGGTCTGCATCAACGTTTACGCTGGCACTCGGTCCACGGGTAATGATGCTGATGTCATCAATCGCCCAGTCGTTACCATCGCCACCGGGTGAATTGTTGCGGATACTAAAATTAAAATCACCACTACTTGCTCCGGTGGCAAATACAAACTGTTTTTGAATCCAACCATCGCTGGTATCAATGGGGCCAGTGGTATAATATGCCTGATTGTTTACATCAAACGTAAGGCTTGGCTTAACGCCTTGACGACGAGGGTCGGTATCTGCGGGGTTGGTATTGCGGATGTTTTGACCATTCAAAGAGTTTACACCGCAACTTGGACATACATTTTTGAACCACGCTTTGAAGTTGTAGAATGTGCCGGGACACAATCCGGTGATAGTTTGTTCAACCACCCTTGTAGGCACATAATCTGCGTTTACAATGAGCATGTAACCACCAGAGTCGGCGGTGGCAACAGCTAAATTACCTGTAGCATCGCTGGTGCCAGTGTGGTCGCCACCAACATACCAGTGAGTAAATACCCTATCGGCATGGTTGATGGCAATGGCATTGCTTGTTTGCGCCTGATTACCGGCAGTGTTTTTAGAAATGGAGTAGAAGCCATCACCAGGCGCACCTGTAGCAATGGTGGTTTTGGTAAGAGCAGAACTTGTTAATGACCCTGGCCCATCGATATTGGTGCCGCCGCCAAAAGTTCCGTTGTCAAAAGCTGAAAACAGATTGGCGCCGCGACTGGAGTAAGAGGCAGGCAACGTAGGATCACTTACAACGATTTGTGTAAACAACTCGCTGTTTTCTGAGCTATTGATATTATAACTTAACATTTGACTTGCAGTGGCAAGCTCTGAATAACTGTAAAATGTAGTTGAACTAATATCATATACATCGCCAATAGTAGCTGTGGATGGAATAATAACGGCAATAGAAGCAACTACGATAGAACGCCCGTTATAATAACTAGGTATTGTTGTGCCTGCACCGCTACCAATTACTCTACCACCCCAACGTTCGTTGGTACCAGCTTCAAGGGAAGCAAAAGAAGTAGCGGTTGGTTTCTCACCCAACATGATATCAGCATACCCTCCAACACTGTTGTAATTACCCATATCATCCCCACCGGCATCCGTAAGTCCGCTTATATTTCCACTGGCTCCTGTAAATGCCGTGCCGCACGGAGAAGCACCAGGTGCTGTAGGATCAGAAAAGTCAAACCCCTTATTGTCTTTTACCCGCATTGAGTTGTTCTTGTAAGTAAACTTCGGGTCTATATAAATTCTGGCTTTCAGGTTATAAATAGGAGTGCTGGAGGCGTAGTCTACCGTCACTTTGATTTCTACAGAGTCCCCAGGTTGGAATGTTCCGCCAGTTGGACGGGTAAGATTGGAAATACTTTGAGAAATGCGTGGTACCAAGGTAGCAGCCGGAGCACTTGCATTCGCATTTACGGGAGTTGCGTATGCAGAGTAGTTCAATGCTAAATCATAATGAGCAATAGTATAACGATAGTTCTGGCCTGAAGCTACTGTATTGTCTACATACTCCTCCTCACCAGGTGCAAGGTTGGCAATGATAGTCCAAGAGCCGATTGTACGTACACCATCTGCAGCTGTGCTACTGGTGGTATAAGTGCCCTGATCATTTAGTGCGGTTGGCGTACCGCTGGTACTATTTATTCTTAAAACAAGTGTACCCTGAACGCCGGTTGCAGCATCACTACCGTTGCTCCATCTTATTTGTATAGCATCAGACGCTGTCCGAACAACATTCAAACATGATGGCGCTACAGGTTTCACAACGTCTGTGGTTGGAGAATTACTCACATACATTACCATGTCATCATGGTATTGTGTAATACTGGAGGTAGAACTGGTATACGCTCTAACAAATGGATTGGCTGTAAGGGCTAAAATACCTGAGTTTTGCCGGGCAAAAGTAAACCGTTGCCATGTAGTGGTAATATTGAAATCAGTAGAAGCGGCATAGTCAATACCACCGAGCGTTACACCGGCTCTTTTTCTGCCTGTAGTACCACTGGCGCTTCTTCCCCAAGCTAGTACATGCACATATTGGCCAGCAGGAACCGAAGTTGTCCATCCGGTATGCCGAATATAACTACCAGAGGTACTACCATTACTGGTTTGGAGGCCTCTTATACCTGTGCGCAAAGAGGTATTATTTACAGTGGCGCCTGCAGCAACACCAGTAAATGTGTAACCCGTAAGGGCATTGTCTTCTAAACCTCTGTTGAAATCATCTCCGGTGCTCAGCTGAGCAAATGACACAACTTGGCCGATAAGGCCAATAGCCAATAGCAGCCAATACTGGCTGTATTTCTTTCCAGGGTTGAGTTGGCCAATACCTTTCCAGGTATTTAACCAAGATTGGGTAAACATAAGCTTTCCTTTCTTTTGGGTATCTTGTTAAGGGCCAAGGTTTCGAAAGGGTGCTTGTGCGGATGGCTGGGTATGGCGCCACCCGAAGGCATGCTTATTCTATCCAGAATTTTTCAGAATCAATTAATTGTCCTTGTTCATTTATCATGTGCAGTACATACAGGGCTTTAGCCAATCCTTGTGTATTGACTGTAACATTGCTCTGTCCTGCGGCTTGTATCGTTTGTTGGCGCATTACCCTGCCCGCAGCATCAATGGTGCGAAGCTGGAAATTGCCTGTCAATGGTCTGCTGAATTCTATTTTTAATTGTCCTGAACCCGCTGTTTGCAGCATTCTGCTTATGACAGCAGAGCTCAAATTGCTGTTGCGCAATGCTATTTGCTTGCTGTAGCTGGTTTTTCCGTCTACATCTACCTGCATCAACCGATAGTGGCTTTGCTGACTTTCTATGCTGGGTTGGTAGGTAAACTGGTAATGCAGCGGTGCTGTACTATTACCTCCGGGTGCTTTGCTTGGTACAAAACCAACCGATTCAAAATGTTGCCCATCAGCAGCATATTGCACATAAAAGCCCTTATTGTGTTGTTCTGCAAACGTGCTCCACTGCAGTTGATGCCCCTTGCTGTTAAGCTCTCCGGTAAAGGCACCCATGGTTACAGGCTGTACCAACTGGCATGTAGTATTGGTGCTCACAAAGGGGTTCATGTACAAGCTCAAATTGAGGCCCGATTCAGAGGGCACAGTATTCCAGCTATTATCCGACCATTTTTCCCAAGCATAGTTGGGGGTGCGGCCCGATAATGATGAATAAATGGCCAAAGAATCGCTGGGCCAACTCAATGATGAAAAATCAACTGATAAAAAGAACTTTTTAGAAGCGGGTAAGCTAATGGCGGCAGGAAAATAGATATCGGTTTTATCGTTGAGGAGAACATCTATCCTGATGTTTTCCAGCGTAGTACTGGTAGAGCCCAATAAGGCACCCGGAGTATTGCTCGTACCATCATACACTTTGATGTTGATGGTTTTATTCAACCCCGCTTGATTGATGCTGTTGGCCTTGGCAAAATAGATATAGCAACGGGTGATGTAGGTGTTGGCTGTTGCAGACAAATCAAAAAAGTGAGCTTTTTCTTTGTCGCCATAGGTATTGGTGCCGGTTCTGTAACCTGTGTTGGCGCCATCTATAATGGCATAATTGGAACGGCCCCAGCCAGAAGGAATTGGATAATTAATGGTATCACATCCGGCAGCATTGGAAACAATAGCAGAAGTGGATTGACTGTTCGCTATGCCAGACAGCATGAGCAAACCAGACATGAGAATTGCCGGGCAGATTTCTTTCATGGGTTTGAAAAGTAGTAGAACGAAATTAACAACTTTTGCACAACTTGTTACAACATCGATGTTTTTCCTCCAAAAATTCGACGAAATTGGGGGAACGATTACAGTTGCAACAAAAGGCGGGTTCTGGTATTCGTCGGTCTAAACCATTGATTATGAATGCATTTACGGTGATAAAAACAGATACATAGAAAATCGCACAGGTCATTGTTGGACCATAAAAAAAACCGGACTATTTGTACAAATAGTCCGGATTCGGTCTCGAAAAACGCCCAATTAAGCGTAAATCCGCTCAATAGCGTCCTTGTATTTTTCCATCACCACCTTCCTTTTAATCTTCAAAGTAGGGGTGAGTTCGCCGGTGTCAATGGTCCACTCTTGTGGCAACAGTTCAAACTTTTTCACCTGTTCTACATGGTTGAAAAAGGTGTTGAATGTTTCTACCAATTGCTGGTAATGTGCCAGCACCTTTGGGTGTCGGATAGTTTCTTCCGGAGTGGTAAAGGCGATGCCCTGATGCCGCATCCACTCCCGCAGGGTGGGGAAGCCCGGTACAATCAACGCACCTACAAATTTTCGCTCGGCACCTACAATCATGATTTGCTCAATGAAAGGCGATTCTTTCAACTTGTTTTCCAAAGGCTGAGGCGCCACGTATTTACCACCACTGGTTTTAAACAGCTCTTTCTTTCTGTCGGTAATTTTTAAAAAGCGAACACCTTTCACTTCTTCCCACACACCAATATCACCTGTCAACAACCAGCCATCCTGAATGGTTTCAGCAGTGAGATCGGGGCGCTTGTAATAGCCCTGCATTACACTGGGGCCTTTTACCAATATTTCTCCGTCTTCGGCCAGCTTCACTTCCTGCCCTTCAATAATGGGGCCCACGGTGCCAAATTTGGTTTGGCCTTCCATGCGTCGATTTACCGAAATCACGGGGCTGTTTTCGGTAGGGCCATAGCCTTCAAACACCGGAATGCCTCCCGCATTAAAAATGCGCAGCAATCGCTCCTGGCAAGCGGCACCACCTGTTATGATGAATTCAATATTGCCGCCAAGTCCTTCACGCCATTTACTAAAAATGAGTTTGTTGGCCAGCTTCAGCTGCACATTGTACAGCAAACCTTTCGATTGCAGATTATCGTACTGCAAACCCAAATCAACCGCCCAGTTAAACAGCTTGCGTTTAGTGCCGCTGAGCTCCTGCCCTTTGGCCATAATTTTTTCGAACACTTTTTCCAATAGCCGGGGCACTGTGGTGAAGCCGGTGGGTTGCACTTCCTTCAGGTTTTCACCAATGGTTTCAAGGCTTTCGGCGTAGTAAATACTAATGCCACTCAAGGTGTAGATGTAGGTAATCATCCTTTCGAAAATGTGATTGAGCGGCAGAAAACTCAACACCTTTTTACCGGGCTGATTATCGAACGGAAAACTCTTGGCAGAGTTGAAAACGTTGCTCAAAATATTGTGGTGCGATAGCATTACACCTTTAGGAACACCGGTGGTGCCACTGGTATAAATAATAGTGGCCAAATGGTGCGGCTGTATAGGTTGCTTGGCTTGTTGCAAAGCGGCTGCTGCTTGCTGCTGTAGGCTGCTGCTGCAACTGTGTCCAGCTGGCAGCACCTGTTACTTCATCAAAGCAAAAAATATGTTTGAGGCTAGGCACATGCGGTGATACGCTGATGATTTTTTCATACAAATCTTCCGAACCGGCAAACACACATTTTACCTCTGCGTCGTTGAAAATAAATTCTAACTCACGTGGATTTGTGGTGGGATAAATCGGGCAAAGAATCAAGCCTGCTTGCTGACAAGCCAAATCAACAAACACCCATTCGGGCCGGTTAGCACTCAGCATGGCTACTTTATCGGCACCGGTTGGGCTGTAATCGCCGGCACTCAGGCCAAGGCTCAGCAGGTTGGCACTCAGCGTATCAATTATTTCCTGAACCTGTTGGGTTGAATATGTTTTCCAGTCACCATTTTCTTTTGCCGCCAGCAAGGTATAATCTCCAAACCGTTCCAGGCGATGGGGTAATAAATCAAACAGGCGGGTAGGCAAGCCATTCGTCGTCATGGGGCAATCGTTTAAGGCTGAAAATTCGGGGAATTGAACGAAAGCGCCAGCAATTGCAGGTACTTTTCTGATAACCGATGGTTAATGCAAGAGCTGTAAAAAATAAAAAGACCACCGTTTCACAAACGATGGTCTTTTTATGGATGGGAAAGCTCAGCTTATTGGGCCTTATTGGCTTTGATATTGAGCTTCAGGTTTACCTCTTTTTTAATGAACCAATCGGCAGGATTGTTGGGTCCTTTGTAGTTCATGCCCCACAGCGTACGGTCGATGTTGAAATCGGCTGTAGTGCTTACACTGGCCGAATCGATGTTAACGATGGCAGGAAAAGCAATGCTTTTGGTAGAGTCTTTCAAAGTAAGGTTGCCTGTAATGATATGTGTGGCACCGGCCAGTTTGCTGGTAGCAGTAGCAGAATCATACACTGCTACACTGGCAATTTCAAACTTGGCAGCAGGGAATGTAGCCGCGTCAAAAAAGTCGGGGCTCTTGAGGTGGCCTTCCAGTTTGCCCTTGTCTTCTCCCTGCAGGTCGAGCACATTGAGCGAACCGATATTGATGGTGAATGAACCGCTGGCAATGTTGTTGCTGCTGTCGATGGTAAGGCTACCACCGCTGAGCATAAATGTACCGTTGTGTTGGCCATTTTGCTTGGTACCAATCCAGCCAATGGAGCTGCCTACAGTATCTACGGTAAAAGTGCTACCTGTACCGCTGGCAGCAGCGGTGGCTTCGCCGGTGTTGGCGCTGTCGGCTTCGGGGGCGCTTTGGCAGGCGGTCATTAGCAAGCCGGCAGCCAATAAAGCAGTCAATGCTTGATTCTTCATAAACGTTTAAGTATTTGAGATGATGGAATTAAAAAAGCAAGACAAAAATTGCCTTGCTTTTGTTCGCCAAAAAAGATGCCAAAATAAGGTTGATGACCTAATGGTAATATTGACCTTCGGTCATTTTGAAAAGCTTGTTGCGTTGAAACTGGTTGAAACTAACATACTCATCCGGATGTGTTTTTGTCCAGTTTTGGAAGGCATTCAAATTGGCCACGCTGCCAAACAGCCATTGGTTGTAGGCATCAAACACCCCTTCTTGCAGCAATTGACGTTGGTGTTCAAATATTTTAAATGGAAACTTAGCGGCCAAAGGGCTATTGTACCAATCCAGCAAAAAGCGGGTACGCATGGCCGTCAGTATTTCGGGGTTGATGCCATTGCTCGCCAGAGGCTCTTGTTTTAGCAACATTTTCGACGCTTCTATCTGAAAAGGCGATGCGGTTTTGCTGGCTTCCAACCCAAAAGCAAACAAGCGTTTGTAGCTGTCGTACATAATGTTTTTGGTTTCTACAGTGCGGGTGCTGTAGCTCTCCATGTTCACAAAAATCTCACCATATATCACCGCCCAAAAATGATCGTTTTGCTCTGCATAGTACCGTGCTGCGTGGTAGTAGTTGCCAGGATATGCCGGGTCGAATTGTATGCCTTTTTCCCAGTACACAATACCAGCGTTGGCGCCGGGCTGAACCAGTTCTAAAAACTCACCATAGTCGGCATACAAGGCACCACTTTTGGGAAAGGTTTGCAAGCCAATGCGGTACACGAGCTCCGCTTCTTTGATATTGCGACCACCCCGCAGCAGCATACACGTAATCTGATAAGTACGGTCGTCGGCATTTTTCGATTCGGCCATGGGGCGCATCAAATCGTAGCCCACTTTGTACTGGCCGGCCAAAAAATAAGCAAAGCCCAAATCGTTGACGATTTCGGTATTGGCCGGTTCCAGCTCGGCCGCTTTTTTCAATACAATAATGGCATTGCCGTAATCATTTTGCTGCAGGTACCGCACACCGTTTTCGTGCAGCTGTTGAGCATCTTGACTCCAGGCGGTGCTGCTCAGCAGGCAGCTGACCATACATATCCAAACTATACGCATGGCACAAATTTAGCCAGCGGTGCCAATGCGGTCAAGAAATTAACAGAACCAGTATGCCGCCATAAAAAACACCTGCCGGAAAAGACCGACAGGTGTTGGGGGTTTATAGCAAGCTTACCGGGCTATTGTAAAAACAAAAGAATAAACAATTGGGCCGCCAAAATGCGGGCAATGGTTACCAGCGGATACACGGTGGCGTAAGCCTGAGCCGGTACATCGCCTTTGAAATAACCGTTGCAAAACGCCAGTGTAGGCGGGCTGGTGTAAGTGCCACCTATCATACCGGCTATTTGTAAAAAGTTGATTTTGAAAACGAGCCGGCCTACCAGCGCTATAAAAATGACAGGGATGGAAGTAATGGCCATACCATATACCAGCCACATCCAACCATTGTTGGCCATAAAGCTTTCGTACAAGGTTTTACCGGCATTGATACCCACGGCTGCAAAAAACAACGCAATACCAAAATCCCGCATAAACCAGGCGGCGCTTTGGTTCATGTAGCTGTGTAAATGCGCTACACCGCCATAGCGGCTAATGAAGATGGCCACCAGCAACGGACCGGCTGCAATACCCAGTTTTACCGGTACGGGCAAGCCAGGTATGGCCAGCGGAATAGAGCCCAGTATGAGCCCGAGAATGATGCCTACAAAAATGGTGGCCAGTTCCGGCTCGGCCAGCCGGTGGCGGCTATTGCCCAAAAATTGTTCCGCATTTTTCAACTCACTTACGGGGCCAACTACACGCAGTGTATCGCCCATGTGTACCACAAAATCCCGGGTGGCTATCAGCTCCATACCACCCCTGAAAATGCGGGTGACTTTTACACCGTATGCCGACTCCATATTGAGTTGCGCCAACGACTTTTGTGTAGCGTTGTTTTTGGTAACGGTAATGTCGCGGCTTTCAATTTCTTCATCACTGGTAATGAAGTTGTCGGTACTTACACGGCCCAGCATGGTTACCACCACATCTACATCATCGGGTAGGCCCACCAGCATCAGCACGTCTCTTTCTTTCAGCACTGTATCAGCAGTGGGTGTACTCACTTTGGTTGTACCGCTGCATTTAATGCGGGTTACAATCACATCTTTCAGGCTCTCTTTGTTCAGCAGTTCGCCCAGGGTTTTGCCAAAAGCGTTGGGGTTGGTTACCCGGCATTTTACCACACTGGGGTGCGGGTAGTCTTTCTGTCGTTTTTCTTCAAACCGCTGTTGCTCATCTTTCACTTTTACTTTAAAAATTTTCATGAAAAGAATGATGAGCAAAATTTCGCCCACGGCACCAAAGGGATAGGCAATGGCATACCCGTTGGCGGGGTCGGCATAGGTGCCTTGTTTTACAGCCGCTACTTCTTTCAGCACACTTTTAGCAGCGCCGAGGCTGGGCGTATTGGTAACGGCACCAGTCATAATACCTGCCATATTTTCGGCAGTAGTACCAGTGCTGCGCATGATAATCCAGGCCACTAAAAAACTGATGAAAACAGCTGTTATGGCAATGCCATTCATCACCAGCCCGTCTTTTTTGAGTGATGCAAAAAAAGATGGGCCCACTTGAAGGCCCACTGCATATACAAAAAGTATGAGGCCAAAGTCTCTGATATAATGCATGGTTTCGGTATGCAGGCTGTAACCGAGGTGGCCCATGAGTAAGCCTACAAACAATACACCGGCAGCACCGATGCCTACCTTGGCTACTTTGAGGCGGCCAAGCAATACGCCACCGGTAATGGCGGCAGCTACAAATACAATGGTTTGTGCGGTGGTTGGATCATCCGAGGGTAAGAGTAAGTCTTTAATAAATTGGAACATGGTATGGTAATTTGGTTATGGTATCAATTCGGGCATAAAAGTACTTCGCCAAAATACCACGTTGATATGATAAAACTCATGGGCTTGCATTAAAAAAGCCGAACTGTTTCCAGTATCGGCTTTGATAAATGTGTGTACGTGGGATGTGATGGATTATTTATTGGGCTGTGGCGTATACCGCAGGTAAGGTTTTACTTCGGTCACACCTTTGTCAAACTTTTTAATGGCATCAGCAGTGCTGATAGCGGGCACCACAATCACATCTTCACCATCTTTCCAATCTGCCGGTGTAGCCACACTGTATTGTGCTGTCAACTGCAGACTGTCTACCACCCGCAACACTTCTACAAAATTGCGGCCTGTGCTGGCAGGGTAGGTAATGATGAGTTTTACTTTTTTATCAGGACCAATGATGAACAGGCTGCGAACAGTAAAGTTTTCACTGGCGTTGGGGTGAATCATGTCGTACAAAGTAGCCACGTTGCGGTCTTCGTCGGCAATGATGGGAAACTGCACATTCGTATGCTGTGTTTCGTTGATGTCGCCTATCCAGCCTTTGTGTTTTTCCGATCATCTACACTCACGGCCAGCACTTTTACGTTGCGCTTGGCAAACTCATCGGCCAGCTGTGCAGTACGGCCCAGCTCGGTGGTGCACACAGGCGTGTAATCTGCCGGGTGGCTAAACAGGATGCCCCAGCTGCTGCCGAGGTATTCATAAAAATTAATATCGCCAACACTGGTTTTGGCATTGAAGTCGGGGGCTATGTCGCCAAGTCTTAAGCTCATGATTGATACGGTTTGAGCAGCAAATATAATTGTTCACTCGAAAAGTGAACAATATGCATGATAATTAACAGTAGCTTTGTGAACAGCGCTTACCATTATGCTTTCTCAAAAAACCAAATACGCCCTTCAGGCATTGTCGAAACTGGCTGTGAATTACGGAAAAGGACCAACGCTCATTCCGCTCATTGCCGAAGAAAAAGGGATACCGCTTCGTTTTCTTGAAAACATTTTGCACGAACTGAAACAAGAAGGTTTACTCATCAGCCATCGTGGCCGCAATGGCGGTTATGAATTGGCGAAGCATCCTTCCCGCATCAAACTGGCTACCATCATTCGCTTGGTAGACGGACCAATTGCCATGCTCAGCTGTGTAAGCCTGCACTTTTACGAACCCTGCGATGGTTGCAATGAAAAACACTGCGGCCTCAAAGGTGTAATGGCCGAAGCCAGAGACGCCATTTTGGTGTGCTCGAAAAGAAAACCCTCGCCGATATTATGGATGATTGATGCGGCGCATGAGCAGGCATTTTTCCCGCCATGGTTTTCCCTATCTTTCTTTTTCTAAAAGTAAAAACGATAGGCCATGCGGTATGTTGCAGCAATTGATCAGGGAACCACGTCCAGCAGATTTATGGTGTTTGATATGGGGGGCAATATTGTAGCCAGTGCCCAGCAAGAACACCAGCAAATTTTTCCGCAGCCAGGTTGGGTAGAACACGACCCCGAAGAAATAGCCAGCAAAGTAAAACTTGTAACTGCAGAAGCCCTCATTACCAAAGGCTTGCTGGCAACAGATATTGTGGCCATTGGCATTACCAACCAACGAGAAACCACCGTGGTGTGGAACAAGCATACGGGTAAGCCTTACTACAACGCTATTGTATGGCAAGATACCCGCACCGAACATTTGGTAAAACAGCTGAACGAACAGCTGGGCCACAATGCCTGGCAGCAAAAAACAGGACTTCCTTTTGCTACTTACTTCAGCTCCTTAAAACTGAAATGGCTGCTGGATAACGTGGATGGATTGCAGCAGGCGGCAGAGCAAGGCGATGCCCTTTTTGGCAACATGGATACCTGGCTGCTGTGGAAGGAAACCGGCGAACACAAAACCGATGTGACCAATGCCAGCCGCACCCAGCTCATGCATTTGGAAACGCTGGATTGGGATGATGAGATTTTACAAACACTCAATATTCCCCGGCAAATGCTGCCGCAGATTGTGCCCAGCTCCGGCTACTTTGGTACCATACAGCAGGGGGCTTTCAAAGGCATCAATATTATGGGTGTGT
Source organism: Phnomibacter ginsenosidimutans (assembly GCF_009740285.1). GTDB lineage: Bacteria > Bacteroidota > Bacteroidia > Chitinophagales > Chitinophagaceae > Phnomibacter > Phnomibacter ginsenosidimutans. The sequence goes on from NZ_CP046566.1 coordinate 4,293,092, forward strand.
TGGGCGACCAGCAAGCGGCATTGGTGGGCCAAACTTGCTTTGAACCCGGCCAGGCCAAAAACACTTACGGCACCGGTTGCTTTATGCTCATGAACACCGGCGAGAAAATAGTGCCCAGCACCAAGGGCCTGCTTACTACCGTGGCTTACAAACTGGGTCAGCAGCCGGTACACTATGCACTGGAAGGCAGCATTGCCATCACCGGATCGCTGGTGCAATGGTGCCGCGATAACCTGGGCATTATCGACAAAAGCAGCGATATAGAAACACTGGCCGCCAGCGTACCCGACAATGGCGACGTCTATTTTGTACCCGCCTTTAGTGGCTTGTACGCTCCTTACTGGCGGGCCGATGCCCGTGGTGTAATCACCGGGCTCACCGGCTATGCCACCAAGGCACACATTGCCCGGGCCGTGCTGGAAGCCACTGCGTACCAAACGCTAGATGTGCTGCTGGCCATGCAGGCCGATAGCGGCATTACCCTCGATGCACTGAATGTGGATGGCGGTATGACGGCCAACAATTTGCTCATGCAGTTTCAAGCCGATATGGTGCAGGTGCCAGTACAAGTACCGATGGTGAATGAAACCACCTGTTTGGGTGCGGCCTATGCAGCAGGCCTGGCCTCGGGCTATTGGAAAAGCGTAGACGACCTTAAAGCCAATCATCAAATCAACAAACGCTGGCAGCCCGCCATGCAGCAAGACCTGCGCCATCACTTGCACTTGCGTTGGCAAAAAGCAATTGGTAAAAGTTTGGATTGGATGTAGGAAAAGTTTGCAGTATGTAGTTTGCAGTTTGCAAGAAAATCCGCGAAAATCTGTTTCATCCGTTGCATCAGCGTCCCATTGTATTCAATCCGCATCCCATCCCAAGCCGTTTGCAGCTTACCGATAAACAGTTTACTTTGACCCGTTGGCTGCCGAAACCGGCCACGCAAAGTCTACATGAAAAAGTTATACCTGCTCGACGCATTTGCCCTCATCTTTCGTGCCTACTATGCCCTCATCCGCAACCCCCGCATTACCAGCACAGGCCGCAACACCAATGCGCAGTTTGGTTTTACCAATACCCTGCTCGAACTCATCAATAAAGAAAAACCTTCGCACATTGCAGTGTGCTTCGATACCGCTGCACCTACTGAACGCCATACCGATTTTACCGACTACAAAGCCAACCGCCAGGAAGCACCGGAAGACCTGCTGGCTGCAGTGCCCGATATCAAACGCATCATCCAGGGCTTCAACATACCGGTGGTAGAAGTAGATGGCTACGAAGCCGATGATGTAGTGGGTACCATTGCCTGGCAGGCGGCCGACCTGGGCTACGAAGTATACATGGTAACGCCCGACAAAGACTATGGCCAGCTGCTCACCAAAGAAGGCGTGTACATCTACAAGCCGGCGGCTTTTGGCAACGGCCCCGAAATTTTGAAGGCCGAAGACATTTGCCAGAAATGGGACATTGACAATGTAGCGCAGGTGATAGATATGCTGGGCATGATGGGCGATGCGGTAGACAACATACCCGGCATACCCGGCGTAGGCGAAAAAACCGCCGCCAAACTGCTGAAGCAATACGGCAATATGGAAGCCGTGCTGGCCGATGCCGACAACATCAAAGGTGCCTTGGGCGAAAAAATACGCAATGGCAAAGAGCTGGCCGTGATGAGTAAAAAACTCGCCACCATTATTACCAATGTGCCCGTGCAGTTTCACGAAGAAGATTACAAGCTGGGCGAGTGGAACAAAGAAGCGCTGAAAGAAGTATTTACCGAACTGGAATTTAAAACACTCGGTCGCCGTATACTCGGTACCGATTTTGATGCGGCCGCTGGTGCCGCCCCGCAAGGTGTACAGCAAGATTTGTTTGGCAATGCCGTAGCCACCCCTGCTGCCAAAAGTGACAGCCTGCAGGAAAAAGACGAGCCGGTGCAAATGGAAGTGGATAAGAACATCAACAACACGCCGCATACTTATCACTTGCTGGATAACGCAACGGCAATTGATGCATTTGTACAAGCAGCTTTGCAGCAGTCAGAAATTTGTTTTGATACAGAAACCACCAACATCGATGCCAACCTGGCCGAGCTGGTGGGCATGAGTTTTGCATTTACGCCACACGAAGCTTACTACGTGCCTTGTCCTGCTGATAGAGCAGCCACACTGGAGTTGCTGCAGCATTTCAAACCGTTGTTTGATAAGCCCGACATCACCTGGATTGGCCAAAACATCAAGTACGATTTGTTGCTGCTGAAATGGTACCAAACCGAGCTGGCCGGCCCCGTGTACGATACCATGCTGGCCCACTATGTGGCCGAGCCCGAAGGCCGTCGCAGTATGGATTTGCTGGCAGCGCAATACCTCGGCTACCAGCCCGTGAGCATTACCGAACTCATTGGTAAAAAAGGAAAGGATCAGGGCAACATGCGGGATGTAGAAATTGAAAAGATAAAAGACTACGCTGCCGAAGATGCCGATATTACCCTGCAGCTGAAACAGCAGCTGGCACCGCTGGTGCTCGACCGCAAAGTAGACCGGGTACTGAACGAAGCCGAAAACCCGTTGGTGAAAGTGCTCACCGCCATGGAGTTTGAAGGCGTACGGGTAGATGAAACTTTTTTGAACGACTACAGCAAGCTGCTGGAGCAGGATGCATCGGCTGCTGAAAAAGAGTGTATGAAAATGCCGGTGTCAAATTCAACCTGGCATCGCCAAAGCAATTGGGCGAAGTGTTATTCGACAAACTGAAGCTGGACCCATCCGCCAAAAAAACCAAAACTGGCCAATACCAAACCGGTGAAGATGTACTGCTGAAGCTCGCCGCCAAGGGCCACAACATTGTAGACGACATTCTAACGTTTCGTGAATTGACGAAGCTGAAAAGCACTTATGTAGATGCGTTGCCGCAACTCATCAATCCGAAAACGGGCCGGGTGCATACCACGTATGCACAGGCGGTGGCTGTAACGGGCCGCCTCAGCAGCAACAACCCCAACCTGCAAAACATACCGGTGCGTACCGACCGCGGTCGTGAAATACGCAAGGCCTTTGTGCCCCGCGACAACAATCACCTGCTCATCAGTGCCGACTACTCACAAATAGAACTGCGGGTGGTAGCGGCCATTAGTGGCGATGCTAACATGTGTGCAGCCTTCCGCGATGGCAAAGACATTCACACCGCTACGGCTTCCAAAGTGTATGGCATACCCGAAAGCGAAGTAACCAAAGAGCAACGCTACAAAGCAAAGAGTGTAAACTTCGGCATCATTTACGGTCAGGGTGCTTTTGGCCTGGCCGATAACCTCGGCATCAGCCGTACCGAAGCCAAAGAAATCATCGACAATTACAAGCGGGAGTTTAGCGGCATACAACAGTACATGAACAACATGGTGAATTTTGCCAAAGAGCACGGCTATGTAGAAACCCTGCTGGGCCGCAAACGCTGGCTGCGGGATATCAATTCCAGCAATTTTACGGTACGGGGTTTTGCGGAGCGCAACGCCATCAACAGCCCCATACAAGGCACTGCCGCCGATATGATCAAACTGGCCATGATAAAAGTGCATGCCGAAATGAAGAAGGCCAAATTTGAAAGCCGCATGATATTACAGGTGCACGATGAATTGTTGTTTGATGCGGTAAAAACCGAAGCTGAAGACCTGAAAGCGCTGATACTGGAATGCATGCGTACCGCCCTGCCACTACCCAACGGCGTACCCGTAGAAGCCGAAGCCGGCATGGGGGAGAATTGGTTGGAAGCGCATTAACCCCCTGCCCCAAAGGGGGTTGAGGTTTTTAGTTTTTTGTTTGTGGTTTCCAGCAACGTCTCCGGTACGGGACGTTGCGTAATTGAAAGTTTGTGTAGCGTTGACGCAAGGTCTCCCACTGGGGACGTTGCCGGGAAGAAAAAGCACCTACGGCCATAAATTTATAGTGTCGAATCACTACATTTAGATATGGGCAAAATAATTATGCCCGGATAGCACCCCTAAAGCCAAATCATTATTGTGGTTAAATTGGGTGGTCCGCCATATCATTTGCTTCCACACATACCTCAACAATACCTGCTTATGCAAAAAGAAACTACACCGGCTGGGCCTTAATACTTTCGTTGCTTGTTGCAGCGGCTTGCCAATCTACCAACAAAAAAGTAGGATTGGTAAAGCTGCATCTTTCTGATTCGGATTTTGCCAAACTGCATGATAAATATGTCTATTTGGGATATAACAGTGTCGGTATCGTAGACTCTGTCCTCGTCAAACAAAAGACGTTGCAATTAGATCCTAACAAAAGAGAAATTAGTTACCATGAACTTTACTCTGTAAGGTATTGGGATGAAAAAAATGGCTATAAGTATTTGCGGCCTGTTGGTTTTCAATCGCCATATGCTAACACGCCGATTATTTTCAGCTCCTTTCTGATTGAAGATAATGCCATTGAAATAGAGCCAGTAGTAGATCAGCAAGACAGCCAGGAGCACAGCTCATTTAAAGGCAGCAAGAAGAATGAGGTAATTTTTAAAAGGATAGAGCTTGAGTATAGTACAAGTACTGAAAAACTTGAGCGGAAATCGATAATAGACAAGAACATACACAAGATTGAACGCTATCCCAATAGTGGAAATCTGCTATATGCTCTCTACATGTACAGAGCACAGTTTACGGTAGATGAATTGAAAACTCAGGTGGCATCCTTTGAGCGAACAAAGGAAACATTACCGCTGATTGAATTACTGGAAGCCTATTACCCTTATGCAGGCAACATCAATAAGGTATATCCAACAGGGTTACAGGTAATTGATCCCAAGGGGCAGTTGCAGTCAATAATGCCTAAAAACAACTATCATGTATTGGTGTTTTGGGCCAGTTGGTGTGGGCCCTGTCGTGCAGAAATACCTTCACTCAAAGCATTATACAGCAAGTATCAGCAGAAGGGCTTGTCCATGACCAGCATCTCCGTAGATAAGAACAACAACGACTGGCAAAAAGCCTTACAACAAGAGCAAATGCCCTGGCCACAATACGTTTCCAATGGCCCTTATCGTAAACAATTAGAACAATTTTTTACCGTTTCTTCCATACCCAAAACAGTGCTGTTTGCACCCGATGGTAAGATGATAGAAATGTATGAAGGCTATCCAAATCGTTTGGGCGAGGTATTGGATTCTGTGTATGCGCAGTAGTTGTTACTACAGGCAGTGTATTTAGTAAAAGAAAAGAGCAATCATCGTTCTAACACAATTCGTTCACACATCTAGTAGTAAATCTCAATGAGGAATCTTCTTTCAGTGCCGATCTCTTTACTGATTATTCTCAGTCTTCTTATTTGCGCAAATGCATCTGCTCAACATACGATGACCTTACAAGTATTCTTCAAAGGTTTTACAACAGTTTCAGCTGTTCAATTACGCATTCATGAACCTACTATATATGCGCCGGTTGTTGATACAATTCCAATCAATCTTTCCAATAATCAATTCACTTATACAACAAGCATTCAAAATAAAACCGTACATGCACAACTAACCTGGAACTATGGTAGTAAAAAAGGATACAGGTATTTTTTGTTGCAAGAAGGCGACAATGTTGTTTCCTTGGGTTTCGTCAATGGCAAAATACAATTCCGGAAGAACCAGTCAGCCATTGATTCTTTACAAAAGAAGTTTGACAAACTGCAGGGTATAAGCTTGCAGCCAACTATACTGAACCAAAGATTAAAATTGGCAACCGCAAATCCGACAAATTTTGCCAGCTTACTGGAACTTGCACATAGCAGTCGGTATGTCCACATGATTTCTGCGGATTCAATGATAATGATGCTTTCGAAATTGGACAATTCGCTACAGCAATCACCCCTTGGTGTAGAGCTGAAGGCCGCAGTAGAAAGGAGAAAACTCACTTATAGGAAAAGTATTTTTCCATCGGTTATGTTTGAGAATGAGGCAGGGAACATAGTAGATATACGTAGTTATCCCAACCAACATTATCTTATTGCATTTGGCGCTACCTGGTGCGGACCATGTAAAGCATTATTGCCCAAAGCCAAAGCAATAGCATCTGAATATCCTGCTCAACAACTCAATGTCATTTATATCAATCTGGATGATGACAAAGTGAAGTGGAAGCAGATGATAAATGACTTCGGAATTTCCAACTGGATACACTTGACGGATACAGTGAAAATGAACAAGAGTCCAATAACAAAACAATTTTCTATTGCTGCCATTCCGCAATACATGCTTGTTGATGCGTCATGGAATATTTTATACAATTCTATGCAGGATCAAGATGGTGATTTGGACAAGGTTTCGGGCCTTTTGAAAAAGATATTTGGAAGATAGATCAACCGTTTTCCTGTAAAGCCTACCTCAAATGACGTTGCCAAAAAAATGCCACCCCTTTGTGCCCCTTTGTGTTACCGTGCTTTGGTGGTTCAAATGAGTTGATAGGAAATACAGTGGATGCAACATCAATGTTTTTTACTCCTCAGCGCCTCCGTGTCTTCGCGTTTCACCCATGTATCTTTACCCCAAACACCTGCCATGAAAACCGATGCCCGGGTAGATGCCTACATCCAGAAAGCGCAGCCCTTTGCACAGCCCATACTGCAGCACCTGCGGAGCCTGGTGCACCGGGTATGCCCCACGGCCGAAGAAACCATGAAATGGAGCTTCCCGCATTTTATGTACAAAGGCGATATGCTCTGCAGCATGGCCTCGTTTAAGCAGCATGCCGTGTTTGGTTTTTGGAAAGCCCCGCTCATGAAAGATCCGGTGCTGCAGCAAACGGCGGCATCCGAAGTAGCCATGGGCCATTTGGGCCGCCTCACTTCCCTGCAAGACCTGCCCTCCGATGCTCAACTCACCAATTGGATAAAGGAAGCGATGGCACTGAATGACCAAGGCATCAAGCTGGCCAAAAAGCCTGCCGAAAAAGCGCCGGTACAAGTGCCCGCTTACATCACCGAAGCCATGCAGCAACAACCACAGGCACTGGCCGTATGGGAAGCTTTTGCCCCCAGCCATCGCAAAGAATATGTGCAGTGGATTACCGAAGCCAAAACGGAAGCTACCCGCCAAAAGCGCCTGGCACAAACCATTGAATGGGTAGCTGCTGGCAAGGGCCGCAACTGGCAGTACGAAAAGAAAGCCCATTAACCCCCTGCCCCCTAAAGGGGGTTCAGGTTTTTTGTTTTTGGTTCGTGGTTTCGGGCAACAGCCCCGGTGGAAGAAGTTGCGGGCAAGAAAAAAACTAACCTCTTTGTGCCCCTTTGTGTCTTCGTGCCTTTGTGGTTCACCTGTATTTTTCCCGTAAGCTCTAGTTTTTTAATCCTGACTTTTTGGGTTCCAGCGTTCCAGTTTGGGTATACCGCTGGTGAGCATGTCGGCTAAGAAAGATGGGATGCCTTTTTGCTGTAGTTTTTTGTTGGCATACTGGCGCATGTCTTCTGCCGTCCAGTCGGGTTGTACAAAAGCACCGTTGGTAAAGCAATAGCTGCAATACATATTGTTTGCTGTGCCATCGGCATTGGTGCCCTTACCTGCCGCCCTGTCGAACGGTATACCACAACTCTGACAACTATTATACTCCATAGCCACTATGCTTAAGACTGCAAATAAAAGCATTGTGGCGGGTGAAAAATTAGGAAAATTAAAACGGCTAAGGCTGGTGCAACAGATGAAAATTTACATGGTAAATCCAAATGTTCTTAACAATGTAAATGTATCAATATGCGGTACCCTAAATTCTGCACACACATCAGGAAGCTTAATGCTTTTCTTTGCTAAGGGTGCGGAGGCTTCCTGACTCACAGCGATAGCTGATTTTGCAAGTGCTGTTGCCACTATAAATGGATCCGCATTATCGAATTCTGAAAATTCACTTTTTGCCAGCGTCGTGTATTGTGCATGACCATTTCCCCAAACCATTAAAGAACCATAGTGAGAAATTATAGTTTGATTAGCATCACAATTTACCAAAAGTGAAGATGGTATTTGTGTATGCATCCAATTCGCTAAATCATCTTTTCCTTTCGCAATTTCATCGGTGACCTTATCAATCAGTACGAAATCTCCATTTACAATATGCTGTTTCATAAAATCCCAAAAACTGGGAGCAATGTCATATGGATAATATATGCGGTGTGCCTGTGTTAAACAACTCGTGTCAATTATATAGGTTGGCGTTGGCATTAACTTTCAAGGTGGCTTTTGAATTTGGTAAACGTAGACCCATAAAGGTTTGTAAGTTTATATGCGTCTGTATATAAAAGTTTGCCAGATGCAGCAGCAGCATTTACTGTGTCAAAAAATTTAATACCAACACGATAAGGCTGGTTTGCATAAAAACTTCCTCCTCCACCATTTTCTTCTTTCTTTTTGTCCCAAAATGCTTTGTAAGCATTGTAAAACCCGAAGAATTGAGGTTTAGAATAAATACCTAAATCGAGCAATCTTCGTGCAATCACTATTTTACTTACTTTAAAAAAACGTTCTAAGTAATCCAGATGATCATCACGGTTAGCCACCTTCTTCCATTCTGTGGTAAGAACTGTTTCGGCTACAAGTAATTCAGCAGCTACCGCATCACACAGCCTCTCAGTTTCTGTATTTGCCGGCATAAAACGTTCAATATCCAATGCTGCAGATTTGTCGAGCCAGATATGAGCCAGCTCATGCATAAACGTGAAAAGTTTCGCAGCAGGATAATCTTTGCCATTAATGAATATGTAAGGAGCATATTTACTGCTTAATACGAATCCTTTAAATTCCTCAGGATTGAGGTTTTTATTGGAATTACCAATTACTCCGTTTATCGCAACATACATGCCTGCGTCCTCAGCTTTTTTTATAAGGTACTTTAAGGCCGTATACTTATCAGAAAGAAACTGAGACCAATTTAGGGGTAACTTCAGTTCTTTACGTATATCGTTGGCAATTTCAATATAAGTGTTTGTAACAGTAAATCTCCCTACAAAGGGAAGCTCTTCCTGTTGTTCACTTCGTAAATATTCTACCAACCAATCCTGCCGCCGTTGTATACTATTAATGGTTTCGCTTAATTCGAAGCTGTAATCGAAATGAGGCGTTTTGCTGCCGGATCTGAAAAGCGGAACTGTATTTTTTCTTTCTGGGAGTTGTTGCAAAAAGAAAAAGCCAAAAGGTATATGCACTGTTTTAGCGAAATCAGCTAATTGTCTCACAGTTGGCTGAGCCTGACCGTCAATCCATTTTTGTAGAGAAGGAAATTTAACCCACAATCTTGCATCTGCCGTTGCTGCGGCTTGGCTTAAAAGTGTGGTATTTATGGATGGATAAACCTTCATTTGGCAAATATACTTTTCAAATCATTGCTATAAACTCCGCTATCTCAAGGACTTTTCTGGATTTGATTTTAAATCTGGACTCGTATTTTTTATTTAAGTTTCTAGGCAGGGAAAACCTGAGCCGCCTACGGCATGTGCAGCAAATGATACGCCATGGCCGCCAATGCACTACCCAGTACAGGCCCCACAATCGGCACCAGTGCATAGCCCCAGTCGCTGCTGCCTTTGTGTTGAATGGGCAACAGCATGTGGGCAATGCGTGGCCCTAAATCACGGGCGGGGTTGATGGCATAGCCGGTGGCACCACCGAGGCTCAGACCAATACCCAACACGAGTAAAGCAACAGGCAAGGCATCGAGGGCACCGAGGCTGCTGGCGGGCGATGCAATGTGTAGCACACCAAACACGAGGGCAAACGTGCCGATCATTTCGGTAAGCATGTTCCACCCGAAACTACGAACTGCAGGGGCGGTGCAAAAGGTAGCTTTGATGGCACCGGCATCGGTGCTGGCATCGTATTGTTTTTTATAGGTGAGCCACACCAGCAGCGAACCGGTAAACGCTCCGGCTATTTGTGCCAGCAGGTAGCCGCCCACCTTGCTCCAGGCAAACTTGCCTAAATACGCCAACGCCAAAGTAACAGCCGGGTTGAGGTGGGCTCCGCTTTCGGCAGCACTTACATACACACCGGTAAACACGGCCATGGCCCAACCAAATGTGATGACAATCCAACCGGCACCGCCGGCGTAGGTTTTTTGCAAAGAAGTATTGGCAACTACACCATTGCCCAATAAAATAATGAGTGCTGTTCCAATGAACTCGTACACGATGGCTTGCATAATCGTTGGCTTTGCGGATGAATATACAGCCAAATGAAATTCGATTTTTTTGAACCACAAAGGCAAGGGAGGTATGCACAGAGGAGCAAAGAGCATTTTTGAACCACAAAGGCACAAGGCAGGCACGAATGAACACAAAGGATTATTTGGAGTTTCCAGTAAGCAATTGGCAATTTGCAGGGGACCTGAACCACCATGATACAAGGAAGGCACGAAGGCGTTTATTGAAGTTTGCGGTTGGCAGTAGGCAATTTGCAGGGCATCGGTGCTTTTCCTGCAAACTGAAAATTGCAAACTGCAAACTGATTGTTTGTTTCCGAAGCTAGCATTTACTCCTTTCCACTTTCTTATTCTTTATTGCTTATTTCTTATTCCCTCTTTATTCCTTTGCAGCATGAAGCCATTGATTGTTTATTGCTACGATGCCTACTGCGGCTGGTGCTACGGGTTTAGCCCCGTTATCAAAAAAGCATTTGAAAACCTTCGGGACCAAATTGATTTTGAAGTGCTGAGCGGCGGCATGATACCTGCGGACAGCCCAGTGCCCATTGAAAAAATGGCAGGCTATATTGCCGGGGCCTACAAAAATGTAGAAGAGCTCACAGGCATTCAGTTTGGCGAAGATTATCTGTGGCACATCAATAACCCCGACTTGAGCGACTGGGTGATGAGCAGTGAAAAACCCGCTATTGCGCTGAGTGTTTTCAAAGAATATTACCCGGCAGATGCGGTGCTGTTTGCCGCCGACTTGCAATACGCCCTGCACTACGAAGGCCGCGACCTCTGCGACGACGAAGCCTACCGGCATTTGCTGCATAAATACAATATCGATGCAGATGAATTTTACAGCAAACTGAAAAGCGAGGAGTACAAAGAGAAAGCCTACTACGACATGGCGCTGTGCAAGCAGTTGCAGGTCACTGGTTTTCCGGCGGTGCTCATGCAGGTAAGCGATGGCAAGTTTTATCTCATTGCCCGTGGCTACACCAGCTTCGAAGATTTGACGCAACGCATTGCCAACGTGCTGGCCGAGCAGACATCGACCGATTGAGCAATATCATAGTTCCTTTTTATCATTACACACAACTTGCAGCATTATGATAGTCACTGTTACACTCAATCCTTGCATCGACAAGAGCTCGAAAGTGGAGAAGATGAAGCCCGAAAGCAAGCTGCGCTGTGCCGAAGTGGTACACGAGCCCGGCGGCGGCGGCATCAATGTGAGCAAGGCACTCAAAAAACTCGACACGGCATCTTTTGCTTTGTTTCCGGCAGGTGGCCACAACGGCGCCATGCTGCAAAGCCTGCTCAAAAAAGATGGCCTGCTGCACCATGCCGTAAACACCGAGGTAGAAACCCGTGAAAACTGGATAGTGTTGGAAACATCTACCAACAACCAGTTTCGGTTTACGTTTCCGGGTTTGTCGGTAGAAGAAAAAGCCATTGTAGCCCTTATCGACGATATCAAAGCTTTTGCCCCCACCTACATTGTTGCCAGTGGTAGTTTGCCGCCGGGGCTGCCGCCGTATTTCTATGGCCTCATTGTAAAAACGGCCAATGCCCTGGGTGCCAAATGCATTGTGGACACTTCTGGCGAAGCACTCGAAGCACTACGGGGCCGCAATGCCTTTCTCATCAAACCCAACATTGGCGAACTCTGCAAGTTGCTAGGTAAAGACTACATCGACAAGGCGGATGTGCCTCATGCCGCACGGCAGGTATTGCACGATGGTTTTGCAGAAATGGCTGCTGTGTCCATGGGTCCGCTGGGTGCCTGGCTGGTGACCAAAAGCGAACAGTTTTTTGCCCCCGCCCCCGAAGTGCCCAAGCGCAGTACCGTAGGTGCCGGCGACAGCATGGTGGCAGGCATCACCTACATGTTGCAAAAAGGCGGCAACCTGCTCGATGCCATCAGCATGGGCGTGGCATGCGGCTCGGCAGCTACAATGAATGAAGGATCACAACTCTTCAATGCTGAAGATGCCTTCCGGCTGTACCACGAGGTTAGGCAAAACGTATAAGCATTGCCACACATTTCAAACCCCGTACTTTGCAGCAAATGATTGCTTCTATGCAAGGCAAAAAATGGCTTGCTACTCTTGGTAGCATGCGGTGCCGTATTGCTGGCTGCCGCTCAAAAAAATGACAAGGCGCTGGAAGAAGCCCTGCTGAAAATGACGCAAGGTTTCAAAGGCGACATCGGCTTTTACATCAAAAACCTGAAGACCGGCAAAGTAGCCAGTTACAACGCCGATACGGTGTTTCCCACGGCCAGTATTGTAAAAGTGCCCATACTGGTAGGCATACTCGACAAGCTGGAAAAAGGCGAACTCAATTACCACGATCAACTGACTTATGCCGACTCGCTGTACTATGCCGGCGTAGATATTTTGGGCTCGTTTAAAGACGGCGAAAAAATTGAACTCAGCAAGGTCATCATGCTCATGTGTACCACCAGCGACAACACCGCCAGCCTGTGGTTGCAACAACTAGCAGGCACGGGCACCCGCATCAACCAACTGATGGATGAACTGCGCCTGCCCAACACCAAGGTAAACAGCCGCACCCCCGGCCGCGAAGAAATCCGCAAGCAATATGGCTGGGGCCAAACCACCCCTGCAGAAATGGCCACGCTGTTTGAAAAAATGCTGCAACGGGAAGTAATCAACGGCCATGCCAGCGATAAAATGATGCGGATACTGGGCCGCAATTATTGGGACGAAGAAGGCCTGAGCAAAATTCCGCCCGGTGTATTTGTGGCCAGTAAAAACGGCGCTGTAGATGCCAGCCGCAGCGAAGTGATGTATGTAAACGGTCATAAGACGCCTTACATTTTTGCGGTATTTACCAAAAACAACGAAGACCGCAGCTGGGAACCTACCAACGAAGCCTGGGAACTGACCCGCCGGATGAGTGATTTTGTGTGGACGTATTTCAATGCCGAATAATGAAGTGGAACGAAAGGGTACTCAACTTTATACAACAGTTACAACCGCCGCAGGTACCGCCGCCCTACGAAGTGCTGTACCCCTTTGCCGATGCTGATGTGCTGCAGGCCTGCCGGCAGTTTTACAAAAAATACTATGCCGATGCGGCGCCCCGCTACATCATGATTGGCATCAACCCCGGCAGGTTGGGAGCAGGCATAACGGGTGTACCCTTCACCGATCCCATCCGGCTGAAAGACAGCTGCGGCATTGCCAACCCCTGGCCCCGCAAGCCGGAGCTCAGCTCCATTTTTATGTATGAAATGATGGAGGCTTTTGGCGGCGTGGCTGCTTTTTACCGGCAGCTGTACATCAGCTCCATCAGTCCGCTGGGCTTTGTAGCCGATGGCAAAAATGTGAATTACTACGACGACCGCCTGCTGGCCGAAGCCGTGCTGCCTTTTGCGCAGCAATGCCTTGATACCCAACTGAGCTGGCCCGTGCAGCGCAGCGTGGCCTTTGCATAGGCGAAGGCAAAAACCTGCAGTACCTGCAGCAGCTCAACCAGCAGCACCAGTGGTTCTACCACATTGAAGCCCTGCCGCATCCACGGTTTGTAATGCAATACAAGCGTACCCAAATTGATGCCTATATCGATCAGTACCTGCAGGCATTTTCCCGCCATGGCATAGCAGCCTCTTGACCGCTGGTACAGTTGCTGGTTTTTGTTTCAAATTTTTTTGAGAATCTTGTAACCAATTGGCTCCAAGGGCGTAATACCTTGCAACCACCCCACAGAAAGAAACACTCAACCACGCTGCTATGACCGAAAGAGAGTACAATGAATGTGTAAAGCAATACGCCGACAACGTGTATCGGTTTATTGTCAAAAACCTTCGGCATACCGAAGACGCACAGGATGTGGTGCAGAGTGCTTTTGAAAAGCTGTGGGCCAACCGCGATAATGTGGATCCGCTGAAGGCCAAGTCCTACCTCTTTACCATTGCCTACAACCAAATGATGGATCATTTGCGCAAGGTGAAGCGGATGAACTACAAAGAGGAAATTCCGGAAGGAGCCCTCGGCACCGGCGACCAGCCCAAGCTGTATTTGAAAAAGGCCTTGGAAAATGCGCTGGCCACCCTCAACGAAACACAGCGTAGCCTGGTAATGCTGAAAGATTACGAAGGCTACAGCTACGAAGAAATAGGTAAGATTATGGACCTGAACGAAAGCCAGGTAAAAGTGTACCTGCACCGGGCAAGGGTGCAGCTCCGCAACTATCTCGTACGCATCGAAAACGTAGTATAACACACACCCACCACCGACTTATAATTTTCTAATCATGACCATCAACAGAAACAATTACGAAAACTTCTTCCTGCTGTATGTGGACGGCGAACTGGCCCCGCAGCAGATGCTGGAGGTGGACGCTTTTTGCGAAAAGCACCCCGACCTGGCCGAGGAGTTGCAGCTGCTGATGGACACCCGCCTCACACCCGACCACGAACTGGCATTTGAAGGAAAAGACGACCTGCTGCAACCCGAACTCTGGGATGCCGACCAGCTGACGCCGCTGCAAACATCCCTGCTCGATTTGCTCGACCGCACACCCACAGCCGACCCCAACACACTCAGCAACGAACCATTGGTACAAAAAGAATGGCAGCTGTTGCAACACACCCGCCTTACTGCCGAAGCCGCAGCCATGCCGCAAAAGTATCGCCTCATCAAAGCCATGCAGTGGGATGCCGACAACCTGACCAGCACCCAGCTACAATTGCTGGAAGCGTTGGACAATGGCGGCAGCATACCCGCAGCAGTGCTGGCCGATGCCGAAACGCAGAAAGACTGGTTGCTGCTGCAGCAAACCCTGCTGCAATCCGAAGCGGTGCTGATGCCCAACAAAGAAAAATTGTTGCGCAGCGAAGCAGGAGAAAAAGCACCAGTTGTTCGTTTGGCCGCCTGGAAAAAACTGGCCGCAGCAGCTGCTGTGATTGGCATTGGTTGGTTTGCTTTTTTCAACAACAGCAATACTACCACTGTAACCGAAGAGCAGCCATTGCAGGCGAAAGTGAATACGCCCGGCGGCAATCAACCAACGGTACAATCAGTTGCACAGACCGATTCTAACAAGCAAGTAGCTCCGCAGCAAACTGCACCCGATGCACCTCTGGCACAGTATGCGGTCAACCAGCCGGGTAAGCAATCGCCGGTAATTATGACTACCGTGCAAACAGCCAGCACACAGCCCGCTACTACAGCACAAGACAATGCACAGAGCAACGAAGAAAGAGCCCGCATGATTGCCGCTTATCGCTTGTCGCCAGAAGAAACGGCAGCCCTGAATGCAGGCCAAACGCCTAAGGCCATGAAGGCCAATATTCAAACCGAGGCAATGCCTGCTACACTGGCGGTGCAAGCCAACAGCAATAGCAAAGTGCAGGCCACTTATGCAGCCTTTACCGAAATGGAAACCGAAGAAGAAGACAACAGCATCAACATAGCCGGCGCCAAAATCAACAAACAAAAGTTGCGTGGCGTTTTCAGAACTGTAACCCGCAAGGTCACTCGTTCGTTTGACAAAAGCGAGGTTGTAGCCGCCAACGACAACGGCGCTGCCACTATGAAGTAAACAGCATAGATTGATGCAACTTTTCAGGAAACACTTTCAACACAATAAATTCCTACAAACAATGAAGACAATGTTACTCGCAGCGGCCTGCACTACAGCCGCATTGGCAAGCTATGGCCAATCAGACAGCACACGCACCGAAACCGCGGATACCATCCGGGTAGGCAACATGACCATTATTAAAAAGAAAGACGGGAGTACCAACACCGTAGAAACAAACGGTGGCAATACCGTTCGCTGGAGTTCTGGCAAAAAGAAACCCAAGCGTGTAAGCACCAACTGGATGACGTTGGATTTGGGTTTCTCCAATTTTACCGACAATACCAACTATGGTAGTGCAGCGGCACAGGCCTATGCTCGTCCGGCAGCGGGTGCGCCAGCATTCAGCGGCAGCGATTTTAACCTCCGCAATGGTAAAAGTGTAAACGTAAACCTGTGGATTGTGCGCCAGCGGG
Source organism: Phnomibacter ginsenosidimutans (assembly GCF_009740285.1). Classification (GTDB taxonomy): domain Bacteria; phylum Bacteroidota; class Bacteroidia; order Chitinophagales; family Chitinophagaceae; genus Phnomibacter; species Phnomibacter ginsenosidimutans. Next base: position 4,309,274 of record NZ_CP046566.1, read on the forward strand.
CCGGCATTACCAAAAACCGGGTGCTGAATGTATCCTACGGTTTAATGCTAGAGCTGAACAACTATCGCTTTGATACAGACCTGAAAACGACTTACGTAAAAGGTAGCGACCCGCATGTTTTTCGTGACAACAAAACCTTTGAAAAAAACAAACTGGCGCTGGATTATGTAACCGTGCCGCTGATGATAGGTATAGATACCAAACCCAACGGTGGTGGCTTTAGCCTGAGTGCAGGTGTAAGTGCCGGTTACCTCTACAGCAGCCGCAACAAGCAAATAAGCAACGAAGCCGGCAAGCAAAAAATCAAAGGCAACTTTGATATTGAACCCTGGAAATTTCAATACGTAGGAGAAATTGGCCTCGGACCTATTTTGCTCTACGGTAGCTATGCACCCAAGAGCATGTACAAATCTGGTTTGGATCATGCACCCTACAACATTGGCCTGCGCTTTGGCGACTGGGATCAGTGGTAGTAGCAACCTCATCTGATAAAAATGACGACAGCCGGCACATGCGCCGGCTGTCGTCGTTTATAACATTCATTAACCTTGGTTGGCAGGATAGTAACGTTGGGGTGACTATGCTCACGTTGCACCGTAGTTGAATGCGGTCTCTTTGAAGTATCATTTTCACCGTAAACAACAACACGTATGACACGCCAATTTCCCGTTTCCCTGCTTGCTGCTATGCTGGTTCTGTTGGTTGCCTGTGCCAAAACCGATGGGGTAAAAGCCAACCCCGGAAAAAATTCGGCTGTAATGAATGCGCAAATCATGGCTTTGCCCGCAGAGCCGTTGAGTGCCTTTGAGCAAGCAAGTTTGCTGCACATGCGGGAAGAAGAAAAACTGGCCCGGGATGTGTATCAGGCACTGTATGCCAAGTGGGGCCTGCAGCAGTTTAGCAATATTGCCGCCAGCGAACAGCGCCACATGGATGCGGTACTGAGTTTGCTCAACAAGTACAACCTGACCGACCCTGCAGCCAACAAACAACCCGGCGAATTTGCAGATGCTGGTTTGCAACAGCTCTACAACAAACTGGTGGCTGATGGTTTGCAAAGCGCCAATGCTGCACTCACTGTTGGTGCTACCATTGAAGATCTTGATTTGTTTGACCTGGCCGTAGCCATTGAAAAATCAGACAACCAAGATATAGACATGGTGTATGGCAATTTGGCGAAAGGAAGCCGCAACCACATGCGGGCCTTCAACCGCGGCCTGCAGAGCAGCGGCATTACGTATGTGCCGCAATACATTTCGCAAACTGTATTTGATAGCATCATCAACAGTGCTCAGGAGCGGGGTATGCAATAAGCAGAACATGTACATAAACTTTCAAGTCGGCATTAGGCCGACTTTTTTATTTTCAGCGCATGGTAATGCTGGTAGATACAATAACGCCGCGGCTGCAATACATGGCGGCATGGCTGGGGCAGCGGTTGCAAGGCAAACCCTTGCCACTGGTGACAACAGTTGCAGCGCTGCCATTGCAAGAACCGGTCATTAATTATTCAACGCAACAGCTTACACAAATACAATATCAGATACAACCTGCTGAGCTCTTGTACGAAACGGGAATTGCTGACAAAGCTGTACCACAAAGTCGCTGGCAAAACCAAGCCATCATTTTTCCTACCACTGCCGGCGATCATCCGTTTGATGTATTGGCGGCTGCGTTTTATTGCATTACCCGCTACGAAGAATATTTGCCCAAATATGAACCAGATGAGTACGGTAGGTACAGCCATACCAACAGCGTGTTGTTTCAGCTGGGCTGGTTGAAAAGACCCATTGTAGATGAATGGATACAGCAGTTGATAACTGCTTTACAAGTATGTTTTCCAGAATGGCAACCCATATCTACAAAAGCCAGCACTTTGCTCAGTTTTGATGTAGACCTGGCATGGAGTTATTTACACAAAGGCTTTTGGCGCAATGTGGGCGGCGCTGTCAAGTCGTTGCTGCGCAATGATAGAACGGCATTACAACAACGCTTGGCTGTATTGCAGCACAAAGCTCCCGATCCGTTTGATGTGTTTGCGGCGATACAGCAACAACATACAGCAGCACACATTCCGGCACAGTATTTTTTTCTGTTGGCACAAATACAAAAAGGTTACGATAAAAATATTTCACCCAACAGCAAGGCTTTGCAGGCGTTGATGCGGCACACGGCCACGCACAGTGATGTGGGTTTGCATGCTAGTTGGGCTGCTTCATTGCAAGCTTCAGTTTTGCAACAAGAGCAAAACATATTGCAACATATTTTGCAACAACCCAACCAAAGCAACCGCATGCATTACATCAACTTCCGGTTGCCGCAAACTTTTCGGCAGCTGTTGCAAGTGGGTATTCGCCAAGAGTACAGCATGGGTTATGGTACCATCAATGGTTTTAGAGCAGGCACCAGCGTTCCCTACTATTGGTACGATTTGGACAATGAGTGCAGCACCGAACTGGAAATTCATCCCTTTGGCTGGATGGATGCTAATTCCATTTTTGAACAAAAGGATGCACCCGCCGATGCGGCCATCGAACTGCAACTGATGCATCAGCGGGTACAGCAGTCGGGCGGACAAATGATCAGCATTTGGCACAACCATTTGCTGGGACTTGATGCATCGGGACGCCAATGGTGGCCGGTGTTTACCACGTATATCCGCAATGTAGCTGTATGAAAAAAGCCCGCCACGAGGGCAGGCCGTTTTCATCACACCACACATAATTATTTTGGCTTCTGATGGAAGTGTACTCGAATTATAAACTCAAAGTAAACAGGAACTTACCATCAATCAAACTGATAATAACAATGTGATCATAGATAGTTGCTATAATTTTGCCATATCGATGGGCCATCAACATCTGTCGGCAACCAATCATGAACCTGCAGCAACTCGAATACATTGTAGCCGTAGATACACACCGGCATTTTGTAAAAGCCGCCGATAGCTGTTTTGTAACGCAGGCTACCCTCAGCATGATGATTAAAAAGCTGGAAGAAGAGCTGGGCGTAAAAATTTTCGACCGCAGCAAAGTGCCCGTTATTCCTACTGATGTGGGCAAAGCCATCATTGATCAGGCCCGCATTGTGCTCAAAGAAGCGAAGCAACTGGAGCAAGTGGTACAGCAGCAAAAAGGCCAGCTCAGCGGCGATTTGCGCATTGCCATCATTCCAACGCTTGCCCCCTTTTTACTGCCTTTGTTTTTGCCCCGTTTTTTGGCGCAATACCCGCAGGTGAAGCTGCACATTTCGGAAATGAATACCGAGCTCATCATCAAACAGCTGGAAAGCCAGCAACTGGATGCGGCCATTTTGGCGACGCCGCTCAAGCGACCAACGCTCAATGAACAGCCCTTGTTTTACGAGCAGTTTGTAGTGTATGCATCGCCGGGCAGCAAGCTCATGAAAAAGAAATATGTACTGGCCAGCGATATTGATGTAAACAAACTGTGGCTGCTGGAAGAGGGCCATTGCCTTCGTAACCAGGCCCTCAATTTGTGCGAACTGAAAAAGCAGGAACACGAAGGTTTTCAACTCGATTATGAAGCGGGTAGTATTGAAACGTTGAAGAAGCTGGTGGCCATCAACGAAGGCAGCACTATCATACCAGAGCTGGCCCTGCAAGACATGCCCGAAGCCGAACTGGATTGCATCCGTTTTTTTAAACCACCAGCACCGGTGCGGGAAATAAGCTTGGTAACGTACCGCCACTTTGTGAAGGAAAGGCTGTTGGATATTTTGCGCCAAACCATTTTAGAAAGTTTGCCATCCACCATATCTACCCAACCCGCCAAGCAACAGCATGCGGTGGCGATTGATTGAGAAAGGAACCGTGCACTAATGATGACAACTCAAAGAAAAAGACCCCCTGCCAAAGAGTGGCAGAGGGGAATGATTACATTTAATCAAGTATTCTTAAATCATTTATATGGTTAGTAGCAAAATTCTTCATAAACACTCTGATGATACTCTAAAGCAACGTATAGAAAGTTGGATTACAGCATTTGCTTATGAGTGTGGTTTATTCGAAAAATCTAATGTTTGGGAAGAATTTTGGCATACTTATAAAGAAGAACCTTTGCTAACAATGATGGCTACGGGAATATCCAGATTTGATCAAGATGGATCCATTTCGATAGTAAGGGAGTTTCCGGTTTATCAAAACAAAAAACACATAGGTAGATGCGATTTGTTTCTAAACTACAATGACAATAAAGAGCATTATTACATTGAGGCTAAATATGTTAAAGCCACTTGGGAAACTGGATTTATTGAATGGGCGGGAAAAGAGAATGAAAAATATCTTGCTGAAGTTAGGTCTCAACTCTATAAGTATCAAGAGGCGTATTGTAATAGCAATTCATTGGTTTTTAATTGCATTGTTATTTTCAATTTAGTTGGCTTCAAGAAAAAAGAGGACTTCGATAAGTATCTAATTAAAGCAAATTCACAAAGCTATCCTAATGGGTATTCTTACGCATATTTTCATATAGACAAACCAGAAGAAAGCAAGTATAGGAAATACTATCTATTGGAACTAGCAGTTATTGCAGACTCCATGATTTCCTAATTAAGATAGAATTTATACCCCCCATTAAAGAGTTCAATGAACTCTTTAATGGGGGGGTATATGGTTTTAAAGAGATTATCTATTTATAAACCGCTCAAAAAACTCCCAGGTGCGTAGCATTTGATCCATGCGCTGGCGGTTGTTGCCGCTGCGGGTGATTTCGTGGGTGGCACCGGGGTGGCGTACATATTCTACCGTGCGGCCCAGCACTTTCAGGCTCTTGTAAAACTGTTCGCTTTGAATAACGCCCGTCCGCAAATCATTCTCTCCATGGAAGATGATGAGTGGTGTGGTGACGTTCTGAACATAGTTGATAGGCGACTCTCTTTCCAACACATCGTAGGTGGCTTTTTGCCAGGGGTAGCCACCAAAATAGTTCGGCACCAATCGCCATGCGTTACCTTCTCCAAAAAACGTACGCAGGTCGTACACGCCCCGTTGAGCACAGGCGGCCTTAAAACGTTGATCGTGGCCCAGCATGTAGCCAATAAGGTAGCCTGCATAGCTGCCACCGGTTACGGCCAGCTTGCTGGTATCAATCCAAGAAAATTCTTTGGCCGATTTGTCGAGGGCGGTGAGCACATCGTTCATAGGACCATTGCCCCAGTCGTTGATGTTGGCTTGCATAAATGCCTCTCCGTAACCGCCACTGCCACGTGGGTTGCTGTACACCACGCCATAACCTTTGGCACAGTAGTATTGAAACTCATGCCACATGCTGTTTTCGCCGGGGCCCCACATAGCTGTTGGGCCACCGTGTATTTCCAAAATGGTAGGATATTTTTTACCGGGCTCCCAATTGGCTGGCTTCATCACCCAGTATTCTACTTCCAACCCTTTTTCATTTTTGAAACTGCGCTTTTCCGGTATGCTCAATGTTTTCTTCGATACCCAATCGTGATTGAAGGAACTGAGGCGTTGTTGGTTTTTGGCCACAGCATCTGCCTGGTATAACTCAAACGGATTGCTGATGTCTGTTTTTACAAACACGAGTTTGCCCGCTTCTTCTTCAAAGCTGCCCACCCCTTCGTTGAAGGTTGTAAGCTGCTCCAGTTTTTTGCTGGCAATGTGCAGGCGATAGAGTACCACACCACCATTGCTCTGGCTGGTAAAATAGAGGTACTGCTCATCAGCGGTCCAATCCATTTGGCTAATGTTTCTATCGAAAGGAATGCTGATGCGTTTACTCAAATCACCTGTTTTTGCAATGGCCAGTTTGCGTTGGCTTACAAAACTGGTTTTGCCATAGCTGTAGGCCAGCCAGGTGCCGTTGGGCGATAGACTGCTGCCGCCGAAGCCGCTGTCTGCAGCACCGAGCAGCATTTGATACATAGCGCTGCCTGCATACTTGCGGTAGATGGCGGTTTCTTGCTGAACCCTGTCGGGGTGCAGCCCGGGGTTGAAGGCCGCTTCGAGCAATACATCGCCACTGTTGCCAATAAACTGCACATTGCTCACACTCATGAAACCAGCGCTGATGTTTTGGGCTACTGCACCGGGTATGGCATCTATCACAAATGCATGGGCGATACTGATGGCGGAAGAAGTGCTGCTTTCCTGCTGAAAGTTGAGCTTGCTGATGACTTTGGCTTTGTTGTCTTTTTCGTTTTGCTCCAACCAGGCCCGCACTTCGGCTATGGAGCCATCGGGGTTGAGGCTGGCGTTGGAGGGCAGCAATTGTTCATTGCCGGCAAAGCCCGGTTTTTCGAGGCTCCAAGTGGGCAGTTTTTTTCCGGGATTGAGCAGGCTGTCTTTTACAATGTCTTGCGGGCTGTAGCTGCTGTAAAACAAGATGCGTTTGCCATCGGGGCTCCACTGTGGGTTGCCGGCGCCGTTGGGCATGCGGGTAAGCTGTACGGGCTCGCCACCGCCACTCAAAGACAGCAAAAAGATTTGCGGTTTCATATCGGCCACCCGAACAAAAGCGAGTGTTTGCCCATCGGGACTGAGGCTGGGAGAGCTGGCCCCTTCTTTGGCGGTGGTGAGCTGGCGGGGCTGGCTTTTGCCATCGAGCTGTTGCAGCCAGATTTGTGTTTGGTAATTGTACTCCCACTTGGTTTTTTCGTCGGGTACAATGCTGGTAACGGTGTACACCACTTTGCTACCATCGGCACTTACATCTACACTGCCGGGTTGTTTTATTTTCAGCATGTCGGTGAGCTGAATGAGGTTGCTTTGGGCAGCTGCGGGCAGTTGCGATGCGGCCAGTAAAATGCAAATCAGGAGCAAGCGAATGGAAGTCATGAAGAATAAATTTTGAACATGAAATGTAAGGATATGCCAAGACTGTTGGACGGTGAAAGCCGGTGTTATCTGCTAGCTTTAGCTTTATTATTTTTATGGACATGACCAGATGGAAGAGCATATACTTGAGAATCGCATTGGCGTTTTTGCTTTTGGTCTATGTTAGCTTTAGTTTTATTGACTTTTCAATCTTTCAGGGTTATTTAATTGCCGGATTGATTTTTTGCCTGGGTATTTTCAATTGCCTTATTATTGGCAAAACGAACGACAAGTATCCTTCCCTCGAAGTATCTATTGGCAAGGGAAAGTTGAGGGTTCTGAATTACCGTCTGTGTTTAGGTGGATTGCTATTTGGATTTATTGGCCTCGTTATTTGGTGGCTGGATTTTTATAATCCCTCTGCTTATGTCTTTTTGAGTACTGGGCTCTTCTTCGCTGCATTTACAAAAATAACCTGGCATAGGGTAGTGAAGGAACGGTCAACCTGAATGCTGTCTATGACAGACACTCGCCATTGTAAGACCTGACTAACAGGCATCGACTAAAACAACCTTTTTTAACTATTACACTGAATAAGGGCTGACGGAAAGCTAATGCCGATACATCGGCAATTGCAAATTCGAACTGTACAACGCATTGGTTGTTGATAGTAGCACAAAGCTGATGGGCTGCGGGATGGAGCGGATACCCCGCAGGCCGCAGCGCAGCAAGGACGAGGAGTAGTAGTGACAGCCCGAACTGCAGCTGACACCTGCACAACTGCCGGTAGCCCCTACTTTTGCTGGCTGTCTTTTTTAATTGCGAAATACATTTTATGAGTAATCTGATACAAGAATTCAACGACTACCGGACCCGCATGAACGAGGTGATTTTGAGCAAGGATAACCTGGTGATCAAACGCCTCTGGAACCTGGACACCAACACCTATGCCGAAGGTGCCCTCAGCACCAAAACCAAAGAAATGATGGGCCTCGTAGCCAGCATGGTGCTGCGCTGCGATGATTGCATTAAATACCACCTGGGCAAATGCCATGAGCTGGGTGTGAACACAGCAGAGATGTATGAAATATTTGCCGTGGCCAATATTGTGGGTGGCACCATAGTGATACCCCATACCCGCCGGGCAGCGGAGTATTGGGAAGAGCTGCAGGCTCAGAAGACTGCATAAACTGGTTGGCAACGTTTTCGTAAAAAAGCCGGGCCAAAAATGAGGCCCACACCAGCCGGCCTGCTTTTTGTCACACTATGGAATGTGTGAAACCGGTAAATTCGCAGGAATACTTAAAATGATTGTTTGAGCATGAGTACAGATGTGGCAACAGCCCCCAAGCTTACCGCAAAAGATTTTGCAACCGACCAGGAAGTACGCTGGTGTCCCGGTTGCGGCGATTACAGCATATTGGCACAGGTACAGCGGGTGATGCCCGACCTGGGCATTCCGAAGGAAAACATTGCCATCATTAGCGGCATTGGTTGCAGCAGCCGTTTTCCGTATTACATGAACACGTTTGGCATGCACAGCATTCATGGCCGTGCTACTGCCATAGCGAGTGGCCTGAAAGCCAGCCGCCCCGAGCTGAGTGTGTGGATTGTGAGTGGCGATGGCGACAGCATGAGTATTGGTGGCAACCACACCATTCACCTGCTGCGCAGAAACCTCGACGTAAACCTGATGGTGTTCAACAACCAGATTTATGGTTTGACGAAGGGCCAATACTCACCTACATCTGAAACCAATAAGATTACGAAGAGTACGCCCATGGGCAGTATCGATCATCCGTTTAACCCACTGGCGCTGGCCATGGGTGCCGATGCGACGTTTATTGCCCGCAGTATGGACCGCGACCCGAAGCACCTGCAGGAAACACTGAAACGGGCTCATGGCCATAAGGGTACCAGCTTTGTAGAAATCTATCAGAACTGCAACATCTTCAACGATGGTGCTTTTGAAATATTTACAGAGAAAGGCACCAAGGCGGATGAAGTGCTGTTTTTGGAACACGGCCAGCCCATGATTTTTGGTGCAGAAAAAAATAAGGGTGTTCGCCTGAACGGCTTTACACCAGAAGTGGTAACACTGGGCGAAGGCTTTACTGCCGACGACCTGTGGGTACACGACGAGCACGATATTTTCAAAGCACAAATACTGGTGCGTTTGTTTGATGACCCCCGTAAACCGGGCCACCTGCCTCGTCCGTTTGGCGTGTTTTACCAAACCGACCGCCCCTGCTACGAAGACGTAATGGCCATGCAACTGGAAGAAGCCGTAGCCAAAAAAGGCAAAGGCAACCTGGCGAAGCTGCTCCGTGGCAATGAAACCTGGGAGATTTTGGGGTAGTGGGTTTGTGGTTTGGTAAGGAATAGAATGCTCGCCTGTCTGTTTAACAAAGAACTCTCATCATGTAGAATAAGTAAAGAAGCTACACCCAAATAGTGTAGCTTCCTTTTTGATATAAGAACACAAGAACCGGCACATTTTTGTGCTGAAAAAAACACATCAATTTCCCTTGACATTCTCCGCATTTAATTTCGATCCCAGGTTACAAGAAAGCATCGAGTCGATGGGCTACCAAAACGCCACGCCGGTGCAAGAGCAGGTAATACCGCTCATTATGGAAGGCCGCGACCTGATAGCCAGTGCCCAAACCGGCACGGGCAAAACCGCCGCCTTTCTGTTGCCCATCATTCACAAACTCCTTACCGAGCCACGAGACCATCACTCCGTAAACTGTTTGGTGATTGTGCCCACCCGTGAGCTGGCAGTACAAATCAGCCAGGCGCTGGAAGGCATGAGCTACTTTACCGACATTGGCGGCATACCCGTGTATGGTGGTGGCGATGGCGATTTGTTTAGCCAGGAAAAAAAAGCCCTCAGCACTGGTGCCGACATCATTATTTGTACGCCCGGCCGCATGATTGCCCACCTCAACATGGGTTATGTAAAACTGCACGGACTCAAATACCTGGTGCTCGATGAAGCTGACCGTATGCTCGACATGGGTTTCCACGGCGATATCCTCCGCATCATCAACTACCTGCCCAAAGAGCGGCAGAACCTGCTGTTTAGTGCGACCATGCCGCCCAAAATCCGCGACCTGGCCAAGAAGATTTTGCACGACCCGGCAGAAATCAACATTGCCATCAGCAAGCCGCCGGAAAAAATAAAGCAGGGTGCTTTCATTGTATACGATGAGCAAAAAATAAAACTCGTAACACTCTTGTTGCGCACCACGCCGTACCGCTTGGCCATTGTGTTTTGTAGTAGCAAAGAGAGTGTAAAACGCCTCACCTTCGACCTGAAGAAAGCACACCTGAAAGTAGCCGAAATACACAGCGACCTGGAACAGCAGGAACGGGAACACGTACTGCTCGACTATCGCAACGAAAAGATTAAAATACTCGTGGCCACCGACATCATGAGCCGCGGTATTGATATCGACATCATTGATTTGGTGATTAACTACGACGTACCGCATGATGGGGAAGACTATGTGCACCGCATTGGCCGTACAGCCCGTGCCGAAAGAGATGGCACGGCCTTTACCTTGGTGAACCCCAGAGACCAGCGCAAGTTTGCCGGCATTGAAAAACTGCTGGAGAAAGAAGTGCCCAAGTTGCCCTTGCCCAGCGACCTTGGCCCGGCACCGGAATGGAAACCGTTTGAACGCCGCGAAGGCGGCTTTGGCGGTGGCCGTGGTGGTGGCGGCAAAAAGCCCTTCCGGGGCGATGGTAAAGGCAGGCCGCAAGGCGGTGGTGGCCGGCCCGGCGGTAAACCTGGCGGCGGCAAGCCCGGTGGTTTCCGACCCAAACCTGGCGGCGGCGGTGGCCCTAAACCTCCGCAAGCATAAATACAATCACGATAATCAACAGGCTGCAGGATTTTCATGCAGCCTGTTTTCTTTTCTATGGTCCTCGTCTCCGGACGAGGATTTAGTGGTTGTCAGATGCTATCTGGCAGTTGCGACTGTGGTCGGGGATGTACTTGGTAATTTGGAATGTTTTGTGTGCAGGCTTTGTAGAAACCGTTGAAACGGTTTTATGTAATTGCTCGTAATGCAATAGCCCACGGTTTAAACCGTGGGCTATTGTTGCACCTCCAATAGGAGTTTGGAGTGAGGGGAACGTTGGCTATCAAGCACCAACAACCACCCACCCACCATTTATTTCACCAGCTTCAATTCTTTGATGATGTTGCTGGCACCACCAAGTTTATCTACACACCACAGCACGTAGCGAATGTCTACGCAAATGGTGCGGCAAAGGTCTTTATCGAAATTGATTTTGTGGCTGAGGGCTTCGTAGTTGCCATCAAATGCCAGGCCAATGAGTTCGCCATTGCCATTGATAACAGGTGAGCCGCTGTTGCCACCGGTAATGTCGTCGGTGGTAATAAAACCAATCACCAGGTCTTTGCGAACGGGGTCGGCATAGGGACCAAAGTCTTTCTTTTTCAGCAATTCAATTTGCTTAGCGGGCAAATCAAACTCATAATCGCCGGGCTTGTATTTTTCCAGTAAGCCGCTGCTGGTGGTTACAAAATCATACTTCACGCCATCTCGGGGCTTGTACGATTTTACATTGCCAAATGAAGTACGCATGCTAAAGTTGGCATCGGGGTACATCACTTTGGTAGCGTTGGCTTCGCGGTAGGCTTTCAGGTACAGGTGGCCCAGCTCTGCATTGGCGTTGTTGAATGCATCGAGTTGTGGTTTGTACTTGTTCCAGTTTTCGCGGAAAGATTTGGCAGTATAATACAATGGGTCATTTTGCAGTGAGCCGGCATCGGGGTTGCCCACAAACGTGGTCCACTTTTGATCATCGAGAATGAGGCTGTTGGCAAACGCTGCCGCTGCCCACATTTTGTACGTGTTGTCATCATTCAGGCTGCCAAAGCCTTGCTTCATGAGGTTGTAAAACATCACGGGTTGCTGGTCGGGCACAATGTCTTTGTTGAAAGCTTTCACCAGCTGCCACAGCATTTGCTGCTCGCTGGGTTTGTTCAGGTCCTTCAGCAGGGCAGTACGGGCAGCCGTGAGGTCGGCCAATGCTTTTTTAGCATCGCCGCCACCCTTGGTGAGGAAGCGTTCTACCGCTTCTAAACGGTTGGCAAATTTGATAACGGAAGGGCCGGTAATGCCTTGTTCATAGTATTCTTTTTGCTTGGCATAAGGCAACCATGCCGCGTAGGCTTTTTCATAATTGCTGAAAATACCTGCATACTCCGCTTTGTTGTTTTTGCTGATCCACGCCTGCAATGCATCTTCTTGTTTTTTCTTGGTGGCGTACACATCGTACTTCAGCAGTTGCTTGGTTTCGCCATCATAAAACTTCCAGTAGTTGGCCAGGCTGGCAAAGTTGCTGGCGAGTTGCAATTTCACCGCCGCATCTTTTTTCATTTCTTCAAACATGGCTTTCAAACGAATGTCACGCATGTACACGAAGGCTGGATTTTTTACATCTGTAGCCAGCTTTATGCCATACGAAGTTTCGAAACGGTTGGTGCTGCCGGGATAACCGAAAATCATGCTGAAGTCGCCTTCTTTTACACCCTTGAGACTGATGGGTAAAAAGTGCTTGGGTTTCAGCGGAACGTTTTCGGTACTGAAGTCGGCGGGCTTGCCATCTTTACCGGCATATACGCGGAAGATGCTGAAGTCGCCGGTGTGGCGGGGCCACTCCCAGTTGTCGGTATCGCCGCCAAACTTGCCTACACTTTCGGGGGGTGTACCTACCAGTCGTACGTCTTTAAAACGTTCGTAGGTGTACATGATAAACTGGTTGTCTTTAAACATGCCATACACACGGGCTTCGTAGTGAGTGCCGGCAGTAGCGGCTTTGGCAATGGCGTCAAATACGCCGGCCTTTTTGGCTTCCCAGTCTTTCCAGCTGAGGCCTTTCATGCTGTCGAGTACTTGTTTGGTTACATCATCAATGCGTACCAAAAACTGTACACTCAGTCCGGCAGAAGGAATTTCGTCGGCTTTTGTTTTGGCATAAAAGCCATCCCTCAGGTAGTTGTTTTGCATGCTGCTGGCACTGGCAATAGCGCCGTAGCCGCAGTGGTGGTTGGTAAAAATCAATCCTTCGGCACTTACGATTTCGCCGGTGCAACCGCCACCAAAAATGATGATGGCATCTTTCAACGAGCTTTTATTGATGCTGTACAATTGTTCGGGTGTCAGCTTCAATCCTTTGGCTTTCATTTCAGCATATTTCTGCTGACCCAGCAGGTAGGGCAGCCACATGCCCTCGTCGGCCATGGCCGTCATGCTCAATAGCAAGCCAATGGCTACAAACAGTTTTTTCATACTCAAGTCGGTTTAAAAAATAGTTGGCACAAACCTATGCCAAATGCCGTGTCGGCGCTGCCAATTTCCGTTAAAGCCCTGCATAAAAACATGACTTGGAACAGCTCATTTTTTGATGGGACGAAGATTGGCAGGATGGGAACGGATTTGCGCTGATTTTTCTCTCTCAGGCCTCCCGGCCTGTGAGCATTGGTTACTCTATGGCAATAGATGGATAGCCGCTGATGCACGGATTTTTTATGTAACAGTTGGACGAGGATTTGCAGGATAGGAACGGAGGAACACGGATTTTGATTGGGATAAAACAATGTTCTAATCCACAGACGATTTGCTGATCGACGATAAAAGCCCCAAAGGGGCGGAATACTTTAAGCCAAGGGTGTAGCCCTTGGTAGTAAGGAAACACAAAACAAACAAAGCCCTGAAAGGGCGGTATAAAATGATAGCCGCAGATACACAGATTATTGGATAAAAGAGTGCCTTTTCAATCTGTGAATTCGTGGCGTAAAACAATTCTGGCCACAGATGCACAGATTTTTCGACTAATACCAACAGCCTTCACATCATGTGAAGGCTGTTGGTATTACTTAAAACAAAGTATTTACATGCTCCAACTAACGGTGCCGTCTTTTTCATCTTTCAGCTGAATGCCCAAGGTCATCAGTTGGTTGCGGATGGCATCGCTGGTTTGGTAGTCTTTGCGGGCCTTGGCTTCTTTGCGCAGCTGAATGAGCACATCCATCACGCCGCCCAGTTTGCCATCATCCGTAGCACCTGCAGCCGAAGGGTTTTGCAATCCGAAAATATCTTCAAGCCACACTTTCATCTGCAATTGCAATTGGGTAAGCGTAGCAGCACTCAAAGCCGTGGTAGCTATTTGTCCGCCTTTGATGCCGTTGATGATCGGCGCCAGTTCAAACATGTTGGCGATCACTTTGGCACTGTTCAGGTCGTCGTTCATGAACTCGGCAAACTCAGTAACCAGCTTGTTCACTTTGGCGTCGAGCTGTGCATCACCGGCACTACTGCCAAACTTGGCGGCATCCAGTTTCTGCAGGTTTTCGTAGGCTTCCCATAGTCGCTTCAAGGCTTTTTCGGAACCTTGCAGGGCTTCGTTGCCAAAGTCGAGTGTACTGCGGTAGTGGCTCTGCAAAATGAAAAAGCGAATGGTCATGGGGTGGTAGGCCTGCTCCAGCAGGGGGTGATGGCCGCTGAACAGTTCGGTCAGCTTAATCACGTTGTTGTAGCTCTTGCCCATCTTTTTACCATTGATGGTAATCATGTTGTTGTGCAGCCAGTAGCGGGCCATCAGCTTGCCGTGGTGGCAAATGCTGCTTTGTGCAATCTCACTTTCGTGGTGCGGAAACTGCAGGTCCATGCCGCCACCGTGGATGTCGAACTCTTCGCCCAGGTACTTGCTGCTCATGGCCGAGCACTCAATGTGCCAGCCGGGAAAACCTTCGCCCCAGGGGCTGGCCCAGCGCATGATGTGCTCTGGCGGTGCTTTTTTCCAAAGAGCAAAGTCGGCCTTGTCGCGTTTCTCTTCCTGGCCATCCAGCTCACGGGTGGTTTCCAGCATATCATCCAGCACACGGCCGCTCAGCTTGCCGTAGGGGTTGCTGTCTTTAAAGTCGTCGGCGTATTTTTTTACATCAAAATACACGCTGCCGTTTTTCTCGTAGGCATAGCCTTCGGCCATGATTTTTTCGATCATTTCTATCTGCTCTACAATGTGGCCAGTGGCGGTGGGCTCAATGCTCGGTTCTACGTTGTTGAACTGCTTCATGGCCCAACGAAACAGGTTGGTGTACTTGGTTACCAGCTCCATGGGCTCCAATTTTTCGAGCACGGCTTTGCTGGCAATTTTATCTTCTGCCTGTCGGCCTTCTTCTTCAAAGTGGCCGGCATCGGTTACGTTGCGAACGTACCGCACTTTGTAGCCCAGGTGGGTAAGGTAGCGGTACAGCACATCAAAGGTGACGTAGGGGCGGGCATGGCCCAGATGGCTTTCGCCACTTACGGTGGGGCCGCATACATACATACCTACGTGGCCGGGCGTAATCGATTGAAACGGTTCTTTAGAGCGGGTGTAGCTATTGTACACATGCAGTTGCGATGCAGCAGTATCAGACATATCAAAAGAAAAATTAGAAGTACAAATGAATGGGGTTGCAAAGATGCCGAAGCAAAAAGTAAGAAGTGCTGATTAACAGCAACAACAACAACAGGTATGGTAAATGGCGGTGTTCATTTGCAGGGCAATGTTACGAATAAGCATTGAGCAAATGCGGGATAAATCAATTGATGCTTTGCGATCGGGTGGCTTTAGAAGCAGAAAACTTTTATCCAATTTCAGGACGAGACAGCAAAAAACTCCAAAGTTTGCACACCATAGAGCCTGAAGCAAAACCCGTGTTACCACCAGTATTTCTATTTTGTGTCATACTCGTCTGGTAATTTTAAAGCAAAGGTCTTCATTTTCTCCCTGCTAATTTTGTTTGTTATTTCATAATTGTCACGATACAGAAATTGAATCATAATCGGATAATTGAATTTCATATTTACATTCAATAGTCCATAGTTTTTGTAATTGAAAAGGTTGAATAACCAATAGTTGTGGTGTTCGTGTTCTACTAAATTCATGGTGACAATTTCAAAATTTCCATCTCCATCCAAATCTCTCTCTTGTCGGTTATTAATCATTTTGTCCGCAAAAGATACCTTTTTAAAACTCTTGTCAATCTGTTGAAATAGATAAATAACTTTTACGTTCAAAGCTGCTATTCCATTTCCCATATAGGCAGAAATGATTTTTATGTCTTCAAGTCCGTCACCGTTTATGTCGGCAACTCTCAAGGTGTCTAAACCACCAGGATTAAATCCCATATTTTCAAAAATCTTCTGCGTTTCTTTCTTATTACGAAAAACACGAATTATGGAATTTTTCCACCAATGGTCAGTGAATGAAGTTAGCTGAATCGTAAGTGTGTCACCGTTGTTGTAAAATTTTGGAATTGTCAAAGTGCTATGGACTCTTTTTTCTTTTTCAGTCTTGTCGTATGTTTTCCATTCATTGTAAGACTTGTATTTTATGACAGGATATTTCTCAAATGGAAATTGTCCTTTTGCAGTCCAAGTAAAAAATGTCAGACCTAAAATGGTTAGTAGTGTCTTCATTAGTATTGACGGTAACAAATGCGTAAACGTGAAAATTTATTTCAGCAGCTGCAGGTCGGCCACCACAGGCAGGTGGTCGCTGTAGTTAGAGGGTATCGTGGCGCATTGCGTTACTTCCCATTTGGGGTTGGCAAATATGTAGTCGATGCGCAACGTAGGCACCAAACCCATGTAAGTACGGCCAATGCCAAATCCTTTTTTCAAAAAAGCATCTTGCCAGTTGCTGCCGCGAAGCTGCCAGTAGGCATAGCTGCCCGGCACATCATTTACATCGCCACAAAAAATAGCGGGGTAGTGGCTGCTATCGAGTACGGGCCGTATCTGATCGGCCTGGGCACCGCGGTTGCGAAAGGCCCGTTTCATTTTCTGAAAAATATTGCTCGATGCTTCTACGAGTTCCTCACTGTTGTTGCCTGCGGCTTGTTCCAAATGCGCAAAATCGTTGCCCAGCAGTTTAAACGATTGCAGGTGCGACGTAAAAATGCGAATAGTATCTTTTTTCCAGGCAATGTCGGCAAACAACAGGCTTTCGGGGCTGGAAGTAAACGGCACCCGCTTTTTGAACACAATAGGATAGCGGGAAAAAATAGCCACACCGCTGGTGTACTTCCACGCTACCCGTGAGTAGTCTTTCGACATCACATAGTACGGAAAGCCGAGCTCCTTCATCCATTGAATATTGTCGTGTCCTTCGTGGGGTTTGTCAAACTGGCCAAACTCCTGAAAGCACACCACATCGGCCCGGTAGGCTTTGATGAGGGCATACATGTTGCGGGTGGTTTCCCGCAGGGTTTTGGGGTCTTGTGCCCCGTTGCCTTTCATGGCTTTTACATTCCAGGTAAAAATGCGGAGCTGCTGGGTATTGGCGGGTTTGCGTTTGCTAAAGTCGGGGTTGTGCGTAGCTACCAGCACACTCAGTTGCTGCCAGCCCAGTAGCAATGTGATGATGGAAATAAGAGTGTATTTGATTTTGAAAAAAAACCAAAACACAACAAACAGCAACAACAAAACGCAGAGGTAAGGAATGGTGAGACTCAGAAAACTGATGAGCCAAAAGCTTTCCGGATTGAGCCATGGCTGCAAACAGGCCAGCAAAAAAAGCACACTCACCAGCAGATTGCTGCTGATGAAAAAACGTTTGCTCATTTTTCTAAAACTGAATGCCATGTACCGGGGCTGAATTTAATACCTATTGGAATATAGAAAGCTGATATGGTTTGTTATAGCCATCTGAAATCTGCCAGCAAGGGTTTGTGATCGCTGATGCGAAGTGTGGGACTGTGCATTTGCAGCACTTGCAGTTGGGGGTGGTGCAGCAGGTAATCAATCCGCAGGTTGGGCAGGTTTGATTTGCGGTAGGTTTTACCCCAGCCAAATCCGGTTTCCAGAAATGCATCCTGCAGCGGGCCTTTTACCTTGCGGTATACATACGACGTCGGAACAGAATTCAAATCAGCGCCAAGTACTACCGGCACCGTGCAGGTATCTACAAATGCCCGCAGTGTTTGCGCCTGGGTAGTGTGATAGGCCTGATAATAGCGCAGCTTTTTGAGCTTGCTTCCTGTAACGAGTACGCTGGTATCCTGTTGTAAAATAAAACCGAAGGTATCGGCAGGCATCACCCCCAGGTTTAAGTGCATGCTGATAAAATGAGTGGTGGCAATGCGCACCGGTTTGTTGTTGTACAGCACATCGGCCCAGGCAATGTACGGTGCATACTCTCTTTGCGGGTATTGTACTTTTCCGCTGCGCAAAAAAGGTTGTTTGGAAAAAATGACTACACCTTCTTCTACCTCTCCCCAAGGTTTCACGTCTTTAAAATAAGGGGCAAAATGCATGAATGCATAACCCAGTGTATCGCGGAAGAAAGCAATGTTGGAATGCAAGGCGTCACTTTTGTAATCCTGAAAATCTTGCATAACAATAATGTCAGGATTGGCATTTCTGATGAACGCTTCGGCTTCTTTTCTGCCGGGCAATAAAGGGTGATAAAAAGTATCGATGCCGGATAACTGCTCACAATTCCATTGCATAATGCGGAGCGAACCAGCGGCTTTTTGGGGTGTCCATTTTTTGGCAAAAGGATGCACGGCCCACATGTTACTCATGACTATGATACCCATGCACCAACTGTACAACCAAAACTTGCGGTAAGCAAAACGATAGCGGTACAAGAGCAGTAGCAATGCAGCAAAAGCAAACCATAAATATGGCCAGCCAATGCCGATAATGCCCATTGGCCACCAATTGGCTGGCGGTTTGCTGTACAGCAACAGGCTTACTGTATACAGCAGCAACGCCGGCCATGCCAACAGCCGAATAAACCATGGAGAATTTTGTGTGGGGTGCTGCTGCATGAAACGGGGAACGCTACAACGAATCGTTGCTGGCTTTTTTCAGAAATTCTTTTTCTTCATCCGTAAGCGAATGATAGCCCTGCACACTGATTTTATCGAGCAGTTCATCTACCCGCTGCTGTGTCAGTTTTGGTGTAGCTTTAAAAGGAGCAGGGCCTTGTTTGTAATGCAGTTTTTCTTTTTGCTTGCGTTGCTGGTCTTCCTTTTTTGGGTCGAACATGTGGAAGAACCAGTGATACAATTGATGCATCCATTCGCCCCAGTCGGCACCACGTTGCACGGCCTTCATATACAGCAAGCCAATAAAGCCGCCGGCCAAATGTGCCACCGCAGTACCGGCACCAATGCTGGCAATGAGTGCATAATCTATCAACACAAAAATGAGGGTGAGCACCCACAAAGGTATGCCACCCATGAGCAACGGAAAGATGCGGTAGTTGGGTGCTAAAGCAGTGGTAGCCACCGCTACAGCCATCAGCCCGGCACCGGCCCCTTCCATGGGGCGGATGACGTTGATTTGCTGCTGCAGTACAGGGAAAATATTGACCGTAACCAAAAAGAAAAATGCACCCACTAAACCACCATACATGAAAATGGGTGCCAGATGTCGGTTACCCATCAGGTCTTGCAGTATGTAGCCAAAAGCCCATAGCCACAGCATATTGCTGATGAGCTGCCACACCTCGCTATGGGTAAACATGTAGGTAAAAATGGTCCAGGGGCGGCTGAGCAAAACGCTGGGCTCAGCAGGCAGGGTCAGCCAGTTGAGTACCTGCTTAATGAAAAAGTTTTCAGGAATGCCGCTGAGGTAATACCCAATTTGCAAAAAAGTGACAATCACAAACATGATGGTCGAAACGGCCACCAGCCCCACCAATGCATTGTTTTCTGCACCCAGTAAAATGGTTCGTTTTTTTTGTCCCGGATATGTGCCCATAACCTATGTGTGCTTTTATGAAAAGGCCTGACAGCCAAATAAAAAATGACAACGAATGAACAAGGAGCGTGGTTGCATCTGGCTCCAAATTTTACTTAGTAAAAACTTCGCCGGTTGTTTTTGTTCCAGAAGTACACCAGCAAAAAACCCACCAGTGCACCGCCAAGGTGAGCCCAACGGGCAATGTTGTCGCCGGCACTGTTGCGTACGGCCATGCTCAGTTCAAATGCGATGTACAGTAGCACAAACCATTTGGCTTTGATGGGTACAAAAAAGTAGAGGTAGATGTAGGTGTTGGGAAACAAATAGCCAAAGGCGGCCAGGCAGCCAAACACCGCACCACTGGCGCCCAGCGTGGCTTCGCTCAGTGAATAGTTGGCATGGTCGGTTACCAGCATTACGGCCTGCTCTGCTATTTGCAAATTGTTGGGCTCGTATTGCCACGCCGTAAGAATGCGGGCTGCAATATTGTAATCGTAGCCTGAGTTGAGGTTGTACGTGTTGTAATAATTGATGTACGCCTGCAGGGTAGGATGCGCTTTGAACGATTCAAAATCGCTAACGAGCTGCATGTTTTCGTACCACAAAAAACCGAGGTGCAACAGTGCCGCACCTAAGCCACACACCAGATAGAAAATGAGGAACCGCTTTGGCCCCCAAAGGTTTTCCAGAATGGAGCCAAACATCCACAACGCAAACATATTGCTGATGAGGTGCATGAGGCTGCCATGCATAAACATATGGGTAAACAGCTGCCAAGGCTTAAACAACGGCGAAAACAAATGGTGCAAGGCAAACAGGTTGCTGGTATTGCCCACTTTTACCTGCAAGTCGCTGCCGGGAAAAACACCATCAAAAGTGACCTGGGCCAAAAACACCAGGGCATTGATGATGAGCAGATTTTTTATCACTACCGGCAAAATCTGAAAGCTACCGGGACGAAATTGAGTCATAAGAATGCCGCTACGTTTGTTTCGGTGTTGCGAAGTACGAATAAAAAAGCCAACAGAAGTTTGCGAGAGTGTTAATCCATGAATTGGGCGTGTAGTGGGTGGTTGAAAATAAATACCGGGTTTGGACTCCGCCCTTTCTGTATTACCCTCACCCAGCCTCTCCCAAGGGAGAGGAGACGTAGGTTGGGTGGCTCTAATCTCCCGACTATAGGCTTTTAGCCCCCTTTAGGGGGTTGGGGGTTTGAGTTTCAGCTGCACCACATTTTCGATATGATGGGTGTGGGGAAACATGTCGACCGGCTGCGCTTTGGTAACCTCGTACTTGGCGGCCAGCAGGCGCAGGTCACGGGCTTGCGTGGCGGGGTTGCAGCTTACATACACCACCGTGGGTGCAGCCATGTCCAGTATTTTCTGCACCAGCTTTTCGTGCATGCCGGCCCGTGGCGGGTCGGTAATGATCACGTCGGGCCGGCCGTGTTTGGTAAAAAAGGCGTCGTCGCAAATGTCAATCACATCGCCAGCGTAAAAATGCGTATGCTCCAATCCGTTGAGTGCGGCGTTGGCTTTGGCATCGGCAATGGCTTCTTCTACCAGCTCTACGCCAATTACCTGCTGGGCGCCCTTGCTGCAAAAAATACCGATGCTGCCGGTACCGCAGTATAAGTCGTACAGGTTTTGACTGCCATCAAGCTCCGCAAAGTCGCGGGTAATTTGGTACAGTTTCTCTGCCTGTTTGGTATTGGTTTGAAAAAACGATTTCGGACTGATGAGAAACTGAAAATCTTCCAGCTTTTCGGTAGCATGGGCGGCCCCAAAATAGAGCTGGGGTTCCAGGCCCATCATGCTATCGTTGAACTTGGTATTGATGGTATAATACAAAGTAGTGATAGCCGGCACCTGCTGCAGCAAATGGTCGAGCAATTGCTGGCGCATCTCTTTCTGCTCGTAGCCCAGCATCACATTCACCATCAAATTGCCGGTAGTACACAGGCGGTATTGTACGCCCCGCATCCAGCCGGTGTGTTGCTTCACGTCGTAAAAAGGCATGTTCATGTCGATGGCCTTTTGGCGCAGCACATCTCGTATCTGGTTGGCTGGTTCGGCCATCAGGTGGCAATGGCCCAGGTGTACCACTTTGTCAAACACGCCTTTGGCATGAAAGCCTGCAAAGCTGCCCAAGGCACTTACATCGGGGTTGTTGAGTTCTTCGCGGCTGAGGTAGCGTTTGTTGGCAAACGTAAATTCCAGCTTGTTGCGATAGCCGGTGGTTTGCTGGCAGCCCGCTATGGGCAACAGGTTTTCTACCGCCACACCGCCAATGCGGGTAAGCTGGTCATATACCTGCTGTTGTTTAAAAACCAGTTGTTTTTCGTAGGGCAGCATTTGCCACTGGCAGCCGCCGCATACACCAAAGTGTTCGCAAAAGGCGCCACCCTGTCGGGGCTGTAGCTAATGAACTCCACGGGTACACCCTCGGCCCAATCGCTTTTGTTGCGGGTGAGCAATACATCCACCACATCGCCGGGCACGGCTCTTTCTACAAACACTACTTTACCATCTATCCGGCCCAGGCTTTTGCCTTCGGCAGCGTAGGCCGTGAGCTCCAACCCACGTACAAACTGATTTTTCTTTTTGCGCATAATGAGGCGGCAAAGGTAACGAGGAGGAATGCCAATGTGCCAATTAGCTAATATGAAAATGTGCCAATGCTAAACAAGCAGCGGTTCTGTATTAGCCTGCTTCACAGAAAAAAGTTGATGATCAATGAATCCGTGAACATCCGTTTCATCCTGCAAATCCGTATCCCATTGCATTTTCTACACATCCTTGTCTCATTGTCTTTTACAAAAACGATATACCGCTCCTAAATCAGCAAGTGCTATTTTGCAGCATACCATGCAAACCCCAGTTTCCATTTTAATAGTAGAAGACGATCCCGATGTAGCCTCCTTGCTGCACAAAGGGCTCAGTGAAGCCGGCTATCAAATCAGCCTGGCTTTTGATGGCGTGTCGGCACTATCGCTGGCCCGGCAGCAAATGGCCAACCTGCTGATACTGGATGTGATGCTGCCCGGCAAAACAGGACTGGAAATTTGCGCCACCCTCCGCAGCGAAGGCATTGATACGCCCATACTCATGCTCACAGCACTGGCCAGCACCGAGCAAATTGTGCACGGTTTGGATGCGGGTGCCGATGATTACATGGTGAAACCGTTTAAACTGGCCGAACTGATGGCCAGGGTGCGTAACCTCATCCGCAGGGCCAAGCCTACGGCCGGCGATGCGGCACCTACAAGCAACGATCAACCGTTGCAAATGGCCGATTTGGTGTTGCTGCCCCGCAAAAAGCAGCAGAAAGAAACGGGCAACCCATTTCACTCACGGCTACCGAATACCGCCTGCTGGAGTACCTGATGCAAAACCCCAACCGGGTGCTCAGCCGGCAAGATATTTTGGAAAATGTATGGGGCATCGACTTTAACCTCAGCACCAATGTGGTGGATGTATACATCAACTATTTGCGCAAAAAAATAGACAAGCCACACCAGCAAAAACTTATTCAAACCATCATTGGCATGGGCTATGCCCTGCAGCAAGAGCATGACACTTAGAGCAAGACTAACAGGGTTGTTCATTGCCGTGGTAGCGGCCATTGTGTTGCTGTTTAGCAGCCTGGTGTATTTTTTTGCCAACCAAAATGTGTTTGCCGATTTCTACAAACGCTTAGAGCTACGGGCAAGGCTGGCAGCCCGTATTACACTTGAAGATGCTGCCAAAGGCAACACTGCTTTTAATGAGCTGCGCAATGAATACATTGAAACACTGCCTTCGGAAAAACAATATTTCATTCGGCTGAATGAGCAGTCGCAACCTGACAGTGGCATGCAGGCGGTAATACCTGCCAGTCTCATTAGCGATGCGGTAGCCAAGGGCTCTGCCGTAGGCCGCGATGGCAATACCTTGTATGCCGGTTTGTACGTGCCCGAAAGCTGGGGCAAGTATGTGGTGGTAGTGTCGGGCAGAAACGATTATGGTGTACAGTTTCTCAACAACCTGCAATGGTTGCTTATCGCCAGCTTCATCATCAAAGCACTGATATTGGGTTTTGTGGGCTTTCTGTTTTCGCGGCGCATTTTAAAACCCGTACTCGATTTTACCAGCAAAGCCAAAGACATTGGAGTGCATAACCTCACAGTGCGTTTGCCCGAAGGATCGGGGCAAGATGAAATGGGCGTGTTGGCAAGCACCTTCAACCACATGCTCGACCGCCTGGAAACTTCGTTCGAGTCGCAAAAAAGTTTTATTGGCAATGCTTCACACGAACTGCGTACACCGCTCACCAGCATTATGGGCGAAGCAGAATGGGCCTTGCTGAAAACCCGCAGTGCCGAAGAATATCAGCAATCACTGCAAACCATTCAAAAGCAGGCAGAGCGGTTGGAAGAAATAACCCGTTCGCTGCTGAGCATGGCCCGCACCGGCTTTGATGGTGGCCGGCAAGAAATGACACGGTTGCGTATTGATGAAAAACTGCTTCGTGCCAAAGAACTGGCCGATGCCATTTACCCCAACAATCGCATTCGCTTCGATTTCAGCCACCTGCCCGAGCAGGAAGAACAGCTGCAGTTATGGGGCAATAAAGATTTGTTACAATCTGCTTTTTCCAATGTGCTCATCAATGCCTGCAAGTACTCCGACAACAACGAAGTGCTGGTAAGTCTGGATGTGCAATCGCCCAACCTCATTGTACGCATTTCAGACAAAGGCATAGGTATTCCGGCCAAAGACCTGCCTTATATTTTCGATCCGTTTTTCCGTGCCTCCAATGTGAGTGGCTACATGGGCTATGGTATTGGTTTGCCATTGGCCCGCAACATTGTTCGGTTGCACCATGGCGAAATAACCGTGGAATCGGTAGAAGGAAAAGGCACCAGTATTACCATTGTACTGCCGCAACTCATGTACAGCGCCAAGCCAGATTAGAATTTCTAATCTCCACATTAAAAATGCCGTCATTCTTGCTCAGCACATTCTAATGAATGATTAATGCCATCTTAAGACCTTTCTGCTGCAGCGGTTCTAGGTTTGCATCATCAATCGAGATTGATTGATGAAGGCCTCAATTCTTGCACCATGATGAAATTGATTGTACCTACAGATTTTACAGTAAAGTCTTTGCAAGCGGTAAGAGCAGCCATGCAGGCCTTTCCCGATGAGCAATTGCAAATTGTGTTGTTGCACATCATGCGGATTTCTAACGACCCGATGGATTTGTTGATGCTGCCCCGTGAACGCAAATACCTCAGCTTGTTTACAGAAGCGTACCGCAACGAAGTAGAAAAAATCCGGCAGCAATCAAACGGTCAGATCGATAGCATTTACACCGATTTTTTATACCTGGGCATACAACGTGTTTTCAACGATTATGTACAGCGTCATAACGTGGATGCATTGATGCTGGCCGAAGGGCTGGAATGGCAATTGCCCACTGAATACAGTATTCACCCTGAAAAGGTATTTGTAAAATCTACCGTGCCTGTGTTGCGGCCATCGCTGCCAACAGCCACCATTAAAACCATGCCGCAGTTAGAGGAAAAGATCAGCAGGCAAGCCGCTATGCTGTTGCATTTGGATAAGCACCATCACACCCGATCCATACGAAGATCAACCATGAGTACAAACCGGTTTGCCTGCACAGGCAGCCGGTTTTGTTTATGTTGGGTATAGCTACCGCCTATCTTTACGGCATGGCTACACATATGCGTCGTTTTTATGGTTTGTTGCTTATTGCTTGCATGCCCATGTTCATGGCCTGTGCTCAACCATCGGGTGCAGAGCCCTGGCAGCCCCATCAGTTGATGCCGCCGGCACAACTGGCGGCCAATATTCAGTCGGGCAAGCAAGTGCCACTCATCATCAGCATTGGGCCGGGGGCTATCATCAAAGGCTCAGTAGATATTGGGCCCGGTGGCGATGCGGCCAATATTGCCAAGCTCAAAACCTTATTGCAACAACAAGATAAATCTAAGCCCGTGGTGATTTACTGCGGTTGTTGTCCGTTTCGCAATTGCCCCAATATCCGGCCGGCATTTGCACTACTCAATAGCATGGGTTTTACCAAACATCAACTACTCAATTTGTCTACCAATATCAAGGTTGATTGGATAGACAAAGGTTTTCCCGTTCAATAAAATTTTCGCATGAAATCATTCTTCTTTTTAATGCTGCTTGCTGCGGCAGCAGTAGCTACACAGGCACAATCACTTACTGCAACAGAACAAAAAATTGTGGCCGAAGTACAACGCCAGCATGCTACCAATGTGGAGCTGCTGAAAGAAACAGTGAACATCAATAGTGGTTCGCTCAACATTGCCGGGGTAAAAGCCGTGGGCGAAAAACTGGCTGCGGCGTATCGCAAAATTGGTTTCACCACAGAGTGGATTACCCTGCCCGATTCGTTGAAACGTGCCGGCCATTTAGTAGCCTACAGAAAAGGAAAAAAGGGCAAACGCATTTTGATGATTGGCCACCTGGATACGGTATTTGAGCCCGACATGGAAGCCAATCCTTTCCGCATGATTAACGACAGCACAGCAACCGGCCAAGGCGTGGTAGATATGAAAGGTGGCAATGTGATGATGCTGGCCATTTGCCAGGCACTGGCCAATTTGAATTTGATAGACGACGCCACGATTGTGTGCTACTATACCGGCGATGAAGAAAGTACTGGCTCGCCGGAATGGGTAAGCCGGCAAGATTTTATTGCCCGTGCCAAAGCCAGCGATATTGCCTTGGGTTTTGAAACCGCACAAAACTTCAGCACGGTGGCCATTGGACGCCGTGGCAGCAGCAGCTGGAAGCTGACGGTGCAAGGCAAGCAGTCTCACTCAGCAGGCATGTTTGGCGCCAATGGCAGCTATGGCGCCATTTATGAAGCCGCCAGAATTTTGACGGAGTTTCGCCAAAAATTGGAAGGCGAAAAGTACCTGACCTTTAGCCCGGGCGTAATAGCAGGAGGAACAGAACTCAACACCAATGATGAAGCATTTCGGGCTACGGTGAGTGGCAAAACCAACATCATAGCACCGGCAACGGTGGTGTATGGCGATTTGCGTTTTTTGGGCGAACAGCAAAAAGCCAATGCCCGCAATACAATGCGTCAGATTGTGGTGAATAACCTGCGGGGTACCACTGCGCAAATAGAATTTTATGATGGCTTCCCTAGCATGGAGCCAAAGCCGGGCAACCTACAGTTAGTACAACAGCTCAACGATGTGAGCATGGCAATGGGTTTGGGCCCGGTAAAAGCCGGTGACCCCGGTAGCCGTGGAGCCGGCGACATTAGCTGGGTAGCACAATATGTAGATTGTATCGATGGATTGGGTGCCAGCGGTGGCGGTGCACATGCCCCCGGCGAAACCATCAACATGAAAGAACTACCACGGCTTACAGAAAGAGCGGCAGTGTTTGTGTACCGCCTCACCCGATAAAAAGACAACACCCACGCCGGGTGTGATGGCGCAGGTGTTGCATGGGGTTTGTTTCAGGGGTAGAGGGTCAAACTCGTCGGTTGGTTCGTATGAGCTTCCTTTCGAGATGGTAAAATTGCAACAAAGCATATCGGTGAGCAATACGGGAAACACCCAATTTTGAAGGGCTTTTTGCGTAAAAGCCGCAAAATGTTAAAGTTCTGAAAATAGAAAACCGCCCCCTGGCTGGTGGAGACGGTTTTGCTGTAAAATCCGTTGGCTGCTGATACTGGCAAAAGAATTCGCCTGCGTTAAGAAACAGCCTGGATCAAAATAGTCAAGGCAATAATCATGCCGCTTGCATTTCTTGAATTTTCGCTCTGATTTTGGCTTCGATTTCTGCACTTAGTTCGGGATTATCCCGTACCAGTTCTTTTACGGCATCCCGGCCCTGGCCCAATTTGTTGCCTTCATAGCTAAACCAGCTGCCGCTCTTTTGTAAAATGCCGAGCTCTACGCCCATGTCAATGATTTCGCCGCTCTTGCTAATGCCTTCACCAAAAATGATGTCGAACTCAGCCTGACGGAAAGGCGGGGCCACTTTATTCTTTACCACTTTTACCCGGGCTCGGTTACCAATGGCTTCATCGCCATCTTTAATCTGGCTTACCCGGCGAATGTCCAATCGTACAGAAGCATAAAACTTAAGGGCATTACCACCGGTGGTGGTTTCGGGGTTGCCAAACATCACACCAATCTTTTCCCGCAACTGGTTGATGAAGATGCAGACAGTATTGGTTTTATTAATGGTAGCGGTGAGCTTACGCAAAGCCTGGCTCATCAGTCGGGCCTGCAAGCCCATTTTGCTATCGCCCATTTCGCCTTCCAGTTCACCTTTGGGCACCAGTGCGGCTACAGAGTCAATTACCACTACATCCAAAGCGCCAGATAAAATCAGGCGGTCGGCAATTTCAAGGGCCTGTTCGCCGTAGTCGGGCTGGCTGATGAGCAGGTTGTCTACATCTACGCCCAGCTTTTGCGCATAGTTGCTGTCAAAGGCATGTTCCGCATCAATAATGGCACACATGCCACCTTTCTTTTGGGCTTCGGCAATCACGTGGGTGCTCAGGGTGGTTTTACCGCTCGATTCAGGACCGTAGATTTCAATAATCCGGCCACGAGGCAAGCCGCCAATACCCAAAGCGGTATCCAGCCCGATGGAGCCGGTTGAAATGACTTCCAGTTGTGCGGTGCCCTTTTCGTTCATCATCATTACGCTACCCTTGCCAAAATCTTTGTCGATTTTGTCGATGGTTAGCTTGAGGGCCTTCAGCTTTTCGGCGTTGGCATTGTTGCTCATAGTCTCGTTTTCGGTGTTAGTAGAATTCTTGGCCATTACTAAAATATAAAAGTATTAACGCGGTGAAGATAGGGGCAATTTCTTTTACACACTAACATTTTTAGTTTTTCAATGCTAATTTCTTTTGGGATGCGGCGCAAACCCTTAGCAGGGGCGAAAAGGCTTCTGCTAAAGTGTGTATTTGCAAGGGGTGATTCCGTTACCTTTGCAGCCCCAAATCCGGAAGGATGCGGGATTGGGTGCTGGCCCGAGAGAAAGACCAATTGGCCGACGCTCAAATTCAAACTTCAAATTTTGCAATAACAATGGCAACAGTTACCCGGGAAAATGTAGGCCTGCTCACAGACCGCCTCACCGTACAAATTACCAAGGACGATTACTATCCGGCGTTTGATAAGGCGCTGAAAAATTATGCGAAGAAAGCCAATGTACCCGGCTTTCGCCCCGGCATGGTTCCTTTGGGCCACGTAAAGAAAATGTTTGGCAACAGCGTATTTACTGAAGAAGTATTGCGTTCGGTTGAAAAAGAAATCAATGGCTACCTCGATAAAGAACGCCCTGAGATTTTTGCGCAGCCCCTGCCTACCGATGACAATGCAGCTACTGTTGGCAAGCTCGATATGAACCAGCCTGCAGATTACAGCTTCAGCTTCGAAATTGGTTTGAAACCTGCATACACCGTTGCCAACCCGGCCGATGCTACCATTAAGCGCCGCAAGGTGAAGGTGACCGACGAAATGGTGGAAGAAGAAGTAAGCCGCCTGCAAAACCGCTATGGCAACATGCAGGAGCCCGAAACAGTAAACAACGACCAGTGTGTGCTGAATGTAACTTTTACAGAAGTAGATGCCGACGGCAACGCTGTAGAAGGCGGCGCTGCCAAAGACAACAGCTTGCTGGTAAGCTATTTTGCTGAAGCTGTTCGCCCTCAGCTCAATGGTCTGAAAGTTGGCGATAGCATCACCGTAACATTGGATGAAGCTTTTGAAGCCAAAGAAAAAGAATGGATTGTGGGCGACCTCGGCCTGAATGAAGTAGCCGATGCGGGCAGCAAAAAATTCAAGATCACCATTACCAAAATTGGTTTTGTAGAAAAGCGTGACCTCAACGAAGAGTTCTTTAACCAACTCTTCCCCGGCAAAGCCATTGCTACCGAAGCAGAATTTAAGCAGGCGGTAAAAGAAGACATCGAAGCGTACTGGACCAATCAGGCCCGAAGCCAGGTGCACGACGAAATCTATCACTACCTCATCGACAATACCAACATCGAACTGCCCGTTGACTTTTTAAAGCGCTGGTTGCAGAGCGGTGGCGAAAAGCCGAAGACTGCTGAAGAAGTAGAAGCCGAGTTTCCTTCATTTACCAACTCATTGAAGTGGACCCTCATCAGCGATAAGCTCACCGTAGACAACCAGCTTCAGGTAAACCCCGAAGAGCTCCGCGAATTTGCGAAGCGCCAAATGATGGGCTACATGGGCGTAACTACGCTGGATGAAAGCACAGCATGGCTCGACAGCTATGTAGACCGTATGATGAGCGACCGCAAATACATCGACCAGATGTACAACCAGCTGATGACCGACAAGCTGTTTACATGGGCCGAGTCGCAGGTAACCAAGTTCAACGACGAAGAAGTAAGCGCCGAAGAATTTGCCAAGCACCAGCATCACCACGCACATTAACCTGCATGGCGCTGATTAGTTAGGGCCATGAATAAATAGATGAACGCCCCGGATTTTCCGGGGCGTTTTTTTATAACACATGATGTTCAATCTCCGCCAGCGATTATTAAAAAAACTTACCTATTTACCACTTCATTTTTTGGCTACATTCATTGGCTATAATGCGAAGCCTTATGAGTCAGAAAAACCGTCGTTCGTTCTTACAACAAATGGGCCTTGCCGGGGCCGCTATGATAGCCGGCAAATCTGTATTGGCTGCTGATGTGCCAGCCATTCACCATCCGCTGCACAGGTTAATGCCGATGCCCGATGATCAACCCATTCGCATGGGACTGATTGGTGCCGGCGGAATGGGCACCGAAGACATGAAATCAGCACTGCAGCATGCCAATGTAACCATCACCGCTGTATGCGATTTGTACAAGGGCCGTATTGATGCAGCCAAACAACGCTGGGGCCAACAATTGTTTGCCACCAACGATTACAAAGAATTACTGAAACGTAGTGATGTAGATGCGGTGATTATCGGCACACCCGATCACTGGCATCAACCCATTAGTATAGCAGCGCTAGAAGCAGGCAAGCATGTGTATTGCGAAAAGCCGATGCTGCACAAAGTAAGCGAAGGTTGGGCGCTGGTAAACGCCTGGAAAAAAAGCGGCAAAGTATATCAGGTGGGCAGCCAGGGCGTGAGCTCTTTGGGCAATGAAAAAGCCAAAGAATTATTGGCAGCAGGTGCCATTGGCGAACTCAACTATGCCGAAGGTTTTTGGGCAAGGATGAGTCCGGAAGGAGCATGGCAATATAAAATCCCCGCCGACGGCAATGCACAAACGGTAGCCTGGGATAAATACGAAATCAACAAGAAGCATGCATTTGATCCGTTGCGCTTTTTCCGCTGGCGCAATTACCTCGATTATGGTACCGGTATGAGTGGCGATTTGTTTGTACACCTGTTCAGCAGTCTGCACTTCATTACCAACAGTATGGGCCCGTCTAAAATAGCCGCCATGGGTGGCCTGCGCTACTGGAAAGATGGCCGCGATGTACCCGATGTTTTGCTGGGTATGTTCGACTATCCGGCTACGCAAGCACATCCCGGTTTCGACCTGAGCCTGCGTTGCAATTTTGTAGATGGGACCAGCGGCACTACTTACCTGCGCCTCAACGGTAGCAAGGGTAGCATGGATGTAGAATGGGATAAAGTAACGGTTCGCCTGAATGCTGATGCGGGTACCAACGATCCCTTCCTGAAAGCCAAAGCGGCCGAGCAGGGCATGGCCAAAGAAGAACGCAAAAAAATGCTGCCGCCCCGCGAAACTGTGTACAAAGCAGAAGATGGCTACAAGGGTGCTCACTACGATCATTTCGGCAACTTCTTCCGGGCCATCCGCACCGGCGGTACCGTAGCCGAAGATCCCGTGTTTGGCTTCCGTGCCTGTGCACCGGCACTCCTGTGCAACGACAGCTATTTCGAAAAGAAATATGTACTGTGGGATCCGGAAAACATGAAAGTACTTTCTTAAAAAAATGGAACCACGAAGGCACAAGGAGCATAAAGAATTTGCTTGGTGTTCCTTGTGCTTGCTTCGTGTCTTCGTGGTTCAAAAAATACAAGCTACATGAAAACATTCAGCACCATCATTGCCTTGGCTTTTTCATTTACTACCATGGCGCAAACAGCCGATAACACCCTGAGCAAAGCCGAAAAAAAAGCAGGCTGGAAACTGTTGTTCGATGGCAAAACCAGCAATGGCTGGCGGGGCTTTAATAAAACCGTTTTTCCAACAGGATGGGTGATTGAAAATGGCACCCTCAAAGGCTTGGGCACAGCCCATGGTGATACGGGTGGCGATATTGTTTTTGGCGATGAAAAATTTGAAGACTTTGAGCTGACGATAGATTGGAAAATCAGCCCCGGTGGCAACAGCGGTATTTTTTACCATGCTGCCGAAGGTCCGCAGTATAAAGCACCATATGCCACGGCCCCCGAGTATCAATTGATTGACGACAACAACTGGCCCGGCCCCGGCAAGCTGGAAGACTGGCAAAAAACTGCCTGCGACTATGCTATGTACGTGGCTCCTGAAAACAAAAAACTCAAACCTACCGGCGAATGGAATACAACGCGTATTGTATTTACGAAAGCCAAAGTAGAGTATTACCTCAACGGACAACTCACGGTGTCGTTTGTGCCCTGGAGTGAAGACTGGACCAAGCGTCGCAACAGCGGCAAATGGGAATCTTTTCCTGACTATGGCAAATTCAAAACCGGCCTCATTGCCCTGCAAGATCATGGCAGT
Source organism: Phnomibacter ginsenosidimutans (assembly GCF_009740285.1). Lineage (GTDB taxonomy): Bacteria > Bacteroidota > Bacteroidia > Chitinophagales > Chitinophagaceae > Phnomibacter > Phnomibacter ginsenosidimutans. The sequence goes on from NZ_CP046566.1 coordinate 4,341,635, forward strand.
CCTACCTGGTTTAAAAACATTAAAATCAGGAAGCTGTAGAAGGCAAAAAGCTGAAAGCCAAAAGCTGAAGGCAGAAAGCAAAAGCAACAAAACACCAACAATTGCCGAAGGCAATTTTCTCTGAGCTCTCCTTAGCTCTGTGCGAAAAAAAACGAAAACGCTCCCATGAAAAAAACAATACACTACCTCCTGATGGCCATGCTGGCCATTACGGTTTCGAATACTTCTGTTGCACAAAAAATAAAACTCTTCAATGGCAAAGACCTGAAGGGTTGGAAAATTTACGGTACTGAAAAATGGTATGTAGAAAATGGCCTGCTCGTTTGCGAAAGCGGCCCCGACAAGCAATACGGCTATCTGGCTACCGAACAGCACTACGACAATTTTGAGTTGACACTTGAGTTTAAACAAGGCGCTGATGGCAACAGCGGGGTGTTTTTTCGCAGCACCATTGACGGTACCAAAATAACCGGCTGGCAGGTAGAAGTGGCACCACCCAAAAACAACACCGGCGGTATTTATGAAAGCTATGGCCGCGGCTGGCTTATCAAACCCGACCCTGCACTGGATCAATACCTGAAATATGGTGAGTGGAACAAAATGAAAATCCGCGTAGAAAATGGCACGGTGACCACCTGGCTCAACGGCCAGCAAATGATTACCCTCACCGATGTAAAAATTGGTGCCGGCAAAGGCAGCATCGCTTTACAAATTCATGATGGTGGCGGTATTAAAGTGCAGTGGCGAAAGTTGGTATTGAAACCACTATAGGCGTTATCCACCTTTGAGGTGTTTCATTCCTTCCTGTGCTTCTTTCGCATCACTCAGCGATTTGGCCAGGTAAAAGATGATCACTCCTTTGATAATGATTCCCTTTAGAATAGACGTGGGATCAACAACAATATCCATCAACAACAAGGCTCCGTATACAATCAATCCGCTAAGGATGGCTGTATACGGTTTCTTATTAGAGTAAAAACCCAGCAACAGAAACACAACTGCTATACTCAGGGTTATTGCCAAGGTAACTGCCGCAGTGGTACCATCGGGAGACATATAGGCATAATATGCACCTACCAAAGCCTGCACTCCGGCTACAACAAACAGTGCTGTTCGGGCATACCGGATGGATTTGTCGTATTCACCCGGCGTAAAAACCGATTCATCAAATATGCTGGGCTGTTGAACCTCTTCAGGAGCTGGTTGCGTGTTGTTGTCCATTGTGCAGGGTTGTTTTTTCGAAAATAAAAGGAAACTGAATGCAATCTTACTATGTTACTTATGAGTTGATACTTGTAGAGAATTCTACAACCAATGAGTGAAAAAGTATCGCCAAAGTTCAACGGGTATTTGCCTTGCTGCAGGCTTTGTTGTATATCTGCAATACAAGTCGGGAGTGGGTAGTCCGAAGTCTGGAGTAAGGACATCAGTACTCACCAACCCGTACACTCGTAAACATTGAAACTTCCGACATGAGCCTCGCCAAAATATTGTGGGTAGACGATGAAATAGACAGCCTGAAAAGCCAGTTGTTGTTTTTGCAAAACAAGGGCTACGAAGTGGCCTGCCTCACCAATGGTTTTGATGCCATTGATTATGTAAAAGAACACCCGCTGGATGTGGTGCTGCTCGATGAAAGCATGCCCGGCATTAGTGGCCTGGAAACACTGGCAAAAATCAAAGCAATCAAAAGCAATCTGCCCGTGGTCATGATTACCAAAAACGAAGCAGAAAATGTGATGGAAGATGCCATTGGCAGCCAAATCAGCGATTACCTCATTAAGCCGGTGAACCCCAGCCAGGTGCTGTTGAGCCTCAAAAAGATTCTTGACAACAAACGCCTCGTCAGCGAAAAAACTACTACTAGTTACCAGCAGGAATTTCGCAACCTGTTCATGGAGCTCAACAGCAATCCTGATGCACAGGAATGGCAAAAAATTTATGCCAAGCTGGTGTACTGGGAAATGGAAATGGACAAGAGCGACAGCCCCGAAATGCGGGAAGTTTTTCAAACCCAGAAGGACGAAGCCAACACCGAATTTTTTAAATACGTGAGTCGCCACTATGCCAGCTGGATAAAGCCTGGCAACAGCGAAGCACCGGTGATGAGCCATAGCCTCATTGCCCAAAAGGTATTGCCCAACCTGAGCAAGGGAACGCCCACATTTTTGTGCTCATCGATAACCTGCGCCTCGATCAGTGGCGGGCTATTCAGCCCATTTTTGCAGAGAGCTTTCGCATTGTAACGGAGGATAGTTTTTACAGCATTTTGCCCACGGCTACGCAGTATGCCCGCAATGCCATTTTTGCCGGCCAGCTACCCATCGATATTGCAAAACAGTATCCGCAGCTTTGGAAAAACGATGATGACGAAGGCAGTAAAAATTTACACGAAGAAGAATTTTTAAAAGCACAGCTGAAGCGGTTGGGCAAAGGCGATCTCAAAATCAGCTACACCAAAATTTTGACGAACGATGCGGGCCAGCAGTTGGTGAACAACATTCACAACATGCTGGGCAACGACTTGAATGTCATCGTGTACAATTTTGTAGACATGCTGAGCCATGCCCGTACCGAAATGGAAGTGCTGAAAGAACTGGCCAGCGACGAACGCAGCTACCGCAGCATTACCAAAAGCTGGTTTGAGCACAGCCCGCTGTACGAAGCCCTCAAAAAAATAGCCGATAAAAAAGTGAAGCTGGTACTGGCGACAGACCACGGTAGCATACGGGTAAATACTCCCGCCAAAGTGGTGGGCGATCGCCAAACCACTACCAACATCCGCTACAAGCATGGCCGCAACCTCAACTACGAAAACCGCGATGTGCTAGCCTTTCGCGACCCCAAGGAGGCGGGCCTGCCCAGCCCCAGCATCAACAGCAGCTACATTTTTGCCCGTGAAAATACCTACCTCTGCTACCCCAATAACTACAACCACTATGTGAACTATTACAAGAACACTTTTCAGCACGGCGGTGTGAGCCTGGAAGAAATGATTGTACCCGTGGTAGTGATGGAAAGCAAGTAAAAACTCCACAGCCACCAGTGGCTGCGGAGTTCGATGTTGACTACAGCTTGCCTGCTTGAATCTTCTTGGCTACTTCCTGCACATCGTCGAGTACACGCAGCAGGTTTTCGCCCCATAGCTTTTTGATTTGCTTGCTGGTATAGCCTCTGCGTACCAGCTCAATGGTCACGTTGAGTGTTTCTGCAGCATCGTTCCAGCCTTCTACACCACCACCGCCATCAAAATCGGAACTGATGCCCACGTGGTTGATGCCAATTTTTTTCACCATGTAGTCAATGTGGTCTACAAAGTCTTTTACATCAACCGGCGGTGCTGCAGCTACTACTTCGCTGGCAATTTTGTCTTTGTATTTTTCGGTTAGGGCAGTATACTTTTTATTGTATTCTTCCCTTGCAGCAGCGGGCAATTCCATCACCGCCCGACGGTTCAATAATTCAAAGCCTTCCTGCTTGGCATAAGCGGCCATGAGTTCATTGCTTTTGGCTGAGTAAGCAGCTGCTTTTTTTGCATTCACATAGGCCCTGAATGCAACGGTTTGCACCACGCCATTGTTTTCTTTCACCATTAGCAGCACTTCATCGTCGAGGTTGCGGGGCACATCGTTGAGGGCCCGTGCAGAAGAATGGGAAGCAATCACCGGCGCCTTTGATAGTTGAATGGCCTGTATGTTGGAGGTTTTGGCCGGGTGCGACAAATCAATCATAATGCCCCATTTGTTCATTTCGGCAATCACTTCTTTGCCCAAGGGGCTCAGGCCGTTGTGCATCCATACGCTGTCGTTTTCTCCGGTGTTGCTATCGCAGAGCTGGCTGTGGCCGTTGTGCGACAACGACATGTAACGGGCACCGCGATCGGCAAACTCTTTTACCCGGGCAATATCGGTGCCAACGGGGTAGCCATTTTCTACACCAATCATCGCTACTTTTTTGCCCGATGCTACAATGCGCCGCACATCGGTACTGGTAAGGGCCAGTTCAATTTTGTCGGGTGCAATGTCGGTACACAGCCGGTGAATGGCTTTGAATTTTGCATCGGCATTGGCGTACGCTTTGGCATAGCCGTCGGGGGTTAGTTCACCCTGGCCTGTGTACACAATCAACCAGGTTACATCGAGGCCGCCTTCTTCCATTTTGGGCAGGTTTACCTGCGTACTCAGCCGCTGCGTGTAATTGATTTCCGGGGTAAAGTTTGTCACATTGATATCATTGTGCGTATCAATGGTGATGGCCTTTTCATGAATGGCCTTGGCCTTTTTCAGGAGTTTTTCTTCGGCAGCAGACTGGCTGTGGGCTAGTTGAAAACCGGCCAGCAATACAAAGAGGAAGGAAAATTTCATGGGCATGTTGATAGATGATGGACTTATTAAAAATGAAATCTACAGCAATTTGACGTTGTTGTACCGATAAATGAACGGGCAACCATGACGCCGCTTCAAGATGCTGTTAGCCCGAAGATTGGATGCTGCCAAAAAATAAGATTGGCAAAAGCCTTTGACCAACTCTAGCGAAACCTGCCGAACTGGCCTGCTGGAACAGTACAAGTGGAATGAAACAATGCCGATAGTTCCCCTGTTACAGAATGCATCCGTCAAAATGTCCTTTAATTTTTCCCGCACAATATTTGAAACACATTTCCCGCTAAATTGCCTGAATTGGCAGGCAACATTATAAACAGCAAACTTTGGCTATGAACTTTGGACAAGAATTTGAAAAATATGCGGTGAAGCACCGCGGCATCAGCAGCAATACGCTGGATGCATACATCAAGCACAACGTTACCAACCTCACCCCCAACATTATTGAGGAACGCCCCATGAACATTGCGGTGATGGATGTGTACAGCCGCCTGATGATGGACCGCATCATCTTTTTGGGCTACCCCATTATGGATGAAGTGGCCAACATTGTAACGGCGCAGCTGCTCTTCCTCGAAAGCACCGACCATACCCGCGACATTCAGATGTACATCAACAGCCCCGGTGGCAGTGTGTATGCTGGCTTGGGTATGTACGATACCATGCAGTTCATCACCCCCGATATTGCTACCATTTGTACCGGCATGGCTGCCAGCATGGGAGCAGTACTCATGGCTGCTGGTGCACACGGCAAGCGTACCGCCCTCAAGCACAGCCGAATCATGATTCACCAGCCCAGCGGTGGTGCCATGGGTCAGGCTACTGATATTGAGATTACGGTGAATGAGGTAAAGAAACTGAAGAAAGAACTGTACGACATTTTGGCCTACCACACCGGTCAAACCGCCGAGCAAATTGCCATCGACAGCGACCGCGACAAGTGGATGACCGCCCCCGAAGCCAAAGAATACGGCCTGGTAGACGAAGTACTGTTCATCAATCCGAGAAAGGAAAAGAAGTAGACCCCCAACCCCCTAAAGGGGGCTATCGGAAAGTTTTTGGAATCAGCAGTTGTACTACTAGCATCCAAGTTGTGTCACTCACTTTTGGCTGCAGTACATAGCCCAACCAAAAACAGCAAACCACAAACAAAAAACAAACTATGAACCAGCATAATTACCGCAACAAACCCTTCCGCTACGACGAAGACGAACCGGAAGCACCAGAAACACCAGCCATTGAAATGCCCATGGAGAAGATGATGAGCGGCTGGCAGTTCGACAAAAAATTTATTGAGCAACGCAAGATTTTCCTGTGGGGCGTGGTGGACGATAAAAGCGCCAAAGACATCACCAGTCGCCTGCTCTACCTGGAGGCCATCGACCCCGGCAAGGAAATCACGTTTTACATCAACAGCCCTGGCGGATTGGTGACAGCGGGCATGGTTATTTATGATACCATGCAAATGATCAGCAGCCCCGTAAGCACTGTGTGCATGGGCATGGCCGCCAGTATGGGCAGCATTTTGCTGAGTGGTGGCACCAAGGGCCGTCGTTTCATTTTCCCCAGTGGCGAAGTAATGATACACCAGCCCAGCGGTGGTGGCCGCGGTACCAGCGCCGACCTAGAAATCATGGCCGAGCAAATCCGCAAAACCAAGCTCATGGGTGCCGAAATCCTCGCCAAAAACTGCGGCCAAACCGTGGAGAAAGTGATGAAAGACTTTGACCGCGACTATTGGATGGACGCCAAAGAAAGCATTGCTTACGGCATTGTAGATGGCGTACTGGAGAAGCTTTAACGTAGCCATGCTTGCATTACCCGCAGCATCTTATACCTTTGTACACTTGCGGCCCTGTTTCGGCGGGGCCGTTTTATATAACTTTACTACATGGCAAAATCAAGTCTGCATTGTTCTTTTTGTGGCAAAAGCCGCGATGAAGTCAAAATCCTCATCGCCGGTCAGGACAATGTACACATCTGCGACCAGTGCGTAGAAAGTGCCCGTGAAATAGTGGAGCAGGAAGTGGCCTTGCAAAGCCACCGCTTTACTGCTCCCGGTGCTTTCAAACTCAACGTAAAAAAGCCCCGCGAAATCAAGCAATTCCTTGATCAGTATGTGATTGGTCAGGATGATGCCAAGAAGATTTTGAGCGTAGCGGTATACAACCACTACAAACGCCTTACCCAAAAAGTAAGCACCGACGAAGTAGAAATTGAAAAAAGCAACATCATACTGGTAGGCGAAACCGGCACGGGTAAAACCTTGCTGGCCAAAACCATTGCCAAACTCCTCAATGTGCCCTTTGCTATTGTAGATGCCACGGTGTTTACCGAAGCAGGCTATGTAGGCGAAGACGTAGAAAGCATGCTCACCCGCCTGCTGCAAAACTGCGATTACGATGTGCAGGCTGCCGAACGGGGCATTGTATACATCGATGAAATTGATAAGATTGCCCGCAAAGGCGACAACCCCAGCATTACCCGCGACGTAAGCGGCGAAGGTGTACAGCAGGGCCTGCTGAAAATGCTGGAAGGCACCGAAGTGCTGGTGCCCCCGCAAGGTGGCCGCAAGCACCCCGAGCAAAAAATGATCCGTATCAATACGCAAAACATCCTCTTCATTGCGGGTGGTGCGTTTGATGGCATCGACCGCGTCATTGCCCGCCGGGTAAATACCAACGCCATTGGCTTCAACGTAGACAAAGAGCTGCAGGAATACCAGAAGAAAAACCTGTTGCAATTCATCAACGCACAAGACCTGAAAGGTTTTGGTTTGATACCCGAACTGCTGGGTCGCCTGCCTGTGGTTACCCACCTCGAACCGCTGGATACCGACACCCTCCGCAGCATTTTGACAGAACCCCGCAACTCGCTGGTTCGTCAGTACACCAAGCTGTTTGAGCTCGAAGGCATCCGCCTGAGCTTTGAGCCCGAAGTGTTCGACTTTATTGTGGCCAAAGCCATGGAGTTTAAACTCGGAGCCCGTGGCTTGCGCAGCATTTGTGAGCAAATACTCACCGATGCCATGTTTGAAATGCCCAGCCAAAAAGAGAAGGAATTTGAAGTAACGCTGCAGTACGCCCGGCAGAAATTTGACACCGGAAAAATGAGCAAACTGAAAGTGGCCTAACCAGCTTCTTAGTTGCCGTTAAATAATCGAAAAGCCTTGCACATTGCAGGGCTTTTTGCTGAAAATGTACCGGCTTGTAGTACCTTACTTGCCCAGCTTTTGAAAACCAAGAAAAACGATATCCTATGACAGAATTGATCAACAAACTCGTAGCCGAAGCGGGCCTCTCCAACGAACAAGCCGCCAAAACCATCGACGTCATCAAAGGCTTTGTGTCTGAAAAGTTTCCCATGCTGGCCGGTGCCGTAGAAAACGTATTGGGAGCCAGTGCTGCACCTGCAGCTCCTGCCAAAGAAGAGGGCAGCCTGCTCGATAAAATTTCTGATTTCATCCCCGGAGAGATGGGCGAAAAAATTGAAGGCTTTGCCAAGCAAGCAGCCGATAAAGCCGGCGACCTGCTGGATAAAGGCAAGTCTACCTTCAACGATTTGGAAAACAAACTCTGATACAGCACAAAGGCGAATCGAAAGATTCGCCTTTGTTTTTTAGCCTTTTAAATGCTACCTGCAGTGGTGAGCTTGTCGAACCACAGTTTATTTACCAAATATGGCCGCATAGTTATTCGCAGCAAAACCCACCGCCAATACAGTACCGTCTTGCTCTACCACTGGTCGTTTAATGAGCGATGGTTTCTCCGCCATCAGTTGAATGGCACCGGCTTTTTTGGCGGCAGCAGCTTGTTCTTCTGCAGTACAGGCTTTCCAGGTAGTACCTTTTTTATTCAGCAATACATCTATACTCACCTGTTTGCTCCAGTTGTTGAGCATGGTTTTGGTAATGCCTTGCTTTTTATAATCGTGAAACTGAAAGTCAATCTTGTTTTCCTTGAGCCAGGTAATGGCTTTTTTCACAGTGTCGCAATTGGGAATGCCGTATACGGTTATCATAAGTCTGTTTTCGTGGTTATTCACTTACTGATTGGATATAATCCAAAATGGAGCGGATTTGTTCATCCGTCAGGTCGGGGTGGGGCAGCATGGCCGTTTGGTTGTAATCGAGCCACAGCTGACGGGCATAAGCGTCACGTTGAATCACAGAGTCGCTGTTGCGGATAAAGCCATACAATTTTTGCTGATCGGGCCAGCGGCTTTCCACGCCTTTCAGTGCCGGGCCGGTCAGGTCTTTGTTTACCATATGGCAGCTGGCACAGCGGTTGAAAAAGAGTTGCTTACCCGCATCGTTTGCGGTTTTGGCACCCGCAATTTCTTTTTTGTTTCCACCGGTTTGGCCGGTTGTTCACTACAAGCCAGCAACAGCAGCAGGCCGCCTGTCCACATCCACTTTTTCATGGCCGCAAAGGTAAATGGGAAGGCCATAAGGAAAAGGCTAAAAGAGAAAGGCAGCAGGCAAAATGCGAAAGGCGGAAAGCAAAAGATAATCGTCCCCGACAGGAGACGAGGACTATAAAAAAGCGGCAGCTGTTTTCTTCAAACAACTGCCGCTACCATCCACCAACTATCATCTATCAACTAGGAAAGCACTTCTCTCGCTATCACCAGCTTTTGTATTTCGCTGGTGCCTTCACCAATGGTGCACAGCTTACTGTCGCGGTAGTATTTTTCTACCGGAAAATCTTTGGTATAGCCATAGCCACCAAAAATTTGCACGGCATCGGTACTCACTTTTACCGCTACTTCGCTGGCGTAGTATTTGGCCATGGCGCTTTGCTCCGTTACTTTCTGATGCGTTTCTTTCAGGTAGCAAGCTTGCTGTATCAGCAATTCAGCAGCAGCTATTTCGGTAGCCATATCGGCCAGCTTAAAACTAATGCCCTGAAAGTTGCTGATGGGTTGATCGAACTGGTGCCGCTCTTTGCTGTACTGTACACTGGCTTCAAAAGCGCCACGGGCAATGCCCTGCGCCAGTGCAGCAATGCTGATGCGGCCGCCATCCAAAATCTTCAGGCTCTGCCGAAAGCCATCGCCCACTTCGCCCAGCCTTTGGCTGTCGGGTATGCGGCAGTTGTCAAAAATCATTTCGGCCGTTTCGCTGGCCCGCATGCCCAGTTTGTTTTCTTTTTTGCCAGCAGCAAAACCCGGTGTACCACGCTCCACCACAAAGGCAGTTGCATTACCACTGGTGCGTGGCTCACCGGTACGGGCTATCACCACGGCGATGTCGCCGCTTTTGCCATGCGTAATCCAGTTTTTGGTGCCGTTCAGTACCCAGTGGTCGCCGTCTTTTACAGCCGTGGTTTTCATGTTGCCGGCGTCGCTGCCGGTGTTAGGCTCGGTCAAACCCCAGGCGCCAATGTGCTCGGCAGTGGCCAGCTTGGGCAGCCAGCGGCGCTTTTGCGCTTCATTGCCAAATGTGAGAATGTGGTTGGTGCACAAACTGTTGTGGGCGGCCAGGCTCAGGCCTACGGAGCCACACACTTTGGCTATTTCCTGAATGATGGCGTTGTACTCGAAATACCCGAGACCGGCACCGCCATATTCATGCGGTACCAGTACGCCCATCAGGCCCAGTTGGCCCATGGCTCTAAAAGTATCTATGGGAAAATGTTGCGCTTCGTCCCATTCCATTACATGGGGGCGAATGTGCTGCTCGGCAAAATCACGGGCTGCCGCTGCTACGTGCAGCGTGGTTTCTGACGGTTGAAAATTCATAAGGCAAGCAATCGTTGAGTGTCAAATATAGGCTAACGCTTGTTAGTTTAATCAAGACTAACAACCCTGTAAGCATTCTGTTCGCCAGCTTATTGAACGGTAAAATAGGGGGCCACTTTCTGCAACCATTCCGGAGTAACGATGGCAATTTTTTGCAAATCCTGCACCGATTGATACGGCCCGTGCTGCTGCCGGTATTGTATCATGGCATTGGCAATATTCCATTTGATATAGGGATGCATTTTGAGCTGCTCTACTGTAGCCGTGTTGATGTTGATGGCACGAATGCCGCTCCCATTTACCCGCAAACGGCTCTTGATTTTTTGAAAAGTGCTGTCGGGCAGGGCATAGGTTTCGCCTACCTGATCAATGCTGTAAAAACCGCCCAGCTTATCGCGGAAATTGACAATGCGGAAAGCCAGTTTGCTGCCAATGCCGGGCAGGGCAATCCATTGGCTGGTATCGGCCAGATTGATGTCGATAGCGGCGATGTTTTTAGCCGGTGCCGTTGGCCGGGCAGGCAGTGAGTCGCGGCGAAACGAGTTGTTGCTGGCAGCAGGAGCAATCACCACATACGGAATGAGTGCCTTCGCCTGATCCTTGGGTAGGCTGAATATTTTCAGCAGGTCTTCGGGCTGGCGGAATTTGCCACCCTTGCTCCGGTACTTTACAATGGTGGCTACCGTTTTGGGTTTTACACCCAGGCGCAGCCAGTCTGCTTCGCTGGCTGTATTGGGGTCAAAAGTGAAATAGCTTACCGCAGCAACAGCCCGGTTATAGGAGGCTGGCTCTTTCCAAGCAGTGTGTTCGTTGTTGTTTTGCCAACTGCTGTCGAACGCTTTGAAAGGCACCAATCCTTTGGCTTCTTCCAGTACAATGGCATCGGCCGGTTGCTGCGGCGCAGGCAAAAAGTAACGGTAAAAGACAAGGGGCAATGGCTGCGCCAATGATGATGAGCAATAAAAAGAGGAGGGCTCTGCGTTGCCATTTTGTAAAACTGAAATAATCTTTGATCCAGCTTTGCCAGCGGTGGTTGTAACGGGGCATAGTGGTGTGGTAGGGGTTTACCACAATATACAACCGTTACACCCGAATTTCCAAACCGTCGTACGCCAGGTGCATACCCGCAGGCAGCTCTTCACTTATCTCGCTGTGCAGCCCCAGCTGGTGGCTGATGTGGGTGAAGTAGGCGTTGGGGATTTCCAGCTGCTGCACCATGTCAATGGCTTCTTGCAGGGTAAAGTGCGAAATGTGCGATTCTTTCCGCAAGGCATTGAGCACAATGCTGCTTGCTGCCTTTTATTTTTTCCTGTTCTGCTTCGTCTATGCGATTCGCATCGGTGATGTAAGTAAAGTTGCCAAAGCGAAAACCCATCACCGGCATTTTGTAATGCCACACCCAAATTGGCTGCACCACTATATCGCCTACCACAAAAGGGTCGCTTTTGATTTCGTGCAATTCGAAAACGGGCACACCCGGGTATTTGTACGCTTCAAATGCATACGGAATTTCCCGCTGTACACCCAGCAGCGTGGCAGCACTGGCATAAATGTGCGTTGGTTGCTGTTGTATGTATTGAAAGCCACGGGTATCATCGAGGCCGCCTACATGATCTTTGTGCGAATGCGTAATGAGGATGGCATCAATACGGCGAACGTTGTGTTGCAGCATTTGCTGGCGAAAGTCAGGGGTAGCATCTACCACAATGGTGGTGGTGGCCGATTGTACCAGGATGCTGCTGCGCAATCTTTTGTCGTGCACATCGGCCGATTGGCATACAGCACAACTGCAGGCTACCATGGGTACGCCGCCGCTGGTGCCGGTGCCTAAAAATGTGATACTGAGTGCCGCCATAAGAGGGTGTAAATGTAGGGTCAAAAAAAGACCTTTCCGCAAGGGAAAAGTCTTTTGGCAAGTGTTGTTACATTATTTACTAACTACTCAGTAGCCAGCGAAGCTTTCAGTACCTCGTCATACAATTTTTGGCTTTCCTGAGTCAGCATGTCAATGGATATCTGCAGTTGCGGAATGAGTTCCAGCAGGGTGTTAATTCGTCCTTCGGCATTCAAAAATTTGTTCAGCACCACCACCCGCTTTTGCTCCAATATGCAGTAGCCACTTTGAAAAGTACCCCGTTCGTACCGGTACACATAGCCCGATTCGGACAGTATTCTTTCCAGCTTTTGTAAAGTCGTTTGATTGTATTTCATAGCCCTCTTTCGCCTGCTACTGATGGCACCCCAAAAGTAGCTCAAACAGGTGCCGGCAGGTTTCGGAATTATCCACAAGCCCCGTTAAAAAAATCGCTACATTTTCGTGACAATATTTAGACAATTCGACTGATGCATCTCATCTTTTTTGAAAATTATAGCAAGGAAATTGCAGACGTCTTAACAAATTGACAATCATAAATATTCACACTATGTTCGACCAAAATGATTATTTCTTCAGTAAATCTGATCCAATTGCTACAGAGCTTCAGAAATGGGTAGAAGCCATGGCATACCATTTTAAGCCCAGCAATATCCATTGGTGCAGTGGATCACAAGAAGAGTACGACCGCCTTTGCCAGGTAATGGTAGATAAGGGTACGTTTATAAAACTCAACCCCGAAAAGCGCCCCAATAGCTACGCTTGTTTTAGCGACCCCAGCGATGTGGCCCGGGTAGAGGACAAGACATTTATTTGCAGCCGCAGAAAAGACGATGCAGGACCCACCAACAACTGGATGGAACCCAAGGAAATGAAAACCATTCTCGAAGGGTTGACAGCTGGTTCTATGGCTGGCCGTACCATGTACGTTATTCCTTTCTGTATGGGCCCTGTGGGTTCTGAGCTCAGCCGCTATGGTGTACAAATTACCGATAGCGAGTATGTAGTGGTAAACATGAAACTGATGACCCGCATGGGTGAGCAGGTTTTGGCACACATGCAGCCAGGCAACTGGGTAAAATGTATCCATACAGTAGGCGCCCCGCTGGCAGAAGGCCAGGCCGATGTAAAATGGCCTTGCAACCCCACAGTAAAATACATTTCACATTTCCCCGAAGAAAGACTCATCATTTCTTATGGTAGTGGCTATGGCGGCAACGCTTTGCTGGGTAAAAAATGCTTTGCCCTTCGCATTGCCTCTGTAATGGGCCACGAAGAAGGATGGCTGGCTGAGCACATGCTGCTGCTGGGCGTAGAAAGCCCCGAAGGCGAAAAGAATTATGTAGCTGCTGCCTTCCCCAGCGCCTGTGGCAAAACCAACTTTGCCATGATGATTCCACCGGCCGGACTGGATGGCTGGAAAGTAACCACCGTGGGCGATGATATTGCCTGGATTCACAAGGGTAAAGACGGCAAGCTGTACGCCATCAACCCCGAAGCCGGCTATTTTGGCGTAGCCCCCGGTACCAACGAAAAAACCAACCCCAACGCCATGGCATCCATTAAAAAGGATACCATTTTTACCAACGTAGGCGTAACCCCCGATGGTGATGTGTGGTGGGAAGGCATGACCAAAGAAGTACCAGATGGATTGATAGACTGGCATGGCCAACCTTACGATAAAAACAGCGGTAAACCCGTGGCACACCCCAATGCCCGCTTTACTGCACCAGCTGCGCTTAACCCTGTGCTCGATGAAAAATGGGACGACCCCGCTGGTGTACCTATCAGTGCGTTCATTTTTGGTGGCCGCCGTGCTACCACCATGCCGCTGGTGTACCAAAGCTTCAACTGGAACTTTGGCGTATACCTGGCCGCTACCATGGGTAGCGAAATGACTGCTGCCGCCTTTGGCGAAGTTGGTAAAGTGCGTCGTGATCCGTTTGCCATGCTGCCCTTTATGGGCTACCATGCCGGCGAATACTGGAACCACTGGTTGCAGTTTGGCCGCGACCTGCCTGAGCCACCACGGATTTTTGGCGTCAACTGGTTCCGCAAAGACGAACAGGGCAATTTTGCATGGCCTGGCTTTGGTCAGAACCTGCGGGTGCTCAAGTGGATTGTAAACCGTGCCAAAGGTCATAGCCTGGGTGTAGAAAGCCCCATTGGCTGGATGCCCCGCTACAAAGACATGGACTGGAACGGCCTCGATTTTAGCCAGGAAGAGTTTGCCAAAATCATGGAAGTAGACCGTGAGCTGTGGAAGAAAGAACTGCTCGGCCACGAAGAATTGTTTAGCAGCGTGTACGACAAACTGCCCAAAGAATTCTTCTTTATGAGAGAATTGTTGCTAAGTAGCCTGTGGCGCAGCCCCGAACATTGGGGACTGGCACCAGAAAGAGCCTGATAGATAAAGTGGAGAGGTTTGATTGATACCATAGACCAGGTGGAAACGCCTGGTCTATTTTTTTCCAACTGCGTAAGCGGTGCAGGTAGCTATACAACCGAAGCCCTCTATTTTTGGCAAAACCAAAGCATGCCGGGCACTATCATCAAAAAATTACGGGAGCAAAAAATGCTGAAGCAAGAAACGGTGGCCAAAGCCATGGGTATTTCTCAGGCAGCATACAGCAAAATCGAAAACAATATCACCGAGCTTACCGTGAAGCACTGCCGCATACTGAGCAAAATTTTTGAGGTAAATGTGTATGAACACTTACCCGACGATTTCGAAATATCTCGTCCTGTAAAGGCAAAAACAACCGAGGAATAATACCAGCCGCTAATGATTGCAGTCGCTGCTATGGCAGTGGTTGGCCTGGCGGCACATGCGGTAGTTTACAAAATGCGCCGAAACGATTAATACAACGGCTGCTACTATCATCCACAACGGATGATTGCCTACTATTTCTTTGGCAATCAAAAAAACGATGCCTGCTAAGAACAGCAGCATAGGAATGTACCGGTGGTGGTGCAGCTTGAAACCATGGCGCAGGGCTAAAATGCCCAATACCGCCGCTACACCAATCATGAAAAATTCGAACCCTTTGTTGTCTATAAGGTTTATACCAAACAAAGGCAAACTGGAAATGAACAATGGCATGACTGCGCAGTGAATGGCACAGGCAATTGATGCAGCGATACCTAATTTATCCCAGTTGATATTGAACATTGTTGGTAGAAATTCAAAACTCTGTTTTGCAACAGAATTGCAAATATAGACATTTTCATCTTTCGCTTCCGATAACTTTGCACATCATGAGTACCAATAAAAAGTTATTAATCTACGGATTGGCATTTGTGGCCACGCTGGCCGGTTTCTATTTTTTTCTCTTTAAGGGCACCGACAACTGGAAGAGCAAACTGCCGGTACTGAGCTATGTAAAACCTTTTGCTTTTGTAAACCAGCAGGGCGATACTGTAAGACAGGAAGCTTATGCCGGCAAAGTGTATGTGGCCAATTACTTTTTTGTAACCTGCACCGGTGTGTGCCCCAATATGAATGGTAAACTGAAGACGGTGTATCAGGCCTATCAACAAGAAAAAAGCTTTGCCATCCTTAGCCATACCTGCCAGCCCGAATACGACAGCATTCCACAACTGAAACGCTACTGCGACAGCATTGGTGCCGATGGCAAGCAGTGGCAGTTTGTAACCGGCAACAAACTCGAGTTGTACAACATGGCCCGGGAAAGTTATCATATCGATGATCCGAAAAACAACGTGGGCGATATCAACGATCAGTTTTTGCACTCTCAATTTTTGGCATTGGTAGATAAGCAGGGAAGGGTGCGTGGTATTTATGATGGCCTGAAGCAAAAAGAAGTGAATGCCCTGAAAGAAGACATTGGCCAACTGCTAAAAGAAAGTGACCGCAGCAGTTTTGTGAACAATATATTTGGCAATAGCCCCCGCTAAACAGCCCGGATTATGAAAGATGCAACTGTAGATATACTCAAGCGTAACTCCCTGAGCGTTACAGAAAGCCGCCGCAACATTTTGCAGCTGTTTTTGCAGCAAAATGCCAGCGCCCTTCGCCACGCTGATATTGAACAATCGCTGCAAAGCATCGACAGGGTTACCATCTACCGCACCCTGCAAGCCTTTGCCGAAAAGGGCATCATTCATTCTATACCAGGCTCAGATGGTGCAGCCCGCTATGCGCTGTGTAAAGACGGTTGTGCCGACGGCCATCATCACGACGATCACGTACATTTTGTGTGCACCCGATGCGGCGCCACCCAATGCCTGGATGATGTGCATGTACCATTTGTACGCATGCCCGAAGGCTTTGAAGCCAGCAAAACCGAAATGGTGGTGAGTGGTATTTGCAGTAAGTGCAGAAGCTAAATTGATTTTGAACCACGACGGATGCAATAGTTTATTGGTTCAATAGTTCCATTGTTCAATAGTTCACAAGTTGGCCCAACTTTCTTATTCCTTATTTTTTGTTGCTTATTTATAATTATCAGTAGCTAACTGTTTTTTATTGGCACATTTTCAAATTGCCATATTAGCTCATTTGTACATTTTCTTCCAGTATGTTATTTCCTCTTACCAGTAAAACAATTGCGCTGCCACAGGAGGAAATAGCGCTGTACTTGCCTGAACCTGCAGCTGCGCATGCCTGCTTGCAAGAACAACAAAACCCTTACTGGGCAAGGCTTTGGCCTGCATCGCTTGGTTTAACGAATTTTATTGTACAACATCCGCATTGGGTACAAGTGCCGTTGGTACTGGAACTGGCGGCAGGTATTGGTTTGCCATCCATAGTGGCAGCCCGGTTTGCGCAGCAGGTTATGTGTACTGATATTGAACCGAATGCCATTCCGGTGATGCAGGCCAATGTTCAATTGCACCAATGCACAAACGTGACTTGTACGGTAGCCGATTGGCTGCACTTGCCTTCTCTTTGGCATCCACAAACCATTTTACTGAGTGATGTAAACTACGAGCCAGCAGCGTTTGCAGGTTTGATACAAGTACTGCAACAACAATTGGCTGCAGGCGCCTGCATTATGTTGGCTACGCCACAGCGACTCATGGCCAAGCCTTTTATTGAAGCATTGCTTCCGTATGCCATTGAACAACACGAAGAAGAGGTTTTGTTAGAGGGCAGCCTGCATTTTATCAGCATATTGGTACTGAAGCAGTAGCAACCATTACCTTTCGGGTAAATCATTTCGCTGCATGATGTTCAAACCATTCTTAGTGGTAGCTAGTTTGTTGGCATCCACTGCTGTACAAGCACAAGCTCCCAATTTGTTTCGTCAAAACGAAATTCGCATTGGTGTAATGCCCACAGGCAGGCTCAACGCCATTACCGATGTGCAAGGTGTAAAAGTGGGGCAGGTAACTATTGTGCAAGGCGACTCGGTACGTACCGGTGTAACGAGTATTCTACCTCACGGCGGCAATTTGTTTCAGCAAAAAGTACCCGCTGCTGTATTTGTGGGCAATGGCTTTGGCAAGCTGGCGGGCACTACGCAAATAGCGGAATTGGGCACTATTGAATCGCCGATTGTATTGACAAATACACTCAGCGTAGCTGCAGGTATACAAGGCATCATCGACTATACGCTGCAACAACCCGGCAATGAAAAAGTGCAAAGTGTGAATGCAGTGGTGGGCGAAACCAACGATGGTTATCTCAACGATATCCGTGGCATGCATGTAAGCAAAGCACAGGTGTTGCAAAGCATATTGCAGGCAGATACAGGTGTGCTGGCGCAAGGCAATGTAGGTGCAGGCACCGGCACCGTGTGCTTTGGGTGGAAGGGTGGCATTGGTACTGCCAGCCGACAACTACCGGCCAATTTGGGTGGCTATACCGTAGGCGTATTGGTGCAAACCAATTTTGGCGGCGTATTGGAAATAGCGGGTGTTCCTGTTGGTCAACTCTTACAGAAATATGCGTTGAAAGATGAACTCAATCATACACCCGATGGCAGCTGCATGATAGTGGTAGCTACCGATGCACCACTCGATGCCCGCAATCTTGAAAGGCTGGCCAAACGTGCCTTTATGGGGTTGGCCAAAACAGGTGGTATAGCCAGCAATGGCAGCGGCGATTATGTCATTGCTTTTTCAACGGCGAATAAAGTACCACATCAACCAACAGCAACGGTGCTGCCGGTACAATACCTGCACAACGAAGCCACAACGCCCGTGTTTATGGCAGCTATCGAAGCTACCGAAGAAGCCATCATCAATTCATTGTTTGCAGCAGTAACCATGAAGGGGAAAGCGGGCCGTACCATTGAAGCATTGCCCAAGCAAGAAGTGTTGGAACTCATCAAAAATTACAAACGCGGTAAGGCACAGTAAATGAATTGCCGTAAAAGAAAATCGCCTTCCAAACTTGGAAGGCGATTCTTGTATGATGCATCTTTTTCTTAGCGGTTCATGCTAAAGGCAATGGGAGTGCTGCTGTAAATGGGTTTGAATTCATCTTTACCCGATACCCAGGTTTTAAACACCACTTGAATTTCTGAAGTGTTGGCTCCCTTCGGAATTTGACTGTACGGAATAAACAATTCAAAATCATCCGGTGCAGATTTATTGGCACTCAATACCTGACCGGGCTCCAGCACAAAGTTGCGATACGTGGCTACGGCACCACTCACATTGTACGATTTATCGGTGGCGGGCAATGCACGGCCATCTTTATCAAACACAATGGCGATAAAGTATACAGTGCCTTTTACACCAGCAGTACTTACCACAAACGAAGGATAAATGCGCAGTCCCTGATTCACCGGATCATGCTTGATGGTAGTGGTGGTATATTCCGATACGTTGATGCGAGGCACTTCGTTGGCACGTACACCATCGCGGGGATACAAGATGGCTGCCATGCGTTTGTCGCCTTCACTCATTACCATATTCCAACCAACGCTGTAGCCGTTTTTGGTATGGCGAGCATTAATGGGGTAGTGCATGATGCTTTTAGGATCGTAAGCAGTTCCGTTGGTATAGGTTTGCTTGGCTACATATACCACCTGATTGTCTACATCATCTTTACCCCAACCTACTTTGGCGTAGTCGGCATAGAGTGTATCCATGTTCCACTGAATGCCGCTCATGGGGCTGAAGTGTTCGTGCATCATACCAATGGCATGGCCAAATTCGTGCACCACGGTGCGACCCCAGGAGTTGGAGGCAGAAAGACCTACAGAATCGAAGTGCATGGTGTGTTCGCTTTGCGGTACAGAGTTGCAATAAGTACCGAGCATAGAGTAGTTCGATTTTTTCTGGCTAAACATGACCCGCACATTGGCACGGCCGCTTTGCACAAATTCAAACTTGATATTGGCATACTGTTCCCACTCACGGGCATATTGTTTCACCATTTCCTGCAGGCGGGGGCTACCATTCATGAACTTTACATAAATGGTTTCACCCACATCCCATAAAAAGTAATTGTCGGCAAGGCCGCGGGTTTTGGTAGTGTCGATAAACGCCACTTTTGCCAGACGGGCATCTGCTTCTTTGGTGGCACAAATTTGTGCATCGGCTTGTGCGTACATGCCCATCATGGCCAAAGCAATGCCGGCAGTTTTCATTAAGCGTAACGATTTCATGTGGTTCATTTTTTGGTGGTGAAGAATGTCCTGCATTTGTATGGGCCGCCGCCGATTGCCTGGGATTTTTTAGGGTTGCTGCTGCGGTGGGTACAATGCTTCAGACAGTTGTTCGATCTTGGGTAAAAATAGGAGGAGAGTCAATGTTGTGGCATACCCGCTGTTGGGTATTTTCCAATTGTGTGGGTTAGGATACCTTTTCACCGTAATTTAAGCACAAATGCTGTTATGGCTGCACCACTTTCTATATCGCCATTTTATGGTTCTTTCTCCTTTACCCGCAAAGCAATGGGCGCATTGGTTGTGTTGTTGCTGCTGGTAACTGCAACCGAAGCACAAACCAAAAGAGCCTTGCTCATTGGCATTGGCACCTATCCCGATGTACGCTGGAAGCCGCTCAGCTCGGCCAATGATTTGGCGTATTTAAAAACAGCCCTGCAATTGCAAGGCTTTCAGCCAGCCAATATGTTGGTGCTTGCCGATAGTGCTGCCACTTACAAAGGCATCGACAATGGTTTTGAGCAATTGAAAAAGCAATGCAAACCCGGCGATATTGTATACGTACATTTTTCCGGCCATGGCCAGCAAATAGAAGACGATGAAGAAAACCCCGATGAAACAGATGGTTTTGATGAAGCATTGGTGCCCTATGATGCCAGAGGCAAATATGATCCGGTAAAATATTATGGACAGCATCACTATAGGGATGATGCTTTGGGCCGACAGCTCGAAGGCATTCGGGCAGTGCTGGGCAGCAATGGCAGCTTGCTGGTAGTAATAGATGCCTGCCACTCGGGCACAGCCACCCGCAGCGGTAGCATTGCCATTATCCGCGGCGATCCTACACCTTTTGCAAGCCCCGAATACAAACCCAAACTCAAAACCACTTTGGGTGGTCGTATGATTGGTGAAGCCTTTATGAGTGCTGCCCCGCTCAATACAGCCAACATGGTGGTGCTGAGTGCCAGTAGTCCCAACCAGGTAAACTACGAAACGCATGATGATAAAGGTCAGGGTATCGGTTCTTTGAGTTATGCAGTGGCCCGTGCCTTGCAGCAACTGCCCCGCAGTGCTACGTATCAGCAATTGTTTGCTTCGGTAAAAAGCATGATACAAGCCGAATACCAACAGCAACTGCCCATGATGGAAGGTGATGGCACCCAGCAGGTTTTTGCCGGTAGCTATCAGCCACAAAGCAAGCAAATGCAAATAGACCGCTGGACAAGCGACAGCACATTCGTTATACAGCAAGGGCAACTACAGGGTATTTATGCAGGCACATTGGTGGCTGTAAAAAGAGCAGGCAGCAATGCTGCTCTCACCACAGCAGTAGTTACAGAAAGCAATGCAGTATCTGCCGTATTAAGCCCTAAACAGCGCCTCGACAAAGCAACGCCTTATAGCATTGAAGTGTTGAGCTACGGCACCGCAGCGGTACAACTCAACCTTAGTATAGATGTAGCGAAGAATGTACCCAAGGCTACAGCCGATGCGGTACAAAGCTGGTTGAAAAAACAGCCTGCTGTTCGTGTATCTGCCAACGGCGATTACCTGCTGCAGCTGAGCCAAACTACGGGCGGTACTTATATGGAGTTGATAGAAAAAGGCGACATTACCCAATACAGCACGACCTTGGCTACGGGCAAAACCTTTGATGCCACTTTGCAACAGCAATGGCAGCAAGCGTTGAAAGCCAGTGCCCGTACCCGATACCTGCGTCAGCTGAATGATGGTGGCCCCATGGCAGAAAAAGTAGTGATTCAAATAACAGCGGAAGGGTTGAAAGATGCTTCGAACGAATGGAAGCTGACACCCGGAACAGAATACAAAGTATCCATTACCAACAACAGCGATACCCGTTTGTACTTCAACCTGCTGAATGTGTTGCCCAATGCCAAAAGCCAGGTGCTGCTGCCACAACCCGATGAGCAACCACAAGATTATTCCATTGGCCCCGGCCAAACGTTTGATATTGACGGCATTGCTGTAGATGAAACCGCTGTTGAAGGAAGAGAGTACCTGCGGGTAGTGTTGAGCATTCGTCCATTAGACCTGCGCCCCGTATTCGACAGTAGCCCCGATGAAAGCCGCAAACGCAATATTGGCGGGGCTTTTGAGCAATGGCTCAATGAGAGTTTGCAAAATACCAGCGCTGTAAAAACCCGCAGCGGCAATGATGAAGTAACCATTGTGAGCACCGGATTTCAGGTAGTGAAAAAGTGATAAACCCCGCCACCCATGCGAAAGAAATTGTTTTGGCTCTTGCTTTCAGGTAGTATGCTTTTGGCAGCTGCCAGCCAACAAGCCGTTGCACAAACACAAACCCGATACATTCATGTGTTTGTGGATTCTGTTTTTACCAGAAACGATAGTGCCCTGCTTGCTGCTTCGAGCTGGCAGCAAAACGGGATTGACCATGGACATGCAGGGCTCGGTGATTGCCCGCTACCTCAAAGCCTTTGATAAAGAGAACTACAACGAAATTGCTTTTGGCAGAGTTGTAGCATTGGGTAGCAGCAAGGCCTTGTTGTATTTGGGTAAAAGCATGGGCAAAAAACAACGACCCGTGTTGAAAGAAGACCTGGTAAAGTTTGCTTATCGCCCGGCCACCGCAGGTACCATTTTTACAGAGCTGGCGGCCCGGGGCATTATCTTCAGCGATTTATCGAAAGTGCCGCATTACAGCCTCACCAGCATTTTGCAAATGCCCAATGGCATCAATGAAGATTCGCTGATAGAAGACATGATAGCCGGCCTAAAGGAAACAGTTGAAATGATTATGCCGACTACTGATACCAGCAGTTCTCTCATGCAGCCCCTGCCTGCTGGTCGTTACAAAGGCAAAACGGTTATTGATGTAATGAACAATGCCACACCGCAGGATGTTCGTGACTTTTTCTACTTCGTGCTCAGCTATCCCGGCAAGTACATGGGCTACACCTATAAGTTCAACGAAACCTTTGCTACATGGGTGCTCAACCAAGCCCCTCCGGGTAGTTGGGAATACATGGCGCAATGGAAACAACTGCAAACTTCACCCGACCAGTTGCAAAAATGGATGCGACAAAAAGCGGCGGTGCTGCGCAAAGAAAAACTCACCGGCATGTTTTTCGATGAAGCTGTCACTTATAGCAAAGAAGATAAAAATGACAGCGCCTTGTTAGTCATCAAACAAGGCCTGAGCATTGCACAAGCCATTAATGATACGGTGGGCAAAGCATCGCTGTGGCAAGCTTGGGCGCAAATCTATCAAGACAACGAACAGTACGCCGAGGCCATACGCTGCACCGACAGTACCCTTCGCTTTGCGGCCATGGCGGCCAATCATGAATACCTGTTTGCTGCGTATTTTAAAAAGGCATTTTGCCTGTACAAAAACAGTAGCTATACACAGGGCAAAAAATTATTGGCAGAAGCAGAACTGCAACTGAAAAAGTATGCTGGCAAATTCAGCAGCAGCGACTCTCTGGATTATTGGCGCAAACGTTACGAATACGAAGGCTGGATTGATTACTCGGCGGGCAATTATGAGCAAGCCATGGCCAACATGCGCAAAGGCATTGCTATCAACCGGCAGTTGGCATCGGCATCAGCTACAGAAAACATTGCCAGCGATTACTGGTACATCGGTCGTATTTACAAAGAGCAGGGCTTTTACGAAAAATCGCTGCAGGCCTACGACAGCTCTTACCAAATGTATGCGCAGCTCAACAGCGATTATTCCATGGCGTATACGCAAAACGATATTGGCCGTGTGTACTATAGCATGGGCAAATACACAGAGAGCAAACGCTTTCACAACATGGCGTATGCTACCATGATGCGGTTGGAAAAATGGGACTATGCAGGCTATGCCAAATCGATGATGGGCAGCAACCTCGAAATGGAAGACAGCATACCTGCTTCTATTGATGCACACAATGCCGCCATTGAATTACGCCGCAAAGCCAACAACAAAGATGGTCAGGCTTTTAGTTGGAAGCAACTCGGAAAGTTGTACGAAAGAGTCGGACAAAAAGCATCAGCACTCAAAGCCTATGATAGTGCGGCCCATTTTTATGCCGCCATTGGCGATACATCGCAGCAAGCACAAAACCTGCTGAATCTTGGCCAGGTGTACGAAAATGATAAAGACTTCAGAAAGGCAAGAGTGTACTACGAACAGGCCGCCGATGTATTGAAGCGGTTGCAAAGCAAGTCGGGATACATAGATGCACTCAGCAAGCTGGGCTCCGTTACATGGACCATTGATTCGGTAGCTTCAGAAAAATATTATACTGCCTGCCTGCAAGAATCAAAGGTTGTAAACGACCGGGTAAATCAGCTGTACAGTATGATTAATCTTGGCGCATTAGCCGGCAGAAGAAATGATTTTACTGCAGCAGAAAAATGGATGCAAGAAGCGCTGCCACTGGCATTGGCTACCAAAGATCCTGCTATGGAAGCCAAGTGTTATGAAAACATTGGCGGCTTGGCAGAAAGCCGTTTGAAAGTAGCAGATGCTTTTTATTATTATCGTAAAGCTTCGCAGATTTATGACACGCTAGACAAGCCCAAATACTTGCGTTCGCAGTTGCGGCTGGCCAGCCTCATGGTATCGAGTGGCAAGGCCGATAGTGCAGCCATCATCAACAAAGCGGTGATTGCACAAGCTGCCAAATCGGGCTACTCATTAGAGCAGGGCGATGCATTGATTGCCCTGGCATTTCAATACACCTTACAGGCCCGCTATACCGAAGGGTTGGCGCTGAGCGATAGTGCTGAACGAGTATATGCCTTATCGGGCAACAACAACAGCCGGGCAGCTGTGCTCGGTAGTAAAGCATTGCAACACATGGGCATGGGCAATTATGAAGCCAGCATTCGCAGTTTTGCTTTGGCCGATTCTATTTACAGCATTGAAAAAATGAATGGGACCGCTCTATTGTTGCCAACAATACTGGCGTAGTGTACACACATCAGGGGGCTTATCAAACCGCCATTACCTATTTCAGCAAAGCATTGCAGTTGCGGCCCTACAAAAGCGATGATGAAAGCAGCATCCGCTCCAGAGCCAATATGGCAGAGTGCTACATGTACCTCAAGCGAAACGATTCGGCACTGGCCATTTTGCAACCGCTGTATCCCATTGCCCGCAAAGAACAATTGTACCGTCTGAGTGGTAGCATGGCCATGACCATGAGCCGCATTTATATTATTGAGCAGCAGCCCGATAAAGCATTGCCGATGGCACAAGCGGCGTACGACGATGCCAACAAAAATGGCATACCCGATTCGCAGGCAGAAGCGCTGATGCTGCTGGGTGTGCTCAACAGAGGCAGCAACAATGCAAAAGCGTTACAATACCTGCAGCAAGCCACTGCTTTGAGCGAAAAATACAGCATGCTGACCATTGGATGGGAAGCCTACTATGAATTGGGAGAACATTACTATGCCCAAAAAGATTTTTCCAATGCCATTGCAGCTTTCAAAAAAGCGGCCGACCTGATTGATAAAAACAGCAGCAATATTTTTGGTGGAGAAGATGCCCGCAAAACCTATCAGTCGAGTGGTAAGAAACCTGAATTGTACACCCGATTGATTTCGGCACTCACCGCCACCGGTGCTACAGAAGAAGCCTGGGCATTTGCACAAAAAACACAACAGGAAGCAGTGAAAGATTTGTTGGGTTCGCTGAGTGCGGATGCCAGCAATGCCGATAAAGCTGCAGCCTTACAAAAACTGCTCGACCTGCAACAAAAAAGGAGCTGGATCGACAAGAGTATTCAGCAATTACAGGCCGATGCAAAGGGTAACAATGCTGCGCAGCTGAAAACACTGCAGCAAACCCGTGAAATTTTGGAAAAAGAATACCTGAACTATGTAACCGATTTGGTAAAAACCTATCCCGATATCGATGGCTATTTTTCAAAGAATGTGAACCCCGAAGATTTCAAAGACATCAAAGAAAATATACCGGACGATGTAGCCATTGTGTTGTACTTGCTCAATGGCAGACAGCTGCTCATTTTTACAGCGACCAACAAAAAAATTGCGGTAAAAGAACAGCAGCTGACTGCTGACCTCGAACCCATGGTAGACCAATACATTGCTACCCTGAGTAATCCTGCCAAAACCGCCAGCGGCAAGCCATTGGTACTGCGTAGCACCATCAAGAAAAAGCTGACACCACCGGCTAATGCCAAACCATTTGCAGAGCAAAGCGATGCATTGTATCAGTTGTTGATTGCACCAATTGAAGCAGACATCAGCAATTACAAATCGCTGTGCATTATTCCCAATGGTAAGCTCAGTAACCTGCCATTTCAGTGCATCGGTAAAAAATTGAATGATGGCCATGTGCGGTACCTCATCGAAGATCATGGCGTGTTTTACACCAACAAACTCACGGTGTTTTTAAAGGCGGGTCGAAAGGATAAAAGCCTTGCTTCATTCACCGGTTTTGGCAACCCCGATAAAAGCCTGAACAGTGCGGGCAAAGAAGTTGAAGCCATTGGCAAAATGCTGAACACTACCAATATTTTCTTGCAAGACTACGCTACCGAATCAAAAGCCAAACAGAGTTTGGAGCAAACCAAGTACATCCATTTTGCTACACACGGTGTGCTCAACTACACCGATTTCAGCAGCTCTTACCTCAAAATGGCCAATGTACAAGATGGTGGTGAAGATGGAGAATTGCGCATTGATGAAATCAAATCACTAAGTATTAACGGTTGCGAATTGGTGACTTTGAGTGCCTGCGAAACAGCGGTGAACCAGGAACTGAAAAAGGGCTGGTATATTTCGCCGGCCAATGCATTCCTGGTAAGCAGTGTACGCAGTGTGGTAGCCAGTTTGTGGGCGGTAGATGATGACGCTACCAACATTTTGATGCAGGCATTTTATAAGAATTTGCAAACCATGGATAAACAGGAAGCCCTGCGCAAAGCACAGGCTACATTGAGTGCTACACCCGGCTTTGAGCATCCGTTTTACTGGGGTGCATTTGTATTGTACGGCGATTGGCGATAGTGGCTACAGCTACTGTTGTACATTTGAGCACAACATTTGTCCTCATGCAACACTGGCTGACCAACGCACAAATTTTTACGGGTACCGAATGGTTGAGCAATGCACATGTATGCGTTGCCGATGATCGTATTGTAGCCGTAACTACTGAACAACCATCTGCCGATGTGCCGCAGCATAATTGCCACGGGCATCGTTTGTTGCCCGCATTGATAGATGCACAAATCTATGGTGGTGGTGGTCGCTTGTTTGCACAGTACCCCGATGAGGAAAGCCTGAGCTTACTGGCAGCGGCCAACCGCAAAGGCGGTACTGCGGCTTGTTTGGCTACCATTCCTACTTTTCACATGGAAGTCATATTGGAAAGTGCGAAAGCCGTTAAAACCTACATGGCTAAAGGCGGCGAAGGCATACTGGGCCTGCATTTGGAAGGCCCTTTCATTCATGTAGAAAAACGGGGAGCCCATGTAGCCGAATGGGTAACGGTGCCCACCGTGCAACAAATAGCTGAGATACTGGAAGCAGCAGATGGGTGTTTGAAAATGATTACGGTAGCACCCGAATGTTGCAGCAATGAAGTGCTGCACATGCTACAAGATGCAGGTGTGATTATTTCTGCTGGGCACAGCAATGCCAGCTATACACAAGCCCAACAGTTTAGCAGGCGTGGTGTACAAACCGTAACGCATTTGTTTAATGCTATGACGCCCTTGCACCACCGCAACCCTGGCATACCGCTGGCAGTGTTTGAAGATGCAAACCTGATGGCATCCGTTATTCCGGATGGCATACATGTAGACTATGGTATGATACGCATGGCCAAGCAACTCATGGGCGAAAGGCTATTTTTCATCACCGATGCCGTAACGGATTGTCATGAAGGACCGTATCAGCATGTACTTAATGGTGACCATTATGCCTTGCCCAATGGCACACTCAGTGGTTCTGCCATTAGTATGCTGCAGGCGGTACGCAATGGCATCACGAATATTGGATTGACGCCGGATGAAAGCATTCGTATGGCGAGTTTGTATCCGACCAGGCTTGTTACAAATCACTGATGATTTTGGTAGCATTGCCGTAGGCAAAAAAGCGGCATTGATAGAAGTGGATGATGATTGGAACCTGGTGAAGCAATATGGATTTTAGAAAAGCATTACTGCGTCATCAACTCCAATGCTTTTTGCATTGCAGCATCTCTTCGGTAGCGAATATCGCTGCTGTTAGGTAACACTTCAATGTCGGGCATCACTCCACGTCCGTTATCGGGCAGGGTGGCATGGGTGATGATGCGAAACAGCGGCAGCCTTGCCCTGATGCGGGTGTTGGGCAAGGTAATGTCGGGCGTCATTACGGCGCTGTTGCCACGGGCACCGCCACCAGTTTCTTCACCTATGCGTACGGTTTGTGGCCTGTCGGCAAGGTGTTGCAAAAACAAGATAGATGCAGAGAAACTGCGACCATTCATGAGTACATACAGTTGGCCATCAAAATGATTGTAGCGTTTGGGCTCGTATAATTTTCTTTCCATCAAGCCCATGTGCCTTCTGCCATCGGCTTTGTATGGCGCTATTACCCAACCAAAGAGTTTGTAAAACCAATGCACTTGCACAGCAGCTGGTTTGGGAAAATCAAAGCCTACAGCACTTACTGAATCGGCTATACGAAAAGAGGTATCGGACAGGTATCTGGCCAGCATGACGCTGTTCGAAATTTTGCCACCACCATTGTCGCGGATGTCTACTACCACATGTTGCATCTCTTGCTTCGCAATGCTGCGAAAGCTGCGACGGACAAATTTTTTAAAACCATTGCCACTAAAACTGCTGATGCGCAAATAGGCATATTGCCGTGCTGTATCCATACGCATAAATCCAAATGCGTGACGCTTGATGCCATCGGGCTGCGGACGAGGAGCTGGGACTCTCACCACTTTGTTGCGGTTGCTATCGGGCATGCGGGGCATTTGTAAACCCACTTTAGCCGTTTGTGTTTTTCCGGCACTGTCTACGTACTGAATGTTGTACATAGGTTTCAAACCATACATCCAGCGAAAGCGGCTGGGAAAGCTGGCACTTAAAATGGCATCGGCATAGCGTTGGGTAGTACCATCAACTGATATGTATGCTTCCATTTGGCGAATGAGTGTTTGCACGGGAACACTGTCAATATGGGTAATGGCCACACCTCGTTTTACACTGTCGCGGTTAGGGCCGGTGTTGTCTGTTACAATCATGCTGTCGCCCCACACTTTTACCTGCAAGGGAAAGCTGGCACCGGGCCGGTTGTTCAGCGCTTTGCTGATGCTTTTGGGCGACATGATGGAAGTGTGCCCGCAGCGAATGTCTGCTGTGGCATAGGCCAATCGAAGCCTGAACTCAGGTTCAGGAAGACTATCTGTGAGGGAACGGATGAGTTGTTGAAAGCGGGCATCCACTGTATCGGCGGGAGTGTACCAGTTGTACGATGGATGCACCTGCCGGTAGGTTTGCCAAAGCAGTTGTGCATCTGCTTGCATTTGTGCAGGGCTGTATTTTTTGCCTACAACATACTGGCTGCCTGTGCAAGCTTGCATCAGCCATAGTATCGACAGCCATAAAACTCCGGCATATTTCCTGCACCGCATCTTCAAAAGTAAGGACTACTTGCTTGCGGCTATCACCCGTTGAATATCAGGGTCGCCATCGATGTTGCTCATTTGGCGCAGCACCCAACCACTATGGCGGCTCACAAATTTGCTAAGCGGTTTTACCGTGTACAGTTTTGGGTTACGCAAACAAGCAGCTATTTGTGCAGCCTGCTGCCGGGTCAGTGCCGAAGCGGGTTTGCCATAATAGCGTTGCGCCGCCGCTTCTATACCAAACACGCCTTCGCCCATTTCGGCTACGTTGAGGTAGAGTTCTAAAATGCGCTGCTTGCTGTACAGCGTTTCTATCATAAACGTGAAATACACTTCGAGGCCCTTGCGTACCCAACTGCGGCCCTGCCACAAAAACACGTTTTTGGCTACCTGCTGGCTAATGGTGCTACCACCTCTGATGCGGCCAGGTTTCTTTTTGTTGTAGGCCAATGCCTTTTCAATGCTCTTCCAGTCGAAACCGCTGTGGTCGGGAAACAACTGGTCTTCGGCAGCCATTACCGCCAGCTTCGCATTGGGGCTAATGGCATCGTACGACACCCAGTCTTTGCTGAGGCCGTGGCCACCGAGCAAGCTGCCTATTTGCGTTAGTGTAACGGGTGGCGGAAATACCCAGATATAGAGAATGTACACAAACTGTGCTATCACCAATACAAGCACGGTACGTTTCAGCCGTTTCCAAAATTTTTTCATGGCTGGAAAAATAAGGCACAAGAACCAATTGCTGTGTAGCGGCATTTACTCTACCACCGAAAGACGGTAGTTTTTGCCCAGCGTATAGCTGCTTTTTTTGAGTTTGGCAATGGTGTAGCCAACTGCTGCGGTACCAAGGCCACCAATGATGTTGGCAATATTGTCTTTGCCAAAGGGTGGATCTTTTCCCGAACGGTATTCACCAAATTAAGCGCCGTGTAGCCAAGCCCACCTGTCATGAGTACGCCTTCAAACCAGCGGTTTCTTTTGCGGGGCAATGCGCCCACATTGGCCATACTAAAAGCTATGGGGTAACGGCCTGCTGTATCCATGCGAAATGTGCCCCAAGGTGTAGGCACCCGCACCAGTTGAAAATATGTGAGGAACAAGGAATCCCGCACCAGGCTGTCGAGCCGGCCATTCACAGGCATTTTATCTGTAGTAAAAAAAGAAATGGTACGGCCAGGGTAGTAGCGCTGAACGGTTTTGTTGTTCTTTTTCAACAACAAAGCGGTGGCCTGACTTTGGCACAAAGCAGGGAGCAGTAGCAGCGAGGCGATGTACAAAAACTTCACCTTTCAAACTTAACGGGCATTGGCCAAACTGGCGGCCTCAAATTGTTAAGGCCAACGAAATAAAA